>DCTC01000002.1 GCA_002329205.1 Candidatus Roizmanbacteria bacterium UBA1450 | reverse complement strand
CATACTGATAATTGCGGGAAGATCCAATCTTCTTGCTTCTTCAAGCATAAAGTCAGCCATCTCCTGTCTAACACGGTTGTTATGCCATGACACATGACGTGTTGGATAGTCTGTCTCTCCCTGTTGAAATTTTTCGAGTGCCATTATTTTTTAAATCTACCTAATATATCAGCTCCGCCTTCAGCAGCAATATATGCCATAACGATATATGAAGCCTTATCAAATGCTTCGCCCCATTCAACCTGTCCGGTTATACCAAGAAGAACATACCCTGCCAATGCTCCAAGTGCAAGTAAGAATTTTCTACTGGTTATCCTATCTTTTAGATTTTCCATGATTTTTTAATAATTTGTAAAAAGTACTCTTTCAATACATTAAATGTGATTGTAAGAACAATAATTCCTACACCCACATACACCATTGCTTTGTCCTTGAATTTCTCAAGGATATTGATTCGCTCATTTTGAGATTTCATAATGTCTTTAATCTCCTCAAGTGTTTTGCTCTGAGTCTTAAGACAGCTTGATATCTCTCCCAACTTGTAATCAATACTATTGCCTTCCATGTGACATATCAGATAGGAACTGTTGAAATGCTCTTGCAAGAGGGTTTTTCGCTGCTCTTACATAATTAAGTGCAATATTTTTATGAATTTTTGCCAACTCTTCCTGAACAATCTCATTAACTTCATCCTCTGTGTATTGCTCTTCAGAATCTTCCTTCATTTTTGTCACTTTCTCCTGTAGTCTGCTAACCTCTTGACTTAATTTTGCAATTGTGTTTTGTCGTTCAATATCTCCGTCCTCAAGAGCTTTGACCATCTTGTCCATTTTTTTTAATTCCTCATCTTTCTTATTAACTTCCTCCTGAAGTCTTTTTATTTGATCATCTGCTTGTTTCTTGAGAGTAGATAATGAAGAAAGCTCTCCTTTGACATTCTCTAATTGCTGCTTTACTTTTTTAATTTCATTCTCACAGTTTTCCTTTTTGACATACTTTCCGTCACGGACATTCGCCCACTCATCAACTGCAACTTTCATGCTATCTTTGTTGTTAAGATCGAGGCCTTTGTAGTAATCTGACATAGGAGGTTGTGAATTAGTAAAATAGCCGGTGAAAGCCGTATCCATAATGGCTGCCGGATCTTGTGTCAGATCATTTAAGCGCAATTCAAAATGGAGATGATTTCCACTTGAATTACCAGTTGACCCGACTTCTGCAATTTTTTGACCTTTTTTGACTATATCTCCGACTTTCACAAGAACCGACTTATATCGAAGGTGTGCATACAATGTCGAGTATCCTTCTTCGTGACCAATTTTAATCATGTTCCCGTAGTCATCATTGCTTAATGCCCTTTTTCCTGTTTTGGGTTTAAAAGGATCAGAAGCGGTATTGGCAAGCCACTGTCTATTCTCAGAGTTTTTAGCGATTGTGACTATTCCGTCGGCTGTAGCATACACGGCTTTGCCGTCCGGATATGCATAGTCTATTCCGGTATGAAATCCTCCAAATCTTTGAGTAATGGTGGGTGGTTGTCCGTTTGTATTTATTGGGCGTATTATTTTCATGCGAGTAAATAAAAGAAATTGCCATTATTGATTGCTGAAGGTATTGCAAACGTACTCGGACTATTTTGATTGTTGTAGAGGGTGGTGATGAAGTCAGCGGACAATGCTCCTGCATAGAAAAATGGATTATCAAGCGATCCGTTATAGTAAGCAGAATAATGACCTATTCTTTTTGTTCCTGTTGTAATATTCGGAGACTTACTGGATGTCCCTCCTTCTGTTGCACCATCTAGATACAGCTGAAACGTACCAGCGTTATTTACTATTACGCCAAAATGCCAGTTCCCATCTGTTACGGTTGTTGTTGAATTTGTCCCGCCTGATATTGACAAATCCCAACCAAATTTATTTGTCGATCTCACATAGACTATAAATCCCTGTAAAGATGATGTCATATTCCCAACCGCTATTATTGTTTTATCTGTTCCAATAGATGACGTTTTGAACCAAACACCAAAAGTAAATGACTGGCTTCCTGATATTGGATACGAGGCAAGATCAATATAGGAGCTTGATCCGTTAAATGATCCTCCTTGACCTAATTTTCCATTTGCTGTGGCGTAACTTACATTACTTGCCGTTCCGTCATTGCTTACATTTGTTGAGTCGGTAGCGTTTCCTTGCAAGTGATACATCATGTCCCAATTTGCCCCCCACACCTGATGCTTCCCAAATGCTTCATTCTCGTCAAGTGCTGATGCATTTGAGTTTCCGTAATGTACATAGATGTCTGTATCTGTATTGTAGGAGAGAGTATTGATTTTGAGCCATACCTCACCAGTACTATTTGCAACATCCCAATTAACTATTTCATGCGCAAGGCGGTTTTTACCGTCTGCGTCTGTCGAGAAGCGAAGGTCTACACCGCCATTGAGAGAATTTGAAAAAGCATCCGCCAAGAAATTGCTCTCCGTCAGTACAATCGGTACATCCGTTAGATCCGCACTTCCTGATACCTGATCTGCGTCTATGGTTATCTTGTGCTTCTTTGTCCAGTTGCTGTTTTCTGTAAGGTCTAGTGCATCAGGATAAGTTGTTGAGAAGGTTGGAGAACCAGAGGCGGTAAGGTCATATCCATTTGCAGAGCTATCAGTATAGGTGTTATTTAGTATCCAGTTTCCCTGCAACCCAGTTGTATCTGATGGCGTTTCTACGTTCATATCAGCTCTTATTTGTGCTTGTGTGCGGGCGACGTTCCAAATGCGGAAGTTTCTGACCTTACCACCAAAGTATGATGCCGCTTGATCTCCTAATCGACCTATTGAAAACCCTGCTGTAATTGCGGCAGATGTTCCTGATGCGGAGAGTGATGACACTAACTCACCGTTAATATATAGTTTGAGCGTACTATCCCCTGAATTGTATACTCCCGCAACATGCACCCAAGTGTTTGCAGTTCGTGTGGGCGTGTAAAACACGTCTGAATTAGTAGTTAATCCCGATAATACAAAATGAATAGTATTATTAGAGGCAATCCAAAATCCTTTACTAGAGCCACCTCCTGAAGCTCTAATACCTGCCATGTAATATTGAGTGCCAATAGCTGCCACCTGATGCCAACATTCCCACGTTTGACTTCCTGTAATATCAATATTTGGAGATGAAGCGTCGTTTATAGTTGCATATTGACTAGAGGCTGTGACGAGTTGAAGTGAGTGTGTTGCTGCCATATTTATATATTTTGTCCAATGATATAACCATCAAAAGAAGCTGTTCCTGTAGGTATAAAACCAAAAGCATCTTTTTTACTTGCTGTAGATGTAGGTGTTGGGGCAGCTCCTCCAGCCCATTTAATTGTAGAAAACCACCCTATGGTTCCCGATCCTGCCGTTCCTTGTAGGACTTCAACAATAAATGGTTGGTTTTCTGAAACATTTGATATGGCAAAAGTAACGGAACCAGCGCTATCGGGCATGTTAACGAGGTGTCTTGTTGCTGTAGAAAGATCTATGGTTACTGTTCCCGATACTGTGCCTTGGTAGACAGAGCTTCCCATTGTGCTGGTTTTTATATGAGGAAGATCTAATGTTCCACCTATTAATGTCTGAACAAGGGTTCCCCCACTGTTAACTCGTGCAGGAAACTGACCAGCAGAAAAATCTTTAAGCACATTTGTTCCGGCGGTTGTCCCAACTGTATCTTGAAGAGCCTCTACAGTATCATTAATATCTGTATGAAGTTGTGCGTGGTCTGGGCCTGACGCAAGAGGAGATGTTCCAGATGGATCTGTAAATGTTTGCTTACTTGACGGGTAGTTGGTCGGCATAAAAAAAGCACGGACTGATAATGCCGTGCGTTCTCTAACACGTATCAACCACTCCCATTAGCGGTTAATCTTATTATAACGATTTACACCGCTCTTGTAAATTTGTATAATAATAGTAGCTAGTAACTAGACTAGCCAATTCAAGCGAAGAAAGAAGGCTTGGAAACCTAACAAAAGTTTAGGTCTCCAGGCCTTTTTTTGTTGGGTCAACATTATCAATTACACAGCGTATTTGCTAATACGACTGGTATACAAGATTATGGATAACCCAAATCAAGGTCAAGAAGGAGCGCCTCAAGCACCTTCAAACATTGTTATAAACGATCAGGAGTATTCTCCAGAAGAAGCTCAAGAGCTTATCGATCTTGGAAGAAAGACGCGAGAGTATGAGCAGAAATGGAATACGTCACTGGATAAGGTTTGGCCGGAGTATGGTCGGATTAGTCAGGAACATAAAGCCACACAAGAAGAGCTTGCACAAGCAAGACAACAGCTCGAATCTTTTCAACAAAAAAAAGATGCGGGAACCGAAACAAATGCAGATGTAAACAAAGCTCGTGAAGCGGCTAAAAAACTCGGCATCATCTTCAATGAGGATCTTGAGAAATCAGGATATATTAAAAAAGATGATCTGCCAAAATACTTCCAACAGTTTATGCAGGAACAGAAATATGTAGACAGCATTCTTACTACATCTGAAAAACTGGAAGGAGAAATAGATGGATCTGACGGAAGACCACCATTCAACAAAAAGGCTGTACTTGCGTACATGCAGGCATACAACATAGAAGACCCGTTGAAAGCCTATGAAGACATGTATGAACTACAGCTGAAAAGCTGGAAAGATCAACAAGTACAAAGCAAAAAAAATCCTTCTCTTAAAACGATAGAGCAAGGAGGAGGTAAAAAAGAGCCAAAACCTGTCAGAGTTACTGACGACAATGTCGGCGATCTTTTGAAAGAGCGTCTTTATGGCGCAGAAAATTAACAATTATTTTTTTTAATTCATGTCTACTACAGCATTTGCCCTGTCTGATTACAATGCTGCCCTTTTGGAAGTTGTCCAGCCATACATTCAGGACAATGTACCAAAGCAAGCAAAACTCATGCAGGTCATCAAAACAAACGATGGTGTTAAATATATGAACGATGAGTTTATCGTTCCTATTAGATCAAACCGTCATACTGGTGTTGCAAACCTCAACTCAGCAAACAACAAGTTGAGAACTGGTGCAGCCCCAACAACTCGTGGAACAGTTTCCCCGAAATTACTTACTGCTACATTTGACATTAATGATGTTGTCAAGAAAGCATCCGCCAATGATAAAGGAGCAGTCGAAAGCGCAATGACATTCCAGATGCGGGCAATCAAAAACGATTTTGTAAAAAGCGCAAATCGTCAGTTTGCCTCCGATGGAGTAGGCGTTGTCGCACAAGTTGCAGGGTCAGTTGGCGCAGGGACTCTTACTGTCAAATATCCTGATTCAAGCCTTGATGATGGGAGATCAATTGACTGGTATGGAACCATTAACGGAGACATAAAACCGACAAAATACCTGTCTGTTGGTACTCCTGGAATGGCCATTGGTATCGGAACAGCTGTTGCTGATGTCGGTACTATCACTTCTATTTCATACACGCGCGGAAACTCTACCGGAACGGTTGTGGTAACAGGCTCACCTGCTATCGTTGCCAATGATGCGGTATACATCGTAGACGGTGATGAGGAAGGATCAAATAACGAAATACAAGGATATGCAGCAGCACTATCAAGTGGTACTGCTTCTTATGCCGGACTATCTCGGGACCTTGATATATGGAGTCCTCAGATAATGGGTGAAGATGGAAATGCCGCACTTACCATTGCAGATATGGACTCTGTCTATATGGATGCGGTCGAATATGCTGAAGAGGGTGACCGATATGCTTGGTTTATGAATAAATCTTTGTACACCAAGTATGGAAATCTTCTGACTGCTCTTCGACGTACTGTTAATAAGACAGAACTTGTATCAGGATGGTCAGGTCTTGAATACGAGGCAGGACAGGGGAAAGTCGGTGTATTCCTTGACTATGAAGTACGAGACGGTGAAGCGGTACTTCTCAATCTTGATACATGGACCGTATGTCAGGTTGCAGATATGAGTTTCGTTGAAGATGGATTACTTCGAAGAAGTGACTATATCACATTCCAGAAGGTATTCAGCTGGTATACAAATCTCTTTTGTAAGTGTCCAGCGGCCAATGGTCGTCTATTACGAAGAACAAAATAACCTATGCACACTAGTGAACTAGATCCAAAGGATTACAAGTATATAGTCGAACACCCTAATAAAGACTTCAGCCCTCGCAAAAATAATGCGATTATTGAAGAAACTATAAAGGAAGCAGACAAGTACCATCGTACCGAAGGATTAGTCATCGAGGAAGCACTAGGAGAGCGTATTGAGGCGGTAGCAGCGTATAGTTGTTACCGCTTCAATCGAGGAACCAAAAGCATAAAGCAGTATCTGGGAGATAAGCTTTATGCCAAAATGGTAGGAGAACGGATACTTGAAAAAGTTCGAGTATCTCAAACAGCAGATAGCTTTTCGAATAAATTCAAAAAGCCTATTTTGTTATAAACATTAACTATATTATTATGTCAGGACTAAAACAACATTCACCTGAATTGCAAGCAGGATACAAATCATCTCCTGATGAAATGGATATGTACCAGATATATCATATCCTTCATGCGGGTACTGCTCCTGCTGCGATCGGCACGGCTGCCGGAACTGCAGCAAGTGGTGGGATTGCCCCTCTTCTGACTGAGCTTGATTATCCGCGAAATGTACTGTTCTCATACAGTGCAGGCACAACAACAGGTGCAACACTTGTTGTAAAAGGGCAAGATCAGTTTGGGGGAACAGTTACGGAAACAATAGCAGTTGCCGCAGCATCAGGTGGAGGAACAACCGCTGGAACATCTGTTTTTGCAAGAGTAGGAACTATGACCTACACCAAAGACTCGCAAACAGGCACACTTGATGTCGGTTACGCAATAGGAACAGGTGCATCAACTCCTGTGTTCGGATTGCCAAACAAAATTTCAGGTAGCGCAGACATCAAACATGGGCTTTGGATTGATAACGATGTAGCAAAAGTGATGACCCGCGAGGGAACCGCATCACCTGCGCTCGTAGCAGTTCAGTCAATACATGCCGTGCGCATTGAAGTAACTGGTGGGATCGTCCCAGCAGATAGCTTTATTGTGACATATAAGCCGACTATTGACTTATCTAGTCAAGGCTATCAGGCAAACCTGTAACATCTTTTGAAAAAGAAGTCTGTATGTGGTATTATTAGATTGGGATAAAGAACACACTTTATGATAAATGTCTAAAACACCACTACAGGCTTTCTTTTTTTCAGACTTCAAAAACGCTTACATCCCGCACATTCTCAAAGAGATATATCTTGATCGCATTTATGATCCTTTCTTGCGATTTAAAAAAGATCTTACCATAGTTGACGTGGGTGCAAACATAGGTCTTACTTCTTTCTTTTTTAAAGATCGTGCAAAACGTGTTATTTCTGTTGAGCCATCTGCACAGCATAGAGCTTGTATCGAGGCAATGGTTAAACAAAACAACATAAAAAACATTGAAATTTATCCTTATGCTCTATCTTCTGAAAATGGTACGGCTAAGTTTTATCACAACGACAACACAACAATGTTCTCTCTCAAGTCAGAAGTAAACAATAAGGATGATTTTGAAGAGGTAAAAACCGTGACAATGGACAAAATGTTATCTAATCTTAATATAGATCAGGTTGATCTTATGAAGCTTGACGTGGAGGGATCAGAAAGTGAGATTATCGCATCTGAAGGATTTAAAAAATCAGTTGATAAAATACCCGTCATTTTAGGAGAATGGCATCAGTGGTCAGCAATGGGTCCGGATCTTTTCAGAACAACATTTATGGATTTGGGGTATGAATTTAAATGGATGAACAAAACGGAGGCAAGTACTTTTAGTGCTGTCCATAGATAATTTATTAATAATTATATTTTTTATGAAAAAACAATACAAAATTGTGTTTATTTATCCTGTCGAAGGACAACGTGAAACAATTGAAAGTACAGAAAATGTCACATTTGCAGATGGCGGCATCTGGATAAATTATCCGTTACAAAACATTCGATTTTTTACACCTCATGCAAACATTGCAAATATCATTGAATTTGAAACGAAAGTTGAAGAAAAAAAGAAATGAAAAAAAAACCAGCAATCGCATTCACTATAGCTGATGACAACAACCTTAAATATGTGCGGATGCTTGAAAACTCTCTGCGTAAGTTTCATTCTGAAAAAGAGCTACCTCTAAAAATTGTACAAGGAGAAAAACTACAAGCATACCTCAAAGATGACCCTCACTTCTTTTATAGAGCAACTCCTATTGTAGCCGAACCACTTCTCAAGGAGTATGATTTAGTATTGAAACTTGATGCGGATCAAATCATTACTGGAAAACTTGATTATATTCTCAATACAACAGACTATGATGTGGGAACGGTTATGAATTGGAACCGGGTTGACCCGCAACAGTATGGACTTGTCGAGGGTTGGGGAATTAATCCTGTGGAGTATTTTAATTGTGGGCTTGTCGCAATGAGGAGTGAAAAATTTGCCCATCATTGGAATGTGTTATGTTTTAGTGATAGGTTTGACAAGCTTCAGTATAGAGAACAGGATTTATTAAATATATTGTGCTGGTATGGAAACTACAACGTCCGTTGTTTTGATCACGGGGATGGCATAGCACAATACTATTGTTGGCACGGGCTTATATCTAAAGGAGAATGGTCACGAGCAGAACTTCGTGGTGATGATATCGTTGTTCCTGCGTTAAAAGATCAAAAAAGTGCATTTGGAAGAGAGTGGACTGTCAAAGTAATACATTGGGCAGGGGGTAACAACGCAGGGAAGATGAATTATCGGCCTTATTTTAAAGAGGAAGTGGCTGACAGATTAGATTATTTAGTATCAAATAATGAATAAACAAAAAAAACTGAGGGTCTTAATAAACAGTAATGCTCCATGGTCAATCAGCGGGTATGGACAACAGATGGCTGAACTTGTCCCTTTTATTCGTGATTTGGGTTACCCGATTGCAGTATCTGCATTTTATGGCTTAGAAGGTGGGATACTTGAACTTGATGGTGTCCGTTATTACCCGAAAATTAATCATGTATACGGGTCAGATGGACTGGTCAAGCATGGTGAAGATTTTCAGGCTGATGTTGTGTTAACTCTTCAGGATATATGGATTCTTCATCCTGATGATTTACGAAAGACAAGACGCTGGATTCCGATTGTTCCGATAGATCATGATCCGGCACCTCCGAATATTATCGATAAACTTAAATATGCATACCGTATAATCACTTATTCAGAATTTGGTCAAAAAGAGCTGCAGCGAAACGGATTTCACAGCACATACATTCAGCATACAGTAGACACAGACGTTTTTAAGCCGATGGACAAAAAACAACGAAAAAAAGAATCAGGAATACCGGAAGATGTCTTTCTGTGTGGCATGGTATCTGCCAATAAAGACAATCCACCCAGAAAATCATTTCAGGAAGTTCTTGAAGCATTTCAGCTTTTTATACAGAAAGTACCCAATGCAATGCTATACATTCACACAACGCCGGATTTTCCTGGAGGATTTCCCATAAAAGAGTATGCTGCAAAACTGGGTATTGCAGATAAGGTGCTTTTTCCTGACACGTATCAAATGACTTTTAAAATGGGGAAAGAGGCAATGGCACGAGTATATAACTGTTTTGACATGCTTCTTTGTCCTTCTACAAATGAAGGCTTTGGAGTGCCTATTATCGAGGCACAAGCTTGCGGTGTTCCGGTCGTCACAAACAACTTTACGGCAATGCCTGAGCTAGTGAAAAATCACATAACAGGTGAGATTTGCGATTCAGTAGTTAAAAGATATGATCAGCTGCATTCGTATGTGGCGGTTCCCAATGTAAAATCGCTTTATGATTGCATGATGAGAATTTACCAGTCAGACAGGGTAAAAATGGGAGAGCAAGCCCGAAAGTTTATGGTAGATAATTATGATAGTAAAAAGATATTTAAAGAAAAGTGGCAACCTTATCTTGAGAAGCTAGAGAAAGAAATTTACAAACATCCCTAAAATATATATAATGTAGATGCAGTATATGGGACTGCCGCATGTGTTACAGAAGGCACTGAAATATTATCAGTGTCTTTTTTTATACCATGCTTACTCAAACACCTCCTATTTTCGACTATAAAAATATTGGAACTGCAGCAGGAACAACTACTATTGCTTCCGAGCCCTACTTTCTTCATACAGTAACAATTACCAAACGCGTGGCATCAGGTAGGATAATAATTTATGACAGCGCAGGTACTTCCGGCACTGTTGTAGGTACGATAAATTGTGGTACTGATACCGCAGGTGATGCTCCTTCTACATATATCTTTGACGTAAGAACAAAAAATGGACTAACGGTTGAAAATTCAGCAGATCTTGGCGCTGTTGTAAGTGCAGGAAAATAACAATGAAAAGCGTATTAGTAAAAACTAAACCCTTAATAATTAAAACAAACAAAAATGGCTGATGTGATTTATAACAGCTTTAAAAAACAATTATTAGACGCCGGTATTCATTTTGGGACAAGCGATATAAAAGTAATGCTTGTTACATCAACATATACACCTGATGCTGACAGTCATGACTTTCAAAATGATGTCACAAACGAAGTAACAGGTACAGGATATACGTCAGGTGGTACGTCTTTAGCAAACGGAACAGTCACCCAAGACAACACAGATGATGAAGCCGTGTATGACGCTGATGATGTGGTATGGGGAACATCTACAATCACTGCACGAGGAGCAGTTTTGTACAAAAACACAGGTGTCGGGTCAACAAGCCCTCTTATTGCATATATAGATTTTGGTTCAGACAAAGTATCATCAAGCGGAAATTTTACTATCCAATGGGCAGCAGAGGGAATTATCAATCTAGGATGATAGATGACAAGCACAACATACAATCAGAGCGGTTACACATACAACGAACAGTATGCAAACTATCACGGGTTTAGATCTATAGATAACTGTACAACATACAATCAGGCGGGGCTAACATATAACGAGGTTGGGTATCCGTATCACGGCATATGCAGTATTACAATATTGCCAAACAGTGCGGAAATACAGCTATCATTGCCGCAAAGTTCAGTCGTGTTTGGTGTTTTGTTTGAAGCATCGGTACTGAATATTACAACAAGTGTTGTACCACCCAGTATATCTGTTATACAAAACGCAACGATATCACCGCAGGTGTTATCAGTAGTTTTGAGCTTACCGGATGAAACAGTATATGTTGATCAGCTTGTTGAAGTATCTGTGCAAAATATTACCGTTTCACTCAATAATACGAGTGTAGAAGCGATACGAAGTGTTTCAATATCACCAAGTGTTTTTGAGCTTATAACATCGATAAATAGCCCTGATGTTGAGGCTATAGAAAGCCTTAACATTTCAATTGTTCCGCGAATGGTTATTGCAGAAAGAAAGCCAAAGGCAATAACGCAAAGCATGGTATTAAAAAGTGTTGTGTCGCAGGTGAAAATGAAATCACAATCCGAAAGCACAAATGCACAGCTTGAAAATCAAAGCTTGACATATAACGAAGACGGATACACATACAATGATGCGCGGGCAAATTACGGCGGCATATATGGAGAACAGCATGTTATACGTCCTTCAAATATTATTACTGAAGTTAAACCACTATTTTCATGATACTAAAAGTTGAAAACAATCTCGATTCATTATCTCAATATAGCTATACAAGCTCAAATGTCGCATCAGGTGGAACAGTTGTTCCTGTTAAAAATCTCAATAACTTTACTGCACAACATGCAATACAGATTGGCAAAACAGGAGAAGAGCAGACAGAGATTGTACTTCTTGCATCAGGCGCTCCATCAGGAACTGCTCTAAATACAGCAGGAACTATTAAATACAGCCACCCAAAAGATACACCAGTATTTGACATCAACTATAATCAGGTTATTTTTAAAAGGTCAACTGATGGTACAGCGGGAACTGCAACAGCGCTGACTAGTGGTACTGTAAACATTACCCCAGATTCTCTGTATACAGAATTTGACGATACGTCAGGGCTTTCAACATATGCATATAAAACTCGGTTTCTCAACTCAGCAACAGGCGCTGAAACATCAGACTCAGACTGGTTTGTCCCAGGTGGGCCAACCTTTTATTCAAAACAAAAGTTGAGACAACGGATAAAAGACAAGCTATACAGCTCTGCCTTCATAAAATCTGACGATGTTATAGATGATTGGATACAGGAATGGCTCGAAGAAATGAACACTGCTGCAGTAAAAGTGAACAGAGATTATTTACTGGGAACAACCAATGTTGCCATTGGTACGTCAGGTCTTGGGACAATTACGACAGCAGATTTTATGTATGCCAGAAAAATAGAGGTGACAACTGACGGAGCAAACTACACACAAACTAAAAAAATCGACCTTACCCGATATGATGACAACGATACATTTTCCGCAAATGATCCACATCATGCATGGCAGGGTGACAATCTAATTCAATTCCTTCCTAAAAATATTGGAGGAACTGCCCGCATTATCTATTCAAAAGGTGAAGCCGTCATGGACAATGAAACTGATGAGCTTCCTTTTCCAATGCGAAGATATACGAGAGGATTTATCGAATATGGTTTGTATTGTGCATATGATAACGACGAAAAGGATATGAAAGCAGAGTTTCATTATGGGAAAGCTCAGAAAATTAAAAATGACTTTATTAATGAAATTACACCCCGTGACTTTACTGGTGTTGAAATGATGGATATAGACGAACCACTGTCTGGGATGCAGGAAGTCTGGGCAGAAGAATATTTTTAATATGAAACAATACTTTAATACCGGAGGCGTAAACACATATGTTAACCCCCTTTTAAACGATGGGGCGCTCATTCACTCAGTCAACATGGACTCTTATCCCTATGGAGCAAAAACGAAAAGGCCAGGGTATGTGACGTTTCTAGGGACAGCAGATGGCGCGCAGGTTAACTCTCTTTTTGCTTTTAATAGAAATGACGGGACGACACTACACCTGTATAGGGCTTCAGGATCATCTTTATATCATTCTGTTCAAGGTACAGGGGCATGGACATTGTCGGGAAACGGAACCATATCAAATGGTGGACATGTCGGTCATGCAATACTTGATAATACTCTCATAGTGGGTGATGGTGTGGGGTCAACAAGACACACTACAAATGGTACAGCCTTTACTAATACGACGCTTGCACCAGTGGCTCCTGAATTTGAACAATATCAAAATAGAATTTACGCTATTGGAACATCTTCTGATGCTTTTTACTCGACGACAAATGATGCTACAAATTGGAATACGAGTGGAACATCTGACTCTTCTTCTTTGAAGATTCCAGGAGCAGGTAAGTTGTCTAAAGTGTTTAAAGCACAAGATAAAGTTATTTTTACTAAAAACACTGGTCTTATGTATAAGTGGGATGGATATTCTTTAATAGATATGTCAACCAAACTAGGCCCATCCAGTCCGTACTCTGTGGCACAATCTGAAGACTACTGGTTTTTTGCCAATCAGCTAGGAGATTTTGGTTATGGCGGTGGAAAGCCTCAACTTTTATCTAATGCAGTTCAGCGTCAGTTTTATAATCATTCAGGATCGGCAGTTGCTGCTGCTACATTCAAAACAATGCCAGGAGTAGTTCATAAATATGATCGTATGCTTGCGCTTGGCACAACAACTGATGATTTCACAGGTCGAGAGATAACAAACAATATTCTCAAATACGATTTTCAGAAGAACGAATATTTGAATTATAGTTTTGCTGATAATCCAACTGCTTTCCTTTCATTTATAGATGGAGATGCAAAACAACGTTTGATTTTTGGGGATGCAAACGGTCAGTGTTATGAAGTCTCAGGAACAGCAACAACAGATAATGGTGACCCGATATTCTCTGAAATGGTGTTTGTGTTTACGTATGGTGCACCAGAATATCCAAAGAAATGGAATTGGTGGCGTGGAGTATTTAATCCAGGTTGTCAGGCTAAGGTGCAGATTGCCTGTTCAAACACCTACACATATCAACATCTGCGCTGGTTTGATTTAGGAGACGTAACAGATGGTATTGCTGAGTTTCGTTTTCCATCAGGAAGTACTTCAAGATTAGTATTTGTCCGTATCTACGAGGGAAGTAAAGACGCACCCTGGACATTTTATGGTCAGATGATGGACGCAACAATTGAGAAAAAATGAACCCACTTGGACTTAATGAATTTCTTATGCCAGTAAACTCTCCTATTGCCCGAAATCAAGGGGCAATTCCTTCCTACGAATTTGATGCTGAATATGAAAGAAATTCTATCATTAGCAGTAAGGTTACGTATATAACGGCAGATAAGATAGCAACAGGTACTCTTGTTGCAGGTCTTAATGTTGGTGAAGGATCAGCTGGATATGTCTTAATTGATGGACCAAATAATAGAATATTAGTGAATGATGGCACAACAAATCGAGTAGTAATTGGAAGTATATAATATGGGATATGGACTATTAATATCAAAACCTGGAATTGATGTATTAGGAACTTTAGCTCAAGATCAAAAAAACCTTATATTCGACTACAATCTCAACCATTTAAAAACTGCAGGTTATGGTACAGTCACTTTATCGGCTTCGGCTGGTGGAACACAATTACAAACTGTCGGTCATTCATTAGAGTACCAACCTTTAGTTGTTGCATATTATCACAACACTACTACAAATCCAGATCGTTGGCTTATTACAACGAGTGTTGTCCCCAATACGGGCATTAGTAGGATTGCAAGTGATGATAGCGTGGCTTGTCTTTCCGGCACCGCATCAATTGGTTTTTTATACAAAAATCAAGCAGGCGCTGCGGGAACTGTTGAACTCTTGTATGAATATTTTTATGAAGGATCATCATGACACAAACATTTCGCGTATCAAAACCAGGAATAGACGTAACTAGTGGCACAGTGCCAAACAACTATTATCTTGATTTAATTTACCCTCTTTTAAAAGTCCACTCTTTTGGTACTTTTAATACCAATGTTGCCTCATTTCCCGTAACAGTCAATCACAATTTGGGGTATTATCCGTTTGTGCTAACTTTTTCTCAATTTTTAGACTCAAATGGAGGCACTCCTGTTGTTACAAATGAATATTACCAGCATGATTGGTTTTTACGGGGTGCAAGTAAAGAGTGGATCGGACAAACAAAAGTTTTCGAAAATAAAATAGAAATTAATGTGTCTCAAACTGATATTGCATCAGGAACATCAATAAAAGGTTTCTATTATATATTTAAAGATCCAATCGCATGAGTCAGGGAATGAAGGTTTCAAGACCTGGAAATAATGTGTTTACAGCCAGTGGAACGGCTTTATCTTTTGATAGTCAACGTGCTACTCATTCAATTTATAATATTGTAGATATTAATAAGCCTTCAGGAACGGCCTCTGTGTCATACAGTCACAACCTTGGATATATTCCTAAAACGTGGATTTTTTATGAGCAATCTATAGGTGGAACGACATACTATTCAAGAATACCATTTTTTGATTTTGATACATACGAAATTGATTATTACGTCGGCACAGCAAACATAACTATAACGACCGCTTTTGCATCGTCAGCGAGTTTAGATTTTAGAGCAGTAATTTTTACGAGAAGCCCTAATCCTTGAATTGAAATATTGTCGTAAAAACAATATAATTGAAGTACCAGACACACGGGACTGGCGTAAGTGCTAAAGAAGACACTAGAACATTATTAGTGTCTTTTTTTATACATGGCATTCAACCCGTACCTTCAATCTGATCTTCGAGATGTAAAAGCACAAGGAGCTTCTGTAGGCGATATAAGAGATTATAACGGACAAAAATTTAGGTTTGACGGCATTAATTGGATTCCGGAAGGTGGTAGCTCTTCTTCTGCCTCACTGAATACTAGTGACCCACAATCCTATATCAACATGGCGCTGGAACAGTTTAAAAAAGCTAGTGCGCCAGCAGTTCAATCGTTTCAGGCTCAAATTCCGGAAGTTCAACAGAAATTTGCAACCGAAAGAGAGCGATTAACAAAAAAAATAGAACCTCTAAAAGAACGATATGACAATCTTATATCTTCAATTAAAGGAAATCAGCAAGTTGCAGAAAACAGACAGACGGTAGCAACCAGCAATGAACTAGGTCGGCGGGGAATACTCGCAGATTCAGGAGTCGCAGAACAGACAATGACCGATGCTCTCAATCCGATTACTCAACAGTATACAACTCTTGCCAAAGATGCTGGTATTGCACGTGAGGAGGATTTACAAAATCTTGAAGGACTCATATCAGATACTACAACAAGTGAAGTAGATGCGCTGAGAGCAATAAAGCAAGCCATCGCCCAACTACAATCAGGCGCGGCAACATCGGGCATCAGTACGGGACTCAACCTTTTCTCTACAGATCGAGCGCGGGAAGACCAGTTGAAACTCAATGCGTTGCTTCAAGAACAACAAAGATTGGAAAATGAGTTTAGAGAAAAACAGTTTAATGAAGGAGTCCGACAGTTTAATGTAAGTGAGGGAAGACTGGGGCAGGCATCAAGTGGAGGTATTGAATCGTTATTAAGTATGCTCGGAATAGGGAACATCACAGGTGGTGGAGCACAAGGAAAATATATCCCTGAAATTGGTAAATCAGTGGTCGGATATTTGCCTGATGGTCGGGCTCTTTATAGCGATGGAACAGCAGGATGGACACATGGTATTAAAAATAATTAATCTAATTTATGGACTTACTCTCAAGAATCGCATCATTTTTAGCACCAAAAGCAACAGCTGCAGCATCTGGTGCATGGAATACGGGCGGTATGCTCAAGGACTATATTGAATACAACCTAGCCCGTGATCAAAAAGAAAAACAGAAACAGCTTTTGGAATACAATCAAAAAAGAAATCTCGCAAATGAAGCATTGAAACAATTTGGCTTTGATGCGAATAAACAAGGAAATCAATTTGATCCTGTACAGTATGGACGAGGGACACTTGCAGGTGCGGGAGAACTTGCATCACTTTATTCTCCTATGGGTGGCGGACTAAAAGCGAGAATGGTAATAAATGCAGTGCCAGGAGTGACAGATGCTATTGGACGCGGCGAAAACTTACCAAATATATTGCTTTCTGGTGCTTTAACCTCATTGGGTGGGACTGGTGGAGAGAAACTTATTAAGGGTGGTGGTGCTATAACGCGCGCTTTTGGTAATAGACTTGTGGATTCTGCAGAAAATTTAGGCTTGAGAAAATTAGGACTAACAAAACTAGATGTAAATAAATTTTTACAGGAGCAAAAAGAGCCAATATCACAACTTTTAAAGAGATACAATCTTATAGGTAAAGGAGCAGAAGATATATCTGGTGCAATTCGACCTATTCAGGAATCGTTTAATCAAATTGCCGAAGACGCAAATCTAAAGATTAATCCCAATGATCTACTTGATACGTTTGCAAAAAAAATAGATGAATTTAAGTCTTCAAATGCCCCAGAGCTAAAAAGGAAAGGTCAACAACTAGAACAGTACGTAACTAATCTATTTGATAATCCAGCACAAGATTTTAGCGCCAAAGGATTAACTGACGAAAGAAGAATTATTGATCAGTTGGTAAGAGATTTTCAAACATCAGGTGATGCTATTGGAGCTTCAACAAATAGAGTGATACGTGATGTTTTGCAAGATGCAATAAGAGAAACAGCAGAAAAAGCGGGCATTAAAGGAGCTGGAGATAAAACATTAACAGAACTGGGCGGGGAATTAAAAAAACTTTATTCTTTGGAGGATGTAGCAATGAAACGGGCGCCACAACCTACAGGCAACAGACTACCAAGGCTTCTTGCAGGTTCTGGTGGCGCCGTTCCTGGTGCAATGGTTGGAGGAATACCAGGGGCATTTATAGGTGGAGTAGGTGGTATCGCCATAGAAGAGGCTGTTAATAATCCTCGTATATTACAAAATATTATATCTGCTTCTCAAATTGGAGGAAAAAATATTGATCAATTAGGAAATAAAATAGGTTCAGAAGGGATGCAAAAATTATTCCAAATGCTTGGAATTGGTGGTGGAAGGGAGATCTCTAACAATGTCACCGATGTGAATCCAAATTTCTCTAACCAAACCGTAAATTTTCCACCCAATAATAACCAAAATGATCAGCAAAGAGATAACAACAAGTTCAAAATTGGGGATATTCAAAATAGTCAAATAACTCCTAATACTGCTAGTATACCACAACAGCCACAAAGTCAAGAACAATTTGACCCAGGGCTTGAAGTGACACTCCTTGATGGGACAAAGACAACATTTGGACAACTTCAGCAACAGGGGACATTTCAACAACAGCAACAGCCAGGAATGGGGGGACTTTCTGAGGACCAGTTAAGCCAACTCTCACTTCTTGCACTTATAACAGGAGATACAAAAGCACTACAACAGATAGCTGCATATCAGGGAATACAGGAAAAAATGAACAAGCAAGATAAGCTTCCTGCTACAACTGAAAACAGAGTACAGCTAGCAAATTCTGGACTTCGAGCTCTTGATGAGATAGAAAAAATATTACAGGAAGACCCGAATAAAGTATTAAAATCTGCAATACCTGGAAAACTTGGCGCTCGTGATTATGACTCTGCCGCATTTCGTGCAGTTGAAGGTCTATTAAGAGCAAGGTCAGGTGCGGCAATTCCAGAGACTGAAGTAAGAAGGTATATGAACGCTAATTTACCGCGTATAGGAGATTCTCCAGAAGAGGTAAGGTTTAAACTTGACGCGTTTAGACGAGATCTTGAAGAAGTGTCAAAGTCCGGTGGTGGTACTGATGACATGCAGATATTACAACAGTTTTTAGGGTTATAATTCATCAAATATTACCTAGTACCCCACTTCATATTATTCATAATACTTGTCATAACATTCTATTTTGCTTTTGTTTATTTGATTTAATATAACAGTAACTGCATCATTCTGAACAAGAGTATACAAACACGCCATATTTTGAGTGTCTGTACCTTGACCACACAGTTTATTTATAGCTCCAACATATTGAGATCTAGTCTTATTTATACATTTTTCAAGTTTTAATGACTTTTCTACTACAGGAATAGCCGTATCATATTTATACTTTAATTCATTATATTTATAATACCATTCTTCAGCAGTTAGACCTTCATATCTTGGAGTTAAATAAGTTTTTAATTTTTCCGATAAAAAAAATAATACATAAAGAATAAGTATGAAGAATAGTATTTTAATTGTAATGGATGCGAGTGACTTCATTATATTATTCATTATCCACTACTATATTACTAGAATTTTAATTTTACAAGCACTTTATATATATCATTTACTTATCTATTTTGTGCAAGACTCCCACTCTGCTGTTTTCTCTCCTGCATTTGTGCTGACTGTGGATCAATGGCAATACCTGCTTGCTCTGCTGCCTGCACTTTTCCTTCAGGAGGTAAATCTTTATAGCTTATGGATACCTTATTTTGTGGCTGCTCTTTTGGTTTATCAATCATACCCATATCTTTCATCGCCTCTGCAACTCCAAGTTTGGTTGAGTCAACAAGTTTTTGATCAGCTTCAGGACCAACAGCCCCAAGATCCTTCATTGTCTCAGCGATTGCAACCTTTATCTTTGTTATTTGTTCTTCTGACACATCCTGTTCGGAAAGTCCTTCAT
This sequence comes from Candidatus Roizmanbacteria bacterium UBA1450, assembly GCA_002329205.1. Lineage (GTDB taxonomy): Bacteria > Patescibacteriota > Microgenomatia > UBA1406 > GWC2-37-13 > UBA1450. Next base: position 467,412 of record DCTC01000002.1, on the reverse strand, counting down.
CCATTGCCTCCATAAATTCCTGAGTGTTTCCATAGCCGAATGTTTCAAGGAATTTCTTAATCACTTGCTTAAGTGCCTCTGGTGGAATTTGCCCAAGCTCTGCAAACTGTGCCATAAAGGTAATAATCTGCTGCATAGCTTCACGTTTTCCTTGCATAGTAAGACCCATACCTGGCTCAATCTCGATACGTATCTTTGTAGACTTGTCAAGGACAGTTATACCCTCCGGCAACTCTTTACCAACTTTTCTTGATAATTCATATCCTCGACGACCAATCACATCAAAGTATTCTGGATCGCGGTCTTCCATATATTCTACTTCCATGGGTTGAAGATAGTCCTTATGACCCCTTTCAAGCATCAAATTTGCAATACATCTGACGGTTTTTTTCAACATTTTTGTTGCAATCTTTAAGTTAGCATATTCTGTAGCTTTTAAAGACTCGATAGCAACGCCGGACTTTACACCTTGAGGAAGTTGATTTAGTGCGGCAGTTGACGCTCCCTGCTCCTCTATGTATTTGTCAAGTATCTCAATCACATTAAAGGGAGTATTGCCAACGGATGAATTTTTCATTTGCATAAGCGGTGTTGATTCATATTCAATCATTTGTCCTCCTGGAATATTTGCCACTTTATAGTTTTCTCCTTTTCTTTTTTGGTATACACCGACAATCATTGTGTTAATCCATTTTTCAAGGCGGGTAACAATAATATCGAGCGATTTGTTTTGAGGGATAAAATTTTCTATAAATGGCTTTTGATACAGATATCCAGGCTCATAGCGATACTCAGCAAAAGGATATTCATCATAATCTACATACTCATCAAGAAGCGTAATGCCACCAGCCGAGAATACATGGCGCATAATACAATCACCTTTGGACTTTCCCTCCATAGCACCCGTATCAGATCCTTTTTTTGTCGCTTCCTTCCAATTTGCCTCAGATAAATACTCCTTAATAAAAGTTTCTTTCTCCATAATTGTTCCTTCTTTTTGATCATTGGATTTAGATCCGTATCGTGCAACCATATACGCTTCCTTAACCTCTGATGTGGCATATCTATTGTCTGGCTTCAACTTTTCTGTGTTGGCTTTCGAATACATTGGATCTGCGATAATTTCCGTTATTTTTCGTGATCTTGTTTTTGTTATAAACGGACATTCGTATAGCTCGTCTTTATCTCCATACAAAATAATGTCGAACGCATCATATACTTTTGTTTTAATTTTTTGCTTGTCTGTGTCACTCCAAACCTGCAAATATGCTATAGAGTTTTTAGAAGCTTTAAGAAGCATATCTATCAACTTAATGTCAAGATCCTGCTCATCCTCCCATTGTGTAGAAAGCCATATACCGCATTTTCTTGCCGACCTTTTGGCTTGTTCCAAAGCCTTCGCATATGCTTGTATATTTACTTCTTTTGTTATCGGATCTCTGAATTGCTCTACACTTACACGCTCTGGGTATACAACAGGGTAGGGTTCTGCCGCAAAAAGAAGATTTGATACACCTCGAATTTGACGAGAGGCACGAGGAATAGCGCGTTCCACATAGTTTCCTGTTCCTCCAACATGATCTATCACTTTTCCAGTCCGTTTGCTAATGATTTTAAAATGATAGCCGTCATCGAAGTAATTATTCTCAAACCATCGGCGTTCATGTTTTTTTCGCTGTTCTATTGCCTGCTCGATCATATCATCAAGCGCTTTGCCTATATTATTGCTTTTAAGAAACGATAGCTCTCTTGTCAGCTTAAAGTCTTTAATGTTCATTCGCTATGTGATTTAATAAATTTAGTAAATGTCGCATCATCTGCCTGATCAAGAGGAATTTCATCTGTTTCTTTTTCTACAACAGGAGTTGTTTTATCAGCAGATTTCATAGCTACATAATCAGCACTGTTTTTGCTGATGAGCGCTTTCATACAGCTATCTATCTGCTTGTACATTTCTCTTGCAAAAATAAATCGCTCAACAACAAGCGCAATAATAATTGCTCCTAAAATAATTTCTGTCATAAATATATTTGTTTAAACTGGTCATAAGGATTTGGAACGTAAAAGTATTCATACGCATAAGGAATAGGGTCTGTGCTTTCTATACATGAGTGATTTTGATAGATATGTACATAAATAGGAACTCCGTTATACTCATACTCAACACGTTTCTTTTTGGTTTCTTTTGCGTCAGCAACCACTTCAAGAATACCCAAACCACTTGAGTACCAGTCAGTAGACCGTACTCCAATATAAATCGCCTCTCCTTTGAGGTCTGATTGACTCATAATTGACTCTGCCGTATCTTTTATTGTAAAAAAGGGTATTGCAGCACGACTTAATACGTCTTCAATGTAATATAGGGCTTGTAGAAGATCCTCATGACTAAACGACTTCTGTATTTTCGTAGTCTGCGGCTTCCTGCCTTTTTTTGAGTTCATGCAAATGTTTTGCTATAACTGTTAATTTTGGATCTGCTTGATCGGGTTTGATCGGACGAGACATAAAAAAGTATCTGTCTCGGTCGTAACAGTGATCTTCACCATCTGTGTCAACATCTTCCACCTTATGCTCGTCATAAACAAGCGCTGGTATAGTACGTATAGTGTCATAACACGTTTCAAAAATCTGATACCAAGGTTTTCCGTCTGGTGCTATAGATAATGCTTCCTGATAACGGTTTAGTCCGTTCATGCGATTGTTATCAGCACGTATCATCTTTAGACCTTCATCTATCATGATCTCTGCGTATGATTCTCCTTCCGGTTTTTTACTGTCTTCACCGAGAATAATCTTATTCCACATCGAAGGATCAGCAACCATGTATACGTATTCTTCTTCTGCCTTTTTGTTTATATTTAAAATTAGACGCGCCAATCTTCTTGCTGTTAAAGGCTTATGGTATTTATTTTCAAACTCAATCTTGTTCATATACAGTTCTCGATACAAATAGGTTCTTCCGTCAAAGTCCTGTGCATACCATCCGATTGCAAATGGTTTATTAGATCCCCAGTCCATCGCAATATAACGATTCCATTCGTAAGGTATCTCAAATGGTTTGATGACATGTAAGTTTCTGTTCCACTCACTAAACACCTGACCCTCAAACACGTCCCATGATCCGTCACGCCATGCTTTACGCTTTGATTCCGGCATAGAATCAAGCTGCTTCATATATTCTTTCGTTGTGTATGGGTTATCTTCAGGAAGTGATCGTACAAAAAAAAATCTGTCCTGTTCTGGATCAGGATTATTAGGGTCTGGTTCTATCCAGTACTTTTTTACCCACGCATGACCGATTTGTCCAGGATTGGTGACTCCTAAGAATTTCGGATCAGTAATCATTACTTTTTCTTCATCAACCTTCACGCCGTTTTTATATATGGGTCGTGTTCCTGTATATCTCAAGCGAAACCGTAAATCTTCGAATGTTTCAACTGGATTTTTGGTAAGCTCTTCAACCAGAATTGCTGCAAATTCAGCCGAAGCGTATTTTGACGGATCATCAAGATTGCGAAGAAGAATGTGAAAAGATCCAAATTCTTCAGCCGCTTCAAACATATACCCCTCATCGCGGTCTTCTCGAAGTCTTCCAAGCCAGGGTGGAAACTCCCGCTTTATGCGTGATATCTGTCGGTCTTTAAGCGTTGGATAATCCTCAGAAAACAGTCCTATCGGAACATGTCGTATGTTGTATTTTGAACTGTAGTACAGACCAAGTCCAATAGCAGCCCAACGTAGAAAATATGATTTCCCGCCGTGTGCGGCTCCTCCATAGAGAAGATATTTACACAGATTGTTAAAGAGCGTCTTGTATGCTTCAAGCTGGCGATCATTTTTTTGAAAGTTCGCAAGCTCCGTAAAATTTACGTTCATTTAGGTATATCAAGTGTGATCCTGAGTTCTTCACCATCTTTTCCGGTATGTTCACTTCGTACTGCAAATTCTTCTTTGTATCTTCGTTCGAGCCACCACGCAGAAGCCTGCCATGATTTTTCACTAGCTTGACGGATAATATCTATGTGGTGTTTCTTATTTTCTGATTCTGCTCTTTTTAAAGACTCCAGAAAGTCCATCCTTTGTTTTTCAGAAAGCGGGTTATCTGGGTGGTCAGATTTCCAAAGATAGAAGACAGATTCACTAATACCGGAGAGAGTAACAGCGTCTTTTTGAGAGAGACCCTGAGCTATATATGAGCAGATTTCTTCAACACGTTCTTTTGAGAATTTCATAAAAAAAGTCACCCTAATAATCTCGGTGACTTCTTATTCTCACACGTGTGCCAGCTCTGTACGTCTGGTACTTATATTATATGATTTTTATGCTATCTACGCAAATTTAAGTAATATGGGTATTCGTCCTTTAACATATCGTCGATTATTTTCTTCATTTCTTCAACATTATCAGGCCAACACGAACGAATATATGCGAAATTTTCCATAAAAAGATAATCGTCAGTCGCGTCATGAGAGAACCCATCATGTACATAGTCGTTATTGCGTCCTGATCCGATCATCTTAACATTAACCTTTTCATGATTAATATATGTTCGTATAGTCTCAAAAGCCCGATACAAAAGAAAGGGAGTAATAGAGTATACAAATGGTATTTTCCCGTCTTGTGCCATACCGACTGCAATATCAAGTGCTGCTTGTTCAGATGCTCCTGTATTAAAAAATCTTTCAGAAAAACTTTTTTGTATCCTGTCAAACAATATATAGCCTAAATCTGCGGTAATCACATAGATATTGGGATTGCTACACATATGTTTGTATAGATGTTCTCCAAATTGAGCGCGCATATTGTTTTCTAAATCTATTGTCGTCATACCTTCCGCATAACTGTTAAATGACTCTCCGGCACTTCTTCTAATATTTCCCATTTATTATAAGGATCAGTCATAATCTCCTCTTTCCACAGCTTGTAAAGTTTTGGCAGGTGTGGCTGTGGAATAATATCATGTAGTAAGAAATATCCGTTTTTGACGATTTTATCTTTAACTGCAAGCCAACCTTGTTTCATTGACTCATATATATCCATATCCAGAAATGCATAATTCAAGTATGGAATATCTTTACAACTTTGTTTGTTTACCAAACCTTTTACAAGAATCACATTATCAAGTCCCTGACCGTCAAGCTGTGCGCGTTGATAATCATAACTGAGCTGATCTACACCTTTTGTGTTGTACCAGTGATCCATGCAGCGCGCCTCGAAACTATCTTTATCCTCTGATAATTGTTCAGGGTGAAGGTCTTCGAAGGTATCATATCCGTATATTGTTCCCCGATCTTTCCACATATGACCAATTGCTTCAACACCACCCCCGTAGGCGATTCCCATCTCTACACCATATATATGGCCTTCAAAGTCTTTTAAACATTCCCCAGCATGGCGAAGAGTTATTTTATCAGCTCCGTTTACTTCATTTAAGTGATGCATGATTTTTAATTAACTGGTAATCTTCTTCCGTCATAACACTGTAATGAGCTTTAAGATCCTTCAAAAAAGAAACAGGTGGAGCTTTAGTTCTGTGGACATACACATCACATGCATCAGATATTATTGATGTCACGTTAACTACTTGTTTTGTTGTTATTCTACGATATGCACCCCATCCGTTATAATTGACATGAATATTCATGTTTCCCAGCTTTTCGCGGGCTATTACGTTAAAAGCCTCATATACTGATCCTTCTGCAAGCTCACCATCTGACATAACAACATATACACGACGTGATCTGTTGGACAAGGCATAACCCACACCAATACCAATACCATGTCCCAAAGAACCTGTGCTACACCAAATGTCATGTTCTACGTCTCGATTGGGATGCACGCCATGTTTATCAAGTAATTTTTCTGCATCGTACCCATAATATTTTTCAAGTACTACGTATAATGCAAGTCCTGCATGACCAGAGGATAAGATAAAAGGCTCATATTCTTTTTTACGTTTATATATTTTGTCAATGATGTCCACAGCAGTAAGACAGCTTCCTATATGTGATAGGTTATGTTTAAATGATAGATCAAGTATTCTTTTTTTAAGATTTATTTTTGACAATGCTATCATAGGTTTTTTGAATGCCTTCTTGTATTTTGACTGAAGGTTTCCAATTTAACTCAGCCATTCTGCCAATATCTGCAATCCATACAGAACTGTCCTGTATTTTTACATCTGGGACAAAATGATAATCAGTTGATATATGAGCGGCAACTTCTGTATTACTGGTCATGTGTCCTGTGCCTATGTTATATGTTCGATGAGGAAGGTTTCCCGCATTTTCGACAAGCTTCATAACTCCGTTTATAAAATCATCAATATATATCCAGTCATGATTACCTTTGATTATGGTAGGCTTCTTTCCAGCTAAAGAACAATTGATTAAGGTTGGGATAAACCGGAAAGAAGCCTCACCAGGGCCATACACGGAGAAGGGACGAACGGTCACAATAACTTTTTTATATTTTTTTCTAAAGTATCGACACAGATATTCAGCGCCTGCCTTTGTTGCCGCATACATAGTGTCAGGCTTCAAACGATGCCACTCTTTCATGCGTCTGTAAGTTTTGCCGTACACAGAAGATGTAGAAAAGTTCACAAACAATTTGTATGGAATATCTTTAGTTGCCTGAAGTAGATAATAGGTATTGATGTAATTAGCCTGAAGTATCTCATCTTCATCAGTCTGATTGCTCATGTTTCCGTATGCAGACAAATGAAATATATAATCAGGTTTTATTGACTTCATGTACCCCGTGAGATAGCTTACGGACTTCAGGTTTTGATGTGGTATCTTTATTACTTCAAATCCGTCACGCTTTAGTCTTTCTACAAGATGCGAGCCGATAAACCCTGATGCGCCGGTAATCACAGCTTTTTTCATACTGTCGTGATCTGATTGGTAACAACTGATCCATGACTTATGTGTACTGTATACCCACAACCACACATAACGCTAAATTCTGAAGAGGAAACAACCGTTGTCCCATGGTGAAATCGGAGAACAAGAAATTCACCGCTTTCCAGAAGTCTTCCCAAGACTGGTTTTTTATCACGGCAGACGGGACATTTAATCAATATTCCTTCATTCATTTTGCTTTTCTAATTAAATTCAATAATTTTGACGAAGTATTAGGTTTTAAATAAAAAGAAGAAATATCAAAAGTGGTTGTAGTACCGTATGGAGATTGTAGTAGTGTGGCTTGTAAGTTCACTATATCATATGTGTGATTCCTGTAAGAGTATTATAACAGATTTATGAGAAATAAATCTTGCGAGAATTAACATCTTCACGCAGTTTAATATTCAGTTCGCCTTCGTACGGTGTACCCTCGAATATTTTACCGAGTGCTTCTGTTGCAACTCGCTTCAGGGTATCTATAGACGAAGATCCTTTTAGTCCGGGATGGTTGGCTTCCAGTACGTCAAGAAGTCTTTGTACGTCATATTGCAAGTAGTGTCTGTGCATCGTGTCGATCGTATGACCGAAAATTTTGGCAAGCTCAGGCAAATTTCTTCCTTCAGAGTTTATAACTGTGAGAGTCGTCACCGAATATCTGTAGCAATAGGCAGTAATCCGTTCATCATATTGTAGAAATTTCAGTCTCTTACTCAATTCCTGATTAATTGTTTGCGGCTTCAATCGTCCGCGATCACTCCCGAAAATATACCCATGTGGGTACTTTGGAAGTTGGTCCAGTAACTCTCTCAGTATTGCAACAATAGGAACAATTCGCTTTTTACCTGTCTTATTTCTGACAATCTCAAAATGCGTACCATAATCATCTTCCCATTGAAGATTACATAAATCATCCGGTGGCATTCCGGTAAGCCGAAGAAGATGAAAAATAGTTTTCCACAAATGATTATATCTATCCTGTCTATCAGTGCTCTTATCCCTTCTAAACCTTTTGTTTTGAATTATACATTCAGCTATATTAACCATTTGTTCATCCGTCATGATGATTTTCCTTTTTTTAGGTTCTTTAGTGGGAAACGCCTTATAGTCTTGTATTTCAGAAATACCATGATAGATTTTCAAATATGTATCAATATACTTTCCGACCAATATATACTTATTAATTGAGTTTGTTGATATTGGCCTATTTTTAATTCCGCTCCCGGTTCTCAATTCTGTTATCAACCTTCTAAACTCCAACCGTGAATATTCTCTATTTTCAAAATAATTAGTTATATACGTGAAAGCGCTTTTAATAAAAGACGTAGGCTTAACATGTTGTTCATCAATAAGATGTTGTCTGAACTCTTCCCAATCTGGAAATTTTATCGTACTCATAATATTCCTAACTAATATTATCAGAATTGTAAGAACTTATTTTTAATATTGATATGTACATGTATAACTTATACGCACAAATTCATACATACACACTGAATACATAAAGGGTGTATCTAGCTACTTGACAATGGTGTAGCCATTAGCTATGATCAATATATATAGTTATAAACTTTCTAGCTTCTTCACAGAAAGTTACGGGTTCGATTCTCGCCAGGGTCGCATATGCCTCAACACTTTCAGCCAGTCATACTTGCAGTTATTGAAAAAGACAATACATTCCTTTTTACCAAACGCGTTGATGATTTCCCTGATTATCACGGTAAATGGCAGCTCCCGGGTGGTGGTTTGGAATTCGGGGAAACTCCCATCGAGGGACTACGCCGCGAACTACGGGAAGAACTGGGAGTCGAAGTCAACGATATCAATCTGATCCCATTTATTGACACAACAGTAAGAAATGAATGGCAAGGTATTTTTCTTTCGTATCACTGTAGATTGGAAAATCCACATGCTTCCATTTATCTCAACGAAGAAGCGTCAGAATTCAGATGGTTTTCCCGGAATGAACTAGACTATGAAAAATTCGACATATTCGAAGGTTGTGTCGAGACTATTGAAGCGTTACTTAAATAATCCCACGATGTCACTACCGTACTCTCTCCAGCTCTGTGCAACATAAGAAGGATACCCGGTATGATTTCTCAAAGAGTCTAATTCTTCTGGATGTTGAATAAGATCAGATATGATATCCGCCCATTTTTTCGCGTCTCCCGGTTCTGTTGTGCTCATTATTTTACCGTTCTGGTTATGTATTACTGTATCTCTGTTTCCTATCGAGTCTGCTGCTAATACAGGGACTCCTGCAGTCAATGCTTCTATTGACACCAGTCCCAAAGTCTCGGTATTCGAAGGCTGAAGACAGAGATCTGCAGCACTGTACAATCGCATCAACCGATCACCGTCTTGACTTCCAAGAAATAGTGATCTATCAGTGCGGAATTGTTTTCTAATACGATCAAATTCTTTGGGGTCGCTGTTATTCCCGACAAATACCATTTTGTAAGGAACATCTGATCGATCCAGAAGTCTTGCGACTCGTGCCAGGAATTCGATATTTTTAACCCGTGAGACTTTGCCCACATTCAGGAGCACCAATTCACCATTTGGCGCGATAAGCTGGTGAAGATGCATATCTCGATGTGGGATTTCATGATTCCCGTAACTTCCTTCTCGACTGATTGTTTTGACATGCTTGATGCCATTTTCTTCCAATCTTTTTCGATAGGAATCGGAGGGTGCTATCCACGTTTGGACAGGTAATGCTTTTTTTACGGCATAATCAATATGGTCAATACGATGTGCTAGTGTTTTTCCTATCGGATCAGGAATCTGATACCGGATATATTGACCTACTCGTGTATCTGCCGTAGCTGCAACAGGAATATTACTTTTGGATGCTGCATCAGCAACCTGTTGACCGAGGATTAGCGGATTAAACAGGACTACTCCTTCAGGTTTTTCTGTTTCAATGATTTCTTTGATTCTTTCTGTCCCGGCGATTATTCCAGGAAGCCGTCCAGACAATTGAAGTCCTTCACACATAATGATCCGTCCTAGTTGAGGATCAAATATCTGCTTATCGGATGAAGAAGCAGTGAGAAGTATTGAATCGGAATTATTGACATGCAAATATCTCATGAGCATTCTTACGGTAAAATCAAGACCGTTTAGTTTTTCACCTGGAGGGTAGTTGGTAACGATAAGCAGCTTCTTTTGGTCTGTCTGCTCGTCTCGAAAGTATCCATCATCAAACTGTTCACTCGTCCCCGGTATTGTTTCCAGATACTCTTTGACTCGTTGTACATCAGGTGATTCTACGTATTCTTGTGGTGTATGAGTGTGTTTCAGTAATTCACCGGTAGTTTTAGTAGAGAGTGATTGAAGCATTCCCCGAATTTTTCCTTGGGCATCTGCAGTTTTCCTTACATGAGGATCAATAAAATATACTTTTCCTTTATCATCAATCATAATATTATTTGACAAAAAAGGAAGCAGATTAGCCGGGGCTGGGATACGTTTTCCTGCTACCCGTAATCCATGCGCGCCTACAGTGTCAGGCATATATCCGAATAATTCCTGATATTTAGATACGGCTATTAAAAGATCACTCAAACTTTTGCTGGTTTGTTCATCGTTGATTATTCGCTCGAGAGGAGTGTTCCGTAATGTATCCCCTTCGATCCATGGTTGCAGTGCATAGAGCCGCGGATTCTCTGTAGTGGGATCTTCGGCTATAAAAAAATCAGTCGGGGGAATTTGTTCCTCCAATCCTAAACTGTGAAATTCATCAATATCTCCTCGTATATCCTCTGCTATCTCTAACTGCTCATACATTGAGTCGCCATCGAAATATGCTTTAAGTGCCAGCGGTGTGTTTTGAGAATCCTCAAGTTTCATCACCTGTACCTCTTTCCCTTCAGAAGTTCTCGCTTCGGGATCATTTGATACATCAAGGCAGGAAGGAATATGAAGTCCTTCTCTTTTGAGTGGCGTTGCATTCAGTGATCTGAAAAGTTGTCGACTCAACCTCCGTACCTGTGTATTAGCAGGTGCTGGAATATCTCCCCGAAGTTTATTCGCAATTGTTTCTATTGGATATTGTTTTGCACGTAATTTTCGATATTCATAAAAAGGCTGGAAAAGGCGTATTTTTTCATCTTCTGCAAGATCGGCATATCGGCTTGGGGAATTTTTGTACAAATCCATCTTCTTCCGGTCTCGAATACGTCCTCCGAATACACCGCCGAAACCTACAGTCTCAAATAGATGATAGTGGACCAACGGATCAAGAAAAGGCAACGTTTTCCCTTCGCAGGTCATATATTGCGGTTCGAATAATGATGGTTCAATTGGAACAGCTATATCCTTGTAAGTTAAACTGACATCTTGTTCATCAAAGTGGAGATACTCATTGGCTCCGAAACCGATTCGTACCTCTCCGGCTGCAAATTGGAGCTGTCTCTCAATTTCTTCATCAGGCTGACCTAAAAGAAGCAAATCAATGTCGCGCCATGCACGTTTTTCCTGTTTATATCCATCTTCAATAAAACCAGGTTGTAGAAATTCTGCGTGTAAACTGCCTCTGAACACAAGCGGGAGGTTCTGCATTTGAGCCTGTTGATAGATTTTATCTGCTGTATTTATCCAAAAACGTTTTCGTTCAGCCGGATTTTGTACCTCAGGAGCAATGCCTGAAGCATGTTCAAGTGACATACCATATTATACTATAGGATATATTAAGAAGCAATCTGAAGCTTGTTGTAGAAGAAAGTGGTGCCGGGGAGAGGACTTGAACCTCCACACCTTGCGGTACAGCCCCCTCAAGACTGCGCGTCTGCCAGTTCCGCCACCCCGGCTCATCTCGCATATCGTTAATCGCGTATCGTAAAACATTTCAATAATAGAAACGAATCACGTTATACGTATTGCGTTATATGTAAGTAGAATTATATCAAAAATTTTTCTGTTTCACTACTTTCTTTTTATCGTATAAAGGTACGGATAATAAAGAAAATGCGCTGGCATATCATCCACGAGAATACGTTGAAAATCTGCATAAAATTCTTTTCTTTTTGTTATCGCATAGGTATTTCTGCCGTCCTCAAGCAGCTTATCGATACGTACGTTTTTATACGCTGTTATGTTCCCGTTTGTTTGAGTGGAGTGCCAGAAAAAATATTGATCAGGATCTTTTGCAAGTGTGAGCTGGGCAAGAAAAACCTGATAGTCCCTCGGAAGACTGCCTGCCAGAACCTCAATTTTCGGGTCCATACCCACTTCCCGCAGATCTTCCTTGATTTCATCCGCCACTCCCAAATGATCATAATAGGTGCTTATTTTCAGTTGTGCAGCGTCTGAAGCCTCAATATATTTTTTAATAATCTTTGACGCAACATTTGGATTGTGCATAAACTGTTTGACTGACGGATCATACGCCCAGGATGACGGCGGAATGGGGCTGCTTGCTAACTCACCATATCGTTCAAAATTTGATTTATCGATCGACTCTGCGATAGCATGGCGTAAATCTTTTTCCTCCTTGAGCAGCGGATCGTTAAAGTTGAAGAAAAGAGTCATTACCTTTGAATAGTCTATTGATTGTTCAATTTCGGTGTTTTTCCACTCTCTAAATACTTCGGCTACACTGGCTTTTGAAGTTGTCATCTCTGTTATCTCCCCGAGTTTGTACGCTTGTACGAGCTTGGAATCAGTGTCATAAAATTTATATATCAGAATAGGTAAACCTTCCTGATTCGGCGTCAGCTGGAGCATTTTGACGTTGCCTGCCTCAACCCGGATTCTTCCGACCTGGTAGAGGCCGGCAACTCCTACAACAGGGTATTTCACAATCGGTTTTGTCAAAAAATTGGGAAAAATTGCGAGCGGCTTTTTCAGTTTAAATCGTAAAAGATATTCGCTTTCTGCAATCGTTTCAACATCTTTGAATTTGTATTCGATATCGTGAGCTGTAAAAGGAGTACCATCATTCCATGTGAGATCCTTTTTTATATGAAAACGGTATTCCTGCCCTCCGTCTACCGGTTCCCACGAATCGGCAAGAAGTGGAATCAGCTCTCCTTTGTCATTGACATGCAGGAGACCGTTTGAGAAGTTTGAGACGATTTCATCAGGCAGAGAATCAATGGTGTACACTCCAGATATCCCGATGACTTCTTTTTTAGTTGTCATCATATCGATGACATATGGTGCAAATGAGACGATGGTAATCACACCAAGGAGACTGACAAGAAAACTCATCAGGAGCGATTGCATGTTTTTCTTAATAAACGCGAGAGATATCCAGTACGCATACCGGATACGTTTAGTATTAAAACTGAAACGCATGATTTAATGAACAAAAAAATTCGCTACAGAGAGTATGAAAAAGAGGAAAATAAAGATGTATGTAAGGTTCATTGTAAATTTTTCTACACCGCGACGTGACTGATACATCTCTCCTCCACCACCCCAAGCACTACCGAGTCCTGCTCCTTTTCCCTGGAGTAAAATCAGAACGACAATGGCTACGGACAAAACGATGTTAACAATTAGCAAGATTTCTTTCACTTGGCAATATAACGTGTAACGTACAGCGCAAAACGTATTATTATACGTTTCACGTTATACGCTTTACGTTATGCGTACATTATAACATCTTCTTGTCTCTCAAGTGAACATGATACTTTTTTGCAAATCGGTGGGATTCATCACGCATTGCTTGCACGAGCCGGAAGCCAGGATGGTGACGGGGAGGTTTGAGCGTGAGAAGAGATGCATCTCCGATTACAATCCTGTCCGGACGCTTTGCAATCCCGATAAGCGGGATGGTGACACGCATTGCCTCCAAAACTTCCCTGGCTGCACGTATTTGTGGTTTACCGCCATCGAGTATGAGTAGGTCAGGCGTTGCCCATGCATTTTTAAATCTCCTGGTCAGTATCTCCTTAAACATATCAAAATCTGACTGCACACCCTCTCCCTTAATTTTGAACCTTTTGTACTCTTTCTTGTCGCTGAGGCCCTCCGTAAATACAACCATTGATGCGGTGCTATGATCAAACGCCAAAGTGCTCATGTCATAACATTCAATCCTATTGAGTTGTTTGAGTTCGTAATATGGCTGCAGCAGCTGCATAAGTGATTTCAGCCTTTTTTCTGATTTGTTATATTCTTCCAGATTGTTTGTATCAAATTTTCTTCGCAACAGCACCCCTTCCAGCCGCATGAGTCTATTTCTATAAGGAATTGCGTCCTCATATTGATGATTTTTAGTGTACGTATTCATTTTTTTATACAGTTTTTCGATAACTACCTCTGTTTTTCCATCCAGGACTTTTATGGCATTCCGAACATTCTCTTTATATTTTTTCTGAAGTTCTTTTTTCTTCACAGGATTTTCTGTTTTTTCGATAATATTTGGGCAAGGGTCACAAAGTTTTATCTTGGCATAAAAACATTTTCGATTTGTAATATTTTTTTGGGTGCAGAAGGGAAATACTTTTCTGATCTCTCTCAAGATATCAGTTGCTACCCGTACCGAAGCAAATGGTCCGAAATACAGTGCTTTTTTATCATCTTCTTTTCGGGTGATATAAAATTTCGGATATAGTTCACGTTTTGTGACTTTGATATACAAATAGCTTTTATCATCCCGCCATCTTACGTTATATTTGGGTTTGTGTTGCTGAATTAGTTTTGATTCAAGAAGGAGGGCTTTGAATTCGGAGTCGGTAACAATGTGTTCAAGTTCATCAGAACCCTCTATGATGGCTTTCTCTTTTGCATCACTTTTTGCATTTTCGATATGTGACTTGACCCGAGCTTTGATATTTACAGATTTCCCGATGTAAATAGGTTTTCCGTGCGATTTAAAGATATAAATACCGTTTGTGGTCGGAAGATTTTTGATATCAAGCATAGTCAAGTTTTGTCATGCTGTCCGCCGGCTGGCAGTTGTTTCAGCATCTGTTACTAAATTTGTGTCTAGATCCTGAAACAAGTTCAAGATTACAGATGAATTATAAATACTTTCTCAGATATCGCCCGGTATGGGAATTTTTTACATCGAGTATCTCTCGAATTGGCCCTTGGTAAACAACCTCACCTCCTTTATCACCGCCTTCTGGACCGAGGTCAATAATCCATTGTGCATTTTTGATGACATCAAGGTTATGTTCTATTACAACAACAGTATTCCCTTGTTCTACAAGTTCCTGAAGCGCGGACAGAAGTTTTTCGACATCGGCAAAATGCAGCCCGGTGGTCGGTTCATCCAGTATATAAAGCGTGTGGCCTCGATTTGCCCGGGACAATTCATCTGCAAGTTTGATTCGCTGCGCTTCTCCACCTGAGAATGTAGGTGCAGGTTGACCCAGCTGGATATATCCGAGACCTACTTTCTGCAAAAACTGAAGTTTATTGTAAATTTTGAGGTGATTTCTGAAAAACTCGGCCGCATCGTCGACAGTCATATTCAAGACATCAAAAATGGTTTTATCTTTGTATTTGACTTCAAGCGTCTCTCGATTGTATCGCTGGCCTTCACAGACATCGCATTTTACATACACATCTGACAAAAACTGCATCTCAATTTTGATGACACCTGCACCTTGACATTTTTCACATCTTCCGCCTTTCACGTTGAATGAAAATCTTCCTCGTTTATATCCTCGTGCTCGGGCTTCTACTGTTTCGGCAAAAATATCCCGAACCTCGTCAAACAAACCGACATAGGTTGCCGGATTCGATCGGGGTGTGCGGCCGATTGGAGATTGATCTACTAGATAAACACGGGTAAGATCTTGAAATCCTTCCAGTCTGCTATAATCTCCTACAAATTCATTCCATTGATTACTGATTTGCAGCTTTAATGCAGGGTATAACGTTTCGGTAATAAGTGTTGATTTTCCGGATCCTGACACACCGGTAATCGCGATAAGGTTCTGCAATGGGAAACGCACGGTCACATCTTTCAGATTAAATTGAGATGCATTATGAAGAATGATTTTCCCTTTTTTTTCTTCCAATTCACGTTCGGAAATAGCAATTTCTTTTCTTCCAGATAGATACTTTCCGGTTATAGTATGCTCATCTTTTTTAATTTCATTCACCGTTCCGGTAAATGTAATTTTCCCTCCGTTTTTTCCAGCTTTTGGACCAAGCTCGACCAGATAATCAGCAGATTCCATAGTCTCCTGATCATGTTCGACGACCACAAGCGTATTTCCCAAATTTTTGAGATTGTGTAGTGTTTGAATAAGTGCCGAGACGTCGCGGGGATGAAGACCGATGGACGGCTCATCCAGGACGTACAAAACTCCTGTTAATCCTGTCCCGATCTGTGATGCAAGACGGATTCTTTGGAGTTCGCCACCGGATAAGGTTCTTGCTGCACGTGAAATTGTCAAATAGGAAAGTCCGACATTATCAAGGAAGGTGAGCCTTGTAATTATTTCCCGAAGTATAGGTTTGGCGATTTGTACTTCGTACTCGTTTAATATCTCGTTGATACGATTGCTGAAAAATTGGATCATTTTTTTGATAGCCCAGTCAGTTGTATCAGATATGTTATTTCGGTCTATTGTGATCGATAAAACTTCTTTCTTCAGTCGAGATCCATTACAAATGGGACACGTCTCTTCACGCATATATTTTTCAATTTCATTGTTGCCTCCTTCACTGTCAAAATATCGCCGTTCCATATCTTTAACCAATCCGTGCCAGGTCTCATGAATGGTAGTCGGCCGTCCGAATCTGTTCGTTCCTTCCACCATATAGGTTTCTCCTGTACCGTGAAGTAAAATATATATTGACTCTACTGACAGTTTGCGAATGGGGACATTGAGATCAATTCCTTCATGCACGGCAACTGTTTTGATAAGTCGTAGGTACCAGGTGCCTTGATAATAAAATTTAGGATACGGATGAATACCACCTTCATTAATGCTGAGATTAGGATTTAATAATAGATCGGGATCTATGCGGTACACCGTCCCAATACCTTTACATTCGGGACACGCACCCAGAGGAGAATTGAATGAAAACATGCGTGGCTCTATCTCCGGAAGTGATAGATTACAGTTCGGGCAGGAAAATTTTTCAGAAAAAAGATGTTCTTCATCACCGAGCGATAAAACAGCCAGTCCGTCAGAAAGATTGGTGCTTTGTTCAACAGCAGTTGTAAGCCGTGATCTTACATTGGCGAGAAATACTTCATCTTGCAGGTCCTTATGCTGAAGTGAAAGTGAGTCAATATATGCTTCTATCGTATGCTTGTTTGCTTTTATGAGGTTAATATCATCATCGAGGGAGAAATCCTTGCCGTCAATGCGGGCTTGCCGGTATCCTTTGCTCTGAAGATTTTCAAATAAATCTCTGAATTCACCTTTTCGGTTGCGGACGACCGGCGACAGAATATGAACAATGTGCGGCTTAATCTTGTCGGAAGAGAGTTCTTTTCGAATCATTTCAATCATTCGCGTAACTATTTCATCTACTGAAAGTTTCCGTATTTCAATATTGCAGTTGGGACAATGCGGGTGGCCGACCCGTGCAAAAAGGACTCGAAGATAATCATAGATTTCGGTAATGGTACCCACTGTAGATCTCGGGTTATGAGAAGCTGTTTTCTGATCAATAGATATGGATGGAGACAATCCTTCGATCATATCAACATCCGGTTTGTTCATGATGCCCAAAAATTGCCTGGCATATGCGGACAGAGATTCGACATATCTTCTTTGTCCTTCAGCATAGATCGTATCAAAAGCCAAAGAAGATTTCCCGGATCCTGAGACACCGGTAAAAACGACAAATTTATTTTTTGGGATTTCAACATCGACGTTCTTGAGATTGTGCTCACGAGCGCCTTTCACAATTATTTTATTCAGCATAATGAGAACCTATAAGTGTACATCTTTTTAGCAGAAAGATCAAGTAAGTGATCATATAGTATAATAGGAACCCAATTACCTATGGAAAAATTTGATTATCGAAATATCGAACCGACATATTCGGACACGTTAACCTATCAGAAGAAACTTGTCGCTAATTGCTTGGGCCATGCTTTTGAAGGTAATGAAACATTTTTGTTTCACACATCAGAATATGCATTCGGCGGAGATTTCGAACAATTCAGACAAGCAGCTCAATTTCGTAAGCCCTACGGTATGGCGAATATATCAAATGAAGGTTTGACTTGTATAACTTTTTATTGGACAGAATTTCCTCAGAAAGCCAAGCCGTCAAGCGATGATATTTGTTTGGTCAAGCCGTTCATTTTGTATCCGAAGATCGAGTGGTCTCAGGTTATTTTTGAAGAAAAAAATTTCATAAAGATGGATCCTAAAAGATATTTTGATATCCGTCGGAATCCTAATCCTTTAGCTCTCGAACTTTATCGCGAAGCATAATAGCCGCTTCAAAATTCATTTCTTCGGCATATTTTTTCATTTCACGCTCCAGTTTCTTGATCATTTTCTTTTTATCCATAGGAGTCATAGAATCAATATCGAGGTTTTCAACTGCTTGCATATCAAAATCCTTTTGTATCCTGTCAAAAGCCATATAATCTTCCTCTTCCCGTTCAGCTATCTTTTCCCGTATCGGTTTATATACGGTTTGGGGTGTAATGTTATGTTTTTTATTATATTCCAATTGTTGCTCACGACGTCGTTTAATCTCATTAGTTGATTTTTTGATGGAATCAGTTATCTTGTCTGCATACAATATGACTTTCCCTTGTACGTTACGGGCTGCTCTTCCCATGGTCTGGATAAGAGATGTCCGTGACCGCAGAAATCCTTCTTTGTCAGCATCAAGTATCGCAACCAGAGTTACTTCCGGTAAATCCAATCCCTCGCGCAAGAGATTGACACCTATAAGAACATCAAATTCGTTCTTTCTCAGATTATCGAGAACATCTGAGCGTTCGAGGGTATGTATGTCAGAGTGGAGATAAGCTGCTCTAATTTTCTTTTCAGTCAGGAATTCGGTCAAATCTTCTGCTGTCTTCTTGGTTAGTGTCGTAACCAGTACTTTTTCACCTTTTTTTGACCTTTTCTCTACTTCTTCGATAAGATCCGGTATTTCAGTTGTGGCCGGTCTGATTTCAATTTCTGGGTCAACAATACCAGTCGGTCGAATGAGCTGTTCGACTATTCCATCATGAGGGACTTCTTTTTTTTCTCGTTTGAGTGATTCAACTTCTCCTTTCGCCTGGTCCATCTCCCACTCATCAGGTGTGGCTGAAACATAGATCAATTTTGAAGGAATCCGATAAAATTCTTCAAATTTTAGCGGTCTATTGTCATATGCTGAATTGAGCCTGAAGCCGAAATCAATAAGAGTTCGTTTCCGTGCGTGATCGCCGTTGTACATACCGCGTATTTGCGGGACGGTCATATGCGATTCATCGATAAATACGAGAAAGTCATTGCCGTATGCAACTTTGAAATAATCAAGGAGACTGTAGGGAGGATCACCTGGTTTTCTACCGTCAAAATACCGGGAATAGTTTTCAATACCGTTGACATACCCTACTTCTTTTATCATCTCAAGGTCATAATTTACTTTTCTCAGCAAACGTTCTGCTTCAAGAACTTTGCCCTGCTGTTTGAGTCCCTGGTATTCTTTTGCCAGGTCTTCCCGAATTTGAGATTCAGCTTTTTGAAACACGACTGGGTCAGTAAGATACAATTTGGCCGGATAAATGGTTATGTTGTCGGTGACGGATTTGATTTTCTGACCCGACAACGGTTCAATATATTCAATTTCTTTTACACGACCATATTCTTCGATAATACGGACGGCATAGTCCTGGTATGGCAGGTAAATATCCATATGACTTCCCCGTACTCGGAAGGTACCTCTGTTAAAGTCAAACTCTGATCGTTCATATAGAAGTTCGGTCAACTTGACTGAAAGTTGTTTCCATTCGATAAAATCGCCAATTTTTATATCAATCATATATTTGCCGTATTCGGCTGGAGATCCGATGTTGTAAATACATGAAACGGATGCCACGACAATGACATCTTTCCTTGTCAATATATTGGTGGTAGATTGCAAACGAAGTTTATCAATAAGTTCATTGATGTCAGCCTCTTTTTCGATATAAGTATCTGTCGTTGGTATGTATGCTTCGGGTTGATAATAGTCATAATATGAAACAAAATAAGAGACTGCGTTGGTCGGGAAAAAATCACGGAATTCCTGGTATAGTTGTCCTGCCAGAGTTTTATTGTGAGATATGATGAGAGCCGGCATATTCAGATCTCTGATAATATTGGCCATAGTAAAGGTCTTCCCTGATCCTGTTACACCAAGAAGTACTTGGTTTTTAAGATCGGCTTTTACGCCTGCTGAAAGCTGAGCAATCGCTTGGGGTTGATCGCCGGTTGGATTGTATTGAGATGCGAGATCAAACGACATAGGTATATTATAGCTTATAGGTGGTAAGCTGTAGGTAGTAGGATCTGTCCATCAGCTATAATACACATATGCAAATACTTGTTCAGGAAGGTTTTCCTGATTACGAACTCATTGACTCAGGCGATGGCATGAGGCTTGAAAGATACGGTTCATATCGTATAGCCCGACCGGATCCACAGGTACTATGGAAAAAACATGCTCCAGATAACCTATGGAAACAGGTTGATGCAGTTTTTGACAAATCCTCTGCAAAAGGACAATGGAAGATTCTTTCAAAACTTCCTGAACATTGGATGATTCGGTATAGCAATCTGCTTTTCCACGCCAGGCTCACACCTTTCAAACACACGGGAATCTTTCCGGAGCAGGCTCTCATGTGGGACTGGTCAACTCAGCTTATAAAGCGTGCAAATCGGCCAGTAAAGGTGCTAAATTTATTCGGTTATACCGGTATTGCTTCGGTTGCCGCTGCCAAAGCAGGTGCACAGGTGACCCATGTTGATGCATCCAAACCATCTATTACCTGGGCAAATGAGAATATGAAGGCTTCAGGCCTTCCGGGCGATGCAATACGCTGGATTCTTGACGATGCTCTCAAATTTACAAAACGAGAGGTTAGTAGAAAGAATGAATATGACGCGATAATTATGGACCCGCCCGTATATGGCCATGGCCCGAAAAAAGAAGCATGGGATTTTTATAAGCACATGCCTCTTCTTTTGGCAAATTGTCAACAGATACTTTCAAAGAAACCACTATTTTTCGTTATCAACGCATATGCAATATCATCGTCTGCACTCATGCTCGGGAATATCATGAATGATTTGATGAATACTTATGAAGGTAAAACGGAATATGGCGAGCTTGCATTACGCGAAAGTCATGGCAAGAGATTGCTTTCAACCGGTATTTATACACGCTGGAATTCAGTTTAACTATTTGCTTCGAATAAATCGATTGAGCTCTCTGAATTTTTGAATTCCCAATACAAACATATACACAGTAGCAGGAATCATAAGCAATCCGAAAAACTTCATCCAGACTGAATCAAAAAATTTGATGAGTGACAGTCCGGCGATAAGAAATGTAGCTGATGTTCGGAAGTACGCGAGAGCAGTTCGTTCAAATGCAAAAACTGTCCGATCTACGGCTAGTGCATGATTATCTTCATCGTTTTTTCCATCATCAAGATGAGTAATGGGCATGAGAAAGTCAGAAACTGATAATGAAATTTAAATGTATAATACTAATATGCTTTATCTTGTCGGAACGCCAATCGGGAATATGGAAGATATCTCCTTTCGCCAGGCCAAAACATTGGTGTCCTCTGATATCATTTTAGCAGAAGACACCCGCTCTGCACAAACACTCTTGCATGCTATAAGCAACCTTTTTAATATGGAGCCTAAAAAAGGTCAGAAGATAATTTCCTATTATAAAGAGAAAGAGTTTGAGAAACTGCCAGGCATAATTGAAGATCTTGAATCAGGCAAACATATAAGTCTGATTTCTGAAGCCGGTATGCCGGTGATATCGGATCCGGGGTTTCTTCTTATCCACACGGTGATAAAGAAAAATTTACCGTATGAAATTATTCCCGGGCCGACAGCTGTCACAACTGCACTGCTTCATTCAGGATTGAAATTTAACCGATTTATGTTTTTAGGTTTTTTCCCGAAGAAGGAACTTGAGTTTGAACGATTACTCATACAGATTCGAGATATTCGGGATATAGCAAACCATACTGCATATATTGCCTTTGAATCACCGCACCGCATCAATCAGACCCTTACCATCATGGAAAAAGTTTTGCCCGATGTCGAGATTGTAATTGCCCGTGAACTAACCAAGAAATTTCAGGAAATATATCGCGGCAAAGCTTCAGAATTGAAGGGCAACGAGTACCGGGGTGAAATTACGATCATTTTTTCCTAATACGTTTTACTGTTCGTACTCTGGAAAGTTCTCATCTCCGTTGAATTTTGTCCCGTTTGAAGGTGATGTTGCTCCGCTATTCAACCATTCAATATAGGTGCATCCGGTAGCCTGTTTTTTCTCACGATCCCAACCGGAAGTGCTACATTTTTTCATTTTTTTGCCGTTTGCCGTTGTTACCAAAACAAGATGTTCTCCGCATGTCGGACATTTTTCCTCAAGATCTTCTTTTGTTCCATTGAACCATTCGACAAAATCGCAGCCTGTCGGTTTTCGAGCTTCACGGTCCCATCCACCTTTGCTACATTTTTTCATTTTTTTGCCAGCACGTGTGGTCATCATGACCAATGGTGCACCGCATTTGGGACATGACTCGTCCAGTTCTTCAGGTTCGGGAGAAAACCATTTTACATAGTCACAACCCTCTACCTGTCTTGTTTCAGGGTTCCAGGAACCTGTAGAACAACGTTGTAATTTTTTTCCGCTTGGAGTTTCTTCAACGGGAGAAAGTGGTGATCCGCATTTGGGACAGTTGGTTAGTTTTGTATCTTTTGTTGCCATCCAAACATTGTAAAGGTTGAGTTCGCATATTACAAGTATGATATATCATGGTATATCTTTTATGCGTTCTCAATAAGAAAATCTACGAGTTGAGGAAAACTCATACCAATAGCTTTTGTCTCTTTTGGGAAAAGTGATGTCTTGGTCATTCCGGGAAGTGTATTGGTTTCCATATAATACAGTTGTTCATCTTTCAGCAGGAAATCCGAACGTGAATACGTTTTGCAGCCGAGCAGTGTATGAATCTGAGCTGCCATCTCAGAAATAGTTTCCGATACATTCTTTTCAATATTTTGCGGCGGTGAAACTTCGATTGCTCCCCCATCTTCGTATTTTGAAGCATAATCAAAAAATGCTGATTTATTGGGAATAATTTCAACAGGTGGTAATAAGGTAATATTTCCTTTGTTGTCTTCGAGACATCCGCAGGTCACTTCGATAGCATCTCTGATATATTCTTGCAGCAGTACATATCTAAAGATCTCGTCTTCTCTGGACTTCTGTATTTGTTTTCTGAGTTCTTCTTCAGATTGAATGATATGCAGTCCGACACTTGAACCCATATTATTGGGTTTATAGATCAGGGGATATTCCAGACCATCAGTCGGTACCTCGCCTTGAATATCGATGAGAGACGTATTCGGGAGGGAAACTTCTTCCAGGGTGTTTACAATAAGTGAAGTTCTGAATTTGTCCATGCAAATGGCGCTAGCAGTGGGTCCCGAGCCGGTATAGGATATTCCATAAAATTCGAGTATCGTCTGGAGCTTCCCGTCCTCAACAAACTCCCCATGTATCCCTGCGAGTACAGCAAGATCTATCTTTGTCAGATATTTTTCTACCCCTTCCATGAACGGCACAAATGTTGATGTATCAGTCGGGATTTCAACTTGTTGCTTGGGCACAAAGAATGATGTCTTCAGATCTTTTGATATATAAAAAATGGATACGTCATATTTCGATTTGTCGATAGCTTCATAGAGAGATTTGGTACTATTGATGGACACTTCGTGTTCTGAAGATGGACCGCCGCAGATAAGTGATACTTTCATAGAGTCATTATAACCGAAATCAAACCGTATGGGTGAAGAGGTAGTAAGAAGCTACAGATTTTTCCAGATCACGGAGCCAGCAAAAACCACGCCCGATACGACGGCAATTGTCGGTCCCGAGGGAACATTGAGAAAATAGGAAATATACAATCCGATCAGAGTAGTCACAATCGATATCATCGGTGCCAGAATGAACATCGATTTGAGCGAAGTTGCAAACAGTCTGGCAGTCGCAGCAGGTATAATAAGCAGCGCATTCACAAGAATGATCCCCACAAGCTGGATCCCCAAAACAATCGCGACAGCAAGACTCAAATGATACATCGTATCAACGGTGTGGACCTTTATCCCCAGAATTTTCGCATACTCGGGATCAAATGAGATGTTCAGAAGTTTCTGCTGGAATTGAATAATAAAAATCAATAAAACACATGCAATCGCCGTCATAAGGTAAATATTTGACCAGCTTATCCCTAAAATACTACCAAACAAAAAACTAATAAGTTCAGGCTGATATCCCGGAGTAATAGAAAGTAAAATTACGCCTACTGCCATGGAGAAAGGAAGGATGATACCAAGTAAGCTGTCTATCGGCAACTGACTCTTTTTCCGAAGTATCGGTATCAAAAAGGACACGGCAACTGCATACAGTATTGCCGATAAAATCGGAGGTATTCCCAATAATATACCCAAAGCTACACCCGTAAGTGACGAATGTGCAATGGAATCACCGAAGAAAGATGAACGACGGAGCATGGTAAAAATCCCCAGATATGCTAGAAGTCCGGCCACAATTATCCCTCCCAGGAGGGCACG
The DNA here is from genome assembly GCA_002329205.1 of Candidatus Roizmanbacteria bacterium UBA1450. GTDB lineage: Bacteria > Patescibacteriota > Microgenomatia > UBA1406 > GWC2-37-13 > UBA1450. Next base: position 442,751 of record DCTC01000002.1, on the reverse strand, counting down.
CTGCATAAATGGGAGTAAAAGGATTTCCATACTATACTGCAATAGTGACTGATATTGTTGTCTTTATTTGATTAAGTAATTCGTTCATCATTATCATGATGGTGGCCATAAAATTGCAATTCATGTCCGTACAGTGTGGTAAACATCTGCTGGTTGAGAGTTTTTTTGGGTGGTCCGCTGCACACAAGAACCCGATTTATACAGATGACATTCTCTGCAAAACGGTACACGATATCAAGCTCATGAGTTGCTATAAGCACAGTCATTGCATGTTCCTCTACCATTTTCTCAAGAAGATTGTAGAATGTCTGTTCTCCTCCGACATCTACACCTGCTTCAGGCTCATCCAGGATAAGAAGTTTTGGCTTGCGAACGAGTGCCCTCGCCAACAATACCCGCTGGAGCTGTCCTCCTGAAAGCTGTGACAGTGCAGCATTTTTTTTGCTGAGCATATGCACCTGTTCTAGTACTTCCTGTATTCGGTCAGGAGATATATCTTTGTGTGTGTTTGTGAGAGAAATGAATTCCTCGACTGTGATCGGGAATGTCGTATCAAACGAAAAACGCTGCGGGACATATCCGATGTCTCTATACGATTTTTCGATCGGTTTTCCGTACATACTGATTTTTCCCTGATAAGGAATGAGTCCAAGGATGGCTTTGATAAGGGTGGATTTTCCTGAGCCATTGGGACCGATCAGTGCGGTAATAGTTTTAGGTTGCAACTCAAAGGTTATTGATTCAATCGCAGATTCGACAGCACGAGGATATCGGACACTGATATTTTCAATTTGTAGTATAGATTTCATTATTTTTGAGCGGAAGTAATCTGATGTACATTATAGCGCATAAGTTCCGTGTAAGATGTGATATCTGATTTGCCTTCGGGCGCCAATTGTGAAATCCGGATTCCCAAATCATCCGCAATGGGTTCGAGTGAAGATGTTGAGAATTGAGGTTCGGCAAAGATAACAGTAACTTGATGCTCACTAATTTTTTTTGTAAATTCTCTCAGATACTCGGCCGAAGGTTCTTCTCCAGGAAATTCTTCAAAAGTCGCAACTATAGAGATACCGTATTCGTCTGCAAAATAGCCCCAGGCATTATGAAATGTTGCAATATTTTTATTTGGTAATGCATCGATTTCTGAACGTATCTCTTGATCCAAAGTCTCAAGCTCATTTTTATAGATATTATAATTTTGTTCAAAAATTGCTTTGTGTTCGGGGTACAAAATACTCAGCTCATCACGAACCTGCGCTGCAATACCAATTGTATTCGGTATACTCAGCCAGTAGTGCGGGTCAATAGAACCTTCAATATGATTTTCTTCTTCACTATCATCATGTTCATCATCTTCTGTGAATTCACGCAGTGTGACATTGGCGTCGGTTGTTATTTGTTTCGGAATATCGAGAGACGTTGCAAGTTTGCCAGCCCAATTATCAATCCCATATCCGATCATAAAAACAGCCTGAGCATTTTGTATGCGTTTGAGATCATCAGGAGTAGGATCAAATGTATGTGGACTTGCTCCGGGATCAACAATAAGTACGGTTTCTATCTCCTCACCAGCAATATTCCTTACGATGTCGTACAGCGGGAAAATTGTTACAGCAACTTTTTGTGTATTTTTCTCCGGCTCTTTTGTTGTTTGATATTTTAGAAGGATAAAAATAATAAACAGTGTTGAGGCCAGCAGAATAAGAAACATAATTTTTTTCATAGTTTTAGTATATGCAAGTCATTTGCATTTGTCAAGATGATGATTTTCATGTACTATTCAGTATAGGACTTCGTGAAGGCAAGTCAATGCAAGCTTCCATTTTGACTCAGTAAGTGAAATCCTTTATGCTTTTACGATCTCTGAATCAGTATTTATCCCCTGGCGCAGGTATATAAACTAGTATGTTATGATATATGAATATGCCCAAACCTACACCCATTTTATTTACCAAAGAAGGCTATAACAAACTGAAGGAAGAATATGATGGATTGAAGAATAAACGCCCGTACTATGTATCTGAACTTTCGAAAGCCGCAGAAATGGGTGATAGAAGTGAAAATGCTGCCTACAAATATGCAAAACAAAAACTGCGTTCAACAGACAGCAGATTGCGATATCTATCTCATATGCTTGATCGTGCCAAGGTGGTTGAGTCTACGCAGCAGGAGTATGTCGAAATAGGTTCCGAGGTAACTGTCAGTAACGGACAAAAGACGGTAACCTTTCGAATTGTCGGCGGTAATGAGTCGGATCCGGCAAAAGGCTTTTTGTCTTACCAATCTCCATTAGGCAATGCCTTGATGCACAAGAAAGTGGGCGAAGAAGCGGAAATCAGTGCCCCGGCAGGTATGGTCAAATATACTATTCAGTCTATCGGATAAGGTGTTATTGTCCCGATATCAGACTCGCAAGCCATGAGTGTACAAATTACTTCTCCATTCTCGCATGTACATGAATTGCACTCATCCTGGAAGCCTTCACCGTCTTTATATTTTTCTCCTTTATAGGTACAGGAAAGCGGCATCAGGTTTTTTACATTTCCGGTATCAATCTTCCCTAGGAAAAAACCGATTGCAAGACCTACCAGCAGTATGAGAAATATCTGTAGATATTTGTTCATATTTTTTATTATATACTATTTCGATTTTCCAGCTCTGAAAATAGTTGATGAACTGTGTGCAGTTTATGCATAAAAACTTGTCTATCTTCTTCATTTCTTGGAAAAAGATGTCTCTGATGTTCGTTGGGAACGTAGTTTCCCTTCTGAAGCTGATCTGCTTTCCAGGTATAAATGTCAAGTGTGTTTTTTATTCCCGACACAATATACTGGCGCAAAGACCGCAGATATGGGATCTTTCCGGTATCAATAATTTTTGGCAGTGCAAGCTCATTGATCCACTCCCTGATCTTTTTTGATTCCTGTTCCCTTGTTAATATTTCCCAATTGCCTAAGGAAACATTGAGTGAAGGTCCACAGATAATCGGATCAAAGCGATGACTCTCGGAAATCTGTGCCGGCGGTAAGCGTTGGAGTTTCACATTTATCCCCAATAGCGGTATCGGCAATTCACTGTTCTCTGACAATACTAAATCTATTCCCCGTCTTCCGGGTTCTCCTGTTTCCAATTCTTCCGGGGCCAATTCGATATCAAATCCTGATTCTGCGAGGGGATCGAATAGACAAATATAAGAAGCCCATTCGGCAAAAAAAGCCCGCGGATCATCTTTGCGCGTTAGTCCATGAGATTTAATGAAGTTGGTCAGTACTTCTTTCCGTCTATCAGTGAATCCATCTTGCGGAAGACATACAAGTTTATCGCGATGATGCGCAGGTTTGTAATCGTGAGTTTGAGCATATGCTCCTGCAAAGGTATTGATAAACTGTACTGCGCGTGGTGCCTCCAGATCTAACATCTACTATTCATTATAGAAATTCTCCTAGAATCTTCTAGATGTATTTACCGAAGTTTACATATTAAAAACTTCTTTATATTTGTAAAAAGTCAGTTTTCAGAAAGAGGCAGTTTTATAGTAAATATTGTTCCTTTGCCGGGCTGACTTTTTACATCAATGCTTCCATGATGAAGGTTGACTATTGATTTGGTAATTGAGAGACCAATACCTGAACCGAAAACATTGTCGGTTGTAGATCCGCGATAGAATCTGTCAAATATATGAGGAATGTCAGTGGCAAGAATTCCTTGACCGGTATCTCTGACTGTTAAAACTGCTCTGTCATTTTTTTTCGATAATTGTACGGTGATTATTCCTTTTGGAGGCGTATATTTAATTGCATTTTCAATAATATTAATGATTCCGCGAGCAAGCCTTTCTTCATATCCGTTGATATAAATTTTAGATGAGACATTTGAACGGACATTCTGAAGTCTCGAAGATGCTAATTTATCTGCGATATCTATTAATTCGGTAGTAAGTTTACTGAGGTTCAGCTTTACAAAATGTTTCTGTTCGTGAGGAGTCTCTGACCACGCTAAATCCAATACATTTTTTAATGTAGACGAAATGTGGTTGGTTTCTATAATTGAATCATGAATAACTTTCTTATATTCATCATTTGAACGATCTTTTGAAATGGCAACCTCAAGGGCGCTTCGCATGGTCGCAATAGGGGTTTTTAATTCATGGGCGACATCACCGATAAATTGCTGTTCCCGTTTAAATGCTTCATCGAGGCGATTTAACAGATTGTTGAAAGCTGTGGCAAGCTCCCCCAGTTCATCATCACGTTTGATATCTACTATCCGATCACGGAGATTTTCATGCGAAATCTCTTTTATCTTTTTAGTTAGGTACGTGAGGTCATTTGTGATATTGTAAATAATGGCAAATCCAATAATCGCAAGCAGAAAAAATAGTAGAAAAAAAAGTTCTGTACCTCGAGGGATTGCAAGAATATGAACGCCAACATAAAAAAAGACAGATAAGATTATAAGGCTCCCGATATACCAGCCAAATAATTTGTTATTCAGACTTTTAAAAAAGGATAGTTTCATCATTCGAGGGTGTTTAATTTGTACCCAACTCCATGTATCGTCTGAATAAGGTTTTTCTCACGAAGTTTTTTTCGCAGAGATGCCATAAATACATCAACCACATTGGATAAACTGTCAAAGTTGTAATCCCATACATGTTCGATGATTTGTGTCCGGGTTACCACTTCATCTTTATGTCGGGCCAGGAATTCAAGTATTGCAAACTCTTTTGGCGTCAAGTTAATTTCAGTTTGATTCTTTGTTACTTTGTGCTTTACGGTATCAATTTCAATATTGCCAAGTGAGATAACTGATGTAGGTTGCTGTACTGACCTCCTGATCAGAGCTTGAATTCGTGCTTTGAGTTCTGCAAATTCAAAGGGCTTTGCAAGGTAATCATCTGCACCCGATTCAAGACCGATTACTTTATCCTCTACTCGAGTCTTTGCAGTTAGCATCAAAATTGGTGTAATCGTGCCTTTTCTTCGCAATTCTGTGCATACTCTAAGGCCGTTCATTTTAGGGAGCATTATGTCTAAAATTATAAGATCATAATTTTCAGATTCAGCTAGATACAATCCCTCATCTCCGTCGAAGGCTTGGTCTACTGCGTATCCGGATTCTATTAACCCTTTTTTCATATTATCTGATAGCTTTTTCTCGTCTTCTACAATGAGGATTCTCATAGATCTACTATATCATACTCCGCAACCTCCTCCTCCTCGGGGTGGTTGTTCGACTATCCCCTGATCCTGAAGCCATTGCTTAGCTCTTCCCCATCCCTGTGATGATGAATACTCAGCGCTCAGTAGTTTACGTGGATCAAGATCCTTAAATTCGGTTTGCTCTTTATTCTGGAAATAAAGTGCCAAATCATAGTAATTACTCGGGAACCAGAACGCGCTGAAATATTTTCCTGCCTGATACATTTCATCCTCCGTTGCTCCTTGACTGGCCATTAGCTGGAGAACGGAGAGAAGAGCCATCCCGTGATTACAATCGGGAAATGCTGTAGAGTTCCCGCAGCATGGACGATATATATTTGAAGCGACACTTTCCACCAAAGCCTCCTGTTCTGCTGTCATTGGAATCAACGCTTCTTTGGCGTAATAATCCATTGGATCACTTTTTGCCAGACTCCATCCGCCGGTTGAAGCGAATCCGCCCGCCCGCCCGTTTCCGTATTGCATCATATCTCCTTCGGTCAGGACTTTTGATTTATTCCCTAGTCCGGCTGCCCAAAAGAAGTTCAGGAGAAAGTATGAGTTTTCACGGGTGATTGTTACCTTTTCATCAGATCCCTGTGTCAGAATTTTTATTTGCTCATCAGTCAGCGGCTGCTGATTTTGTTCATATACTTCGATGAATTTATCTTTATCAATGACACCCATTGAAAGCATACGTGGTCCGAGATCGCCAAAAGTGACAGGCAGTTCATAACCGTTCGCAGGATTTATTTGTTCGAACAACTCAGAATCAGCTCCTTCATTTCTGGAAGAATCAATCGGTTTTGCAGCAAGAGTGCCGAATGCTTTGTATTCAATATCAAGGCGAGGTATGACATAGACTACCAGGACAAACGCAAGTCCAATCAAAAATGATCTCTTAAATGATTGACTTTTAAGATGTCCGTTAATCCTGAGAGATAAAATACTGAACGAGTAGTAGAGAAGGACAATAGAAAGAATTTTGATTTCAAGTCCGAGGAAAGGAAATGCTGTGAGTGAAGCGGCGATTCCAAGCAGTGGCAAAAGGAATCCTCCACACACCGCACACCCAACCGATACCAAACTTAAAAACACACCCATGGTAGAATTTGCCATTTCGGTGTGCGATTTTTGTTTTATTTTTTCAAAAACGTAAACAAGGGCTGTCATTACAATTGCGATAAATACATTGTTGATAAAGCTCAAGACAAGAGTTGCGAGAGTAAAAGTCGAATTATTATCCTGAATGAAACGCTGCCATGATGTTGTTCGGGTAAGGAGAAAGTAGTCAAGCAGCATAAAAGTACTAAATATAAATCCTGATAGAGTAACATAACTTGGTTGACTATATACCTTATCGAGCGTTTTTCTGATTTCTTTCATTTATAAAAAATTAATTAATAATTATTTCCTGTTTATTTCATTGATTTTCTTCCAAAGAAATATAATGATCAAAAGAAAAATGACAAGTATCAATACTGAAAACACAATGTGATACAGAGAGAATACACCGCCGAAATACCCGGGATAACTGTATCCGTACATCATATTCCATCTCACCATAGGCATCATGTATCCGTTCCTCCCATAGGTTGAATTGCCGCTGAGACATCCGTCTTGGACTTTCCCCATACGAATATGCATTTCTTTGGAAAGTTCAGGACCCATTTGCTTTTCCATGAGCTCATCCTGCTCTTCACCCATCATCTGTTTCATGAATTCATCCCCTTTTTCTTCATAGTACTCATCAGATTGAGTACATCGGCTGTCATCATACGTCCCGTTTCTCCACATCATCTGAGCATTACTGTTGCGGGGAATAAGTAATATTAGAAATATGAAAGTCAGAAGTAGTATTATTTTTTTCATACGCTTCTTCTGAGTAATTTATAAAAGACTAAAAGAACAATGAAGAATACTAAGAGATCGAGTAACGGGTTTTGAAAGTATTTAGCTATTTCAAAAATCATAATTCTTAAAACGGTACTATACCCGCTCATATCACTCATATTGATCTTCCCCATATAGTTAAATATTGCTATAAGGACACCCGTCAACATAAATACTGCCGCTCCCAGATACTGAAATACTTTATATATCTTTATGCGTGTTTTTCCCGATAGTTTTTGCGTTGTTTTCTTATAACCAAGTGACAGTATGAATAACGGGAATACTATCCCGAGGACATACGCAATTGCGACAAAAAAAGCCTGCAGAATGGAAGGCGAAAGAGATGTGAGAGTTACTGCCGCAAAAAGTACCGGAGCACAACAGGATGAAGTAAGACCGGACATAATCCCCAGCCCGAACACAGATCCGGTATTTATGTTCTTGTCCAGCTTTGGCTCGTGATGAAAGAACTGGGGAATATGAAATAGAGGTTTGATGGTCATAATTCCCATAAATATGAGTATGGCTGCACCTGCATAGTACACTTCTGCGTGAAAGGTATCTAGGAAAAAAATAATAAACTTAAAACCGAGAGCAACCGGTACAAGGATAAACGAGAGACCCAGTGCAAAAATAAACGTGTAATACATAACTTTTGCTTGTCCGCTCGAGGATTCATCTGAGGAAGATTTGAATATTGTCCCGAGGTATGTCGGGAAAAGAAATGTGATGCAGCATGGCGCAAAAAGAGCCAGCACACCCGCAAGGAAGGAGGCGGTTAATGATATTCCGAAGAGAAAACCGGTATCCATTATTCGACATATGCCTTAACTTGTAGTACAAGCTTGGGAGTTTCAGGATCATTTGTTGAGACATATACTTCGCGTCCGACCTCACCATATACAGGCATGACGTACGGACGGTAGATTACCTCAACGGTAGCTTCGGTACCTGGCTCAATTTCTGACTGGAAGTCACCTGCACTGTGCATGCCAAACTCTTCACTTTCCTGCCCTTTATAGATGACTTTTCCGACGGTACAGCCGCAGCTTGATGATATATCGAGGAGCTGAAGCGGCCGTTCCCCTGCGTTTTTTACCGTGAAAGCGGCCGTTTTTTCTTCAGATACTTTAATCTTTCCCATATCCATAAATGTGTTTTCCACCTCCAATCGCGGTCTCGAAATATCATCTTTTGAATACGCTTTAGCTGCAATATCCGGTTTAGTTGTTTTCGTTATCGCTACATAAGATCCGAATATGAGTAAGAATGAAATTAATACTCCGATCATGAGTACTTTTTTGTCCATAGATATAAAATAATTATTATCTATAGGAATAGTACTAAATGGGTTATGAAGATTTTATGAAGATTCGATACCTACTAGACTTCTTCTTCGATGACTTCGTGTCTCTCACGTAGGCGCGTTCGATGGTAAGTCAGGTAAGAGATGACCTCTTCGATTATATATCCGGCAAATGCATACACAAGAAGTGCAAAAAGAGTGGATATTTCAATAACGAAACCATTTGCTACGGTAGTCGGGAACATCCCTTCAAAAGGAGCAAGAAGAGGTTGACTTGTCTCATATACCCATCGTACAAATGGTGCTGCTGTACTTGCCGCAAATAATTTAAGGAGTAAACGGACAGCAAGAATGAGTGTTATAAACCCCAAGATAAGATGAGTCAAAGTCAGAATAAATCTGCCTATCATATTCGTATAAACAGGTAATATTGCTACTTTACATCAAATACATGAAAGATCTGTAATAAATAAGTCAATTATGAATTTGAGCTGACAGTGTCATCGTCAGTACCTGAAATACGAAGTACATAGTTATGCATGCTTTGCCATACAAAGCCAAGTATGCGAAAAGTATTGATGCCGGTTGCCTGGGTAACACCGACCGATATTTCCAATGTCGGGGCAGCATTGCAGTATGTCTCTCGAAAATCAGTTTCAAATGTATCGTCAAATTGATTATCTAACTCAGTTTGAAGATCTTGGGGTAGGTTCTGGTACATTGTATTGACGATATTACATACATGATTTTCTGCGGTGGGATCTTCACGATATAGTCGTATTCCATGAGACAATAGGAGTCCTATGCCTACATTTTTGGCTCCTGTCAATAGTTCACGTCTTGTAAATCTGCGTTCCATAGACCTATAGTCTATAAAACTGAGCTCAAAATTGCAAGCTAAGTCGTAAATAATCAGTCTAATCCTGATACTGACAGAATTTCTTTTTCTGTGAGTGTATCTACAGGGTTTGCAAGATGTGGATTAATCTTATTCAGTATAAAATTGGCAAAAAGTCCGTTTATGGCTGTTCCCGGATGGACACCGTCTGACAGGAAAATATTTCGCGGATTATTCTGAGATAAAAATTGTTCAAGAATGACATCTCCGATTCGTACGTGGTAAGACGCATCATTTCCTCTCAGACTGTGATAAAATTCATTGATTTCAATAATCTCTACGTTTTGACGTTCCGCGAGTTCGTTAATTTTTGCATTAGTTTCATTGATAACAGTGCTGACTCGATATCTCTGGTGTGGCAGAGGGAATCCGACTTTTACAGCAGTGTGGTTCCCCCAGTCCGGTATGGTTACTATAAATATCTTTGGGCTACCTGCCTCCTGGAGGGTATCGATTGCAGTATCAATATTTGCTACAATATTATTCTCTTTCTCAATTATTTCAGATCTGCTTATTTCATTATGATAAATTGCACTGTAGGCGTTGTCATACAAGTACGGTGCAAAATCGTTCGCACCGATATAAATGATTACGGTAGTTACTTCTCCGCTTTGTACATATTGAGCCAATCCCGTATGCTGGCCTTGATCAATCATTGTCTGTGCTGTTGCTCCTGAGCGGGCAAAATTGTATTTAAACCCTTGTCTCCTAGGTTCTTCATAATAATTCCATTCTCCGAAGTTGAGATTTCGTTCTTGAGCAAGAATTTCAACCCAGCTATAAGTTGATGTGGGGTAGTTCGCTCCCCTTTTATCATCCGCACGGTATTCATCTGACTGGCTGTCACCGAGTATTCCGATCCCTTTCAAAGGAACTTGCTCGATGGGTGTAGGTTTGACCAAGTACTTCTGAATTTGATCGATGACAAATTGAGGTTTCCATGTGAGCATCACAACACCCGAAATGAATGCCATAACGGCAATAAAAAGCATAAAATAAAATACTGCTTTTAGAATATTGATCAGGGTGTTTCGCATGTGGTATTGTATCAAATATGAGATTTGGCTCCCGGTGCGTGTGTTCCGTGTAGAAAATGCGTTACTACCTACACAAACAGCATAATTATATACATTATTATACTATAGGTTATGCAACTATTAAAGAGAGATACGGCTTCGTTACTCCTGGGTCAGAGCAAGAAGACTCCTGAGTGCAGATTCTGAAGAAGAATATCTGAAGGCACGAAGGTTATTTATAAGGTCCAGGTAATAGAGTTGTTCTTCCCTGGTGAGCACTATACCGACATTCGGTACCTGATTCAGTTCATAATAAATCGGTGAGAGTAATGATGGGTCAGTGTGTTCGTTGAGCCCGTCAAATCCTCCCTGGAGACATACTGCACCAATTCCCTGCAGGGTCAGTTCCTTCGCAACATTGTAGCTTCGTCCGCTTCCGTGATTGCAAATGGTTACAACCTGTAGCCCATTTGATACCATTCTGGCAAGTCTTCCGTTCAGTATTTCTTCCGTGTTTATCCCGTAATCTTTTCTGACAACAGTTTCGATTATCGGTGAAGGGTGAGGTAGTTCAGTTCGTGGCATTCAAATGTATTTGCGACCAATGTGTTGATAATAGAAAAAAAGTAACCACTATTGTATCACAGGTTTATGGAAGTTGATATAGCCCTTATGAGCAGGGAAAATTATAAACTTTTGCAATGTCCTTGGTTCTATTTGCAGTTACTTGATGCTATCTATTTTGAAAGGTGTAAAGCTCCTGATCATATCAATAATTTTTTGCTTATTACTACGTATCCTTTCTTCTCGGTATAATTTAGTTAGGAAGTATGCTGCAACAAGACCGATAGATGTGACACACACAAAAAGAATATCAAATCCGAACTTATCGGCAATAAATGCGCCAATATACGCGCTTACTGCTGTAGCAATTCCCACACAAAAGTCTTCGAAAGACCACCCAAAACCGACTGTTCTTTTGTCAATAAATTTGGTAAAAAGAATTCTCCATGCGGGTACGGTAAGAGCGCCTGCGATACCCTTCATAAATTCGATCATATAAATATGAAGAGCAGTACTCGCAAAAATATAACCAAGCGGGAGTAAGGCCATCATAAAAGTCCCGAACACCACAGCATAGTACTCATCTTTTTCTCCTTTTATCAGGTCCATGGTTTTGCTTAAAGGAATGACACTAATCACACGCGCTATCCAGTACATTGCCGTTGCAGTACCAATTACCTCAAAACTGCTATTTTCAATATTTTCAAGCACAAAGACACCAAATAATGGAGTTAATAAACCTAATGCAAAAAAAAGAAAAAGATCAGAAATAATAAGAGTTGATATAACAAAATGTATTTTTCTACGAAACATATCGATATTAAACTAATAGAAAGTCAGAAACAGATGAGTATCACTACTCATCTGAAAGCAGTCGTGAGGCTAGGGTACGGTGTATAAAGTAGAGAGCCATATATGAATTGTATATGAAATTATTGCGATTACAAAGGGCAATTGGCCGAAAGGTGACACGAGCAATAGTAAATCAATAACTTTGTTATAACGATTGAAGCTACAAGCATTTTTTATCCTCTCAATTCACAAAAAAAGACTCAGATAAACCGAGCCTTTTTTTGGTGACCCCAACGGGATTCGAACCCGTGTGTCCAGAGTGAAAATCTGGTATCCTAGGCCTCTAGATGATGGGGCCGTCACAAACTGAGCCTTTATTGTAACAAATCATGTGTCTTTTTTCCATTATATACATACAGAATCAATTATTACACGTTCCTTTACAAAAGTTTATTTCACCTCTACAAATCTGTTATTATAATTGGAACAAAGACCGTTGTTATATAGTACAATATAAATATGAAATACGTCGTCAAAATCCTCGATAAAATGTGGAAAAAAGAGAAAAATGACACAAAAAGAGAAGCAAAAACAAAAAGATATGCACGAGAAGTCATTGGAAAATATGAAAAGACTTTGAGACGTCTTTCGTATGAGTGATTTTATCCATGCATTATCTTGATCATGATGACTTTCAGATCATATGCCAGGTCCTTTCTGATTTTTTCAAAAAGGTAAAAGATCCTCCTCCGGACTACAGTCATACCTACTTTGAAAAATTGGACAGCATCATCTCCATACCGAAACGAACATTTGATAAACAGGATCTTTACCCGACTTTATTTCATAAAGCCGCATGCTACCTGTATTTTATTAACAAACTCCACCCGTTCAACAACGGGAATAAACGTATTTCAATTGTTGCAACGGGAGTTTATCTTAGATATAACAAGCATGAACTTGATGTTGATGAAGATACTCTTTACTCGTTTGCCAAAGAAATCACACAGAAAACTGACAAACAGGATGTAGAATTCAAAAAAGTAGTTCAGTTTATTCAAAAATTTTCAAGAAAAACTGACGGGCGACAATTTCCGGATCTTATCAGTTGGCTTCAGCATATTTTCAAAAATGCCAGAATTACTAATTTTACACCTCTCAAGAAATGAAAAAGAAAGCAATAATATGTGATCTAGACGGGACACTTGCACTTATCGGGCAAAGGAATCCCTATGATCTGCCTGAGATGTCTGAAGACCTACTGAATGAACCGATAGCAAATATATTGTCCGTTTATGATAATCAGAATATATTTGACGTTGATATACTTATTGTGACAGGAAGAAGTGATGAGTACCGAAAGGAGACCGAAGAGTGGCTTCGGAGGCATAAAATCACAAACTACAAACACCTTTATATGAGAAAAGCCGGTGACAATCGGAAAGATACAAGTATAAAAAAAGAAATTTACAATCATCACATAAAGGAAAAATATGATATTGTATTTGTTTTGGAGGATAGAGACCAGGTAGTTCGCATGTGGAGAAAAGAGCTTGGTCTGACCTGTCTACAGTTTGAATACGGCGATTTTTAAAAGCCAGTGATATCAATTTTCTGGTAATGCTGAATCTTTTGTACTGAGTTGTCCTTATTGAGAACGATTCCAACAATATCAAGTTGGAATTTGCGATCTCCTAGTCCTTTTGTTTGGATAATGTATTGAATTGTCCGGAGCAAATGTTGAACTTTTCTTTTGGTCACTGCCTCTACAGGATTGCCCTGTTTCAAACTCTTTCGTGTCTTAACTTCGATAAAACAAATTATATCCTTATATTCTGCAATAATATCTATCTCACCCCAACGCGATGTGACATTTAAGCCAAGTATTCTATATCCTTTTCTTTGCAAATAGCTGGAAGCTAATGCTTCTCCTAAAGATCCGGTTCGTTTATTCTGCAGAGCACACATGAATGTTATTCGTAATTGTGAGATTTAATGCCTAAACACATAGTATAACAATTAATTGTGATGCAGTTACATCACAAATAGAAGAATCGTGGGGAGAATGACTTGAAGTTCAATTACTTCTGTCTGTAGAGCTTTTGACGCATTTTCTTGCCGGAAAGATCGCGGATGAAATATGCGCGGGCTTTTTTGAATTCTGATTGCTTCTGAACAGTTATATTGTCAATAAAGGGAGATGACAATGGAAAAATTCTTTCGACACCTATTCCGCTTTTAGAAATTTTGCGCACTGTGATCATGCGTGTTTCATCGGATGCACCGCGAATTTTGATGACGATACCGGCAAATTCCTGTATACGTTCTTTGTTGTCAGCTTCCCGAATTTTGTAATCCACTGCAACTGTGTCGCCGATGGAAAGAGATGATTCTTTGTATTGTATTGCGTTTGCCATAAGATTGATATTATACGGAATAGAAAAGAAAAAAACAAGTTCAGCATAAACTTAGTTTTTATGCTCTTTTGCAGCTTTGGTAAATGCCACAAACAATGGATGAGGAGAAAGAGGTCTTGTTTTGTATTCGGGATGACCTTGCGTACCTATATAGAATGGATGGACATCTTCAGGAAGCTCTACAATCTCCGCCAGTTGTTCAACTACCGATCGGGCGGCAATTTTCATACCATGCTTTTCAAACTGATCAGCATAATCATCGTTAAACTCGTAGCGATGTCTGTGTCTTTCACTGGTAATACCATCCTTTGTAATAGGACCACCATAAGTAGTATAAAATTTAAAAGCCCGAGTATTAGAATCTACTTTAGCTTCCCAGCCTCCGAGTCTCATAGTGCCACCGTAAGCTCTCCGTTCCATAAGTTCTTTTTGAGAAGGTATGAGATGAATTACCGGATTCGGAGAGTGCGGGTCATTCTCGACCGTATTAGCATCTTTCAACCCGATCACGTGTCGTGCAAATGCAACACAAGCAAGCTGCATACCATAACACAAGCCGAGATAGGGGATTTTCTGCTCGCGTGCATAGTTTGCGGCTGCAATCATTCCTTCCGCTCCTCGTTCACCCCAGCCTATAGGGACTATTAGTCCATCCGGATTGCCGATTATTTCGGCAATTTGTTTACGGGATTCCTCGTCACTTAGATTTTCAAATTCAAGTTTTTCTGAATTAATCCATTTTGTCTTTACCTCGACTCCCACGTGCCACTTGGCATGGTCAATTGCATCAAAAAGTGCTGCATACGAATCCTTTAGCTGATAATCACCCGTTCCGAAGTACTTGCCGACGATGGCTATTTCTATGGTAGTATCTTTTTTGGAATTAATCTGCTCGACTAGCGCTTTCCAATCAGACAGATCTGGTTCACGTACTTCCAGATGGAGCTTTTCTAAAATCTTTTTGTCCATATTTTGTTCATGAAGAGTGAGTGGAATCTCATAAATATTATGCAAATCAGGATTTGAGATGATTTCATCAGGATGCATATTGCAGAAGAGTGCAAATCGATCTTTTCGTCTTTTGTCCAGTTTCTTTGAGGATCTTGCGACAATAAAGTCGGGTTGGATACCCATAGAATTTAGTGTTCTTACGGAAAGCTGTGTCGGTTTCGTTTTGGGTTCACCCAAATGACCAGGTGTCGGTACATAGCTTACATGCACATGGATGACGTCTTGAGGTTTCCTCAGAGTAAGTATTCGGGAGGCTTCATAGTAAAAAATATTCTGATATTCACCTGCCGTGCCGCCAAGTTCAATTATGACAATATCCGATTTGTTTTTTTCTGCGACAGTATGAATTCGGCGGATAATTTCATCTGTGATATGCGGTATAGCCTCTACATCTTCACCGTTGTATTCAAATCTTCGCTCTCGATCAATGACAGTCTTGTATATTTTTCCCATTGTGACAAAGTTGTCCTTTGTCATATTCTCACCTAAAAATTTTTCATAAGTACCCATGTCCATGTCAGCCTCAGTGCCGTCTTCACAAAGAAACGGGTCACCGTGCTCGATTGGATTTATGGTACCGGCATCTAGATTGAGATAGTTTTCAAATTTGATTGGAGAGACTTTGTACCCTGCCTGTTTGAGAAGAAGTGCGATCGAGGCGGTTGTGACACCTTTTCCTATTCCTGAAATTACGCCGCCTGATACAAATATATATTTCAAACCTTGCATATGTAATTTTACTACAGAAATTATTTTTTGTTAACTGTTTTTTTAGCCTTCGTTTTTCTCTTTGCAACGGTCTTTTTTTCAGTTTTTTTCGAGGCTTCAGTATCTTCCGGTTTTGCGGCTTTTAGCGTAGCATCCGTTTTCAATGCCCACTGTACATGTTTGCATTCGGGATAGTTCTCGCATCCGTAGAATCGTTTACCACCACGGCTGTATCGAATAACAAGCCTGCCATTGCAGTTGGGACAATTGTATCCGTTGACATACCTCAGATTTGGTTTTATGTATTTACAATTTGGATATCCACTACAGGCATAAAATTTGCCGAATTTACCGTATCTGGCAACCAGATCAGAACCGCACTTCGGACATTTCTCTTCCAACTTATCCTCTTCGACTTCGATGGTAGCAGTATCCTTCTTGCGCTCCTCCAAATCTACGGAGAATGGTGAGTAGAATTCTTTCAGTACTTCCAACAGCTTTTTATCACCATTTGCAATATCATCAAGTTCATCTTCCATGTTGGCGGTAAACGTTAGATCGAATATTTTAGGAAATGCGCCGGCTAAATAGTCAGAGATACTTCCCCCAAGCGGAGTAGGTTTCAGATATCGATGTTCCTTCTCAACATAATGTTTATCAATAATAAGCGAAATAATACTTGCATAGGTTGAAGGACGTCCGATACCTTTTTCTTCCAATGTCTTAATAAGAGATGCTTCGTTGTAGCGATACGGTGGCTTTGTTTCCTTTTCTTCCACATCCAGTTTATCCAAAGAGATATGTTCATTATCGACAATCTGCAAGGATGTTGTATTGTTTTTGACGAACGCCGGTGATAAAACTCGGAGGAATCCGTCAAAGATAACCTGTTGATGCACCGCTTCAAATTCATATCCTTTCCCGCTTTTGATTTTAATGGTACTCTCTTTTATCTCTGCCTCTTTCATCTGAGTGGCGAGTGCTCGATAAAATATGAGCTCATATAGTTTTTTCTCCTGGACACTCATTTTCTTGTTTTTGATCTCCCTGGGTGAGCGTTCTGCTTTTGTAGGTCGTATGGCCTCATGTGCTTCCTGAGCATTTTTTGATTTGGTTCGATATCCGCGCGGTTTTTCAAGGGCAAATTTCTTGCCATACGCTGATACTATGTAATCTTTGGCAGAAAAGACATACTTTGATGAGAGATTGAATGAATCAGTACGATGATAGGTAATAAGGCCTTTTTCGTATAGTGATTGTGCAATCCTCATGGTCAATTTGGAAGGGTACCCCAGTTTTCTGAATGCTTCCTGTTGGAGAAGTGATGTGGTAAAAGGTGGCGGAGGGAAACGATTGGCAATTTTCTCATCAATAGATGTAATGCTGAATGTGTCTCCCTTTAAATCTTCATCAATAATTCTGGCTTTTTCTGAGTCTATGGTTGTTTTTGCGTATTCGTATGTTCCGTCAAAAAGATCTAATTTCGTTTTAACTTCATAAATATCGCCATTTTTGCTGACAAGTTTTGCTTTGATGGGCTCCGAATTGGTAAAATTACCGAAAAGCTGATAATATGGAGCTTTGTCAAATGATTCAATTTCTTTTTCCCGTTCTACTATCAATCTGAGGGCTACAGTTTGGACTCTACCAGCTGACAACCAGTTTTTGCCCATCTTTTTCCATAACAACGGTGATAGCTGATATCCTACAATTCTGTCCAGAATTCGTCGTGCCTGCTGCGCTTTTACCAGATCAATACGAAGTTTTTCCGGATTCTTCAATGCTTCTTCCAGTGCCGAGGGTGTAATTTCATGAAATACGATTCTTTTAAGGTCATTTTTATTTTTCAAGTCAAAATCTGGCCACTTTTCATCAACAAACCCGAGAATATATGCGACATGATAGGAAATGGATTCACCTTCACGATCAGGATCTGTCGCAAGAATAATTTCATTATGTTCCTGGGCCAGCTGTTTGAGTTTATCAACCATGTTTCCTTTCTTTTCCATGATTTCATACTCTGGGGCAAACTCGTGTTTCAGGTCTATTGCCATCGATTTTGATGGAAGATCACGAAAATGTCCGACAGTTGCAAAAACAAAATAGTCACTTCCCCATTCTTTCGATTTTAAAATTCTATTAAAAGTTCTTGCTTTAGTGGGTGACTCAACAACGATAAGGGCCATACGAATATCTCAATTAAAATATATAATTCCGGTCATTCCGGACGTGATCCGGAATCCAGTTGTCTGGATGCTGAAACATCCGCCAGCCGGCGGACAGCATGACACCTGTGAAGCTGTTACATTTGCTACACAATAAACGTAGTATACCAGATTTAGTGCTTGGCCTTTCGCCTCATTTTTGAAAGAAGTTTCATGTCGACCATAGAGCGTCGTAGTGTCCTCAAAGCTTCAGTCCGTTCTGACTTGTCTTCGACTTCATCCAAAACTTTTTGTGCACTCTCCAGTGCCCGTTTTGTCATCTCTTCATTGATCTCATCCTGTCCAAATGCTCGCGAGACAAGGATTTGGATTATTTTTCCGTCTGTTTCCATATAGCCTCCTCCTATAGACATGTATTCTTCTTCTTTTTCTGTACGAATCGTGATTACTCCTTCTGTGAGAAGAGATAGTAAATCAGCATGTTTGGGAAGAATTGTTAGCTCTCCCGTTGCTGTCGGAACTGTTATTGATACAATATCTTTTTCAAATGCCAGTTTTTTTGGTGTTATGACTTTGAGGTGTAACATTATTTTACTTCATCAATTGTGCCGACCATATAGAAGGCACCTTCCGGTTTATTGTCATGTTTTCCTTCAAGAATTTCACGAAAACCTTTGACAGTATCTTCGATTTTGACATATTTACCCGGTCTACCGGTAAAAGGTTCTGCGACGTTCATCGGCTGAGTAAGGAATCGCTGCATTTTTCGTGCTCGGCTTACCGCTAATTTATCGTCTTCAGAAAGCTCTTCCATTCCCAGAATGGCGATAATGTCCTGAAGATCTTTGTATCTTTGGAGTGTATTCAAAACACCTTGTGCAACTTCGTAATGTTCATCACCCACGACTTCGGGGGCAAGTGCCCGTGATGTAGATGTCAAGGGATCGACTGCCGGGAACAATGCCTGTTCAGCAAGTGATCGTTCAAGAGTGATGGTGGCATCCAAATGTGCAAATGTCGCAACCGGGGCAGGGTCAGTATAATCGTCTGCAGGCACGTATACAGCCTGTAAAGATGTAATAGAACCCTTCTTCGTTGAAGTAATGCGCTCCTGAAGAGCTGCCATTTCTGTCGCAAGAGTCGGCTGGTATCCTACTGCTGAAGGAATACGTCCGAGAAGTGCGGATACTTCCGCTCCTGCCTGCGCAAATCGGAAAATGTTATCGATGAACAAGAGTACATCCATGTTCTTCTCATCTCGGAAATACTCAGCTTCGGTGACACCGGTCAAAGCGACGCGAAGACGGTTCCCCGGAGGTTCATTCATCTGTCCGTATACAAGAACGGTACTGTCCAAGACTTTGGTCTCTTTCATTTCGTTCCAAAGGTCATTTCCTTCTCGGGTTCGTTCTCCGACTCCCGTAAAAACTGATACTCCTTCATGTTGTTTTGCAACGTTGTGTATAAGTTCCTGAATGGTGACAGTTTTTCCGACTCCTGCTCCACCGAAAATAGCTGCTTTTCCACCTTTCGCAAGAGGTGCGATAAGATCAATAACTTTAATTCCTGTTTCAAAAACTTCCTGTTTTACTGCTTGCTCAGGAAGTGCTGGTGCCTGGCGATGAATCGTAAGTTTTTTCTCAGTTTTTATTTCTTTTCCCTCATCAATGGCCTGGCCTTGTACGTTTAAAATACGACCAAGTGCTTCTTCTCCGACTGGTACTTCGATCGGTTTACCTGTGTTGGTGACTGCAGTACCTCTTTGGAGGCCGTATACGTCAGTAAGTGCTACGGTTCGTACTAATCCGGGACCGATAACCGCTTCAACTTCCAATGTGATTGATCCGAGTTTCTTATCTTCAATATGAAGAGCATCGTAAATCTCAGGTGTGTGATCTTCAGGAAACTGAACATCAACAACGACACCTCGAATTGAAATAATTTTACCTTCAGCTGTGTCTGCCATATTATTTTTATAAATACTAACGTGTGTCATTCTGAACCGTAGGTGAAGAATCCATTTTTAACTGAATCCTTCGCTTTCGCTCAGGATGACATATGTCTAATTTGTAATAACTATTAATAAATTTATTGTTTGACACTTTCTATCGCATTAATCATGTCCAACAGTTCGTATGTGATTTTCTCCTGTCGAAGTCTGTTCGATAACAGTGTCAATTGGTATATCAAATCTGATGCGTTGTCTGTTGCACTTTTCATTGCCATCATACGTGCCGAATGTTCTACTGCTTCGCTGCTTATGAGAGCACCGCGTATTTTGTTTTCGATAAAGCTCATCAGTAAATTTTCAAGTATTTCTTTTGCTGACGGTTCGATCAATACATCTGAATGCGAAGACTCTTGTTGATTCGACTCCATATCTTTTTTTACTTCCACACTTGTGAGTGGCAGTAAGGTATCTTCGACAACTTCTGACCTCATTGTCGATATAAACTGGTTATATACAATAGAAATTGATGTATATTTTCCTGTTCTAAATTGTTCGAGTACGAAATCAAAAAGCGGCGAAGCTTCAATGATCAGGTTTCCCCCCGAGAAATCGGCCAGGATATTGGTATCCTGCAGCCTTCCAAAAAATTGTGTTCCTTTGCTTCCTACGGTGACAAGATCTACTTTCTTGAAATCTGTAATGTTCGCTAAAATATACCGAAATACATTCACATTAAAGGCACCTGCCAGTCCCTTGTTTGATGCAACGACTATCACCAGTCGCTTTTCTGCTTGAGAAAGATCCACTTGAAGAAGTTTTGCCTTTGAAGTATCAATCTTCTTCATAAGTTTTGAGATCAGTTCTGTTAATCCTTCTCGATATGGTCGGCTTTCGATCTCCAGCTGTTGAGCCTTTCTCATCTTAACAGCAGATACCATTTGCATGGCTTTTGTAATTTTCCGTACGTTCTTGATCGACTTAATTTTCTTTCTGACTGTTCTGATGTTCATACATATAGCTTATAGCTGATAAGGTTTAGGTTATAGGGTGTTAATTTACTTATAGAAGTGAGGTCTATAAGTTATCAGCTATTCCCTATAACCTACTTTTCTTCTTCCGGCAAACTATCTTTGACGTATGTCTCAAGTTCTTTCTCCATTTCTTCAGAAATGACCTGTTCCTTATTTATCGTTGAAAGAACTTTTTTACCTCGTGTTTGGAGGTCTCCCAAGTATTTCTTTTCAAATTCCATTACCTTGTTTAAGGGAATATCGTCGAGATATCCTTTCGAACCGGCCCAAATAACTGCTACCTGTTCAGCAAGACTATAGGGATTACTCTGTTTTTGTTTCAACAGTTCTGTCATTTTTGCACCTCTATTCAATTGTTTCTTGGTTTCAGGGTCAAGATCAGATTCAAACTGTGAGAATGCAGAAAGCTCGCGGTATTGAGCCAGGTCAAGTTTTAACTTACCGGCAACTTGTTTCATTGCTTTGGTTTGTGCTGATGAACCGACACGAGAAACAGAAAGTCCGACATTGACAGCAGGACGTACTCCTGAGTTGAATAAATCGGTTTCAAGGAATATCTGTCCGTCAGTAATTGAGATAACGTTTGTCGGAATGTATGCAGAAACATCATTTTCAAGAGTTTCAATAATCGGCAGTGCCGTTATCGA
Source organism: Candidatus Roizmanbacteria bacterium UBA1450 (assembly GCA_002329205.1). Classification (GTDB taxonomy): domain Bacteria; phylum Patescibacteriota; class Microgenomatia; order UBA1406; family GWC2-37-13; genus UBA1450. The sequence goes on along the minus strand of DCTC01000002.1, from coordinate 421,148 downwards.
TCCGCCTCCATAATCCGGATGGATTCGTGCTGATCTTTCAAGTAATCGTGAGTGAAGAAAGAACACATCTCCAGGATATGCTTCGCGACCTGCTGGTCTGCGGAGGATCAATGAAATTTGTCGGTATGCCCATGCATGTTTGGAAAGATCATCATATACAACAAGCACGTCTTTTCCTTGATCCATAAAATATTCAGCAACTGCTGTTGCAGCGTACGGTGCCATATACTGAAGAGTAACAGGATCAGATGCGGATGCATTGATGACAACTGTATACTCCATAGCTCCTTTTTGACGAAGAAGCTCTGTTAACGTAGCAATTTTTGAGTTTTTTTGAGCAACTGCACAGTAGACACAGATGACTCCGGTGTCTTTCTGATTCAGAATAGTATCTATAGCAATTGTTGTTTTACCTGTTCCGCGGTCTCCGATAATAAGCTCTCGCTGTCCGCGACCGATCGGAATCAGAGCATCAATTGCTTTTATACCTGTTTGCATTGGCTCTGAAACGGATTTTCTTCGGACGATACCGGGTGCGGTTCTTTCGATCGGGTAATAATTATCAGATTTGATATCTGTCCCATTATCTTGTGATCGCATCAAAGGATCAAGGACACGTCCGAGAACATCATCGCTTACCGGGATAGAAAGTGTGATGCCTGTTCCTTTAGCAGTTTGTCCGGCTGTAATACCGAGATAGTCGCCAAGAACAATTGCTCCAACAGTGTCTTCGAACAAATCAATAACCATTGCTCGTTCTCCGTTCTCAAATTCGATAAGATCTCCATACCCTATCTTGTCTAGACCTGATAAAGTAACTACACCGTCTTTTACCTCAGTGACAGTACCTATCTGCTTGGTCTCTACTTTCAGTCCTTCGTTGGACTCTAATTCTTTTTCAATTTCTTTAATATATTGGTCAAGCTGTTTCATAAAGGGTATGAGCTAATGTTTGTAACTCTGTATTAATAGACAAGTCAATAACACTTGATCCAAACTGAATAACAAGTCCGGCCATAATAGCAGGATCGACTGATACCTGAATATCAGCTTTATTTAAAAGATCAATTTTCCTTTTTAAAGCTGAAAGATCTTCTGCAGATAACTCATAGGGTGCTCGGATAGTCACCTGCGGAATTTGATTGTTATTCAATTTTGAAAGGAGATATTTTTTTAAATCTTCTTTCAATGCTGGATCAATTTGCATAAATTCTGATGAATGATTCTAATTGTTCGTACAAATAATCTATTGTCACCGGAAATCTGGAGTATCGATTCGATTTTCGTATACTCTGGCTCCAGATGTGTCAATTTTCAAGTTTTGTTTCCGGTACGTTTGAAATGATGTACTTGGTAACCTCTTTTTGAGCATCAGGCGTCAGATATTGCTTGAGTGCTTTTTGTACCATCATGATGCTCACGTCAGCAATCTGCTTTCGCATTTCTTTGTACATTCGTTCACGTTCTTCTTCGAGTTGTTCTTTTGCTTTTGCTACCAATGTAGCAGCTTCTTTTTTTGCGTCATCAATCATTTCCTGTTTGACGATTTCTGCATCTTTTTTACTTTGCACCATTGCTTTCTCAAGTGCTTTTTTACGCTCGCGATCCATTTCTCTATCTTTTTCTTCAAGTTTTGCTTTTCTTTCTTCGAGCTCTTCAGCAAGTTTTTCTCTCAATTCATCCTGTTCTTTCTGTTTTTTTAGATACTTCAGGAGCGGTGTTGAGATAAATTTATTGAATACAAAGTAGAAAATGGCAAAGCTCGCTATCTGTGCTACGATGAGTTTGAGGTCAATGCCTAAATTTTCCATAAATTACTTTGTTAAGCGACGAATTTGATAATAAGAGCCACGACAAGCGCGAAAATAGCGATTGACTCTGCAAATGCTGCGGCAAGAATCATGGTTGTACGGACGGGTCCTTCTGCTTCAGGATTGCGGCCGAGAGCTTCCATTGCTCTGCTTCCGATAAGTCCTACTGCAAGTGCCGGACTGATTACACCAATGCCAATTGTGAGTGCTGTTGCAAGTAAACGCATTGTTTCTGTTTCCATAGGTTTATAAATAATAAATAATAATTAATAATAATTAACTAATTAATGATGGTGGGCAGTCGCCATATTGATAAATACGGCAGACAACATTGTGAATACTAAAGCCTGTACCACTCCGACAAATATTTCCATAAAGAATATCGGTGTTACGAAGAAAGACAGGAATACCGGTAAAAGGAAAGGAATAATTGTCAGAAGGACTTCACCCGCAAAGATATTCCCGTAAAGGCGGAATGCAAATGAGACGATACGTGCGAACTCCTGAATGAGCTCAAGAGGACCGAGCATAATCATGATAGGATCGCGAAAATCAAAGTATTTTGCAAGGTGGGCTTTCGGACCAAGGAATTTAAATCCGTAGATTTGTGTGACGAATACAGAGACAAGGGCAAGAGCCAAAGTGGTATTCAAATCAGCAGTACCTCCGCGCATGAGCGGTACATAATGCTTTTCTTCGGCTTCCCCTTCATGTTCCTCTGCAGATTCCCCTTCACTTACAGGTTCTGCAGCTTGCTCATCTTCAGGCGCCTCAGGTTGTAGTTCTTCGTCTGCAAGTTCGTCAATACCGATAATTTCCTCTTCTAACAAAGGTGAGGCTGCTTCTTCATCAGGAACAACCAATTCATCGCTTACTTCCACTTCATGTTTCGGCGGTTCAATAAGAATTGATCCTACACCGGGAAAAAGACCTGACCAGTTCATCATGAGAATAAAAACAAAGAAGCTACCGAGAAGAGGGAAAAAATAATTGATCTTCTTGCCGAGTACGGATTCAAACAAATTGTAGATTGCTACAATAATACCGTGCAGTGCGTAGAAAGCAAGACTTCTGTCCGATTTTTGTATTTGAGAATAAAAATACCGGGCAAGAAAAAAGAATGCAACAAGGACAATAACAGTCGTGACTATGGTGTTTGTGATCGGGAATCCGAATAGTTCGTATACAACTTCTCCCTTAATACTAATGTGCGGACTCATCTTGTTTGTAAAGTTTGTATAAATTATAAAATGATGCTATTACACCTATAAACATCAATAGTATAGTAAAAAATCCTTTTCTGTCAAATCTTTTATCCAGCCAGAGTCCCAGTGATAGACCTGCTAATATGGGAACCAAAAAATACATCCCCAAATTAAAATATTCTGATGGGATGTTGTATCTCTTCTCCTTTTTAGTCTCTTTCTCTGTTCGTATGATGTTACCTTCTTGATCTATTGATGAAAATATTGTTTTCTTCTTTGCCATTTTAGCAATTCTATTTATGATCGTCAAACATATTGGATATGCATTTTTTAATTTGTTCCGTTCAATGCTTGAGCGCGCTGATCCAGATTTATAGCTTTTTCGATAATAATACTATACTCTCCTTCCCGCTCTGATATTTTTCCTTTGAGGAGGATTACTGAGTTCGGGATACACCCTGATCTGATTTTTGCATACGTTTTTGGGAAAACGATTGCTTCTATCGCACCGGAGTTGTCATTGAGTTGAAGAAACGCCATATCATCATTGTTCTTTTTTGTTTTGACTACTTTGATGTTTGATATGCTCGCAGCAAAAATATATGGTTTATCAACATCTGACTCTTCAATATCGGCAAATTTTTTAGTTACCTTTTGATTAATAATTTCTTTGTGCTTATCCATAGGATTTCTGGTTATAAGAAAACCGATAACCTCTTTTTCAAATTCAATCAGTTTATCTTCGGGGAACTCGGGAATAGCTTTAAAATTGTCTTTTTTATAGCGCTGTTGGTCGTGTTGTCCGAAAAGACCGAACTGACCCAGTTCCTGATTTTCCTTGTATTTGGAGATTTCTTTTACAGCATCAGGGTAGTACATCAACAAAGTTGCTTTATTTCCGAATTCTGTAAAAGCGTTTGATTTGATCAGGCTTTCAATCGTTTTTTTGTTCGCTTTGCGTAAATCGACCCGAGACAGAAAATCCCGGAAACTGACAAAAGGACCATCTTTTTCGCGCGCTTGAATAATTGATTCTATAGCTGCCGATCCGACATTTTTGATAGCTGATAGACCGAACCTGATTGATGTCCCTTCAATTGAAAATTTTAAATGAGATTTATTTATGTCTGGTGGAAGCACCGGTATCTTCATGCGTTTTGCTTCTTCCAGAGCCTGTGCCATTTTCTGTTCACGCTGCGGCCCGGCAACACCCTGCAACTCTGCCGTCATCAGTGCAGTCATAAACTCAACGGGATAATTGGCTTTCATGTAAGCGGTCCAATACGCAATGAGAGCATAGGATGCTGCATGAGCTTTGTTGAAACCGTATGCTGCAAATTTCTCCATGAAACTAAAAATTTCAGCGGCAACTTTCTTGTTGTATCCATATTGCACTGCTCGTTCTAAAAATTTCTTTTTTCCTGCCTCCATAAGTTTCTTTTTCTTTTTACCCATAGCCATTCTCAGAATATCGGCCTCACTTTTGCTGAATTTTGCCAGATGAACGGCAATTTCCGTTACTTGCTCTTGATATACGAGAATTCCGTAGGTTTCTTCAAGGATAGGTTTCAAATCAGGGTGCAGATATTTGACACGTCGGGGATTTTTCTTGCCGGCGATAAAAGTCGGAATAAGTTCCATCGGACCAGGTCTGTAGAGTGCGACCATGGCAGTAATATCCGAAAGACGTGAAGGCTGAATTTCTCGTGCCAGTCTGCGCATTCCGCTGGACTCAAGCTGAAATACTCCGATTGTTTCTCCCCGACCCATCAGCTCATATGTTTTTTTATCATCAAGCGGCACCTCATGGATGTCTATGTCCTGACCTTTAAATTTCTTCACATAACCGAGGGCTTCTTCGAGAGTGGACAGATTGCGAAGTCCCAAAATATCTGCTTTAACTAAACCAACGGCTTTATCTTCGGACACAGCATTCAGATCGATACTATACATGTCATACTGCGTTATGATACGATCTTCCTTGTTGTCTCTTTGAAGAGGTACATATTCCGTGAGTGGTTTATCGGAAATTACCACGGCAGCAGCATGCACTGAAAAATGCCGAGGCAAGCTTTCAACTTTACGAGCAATGTCAATTACTTTTCGTACATCCTCTTCGGCGTTGTATGCCAGTTTCAGATTCGCCGATTCTTCCATAGCACCGTCTATGGACATTTTAAAACCCTGTTTACCCTGAGGAATCATTTTTGATATGCGATCACCTTGTGCATATGAATACCCAAGTGCGCGTGCAACATCTCGTATCGCCATTTTCGATTCCAGAGTCCCGAATGTTATCACCTGTGCTACATTATTTTCTCCATAACGTTTCGAGATGAATCTGATCACCTCATCGCGTCGCTTATCTGAGAAATCGACGTCAATATCAGGTGGCGTAGGACGTTCCGGATTAAGAAATCGTTCAAACGGCAGATTGTATTCAAGCGGATTGATGTCGGTAATTCGAAGAACATATGAGACAAGAGAACCAGCCGCAGATCCTCTTCCTGGCCCAACAGCTATTCCGGTATCTTTTGCCCAGGTTACCACATCCTGTACGAAAAGGAAATACGGAGCATATCCTTTTCTGTTTATGATATCAAGTTCATAATCCAGACGTTCGCACACAAGTTTATCATCGAAGCCCTTAATTCTGCCTTTCTTTTCATATGTCATTTTCCTTAGATATTCTTCATTTGTATAACCCTCAGGCAGGTCATATTTCGGCAAAATCAGTTTACCGTGAGGGATTTCCAAATTGCATTTTTCTGCAATTTTGAGAGTGTTTTCTATTGCTTCAGGGTAATCATGAAAGAGAGTTTTCATTTCTTCAGGCGTTTTGAAGTAATAGTCCGGAACATCTATCATTGACATGGGTCTATTTTTTTCAAAAATCGCACGCTGTGTTTGGATACAAAGCAAAATCTCCTGCGCATAGGCGTCATCCTTATCCAGATAGTGGACATCATTGGTCGCAACAAGCGGGATACCGTATTTTCTTGAAAATTTGACCAATACTTCATTTACTTTATCCAGTTCGGGAAGATTAGGATGTCTTTGCAACTCAATATAAAAATCCTCGCCAAACAGATTGTGGTATTTCTGAAGAACTTCTTCTGCTTTCTGCAATTGTTCCTGCAATATAAGCTGAGGGACTTCACCAGCAAGACAGCTTGTCGTGGCAATAAGTCCTTCATGATATTGTTCCAAAAGTTCCCAGTCGACGCGTGGCTTGTAGTAGAAACCTTCCAGATTGGCACGTGTTACAAGCTGCAGTAAATTTTTGTAACCATCTAGATTTTTTGCAAGAACCAAAAGATGAAAATTGTTTCGTTCTCCTTTTTCCGGTTTTTCAGTACGTTTTCCGTTTGCTTTATACAGTTCGCAGCCGATTATTGGTTTGATTCCAGCATCTTTAGCGTGGATAAAAAATTTAAATGCACCATAAAGTGCGCCGTGATCGGTGAGAGCTACTGCGGGCATGCCCAATTCTTTGGCGCGAGCGATCATTTTATCGATGCGGCACATTCCGTCAAGGAGTGAATATTCTGAATGAACGTGTAAATGGACAAATGACATGAGTTTATTATACCGAGAATAGCAGACAATCGGAGAGTTACTGTTAAATTTTATTTATTTTCTCTTCAAGCCTTTTCCGAACATCCATAGCATCAGCCTGTCCGCGCATCTCTCGCATCACGGTTCCGACAAGCGCCATAACTGCATTTGTTTTACCGCTTTTATAATCGGATACCGCTTTGGGATTTTCCTGAATTGCTTTCTCTAGTGAAGTCTCCAGTTGTGATTCATCAACCTCAACTCGAGCAAACATTTTGATAAACTTTTCTGCAAATTCTTTTTCAGATATGTTTGTCTGTATCCGTTTATTCACGATTACATTTGCTAGTGCCTGTTCCAGGTTTTGCTTTTTCAAGTCTAGCTGTTTTTCTTTTGACAAAACTGCAATAAGTTTTTCATAATACGTCGAAAGTGAGCTGTCCCGGGTCAAAATAAAGGCATCGTCATATTTGAGCTGGTAGTCATTCAGGTAACTCTTAACCTTGGAAGCCGGAAGTTCGGGAATTGTCTTCTCTACTTTTTCAATAAAATCATCTGTAAATTCCATAGGTGGGATATCAGGTTCGGGAAAGTAGCGATAATCCTGTGCTTCTTCTTTTGAGCGCTGTGAATAGGTAATGCCTTTGTCTTCATTGTAACCGCGTGTTTCCTGAGTAGGGGTTTCTCCTTTATCGAGGATTTCAGCCTGTCTTTTCAGTTCATATTCTATTGCCTTTTTTGCGAAATTAAATGAATTTATGTTTTTTACTTCGACTTTGTATTTCGGCAGATTCTTCATTCGTTCTTCTTTATTTTCATAAAGACTCAGGGAAATGTTCGGTTCCATGCGCATCGAGCCCTTCTCCATATCAGCATCAGAGACATCCAGTGTCCTGATGATGGTATGAAGCTCTTCCAGGAATACTTTCACATCGTCTGCATTTTCAAAGTCAGGCTCTGTCACGATTTCGACAAGCGGTACACTGGATCGGTTAAAGTCGACAAGAGTGTCTTCTCCTGCATGAGTGAGTTTACCCGTATCCTCCTCAAGATGCACTCGAGTAATGTTAAAGCGTTTTTCTGTAAGGCTGTTGTCTTTCCCTTTGAATGTAATATCAAGATGGCCTTTTACTGCAATAGGTTCATCATACTGACTGATCTGATAACCTTTCGGAAGGTCGGGATAATAGTAATGCTTTCTATCAAATTTCGTACGTTTATTGATACTACAGTTTAAAGCTTTCCCGATTTTGACAGTCCATTCTACGGCTTGTTTATTCGGCACGGGAAGCGCTCCGGGCATACCGAGACATACCGGGCAGGTATTGGAATTTGGTTCTTTTCCGAAATAATTTGCCGAACACTGACAGAACATTTTTGATTTCGTTTTTAGCTCAACATGGATTTCCATGCCGATGACCGGAAAATATTTACTCATATTTCTTTCTCCCTTCTGCGAGCACATCAAAAAAGTTGGTCTCTTTTTCAAACTGATAAGCGGCATTCAGAATCGTGCCTTCATCAAAATAATTTCCCATAAACTGCAATCCGACAGGCAATCCTTTCGAATCCAGTCCGCACGGAATACTGATTGCAGGAGTACCGGCGACAGCGGCCGCTTCATTGAGGACATCCATCGTTTCTCCGAAAAACGGATACTTTTCAAACTCACCGAGCTTGAGAGCGGTCATCGGTGTCGGAGCAGCCACGATCAGATCGACATCATCGAACACCCGTTTGAGATCTTCAATAATAAGTGTTTTTATTTTCTGGGCTTTTTTGTAAAAAGCATCGTAATAACCGTGTGAGAGTGTATATGTTCCGAGCATCATCCGGCGTTTTGCTTCGCTGCCGAATGCGTCACGTCCATTACCATATCTGATGCCGTCATACCTAGCTAAATTTGACGAGACTTCAGCTCTCTGAAGGATTGTATATACGGAAATTGAGTATTTCGGGTCAAGAAGAGAAACCCGTTTCACCTTGTGACCCAGTTTTTCAAGTACTTTCAAAGATTCCTCAACTTTTTTCTCAACATCTCTATCAAGTCCTTTCATGTACTCATCAGGGACACCAAATGTCAGCGTCCGTTTTTCTGTCATCTGTTTTCTGTAATCAGGAACTTCCTCAGTTGCGGATGTGGCATCATACGGATCTTTTCCTGCAATTACCTGCAAAATCATGGCAGCATCTTCCACTGTCTGTGTCATCGGACCGGGACAGTCAAAAGAAGATCCCATAGCGATCACTCCATACCGGGAAACGCGGCCGTATGTCGGCTTGAGTCCGACTATCCCGCACCAAGATGCAGGTTGTCTGATAGAACCTGCAGTTTCAGATCCTATTGCAGCAGGTGCAAGAAAGGAAGAAACAACTGCGGCAGATCCTCCTGAAGATCCTCCCGGAGCACGAGTGGTATCCCACGGATTTTTGGTCGGGCCGTAATCGGAGGTCTCAGTCGATGATCCGTGTGCCCATGCATCCATATTTGTTTTTCCGGTAAACAAAACACCGGCTTCTTTTAGCCGTCTAGTCACTGTTGATTCGTACGGAGGAATGAAACTATCAAGAACTTTTGCAGAGGCTGTGGTCCTGACTCCTTGTGTGCAGAAATTATCTTTTATGGCAATCGGTATTCCCGAAAGATCTCCTTCGCTGTGGTCTGTAAAATCTATCATTGTGAGATATGCATTAAGGTCACTGTTGTACTTTTCAGCCCTTTTAGCAAAGTATGAGAATAGTTCCTTAGAAGAAATTTTATTTGATTTGATAAGATCTCTTAGCTCAGTAAGAGACTTGCCGAAAATATCCATATTATTCCATTATCCGTTTAACTACAAACATTGATTTTTTTGTACTTTTTGCATTTTGAAGTGCTTCCTTTTGAGTGAATTGTCTCGAATTTTTTGTACCGTCTTCGAAATAGATATTTGAGAGCCTGGTCGAATGTGATGTCGGCTCGACATTCGAAGTATCCAGCTCGTCGAGATTTTCGACATAATTAATCGTCTCCTCAAGCTGTGTCCGGTACATCTCAATGTTTGCGTCCTGTATTTGAAGATTTGCCAGCTTAGCAATATGAAGTACATCCTTTTTCGTAAGATCACCAGTTTTTGACATGAAGTAATTATAGCGAAGGGAGCAAGAAATTCAATCGTAATCATGATTGAATCAAAAGAACAAGCGGCGTTTGTTCGCTTCCCTGTCCCATAGGATTATCCTTCATTACCTGCGCGAAAAATGAATCAGTCTCATCAGTTGCATTGCCCATGACATTCCTACCGATGTCATTGGCATCGATTATTACAGCTCCTCCGAATGTCGTAAGAAGTGGTTCATAGATAGTAGATTTCTTTGAACTTAATGTATGGTTCTTAATACCTGATTTAATGGCTTTTGTTATCTTTTCAGCTGCCTGTAAAGGATTTTTTGGTGCAAGTTTGGCAGATACATTCGATGGAAAAAGTGAGTACTCAGTAGGGCCGTCTATTGCAGCCGCCTGAGGTCCAGCTACACGGTAAAATACTCCTTTTATACCGAACGGTTTTGTGACAACGGATGCTACAGCAGCCAGGAGAATTCGCGGTAAGCCTACCTCATCAATGGCAATTTGCATCGTCCACGGACTCCCGAGACCGATACCGTACGGCGTGCGCGAGACAAATGAAGACAATACATTTGCCCAAATGGAAGGTGAAATATCCCAAATGAAAAATGATCTGCCCTGCGAAATCGCCACAATTTTCTCAGAACTTATGACATACCATTTTTTTTCCTTCATGAGTTGTATATATTTTTCATCGAGTTTTCCGAGAGATTGAACTATATGTTGTGCAATTTTTTCAGCATAATCATCTCCTTTGTCAAAACGTGCAGTGCGGACCGGGATTCGTGAATAAATATTGTTCTCTAATCCAATATCTATAGTTTTCCCGGCGTTCGGGTCTCCCAATTTCCAGCGCTTTTGATCTGTATCTTCGGAGTTGATCATTTCTGCTTCTGAATCAATAAATTCCCGTAGCCAAACCTCAGTGTTTAGCAGGCGCCAGAAGCCCATTGTGTCATCATTTTTACCTTGCAAAAAAAGACGAAATGCTTTCAGAACCTTTTGTGCATCCCAATATGGTCTGTTCGCAAACGACTCACTAAGAAAGATTTTGTAAATTTGCTCTTTATGTTTTTGGAACCATTCATATTCAGGTGTTGTAAATCCGATTTTATTCCTCCTCAATCGAATCTTGTCCGGAAGGATATGTTTTGAGCTCTGTCGTAATAAATATTTATTCCATCCATTTCGAATAATAAACGTTTCTGGGTGTGTAAATACAAATTCTACAAGCTTTTTGTCCAGAAACGGGACGCGCCCTTCGAGAGAAAAATGCATAGTATTTCGATCTTCATAACGAAGTAAAGCAGGTAATGAATTTTTGAAAATATCTTCCAGTAATCGATCCTTCAAATTTGATTTATTTATCTCAAACTGTTCGTTACTAAATTTTTGAAAAAATGAATCTTTCAACATATTCTCAATCTTGAGTTGATGTGAAGATGAAAGAATTTGCTGCGCTTTCAATATAGCAAACTTGATAAAGATATCACGGGCAGACCATATTTCATGAATAAGTCGACCGAACTTTCTCTCATTTTGAAGCTGCTTAAAATAGACGAAATAGTATGGTAAATAGCCAGCAAGCATCTCATCTGCTCCCTGACCATCAAGAAGTACGGTAACATAGTTTTTAGCATACTTCATAATTTGAAATTGGGCATACGGATCGGAGCTGATTGTAGGTTCTTCCTGTGTGCGTATAAATTCCGGCAAATCTTCGAAAAATTCAGAACTTTTCGGGAAAACTTTATGACTTTTGATCTGTTTGAGATGTTTAATAATTTTATCCATATATACCTCTTCGTCATTTGTACAACCGGGAAAAACAGCTGAAAAGGTGTTTTGGTTTGATCCGACAGATCGAGCTTGATCTTTGCTCATGTATTGATTGACAATTGCGACGATTACAGAAGAATCAATCCCACCTGAAAGTGCAGATCCAACAGGGACCTCAGATACAAGTCTTGACTTTACTGCATCGTGAAGTAGTTGATTGAATTTGTCAATGACTTCAGAATCCTTTGCATCATTTTCTTTTCTTTTATGTTCACTTGCAAGTTTTTGTTCAAGTTTGGAATAATGTGTACGTGTAGAATTATTAGCATGTCGTATCATCATTTCTCCTGGGAGCAAACGTTTGACGCCTTTGAAAAAAGTTTCCTCACCATCATCATGGATTCGAAATCTAAGATAGCGATACAAAATTCGTTCCTGAACTTCTGTCTTTATAAGTCCTGTATTGAGAATCGGTGTGATTTCTGAGGCAAACAGAAGGAAGGGTTTGCCATTTTGTTCTCCTTCTGCATAGTAGAGAGGCTTTATTCCAAAATGATCTCTAACTAACAGAAGTTTATTTTCCTTGATGTCATACAACGCGATTGCGAACATTCCATTCAGCTTATCAAATATATCAGTTCCCCATTCTTCATATCCGTGAATGATTACTTCCGTGTCAGATTTTGTTTTAAATGTATGTCCAGATTTTTTGAGTTTATCACGAAGTTCAATGTAGTTGTAAATCTCACCATTGTATACAACTACCAAGGATTTATCTTCGTTGTATATCGGTTGATCTCCCCCGGATCGATCAATTATTGCCAGTCGTCTATTGAGAAGTGCGACAACCTCATTAGTGTAAATACCTTCGCCATCCGGACCTCTATGGGCCATATCACGAGAAAGTTGATCAAGAAGCCCTTCTTTTTTTATTCCGTAAATTCCTGCTATTGCGCACATACAAGAATATATTATACTCGGCAGGCAATTGGAAAGTAAGCCGTATTACATGTTGCGTAAAATTTCGATACGTTTTTCGACCGGAGGGTGAGTACTGAAAAGATTTGCAACTATCGAGGATATCTGTCCTTTTCTAAAAGGGTTTGCAATAAAAAGATGTGCCGTTGAGGTCGTGGCTGACGCTACTCCATGCGGATATTGGCTGATCTTGACCAATGCATTTGCCAAACCATCCGGATAGCGGGTAAGAAGGGCGCCGCTTGCATCAGCGAGGTATTCACGTTGGCGGGACACAGCCAGCTGAATCAACATGGCAACTATTGGAGTCACAATGAGAGCAATAATCAATAGAATATACATGGCTGGGTGCGTATTTCTCCTGTCGCGATCTCCTCCACCCCACCAAAGAGATCTCATAACAATATCAGCAACAAGGGCGATCGTTCCGACCAGCACTGCAGAGATTGTCATAACAAGTATGTCATAATTCTTGATATGCGATAATTCATGTGCAATTACGCCTTCGATTTCCGAACGTTCCATAATTTGAAGTAATCCCGTAGTAGCACACACAACCGCATGCTTGGGATCACGGCCTGTGGCAAATGCATTGGGAGAAGGATCATCGATAACATACAGCTTTGGCATAGGAATTCCTGCGGCTATGCTCAGATTTTCGGTAACCGTATAATAATCAAAAAACTCTTCCTTTGTTGCTTCTCTAGCACGGGTGGTAGCGAGTACCATTTTATCTGAAAAGAAATAGCTGCCGAATGAAGATGCAAAGGAAATAATCAGTCCGAGAATGGTATAAAACCACGGATCAGCATATACTTTACCGATAATATAAAAAAAACCGGTAAATAGAATAATGAAAATAGCAAAAATTCCGAATGTCTTCCATTTATTTGAAGTTACTTGAGCATAGGGTGTCATATATGTTTTTTTGGATAAATATCAGTTTCTCAGCTTTTTTGTCACTTTGAATACAATTCAGGATTCTGAGAATTCAAATAATACCGGATTTAATCCGGAGTGACAATACTATTCTGAGAAACTGTTCAATTATGCAAAGATTAGAAACTAACTTTAACATTTTCCCGATCTTCTTCTCCTGCCTTGAAGAACTCAAAAGATTTAAATCCGAACATTCCTGCAACAATGTTGGATGGAAACATTTGAATTTTAGCATTGTAATCAAGGACATTGCTGTTATAAAACTGTCTTGAGTATGCGACTTTATCTTCAGTATCTTCAAGTTGTCTCTGAAGATCCTGAAAATTAGTGTTTGCCTTTAGATCAGGATATGCTTCTGCAACAGCAAAGAGAGATTTTAAAGCTCCTGTAAGCATATCATTGGCCTCTGCTTTTTCCTGAACGCCCTGTGCGTTCATAAGAGCCGAACGTGCTTTTGTGACATTTTCGAATACTGATTTCTCATGTTTAGCATATCCCTTGACTGTTTCAACAAGATTCGGGATGAGATCTGCTCTTCGTTTGAGTTGGACATCAATACCCGAAAGAGCTTCCTGAATACGAGTTTTCAGTACGACCAGACTGTTGTAGGTCGCCACGAAATATAATATGAGTGCGAGCAATACGCCGCCTCCGATTAGTAGTGGACTCAAATGAATATCACCTCCTTTCCCATATCTCAATTGTAGCACATGTATATGATTGAACCTTGTATTTGTGTTATAGTCTGATACAATAAGATGTATGGAACAAGATACTCAAACAGTTCGAAATTATCATAAAATGACCACTGATGCGATACGTGCGAATTATCTCAATTTTGCTGTCGGTACAGTGATCGTTCTTGCTGCGCTTAGTTCCCTGGCCATTAGATATGGTACAGTTCTGCAAACAGGAATTGAAAATCAAATAGGCGCGGCACGTATGTATATAGCGTCATTGACGGACCAGTCACAAAATGAAAGTATTCAAAAAGTATCCGAATTTGTGAAAGATGATTCAATAAATTATATTTCACCTGTTCCCAAACAGACACCTACAGATAATCTTGGGATTGTCTCAGAAGAAAATGGACAGATATCCTCAATAAGCTCGGACCAGGTCACGTACCAAAGAAATAAATATGTAATTCAGCCCGGAGAAAGTCTGCAGGATGTCGCACGCAAGGTTTATGGAGATCCAAATGCGTGGGTGCGAATTGCACAGGCAAACAATATTACCAATCCTGACTATATTGAAGTTGGTATGGAATTGGTAATCCCGCGGTGACCTCTTCATCTCGTCAAATTGATTTTGTATAATGGTACGTATAATGCGGTGGTAGTTCAGTTGGTAGAATGTCTCCTTCCCAAGGAGAAGGTCGAGGGTTCGAGTCCCTTCCACCGCTCCCGAGAGGTCACCGTGTTCGACAAAGCTACGAATATAATTTGAGAAGAAGCTAATCGTTCGGTTGAATACGCCTGAATAGCCTCAAGCCACTCCATCGGGATACACTGCCCATATCCGCAAGTTTTCTTTTAATAAATGAAGTAACGGCATGTATACGGTATTTATTTATAGTAATATCATTTTACAAAATCTGAGCTTTGGTGATATTATCCTCTTAGGAGTTTATTTCTACAAGGTTTACACCATTTTAAACTCTAATTTTTATAAAAATATGTAAGTATTTGTTTTAGTGTAATTATCCTATAATATTTGCTATTTAACTTCATTTTTGATATAATTTACCTTACCAAATTACATAATGGCAGGAATATTATGCTTCCTGCTTCTTTGTGTACAAGGTAACAACTTCTTCAGTGAATACTTTTTTTTTGATCCACCCTACCAAAGCTTTAGTGTTTTGATCAGGATGGTAAGAAAGAAAGTCATTTCAGCCTGAAGACTTGCACATTAACAACTAACGGAAAGTTAATTAAAACCTTTGAAACTGGCCTGGCCATATTTGGAGGGGAGAAAAAGTTTCCCTTCAGATCTGGTCAGGTCATTCTAATATCAAGGAGGTAATGTTGTGTCCAATCATCCGGTATGTGACAAATGTGGAAAGCCCGTCCCTCCTAGCAACGATGCTGTAATATTGCTTTTCGAAGCAACGGGAGACTGGTCATTACTCGGCGCAGGTGCTCGTCATCTTCTTCCAACAGAAGATTGTGAGGGTTCTCCAAGCAGAGCAGAGTACATCGAAGGTCAGCCTCGTGACACTCGTGGTTACGAATATGATCCGGTGCTCGAAAAGCATTTTCGAGAAGCTTATACCAAGATCCAATGTTTGTAGACAGGAGAAAGCGAAGAATGGGTAAGTACATGAACCCACCTGCAAAGGTGAAGGAAGTTGGTCGTAAGTTTGAGCATGCTTTAGCACACTATCAGACTCTAACAAGAGGCTATTTCCAGCTCGCACCAGATGAAGAGCTTTATGCCTACGTCGAAGGGTTCTATCCAATGGCGGTACGCGTAAGCAAAGAGTCTGCTTTCGACGAGATCTGGGAACGGTATTCCCAAGGAATCTACATCACGATCGAGTTCTATGCAGTCAAGAAGTCTGACGAAGACTAACTACGGAAAGGATTCTAAGATGTCAGACCCAAATGTAATGCTGAAGTTGAAGAATGGTAGTGAAGCTCCTAAGTCAGCGGTCGACGTGATCATGCTGTCTCTTCGAACAATGCTGACAAGTGACATTCCGTCAATGCTCGCTGTAGTGGACTTAGTTGAGTACTGCCGTCATGGTACAGAGATCACGGGTAAATCCTTGAAAATTCTCAAGGCCTATGGTCTCGTAGAGAATGACGGACGAGTCCATGATGTCACGCGTGACGTAGTGTTATCCTCGGCAATGGGTGAAAGCTACCAAATGGCTTTTGGTTCACCTTACGCTTGATTGTTCTGTTTGATTTAACACTCAGTATACTGGAGATAACGATTAACCTCGTTATCAATAACTTTCCGCAGAAGTAAGTTTGTGCAAGAATGAGCGTCCGTAAGACGACAGAATAAAATACGTTTTTTCTGTTATCTGAAAGACGCTCTTCTTGTTTTTGGCATTTTTAGCTTTTAATATTTGGCTATATGGTATGAACTGACGAATAGAATCGAAATTCAGTATTCATACAATAATAATTCAAAACAACTAGCGTATCCCACTCAGAATCACTTCTTTTTTCTGCTTCTTTCGATATAACTTGCACTCATGATATATCCCAAATGTGAAAATGCCTGAGGATAATTTCCGAGATATTCATGAGTTTTCTCATCAATCTCTTCTGCCAGCAATGATTGGGGATTCATAAGGCTTTCAACCTGGCGAAAAAGTTCAATGGCCTTTTCATGCAATCCGACTTTTGCAAGCGCTGAAATATACCAGTAAGTACAAAGCAAAAATGACCCTTCCTCGCCCTGCAGACCGTCTTCACTCAGATACCGATAGACAAACACATCATTATGAACAAGTTCTTCTGCCGTTTTCTTGATGATATCCATAGTGCGAGGATCATTCTTGTCGAGAAAATTAAATAAGACAAAAAGGAAATTAGTTGCATCCATATGATCAGTTCCCGGATATTGTCTTAAAATGCTATTCTTTTCATCAAAGGAATGCTCCCAAACCCAGTCACTGATTTGTTTTTCCAGTCTTTTATACCGTTCTATTTCATGATCTTTGAGTCCGATTTTGTCTGCGATCTTGAGTGCTCTATTTACTCCGACCCAGCACATGACTTTACAGTACGTGTAATGCTGTTTGCCGGCACGTACTTCCCATATACCATTGTCTTTATCATCCCATACATGCTCAATTCTTGTCAGAAGATATCTGATCATTTTTTTATTCTCATCATGCAGCTCTGTCCCGAGAGAACAAATAAAATAATAAGCATCCATCAAGGCACCGTACGTATCCAGCTGGAACTGATCATTGGCTCCATTACCGAGTCGAACTGGTCTTGAATTCTTGTACCCGGATAAATAATCCAGTGACTGCTCTTCAGGGACATGCTCTCCGTGAATGGTATACATGAGCTGAATATCGTTTTCACTGTCCCGATCGAACTCAGTAACATTTTCAATAAATGTAAAGAACTTCATTGCTTCATCAACATATCCCAAAATATAGAGAGCATACAGTATAAATGTGGAGTCCCTGACCCACACATAACGATAGTCCCAGTTGCGGATTCCCCCGATCTGCTCCGGCAATGACATAGTCGGTGCTGCCACAATCCCGCCAGTTGGGTAAAACTGCATAAGCTTGAGAGTGATAGCAGAGCGTACCAATCGCTCCCGACAGAAATCGATAAATTGTCCTTTAGAGACCCAATCTTTCCAGAAATCCATGGTTTCTGCCTCGTAATCAATTTTCGGTATTATTGAAAGTTCCCCTTTTCTGACATGTTCCAGAGTTATGTTCTTTATCTCGCCTTCACCTACGGGAATCTTGAGAATAAAGTACCCTTTTTTTCGTTCAATTGCAGTTCCGGAAGGTAAGAATAAAATAAACCTGCCATCATTATTTTTGAAATAGATACGAGATCCCTCCTGATGCATATCTGCAGGTTCCTTTCCGTACTCAACACGTGGCTGAAACAGAAACGTGACTGAGTTTGAACCGCGAACACCTTCAATTTTTCTGACAAGTAGCTGTGTTTTACATGAAGAAGTGGGTTTTGGAAGCATGAAATCCTTGACGAGAAACGCTTTGTCATTTTTTGTCAATGAATGCTGAACTATAGCCGTTTCCGCAATATATGAAGAACTTGTTTCATAATCAGGCATATGTATGGCAAAAGTACCGCCATTTTCATCAAGTAATTTGGCAAAAATGCTGCTTGAATCAAAATGCGGAAGACAAAGCCAATCTATAGAGCCTCCGTGGGAAACAAGAGCCCCTGTCTGCAAATCTCCAATCAAAAAATAGTCCTCAATCCGATACATACTGGCATTATACCATTATGAAATTCATGTATTCATATGGTTATAATGAATTATGTATTATCCGCAAAACGAAAGACGTTCTCATTTCAGTTCGCAATTTAAAAGTGTTATTTTTTTGCTTTTTGCAGTCATAACGGGAGCTTTGACTGCTGTAATTGTCTACACTGCTCCGCACACAACCTATGGCACAGATTTTTATCAATCAGACACTGTAGAACCGATTCCCCCCAACTTTTCAACTCCTCTAGAAGTAAAACCAGCCAATCATAGCCGCAAGGAAGTAATCGGTTTTCTTCCGTATTGGGCTATCGGAAATAAGGCAAAAGTATATCCCGAATATATGGATCAGATTATCTATTTCGGTTTGACCATGGATAGCCAGGGCAATATATTGTCAACGGACGCAAACAACAATGCGTTGCCGGAATGGAATAATCTAAACTCTGCATATTTTGAAATGGTACGTTCGGAAGCTGTAGATACTAATACAAAAATTCTTCTTGCGGTAAAAAATTTTAATAATGAAGAAATAAACACGCTTATCAGCAATCCAAACTATACGAGAAATGGGATTGATACTATTAAACAATTAGTACACGATTACAAATTGGATGGTATAAATATTGACTTTGAATATGTAACTCGTTCGGATTTTCCGACCATGCAGTTTTATAATTCTTTTTTGTCGGTACTTGTCGAAGAACTACGAGCAGAAAAAGCAGACATAATTATCTCGTTCGATGTGAATGCAACTGCCGTATATGCTGACGGCGCATATGATATGGTCAAAATCGGTGATTTAGTCGACCAAATCATCATTATGGGATATGACTACCATTTACCCACGTCTTTGACTGCAGGACCAGTAGCGCCCATTACATCTCCAGGCAATTCTCCAAGTCTCAGTCGAACGCTTGACTCACTCAAGGGAAGGGTGCACTCAGAAAAAATAATCTTAGGGCTTCCCCTATACGGCTATGAATGGCAGACAGAGGATATGAATTATCGAAGTAAAACAGTCCCGGGCACAGGAGCTGTCGCCACGTACAAACGGGTTCGGGAATTAATTGAAAATAAAGCCTCTGTTTCCATCCGTTATGACCCTGACAGTCAATCTCCCTGGCTTACCTATCTACAGAATGGACGTGTAAAACAAATCTACTACGAAGATGAAAAATCTCTGGCGACAAAAATTGACTTTGTACAGGAGAAAGAACTGGCGGGAATTGCATTGTGGTCATTGGGGTATGAAGGAGATTACATTGAACCATGGATCGTAATTAAAGAAAGATTGAGAGAATAACGTATGCATCAGTATTTTATACGGAAAGGATTTACACTCATTATTTACCCTCTTGCCATTATAGCCATTCTGTTACCTACATATTATCATTATTCTCAATCTTTTCCAGTAGCCTATTGGGACGAGTTTTTATGGGTGGGCAGAAGCTATTTTATCGATTTTTATTCCCATCGTGATTTTCATAATCCAATTTGGCAAACTCAGGAATCTTATGATCAACCGAAATTAACGGAGTTTGTGTACGGAATTTGGATTTCCAATCTTTATAAGAACGAAATTTCTGAAAATAATACATATGGCTACACATCATTTCTATTGCAAAGCGGGTTTTCAGCAATGGATAAGAAGTTTATTGATACATATCGTCCGCCATCTGCTCAAAAGAATGTTCAAATCGATACGTGGTTCAGCGGTGATACAGACGATTACGTCAAGACATACGGTCCTCAATTTGCAAAAGCGGTAGAAATTATTTATCAGGCAAGAAAGTTGAATATACTTATTCTTGTCATGGCCGTTATTTTTCTTTATTTCTTCAGTGCATTATTTGTCTCCACCATTTGCAGTTATTTTGTCACTGATGTACGGTTTCAATAATCTCGTTGTCAATGTTGGTTTGATGGCGCATGCGGATGCATTGTTCCACTTTTCATTCAACGGGGCTTTGCTATTTCTCGTGTTATATTTATTCAAGAAGAACAATTTTCTCTTATTGCTGGGTTTTGCAATTTTTACCGGATTATGTGCTTCTACAAAAATAAACGGTTTCATGCTGCTGATTGTTTTTGCTTTTTCATTAGTAATCACGGCAGATATAACGAGGAAAAATTTCAAAAAATATGCTTCCCATATGCTGATAGCCGGAATTATAAGTCTTTGTATATTCATTCTCCTTAATCCTTTTACCTATTCATCCCCTATCAATAAAATTGTCTCAATGGCCCAATGGAGAATTGCAATAGCAACCGAAGGACAACGTGACTTATATCCTGAATCATTTTTAAGCTCAAAATCTGAAAGAATTTCAAAAATAGTTGAAAATTTTTACTTTGGTGAAAAGATGAAAGATTATAATCGTCTTGTATTTGTGGAAAAAAATTCGAATTTTTCTCTCTGGTATATACATCTTATATATTTTTCACTGATTGGGTATATCCGTTTAGCATATGGCACTTATAAACGTAATAGATATGAAGCTGTTCTTTTATCTGCATTTTTGATCATTATTGTTATTATGAGTTATTATCTTTTATTAGATTGGGGACGATATTATGTTCATCTCATACTCTTCTTTTTGTTATTCCAATTTATTGGTATATCAAGCATATTTGACGGCATAATATTCTATTATCGTCAGAATATCATGAATAAATCACATAATTATGTCAAATCAAGACCCACAAGAGAGTGAGGAGCAAGTACTAATCATGGTATAATCTAAAACATTAAAGCCAATGTAGCTCAGTTGGTAGAGCAATGCTTTCGTAAAGCAGAGGTCGGGGGTTCGATCCCCCCCATTGGCTCATGAGATCCCGTTTGTATCAACATAAACAGCACGAAAATAACAGAAAAATATTTTTTCTGCTGATCTTCATCATTCTTTTGACAGTATTCATGATAACTGTCGGATTTCGACTGCTGATTAATTCTGTTGTTTTTATCAACAATATGATAAATCCCGACGGGGGTTCAGACACCAATGTCACAAATAAACAGGAAGATTTTTACGGAAGCATTGATATGGACGAACCGCCCTCTGCTACTAATTCGGCGCAGTTATATCTGTCTGGTAGTACATCGGAATTCGATAAAGTAGATATTTATATTAACAACACGAAAGCCGGGTCAGTAACAGTGAAGGGAACTAACTCATTTCATGAGAAAATAGGCCCCTTGAAGTCAGGCGAAAATAAAATTTACGCAATCGCTCGTGCCGGAAGTGATAAGTCAAAACAGACAGATATCTATACGGTTTACTATAAAAAAGATCCACTCAAGCTCGAAATTGAAACCCCGACTTCTGACATGAAATCGAACAACCAGGAAATTCCAATCAAAGGAACTACTGATCCAGGCAGCACATTGCGTGTAAACGGTCAGCCTATTGTCATTGATCTCCAAGGCCAATTTCAATCTGTATTTCGACTGAAGGAAGGTGAAAACAACCTCATTTTTACTGCCCAGGATGCTGCTGGCAACATCGAGGAGCGGGAAATTAAAGTAACATACGAGAAAGAAGACTAAGCCACATGTTTCCCGGAACGATATGCTTCAAGAAAAAATAAGAGAAATAAAATCATCGGATGCAGCAGGACATTGTCAAAGAGAGAGATAATACTTAAATATACAGTACTGTACAGCATAAAATCAGAAATTCGGGCGAAATATACGATCATCCCCAAATACAACAACAAACCTATTATCCCGCCTGTCACTAAAATTACCAAAAAACTTGAATGAAAAGATGCACTTCCATGTGACGGATTGTACGGCCCATAAATCGGCTCCTCTTCCCATACATCCTTTTCATAACGAATATGGTTATATCCTATCCCCACAATAGGATGTGTTTTCCATATTTGTATCGCTTTTTCATAATCATTAAAACGGGCGCTAATGGATGTGGTTCTCAATAAATTAATTCCTTCACTTGTTCCTTTTGGAACAAGCAATAATCCACCTGCAAGGATGGCGACAAGAAGAATAAGTACTTTCCAGTTTCTATTACGTAGAACAAACATCAGAAAAACAGCGCCCATACCCAGATACCCTCCCCGTGAATATGTTAAAAAACTTAATATTACCAATGGGATTATCAGCAAGAAAATAAGTCGCCTTTTTGTTGATACATATCCTGAGACAAAATATAAAATCAATAATACAAATACAGATATTGTTATCGGCGGATCAAAGAATAGCCCTACGACACGGTATAAATGAGGATCCCATCCAAGATACGCCAAATTACCGAGGTTTGCATAAAGAAAATACTGAATAAAAGAACTAAGAATTATCCATCCGGTTGTCATCGTTAGAATGGTTTGAGTCCACCCACTGGAGTATTGCCTGAAAAAGAACCGTACATACATAAAAAAAATTACATAGCTCATAAGACGCAGAAAATAGAGAAAAGCAACAATATTTTGTTCGAAAGAATATTCCCAAAGAGACAAGAAAAGTGACAAAAATAGATAGCCGAAAAACAGTAAAACCGGCACCCATGTGGAAGTCTCTAGAGGCTCATTTTGAAAGCGTATGACGAGAATCACAGTAACAACTGCAAGAAAAAGCTCATACACGTAAAAGAATACCGGCTGATCAGGGAAGCTGATACGTGCCAACTGTCCGAGAGAAAACAACAAAAAAGTAAATTGCAGAAGAATCGCAACTATCTTGTTTTTCATGTTAATTGCTTGACATGTATAACTTGGCCCGTACTAGGAACGAATGAAAGCTCATTATGAACGAATACACAAAACCTGCTGCACCATCCATATAACCTCTTTTTACAAAATAGGTATATACAAACTTTCCCAAAGGATAAAATACAAGCTCAAATATATTTGTCTTCATTCGTTTTGTACTCAATTCTGCTGCTCTGTATGTACTGTATCTATTGATGTGCTCAAGAAATTCATGAAGAGTCTGATGAGGATAATGTTCGATGAAACCATCGAGTTCTCCTATCGGTTCATCCGTTTTCCATTTCTCATGTATTTTGCCTTCCCACGATCCTGTTCCTTTTTTCATGAGCCTGACAAGACCCGTATGAAAAACTTTAGATACTTCCCCATTTTCAAGCGTTCTACCCATGAAATGATCTCTACGTTTTAGAAAGTATGAACTGCACGATGGTGTGTAAAGCTCATGTTTTATATTCGCACGCAAAGCATCACTTATTCGTTCATCTGCATCAATATAAAGCAACCATTCGCCTTTTGCTTCCTGAGCGCCAATATTTCGAAGTGCAGCAAAATCACCGATGATATCGGATGACAGATACTTGACTCCTTGCGCCAATACGAGCGTTTTGGTGTTGTCCGTGGAAGAGTTATCCACCACAATGATTTCGTCACAGAAAGAAAGACTCTTTATGCAGGCAATTATTTGCTTTTCTTCATTTTTTACAATAACAATTCCTGAAAGCATGCTTCATTATATCTCAATTCTGCTTGTATCCAAGGTGTCTATGAAGTACCAGATTCCGTGCAGCAATGCATACAACGCGATAAGAGCTACCAGCAATATAATTGCCCAGATCGTCAAGCGCTGACCTTGAGTTTTGGTCATTTTCAGCTTGTCGTCGTACTCGACAGCAGCAAAAAATATTGCGTGATAGAGGTCGTAAAGAAAACGTTTGAGAAAGTCAAATACAGTCCACATATATAAAGTGTAACAATAATAAAAGAAGTTGCACGTGCAATCTGTGCACGCATCTGGACTTGAACCAGAGACCTCATCGATGTGAACGATGCGCTCTACCAACTGAGCTATGCGTGCTTTTGCTTTCTCTACCAGATTATAACACCTGAACGGTTGTATTTATATCTCTTCTTCTTTACAATTAGTCCATATGTTTATCATAAAGGGAACGATAATGTTTATAATGGAGATTATGGAAACTGTTGTCTTCGTCGGATCCTTGTTTATCGTCGTTTACCTTTTCATTTTACAGCCGAATCAGATCAAAGGGGCATCTATGGAACCCACTTTTTATAACGGTAATTATATCTTCACAAGCAAAGTTACCTACAAAATGCGCAATCCGCAGCGAGGAGATGTGGTAGTTTTTCATTCCCCACGCAATCCAGATATCGAATATATCAAACGCGTTATCGGCCTGCCCGGTGATACAATACTGATTGAAAATCAACAGGTCTATGTCAATGGACAAAAAATTGATGAACCGTATATTTCTGCAGCAACTACACTGATTCCGGGAAATTTTGTCCAGGAAGGGGTACCTATCGAGGTACCGGAAGATCATTACTTTGTGATGGGAGACAATCGTCCACGTTCATCTGACTCTCGTGAATTCGGACCAATTCCTGTATCAAGTATTGTCGGCCAGGTATTTTTCCGATATTTCCCGACAGATGCACTGGGACCAGTAGACAATCCTTTTGATGAAGATGCGCGATCTGCCGCTTTGGTACTTATGGCTGTACGCTAATTCAGTCAAGCGTCCGTATTTGATTACCTTTTTCTTCTTCTGACAACACTCTTTTCAGTCGTTCTGCAACTGTATCAATAAATTTTGCAGTATCCTTTGTGTTACCTCTTTTCTCTATCACAATCTTCGTTCTTACTCTCGATTGCAAAATATGTACTTTCGCTTCAAGTACATCACGTAGTTCTTTTTCCAATTGGTCCAAGTGTCGGGTATCTACTGCTTGCCCTTCGTCGGTGACATCATATTTAAATTTGCGAATAAGCAGCTCTGTTTGACCTGCAGTCAGATCGTTCTTGAGGATTTGTTCGTAACCGTCAATAATCTCTTCCTCTGTCCCCAATCGTGAAAGAATCATAAGATGAGTTGCAGACAATTGACCGCCATAATAGCCATCAATAACCAATTGCGGAATTTTGGAAAGTCGGAGCAGATGTGAGACATACGAAGGATGCTTGTGTATCCCGCGTGCGATGCGTTTAATTGAGACTTCCCGGTCGTAACGAAGCTGATGAACAAATTTCGCCTTTTGAAGGACATCTTCTTCCTTGTTCAGTTTGTCAAAAAGTTCTTGTGTTACTGTGTCCATGAAGTCAAAAGATTGTTAGAAGAGTCAATAACCGAATGTTCAGACAACTCTGACGTATTGTTTGCCCATCCGTTTATAAAATTCTACTGTACCTTCACGAAGAGCAATGAGAGTAAAATCTTTTGAAAGGAGCACACCATCTCCAGCCTGGACTTTACTTCCCCGCTGTCTTACGATGACATTTCCTGGTTGTGCATTTTGCCCACCGTACAGTTTGACACCTAGTCTTTTTGAAATTGAGTCTCTGTTTCCTTTGACTGCACGTTGTGCTTTGGTATGTGCCATAATTTAGAAAGTTAAATGCTTGTAATTTTGATTTTGGTCATTTGAGCACGGAAACCGCGAACTTTTCGGTATCGTACTTTTGATTTGAATTTTGCCACTCGAATCTTATCACCTTTCAAGTTTTCAAGGATTTTTGCTGTAACTTTTGTTGCAAGCTCTGGTGTACCCATGTCAACATCTGCTTTATCAGCATCAAAAGAAAGAAGAGCAGGAAACTCTACGGTTTCATCTGTATTTCTATTCAGGTTTTCGACTATAAGTTCGTCGTTTTTTTGTACGAGGTATTGTTTTCCACCCACCTCAATAACTGCATGCGTTTTCATTTCATTATTATACTGTAAATTGACAGAAGTGCAAGACTTTTTACGGGATAAGCGCAAGAGCGATCATAAAGGTAATGAGAGATGATCCTCCATATGATATGAACGGCAGCGTAATACCTGCAATTGGTACCAGACCAAGATTCATTCCGATATTAACTGCAGTCTGCACGATCAACATTACCGAAAAACCAAGAAGATAATAAAATGTATATTGTTCGTCATAATCGCGTTTGCCCATTGCGTTATACATCCTCAGAAATAAGATTGTGAAAAAAATTATGTAGAGCGAAACGACAATAAATCCTCCAACAAAACCGAATTGTTCTACCAACGATGAAAAGGCAAAATCGGTATGATACTCAGGCAAAAAGGAAAGCTGAGATTGCTTGCCCAATCCAAGACCTTTCCCCATCATATTTCCAGAACCAACAGCAATATTTGCCTGGACCATATTGTACGAAGTTCCTGAAGAATCATGCTCCGGATTCATGAAGCTTAGAATACGATTCTTCTGATAATCATGCATAGTAAACCACACAACCGGAAGAAGGCAGATGATCAGCAAAGTGAACAAAAGAATTTGTTTTTTGGGAATACTTGAATGCAAAGCCATTGTAAAAAATATACCGAATACAACGATACTCGTCGCTAAATCAGGCTGCTTGAATATGAGAAAGAATGGAATAAGCGTAAGAATGAGTGTTTTAATAAACAGATGTCTATTTTCGATAGGATTGTATACCTTCGCAAAAATGGTAGATAAAAATACGATAAAGAAGATTTTAAATATTTCGGATGTCTGAAGTGGAATAATTATTAAATCAAGCCATCGTCTTGATCCTTTAATTTCCATACCAAAAAGCAGCGTTATGACGAGCAGTAATAGAAAAAAACCGTAGAAAAAAACTGCATTTGACCGAAAAAAATGTTTATGCATCTGGAGATAACGTATGACAAAAAAGAGAAAAAGGCCGATACCGAAATGCATCACTGAAGTCAATACAAGATCAGAGCGAATACCGAATAAATTGATCAACCCGAAAAGATAAATAAGCAGGATTGGAACAAAACTCACAAGAGACATATGGGGAACAGTATACCCTTTTTTTACTCAAAACGCTATCAGGCTATTGTTACATCCATCTCTTCTCCAATAACGACAGATTTGGCTTGTACTTCCTTTGCTATTTGATCCTTGTAGTCTTTAAATTTTTCTGGCAGCGTAAGCTGAACAGTTTCTGAGACGCTTATTCCAAGCTTTTTACGCTTATTTTGTATTTTTCTAATAATATCACGAACCTCTCCTTCCATTTTGAGCTCTTCTGTCAAATTCGTATCATATGTAACAGCTATTTCAGATGTATCATCAGTTTTAAACTCAACTTGTTTAACATTGAGTTCGGCCTGCAGGAGTGAAGAATATTGAACTACGTTTCCAGACAGCAAAAATTCCTTTTGCTTTGGTAAAGAGATGCTGATCCCGGCAAGGGGTTGTCTTACCTTTATCTGAAGCTCTTTACGTACTCTATGCCCGGCTTCAACTATTTCACGTACAACTGTCATATCATCTATCAGTTGTGAATTGCTTGTAAGCTTTGCCAGTTCTGGCCAACTCTCCAAATGAACCGATTCTCCGTCTGTGATCTCAGTGTATAGCTCCTCCGTCAAGAAAGGAATGAATGGCGACAGTACTATTGACAAGTTGACAAACACATACTGCATGACCTGATAGAATGATTTTTTGTCGCGCTCATTCTCAGCAGTCGGTCCAACACGATCCCGGGACCGTCTGACATACCAGGTAGAAAGGTCCTGTATAAATTCCTCAATTGCCAGTGCGGCAGTTTTTGTATCGTATGCTTCGAGGGCTCCTTTGACTGCATCGGTCGTCACCCTGAACCGTGAAAGTATCCAGATATCCAACACAGATTCAAAATCGCTCAAGGCGAGCTCTTTCTTTTCATAGGATATGCCATCAAGCTCTGCATTTTGTTTATAGAATTTGTATATATTCCAGGTAAGAATATAAAACTGTCGTCTTACTTCATCTGCTTTCTTATACCCAAAAAGTAGATTGTCTGCTGGATTGTGTCTACTATACATCCACCTCATGACATCTACACCCATTTCATCGGCACCTTCATGAAATGCGATAGAATTTCCCCAGCTTTTGTGCATTGGCCGTCCGTCCTCACCCAAGAGAGTCGCAAATCCGAGAACACGTTCGAAAGGATTTCTATCCTCCAAAACGGTAGACATTGCGATCATAGCGTAAAACCAGTTTTTGAATTGACCAGGAAATGATTCTGTTATGAAATCTACCGGAAACCACTGCTCCCACTCACTTCTATCTTTCAGATACAACGGCTTTCCCTGATTGTGCTCCATGATTGTCGAGAAAGGTACTATACCTGCATCGAGCCAAGGATTACCCACGTCTCCGATTCTACGCATTTCTTTCCCGCAGCTTTCGCAGGCAATAACAACATCATCAATATACGGTTTATGCGGTGTATGTCCTTCAAACTGTTCCCAACCCGAAACGGCACGATTTTGCAATTCATCCTTCGATCCAATTACTTCAAATGAATCACATGATTCACACTCATAAATCGGAAGGGCCAATCCCCAGTATCGATTTTTCTTGCTGATAAGCCAGTCATGCATATTGTTGAGCCAATCGAGCTCCCGTTCAAGTCCGAATGAAGGCATCCATGATATCTTTTTTGCGACTTCGATCATACGTTCACGAAGGGTTCGGGAATCTGCTTTTCCGTTCCGAAGTTCCTGTGATGGAAGATCCATTGCGATATACCATTCATCGGCGATCTTCCAGACAAGTTCCGCTTTACACCTCCAGCAACCGGGATATCTATGTGTGTATTTCTCAATTTTGAATATATAATTGTTTCCTTTCTTTTCCTGATCTTCAAGGTAATCCAATATGATACGCGGATTGTTTTTTGCATTCTTGCCTGCAAGCCAGCCCATATGCGGAAGATAGTCAGCATTATCTGCGATGACCGGTATCATCGGCAAACCCAATTTTTTTCCGAGTTTGAAATCTTCGGTACCGGCACTGACTGCAGTATGCACAAGTCCCGTCCCTTCTGTTGTAGAAATCGGAAGTATTGTTGGATCTGTTTCAACAACTGTATGGAATGTTTCCGGATTTTCCTGAGCTGTTTTTTTTACAACATCGAGGTCATCAAAAAGTCCTCGGTACTTTCTGCCTACAAGTTCTTTCCCTGTAACTGTTTTTATTATATCTGCGTTTTTCCCAAATAGCGATTCCACTCTATCTTTAGCAATCCAGTATTTATCTCCTGTTTCACCCTGTATGAGAGAATATTCAATATCTTTGTCTACGGCAACCGCGATATTTGCGGGGATAGTCCAGGGAGTTGTAGTCCAGACAATGAGATATTCATCTTTTGCATCTTCAAGTTTAAATTCCATATAAATTGATTCATGAGTCACCTCTTTATAGTCTTCTGTCAGCATTTCGTGCTGTGAAATAGCTGTTTCGCATCGCGGACACCAAGGGACAGATT
Source organism: Candidatus Roizmanbacteria bacterium UBA1450 (assembly GCA_002329205.1). Taxonomy (GTDB): domain Bacteria; phylum Patescibacteriota; class Microgenomatia; order UBA1406; family GWC2-37-13; genus UBA1450. The sequence continues at coordinate 391,598 of DCTC01000002.1, read as the reverse complement.
CATGACCCTTATAAATCCAGCCATTCTCGTGACAGGTCTTCAAGAAATGCCAGATCATGTAATTGTTATCTTCACTCATAGTAAAATAAGAATGATCCCAATCCATGAAATAGCCAAGGCGCTTTGATTGATCTGTTTGAATTGCTGCAAATTTATTCACTCTGTCCTTGCACATCTGAACAAATTTTGCGATTGAAGCTTTTGTATCACCAGGAACGAGATTTTCAATTTCTTTCTTTGACTTGAGACCCAGCTCTTTCTCTACTTCTACTTCTACCCACAAGCCCTGACAGTCGAATCCGTTTTGGAATCGTTGCTTATACCCGAGAAGATTATGAAATTTTTGCCAAAGATCTTTGTATGTTCTTCCCCATGCATGGTGTACGCCCATAGGATTATTTGCTGTTATTGGACCGTCCTGAAAGGAAAATCTTTTATCAGAAGCATCATTTTTATGAAGATATTTCTCTATAATGCCTTTTTCATACCAATGTTTGAGCCATTTATGCTCCATTTGTATAAAAAACTCATTTAGAGGATTTTTGTCTGCCATATTGGATATCGAATAGTTAATTGAATAAAATCCTATTGTATCATCCCACGCTAAAGGAAGCAATGAAGACAGAAGACTATGTGCAGGCTCCAAACAATTACTTCTTTCTTAGAAAAGCCGGAATATCAAATTCGTCATCATCACGGAGGGAAGATGGCATTCGTTTTGGTTGAGGTTCTTCCTTTTCTTCGTATGACTCTTCGGGGGGATATAACGAGAAATCATCACGTTCCTCTACGGATGCTTCAGCTTCAGCCTCTTCAATCGTTTTTTCATGTTTCACTTCGGGCTGAGAATTCGGTCGCTGAAACTTAAACAGTTTCATGGTACTCTCATCGAATCGGGTAGCAATTACCGTAATTTTGATTTCATCTGTGAGATGTTCGTCTATGGCTGCTCCAAATATGATATTTGCATCAGGATCAGCTGCTTTTGTAATCATAGTTGCTGCTTCGTCAATCTCACTCATTGAAAGATCTGATCCTCCGACTATATTAAGAAGAATTCCTTTTGCACCGTCAATTGATGCATCCAAAAGAGGAGATGATATCGCTTGACGGATAGCGCTAATTGCGCGTTTGTCACCGCTTCCGATACCCATTCCCATGATTGCATTTCCAGCATTGTTCATAATGGACCGTACATCTGCAAAGTCTACATTGATAAGTCCCGGCAATGTAATGAGTTCAGCAATACCTTTTACACCTTGGTGAAGTACAGAATCAATTTTTCGAAATGCTTCCACAATAGAAGTTTTTTTATCAATAACCTGAAGCACACGCTGGTTCGGAATCACAATAAGAGTATCAACATTTTGTTTTAAAGCATCGATACCTTCAGATGCTTGATTTTTGCGGGGTGAGCCTTCAAAGTCAAAAGGTTTCGTCACCACTGCAACAGTAAGTGCTCCTGATTCACGGGCAACTTCTGCTACTATGGGAGATGCGCCTGTGCCCGTACCGCCACCTTCGCCGCAGGTGATAAAGATCATATCAGCAGTTCCAAGCTCGTCTTTGAGTTTTTCACGGGACTCTTCGGCTGCCTCACGACCGACTTCTGGATTGCCTCCTGAACCGAGTCCTTTGGTTGCCTGGTCACCGATCTGAATTTTGATTTCTGCTTTATTATGAAGAAGTGCCTGAGCATCGGTATTTACTGCCACAAATTCCACACCTTCAATACCGCCTTCTTTGATCATTGATGAGATTGCGTTTCCTCCCCCTCCTCCGACTCCTACTACTTTGATTTTTGCTGCTTGTCCTGCTTTTGGTTTGATTAACATAACGCGTGTAATGCAATGCGAAGGTTAAACTTATACCGCAAATTGTTTTTCTATTCAGTTATGCAACGTTTTGCATGATACATCACATGAATTTACGGTAGGAACTGTTTAAACACTTTCTTCGCTTTAGACATTATATCATTCATCGAGAAGTTTTTCAGAACTGAATTGAAGTCTTTAAATCCAGCCGGATCTTCGAGCATTTGAGTGTTTCCGTAATAAACTAAGCCGAGAGTTGCTGCGTACATGGGATTCATTACTTCATCAACCAAACCGGTCGCTTTTTCAGGGATCCCGATACGGATAGGAAGACGGGCAATCCTTTTTCCCATTTCGACCATTCCGACAGTCATTGAACCTCCACCCGTTATGACAATACCAGATGGAATACTTTTCTCATAACCGCTTTTTGAAATCTCCTCAGCTACCAGTGAATAAATTTCTTCAATGCGCGGTCCGACAATTCCTTCAATAATTTCTTTGGGACTGACATCCGGAAGTTTTTCAAGAATTCCGAGTTTTTCAGAAGTAAGGATATTTTTTTCTTTTTTCTTTATGGCCTCTTCAATCCTCCGGGCATTATTGCTAAGATATAGCTTTACTTTTTCTGCTGATTCAAGAGATACTCGCAGACCGACAGCAATATCGTTGCTAATGTGGCGTGCTCCAATCGGAATCGATGATGAGTAGGACAATGCACCTTCGACAAAGATACTCATATCAATTTTTCCGCCACCGATATCTGCCACCGCGACTCCCAGATCCTTCTCAGTATCAGTAAGTACTGATTGAGCTGAAGCAACACCAGAGAAAATATAACCGGTATTTTTTATACCAAGATCATTCAATACTTTGTCGATATTTTTGAGATTGGTTGCTGAAGCTGTTATGATATGTGTATCTACTTCCAGCCTGACACCGCTCATTCCGACCGGATTATTGATACCGCTTTGGCCGTCAACACTATATTCACGAGGTGTTACTTCAATAATCTGTCTTGTATTTGAAAGCGAAATCGCACGTGCAGCCTCGATCACACGGTGTACATCATCCTCGACTACTTCAAATTGCGGGTTTGCCACAGCAACTATTCCGTGAGAGTTAATTGAAGATATGTGAGGACCTCCCACCGTAACAAAGGCCTCTTTTATTTGATGGCCTGCCATGCGTTCGGCTTTCTCAACACTTGACTCAACTGACGCAGTTGCCTGATCGATATCGACAATAAGACCTTTTTTCACCCCGCGCGATGGTGTGGCATTGAAGCCGATAATCCGTACTTCATCCGTTTCCGATGAGTATAGACCGACAATAGTTGCTATTTTTGTACTTCCAATATCAATACCACAAATAAGTGTTTCCGACATAATCTAGGTTAGCCAATTGATAAACATCGATTATTACGATGCTTATCAACTATTCAGACTAATTAAATGACAATAACAGTCTACCTCACAAACGGACGATCGGTTTTTCAAACCGTACATCAAGTGTATCAAATTGTACACCCTCCACAGATAATTGCTTCAGAGATTGCTCAAACTGATACTTTTGCAGTTCTGAATCTTTCTCAGATGAAAACAAAAAAGTCCCTTCCTCTGTATATAATCCTAGCATATGAAATCCTTCAATATCAATACTATTTACCTTCAGCCTGGCACTATGTATTATCTCCAAAAAGTATAGAGTATCTTTTACTTCTTTGAAACCGATTTCATCACCCCGCTGGAACATAGTATACGGCACATGCTGATAAAATGTTATCAAGGGGAACTTTTCGGATTCGATTTCACGTACTTTTTCAAGAATAATCCCTTCTCTGCTTAGCAAAAAATAGCCTTCTGCAACCTGTAAATAAGCGGAAGGAACTAGTCGACTTACTTCAACCTGTATTGTTGACGGATACTTCTTCTCAATATGGACAATGCGGTAATACGGATTTGCATTCTTGAGATAGATATGAACATCTTCCGGATCGATAGACCAGATATGCTGTCCGTCATACTGTTCTTTCCCTTTGAACGGATATTCGTCTGCTTCTCCAAGCACCTGGATGCCAGATACACGAAACCGTCCATCCAGTCTATAGAGAAGACTAAATGTGAGTCCAAAAACAAGAATGAAAAGAAAGCTAGTTGACAGTTTTCCCCACCAGTTCTTCAATGATCCTTTGTGATGCATCTCTGATATAGTTTTTTTTGAGTGTTCCGAATGACTTTGCATAAGTATCTCGTTGAGACATGACTTTCTGTATAAGTCTAAACAGTTCGTCAGAATCTCCATTCTGGTTAAATAGTTCCGCTGCTCCGGCTTTTTTTAGAATACGTGCCTGCTTCATTTGTTCATCAAAAGCAGCAAGAGGCAAAGGCACAAGAATTGCCGGTTTTTCAAGAGCAATTAATTCAAAAAACGTATTTGCTCCTGATCTGCTTATGACCAGTGAAGCTTTTTCAAATATATACCCTACTTCTTCATCACTCACGTGCGTTTTCAGCATATACCGATCCTGCACTTCTTGAGGAAGACGTGACCTCAACTGACACAAACGCTCATAATCTTTGAATTCCTGCACATTCCCCGTTTGGTGAATGACTATGTATGATTGTACTAGTTTCTCAATGATATGTTCAATGTGAATATTGAGGGCATGAGCGCCAAGCGAACCGCCGGTGACGTAAATACATGGCAACTGTGGTTCGGCTGGTATTCCTGGTATTGATTTCTGTTTGAATATGCTTTTTCGAATAGGATTTCCTGTCAGCACAACTTTGTCTTTTGGGAAGAACACAGATGACTCCGGGAATGAAATAAAAATTCGCTTTGCTATCCTTGCAATTTGCTGATTTGCTACGCCTGGATGTATGGTTTGCTCGTGGGTATACACGGGTATCCCGAGCCAGTTTGCGACCATTGCAATAGGTAAAGCCAGATATCCTCCAAAGGATAATACAACATCCGGTTTTTGGGAGATGAGTAACCGATAAGCGAAAAAGAAACCCAACGGGATACTCAGAACGTTCATAACAGATTCACAAGAGAATGAACGTGTCAGACGACCTGTTCGGAGATGAAAAAAAGGAATATTACGTCGTGTAACTTCCTGATACTCAAAACTCAAGGATTGTTCACGATTGTTATTAAACTTTCTTCCGACAAAGATGATATTTGCCTCCGGATGCATCTTTTGAAGGTCATCAATCACGGCTAGAGCAGGAGTGACATGTCCTCCGGTCATCAGAATAGTATTATGATGCATAAGCTATTGTATCACGCTCAGGTTTTTGCTTGTTTAGAAATATTGACGGCAATCCCGAGCAGCATAAAGGATGCAAGCATTGAAGAGCCTCCATATGATACGAAAGGCAGAGTAACACCGGTAAGCGGCATAATATTTACCATTCCACCAAGATTAATAATAATCTGCAAACCGAAATACGTAAAAATACCTCCCACAAGAAGCTTGGCAAACGCGTCATCTATCGCATTGTATAATTCATATAGCTTGTACAGAAAAACAAAATAAAGAATAATCAGAAACATACTGCCGATAAAACCAAGCTCTTCACTGATGATGGCAAAAATCGAATCAGTATGTGCCTCCGGAAGAAATAAATATTTTTGGCGTGAAGCGCCAAAACCGCGCCCAAATAGCCCACCTTCAGTCAGAGATATCAGTATTTGGTTGATATGAAATCCCACACCCAATGGATCTTCACTGGGATTCAGGAATGCCGTCAAACGTTTGAGACGATAAGGTGCAGCAAAAATAAGTGACATGAAACCGACTACGGCAAGAGGAAAAAGAGCAAATAGGTAGCGTAAATCCTGACCCGCTAAAAAATACATCGCAATGCTCAATGAAAATACCATAATCGCTGTTCCCATATCCGGCTGCAACATGATCAGAAGAAGAAGGAATCCTATCATAAGTATAAAGGGGAGAAATCGCTTCTTGCCTTTCACCGAGAACCATGAAGCTAAGTACAGAATAAGAGAAAATTTTGTAAATTCTGTAGGCTGAATCGTTATAAAACCGAGATCAATCCAGCTGCGGGCACCACCTGCTGTCTTCCCTATTCCGGGAATCAATACGACAATAAGCAAAAGAACAACGCTCAACATGGCAGGCAGTGACATATAATACAGATTTTTATAGTTGTACCAGGAGAAAAACCCGAACACAATAAGACCGAAAATAATCCATCGTATTTGCAGTTTCAGGTAATGGAAACTGTCTCCTGTTGCATTTAAAGCACGAATGGAAGATGCTTCAAAAACAAATATCAAGCCGATAAATGATAACAAGAGAGCTGCAGCAAGTAATATAAATGAAATAGGCAACCCTTTCCGGTCAGCGCGTAGTTGCTTTAAACGTTTACTTCTCCTCTTCATATTCTTTTACAAACTTCTGAAATAAATTTCCTTTTTCAATATAATTCTTCCATAACGAATAACTTGGTGATGCTGTTGAAAGCAGACAGACAGTCTGAAGAGGGGTATGCTCATAGGCAAAAGCTACAGCTTCTCTCATGTCGTCTGTTTCACAAATATTCCAGTATCCTGGGTCTACTTCCATAAGAGATTCCTTTATGCGATCACCCGAATGAGGGAAAAGTACGATATTTTGGACGCCAGCCTCCCGCAATTCACTGGCCAGCTCAAGAAAATCATAACCACGATCCTCCCCGCCAAGGAATATTGTTTTTACATGTGGAATCGCTTGTACCGCCGCTATTGTTGACTCTGGTGTCGTCGAAATTGCATCGTCATAAAAAATAATACCTTTGAAAATACCTATTTTTTCAAGACGATGAGGCAATGGCTTGAACGATCGTACTGCTTCTTCAGCCTCACGATATGAAACCCCTACCAGTTTGGCTACGGTTATTGCGCCGCGGACATTTTCTAGGTTATGCTTTCCCAGGAGTGGAGTCCGTTCGGGTACAAATGATTCTTCGTAAGGTACCGGTTGTGCTCTTGTTTCATGTTGCCACTCGACTAATCTCTGAAAAGCAGGATTATACACATAATAATCCGTCTCCTTGGCACGGGCGATGATATGTTGCTTCGCTTTATAGTAGTTTTCAAGAGTTCCGTGATACGGAACATGATCTGGAAAGAGGCTTACGATTATGGAAATGTGAGGAGAATACTCTATGTCGTCCAGTTGATAACTCGATAATTCACAAACAAAATAAGTTTCTTGTGCGGGTTCTGATAGCAATGATTCCAGCATTGGTTTTCCAATATTTCCGATTAATTCTGTTCTTTTTCCAGATCTGTTCAAGATGTGATAAATAAGAGATGCAGTGGTGCTTTTTCCTTTGGTTCCAGTCACACCAATGGTGATGTGCTTTGGATTCAAATTTGCAAAAAATATATTGGTGGCGGTGGTATAAGGGATTGTGATATGAGATTTTGGTATGCCGGGAGTTTTAATGACCAGGTCATAGTCAGTTTGATGAGCAAGATAATCCGGACCATCTGCTTTATCAACAATAGCATAGGTAGCTGAAGGCACATATTTCTTCAAGAAAGATTCCGTGGATTTTCCTTCAATTCCGTAGCCAGCTATCAATATTTTTTTATTCTGTAGCTCCTGGATCCTCATATAATATGTTGAAAATGTTCTGGTAACACTGAGTTATCTATCGAAGTCACTTCATCCTCAAGTTGCTGTGGATTCAATTTCGGCAATACGTCCTTCTCAAACCTTTTCATCATCAAGGTGTCTGCATATTCGCCTTTTTGGTGAACTTTATACATCGCCAACCGTATTTCAGCAGGCGTTCCCACGCATTCAAACGGCTTAAATCCTTTTACACCGAGCAGTTCTTCATAAGTGACTGCCAGTGACGGTTTATCAAAAAGATTTTGCCCAAATATCCCAAGGAGTTGTCGTTGCGGTACAAATGCAGCAAGAAGTGCAAAGACAAATGCACATTTGGGACAATCACCGCACCACAATGATTGAGCTGAGTTTTGAATTGAAAAATTGCGGTTGCAGCTGGAAAAAACTGAAAAATATTGGAGATATTCGGCAAACAGTTGAACAATACTATATTCAGAGAACGGACGCAGTAGTGAAAGATACTCAATATCTTCGGAAATGTATGCTGCAATATACTTTCTCAGCATGCGCTCAAATTCATAGGATTTACTCCACTGATGATTGATCGTTGATCCGAGATATGAGACGTTACCGATATTAGCGCTTCGTTCATTGCTTACTATCAATCCCCTATATCCATACAATACAGAGATCAGTATTCCGATCCATGCGTATATTGATGAAATCGGTACATGCCCGTTGAAAACATCTGTTCGTGCATTGACGCGAAAAAGCTGCGGATCGATAACACGTTTTACCCGCACTGATTCCACCCCTATCTTCTCGATAATGGAGTCAATGATCGGGTAACTTTTCTGGGTTTCGATGATAAAGCCTTCAAAAGGGACAGCATGCTTTTTCAAAAGTTCAGCAGAAACAATTGAGTCTTTTCCTCCGCCGATACCTACGAGATATGTCTTCTGATCTGATTGATACGAGGATGTAGTCTGGACATGATCCTTGTCATAGGGGAACTGAATGAGGCCACGGTAATCAATTTTGTTTCGATAAAAAAATTCGCCAAGACCTTTTGTATACACCATATTCCAGTAATCCGCTTGTTCTTGTGAAAGAGTAAAATTATTGATGATCAATTTTTTCGGACAATACGTTTTCCAGTAACTGAGGCCTAGGACAATGTGGACTGCCTGCAGAAGCTGATGGAGTACCGGTTCAGGAATTGGTTGCATATCTTTCGCAGGCAGCAGCAAAGATTCATGGAATCGCAGCTCTTCGCCTTGGTTCTCAAGGATATATGAAAACGAAAGAATGCCGGAACTGATATCTGCAGTATAACTCTCAAATATAAACTGTGACATACCTTTATTATAATGAATAACTCTGATTCACGAAGGCCAATACACGAACTGAAAAATCCACACACTATTAGGGTTGTGCGGGTACATTTCTCACCTCTTGTACCGGATTGCGGTTACCTGGTTGTAGAATAGTTTTTTGACAATATCCCTGCCGTTCTGTTCCTCGAAGGAAATATTCCACTTTTCCTCCATAACAAGGTACTGACACGACATGCACAGGCTGTTGCATTTTCCCTGCGGCGTCATGCTCTTCAATCATATATTTCATCACACGATTGAAAATTGGACCGGCTCCCAATGAACCCGCGATACTATGCATGGAGCTATTATTATTATTGCCGACCCACACTCCCACAACGACATTTTCAGTAAAACCGATGGTCCAGGCATCTTTATAATCATTGGTTGTTCCTGTTTTTGCTGAGACTGTCTCACCCGGCAGGTATAGAGGATTATTTACTCCGAAAGCCTGTTGTCTCGCAGCATTGTCTGACAGAATATCACTGATAATGAACGCAACCCCTTCATCCAGTACCCGTGATTTATTGCTTCGAATATGTGTTACTTCCTGTTCCCGGGAGTCTTTTATTTCCACAAACGGCGTCGGTTCAACACGGTACCCGCCATTGGCAAATACACTATAAATTTGGGTCAAGTCAATAAGTGTTACTTCCCCGCCTCCAAGTCCAAGAGATAAACCAAAGCGGGATGAATCTTCCCAAGTATCAATGCCCATATTTTTGGCAAAATCTACAAACTGCTGAACGCCAAGGGTATTTAGAACCTTTACTGCCGGAATATTGTACGAATTGCCTAACGCATAACGAATCGGTACTCTGCCGTGATAACTTCGGTCATAATTGACGGGCTGATAGGGATCACCTCCGGCAATATTAAATACAATCGGTGAGTCATCGATCGGAGTCGCGGCAGTATAGCCTCTTTCTAGCGCCATTGCATAGAGCATCGGCTTCAAAGTTGAACCAGGCTGCCTCAAAGCAGTTGTAACGTTGAAAGCTCCATAATTTTCTTTATAGTAGTCTGCAGATCCCACCATTGCGAGTATCTGTCCGGTATGAGGATCCATGACGATAATTCCGCCATTTGTAGCATTCATAGAAGCCAGTTTTTCAAGCTCTTCAGCTAGAATCTCCTCTGCCTTGGTCTGGATATCCAGATCCAGCGAAGTTACTACATTGAAGCCTGCCTCTTCAACTTTTTTTGTACCGTACTCATTTTCAAGAGCAGTTCTTGTGTACATGACAAAATGTGGTGCTCGGATATTAGTTGTCGGGGGAAGAGTTTTTAATTCTTCTTTGATAGACGATTCAAACTCGTTTTGTGAAATAAGTTGCTGGGCATACATTTCTTCGAGCACTTGATCGCGTCTTCTGCGGGCAAGGTCAGGATCAATAAACGGTGAATAAATGGAAGGTGCCTTTGGAAGACCGGCAAGAAGCGCCGCTTCACTCAATGTAAGTTCCTGTGCTGTTTTGCCGAAATATACTTTGGACGCTTCTTCAATACCGTATGCGGAGCCACCATACGGAACCTGATTCAGATACATTTCCATAATCTCATCTTTGGTATACATCTGTTCGGTCCACAAAGCTAAAACCATTTCCTTCAATTTCCGTTCAATAGTACGTTCAGGTGTGAGTAGTGCACTCTTTACCAGCTGCTGTGTGATGGTGGAACCGCCCTGAAGCTCTTTATAGATATATGTATCTTTTATTGCTCGAAGGATGCCGCCAAAAAAAGATATTCCCTTGTGGTTGTAAAAATTTTTATCCTCAATGGCAATGGTTGCATCAATAACATTCTTGGGGACCGACTCGATAGGAATTGATGTTCGGTTCTCATCACGATAGATCTCATACAGCAATTTTCCATTGCGGTCATATAAATGCGTAGACTGAGCAAAATTCACCTGTCCGATAGAACTAGGTGAAGGTAATTCCTGAATGAAAAAGTATGCTTGCTGAACAAAAATATATAATAAACAAAAAAGAAACCCATACACAAAATACTGAAAATATCTGCTGGTAAGAAAGTTATAAAAGGAACCTATCATGTGTATAATCCCCAGAAATACAGTTTCGATCAGAGAAATGACATATTTCACAAAAGCAACCAGAAAATAAGGTGTTCGAATCAGTAAGTTCCAGAGTATCACTACTGACTGTTTGGCTCTATCTCTAAAGAATTCACCGGTGAAGAATGATATAGTATTTCTGATAAATACAAATATCACAGCAAAAGGGAACGTGACCGCGGTTTTGACTGACTTACCAAGATATATTACTGCAAGTGTGATGTAGTAAGCCAAAAAAAATAACGCGTGCAATAGCCGATTTTTAAGCATGCGAAATGATACAGTTACTTCTTTTGACATACCGATATTCTAACAAAACTATAGGGCAAGTGAAAGTGAAGATTTTATCACTTCTCGATATGCAAAAAGGACATATATCCTTTCAGATAGATACGAACCAACCGGTATGACAATTGAATATATATTATTTCTTACATATGCTTCGAAGGTAGAAATAGCAGCGTTAATTTCTGACAATTCGCGCCTTGACAATAAGGCGTTCCTTGTAAGTCCCTGGCGGGACGCATGTGACCAGAGTAAGGTATGAATCATCAAATTCCTGTTCGAGTACAGAAACTTCATCTGGATCTACGATAAACATATCAAATATCTCGTACGTATATTCCTTCCCTTCTACATGGATATTGATGGTATCTCCGATATCAAGCTTCGGCAGATAGGTGAAAACAGTCTTGTAATCTTTTGAATTGTATAGCTGCGGTAATGTTGAGTGACCGAAAATTGCGACATTTCCATATTGACCGGGGATTGATGTCGGTAGATAATGGATAAGACTTTGAGAAAGATCTTCACCTCCCACCTCAACAGTCAAGTCTTTGAGGTTCAATTTTGGTATAGACAGCGTGTAGGATTTCAATGATATATCCCCTTTTGGAGTCGGGAGCTTGCTTTCGGGGAACCAGACATTTGCATTGGTAAAATCTCTCAAGTTGCTTGAAAAAAGATTATTGCCTGCGTATACGCTTTTTGCAAATTCCAGTGCTGACACGGAGTCCGATTTCGGTATCGGCGAAGTTGCATTTCTTTTCAGGAAGAGTCGCGCATATAGTTCAAATGAAATCATTGGGTACAACGCCCAAAAAAGCAAAGCCATCCCCGATATCAGCACCGCATATGATGCCAGTCTCACAGCTTTCTTCTTGCGGGACGTTTGTTCTTTTGTATATACTCGAAGAGCCATTGTTATTCTGTTTCCGTGACAACTGTTATATTTTTCTGAAAAAGAGGTGTCCAGAATGAAAGCCCGAATGACTTGTTTATCCCCACATCTTCGACATCGTACGTATTTTTCAAGAAAGAAACAAGCGTTGATGGAGTCTTGAATGCGGAAGATTTTTTAATCACGTCCATATCAATTTTTTTGTATGCTTTTCCTGCTGTTTCAACATCCATCGTGACGGCATCCTCGTCAGCGTCGATATCCGTGATATCAAATACTAAATTTTGACCATCGATACTGTAGTCGCTCGAAATTTCTTCGCCAAGAAGTTCTTTTAATTTTTCTTCAATCGCTTTCTTTTTTACGGTATAAAATTCTATCTCTGATTCTGCCGTAATCTTCAGACTTGCTGCTTCCTCGCCTACTTCACCTGAGTAAGTTGTGTCTGCCATAGATATCGTGGTAAGGTCAGGGATGATGATATCGTCTTCGGAAATTTGCGCGCCAAGCACTTCTCTGCTGCCTGCTTCTGCTTTTTTTTCAACATTTTGTTTCAAAGCATCCAGATCAGCCTTGGATATTGTGGTTACTTCTTTCTTTGAACCGCCGGTAAAAGCCGTCTCAACAAAGGATGTAAATAACGAATCAGAAAGCGAAGCTACCGACAATTGAGTACCTTTGGAGATATTATATTCAGGACCGATTTCTTCAGCTGTTGCCTTTACTTTAGCTTTACCAGATTCTTTTACTCCGTCCGCAGTACCGCCACTTGCTGATGCGACTTTTACTTCGCTGTCTATCACAAACACAAGATCTCCCTTCCTCAGTTCCGTTCCCCGTGGAAAAGTTCTTGGTTCTTTATCATAGTTATGAATAATCACCTCACCTGTTGCTTTTTCTCCCACATCTCGTTTCCCAGAAGCTTTTTTCTCATCTTCAAATTCCTGTACTGTAGTCTTCTTCAGTACGGCAAGTTCGTCTGTCTCAGTATCACTAATCGGCACATCAATACTGAATGTTTCATCGAGATCTCTCGTCTTCGGATATACCGTAATCTCCATTTTGTGGAAAAAATATTCGTAAACAAAAAGCAATAAAAAGACAACTAACGCAAACACCACCCCATATACAATCGGTTTTTTATTGGCACCGGACGTTTGAATTGAAAATGAAGAAAAAACGCTTTTCAGCTTATTGAACATACCTTCTGATCGGGCAGCGGGTGACGATACAACATCTGCATTGTCTGTCACTTCAGGTACTGTCGGGATAGATACGGCTGTTTCGACAGCTGGCTGCTCTTTACGCACATCTTTGCCGACCATAAAACCAAAATCCTGTGCAGATTCCTCTCTCAGATCATCAGTCGTCTGAACAATTTGATTCTGTTCATTTTCTGAAGGCGAGGGAATTTTTGACTGTGAAACTACTTCTTCGGTGAAAGTCTCTACCAAAGACTGGTTAATTTCATTCTGTTTGATCACCTCAATAGTAGGATGCTGCGAAAATGTAGCTGAATCCCATCCGTAGGTAGCTAGCTCGGATGAAACCTCCGGCGTGTCCATATCCCCGAAGACTATAATTTTTGAAGGCAATACGAGATGCCCCGGTGTTGAGGCAAATACACTTTGAATATCTTCTCCGATCACATCAGTACGTGCCGTGTACTGACTGAATACTTTTTTGCCGCCTTTAAAGATAAAAATCCCCAATTTAGTCTTGTTTACTTCTATTGCAATGGTATTCAATACCGAAGTCTTCTTTAAGTGCTCATGCAGTGCATCCTGAACATCAATATACCCCATTGGCTCCAATTCAAGATCTTTGGATAGTTTCTTTATAATCGTTTTATAGGGCTCTTTGATCTCAAAAGTCTGGTCGTCAATCATCCAGGAATGAAGAAAAAAAATGGTTTTGTCCAAATGTCTATTGGTTTGAAGTTCAAGCTGAGAAATAAGATTGTCAGTATCTTCTAGAATTTTGTCAAAACCAGCAGTAAGGCTCACGGCATTCTGAGCCAGTATCTGAGACTGACCGCTTGATGTATCAAACACAAAACCAAACGCCGAAGCGTCCGTAAGATATAAACCGAAGTATAAATTACTCGAAGTATTCTTTTTGAAAAATGGCAAAGAGAAACCCATATGCTACTCATATTAGCACAACCCAAAGACAAGAGCAATCACCATCATTCAAGCTCATACCGCTCAAGAACCTTCTGTATTCCTTGGTGAGCTGCGTTCAGCGCTGCTCCATAATCTACACCTTCAGCGGTTGAATTAATTGCGTTTTGAAGATATTGCAGAATTTCTTCATTCATTCCGTCATCATACGTTCGGTCAGCAAGAGGCAGCGATACATACACATCGTCTTGAGCCTGCTGGATAACTGGTGCTATATAGGCATTGTCCTTCAAGAGATCTGCCATGTCCTTCCGGGGATAGGGATTGCCGAAAAGACGAACCTGAGATTGTGTTTCATACATCTTTATCAGCTGCTCCCGCTCGGATAAGTATTTTAGAAATTTCCATGCTTCAGTCTGATTCGGACTCAATCTGTTGACTCCTTCCACCCAGTATGAAGCGACTGAAACAGCGCTGTCATCAAGGCCTTTCGGTATTGGAGCCACCTTTACCTGTAAATCAGGATTTTGTCCCCGAATATTTATCACATGCCAGGAAGGGGCTATAATCATCGCGGTTTTCCCTTGTACGAAAGCCGTCAATGCATTGGGCATCTCTTCGTTCCAATACCCGTCTTCGGCAAATTTTCGATACAGGAGTAGTGCTTCAGCCGCTTCCGGTGTTGTTAGATCCTTGAAATCAGCACCATTGAGAAGGAGGAGAATAGCGAAAATTTCACCGAAATGCGGAATATTGTTGGCCGTGCCTATTGCCATACCGGAAGTAACAATTTGACCATTTGGCTCTTTGACTGTAAGTCTGTTTACAGTATTCAAAACATCATTATCACCACCCACCCAGACCGGCGGAGGTGAATTGATCCCTGCCTGTTTGAGCAGTGTTTCATTATAAATAAGAACGTTACCGTCTATGATCAACGGGATACCATAATAAGCATCACCGATTTTGAGGTCTTTCTGATGGATAGGATAGAATATTTCCTCAAATTCCTGGTTGGACATAATATCCATCGGTAGCGGTGCGATTACTTCCTGAATCTCGGGGAGCCAGGTGTTATGAAAACGAAATATATCGGGGCCGTTGCCTGCTTGACTTCTGGCTATAAGGCGCTCACGGTACTGCTCTGCATCCATTTTTTCATACACAATGGACACATGAGGATTATCCTTTTGATAGGCTTCGATGAGCGGTTCAAATATGGCCGGCTCATCCCATAGACCCCAATAAGTCAAAGTGACTTCATCTTTTGGCGTATCAATAGGATCTGTATCTGATGAAAACCTGTCCTTTAGAAAAAACCAATAGATTGCACCGAATACTATGAGAAAAAATACAACAATCCCGATAATAATTGCTGTTTTATTCGAATTTTCTTCATAAACCGGGACATCCGTCGGGAACTCTGGCGGGATACTTCCGGCAATTTCCTCCGGATGTTCGATATCAGGTGCTACTTCTTCGGGTTGCATCGGTTGAGGAGTAGAATCAGCTTCCGGATTTTGGTTATTTTTCTCCTTTTCATCCATGCTTTTATGATACAGAAATTTTCTCATTTAGACCAGTGGGAGATAGTTCCTGTAACTCTTACGATTCATTCATTATATTATGTATAATAGAAGTCTATGCTCGCAAAAATGTCAGGCAAACATCGATTTCTTGCTGCTATAACGGTATTATTTATTGTTATTGCTGCAGTGATCTTCGGCTCCTGGTTTTATGTACAGGCACGAGTCGGTGATCGTATTTACCCGCAAACTTCGATAGACGGTATAGATATGGGATACAAGACCAAAGATGAAGCTTGGGAAATATTGAAAGAACGTGATCTATACTACCAGGATGCAATTGTTGAGGTACTCTACAAGGAACATAAAATCGCATCTTTTTCCGGAACTGAGCTCAAACTTGAGCGTGATATCGATACAAAAGTAGATCAGGCATATTTGATCGGCAGATCTTCACATTTGCCTTCCCGCATTGCTCAGCAACTCAATACATTACTGAAAATTCGGACATTTGCATTTACCACACAGATCAGATTTGATAAACAGCCTGTTGAACAGTTTGTGAAACAGAGCGAAGATGTATACAATCGGGAGGCAAAAAACGCACTGTTTACCTTCGAGGATGGAAAAGTAACTTCATTTAAGGCTGATGAGCCGGGTATGCGGATTCAATCAGACGAGTTTCTTATGTCTTTTCAAAAGAGTATTCAAACTATAACAGATCAAAATAAACAGCTTACAGTTGTTCTGACAGAGCAGAAAATCGATCCTGAAATCACACTGGCTGAGGCAAATGATTTCGGTATCGAGGAGCTTATCGGTGAAGGAAAATCAGATTATACACACTCTATCCCTTCCCGCGTGCATAACGTCATACTTGCCGCAACGAAGTTTGACGGAGTTATCATCCCGAAAGGAGAAACTTTTTCCTTCAATGATATCATCGGTGACATATCTTCAAGTACTGGCTACCAGCCAGCCTACGTAATCAAAAATGGAAGAACTGTTCTAGGTGATGGAGGTGGTGTCTGTCAAGTGTCTACTACCATGTTCCGTGCAGCTATCAATACCGGGTTGCCTATTACCGAACGTCACGCCCATGCGTATCGTGTGTCGTATTATGAAAATGATTCTGAACCCGGATTTGATGCTACTATTTATTCCCCGACCGTTGATTTAAAATTCAAAAATGACACTCCAGGAGCAATATTAATTCAAATGGAGCTTGACAAGGAGCAGAACCTTTTAGCATTTAAATTCTACGGCAAGAAAGATAATCGTCGTGTCGAAATCTCTCCGGCTACAGTCTGGGATGTAGCTCCACCCCCTGAACCGCTCTACGAGGATGATCCTACATTGGCAAACGGAGTTGTGAAACAGGTTGACTATCCTGCCTGGGGTGCAAAAGCAAAATTTGAGTATAAAGTGTATCATGAAGATGGCAGTGTAATGCAGGATAAAACGTTCTATTCGTCGTATCGTCCCTGGCAGGCTGTGTATCTCCGAGGTACAGCAGGTATATAATATATAACCTTCGTCTTAAAATAATCTCCCGATTATCTCAAAGAAACTGAGTCTTCTCAAACGGTATGAAGGATGAGTAACAGATCTTTTTTTGATTACTTTGGCAGGGACGCCACCAACAACAGCAAACTCTGGGACATCTTTGGTAACCACCGCTCCTGCCGCGACCACCGCTCCTTTGCCTATAGTGACACCTGGCAAAATAATGGCACGCGGTCCGATAAATACATAATCACCGATGAACACGGGTGCAGATACGGCTGTGAACAAGGGGTCATTGATGTCATGTTCAGAATTGTATATCATTACTTCACTCGCGATGTCTACATGATTGCCAATAATCAGTTTCTCACGACCATCAAGAGTTATTTTTTCGCCGATTACGCAATCATCACCTATCTGAATATTGGATGGATCATAAATACGTGCGCCCATGTTGATAATAGTATTCTTCCCGATAGATATACCAGCAATTCGAAACAGAAGCATCCGGAAAAAACTGAGCGGAAACCAGCCGAAGATAAATAGAATATACATTTCAATCTCAAGAAGTACTTGTGATATCCGGCCGAATAGTTTATCGATAATCTGACTTCCGGTAAGTTTTGTGCCGTCTTTATCGCGAATTGCCGCTATCATGTGTTTATTATACATAATTGAATATTATTCTGATAGATTAT
Organism: Candidatus Roizmanbacteria bacterium UBA1450; assembly: GCA_002329205.1. Taxonomy (GTDB): domain Bacteria; phylum Patescibacteriota; class Microgenomatia; order UBA1406; family GWC2-37-13; genus UBA1450. Next base: position 373,705 of record DCTC01000002.1, on the reverse strand, counting down.
TTTGGATAAAAGCCTTCTCCGGGTACAGCTGATGCTGTATCCGAAGAATTATTTTTCGGGAGCAGTTCCCTGAAATAACACTCCAGAACCCGGAGAAGGCTGTTTTATCTGCCTGGGACAGTCAGGCAGACAGTACTAGCTCACAACCTGAACGGTTGTCAGCCGATGCTGAATCAATGATTCTGACATTGCTTCGTCCGTTCGTGCAGCAACTACACACGAACAGAGAATTACGACAGTAGCAATTGCCGAGACACATAGGTATCCCGCAGCTCCCAAAATGACAATCACCATTATGCTTCTCCATCTTGTTGGAAAGAAATTATGTGATCGGTATCTCTTTCTGTCCGTGCCTCCCCAAGGCAAAGAGATCGGTTGGTCGTGGGGCAGATTGTCTTGAAGAATCAAGTCAATATGTCCGACGAGCATGTACATAGTCTACATTGATATCCATATGTAATCAATATGTATATTATACAGTAAATAAAGTATATTTCAATGCTATAGGCTTATTTGTTTCTATCCTACATGTTGAACTGTTCTTGTTATACTGTTTTATGACTTCTTTTGAATATGAAATACCTTTGTGGAAAAATGGTCATACTGTTGTGGGGATTGATGAAGTCGGAAGGGGTTGTCTGGCCGGTCCACTCACCCTAGGAGCAGTATGTATGAGACCGGTACATGATACAGCCGCTCGTAAAGAATGGTTATCTCTTGGTATAGATGATTCGAAAAAATTGAGTGAAAAAAGGCGAAAACAACTTGCAGAACAAATTCAAAAACGTACGTCGCATCGATATACAGTCTCCGTAAGTGTCCCTACAATAAATTCAATAGGCATAATGGACTCCTGGCGGCTGGCTGCGACAAAAATTCTTTCTCTTTGCCGTTTAGACTTTCCCCATGATACATTTACGTTTCTTGTTGACGGACCAGCAGTGGACAAGATACCATATAGTGAAGAGGTTCACACCATTTCTCTAGTAAAAGGGGATGCAGCAAGTATTACAATTGCCGCAGCATCCATCCTGGCTAAAGTAGACCGTGATGGATTCATGACCCGACTTGCAAATCAGTTCCCACATTATCATTGGGAAAAGAATAAAGGATACGGGACACAGGTTCATAGGCGAGCAATCCGGCAATATGGTATTACTCCCTGGCACAGAAGTCTTTTTGTCCGATCAATCATACAATTATAGGTTATCATCAAGTATAATACGTCACACACATTTCATATGTCGCCTTCACGACTCAAACGGATAGAAAATAAAAATAAATATTTCAAATTATCCCTTGTCTCACTGGGGATTGTTCTTCTTGTGTCAACAGGGCTCGTCTTTGCTCGTTTTCTGGATTTTTATAATGCAATACATACAGAAGCCCAGGAGACGCCAAACGAGATAAAAAAAGAAGAAAAAACGGAATATACATTTTTACTGCTCGGCTACGGAGGCGGACGACACGAAGGGACCTACCTGACTGATTCTATTATGGTTGCAAACGTTGATCTCAAAGCAAAAAAGGCAATTCTCGTTTCTCTTCCTCGTGATATTTGGGTCAAAGTACCTACTAAAAATGGTGAGAAGTTTCACAGTAAAATTAATGCACTCTACCAAATGGGGATTTCCCCCCAGAACTATCCAGCTGCAGATACTCGTTTGCTTACCGAAGATAACCCGTCAGGCCTTCTCAAAAAAGCAGTCGAAGACATAACCGGTCTCAAAATAGACGCATTCGCTGCAATTGATTTTGAAGGTTTTGTGAAAACTATCGATACACTGGGCGGTGTTGATATTATGGTTGAGAAAACCTTTACCGATTATGAATACCCTATCGAAGAAAAAATGAATGATTTGTGCGGACGCGATGAAGAATTCAAACAAATTGAACCGATTATCAATAAGGAAATGTCTGAAGAAGATCAAAAAAAACTATTTGAAGAGAAACCTGAGCTGGAAGAATTCTTCAAAGATATAAAAGAGCGTCCCCCGATTGCTTTTCCTTGCCGATATGAAGTACTTCATTTTGATGCTGGTGAAACTCATATGGACGGCGAGACGGCACTCAAATATGCACGTTCCCGACATGCACTGCAGGACGGTGGGGACTTTAATCGTGCACAACGCCAGCAGAATGTGATAGAAGCGGCAAAGAAAAAAATTCTCGGTATTGGTTTTATCCCGAAAATAATTCCTCTGCTTGATGAACTTGAGCTGCATATCAAAACGGACCTTCCGCTCTCGGAGCTCAACAAACTACTTCTCGAAGGACGGAATGCAAACAGCTATACAGTCGACTCACTTGTTCTGACTGACAAATTTCTTGCAGACGATTACTCTGATTATGGCGGGTATATTCTCGTACCGAAAGAAGGAATTGATAAATGGGATGCTGTCAGAAAGGAAATTCAAAACATGAAACAGGGTATTACGCCTTCTCCTACTCCGAAACCTTCTCTATCACCCGTAGCAGAACAATGATGTTTCAGTTACTTTCTCTTTATACTTTCTGATTCATAGCTTATACTATCTACTATGATTGTTAAAAATATTGACCAGCGGGTTGCAGTTCTCGTCGATGTACAGAATCTGTATTACTCCGGTAAAAACCTCTACAACTCACGCGTGAATTACAAAAATCTACTTCATCAGGTAGTCCAGGACAGAATACTTGTTCGGGCAATTGCGTATGTGATCAATGCTGATGACACGAAAGAAAATGTTTTTTTCAATGCATTGCATGAAGCCGGCTTTGAAGTAAAGGAAAAACCGTTGCAGACATTTTATGGAGGTGCGAAAAAAGGTGATTGGGACCTGGGAATCGCGATGGACGCCATCCGACTCGGCAACAAAGTAGATTCAATAATTCTCGTCACCGGAGACGGTGATTTCAAACCGGTAGTAAATTATCTCCAACAGGCGTTGGGATGTCTGGTAGAAATTGTCGCCTTTAAAAGGACGGCAAACAAAGAATTGATCGAGCTTTCAGACGATTTCACTAATATCGAAGAACATCAGCGCAAGCTGCTTTTCAAAATTTGATTGCTACTCTTCAACAACTTTGACATTGGTTATTTTAACGGGATCAACCGGCTTTGATCTTTCGCCGCTGCGACTCATAGTTACTTCCGCTTCTGCGATCTTGTCTACGACATCAAGTCCCTCAGTTACATGACCAAAGATTACGTAATTCTTGGGGAGCGGATTTTCTTCATGCATGATGAAAAACTGGCTTCCATTCGTATTGGGTCCTGAATTTGCCATCGCCACTGTTCCTCGTGAGTATTCACCATCAAACGGTTCATCATCGAATTTATATCCAGGACCGCCGGTGCCATCTCCGCGCGGATCACCACCCTGAATCATAAATCCCTTTATGACACGGTGAAAAATCGTATTGTCATAGAAATCTTTTTTTGCCAGAGAAATGAAGTTATTGACGGTTTTGGGAGTTGCTTTTGTCGTAAAAGCTACAGTTATATTTCCTTCCGTTGTTTCGAGTACTGCAGAATAATTTTTGTTTGTATCTATAACCATTTTGGTATGATCATCTTTAGGTGGCTGCATAGCTTGATTTTGTTGCTGATTTTGAATATTTTGCTGGTTGGGATCATCAGAATTTATAATTCCCTGTACATTGTCCGGCATCTGTTCTTCCTCGGTACCTACGAGCGAAAGTTCATTTTCTGCTTCGGGTTGGGCACTCTCAGGATTTGAAGCAATCTTTTTTTGAAATAAAGCGCCAAGCCCAACAAGAATAATCAAAAAAAGCAGGCAGAATAGAATTACAAATGCTTTCGTGTTCATACCCTACTATCTTACCATATCAAACGAGATGAGGGAAACGAAAATCTGATTTATGTTCCGAATTGTCTATCACCGGCATCACCGAGTCCCGGAAAAATGTACCCAGGTGGAAATTCGTCGGTGTCAGTCGTCAAGCGCTCATCGATATTCGCAATGTGAATGGGCACTTCGGGATGAGATCTATGCACTTCCTGTATCCCTTCAGGTGCTGCAATGAGCCCGACAAATATTATCTTCTTCGCACCCCATTTTTTGAGAATATCTATGGTGGCACTCGCAGATCCTCCTGTCGCAAGCATCGGATCAAGGAGAAACACAATATCGACGGTAGGCGAAACAGGCAATTTGTTGTAATATTCCACGGGTTTGAGTGTCTTTTCATCACGATACAATCCTATGTGCCAAACTTCCGCTTGCGGTAGGAGCTTCCAGACGCCTTCCACCATCCCTAGCCCTGCTCGTAGTATCGGGACAAGTCCGATTTTCTCATGAACAATTTTTCCTTTTGTCTGAGTAAGCGGTGTCATCACATCAGTGTCAGTTGTTTCCAAATCTTTTGTCGCCTCGTACACAAGAAGAGCAGAAATTTCCCCCACAAGCTCACGAAAAAGCTTGGGTTCTGTTTTTGTATCCCGCAGCAATGTGAGCTTATGTTGAATGAGTGGATGTTCTGACTGAAAAACAAGATCCATAGATTAGTTTAATAAATAAATTGAAATAGTAAGTATGGTGGCGAAACTGACCCACAATATATAAGGAATCATCAATAGAAATGAGATGCGAGATATTTCTTTGAAGTTCTGCATGGTGAGCCAGATATAGTAGAGAAGAATACTAATAACAATTACCCCGGCACCAGTGCTTTTCAATCCGAAAAAAACGAGCGACCACAGCAAATTGCACGCCAGTTGTATCCAAAAAAACAGTAGTCCTTTCTTTTTTGCTCTCTTTGAGGTATCGCGCGTCCAGACTAAATATAATGCGATACCCATCAAGAGATATAGTGTAGTCCATACCGGCGCAAATACCCAGTTGGGAGGATTAAAGAAAGGCTTCTCCAAAGCATCATACCAAGTGGGAATCGCAGGCATCGTAGCTAGCGATCCGATCCAGCCTGCAAAAAACGGTCCGAGCAGAGAAACGGAAAGCTTTTTTACATCTATAGGAAGCATATATTCATACTAACATATTTTCCGATGGGATAATTCCCTTCTCTGTAAGATAGATCAACTGCTCCTGCATCCACGTCTCGATGGGAATATCAAATGCATGTGATACCTTATGACTTGCATCGCCGTTGTATCCCCATAACAAGCTGGTTGCTAGATCTACTTGTGCCAGGAATTGGATCCCTTCCGAATGGTCAGACGTATCAGTTTCGTATACAATCTGCCCGAACTGCAAGAACTTGGCAAATTTTTCCGCGACCTCAGTCATCGTGATTACCGGTTCATTATTATGTGAAGACATGGTCATCCTCGACAAGTCCGTAATAATTCCCGAATGAAATTTCCGCGCATCCCGGAAATTACTCGGATCTCTGAGAGCGTTGGCTAAATAATCCTGATAACCCAGGCCTGCACCGCACGAGGCCAGTGCTATTGATGAGGCTCCTGTCACATATTGACCAATGGGGTAAGATGGTGAAGACGCAATCTTTTTATCTTCGAGGGATAAATGGTCCTTCGCCTGCATTATGCGGGTCTGAACACCTCTGACATAGGGAACTCTCTCAACTGTCGAGCGGGCACGAAGGCCGAACTCAGGATATATCCGTTGGAGTCCGTATCGGACAAGAAAGGTATGATCGTAAATATGATGCCGCTCCATTCACAGCTATTGTAACAGATTCCTTGCAAGCATGTCAGCCTCAATTAGTGCAGAGCATGACCGTATCTGCTGTATCAAGCCGATAGTCATATTCCTGACCCTGAGCTTCGAGTACAATTCGATATCCGGGGGTAATGACCTCCGCGTACATCTGACCTGGTTGAGGGCATCCGAGTGACGTATTTCCGAATTCCTGCGCTTCAAAACTCTTGACCGAGATCAGAGACGGATTCAGCCCTTCTACCGAATTGAGCAAATCCCCGATTGCACGATCTGCGATCTGCACCTGCTCATCTGTGAGATCACCATATGAAGGATTGAATGACGGCTGATCGGGCTGCGCGGGGGAAGGGGTGGGAGCATTCATCAATTCATCCTGACCGGCATACGGGATAACCATCAAAACAATAAGTGCCATAAGACCTGCGAAAGTAGCATATAACAATAAAGTACGTGTATTCATATCATTTAATAATACAACATTAACCTATCCCATAACTATCAAGTATTTTTTTCCTCTTTTTCCAATCCGGCATCATTTTGAGCATCAGCTGATGAAATCTGCGACCATGATTATGATGCTTCACATGGCATAGTTCATGATAGACCACATAATCGATGCATTCAACCGGGGTTTTAATCAAATCAGGATTGAGACAAATGTGGTTATCATGGCTACATGTCCCCCACTTGCCTTTCATCGGCTTGTAAGTCAAAGATTTTGGATAAATACCCACTGCACCAAATATTTGACACGCGCGGTCATACCGCTCATAAAGAGTCTTGACTCCCTGTTCATGATACCAGCCTTTTACAAGAGTTTTGACAATACGTACCGAAGGTCTGATTGTCCGAACTATCAACAAATTATTTTCTATACCAACTGCATCTTTCTCCCCTTTCTTGATATCAAGCAGTAGTTCGCGGCCCATATAATGATGGACCTCTCCTTGTATATATTGTTTTTCTGTTTTTTTAGTTGCATGCTGTTCAAAGTACAGAAGTTTTTTATAAATCCAAGCTGCTTTATCTTTTACCAGTTTTTCAATCACAGGAAGAGGTATCAGCTTGGGAGCCCGTACTACGACTCCTTGTGTTGGAGTTATGGCGATAGATGTACTCCGCCGCCAACTGTACTCAACCTTGCAATCGATAATTTTTCCGGCATAGGTGAAACTGATTTGTTTCATATTCCTTATACGATATCATATTCCTTCAATTTTGGAAGAGTACTGAATTTTTTTCTAATGCAACTGATTCGGATCCAGCAAGAGTGACACATACGGAAGTGAGGGTACAGCTTCGTCATCGGATGTACGGAAATGTGGAGGTTCTTGATGGACATGAATACCCAAAAAAGTTCGGTAGGTATGCGGATCAGCATCACAAAAAAAATGATTATTAACTTCAAGATGTCTGTCCGAATCTGCCATTACGTCAAATATATATGCTGGTGACTGCCATGTCGCATCATAATACGTATCATTATGATACATTTTATGTTTTTTCTGGAGTATGACTTGTCGACCAATATAGTCCCACGGATCACGCTGGATACCGGTTGCATGGTCAAGATCTTGAGTGTCAGGTGCAATAAGAAATGGTCGTCTTTTCGGATCGAAGACTGACTTAATAAATTCGAGTTTCCCAGGCAACCGTGGAACGATTTCATTATATAGTTCATCGGAAACAACCAAACCGGAGATCCGCTTCAGGTCAGATAGATCACGTGACTGCCTGAGGACTGACTGCAATACCGGATTGGATGCAATATCCAGATTCAATCCGCATCGATATAACTCCTGCCAGTTCATCAGCTGGTCATCATACCCATAGGGAGTGAACTGTCCTGTCGAGACATGAATCTTACGAGTACTTTCTGCTGTTGCGGTCGTATCTTTCAAGCCAAATAACAAGCCTGCAGATCCGAGAACAAATTCTCTTCTGTTGATAGACATACATATTTAAAACGTATTAATGGAAACAGAATTATATCTTATTTGCATAAATATTAAGAAAGAAACTGGATACGGATTGTCTAAATAAAAGATGCTCGAAATATATGTATAATGTTCATATGAAACGAGTACAAAAACAAATACTACTAACTGCACGAATACTTTTTGGATTTTTATTTCTCAACGCCGGGATTGACAAACTACTCAACGGCTTTTCCGCTAAAGTCTATCTTGAGGCGACGACGTACGGGCCGTTCGCGGATATTTTTCAGTCAATGGCCGGCAGTCCGATCGTAGATTTCCTGGTCGTCGGGGGAGAGATAGGCATAGGAGTTGCTCTTATAACCGGCGTGTGGCTTTGGTTTACAGCCTATGCGGGCAGCCTCATGATGTTTATGTACTACTTTTCTCAGTTCCCGCCCAAAACAGGTCTGATCAATATGCACATTGTATATATTCTTCTCTTTTTTATTCTTGCTTCATTTGAGGCCGGAACATATGTCGGATTGCAATGGTATGTCGATCGGATAATAAAGAAATTACAAACTAAGAACTGATAGATTCATCAGGCGGAGCAAGCACATACAATTCTTCACCGTTTTCATAACGTATCGTATGGAGATAAATTCCTTCTTCTGCTCTTACTGTTTGATAGACGAAAATTTCAAGCAGTTCTCGTGATCCGTCCTCTTTTTCCGGTCCGCTTGCCGTATAGGTTCGGTAGATGTGTTTCGCTTCATCAACACCCAGGACCTCGTGTGCGATCTGTGCAATACTATCTTTTTCTTCTCGTGTTAATTCTTCAAATCCTCTCGGGTCGTCTTCTATTCCGATGTCATGCGGACGTAACGGCAGGTAATATGAGTCCTGATCAAGACTGATAAAGTCGAGAATATCTACAAGTGCAGTATTAAACCGCTCACGAAACTCCTCTAGATCGGGATTGAATTCCGGATGCTGATCGTGTTCCATATGTAAGATTTAGGAAGTTTTCTTTTCAAACGGATTATTCGTGACTGTCGTGTTATAACCCGGATTAGTAGCAGGTCTCATGGCATTGGGATAGTTTACATCCGTCTTGACACTGTGTGATACTTCTTTGAGTTTCTTGAAAAGAACATACGGATCATGGATGCTATCCATCTCATGCGGGTGCGGTACCGCTCCGTTTTTGGTCTGTCGAAATGACCCGGCAGTCATCACAAAAATAGATCCTGTGTTTTGATTGAACAGTTTATCAAAAAGATCAACATTTACCGTGACATCGGTGATTTGATCAAAATCAATTGATTTTAAATCGCGTCCGACAAGACCGCCTTCGAGAATCACACGCTTGCTGGTAACTGCATAATAGATAGTTATATACGAGAAACCGATAGAGCGTCGGCCCGAAAATAAGGAACGGTCCTACATAAAAGTGAGGGATTAGGAAAGCATAAGGTCCGATTGGTGTCATGAAGAAGGGTATCATAAACGCCATCCAGACCAGACCGAATAAAGCCATAAACAGACTGCCGCCATTGAAGACAAACGGCAAAAATCCTGGTTTCCCCTCCCAGAAAATTGTTTCATTTTCATCAAGGACTTGGTGTATTGTTCTCAAATAATTTTATTGTAACAGATAATTATTCGGCGCTTACGAAGGGTAAATAGTGAGTGTTCAATACCGAATGCGGCGGTTTTATCACATCTTCATAACCTGCCATAGCAGCAAGTTGTCGTATGGCAGCCAGGGGATTTATTGCCCGTATCGGTCCTTCAAGCTCACCTTGGGTCGAAGTATGTATTGCACGTGATGTCTCATAAATAGTCTGTATGATATCCTCAGGAGCAATATCCGGAAATATATGAAGAAAATATCCGTACATGCCCGTGAGCTGCGGACTTGCGAATGAGGTACCCGATAAGCCGTCCCGATAAGGAAATGAGTTCTCAGTGTCTGTTGAAAATCCCCAAATATCAAAGCATCCCGATGCAGCTGTAAATTTGGGGTGATTCGTGGAGTAATAAGAAAATCCGCAAAGCATATCGGGCGAATCATCTACAGTTGCTCCTACCGGATGCACCCGATCATAGCCTGCAGGATAATACAGCGTATTATGAGGATTTCCGTATTGATCATTTCCGGAGCCTGCAAAAAGATGTACATTGGCGGGCAATGTATTGATTATCGATTCGACTGATTCGTTGTACAAAAATCCCGAAAAACTCATATTGACGACAAATTGACGATTTTCATCCTGTCTGGCTTGATCATCGAGATATTGCATTGCCCGTTTCCAATCACTTGTATTTACTATTCCCCCGCCTGCATAGGGAAACATAATTTTTACAGAAGCAATTTCGTAGTGACCGCGACCGTAAGAAGCAATCCCGATGCCGTTGTCCGTACAGGCTGCAGCTACTCCAGCAACAGCTGTTCCGTGACCGACTTCATCGGTCAAGGGGGATGAATCAATTCCTACCGAATCCAAAAATGTCTTTGACAGCTTTTTATCTATTTGATCAGGACACCAGTCTTCATGATCTGCATCCAACCCCGAATCCATCATCACAAGTGTGACCGGTCTTCGTTCGTTTTCCGGAATATGCTTTTCCAACATATCAGCAATATAATCATATCCCACATACGGTGAAGGACAATCCTCCGATTCACTGTTTTCTTCATAAGGAATCGGCCACATAAGAGATTTTTGTTCGCTGAGGTATGGATCATTTGTTTGATCAGGATAGGCTCCACATTCAGAGTTCCACTCAGGAGGAAGCGTAAGTGTCCGTGTTGCATGAGTTACTTTTTCTGGATCCGGAAAAGGTACAAAAACACCATCATAACTGACCGCATGTCCTATTTGCGTAATGTCGGGGATACTACCGGAGGTTCCTTGATCCTGCAATACTGCCATATAAGCAAAAGCTGTAAGAGCTACGCCTGCAGTGGTCAGTCTGAGCATGCACATATTGCGTTCTATATTCATGATTGAGTCTAATATGAAATCAACGTAGTATACTAAATATCCTGTTATAAAGGTATATGCTATACTTTTCTCCATATGGTAATCGAACGGTTCAGCAGTCCGGAAGGAATCCCGTTGCCTGATCACCCGAACTACGATGTAATCACGTTTTTGGATACGCTTTACAGCCAAAATGCTGATCAGGTAAACCCGCTTGCACCCGGTGAGTATGATGTGACCCCACCTGTATGGAAGAACCCTACGTACAGATACAATCTCGTCGTACTTGAAAATGGTACTGGAGCACTTCAGATGATCCCCCGTCATGAGGATTCCGTGCGGGTCGAACGAAAACTATTCGGTGAACAACGTACAGAAGGAGGAAAAACGGTCAATATTCCACAGGACAGATCGTATATCCCGATCGTCGGTCCGAAATCAGGTGACCCCACTCTTCGGGTGTATGAAGTACTCCGGTACCAACCTGATGAGCACGGAGATTTTTCACCTGCGCTCGATATCGAACTTGAGGATGACGATGAACTGATAAAAACACCTATCCGTATTTTGCGGGAAGCCGAAGAGAAAATTATTGATGATGCTAGAAAAAGAGTACTGGAGTTGCCCTGGAAGAAATACGGTGTACAGCCTGAGGATGTTGAAACATTTTTCAACATGACATATGGACTCGTTCTGCGACAATCCAGAGAATATATTGGAATGTCTCTACCGCTCAACATTCTCGATGCATCTGCGCCTCAGGAATTGCAAATTCTCCAACGACTGCGAAACCGGAACAAACGCCAGCTCGTCGGCAACTACTGGCTGGTATTGCTTGATCGGATTTCTCCGGAGCAGGCGACATTTGTCAGGGATCTCCTGTGGACCAAAGCACCTGATGCAATTGCTGCCGCAACCCGGATTGATCATGAATCATTTGCAGAGGATATTCTGCCTACATTGCAAAAACCGTTATTACGGTTATTGCAAAATCTCAGTTAGAAGATTAATTAACTAATTTCCGCGGCTTATTACCCTCGCCGGGAGTGAGCACTCCTTGCGTTTCAAGCTCATCAAGCAATCGGGCTGCACGCGCATAACCGATCTTGAGCCGATCCTGTAGAATTTCTGCTGTTCCTTTACCTTCCGCAAGCACAATTTGCCTGGCTTCTTCAAAAAGTTCATCAACAAAGCTGGCTTCATATACCTGCGGCATATAGGGAGTACATCCTTTTTCCATATTGCCGATTGCCGTTTTGGTAATCGATACATAATATACTCCACCTTCTATGTCAGTCGCGATGTCTGACAACTGACATCCGAGCTGAAGTGCCAATTCGCGCTTGAAATAATCACCATCAATATCATACGGGGACGGTACGGATACTTTCAGTTGAAAACGTACAGACAACGGTTCTTCGAATGCTTTGATAACTTGTACGCGTACGTCGCGGCCTTGGAGGATATGTTCGATAATCGTTGAAATAAGACGATATTTCTGTCTTACACCCAGAAGTCCTTCACCCCAATACAAAAGTACGTATCCGGTAAATTCGCGGGCAGTTATCACGATCCTGGAGAGCATCTGGTAATTTTTGTCGATAAATTGACGGATTTTTTGCATATAGAATCAACAATTTTATACCATATATGATAGCACACGGCCATTCCCAAACCGGATATTAAAGTGTCAATATCCGTCTTCCGTTTCCTGATCGAAAAACTGAAGAGATTCAGCAGCGATTTCAGCAGGCATTGATATCCAATCACCGTTTGAGCCCCATCCGCTTCGACTGCCATATTCTCCTTTTTGACCCAGTTCATTGATTACTTGATACAACATAAGAAATCCAACACCTCCGACCAGTTCCACACTTTCCGGTGTTTTTCCGAAGTAAACGACATTGCATGCTTCAGGAGAAAACTGTTCGCAAGGTTTGTCTGTATGATGATACAGAATATCTCCTACTCGCACTGAATTAAGCTCTTTCATACCTCTTTTCAGGAAACCAATAAAGGATTATACATATACCAGTATCATATTATAGGTTTTTCCTTTTTTCAATACTAATTTGCTTCCTATTGAAAATTTGAAATCTTTCTATAAAAATGCTATACTATAGGGTACTCCAATTGCGTGGAGTGCAATCCTTTTTCAAGTCAAGGAGGAATCAAATGACTTGTCAACAGTGTGGTAGCTCAGATGTGATCGTGAAAGACGGTAAGGCTCATTGCCAAAACTGTCCGAATGTGTGGATCCCCGAAAATAAAGGAGGTCCTACACCACCGACGCCGCCGAGCCCACCCGATCCTCATCCCCATCCTTCGGGACGGGGCAGGTAGGATCAAACACTCCGTGCGGTGCTATACGGCACCGCACGGAAACATTCTATCGAGATATGGAACACCTAAAACCTTACGATACGCTTGAGCACGTACTGTGCGAGATGCACCCACATCAGAAAATATTCGATTTCGTATCTTCGGAATACGGCACAAATGTAATACTTACCGGAATCAAAGATAGTTCACGGGATGAAGTTTATGACCGTCGTTATACGTACGGAATTCCTCTCAAACACATTCAAAGAGCAGGAGATATGGATCTCTTGGATTATGCTTTGAACACGGTGGTCGTGTATGCTTCTCAACAATTGAAAAAGACTTCCAACGGGGATTATGAGGTCTCCAATCCTCACGAAGCAGTACTGGGCTTTATCGAGCTCCGCTGGTGATATAATAAATTTACCTTCCTCTTACTTGACACGACAGTCTCTTCGGACTAATATTACAGTATATGAAACAATTGCCTCTTATAATCGGCGTTATAATTGTCGGACTCCTTGCTGCAGGCGGATACTATTTCTACACGCAAAATTCTGCAGCAAAAACTGAAGCGACAGTTGAAACTACTTCAGATACGGCAGAAGGCAAACCGGTTTCCGGAATGATGTCTTTGAAGGAGCTCATGTCACTGGGACAAAGTCAGAAGTGTACATTCAATTATACTGACCCTGATACAGGCGCGACATCCGGGACATCATATATCTCAGGTGAAAAGGTCCGCACGGATTTTATGATTACTGATCCAGACGGACAAAAAATCGACGGAGGTATGATCATGGCAAACTCAACCATGTACACATGGACCTCAGCCACGGGAACGGGAGTCAAGATGGAGATTTCCCAAAGTATGGAACAGAAAATCGAAGACGGTGTTGAGAGCACGGAGTATAATCAAAACTATATTGATCCTGATGCAGAACTAGACTACAATTGCACCGCTTGGCGCGAGGACCCGGCTATGTTTACACCTCCTTCGGATGTTGAATTCATGGATCTATCCGAACAGATGAAACAGCTGGAAAATCTGCAGAAATCCTTCGGTTCTGAAGGATCTGACAATCCGGCTGCCAACTGTGCAATCTGTGATTCGATGCCACAAGAAGCTGCAGCAGCATGTCGCTCAAGTCTGAAATGCGAATAAAGACTATCGCACTCCCAATTCCTGAGAGAGTTGCCGTACCAACTGATTGTATCGAACCTCTCCCAATTGCCTTCTCAAAACCGAAGCCCGGGCTGAAGCAGACCGGTAACCTGCATTATTGACCTCCGGATCACGTTCTTTTTTGGATAACGCAATTTCATAAGAGCTTCTGAAATGCGGTGATTGTTTTCTCGACTCTTGTTGTGCGCGATCATCACCCTGCAGTACCCAGACCATACGCGGTTCTGACATATGGTAAGCTTGATACATCCTACCTGCCCGTTCTCGAAATTCGGCCATGAAACCTGCATATTCCGGCAGTATCTCATCGACCATAAGAACCGGAGGCAGTTTGCTGTAGCGATCAATATAATGTTCTAATGTAAAATCCATGTCGTCCTGCACGTCTTGGAAAAACCGATTCCGATCCAATGGATACCCGGCGACGGCAAAATCAGCAAGGACATTTTCCTGCGGCGGAAGTTCGACATTGACTGCCGCCAGCCCGAGTGTCGTAACTGCTGTCCCCAATATTGTTTTACCCGATCCTGACGGACCGGTGATGATTATCCCTTGATTGATGTTCTGTATTGCATCTTCGAGTTCCCGACCAAATACGGGCTGTGCTTCGCGACGATTCGGACGAGGTTGATCTTCGTAGTTCATAATGAAATTGTATATAATTAATTCATTCCTGTTCGACCTTTTTGGAGAATCTGAAGGGTCTCATGGACTTCCTGTAGACTTTCTCCCCAGATCCCGGCAAATTGGATTCTGCCGTATTCTATAGCCATTTGTCTTCGGCCTTTGGGCAGTTGCCGGCCGATCCCCCATGATCGGTCAGGTGATCCTTGTGTGAAAAGCAGATTACCCGAATTTTGATCCAGAAGTGACATGAGCTGCAGAGTCCCCGGGGTGATTCTTTGGAGTACATACTCGATCTCAGATTGTTCGAATGAGTACGCATAACTTGTTTTATCTTCTTCGCCAATAAATACGACTCCGCTCCCTGGAGTGAGAGGATATGTATCAGTATTTACGACATATTTTTTTGATATATCACCGTAAATAAAGCGTGCGACCAGTGCGTGTGATGTAGGTCTGAGTATTTCTGACATGAGGATATTATAGTACCAATTCTCTTATTTGGTGTCTAATTTTCGTAAGAAGCACTATATACAAAATTAGATAATATTCTCGTTCGCATACGTAAACGTTGTTTCCGCTTCATTCATAGTCCGAAGCACTGTCCGCAAATCATCAGAGCACATTTGGATATTGCCTTGCTGAGTGATTTTATACGGTAGTTCAAGCTGTTTAGCATATCTCACGACATCCCGCATATACTGCATTTCAAATTCATACGTATCTTCATGACAATGATTGCCTACAGCACATGCCTGACAGATCCCGTCTTTGTCCGAATGAATTTCAACATCTCTTTGACTCATATGATAGATTCCGAGAAGTGCTGTAGTGAAACTTTGTGCAATACCGGGAATACGTGTTTTGTCTTCACCGACTACGTCCAGATAATAATCTTTATTTGTCGGATCCTGTTCTCCCATGGAGCTCATACTCCACAGAATGTCCTTCATCCAGTTTCTGACCTCGGCTTCGGCAATACGTTTGGCTTCATGGGGAGGATATCCCGCTTGCTCATACATCATATGCGCGCGGTCGATCTGCAAGAGATAATCCAGATGATGTCCCCGAATCCCTGTTTCTTTCATATTGAGCGTATTATAACCAAACTACGCTCGAATTTGCTACGTTTTTGAAAAAACCTGAAAAGTTATGCTTCGGCAGCTTTTTTGTTGACGTTCGTTACCGCGATTTTCGTCAGTTTCTGATCAGTTTTTTCTTCGTCATTGATCGTTTTTTTGAGTGTACTGACTGCTTCTTTGTGTCCCAATAGTTCTGCGTAGGTGATCGTGGAACCGTATCCTGCAATCTCATAATGTTCCACACGCTGAGCAGCTGAGATCAGAGCGGCGTCCAAACCTTCGGTCGGTTCCTGTTTGAGCAGTGATTCACCTTCTTTGAGAAGTCCTTCCATGCCCTTGCATTTGGCACCGTTCAGTGGAATATCGAGCGTTTCGGCGACTTTCTCCAGACGTTTGACATGTTCTTTGGTTTGTTCGAGATGCATCTCAAACGAGTCTTTCAGTTTTGAACTGTGGGCTTTCTTTGCCATTTTCGGCAATGCTTCGAGTATTTGATTTTCGGCGCTATATAAATCACGGATTTCATGCTGAAATACATCAGAGAGATTTTGGATTGTCATAAATATATAAAAACTTAAAACTCTTTTAGTGTATTCAGTGAAGGTAAAAATAACCTCAAATGTATTTAGAGATGATGTAAGAGAAAAAAGATAGGAGCCCCGCGGCGCGTCCAGAGACGGCCGCGGGGCACAAAACGTACTACTCAAGCTTGATCCAGTTGGGAAAATCGATCGTGCGTCCAGGCGGATTCTTCCCGCGGATGAACACGCCAATGATGAAGAATTCGTCACCTTCTGGACGTTTCTTCATGTGAATCCTGAAGGAGAAATCCGGGAGATCCGTGTTAGCAAGGAACTCCTCATACGTTTCTTCGATCGCGGTGCTCATTCCCCGAACAATGGTTGCAACAGTCAGCTGCGGCAATTCCCTACTCATAAAACAACTCCTTCTCTTTGGTAGTACGGATTGTCAAATGTACCTGCCTCCCGTGCCACAACACGTGACACCTTTGGCTTGGTACATAGGTGTATTATACTCTTTTTGGAGCGCTAACTCAATACTATAGGTTTTTACGGCTGGAGGATGTCTTCAGTCCTGCCGTTTATGGAGATGACTACCTGATCGACGGTGTCGAATTGGAGCAACGTTTGAGTAATCTGAGCGCGGATTGCGGCGACTCTGCATGAGCCACCCACCTGAGATTCCAAGGTATCATCGAAGTCTACATATGCGATTCGGTTTTCGATGCTCAGTCTTTGGATCGAGACACCGGGATTGATACTTGTTATAAATCCTTGGTTTCGTTCGGCCGTGGTGGGACCTTTTAGAAGTTCATCGAGTGCGGCACGTGCGGTCTGTTGAGTATACGGTATGCGTCGTGTTGTTTGGATAACCTGCTCACATTCGGCACCGCGTGTGACATTGTTGAAAAACACCTGTACGGTGAGTTCATCGGTGGTGCGGAAGGTGACGGGAATGGTGACTTTGTCAATCTCTGATCCGTCACGGGCAGAGTACTGGAATACTTCGATCATTCCCGATTGTTGTGTCGGTTTCGGATAGGATAGACTTATTTCAAACGGTCCGAACAGTCCGATATCTGGGCTTTGTGCCGTGGTGTAATCTTCAATGAGTACCCGACCGCCCTGTTCGGTGAGTCGCACACTGACGCTGTTTTCAAAGGTTCGTGCTTCACCGCGTATCACAACAGGTGAAGTGATTTCCGCGCCTGCCTGTGGTGACGTCACGATGATATTTTCCGAACGAATTGGTGTCGGACTGGCCTGATTGCCGTTCGTGACTATTGGCGTCACGGTGACACTGCTTCCTCCTATTCCCAATTCGGGTTCCGTATCATTTCTTTGGATGATAAGTGCAGTTCCTACAAGAAGGAATACTCCGACTGTCAAAATGATCAAAGCTGTTCTCATACTTTGAGTATAGCACCAAACTTCATGTGCGATTTAATAGTATTGATAGAAACAAGTAAGAGATCTTATTCAACCTATCGAAAGAGTAACCATTTCATGTATTTCGGTAAAGAAAGTTCTATATTGATATAATATGATATACGTTTTTCACATCTACACGAAAGGACAAGGAAGATGTACAACGTATTTATCAAGTGTGGTATTTCGTACACCCCGCATTTTGACCGAGGGGTGAAAAGTCTGGGAGCACTCCTCGTCGTTCTGAACGACGAAGGATTTGACCCAACCGCAGTCGAAGCGTATGTAGGGATGACTTTGCCTGAAAGCTTGGCAGGGGAAACCATACGGTGCGCAGCCTGGTATAGGCTTATCAGGAAAGGAGAAATGTCAATTGTATCCGTGGACTACAATCACGGAGCGACCGAGATTCATCTCCTAAAAACTGAATGAGCCACATTCGCCGGCGGATTTCATGATCCGCCGGCAACATTCTTTCTTCAAATTCAATTGAGAAAAAGCGCCTCACATGGTATTATGGTCGTGTCATATTTTAATAAAGAGTGATGGCGAGAGGAACGGCTCGAAGACCCATCCGGCAACCGGTCCGATAATTATCGGACACAGGTGCCACACCCGCACCCATATGGGACGTATTAAAATAATATCTACACTAACCTTCGTTTTTTCACCGATTATTTCTTCTAAAAGCTCTTTTCAGAAAGGAGGTGACTCACTACATGAGTGAACGACTTCATTTTGAGATTTTTTGTCTGGCTGAACATCAGGATCGCGCCCTTGATATCCTGAGAACAACGGAGTGTCTGAAGGGTACTCAAATTAGCTTTTCTCCGGCAGTAAGAAGTACGCTAGACCGTGAAACCGCGGATATTCATACGGTTGAAGGCTTCGGCATATACGGTCAGGCTATGCTTCCCTGTATAGAGCAGCTTAAGGAGATTTTGGCTGCAGCCGGAATCGCCGGCTATTCTCAGGAAAGCAGAATAATAGTGACTGATCCAAACAATCCACCGCAACGATTTGAGTAACAATATAGGTAAGGATCTCCCCCCACGTCCCGGGAGTGAGGGGAACAAATCATCACGCGCTGAATTTAATCTTTCGAACAAAATTTACTAACCAGTAATTATGAGCTAATTTATAATTCATTTATATCAAAGCAAATTAATCATTTGAAACATAACATCATTTTCATATAGAATAAAAGTTGTTATTAGTAAAATAGTACAATTTGAAACTATCAAAAATAGGTTTAATTTTGATAATCGTGTATCTGCTTTTTTGGGGTATGATGTATATGGAGTATCGTCAATGTATGAATACCCCTTCATTTTATTGGGATAATCTATTTTGTGACTTACCACTTCAGATCGCGACACCGCTTATATTCGTACTTTTTAGCATTATTGAGTGGTTGGGATGGACAACACCATCTGGTTTTCTTTACGTATTAATATATGCAACGCTCCTAATATTACACATCGTGATAATTAATCTCCTTGGAAATGCTATTGAATCCATAAATAAAAGAAGTTCAGGAGTATCTTTTTTAGGCAGATTTGATATATCTAAGCAATCTAAACGAAATAAACGCAAATAAATAAATTTCTACTTTTAGGAACCTAAATATTCTTCAATAGTTTTATTATGCACTTATCAGAATGAAATTTTGTCAATAAAACTGACGATTTTGTCAGTAAGGCTGCTATTCCTTAGCACTTATCGTTATCCCGTCTGTCCATACATCTGCACGTCCCGGGCATCTTGGGGGGAAGGATTACTTCATGAGCTCCTGTAGTTTACGGACGGTGTTGACGTTGCGGGCAGTCTGGTGTTTGTAGAAATGCGTTCCGATGATTTTATTCATGCGGCTTTTGGTATAGTTTTTTCTGAGAAGGTGCCAGATGACCGCTCCTTTTGTATATTTGAGGATATCGACTTCGGGATTGATTTTGATCGTCTGAAGAACATCGGGAGTATCCACTTCCTCCCACAAGAACATCACATCAGTCCTCTGTTCCTGATCATTCATCCACTCAGCAGGAATTTCTTTTGTCACCCGATCAATCTCCTCCTTTGATCTCACGACAACCGGTATATCCAGACCGAAATGATCTCTGATCCCCTCCTCAATCTCACGCACCAACTTCTTCTCATCGCGCTCCTCTGTCTTGAATATCACATTGCCGGAATTAATATACGTCCTCACATCAGAAAACCCCAGATCCTCAAAGACCGTCTTCAGCTCCGCCATACTGACTTTGTTGTTTCCTCCGACATTTATGCCGCGGAGGAGGGCGAGGTAGGTTGACATAATGTTCAACGATTTACTTCAAATTGTGCATTTCTTTTAATATCCGAAATTATTTCAAATAAGATATCCTGCTCTGAAGTATTAAAAAGACCTTCTAAACCAAACGTATGAAAATCAGTATATGGCTGCTCATATAAATCTTTGGCGTCAATGTATCCTACTGATGTTAAGTGATCAATCACAGTATTCATAAAATGTTGCTGTGAAGAAGACAACGTTCTATTTTGAAGGAATTGAGCAAAAGCTTTCTTTGCCGCTTCTCTATCTAAACCTAATATTTTTCGGATAAAAAGTCCCAATGGTTCTTGCTCAAAAACCTCCAATATCTTCGCTTTATCGATATCTGGTGCATTTATATGAAGAAGTTCAATTAATCCTTCAATGTCCGTTTCATTAAGCTTAATATTATTCCGTATCTTCATAACAGTAGGATGATCTTGATTTTTCTTCAAAATCTCCTGTATTTTGTTTAAGTAGTTCTCCTTCTTCTGGATAACTTCAGTCTCATGTATTGTTGCCTCTCCCAGATCATCCTGAAAGTTTGTATAGACATGTCTCTTCTGTTTTTTATCTAGTAATCGCACAAGATTACGAACTCTGCATCTGACATTCTCTAATTGACTTAATGTAGCACTTTTCCAAAATTGTGTTCCTTGAATCTCTCTAATAAGCTCGAGTTCTTTTTGTACATCAGGAATGTTTGCTTTTCCTTCTAGATCTGCAGCAATAGCACTAATTTTCTTCTGCATTGCTGCATTACTTTTCTCCTCCACGTAATTCACTTGAGCTGAGAGAATCATCCCATCAAATCGTTTTGCAAGATCATCTTCCTCTGCAAGGAAATTCACAAAAGGAGCTATATGATCTTTCAGATCTAAAATGTCATTATTCGAAATATTACCCCATCTTTCTATCTGGCAAAATTCATCTATAAACCTTCTGTGAGGTCGGAGAATAAAACTATTTGGGTCAAGTCGGCTGACTTCTCCATGGAGTAATGTTTTCAAATCATCATATAATTTTTTTGTTTCCTCATCTTTCTGGTACTTTGCATGTTGGAGAGAATGAAGGAGTGATAGTCTCTTTTCAAAAAGAATCTGACTTAATGATTGTTGTGTACTTCCTTCAACTCCTTCCGTATTCACCTCAAAAAAGGCAAAATTCCCACAAAAATCAAATACTAAAAATTCTTTCTTGTCGTCACCAGGAGCAAATAAATCAGGACAAAGCCGTGTGCCACGTCCTATCATCTGCCAAAACTTCGACTTTGAACGTACAATCTTGAAAAACACAAGGTTGACAATCTCTGGTATATCAATCCCTGTATCAAGCATGTCTACAGAAACTGCAATAAATGGATATTTTTTTGTACTATCTGCAAACTCCCCAATGAGATCCTGTGCATAGTTAACTTTGTTGTCAATGACACGAAGTGCTTTCCCTCCAAAGTATGGATAATTCTTATTAAAACGTTCCTCTATGAATTTTGCATGCTTATGGTTTTTGGCAAAAATAATCGTTTTACCAAGTTTATCTCCTCCTTCTACTTTCAAACCTTTCTCCACAAGATACTTCAGTACGAGATCCACGGTGCTTTTGTTGAATATCCAGTCATTAAAATTAGGGGGCTCAATAAATAATGGTAATTCTCCCGTTTCTTCATCACCAAACGTCATCTCGTATTGTTCTCTTTCCTCTTCTGAAAGCTCACTATATACAAGTCCTCTATTCAAAAGTTTTGTTGGAACTTCTACTTTTTTGGGTGGTACTAGATAACCGTCTGCTACTGCTTCATCGAGCTCATATGCATATGTGGGGACGTTGTCTTCAATATCAAACAACTCATACGTATTCTTATCAACTTCATCTTTCGGTGTTGCCGTAAGTCCAATAAGGAGCGCATCAAAGTACTCAAATATTGCACGGTATTTCTTATAAACACTTCTGTGTGCTTCGTCGATAATGATAAGATCAAAATGCCCGACACTAAAGAGTTTCTCTCCCGAGTCTTTTGTTTCATCAATTAAATTCATCATTGTTGGATACGTGGAGAATACAATTCGTGCGCTGATATCGTCTTTTTCATCTACGACATTTACATTTGATACCTCTGGAAGAAGTGCTGTGTAGGCATTCTTTGCTTGTTTCACAAGAGCTGTCCGATCTGCTAAAAACAGAACATTTTTTACCCAGTTACCTTTCATCATGATATCTGTGAGAGAGATTGCTGTACGCGTCTTTCCAGTACCCGTTGCCATCACAAGTAAAGCTTTTCTTTGTTTATTCTCGAATGTCTCCAGAACGCTTTTGATCGCTGTATTTTGATAGTGCCGTTCGGTAATATTTTTATTGATATCAATTTGGCTCAACTCTTTACGTGCATTTCGCCGATTAATGAGTGTTCGAAGTTGGTCTTTGGTATAGAACCCTTGCACTGGTCGCGGTGGGTACATATCATCTTCCCAGATCCAATGATCATAGCCATTGGAGTAAAAGATCACCGGTCGTTGTCCATATTTTTTCTCTAAACAGTCCGCATAAAGTTCAGCTTGATGTTGCCCTTCATCAGGATCTATTGCAGTCTTTTTAGCTTCAATGATCCCCAAGGGCAACCCATCATCTCCCCACAGGACATAGTCCACATATCCCACCCCATGATTGTTGGGCATACCTTGGACTTCGAACTCTGTGGCATTCTCAGCTGCCGGATCCCATCCGGCTTCTTTTAGTAATAGATCAATAAATAATTTTCTTGTTTCGGCTTCTGTATAGGTACGTGATGTTGAACGTCCCCTATTTTGCTCTTTTGTTTTCTCTACTTGATTTTGCTTTTCTTCGAGTAGTTTTTTGTAATCTTCGAGTTGTTTCTTGTGTTCTTCAATCTCCTTATCTCTTTGTTCCATTTCTCGCTGTAGTCTTTGTAGCTCAGCCTGTCTGAGCTCATCTCCACCTTCGCGAGGGATGATATTCTCATCAAACTCTGGAATCTGTGTTTCTTCAGGACTATACCTTACTGCAAGCCACTCTGCAAAAAGGTACAGATTTTTGACAGCACGCAGTGATTCCTCTGTAGTAACTCGTTTTCGACTATGTACAGCTAGGTTTCCAATTTTACGTATGTAGTTTAGGTATTGGAAAAGATTTTTTGGTAATTGATCTCGAAAAGAAGGCTCATACATGAGAGCAGAAAGATGTGTCTCATAAGGAGTTTTTATGTCCCGATCATTCTCATACAGCCATTTGACAATCAGCTCAAGAGTTCGCCGGGCATAAAAAATACTCGTCCGAGGAGCAGTGAAAGTATTCTTCTCAGTCTCAACTGCCTCCTGATATATATCCTTCCAGTGATTTTGAATAAATAAGAAATTTGATTTCATGTTAATTAAAATCTAATTCACCTTTAAATGCCTTTTGCATTAGGGAATTGAAGAGTAAAGAATTTTGTAATTCCTGTGCAGTATATAATTCGCGCTGCTTTAAGATTTTATTCGCTCTCTCTGAAAATTTTGTCTGCAAACCAACTGGCGGGAGTAGAATAGGAAAATTTCTTATTTTTGCTAGGGTATATCTTCTAATTGCCGCACCAGCCATATTAATATCGATAAGCGTTTGTTTTACGATAGAATGATTTAACCAATAAACAATAAAATCCGATGTTACTAATTCAGGATTGGGCTTTAATAGTGCTACACTTGAGAGTAAGCTTATTTCCTGTGTGAATGTGTTTTTAGCTGCGATTCCTGTAGTTGCTCCGTCTTTTATGTACAAAACGTCTCCATATTCTGGGTTACATCTTTCATATATAGATGTGTGATCTTCAATACTAATATATGATGGATCGGATTCAAAAGAGACATGATATGGTTTTATATGTTTTGCAGTAACGTAAGGAACACCTTCAGCTGTGGTCGATGGTGAATGATGGGTTCCATCAGTAATCTTTAGACATACTTGGCTAAGAGTGGTACTTTCCCACCCTTTCTCATTCTTCACCGGATCACCAAACATATCCAAAAACACACTCTGCACCAGTTCATCAAGCTTTTCTATCGCCTCTTGCCGTTTTCTCCTGATCTCATCTGCTTTATCCAAAGCATCAGCAATTTTTTTTTGGATGGGGAGAGGTGGAAGAGGAATTTCGATATTATTAATATCTTTTACTGAAAGATGTTTAACAGTAACAAAAGAAGTTTTATTTTGAATTTTGGTAAGGACCTCCGGCATGAAATAATAGAAATAACCGGGATATACGTCTGATGATTTAACATCAATTTTACAAACACGTTGGTTCAGAAGAGCTTTCTCGCCTTTCCATTTATTAATTATAAAATTACCATCCATTGTTACTAAGAAGTCGCCTTTATCTACAACGTATTGATTGTCATAAGATCCAAGGTAGTAGGTGTTCGAATATCCTTTGTTAACATCTCTAATTCTAATTAACGGCATACCATCCCCATAGCTGTTAAAGTTGTTTGACTTAAAGGCAAAACCTGAAGTTATATTAACGAAATTTTTTAACTTTACTTTTTTCTGTATTTTCTCCATATCAATAAAAAGATCTAAGTTTTTCAATAGAGTCACGCAGATCTTCATAACCCACAACACCATTTTCTGCTCTGTGATGTATTTGATTCCTAATAAATGTATGTTTACTTACTTCATAAGGATTTCCTTTCCAAGGGTAATCACTAGACTCTCCCTTTTCGGTTATAAAATAATTTTTATCAAAATCCTTTATTCCTATGCTACTGAGGCTATTTTCAATGCAATACTGAGATAAAAGTGATTCGTATAATTCATTATGATATTCCTCTGTAGCGAGATTAAATGCAATGAAGTTGATCTCGTTTGAAGATAAATACGAAAGCTTCCTATCTGTAATACCACTAATCGCTACCTTCTCACCGTCATTTATAAGCACAAATGCCTTAACATTACCATTTTCTAGTAGGTGCTTAACTAGTATTGGGGAATGTGTTGTCATGATTATTTGCGCAGTTTTTGAAAACTCTAGTAATAATTTAATGAACTCCCGCTGAATCTGAGGGTGCAAATGTAATTCAGGTTCATCAATTAGAATTATCAAATCCTTGCCACTTTGTGTCGAAAGATAAAATGAATAGATTAATGAAAAAATCATTTCATAACCTGATCCTATAGAATCCAACTGTATATTTAATCCTTTCTCTGTGATCTTAACGAGTGAGGCTTTCTTGTGAGGTGTTATTTGATCAAACACATTAAGAACAAGCTCCACTCCACTTATTTCCTTAAACTTATTAATGGCCTTTTTAAGAAACTCATTTTCCACTTTTTCTGAGAGTTCAGTATGTATCTCACTTAAGTCTATTGGAGTATCTTCAGCCTTGATGTATTGGTAATCAAAATCCTCCATCAATCTATCAAAACGTGTAGAATTATAGGTGCCACTCCTAGTTTGATATGTTCTATTCTTATCTAAATACAATACGTCATTTCGATTAAATCGAGGTCCACTCCAGGGATTATTAACGCTAACTCTTATATCTGGTTTATCATCTTCAGGCTTCGTTTCACCATCTGCTCTTATAAATTTTTGATCTGACACTATAAGAGATGCAAGATAGTTTGAGTTTCCAGTGGACCTTAAACCCCCAGTAAATGAGAAGCCTTTTCCTCGATATGCAGTTTTTGGCATGCTGCCTTTATAGGTAAAATCTCCCTTTGAATATACTTCAATAACACATTTTTCTTCTATATTATATAAATCTTTGAGATTAAAACCATCGGCTTTAAAGGTGAGTAAAGGTAATGAAATAGCATCTAATAAAGAAGTTTTCCCACATGCGTTATTTCCTACAAAGATATTCAAACCAGCTCCATCATCTGTATTATTAGGTATATTCAGATCGTCCATCTCAAATACGGGCTCTTTTTTAAACAATCTGAAATTACTAATTTTTATTCCTTTAATAAACATGTTTTCTACTTCAACATACTCTCTAACTCTTCTAACCCTTTCTGAATATCCACTTCCAACTTCTTGATATCCGCAATAATCTTCTTGGGAGGATCGTATTCAATTTCCTCATATTCAATTTCTTTATAGCGATTTATGGATAGGTCATATTTGTTCTCTCTGATTTCTTCAACTGAGACAAAGAAACTCTGATCTGTTCTTTTTCGTGATTTTTCCTGCGTTTGATGGTCAAATCGTTTTATGATATCGGGAATATTGTTTTGCTCATGAGTTGGGTTTTCGTATTTTTGTCTCTTATCATCAAGCGAAAAACCATCTGCCTGCATATCATAGAACCATACATTATCAGTCCCACCGGAATCAGTTTTGGTAAAGATAAGAATGGCAGTTGAAACTCCAGCATAGGGCTTGAATACTCCGGATGGCATTGAGATCACAGCATCGAGTTTTTGATCTTCTATAATAGTTTTACGGATCCCTTGATGTGCATTTGAGCTTCCGAAAAGCACACCATCCGGTACGATACAAGCACATCGCCCTCCTGTTTTGAGAAGTTTGACGAAAAGTGCGAGGAATAGCAGTTCTGTTTTTTTCGTTTTGACCATATTGGTCAAATCTTTGGCCACGACATCATAATCAAGTGATCCCTTAAATGGAGGATTTGCAAGAATCAGAGTATATGCTTCGCGGATATGTGCTTGTTCTTGTGCTAGAGCATCTTTATCAGACACGTTGGGACGTTCTATCCCATGAAGTACCATATTCATGACAGCGATCCTAATCATCGTACGATCAAAATCATTTCCATAAAACATTTTGGTATTGAAATGTTCCCGTTTCTGAGGATTGTGAAAGATTTCTGGGTAATGCTCTCTGATATACTCATTTGCAGTGACCAAAAAACCGGCAGTACCACAGGCTGGATCACAGATGATATCGTCTGGATTTGGCTTGGTGAGATCGACCATCATTTTGATGATGTGACGAGGGGTTCGAAACTGTCCGTTCGTACCTGCTTGTGCGATTTTTGAGAGCAAATATTCATAGACATCTCCTTTTGTATCTCGATCATCCATGGGGATTGCATTGAGCATGTCTACCACTCTTTGTAGAAGATTGGGAGTGGGGATCAGGAAAACAGCATCTGACATATATTTTGAATATGCCTCGTTTGTTTGCCCATTGAGATCTTTAATAAAAGGGAATACTTCTTTCGATACCGTATCATACATGGTTTGAGGAGCCATGTCTTTAAATCTCGACCAACGGAGATATTGTTTATCTTGCGGAAAGATAGGATTTTCGATCGGCTCACCAGTGCGATTTGATTTATTTTCTCTCAGAGTATGAATTTCATCGAGACGTTTTATGAAAAGAAGATAGGTAATTTGTTCTATAACAGTGAGAGGATTTGAGATACCACCAGTCCAGAATGCATTCCAGACTTTATCGATATCAGATTTAAGTTTACCTGTAAGCATAAATACTCTATTATACTCGAAAAAACTACTTTTGAAGAATACTTTGGAAGCTTTTGTTTCTCACACTCCTATTTTACCACTTCCCTCCCACACCACATCATTCTATTGAGAAATTAGTCCATATTAAACCAAGAAGGGTTGTTTGAGATTGCTATGATTAACACAACTACACCTATGAGAATAAAAGGAAGTATAACGGAGAAGGCAGCGAGAGATATGAACTGGAGTAAAGAGATACGAACACGTTTCGAATAGCGAATCAGATATATCCAGACCACTATCTGCTGACTCAGAGCTCCGACAATGATCGAAGAGATGATCGCCTCAATGCCGGCATCTTTGTGTGGCCCGCTCGTATACTGAGCTAGAAATGGGATTTCTATAAGACCCGGGACAATGAAGAGTAACGCAAAATGTAATATCGTAATAATCACAACTTGCAGAGCAGGCTTCAGCATCTTTCTCCCAACCAAAACTGCCGGTTCATATTTCAGCAGCAAAAAACCGATAATTGCTGAGATACCGATTGAAAGTACAGTCGCAAAAGAACGAAATACCATCAGGAGAAAGTAAAAGAAAACGCCGATCGCGATGACAAGGAAACTTAATCCGAGAAGCTTGAGAACATTTGTTGTTTTGAAAGAACCTGCATTCATATGTTCATTATAGTGAAGTTTTTGAAATATTACTCCCCTCTCTCCTCCATACACTTCTTCGTTTCGTCTTTGATCATTCCGTCAAGAATTGTTTTGTACATCGGGTTTACCTCATTGATATTCGCGACTGCTGCTGCTTCGTATACTTGTTTCTTCGCTTGACGTTCGCACTGTCCTTGAGGTGAGAAGTAATTGAAAAGATAGATAATGCCGAAGATCACTGCGACAATGACTGCCATAGGGATCGGTGAGATTTGTTTGGTAAAGATATTGGCCATGTCAGAGGAGAAACTGGTAATATACTTCAGTATAGAACACTCTCACCACTTCTTGATTATTTGTTTCTCTTTCGGGCCGAGGATTTGGCATCCCATCATGTATTTGATATCAATCCCACCGGTTGCTCGAAATCGCACATCACCTTCTCGATAATCTCCCGGTAGCAGTATAAGGTCTTGCAGTGCCTGAGGATGTATACCGATGATCAAGCCATTATATCTAAAAGCCTTATCACGTTCTTGCAAAAGCCGGGCTTTATCAATCCCGAGGGATTCAAAATATTTGATTGGTTCTTCTTCTTCCTCGATCTCACCCTGAAGGGTCTCTATGATATGATCCTTATGTTTTTCAAAGTCAGGACCATACCATTTCTTTACATTTTCAATAGATTCTTCTAAGGTACGATAATGATACATTCTTTTTGCCATCCAGGGTCTTTCATGCTCAGGATCATCGATGGGAAGTTCCAAACTACTGAGAAAAGCATGAGCAAAAGCTGCCCCGACCGCATACGTTTTGACCTGAGCCAACGACTCTTCTTCTGGTATCCAGTCAATCTCAACCGGGATCATATCTCTGTGTCGAAGCAGAGGATGAAAATAGAAATCTCTTGTCTCCGGATCTGTAAAATCATCTACAAACGGTGTATTGCCGGTAAAATATCCTGTACGCACTGCCTCATAGAGTCCGTAAATACTTGTCCCGTGTAGACCGATACACGTTTCAAAGTCAATACCTCGTTCTATCTGAGCTCTGAGAAACTCTACCCGTTCCCGGACTTCCGGGGTCTGTTCAATTGTCTGAAGTTCTTTTATATTCATAGCAACACGGTTAAATCACGCACTAAATTCTCTGAAATGAGCACCGTCAGTGGCCATGTAGAGTTTGAGATTCATCGCACGCGCGAATGCGACTGCATTTCCATTATATACCTGTGCAGCGTAATCATCTGATTGTTGTGAAGCTTTTGAATATGCGCGATTAAATCGTGGGGAGAAATCATTGTCAAAGAAATCCCGACACTTTAGCGCCCACTGCTGTATCCTCACCTGCAAAATGTCAGGTTGATTGCCTACTTCCTCCAATAATGTACGCTGATAATCTTGAAGGTTTTGCTCTGAGTTTGAATTGAAGGCGGCCAGCATACCCTCAACCTTAGCCTTTCTTTTTCGTAGTTCATCCATTCGTTTTTGTTCTTCAGGAGAAATTCTGTACTCATCACGTAATTTTTCAAATTCTGTTAGTTCCATAACCGGCGTCTCTGCTGTAGCAATAGCCAAAATCTGATAATCCGGACAAAGGACTGTTGAAGCATAATCATAGGGCATTTCGTCACTGAAAGCAGGAGTTAACATAGAACTAAAATCCTGGATTGAAAAAAAAGCATTTTTAGGGTGAGTATGAATATTTATGACAGGAATCCCTTTTTCCCGAATCACCATATTGTAATCATTAGAAGTCGATGTAATATCCCCAAAAGATAAAGGGGTTCTTTTGAGATACCCTGTTTCTCTGTCAAAGAAAATTATGGTCGAACGTTCTCCGGCTGCTTTCTGATAGTAAATAGTTTTTAGCTCTTCTAACAATGTTCTACCTTCAAGTGTCGAAAGTAAAGCATACTGTTCAGTCAATGCGGCAATATGAGAGTCTGCATCAGGCACCTCAGGAACATCTTCATAGTTTTCATATAATTCCTTATGAACTCCTTCAAACACAGAAAAATCCAGCTGAGGAGGCAATTCATCAAAATGAAGTCTTCGATTTCTGAAAATGAGATAACTCAAAACATCTTCATTTGAGACCGGTGGTTGTTCATATCTTACGATAGGATATGATTCGCGTTCTGTCATAGCAGGATATTATATCAAATACCTCTATGTCAAGGCTTCAGACAACACGAATAAGATACTTTTCAATGTAGCTTTGAGCGTTTATTAAAAAAGATACTCACCTATTCCCCCTCCAAACACTTCTGCACCTCTACCTCGATGGCGTCCTGGAGGATGGAGCGGTAGGCGTCGGGAATTTCGCTGATGTCTGCGACTGCTGCTTTTGAGTAGACTTCTTTTTTGGCCTTCCTTTTGCAGCGTGCTTCGGGAGAAAAGTACCAGCCGCCGAATAAGATCATGAAGATTAAAAAGACAAGCAAGGCCTGTTGTCTGCCAGACAATCGGAAGGCAGGTTTACTCTTTGGAGATTGTTCGGAATCTTCACTCATAAACTGCATGGAAATGCTATACCACTCAGTTTACAGGATAAAATAATTTTGTTAAATAAAAATCAGCCGCGGTAGATCAGGAAGGCAGTATAGGCAATATACCCCAGAACCATGATAATACCCTCTTTCCGTCCGAGGGTATGCCTTTGCCAAACGAAAATAGACACAAAAAGGACCGCCGTCGCAACCCATAGAATCATAATATCCACAATCTGAATACCACGGATCGGGATGTCTTTGACGAATGAAGTCGCGCCGAGAATCAGGAAAATATTGAAAATATTGGAGCCGACGATGTTTCCGACCGCAATATCGGCATTTTTCTTGCGTGCTGCTGCGATATTTGTAAACAGCTCAGGGAAACTCGTACCCGCCGAAACCAGCGTAAAACCGATCAAAGTATCACTGATATTCAGCATACGCGCAAGGGCAATCACGTTGTCAATCGCCACCTGACTTCCGATCACAAGACCCACCAATCCCAAAATGATGAATAAAACAATCTTCACCATACTCATTTTCTGTATCTCAATATCAGAATCACCCGAAACCTTCGCAATACCGAACGTGTAATACAAAAAGATGATGAAAAAAGCAAGAAGAGTCAGACCGTCCGAACGCGTGATCACGCCTTCCACCTGAGATCCGGCAAGCACTATGCTCTGAAACTGCCGCTCATCAATGAATGTCCGAAAACCAAGGATAAGGACAAAAATAGCCGCCAAAAAAGAAAACGGAATTTCCTTCCAAACAGTGTTTTTCTGGACTTTCAGCGGAAAAATGATCGCGCTTATTCCGAGAATGAGCAAAATATTGAAAATATTCGACCCGACGACGTTTCCCAATGCAATATCCGTACTGCCCTTGAAAGCGCTTGTCATAGATACCAGAAGCTCAGGAGCCGAAGTCCCGAAGGAAACCACCGTCAGTCCGATCACCATCGGTGCAATGCCCCATTTGAACGCAAGAGAAGAAGCACCGTCCACGAGAAAGTCGGCACCTTTCACCAAGATCACGATTCCGATTACAAATAAAATGAATTCAATCATTGATATCCTAATTGTATACAACAGTTATTCAGAGTCAATAAAAACTCAACATTCTCTCACATTACATTGCTCTGACTCATTTTGAAAAAATCCGAAACAGGAGAGTCAGAAGAATACTCACGAGAATGGATGTCGTGATCGGGAAATAGAATGAAAAATTATCACGCTTGAAATAGATATCGCCCGGAAGTTTCCCCAAAAAAGGGATCTGGGGACCATATGACATGAAGAGTCCGACGAGTGCAATCACGACACCAAGTATGATAAATAGTTTACCAGTATCCATACAGATATTATAATTTCTTCTCTGCAAAACTTTGAAAGCTCTTACCTATTTTTTACCAAAATTCCCTTACAATGATTCTTATGAAACGGATAACAATAGTCATACTACTTATCATTCTTGCTGGACTCATCTTTTGGTACCTGACCCGAAGAAACCCGACCGGTGAAGCCGTAAACACAGACCGTGAACCGACTCAAGGGCAGGAACTTGAAACAAATGAGCAAAACGAAACGAACGACCAAGATACTGAAGCTCTCAATACTTCAAATTGGGAGACATATACCTCCACAGCTCACGGATTCACCATCCGACATCCTCAGGAAATCGACATCCAAAATACCGATGACGGAGAGCTGTTATCACTTTGGGGTCCTTCTCAGCAGGAAGGAACTGAATTCTATGACGGAATCAGTCTGCACTTCACATCCGGATCACTCGAAGGACAAACTCTGGACGAATATGTCAATCAAATTCACACCGATGCACAAAATGATCCCATAAACGAACAAGTCAGTGCAGTACAGCCGATCCTCATAGGTGAAGAGTCAGGACTCACATTTGATGTACGGGGCTACGGTGACAGTACCTATATATACCTGCGCAAAGGAGAGGATGAATATCTGAGAATAACGGAGAATACACAGGATCCGTCAAGTCAGGGATTCGAGAAAATAACTGATGCGATGCTCCAGTCATTGCGGCTCGTAGAGTAAGCCTCAATTTTCACGAAGACGTTCCATACACTCGTTTGTTTCTTTTTCAATAATCTCATTGATCCGTTTCTGTGCAAATCTGTTGCCCGTCTCCGACCCACTCACATATTGCGCTCCGAACACGTTCTTGCGGGCTTCGCGTCTACAACGTGATTCGGGAGAATAGAAATCATACCACTGGAACAAACTATACAGAAGAATACCCAATACGACTACCCCTACAGGCGATATAACGGCAGCGGCTACTTTTCTCATTCACCCAATGAACAATTAACAATATTCAGTATATCCGACAATTAAAAGAATACTGTTAAAATTATATAAACGCTACATATTTCATCTTCCGAACATATTCCTGTTCAATTTTCTGCCGTTATAATATCTGTACTATCAATTTATATTCTATCTATGGCGATCGAACGATTCTTCAATAGACTGGGACTACGAAGAGATCCGACAGCACTTCATCCCGAACCGCACATTACTCATGCTGACCTTGAAGAACCAAAACGTGACGAGATGACTCCACGATTTCCCGGAATTGATCAATACCCCGAAGCATTACGATTTCTTCGAAGTCAAAATATTACACCCGAACAACTCGCAAATATATATCCGGATTTTGAACCATATGCAGAAAGTGAATTCGACCGGAGCGGTCATGCATTCCGATATCTGGGAACAGGATCAGAAAAATACCGTCTCGACCGCGTCATATTTCCGGAAAAAGAAAACTATGATTATATACTAGCAGCCCAACGCGAGATGAGACGCATTCTGCCGACACGTATCGGATTTGCGACAATTCCTGACCGAAGCATCCGTGTCAATGTATATCCCGATACCTCGGTAGCACTTTTTTTACGAGCTGCAACTTTGTCGAACCGCGTAGACGGTGCCACATTTATCATCGATCCCGAAGGCAATCCGCGTGTGACGGACTATGCCGTACGGGACAGCCGTATGATACATCGGAAACATGGATATGAAGAGCGGCCGCAACCACTGGAATTGTCCGAAGTCCAAGATCCTGTTGTCGCAATTGACATCGCAGATTTTTCCATGGAATTCCTGGAACGTGCGTGGGGTATGACTGAGATGGATATTGCCATCCCGAGTGCTGAACTTGCCAGAAAAATCATCACCGCACCCGTCGAGGCTGGAGTCAACCTTCGCATGATGGTATGACATCGTTCTAAAATATAGTATAATACTGCCTATCAAAATAGTATATTTGCTATCTTACAGGATCATAAAGAAATATTTCCCATATTTTTATTTTGTCCTATTATAATAGCCTTAATTTCCATGGTAGCCGAAATTTTCAGACCCAACACAACGCAGCTTATTGAATTCCTGGTCGGGAATCCACAATGGGATCAGGAGCATCAGGCTCTCCTCAATGAATACGGAGACCGGAAATTTGTGTTCAAAAAAGAAGATTCGAGATTTCCTTACTTGAAGCGGACCGCATATCATGGAATGACGCTTTATGGAGAATGGGTCGAACTTATGGAAATCATCGAAGAGCGGCGACCGACACAAGATCCTTTGTACACAATCGGATTATTTGTTGTAAGCGGACCTAAAAATCCTCACGAAACTCTCCTCACGCAGTACACGTACGCCAATCCAAAATCAGGCTGGGAAGAAGGTTATCGGGTCAGTATTTCTGGCAATCCTGCAACTGCCGCCTCTGATTTCAGAGAAATGCAGGCACATGCGATCACCAAAGATGATCTTCCTTATGGTGTGGATGTAGAAGCGACTGTGCATGCGTTTTATCAAAATATCCGGAATCATACAATGACAACGCCGCCGCTCTTTCGCACAGATCATCAGACAGAACGATAAAATCAATAATCATTCTGTACCAGATGGAGCAATCCGGCTCGTTCGAGTACTTCATAAAATTTGAATTCGGCAGACAGCATTTCATTTTCAATTGATGAAAGATCTCCGTGTAGATCTGGATCAAATTGAAGTTCTTCCAAAGGATAGCCTATCAGAGCAAGTGCCCGAAAATCCCGATATATACCCGGTTGTATGATACGCGCATCCATTTCCCGCGCGGTCATATCCCGAATCAGTTTTTTCTCATCCATCCGTGCCGTATCACACACGGTGAAACGATCCTGTTTCCCTTTGTGATGATTCATAACCCCGATCACATGGAGTTCGTACTGCCCCAATGGAGTGCGTTCTAAAGTCGAAAGCAGTCCTCCGATAAAAAATCCCGGATCATTGCTCTGTTTTGCATCACGTTCAGCATGTCGGAAAAAATAAGAAGGAGTCATTCCGTTCTCAAGTGAATACATAGCCGTATAATTGCCGATGCGTGCCTGTTCGAAAGCGACACACGCCGCAATATCTATGAGAGACTTTGCATTGTCATACATCACTGCCTGAGAAGATGCCTCCAATGCTTCACCTGGCGCCAATGCATGAACTACAGCAGATGCACAGTTGGCGTACGGTTTATCTTCCTGAATATGGCGAAATGCTTCGATGGCTGACATAGGTTCGGCCATTATATGAAATTGAACGTAATATGTACATATATTGCACCTTAAAAAACTACAGTTATTACGTATTCAAAAAGTAATTATGAGAATTCCGTAAGAAATGTGTAAGGAAGGAGTATAGTTTTGCTTGCATTTTCTGAGCTCAACTTTTAAGATAACCTCATGTACAAAGGGGGCGAATATCCAACTTCACAAGAACAATGGTCGAACCCCAATAGACAATTCCCTATCCTACCTACCCGACCGGTACTTTCGATCCCTGTACAGGAACCGCCTGTCATGGGAAATCATATTTCAGACGGAGAGAGATCAGAATTTGCAGTTGTAGGTTTCCTGGGTAGCCCGTATTTCGAATCAGTGGTCGGACAAGTCAAGCATGTTGCGCGCAATCAATATTTTGATAAACAAGGGATCGATGCACGGCTACATCTCAATACCTATACGCCTGAAGGAGTGACAATTGCCGATATCGTCGGTCGTGACGAATTTGCTATCCAGGTCAAATCCGGTGATAGAAGCGTACATCATTTCATACGTGACCGTGCCAAACGCGAACGGGACAGAGCATTGTGGCTCGATAAAGGACTTATTCTTATGAACGGCACCTATCCTGATGAGTTCAAAGCCGCTGATTTTGCTCTACAGATGATGCTTTTGTCAGGACATCTTTTTGAGCCCGAAGCGATTCAGTCGCTGGTAGCCGCACTGGATCAGGATATCCGAGATTGCGTCACGCATCATTACATTATGCCCCCTGTGATCGACAAACGGGATCTTTTGATCAGAAAATTTTATCCCGATTTCGACCCGCGACACAAGCAACATCTTGCTGATTTATTTATCGATGCTGGATAAGATATGATGTTTGAGGAGAATTTGAGATTGAAATAAATAAGTAACAGAAACACACCTTTGTGAAGCCGTATCTTGTATCATACGATTACTTGTTGTATAGTATTTTCTCATGACAGAAAGACGATCATACCTAAACGAAACCGATATCCCATCATTTACCTGGATCCAAAAAGGATATGGGGATGGTGTAGCGCTCTTCTCACTTCTACGTGACAATTTCGATGCCGACGCTGAAGAAAAATATGATGTCTGGCAATATTCAGGTGTAAACTCATCCGACTTGCAGGAACTTATGAATCTCACGCACCAAGGTTTCATGATTACGTCAAAATGGCCTGACCTTCAAAGGGAAGGTGCCGAACCGCGACGCTTTTACCGTCAAACTATGCAATACCCTGCTGCACGCGATTTCACCAAGCCATACAAATCCGGAACATTACAATCACCTGAAAAACCGATGGTGGCTTACAATCACGCGAAAACCGTCCTGATGCTTCTCAAAAGCAGATCAATGCTCGGGAAACATCATTTTGATCTCATGATGGAAGACCTGGGACTTATGCATGAACCGGGAGAGACGCTTGAGTCATTTCTTGACGTTTTCGATCAACAGCAAACGATGGATCCTGATATGATGTCCACATGGAAAGGAACAGGGACAACAGAAAGTATCGTACATGACATACGACGCCTACACAATTCAGTCAAAACAGCTGCTTCAAATCCTTCCCAGCTAAAAGGACGGGAAGTCACCCGCGGGTATCAATTTTTTGCTCTCGGAAAAGAGCTCCTCACTCAACAGGCACTCGGCGGGCACAATCTGGTTCTTCAAGCTGAGATTTCAGATGAAATTGAGGAATACCTCAGTGCAGCCTATACGCTGCATGAGTGAGTTTTTTCTTACAAACCTCTTATATTTTTCACCTTCCGTTTCCGTAAACTGAAAAAATGTTCGATTTTAGAAAGGAGGTGAAAATATGAATAAAAGAATAATAAACATTCTATTAGGAATATTCACATTCCTTTTCGTAGGTACTTCGGCTTTCGCAGTTTCCGAATACTTCAATGGATTTGAGACCGATACAACCGGTTGGTTCGGATCAATTTCACAAGTTGCATCAGGAACTGACGGTATTACATCTTCTGACGGAAGTTATCATGCCGTCATTGAAGCGGGAGCATACACCCAATGGGGAGGATATGAAACAGCCTTTCCTGCAAACGGTTATGTAACCGAGGTTGATATCTATCTTGATATGTCAGAAGCGGATGGAAGCGATAAACGGTTTGATTACACATCTGCTGTAAATACACCCGCCGACACGCATCGTAGAGATTTCGTCTTCAACATCGGTACAAAGCCCGGGGAAACTGATCAGTTTGTAGTTAGTGCCAGCAATAATGCGCTCGGTTGGCCTAGCAACCCTGATCGTTCACCTGTCACCATCAATCAATCAGGATGGTATACATTCAGACACACCTTTCAGGACAATGGTTCAGGAATCCTTGAAGCGGTGATGGAAGTACTTGACGGTACCGGGGCTGTCATCGGATCGTGGACATTGTCCGATCCTACAGATATCATCGGTACGACAGTCGGCGGTAACCGTTACGGATGGTTCCCTGGTTCACGATTCGACTTCGATACACTTGCGATCGATAATAGTCACAAATACGACATTATCGTAGACGAAGATGCACCGGATGTAGAAATTACATCTCCTGCAGACGGATCTGAGGTATCAGGAACTGTTGACGTATATGGATCAGTGACCGATGAAAATCCTTGGAGATACTATACGGTAGTCCGTGATGCGGCAAACAATATAGTTGCCGGTCCGGGGACTGTGTATGATGATGAATCATTTACCAATCAACTACTCTTTTCGTGGGACACGACAGCAGTTGATGATGGTACCTACACCATCCGTCTCGAAGCACGAGACGAATTCAACAACAAAGATGCTGGATCTATCCATGTGATCACGGTTGAGGTAAATAATATCATCGGACCACCTATGTCAAAAGATGAATGTAAGGACGGTGGATGGATAACATTCAACAATCCGACATTCAAAAATCAGGGACAATGCGTAAGCTATATCCAGGCCAATGAGAAGGCCGGGAAGAAGATCTAAGATCGTTGTTCCGTCTCTCAAAAACACCCTCTTGCTAGCAGAGGGTGTTTTTTTGCAGCTAAAATATTACTTATTAATTATGCAACTTTGAGAACTCGGATATTGTAAATACGAATACTATAAGTACAATATGCTTACATTTATGAATAAAGAACAGTATTCACCTTTTCAGCAATACATAGAACGTTATCGCGGTGTTTCACCAATCGCATTATTTGCCCATCTGCCCGATCATGGAAGAAAATTTATAGCACCGGTAACACCTGATACCGGCGTAGTAGTTCTTTCCGTAAACAAAAGCTATCAATATTTCACACTTACAGACGATGCCAGTGAAGAACTTCAAAATATCGGACTATCAAAGAGATTGCAGCAGGCGATGGACTTACCGACAGATCAGACGGCGCGGATCGAATCTTCAGCCCATATGGATTCATACGGCACATTATGTTTTATTCATCCCAATGACAATAGTGCTCTCTCTGAAGTGAGCCTCCACGAATACTGGCCGGGTTACAACTGTGATCTCGTCGGACCCGAAGATATAGCACAGGAAAACAATCGATTTCTGTCATTACCCCTGCATTATGCACGTCCCGGCTATCGTATACCGGATATAGACGAACAATTCCTCTGTTCGTATGCTCAGGATATCGAATCTGCATTTGCTGCGCTGATCGGTATGCCCGTCAGCGCTTATATGTTCGGCCGGAATTAACTATTTGTCTCTTGACAAGATAGTACAACTGTACTAAATTGAATAATACTATTAGTTCAGCTGTACTATGAAAGATGACAAATTTGATTCGCTTCGAAAATTTTACTTTAAATATCATTATATTCCTTCATTCCGTGAGCTCTCGGATCTCTTTCATCTGCAGTCTCCCGGTGCGGTAGGATATTGGATTAACCGATGGAAAGACGAAGGGTATCTCGAGGTAAATAAAGAAAAATTAATCCCTACAGATCGTTTTTTTGAATTTCCCCTTCTCGGCTCCATTCAGGCCGGATTACCTCATGATGAACAGGAAAATTACGAAACGGTACGATTGGTTCCTTTCACGATCGAAAATCCTTCAAACACGTACGTCCTCAAAGTCCGCGGAGATTCGATGGAAGGTGCCGGTATCATGGAAGGAGATCTCGTAGTCCTCGACAAATCGCTTCGACCGCAAAGTGCGGATATAGTCGCGGCTTTCATTGATGATGAATGGACGCTGAAATATTACTTTGATAAAAACGGAAAAATATATCTTCAAGCTGCAAACAAGAAATATCCCGATCTCTTCCCCAAACGGAAACTCGAAATAGGCGGTGTCGTAATAAAAGTAGTCCGGGAATACCGCTAAAAAAAGCCCACCGCTTTATTGCTAAAACGGTGGGTTATAGCTGCAAGGTCCGAAAAACAACGTTTTTCGATTGTACAGCTTCTTTTGGTCTTCATGTATGTGCAAACTGAGTGTTATATCCCAATAAACCGGGTACGGTCTGCAGTTTTGCAACTTAGACGAATTCCCGACGTGGTGAGGAAATGGCAATGCCACTCATGTGACTTCCGTCCACGATCATTCCTCCCACATCAAGAATCTGACCTACAATTGTATATGTAAAGAATAGTCAGAAAGACTATTCCTGTATGCTATAGCAAAGCCCGAAGATGTCGGATTTGGAAGGAATGAAAAATTATACATCCGAAAAAAATGAATAATTTAAGGATGACATCGTTGTGCCCCCTGCAGTACAACGAATATAATTGTTATACATTCCCAACTCCTAATCTTTTACCTTTTGAGCATTTGCAATTCAGCACTTTTAATCATAGCTTCTTCTATCTGAAGATTTGGTAAAGAACAAGTAAATAAAAGGTAAGAGGAATAAATGGATCTCTACTATGCTCTCTCAAGAATCGGGCGCGGATGCAGATATGCCAGAACTTCATCGAAATTTTTTGCTTGAGGAGTGTGCCCGTTCACGAAATCACGCGGCGGGACAAACTCAGTAGAAATCACGATTTTATGCGCTACACCCTTTTCAAATACTTCATAATCCGAATACCCGTCGCCGATCATTACAATTTCTCCCTGCAATCCCAAACTCCGTATAAGCTCTGCTTTACCTCCGGAATGTGACAGAGGATTTTCTGTATCACAACCTGTCACGTAACCTTCATCATCGAACAAGAAGGAATTTGCAAAAATATGTCCGGGATCAATTCCCAAATCCTGAACAACCGGAACTATAATTTCACGAAATCCACCAGATACAATATAAATATTCTCACTGTTTTCTCTGATGTAATCCTGTCTGTCTCTCATTGTGGGACTAACTTCCGTATGTAATGCCTGAATCGCAGCATCAATGTGTTGTCGTGACGGTTTCATGAGGCCGAGGCGAAGTGAGAGAGACTCTTCGAACGATATCTCGTTATTCATTCCCATCTGAGTAATATGTTCAATTTCTTCCACTATTGATTCTCTTTCAGGATGATCCAAAAGTGCAATAGATGCGAGCAACGGGAGTGATTCGGGGCCGACAATAGTTCCGTCGAAATCAAAAACGAGATTTGGAGAAGTAATCATCAACAAAATTATAACATCTGCCCGTTGATGTAAATACGTACAGATTCTACTGTCGGAAACTGAAGTGCGGTTTCACGGATCTGTTCTTTTATTCGCGGTTCATCACATACCCCACCGATGACAAAGTCGCCGCTTAATCGGATTGTTGCAATACCGTTTGTAACCTGAACGGAATCAATTTGAAGCTTTGACTGATAAAACGCATTATACAAATCTGTGTCCCCGTAGGTTTGGTCTATCTGAAGAAGTTGTTCGATTGCACCTCGAAGCGGATCATCAGTCGGAGGAATGGAAATCGTGACAGGTACGATACTGTCTTGGCATCCGAATTCTTTTCCTTGCTGTCCCCGATCATTGATTGCCACCAGATAGACTTGTACGGTGTCATTGTTTTGTTCGGTCGGAACCGTCGTTGGGGACGGTGTGTGAGAAGGTGCATCCCCGGACCGCAATGATTTGTTTTGAGTTGTTGAGACGTAAAAAACGATTGCGAAAATAAATATAATCGCCAGAAGACTATAGAGAATGGCTGTTCTGTCCATAGAATAACTGTAGTCCTGAATGTTAGATTTGTGGTAGAAATATCCCCAAAAATGAGTAAGAAACTCAGTACGTTATAATAGACCATCACCATGGATAAAAATAATTTCATTTTTTCATCGGCACAGCTGAAAGATTATCTTACATCAAAAGGAATTGATACGGAGAAAGCCTTTTTGGAAAATCATACAGAACCGGCAAAGTTTTTTACCTTAATCCCGAAATATTATCTCAATCTTATCAATTGGTATGATCCCGCTGATCCGTTACGGCAGATGGCAGTCGCAAGCAGCTTGGAAGACACTATATATGATTATGAACTGCAGGATCCGATAGGTGACCATTCCCATGAGCCTGTGCCCGGGATCATACACCGATATCCTGATCGTTGTCTCCTGATGCTAACGAATGTATGTGCCATACACTGCCGATTCTGCTTCCGTAAAAATCTGCTTACTGAGAATAAAGCGATGTACGAGCAGGCAATGGAATACATCAAACGTACAGCAGACCTTTGGGAAGTAATTTTTTCCGGAGGAGATCCATTTATGCTAACCGATTACTTCCTGAATCAAGTAATGAATCGTCTGGATTCGTTCGATCATATCAGAATCATCCGATTCCATACCCGCACACCAGCCGTATTTCCCCGACGCATAACTGATAAATTTATCCGAAACATCCGGTCCCGAAAACAAATAATCGTTGTAATTCACATCAATCATCCGCGGGAAATTACCCCGGAATTCATCCGATCTCTCCGATTGTTGAAGAAAGCCAAAGTAATGCTTTTATCGCAGACCGTACTTTTGAAAGGGGTTAACGACAATACGGAAATTCTTGCCGAACTATTTAAAGAGCTGGTGGCCGTCGGGGTCAAACCATATTATTTACATCACTTGGATCCGGCAGCCGGTACCCATTACTTCCGAATCTCTGTCGAAGAAGG
The DNA here is from genome assembly GCA_002329205.1 of Candidatus Roizmanbacteria bacterium UBA1450. Taxonomy (GTDB): domain Bacteria; phylum Patescibacteriota; class Microgenomatia; order UBA1406; family GWC2-37-13; genus UBA1450. Next base: position 331,444 of record DCTC01000002.1, on the reverse strand, counting down.
AAAAAAGATATACCAACGCCTTCGCGGAACCATATCCGGCCACTGCATCCCCGAATATGTCATCGACTCTCCTGGAGGACACGGCAAAATTCCTGTCATGTGGTTCGAGCGAATGTCAGAAAACGAATATGAAGCCGTAAATTTTGAAGGGAAAAAGATACGGTATACGGATTATTGTTAATAAAGTTCACACAGCAATAAAAATTTTTGAGTGAGCACTGTTTGAGCACAGTAACAAGAATCGAGTTAGCTAACGAGATAAATTTTTCATTGCAAGCGAACAGTATTCCATCTCACCACCACTCATCATCCTCTACAGTCTCATACTCCGCGTCTTCATCTGCTCGGATAAACCGTGATTTCATCGCTTCGTTACGTCTTCCGAAAATCATTCTCCGGCGAGCATACGTGATATACAGTTTGTTCCTTGCCCGCGTGATACCGACATAGAAAAGTCTCCGTTCCTCTTCGAGCTGGTGTAGATCATCTATCGAGCGTGAATGCGGTAAAATCCCTTCTTCGAGTCCTGTAATAAACACATAATCAAACTCCAGACCTTTGGCCTGATGAAGTGTCATCAACCGTACTCCGTCCCGGCTTTTTCCTCCTTTTTCCCCTTCAAAATATTCCGATTCGACCAGTGCGACCTGTTCCAGAAACTCAACGATATGAGGAAAACTCAAGGCTACCGATTTCAATTCCTTGATATTCTCCAGTCTCGCGTAATCCTCCTCTACGTCAGGATCGTACAAGCCCAGATATTCTGTCGATTCAAAAACCATTTCCATAAGCTCAACTGTCGGAATATCCTCTACCGTTTCTTTCACTTTTGTGTACAACTCTTTGAAGCGTTCGAACCGTCGTTTCCCGATTTTTTTAACTCGTTCCAACGCAACCGAATCCGTAGGATGCAAAAATAGTCTGAGGTAAGAGAGAATGTCTTTGATTTCCTTTCTTTCATAGAACCGGGTCCCTCCGATCAACGTATAGGGAATTCCGTAATGCAAAAACACTTCTTCGATCGCACGTGATTGCGCATTAGTCCGATACAAAACGGATATATCGCGATAATTTGCTTTATTTGCCAGCTGCTGAATGACATTGGCGATGTATACCGCTTCATCTTCCTCGTTGTCGGCATTGTAGTAGGTGATTTCTTCTCCCCCATCCTGTTCGGTGAAAAGCTGCAGGATCGGGTGGGTCTCATTTTGTGAGATGACTTCAAATGCAAAGTCGAGAATGTTTTGGGTTGAGCGGTAATTTTGTTCCAGATTTATCGTGGTAGCTTCGGGAAAATCCTCACTAAATTTTTCCAGATTGCGGATATCAGCACCTCTCCATGAATAGATGCTTTGTGAAAAATCGCCGACTACCGTTATATTTTTATGTTTGGCAGCAAGTTTCTGAGTCAAGGTATATTGTGCAACATTCGTATCCTGAAACTCATCAACAAGCAAATGCTTGTATCTGTCCTGATATTTTTCGAGGACAGGCGGATGTTTCCGGAAAAGTTCTACAACTTTCATGATCAGATCATCAAAATCAAGTGCGTGGTTTTGTTTCAACTCTTTTTGATACTGGTGATATACTTCCGCGACTTCTGCTGCTTTGTAATACGAAAATAACTCCAGGTACCGTTCAGGAGAGACCAATTGATTCTTTGCTTCAGAAATCTTGGATGAGAAAAACCGCGGGGAATATTTCGTATGCATCTTCTTGAGTATCTGCTTCAGGACTTGCTGCTGGTCGTCGTCGTCATAAATGACAAAAGACCGGGGAATACCGATATGCTCGCCATCACGCCTCAAAAGCATACAACAAAACGAATGAAAAGTACCCACATATCCGAGATCAGCCTCACTTCCGGTTGCACGTGCAATGCGTTCTTTCATCTCACGTGCTGCTTTGTTGGTGAAGGTGATCATAACAATAGAACGGGAATCAACGTGATGGTTTTCTATAAGATTGAGTACTTTGTGTATCAAAACACGAGTTTTCCCTGATCCTGCGCCTGCAAGTATCACCGAAGGACCTTCGACAATTTTCACCGCCTGCATTTGCTGAGTATTTAATCCTTTGAGTACATCGACCATAGAGTATAATGATACCAAATCATTTGATAGTAATGCAGAACCGATTGAGCAAAAATAATTGGTAAGACCTGTTCATAATCATCTTATGAAAGATCAAAAAGCAGATTCGGAATGAAATTATTGTTACATTTATCATTTACTCATGAAATATTTAATCGCAAACTGGAAAGCCCAAATAACTCTTGCAGAAATAATCGAATGGACCGAAACCTTCAAAGATCAGCTTTCGCAAGACACCAAACTTCAAAAAAAACTTTCGGATAACGAATTCAAAATCATCATCGCACCTCCATATCCGTATATCTTATATGTAAAAAATCATTTCGAACAACTGCCCGGTATTGAAATAGGGGCACAAAATGTTTCGGCGTATAAAGAAGGGAAATATACCGGAGAAGTCACCGCAAAAGCGTTGAAAGATATCACCAGCTATGCGATTATCGGTCACAGTGAACGCCGCGAGTATTTTCATGAATCGGAAGAAGACATTGAAAAGAAAATCTCATTCTGCGATCAATACAATATTGCTCCGATTCTCTGTATCCGCAATGATACTGACACGGTCTACCCGGAATCACCCATTCTCGCCTTTGAGCCTGTTGAGGCAATCGGTACGGGCGAAAATGCGGATGTATCCTATGTTCTTGAGATGAAAAAGAAAATTCAACTCCCGGAAGGATCATCTTATTTGTATGGCGGAAGTGCTGATTCTACCAATATTAATGATTATCTGGATACAGGAGAAATCGACGGCTTCCTCGTCGGGACGGCATCACTCGATCCCCGGGAATTCTACGCTATGGCACGGGAAATGTAACAGTAGATTTTAGACTACTGGAACGGGTTAAACTTCAGTTATATGATATAATATATCCTATAACATTTTCTTATCCAACTTTTATGTTGGATAAATTATGCTTATATTTTCGAATTCTGTATCTTCTATGGGATAGTAAAGCATCTATCTTGCAGGTTTACAGAAATTCAAGTACTTTGACATTCGGATGAACAAAAACAGTTCCTGACGGAGTATGAAGGTTCTAAATGAGCCTTGATATTCCGTCAGGAAGCAAACAACCATTACTCTAGCAGAGAAAGGAAAGTACAATGCGTACCATCAGTTTTGTAACACGATTCATTGTGTTCACCAGCATGTTACTTTTGGCGGTGAGCATCAGCCTCGACGCGACGGGAAAGTCTCAGGAAACTCACACGCTCTACGGGTTCGTATACATCAACGGCACTCCCGCTTGGGAAGGCTTTGGTGTCAAGGCGACTCGTGATGACAACAGCGCGGTATTTTTCGCTGTTGTCGAAGGAACCGAAGGTCGTTATGAGTTCAAAGGCGAAAATGCCCTCCCCGAGGGAATCTATGTCATTGACTATGACTACCCATGTCCTGCACCGGACATTCCGATGAATTTGGGAATTCCTGCGGTTGACAATCGCGGTCCCAATATCCATATCGAATGTCCGACGCACAAACTGCACGGCAATGTGTACATCAACGACGAGCCTGTAACAGCCGGTTTCGGGGTGAAAGCCTCAATAAACGGCTGGGGAACCAGATGGGCAACCGTCGTTGGCGATGAGGGATATTACGAGTTCACGGATCTGATCGAGGGAGATTATCTGATCGACCATGAGTACCCGTGCGATTCGAATATGCCTACAGGTCAACATGTACCAGCAGCTGATGAGCAGGGTCCCAATTTGTATCTGGACTGTCCCGATCTCGAGCATCCGCTCTTCGGGTACGTCTACATAAACGGGAAGCCTGCATGGTCCGGTTTCGGAGTAGAGGCCGTCCGCAAGGGCGGAACGACCAAAGTCGCGTTCACGGATGTGGGCGGAAAGTATGAGTTCACAGATGAGAACATTCTCACCGAAGGGCAATATACGATCCGACACAACTATCAGGATTGTCCATCGAACAATGACATCATAGTCACGATTCCGGCCGCCGAAAACCGCGGTCCGGATTTCGTGATCGAATGTCCTCGCTACCCCATTCATGGATTTGTCTCAATCAACGGCTCACCTGCTCCTCCGGGATTTGGTGTCAAAGCCATGATCGGCGACGAAACCTTTTGGACGGTCGTAGAGGGCACCGAAGGGCGTTATGGTTTCGAGGAAGATAACGCACTTCTCGAAGGAGAATACACGATCCATCATGATCATCCATGCCCGTCCGACACACCGAAAACCGTCCAGGTACCTGTCAAGGACAATACTGGTCCAGATATCAATCTGACCTGTGTCGTCCCGACATACCCCATTCACGGATTTGTGATCATCAATGGGGAGCCGGCACCGGAAGGTTTTGGTGTCAAGGCAACGTTTGGCGAGGACGGTGTGATCTGGGCAGTCGTCCGGGGTGATGACGGCTTGTATGAGTTCAAGGATGAGAACGCACTCCCGGAAGGTGAGTACGTGATCGACCATGATCATCCGTGCCGTTCAAACACACCGATCACGATTCATGTCCCCGTAGCAAACAGCCGCGGACCCGATGTGAATCTGACCTGTGTCCCCGGCGTCAGTCACTGGTTGTTTGTTCCACTTTTGAGGTCGGACTAGTCCGGCCTTATACATCCGATGTAGTCAAGGTTCCTCTCCCCTCAGCTCGCACGAGCTGAGGGGAGAAAACTCCTTTTCAAATACTCAATATACCTTTAACTTAAAGAAGCATCGCTACAAAAATAAGAAGAACTCCGCCAAATACCGCAGGAAGGTAATCAGTGATTCCTGCTGTTGGTAATTCGGTCACCGGTGTAGGAGTCGCGGTGAGCAATCCGCCCGTTTCCGGTAATTCTGACGGTTCAGGGTCTTCTGAAATCAACGGACTTGGAGATGGTGATAATACTGTCAAACCGGTAGTCGGTGTAGGTGTCGGACTCGTACTCATATAAGAAATCGTCGGTGATGGCGTCGGACCCTCCTCTGTTTGCGCCAAAAGCGGATCTTCGTCATCCAACAGCGGGTCATCAACCAAAAGGTCCTCATCTGATGCCTGACTGGTAAACAGAATGAGCGGATTTGTACCGTCAGAAAGAAGAAATGTGAGATATCCTGCTGCTCCGACAAGCACAACAATAATAATAATTAAAATTGCAGACTTTGTATCCATACTATTCATTGTATTATGGATCGTGGTGAGTTGCAATCTTGTTCAAATAATAAGGGGTATACGATCACTTCAAAAAAGCTATCATAAGTCCGAACAATGCAAAGATGATGGAAAAAAGCCAGAATCTGAATACAATTTTCGGTTCTTCCCACCCGAAGTACTGAAGAAGTAAATGCAAGGGTGCTGCAGGAAAAACTTTCTTTTTTCGATATCTCTTGCTAAGAAGCTGAATGAGTGAACTCAGAATTTCAAGAAAAAAGATACCCCCTATGATCGGCAGGGCAAATGCTTTACCGAGTAGAAGTCCGATAACTGCAAATGTTGCTCCGAACGACAAAGCTCCCGTATCTCCGAGAAAAATTCTGGCCGGAAAAATATTGAAGTAAAGAAATGCAAGAAGACCTCCGACCCAGACCGCGATAAATATTGAGAGAGGCACATCAATGATGCTTCTTGCAACTGCCCAGAAACTGAAAAGTGCAATCATAAGTACCCCGCTTGCCAGTCCATCCAGTCCATCCGTAATATTTACAGCATTGGCAAATGCGACTATCACGAATGCTGAAAATAAAATATAAAAATATGAAAAATCAAAAACACCGAAAAATGGAATATGAATAATACTTATTCCCAATGCCGAATATAAAGCTATAGAAATAATCATAGCCAGGATAATCTCGATTATGAGCTTCATACGCAGACGCATACCGAAAAACTGCTTTTTTTCCCAAAAGAAAATTTTATTGAGGTCATCATAAACGCCTAGAAGTGCAAAACTGAGAAACGTAAAAAGAATTATTGCTACTTCCCACACTATTGAGGGGTAATTTGAATGTGTATATATACCGAAGAACCGGAAACTTCCGAGAAAAAACAATGTAAGAATTGTTGTGATGAGAATTACGAGTATCCCACCGCCTACAGGTGTGCCTGACTTGTGCTGATGATACTTGTCAAAAATCGGTGTAGGTTTATCAAATGCATCCCGCGTATTCTGTTTAGCCCGCTGAAATTTTTTTATATACAGGAAGTTTATAAACGGAACAATAAGTACAAAGTGAATAATAAGAGAAATGATCGTTATGTAAAGATACAGTGACATACAGTTACTTCAGAAGCTCTGCAATTAAATTGACAATTTTCGGAATAAAAATCATGGAAGCGCCGACAGCCGCTCCGCAAGAATAAATAAGCATCGCAGCTGCGGAGACATCTTTCGCGATCTTTATGTGCTCATTGTAATTCAGATCTATGGCATCTCCAACTTTTTCTATTGCCGTGTTGATCGTCTCAATGATCAGACCCATCATAGCCAAAGCCAGAATTATCAGCCATTCGTTGTATCGTATCTGAAATACAAATCCAGCCAGCACGGAGAGTGCGATAAGAAACAGGTGTATGCGATAATTGTGTTGGGTGCGGAGTGCCCAGAGAAGACCATTCATGGCATGTCCTATTGAGTCAGCATGTTTGCGTATCATTATATTTTTTGGTTAATAATATCCATAAGTATGGGTGTCAGCTTCTTGGTATCATGCCTTAAAATACTTCTGGTAAGCTGATCAGACGTATTCTTCTCTATGTGTGCCCTACTTATGATATCTTCTTCAATTATAGTACCTTTAAATCCATTTTCGTGCAGATTATTTTGTACCGGTGACTCTTCATGCGATTCATACCATTTGATTATCGCATCCGGGACTTCTCCGCTGTTTACAACGATATAATCAGGTTCACGGCCGATATATGTCGCAAGGTCATGGATAAAATCCTGGCCTGTATATCCTGTTGTCTGCCCGGCTTTGGTCATGAGGTTGAGATTATAAATAACCTTGGCTTTTGAATTTTTGATTTCATCCTTCAGATGGTCTACCAAGAGTACTGGGACAATACTCGTATACAGATCACCGGGACCAATAATAATATAATCCGATTCTTGAATTCGTGATACCGCCTGCGGATTGACGGTTGCTTCAGGCTCGAGGTAAGCTTTTTTGATACGTGTTCGTTCGGGATTGTCTTCATCGATATTTCCTTCCCCTTTGATCACGGTTCCGTTCTCGTATTCCACGCACAAATGAGTTTTTTCAAATGTAACAGGAATCACTTTCCCTTTAGTGTTAAGGACATAGCTTGCGGTATCAATCACCGTATTGTAATCATCACAGACTTTTTCCAGAGCTGACAAAAAAATGTTTCCAAAGTTGTGTCCTTTGAGATCGCCGTTTTCAAACCGATACAGAAAAAGTTTACGCCACAATTCTGTGGCATCTGAAAGAGCAACTAGGCATTGGCGAAGATCACCGGGTGGGAGCACTCCCAGCTGGTCTCTCAGCCTTCCGGTTGAGCCGCCCGAATCCATCATTGTAACTATTGCGGCTAGGTCGAGCTCATGACTTTTCAACCCTGAAAGAACAACAAATGTTCCGGTTCCTCCTCCGATTACAGTTACTTTTTTCATAATTTACTATATTTATTGTTAAACGCAAACCAATATCAGACACTTGATCTTTCAAAAGGCTTAATGTAATAGTACGGCTATCGGATTATTGTACTATAGGAATAAGAATAATTTGATAAAAAAAAAGAGGAACCATTCCTCTCATAACTCCTGTTATAATAAATTGTAACCTATTTACTATGAAAAAACCACTTGTCGTCATCCTTGCAGGAGGGATAGGAAAATCCTTTAAACCACTTACTATAAACAAAACGTTGATACCGATCCTCGGGAAACCAATGCTTCAGCATACCATTGAAATGGTAGAATCAGCAGGCTTTCATGAAGCGCTTATTATCACAAATCGCGACAATGAAGAATGGCTAGCATCATATCAGCCATTCAACATTACCTTGCGTACCAATATTGTCAAGCCGACGGGTATGGGTGATGCGCTGCTTCAGACCGAACATGAAATCGGCAATAATCCAATTCTGGTCATAAATGCGTGTGATGTCATCGATCCTGCATTTCTCAAGGTATTGCAGCAGAAGACATACAATTCATACGCATATATCACCGGGCTCGAGACCGAATCCTACTTTCCTGGCGGATATATCCGAATGGAAGGCACCCGTACAACCGGACTTGTTGAGAAGCCGGGAGAGGGCAATGAGCCAAGCAATCTGCTCAATCTCGTATTTCATTATTTCTCCGAGCCGCAGGACTTCTTTGGATTTCTCAAAAAGACTCCGACAACTGATGATCAGTATGAAAAAGCTCTCAATGATTTGATGCAGCAGCGGCATATTGATGTCGTACCATATGACGGACCATGGAAGAAAATCAAATATTCACATCATGTACTGGATATGACTCAAATTCTACTGCAGCTCAGAAACAATAATCATATAGCACGTTCAGCTTATGTCAGTCCGAAGGCAGTGATCGAAGGCAATGTTGTTGTGGATGAGAATGCCCATATTGACGCTTTTGCAGTCATAAAAGGTCCCGCCTATATCGGTAAAAACGCCAAAGTCGGCAATCATGCATTGGTACGGCAATCTACAATTGAGGCTCATTCAGTGGTCGGTTTCGGAACTGAAGTTGCCAGAAGCTACGTCGGACCCAACTGTATGCTTCACAAAAATTTCATCGGTGATTCGGTTCTCGAATCAGACATCAATCCCAGTTGGGGGACCACATTGGCCAACTGGCGGCTAGATCAGGCACCGATTCATATGAGTCTTCCTGACGAACAAATTCTGACAGAAAAAACCAAACTGGGAGCAATCCTCGCAAAAGGTGCATTTCTCGGGGTCAACTGCTCCGTTATGCCTGGTGTCACAATCGGCAAAAATGCCAAAATCTATCCAGGCAAAGTGGTCATGGAACCGGTAAAAGATGAAGAGGTGGTGAAGTAACCTTTATAACTTTTTAATCTCTCCTCCAAGTTTTGAGATTTTTTCAACGAATCCCTCGTATCCTCGCTCCAAGTGGTGAACGCCCTTGATGTATGATTCCCCTTCTGCCATGAGCGCTGCTATAGCAAGTGTTGCTCCGGCCCGAAGATCAGCAACCGTCATAACACCTCCGTGGAGTTTTTGAGGACCGGATATCTCAATTGTCTGTTGATATTCTTTTTCCGGATCGTAGTTGAAGTGATAATGTGCCTGCGGATTCTCAATTCCTTTCTCGATATACTCTATATGAGCACCCAATCGTTTGAGTTCCTCTACATAGCTAAACCTGTTTTCGAATATTCGTTCGTGGATGACTGATTTTCCTTCGGCCTGGGTCATAAGAATTGCCATAAGCGGCTGCCAATCCGTGAGAAAGCCGGGATGCGGCGCGGTTTCTATTGACATTGCATGAAGCGGTTGGTAAAAAAACCGCCAGGTGCCTTCTCCTGTTTTCTCAACTCCAGCACCGGCTGCCTGAATGGTATCAACAAATGTTTTTATATAATGATCTTCAATATGAGATATCGTTACATCCCCTTGAGTGGCGATACCTGCAACCGCGTATGTGATTGCTTCGACTCGGTCAGATGCGATAGTAAAAGGCTTTTGCTGTACTAATTTTTCAACTCCGGTCACTACAATATCAGTCCCTTCTCGCTCAATACGGGCGCCGCCTTCGTTGAGAAGTGCAATAAGATCATCAATTTCTGGTTCCTGAGCTGCATTTTTAATAGTAATCACTCCATCACCAAAAACTGACATCATAATCATCATTTCGGTCCCGGTATGAGACGGCTTGGGAAAGGTATATGTCCCAGCAGGTTTCTTATCCATGATCGCATCATAATAACCTGTCGCAGAATCGTATGTTACGTGGATTCCAAGAGCATGAAGCCCTTCTATCACACGGTCAATCGATCGCGCACCAAGCCTGCATCCGCCCGGATTCGGTATTTTCGTCTTTTGAAATCGATATAAAAGCGGGGCAAATAACAAGAAAGAGACGCGAATTTTTGAAGCATGCAACAAATCAACTTTGTTTTCATGCACGGTTGAAGGATCTATTGTAACGGTATTTTGTTCAAATTCGACATGAGCTCCCAGCAGTTTCAGCAGATGAATCAATTCCGCAATATCATCGATACGAGGAATATTATTTAGTACGACTTTCGAATCGAATAAGAGTGCTGCAATAAGAACTTTCAATGCGATATTTTTTGCACCTGACAATGAAACACTGCCTTCAAGCTTGTGTCCGCCGTTGATGATATAAGCATCTTCCATATTTCGAGTAACATATAACGTGTAACGTGCAACGTGATAAGAGTCGTATTGATTTAATCATGTCAACTCAAGCTCCCAGTGTTATAGAAAACGTTGTACGCTATACGCATTGCGTTACACCACCTGCACTTCTTCCTTTAGATCGACGCCGTACTTCTCTTTTATCGTTGATTTTATCAGATTAAGCATTTTCTGTAGATCTTCCGGTTTCCCCTGTCCGGTATTGATTACAAAGTTTGCATGTTTATCCGACACCACAAAAGCTCCCTCCTGATGACCTTTTAATCCTGCATGATCAATGAGGTAACCTGCTGACGTTGTCGGAAGATTATGTAGTTCTTTTTCTTCCTGTGAAATATTTTGGAAAAAACAGCCGCCGGTTGCCACGCCGAACGGTTGGGTTTCTTTGCGGTATGCCAGCGAATCCTGAGCTCGCTTTTTGAGAGCGTCCGGATCTTCTTTACGCAAACGAAATACACCTTCAAGAAATATCTCCCGTGTGTCCTGAAGCCTGCTATAGTCATATGCAAATGAGAAATATTCACGTTTTTCCCGCCTTACATTCCCTTCCCGATCCATTATCGTTCCTTCAACAAGACTATCCCCTACATACGACACTGGTTTCGTCCATTTGGAATTCATAAATATCGCTCCACCGAGTGTCCCCGGAAGTCCAAGATGATACTCAAAACCGGAAAGCCCGGCATCGGTTGTCTCTTTCACCACCAGACTCATCGGGTATCCTGAGGACAGCAATAGATCAGTATATTCTTCTGTTTCTTGAACAATCTCCTTTTTCATATATCGATTCCGCACTACCAATCCCGGAATAACATTCCGTAAAACGGCAATATTTGACCCCCCTCCCAGAATAAAAAACGGAATCTTATTGATCGAAGTAAATTGAACTATCTCCTTCCAGTCATCGATAGATAAAGCTTCAATGTAAAACTCAGCTTTTGTCTGCATTTTCAGAGTAAAGTACGGAGAAATATTAAAATCCTTTTTTATCCTCTCACCGAATTGTTTTTTCAGTTGTTCTTCCATATTTTTCAATAAAATTATTATCCTGATTTCACCCAAAATGACAGTCTATAGTTTTTCAATTATTTTTCTGATCTCCGTATCTAGTTTGTAAACATCTCCCGCTCCCATGGTAAATAGGATATCACCCTCTGCCACATGATCGGTTAGGTATTTCGTAAGTGATTCCTTTGAATCAAATGCCTGGACAGTAGAAATCCCTTTTTTTCGTGCAAGTTCTACTAAATCATGTGAGGTAATTCTGGCTTGAGATTGAGTCTCCCTTGCCGAAGAAAAAATCGGTAAAAGCAGTACCTCATCTGCACGGCTGAAAACTTCAACAAAAGCTTCCTTAAATTGCTCCGTTCTTGAGTATGTATGAGGCTGAAAAATGATTATCAGTTTTCTATTGGGGAATCTACTATGACAAGCGGTAATCGTTGCGTCAATTTCCGCGGGATGGTGTGCATAATCGTCAAATAAATAAATATCGTTTTCAAAAAATTTGAGTTCAAAACGTCTTTTTGGACCTGAATATCTTCGAATCGCTTGCTTGATAGCATCGATACCGAATCCAAGTCTGAGCAATACCGCGATGACACCAGTTGCATTTTGTACATTTTTTTCACCGAAAAGCGTGATCTCAACTTCATTATGTTTGATATCATACAATTCACTATTCACGACAAACGTTGTTGATTTTTCTCCGTAGGTGATATCAGAATAACAGACATCACAAATGCTCGTTGATCCGTAAAAATTGTAGGAACTGGGCGGTAGATGATTTGCAATATCACGCAATCCTTCATCATCACCATTCAGGAAAAGAAGCGGTGGGATGACATCTTTTTGGATTATGCGCTGCATAAATACTGTAAAGGCCTGTTTGACCTGATCGTAAGACGAATAGATATCCGGATGATCAAAATCAATATTCGTTATCAAAGCATAATCCGGCTGGGTGAGATGAAATTTCGGCATTCTATTTTCCGGAGGATCTATACCATATTCGTCTGCTTCAAATACAAAATGTTCATTCCCTTGATACTCTCCGCCATATACGTCATTGAATGCTGAAACGCCTACCATATGGCTTGAGCTCTTAGTTAATCGTTTCAGTGAATATGCTAGAAGGCCTGCAGTTGTTGTTTTGCCGTGGCAGCCTGCAACTGCGATTGAGGTGTGAAATTCTTTGATGAGAGCCGCGAGTAATTCTGCCTGATGCACAACAGAGATCCCTCTTTTTAATGCTGCTTGAACTTGAGGATTATTTCTCCCTCCATGTGAGGCAGAATACACGACCATATCGGTATTTTCTGGCAAGCCATCAGGCTCAAATGATGCAATAACCCGAATGTTGGCTTCATGCAACGACTCATCGGTAATAAACTCTTCAGCAACATCAGACCCGGTGACATGTTTCCCCATTTGTTTCAAAATCCGTGCAAGATTTGCCATTGCTACTCCTTTGATACCTATGAAAAAAATATGGTCAATTTTGGATAGCATAGGTATATTATAGCCTAAGAAACCATTTAATTTTCTTCTATTCACAAGCCCAATTATTTGACGTGATTTAGTGTATACTAATATTTCTATGGAATTGCTTGCTCAGCTTGCTGATCTGTTCCTTCACCTCGATGAACATCTTTCGACGATTATCGATCAGTTCGGTATCTGGACATATTTTATCCTTTTTGTGATCATATTTGCAGAAACAGGTCTGGTTGTAGCTCCGTTTTTACCGGGTGATTCACTTTTGTTCGTTTCAGGAACTTTGGCGGGAACCCGGGATTTGAATATTATTGCTGTTTATATTACGTTATTGGCAGCAGCAGTACTCGGAGATACCGTCAACTACTGGGTCGGACATTTTGTAGGTCCTAAAGTATTTTCCAAAGAAAATTCCAAGATCTTTAAGAAGGAATACCTGGAAAAAACAAGGGAATTTTATGAAAAGCATGGGGGTAAAGCCATAATTCTTGCCCGTTTTTTTCCGATTATCAGGACCTTTGCTCCGTTCGTTGCAGGAGTCGGAAAAATGCATTATCAGACTTTCTTGATTTATAATGTCGTCGGCGGGTTTTTATGGGTTACTTTTTTTACATATGCCGGCTATTTCTTCGGCGGACTACCGTTCATACAGGAACATTTTCACATTATGGTTGTCGGGATCGTCTTCGTTTCTCTCATACCGATGATCATTGAGTTTATCAACTACCGTCGTTCTCTGCATCTCTCGCGTAAACAAATGGAGCATGCGACATATAAAGATATCAAATCTACACTTAAGAAAGAACATCTGAATGACTAAAATACTATTCGTGATTGCTTTACTTCACTGTTTTGGCAACACTTCTCTGAGAACATTTTAATGTACTTTTAACCATGAAAAAGGGCTGCGTTCCCGAAAGAACGCAGCCCGCTTGATCCTCACGCCATTGTGAGGACGATGACTAGACATATTCTATTGTCCCGTGCCTATCTGTACAACATGATGACCATTGCCGTTCAGATGGATCACAGGTTGGGTCTCAACAACCCAGGGAACCCGCGTGATTACGACACCCTTAAGCGTTTGCAGCCGTTCCATGAGCGCTGCACCGTTCGGGTGAAGAAGCGGTGTATCTCCGTGGACAACTGATTGCCCGAGGAAAACCCACACCATTCCTTCGCTGTTCTCCAGGATTGACTTGACATACTCGACTGCAGGATGCAGAAGGTCTCCGCTTGGTGACTCAATGATCTCTACCGTCTCCCCGATCTCGGCCAGATAGTATTCAAGCAGCTCTACCCGTTCAGGACGGGTCGCGATGTGGACAAGCTTGTACGGGGCATTGAGTGCTTTCGCTGCTCCGATCAGAAGCTTTGTCCCGCAGTGAGCATACTCATCTATGAACACGATGACCGAAGATACTTCTGTGTTGAACGTCTGGGTGACGGTAAACGGGACCTTCTTGGCTCGCAAGAGCGCCCGGGTATGGAAATAATACCACTCCATTCCGAGTGTTCCGAGCACGGCGACTGTAAGAGGTATCCAACCGCCGTGCATGAACTTGACGATATTTGCACCAAAGAATGTCAGATCGATGGATACAAATACGACAAGAAGCATTCGGGCAAGCCATACCTGCCAATGTTTGACATTGACAAGGGTCAGATACCAGAGCCATGTTGTGATAGCCATGGTACCTGTTACTGCGATACCGTATGCAGCAGCAAGTCCTGAACTGCTTTGAAAGAACAACACAAGCGCGATACATCCCATCAGGAGAAGTTTGTTCACCGTCGGGACATATATCTGCCCGTGATTGTTCCGTGATGTGCTCACGATCTCGATCGCCGGAAGGGCGTGAAGATCAATGAGCTGACGTGTCAGACTGTATGCTCCGGTGATCAAAGCCTGTGAAGCTATGATCGTGGCAAGTGTAGCCAGGAGCACCAGAGGCAACTGAAACCACGAGGGTGCCAGTGAGTAGAACGGATGATGCGCCGTCTCGGGATTCTGAATCACCAGGGCAGCCTGCCCGAAATAATTCAAAAGTAGTGCCGGAAGCGCAAATCCGAGCCATCCAAGACGAACTGGGAGTGAACCGAAATGGCCCATGTCAGCATAGAGAGCTTCGCCCCCTGTTACGACAAGTACCACTGCTCCCAGCGTGAGAAATCCGATCACTCCGTTGTGGACAAAAAATTGCACGGCATAATACGGATTGACTGCCTGCAGGATAGCAGGATGCTTCACGATCTCAAGCAGTCCGAGTGTCCCGATCGTCAGGAACCAAATGATCATGATCGGCCCGAAAGCGTTTCCGACCTTTTGAGTTCCGTACCTCTGAACTGAGAATAGACCAACCAAGATCAGCACCGTAATTCCGATGACATAGCGTTCGGCAGCCGGTGTGACAACCTGGAGTCCTTCTACTGCAGACAGGACACTGATTGCAGGAGTGATCATACCATCACCGTACAACAGGGCAACGCCGAAAACGCCCAGAATGATGTGCAACGGACTGACCTTCTTCTTTATGAGACCGATCAGTGCGGTTATACCACCCTCACCATTGTGGTCGGCATTCAGAAGAAAAAACACATACTTGATTGTGACGACGATGATCAAACTCCAGAACATTAGCGAAAGAATACCCATCACATTTTCCCTTACGGGAGAAACATAATGGAATGCTTCCTTCAGAGCGTACAGAGGACTCGTTCCGATGTCCCCGTACACTACCCCCAGTGCAGCAAGAGTCAGTATCAAGGTTGACTTGACAGTCCTCTTTGTTGCGTGGGATTGGGTAACATGTGCGTACGGCATCTCTCTTCTCTCTTTCTAGGGGATAGATACTTCAATAAGTGCTCACCAATTGATGCACTCCAATGTAAGCTTTAGATGAAAATTGTGTAAGAACCAGCTTTGAATTAAAAGGAGAAAGATTTACCAATTCAAAAAGACTTTTCCATAAAGCACAGGGAGAAAAACAGAATATTTCAATTCCTCTCTCTATGTTTTACTTTCACAACGAGCACTAAAACTCATATTGGAGTGCATCAATGCATTATCTAGTCATTTCGGCTGCGGATATCATACCGAATGTAAAAGAGCCTAATCCGATTATCCGTATCGGATTTTCCCCGGAACGATTGTGCATATAAATCACCGGGAAAATACTCAAAATATCAACTAGGAAAAGCTGTTTCTCCTAATTCATCATACAGACTTTATTAACAGTATATATTATACTATAAGTTGTATAATAACTCTGCAATTTGAGTCTGAGAAATATATTTTATCAGATATAACTAAAAATGACCAAAACGTTTAATAAAATAAATAGTTTTGAAGATATGTTAGGGAAGCATAATAAAGGAAATCATTTCTCCTTTTATTTCCTGATCCCGGTGGTACGAATAAAACTCACGGACATTGCAGGAAGTACAGTTTGGCATATAGTTAATATTCTCCGATAGTATTCCGGCTTCGTTCAATAACATATAGTTTAACCGTATAAGGCTGACGGTTACAACATTGCCCTGCTTTGTTAATACCTTTTGACCGAACCGCTCCTCAAATAAATTCAAGCGCTCTCCGTATAGCTCATAACAACAATCATTAATCGCAGGCCCAATAACGGCTTTAATATTCCGGCGATCAGAACCAATCTGTTCCATGGCTTTAATAACATGTTCCGGAATATTATTGAGTGTTCCTTTCCAGCCACCATGAGAAATTCCGACTGTCTTCGCAACCTCATCATAATACAAAATGGGCACGCAATCAGCAGTCACCACTGTCAAAACTACTCCCTTTTCCGTTGTAACCATACCGTCTGTATCTTGAACGGAGATCAGGTTTGTATCATTTGATGCATGTTCCAACAATGCTACGTTGGTCGAATGAGTCTGCTGTGGGATGGCAATAGCGCTATACGTTATATTCTCCGTAGTTAAAACATCTCGAATAGTATCTGTATCACGGCCGTCACCTGACATCTTCGTGCCGAATCCATGAGGAATTGATAGTAAGGAAGATTTATAAAAAGTAACAACTCGATCAAAATGCATAGAAATATTAAAACTTATTGGGCGAAGATATCATTTTTTGGCAACTTGGGAGGTGCGGAAGCGACGAAGTCGGTGAGCACGCCCATAGAGTACGAAAAAATGGTATCGAGCGAATCCAGGACTTATTTTTTATTAATTAAAGATAGCACTGCCTCTTTATCATGCCACGGATACTCCGTCTTTCCTCGACATAAACTTCTCTCATGACCTTTTCCGGTAAGCACAATTACATCACCTTTTTTTGCGATAGATAATGCTTTTTCAATTGCTTCTTTTCTGTCAATAATCACGGTATACGCCTTTGATTTTGTTCCGAAATCAGAGGGTTCAACTTGTTGAAAGCCTTTTTCTTCGACGCCGATTGCAATTTCCCGTGCAATTTTATGAGGATCTTCCGTCCGATAGTCTTCTTCTGTGATGATCGTCAGATCAGCATACTTCCCGCTTTCGCGCCCCATAATCGGTCTTTTCTCATCATCTCGAAATGCCGCTGCACCGAAAATATGAATAAGTCGGCCATTTTTCACATATTGTTCCCGAATGCTCGGTAATGCCTCGTGGAGAGCATTTGGAGTATGTGCAAAATCAACGATTACTTTGTACATATCATCATATACAACCTCCATTCGACCTTCAGGCAGTTTATAGCTTGACATTGCATCAAAAATAACATCATCCGGAATACCGATCGTTGAGCAGACTGCATACGCTGCCAAATAATTGTATAAATTGAAATGAGCCAGCGGCTTCCCGATTTTCTCAGAAATATTAAAATGGAAATCGGCATCATGTTCTAAACCGAAGGTTTTGGTATTATCATTTCTTTGACGATCGGCCGAACCGAATAGCAACTTCGCAATATAATCATAAGACCTATCATCCCTGTTTATAAATACTTTTTTTGACCATTGCAGTAATTTTGTTTTTGCACGAACATAATTTTCGTATGTTTTGTGGTATTGAAGATGTTCATGAGTCACGTTGGTGATAACGCCATAGGAAAATTCAACACCATAAACACGATATTGGTCCAGTGCATGAGAAGTGGTCTCAAGAACGAAAAACTCATCTCCATCTGCGACCGCATCACGGATAAACTTCTGTATCGTAAAAGGAGACGGAGTTGTAGTATGGAAACCGGTATCATACGATTTCGATCCGATCTCTGCTGATACGGTTGTAATGAGAGATACTTTTTTCCCTGCTTCTTTAAGTGTGTGATATATAAGGGAAGAAGTAGTTGTTTTGCCGTCAGTTCCGGTTACGCCGATTACTGTAATCTTTTTACTCGGATCACCGTAATATGCATTTGCTATGACTGCTTTGAGCAAGTGATATATGTTTTTTATTCTTTGTATTTGATAATCCATAGATATTATCGTGGTGCTACATTGTAATAAATCAACAGCTCTTCAGCAATATCAAAGAACAACGGTGCTGCCGTCTCCGATCCCCAACTTGAAGATTCCGGTTCCTGAATGACGACCAACATCAAAAATTCAGGATCATCTGCAGGTGCGAAACCGATAAAAGAAGCTATTGTTTTTGAAGCGTCATAAGTACCTTGTACAGCGACCTGTGCTGTCCCGGTCTTGCCGCCGAATGTAAATCCTTCGGGGATATCCCACTTTGCCTCAGCATGTTCCACAGTTGAAACCAACATTTTACGCATGATAGCTGATGTTTTTTCGCTAATTACCCGTTTTTGGATCAGCGGCTCTCTTTCTTTTACCTCTCCATCCTCAATGACTTCCTTGACTACATACGGTCGCATGAGATAACCGCCGTTGATAATTGAAGCGAAAGCACGAACCAACTGCATTCCGGTCACGGATATTCCCTGACCGAATGACATAGTAGCGGCATCTATCGGATACCAGGAGTTCAGCGGTTTTACCTGGCCGGTAGCTTCGCCCTGCAAATCTATCTGCGTATAGTCACCGAATCCGTACTTCTCGGTAATATACCGGTGAAGATTTTCATTGCCAAGCTTGCTGCCGATGTACACCATCCCTATGTTCGATGATTTTTCCAGTACATGGGTCATGCTGATTTTGCCTTCATATTTATCATTCCAGTTGCGTATCGTATAACCGCCTATACCCACTGAGCTTGCTTCATCAAACATGTCATCGGGCTTTATTTTTTTTTCTTCAATAGCAGCAGCCATAACCAGAGGTTTAAAAGTAGATCCTGGCTCGTAGGTGCTGGAAATAGTCCAATTTACAAAATCCTTTTCCGAAAACTCATAATATTCTTCCGGATCAAAATCAGGCAAACAGCTAAGACCCAATACCTCCATGGTCTGCGGTTTCACGGCGATCACGCATCCTGATTTTGCTTTAAATTTCTCCACTCCGTCCTTGAGATGCTCCTTAATAATATGCTGGACTGACTTGTCAATAGTCAAAACGATGTCCCGACCGTTGTCGGCCTCAACACGCTCCTGACTCCCGAGAAATATCGGCCTGTTCATCATATCCCGCTCAGATTTCAAGACGCCAGGTAAACCGGCGAGATCTTTGTCATAATATCCTTCAACACCGAAATATCCGACTGTTTCACCTTCTGCATTTCTCCCCAGAAAACCGGTGAGATGAGCAGCAAGTGAAGCTTCAGGATAAAAACGCTCTGCTTCTTCTCTGAATCCAAGTGATTCAAGATTGAGTTGTTCAATTTTCTCTTTGGTCTCTTTTGAGATACTGCCTTTGACAGCTACCCAGTCTTTGTCCATATTGATTCGTGCCGAAATGGTGGCCTCCCCAATTTGCAGAATATCATCGAGCGCACGTACAACATAATCCTTGTTTGTCACAAGCTTCGGTTCGACATACAATAGATACTTCGTTTGATTAACTGCTATCGGTTCTCGGTTGCGGTCGAGTATCTGTCCTCTTGCGGGATTAATTTTACGCGTCGTTGTATAATCAGCAGAATAGTAAGTAGGTGCAATGATCTGAAGATAAAACAATCTGATAATAATTGCCAGAAAGACAAAAGCAAAAAAGCCGAATATAATGCGAAGCCTATTCATATTACTGATTTAGTGCATACTGCGGGATCTCGTTATAGATAGGATCATTATACTTGCCGTAATCAAGTTCTGCTGCCAAAGATGCTGTGAGCGTATATGACTCCATCTTATAGATTTTTTGTTCATATTCTACATTCTGCTGTCGAAGAGCTGATAGTTCTTTTTCATAATAGTGAATTTCGTCACTGAGCCGGATACCTTTGATAAAAATTGCTATATTGATCGCAACGAGGGTCACAATAAGTCCTAAAACAAATGAATTAAGTGAAAATTTCATATTTTTTGTATAACTCTGAGTGTTGCTGAACGCTCAAATGTTTGTAATTTTCTGCTTTTCTGAACTGATATCCGGTTTTGTGTCACTCCTTTTGATCTCACAAACGCCTTCACTATCCGGTCTTCTACAGAGTGAAACGAGATGACTACGATTCTGCCACCGGGTTCAAGAATCCGGTATGCTCCTTCGAGTCCTTTTTCAATATTTTTCAATTCATCATTTACGATGATTCGTACTGCCTGGAATATACGAGCATATGTCTTCTCCAGCTGCTGATCTCGCTGTCTTGTTGCATCTCGTATGATTTCTTTTAAATCTCCTACTGTTTCAATTTCTTTCCGACTTCGATATGAAACAATTCTTTTCGCGATTGCTTCAGATGCCAAGTCTTCAGAGTATCTTGTGATTCTGTCGATGAGTTCTGCCTGTGATGCTGTATTGAGATAATCCGCGGCGGTTTCTCCTTGCTCTCCAAGCCTCATGTCCAGAGGTTCACCATCATTCTTGAATGTAAACCCTCTGCCACTTGTCTTTATCTGTACCATCGACAGTCCGTAATCGAACAAAATCCCGTGAACTGGACTAAATCCTTCGCGACCGGCCAATTCTTCAATATCTGCATAATTGCCATGAATTACACGGATTTCTTTTTCTTTGTCAGCCTGAGACTTGTCAGCGTCAATACCAAGTACTATCCCTCCTTGTGACTGAATCAAATAAGAATGCCCTCCTTCGCCGAATGTCGCATCGATATATTTTTTTCCTTTTTCGACGTTGAGTGCGTTTACTGCTTCTTCCAAAAAAACTGTTGTATGCATAATATTTTGGTAATTAGTCCTGGACATTGTCGACGTACTGATGCCATCTTTCTTTGGCCCAGATCTCAAAATGATCTCCCACTCCTGCGATTGTGACGATCTTTGAAAGTGCTGCAAATTGCTGTAGCTGTTTCGGTAAAACAACTCTTCCTTGTTCATCCAGTTCTATATAAACGGTGGATGAAAAAAGCATTCGTCTTTTATCTATATGTTCTTTATCAAGAAGCGAAACATCCAAGAGTGACTCTGCCCGCTTCTCCCAATCTGCTTTATCGTACCCGGCCAAACAATTGCCAAACCCTTTGGTGATCACAACTGTATTGTTGTGAAGAAATTCCCTTATCTTTTTCGGCAGCGCAATTCGGCCACCTGCCGTGATCGAAACTTCATATTCACCATAAAACACCATATAGAACCATTATTCACCTTTTGAACCCAAAAGTCAAGTAATAGATCTGTAAAAAGAAGATAATTAACATTAAGTAATACGTAAACTATTCTCACCCCATTTACATACATCCATAATCTATAATGAACATACGAGTATGAATAAAATATTAAAAAAGACTAAGGATTTTATTTTTGCCCAACAAACAAGTATTCTTTCCTCTACAGTCATCCTTTCCGGAATGATGATTCTTTCCCGCATTGCCGGTTTTATACGATACCGTATTCTGGCTGGTTTCTTTACGAAAGAGGAGCTGGATGTCTTCTTTGCAGCATTTCGCATCCCGGATTTGGTATTTGAGATTCTGATAAACGGGGCTCTCAGCACGACATTTATTCCCTTTTTTGTGGAATATCAAAAAAAGAGCAAAGAGCAAAGTAATATTATCTCTTCCGTGATCAATATTGTGACTCTTGTTTTGTCACTTTTCATCATCCTACTGGTTATCACTATGCCTCTTCTCATGACTATTCTTGCTCCCGGTTTTTCACCAGACATGACCAAACAGCTGATATTTTATTCTCGTGTGCTGCTTCTAGGGCAGCTCCCGTTTCTTGTTCTTGGGAATTTCCTGACCGGGATCAGTCAGGCCAAAAAGTCATTCCTTATTCCAGCTCTCGCGCCTATTGTTTATAACCTGGCAATTATTGTTTTCATCTACTTTTTCGCTGATCAGTTTCACCTTATGGCACCTATCGTCGGCGTCGTCATCGGTGCGATGCTATTTTTCGTGATCCAGCTACCTGTTTTCTATATTGCTCAATTCAAATATACGCTCGTCATATCACATGTTCATGAAGCAGTTCGATTTTTCCGTACGGCCACCCCGCGTATCCTAACGATAATCGTCGCTCAGATAGATGCAACTGTTGACCTCACGCTTGCTACCCTGCTTGGACCTGGGGCTTATACCATTTTTTACCTGGCACAAAGACTTCAACTTCTGCCGGTTTCTGTTGTAGGAATGGCTTTCGGACAAGCCTCTTTGCCATATCTTACTGAGGTTTTTCAAGACAAAAAATTTAATGAGTTTCGGGATATTGTCGTGGAGTCAATTTTGAATATATTCTTTTTTACTATCCCTGCAGCTGCATTCCTGATTATTACCCGAACTCCTACTGTTCGGTTATTTTATGGCGGTGATAAATTTGACTGGGATGCTACAGTACTTACCGCTCTCACCTTGTCATATTTTTCATTGTCGCTGCCTTTGCATTCCATTTATTACTTTCTCACCCGGTGTTTTTATGCAGTGTTCGATACCCGTACACCATTTTATGTAACGGCAATAACGATCGCATTCAGCGCCACTCTCAGCATCATTTTTACAATCGTTCTAGGCTGGCCGGTTTGGGCACTTGCTCTTTCGTTTTCTATCACCATGACCTTGAGAACCGTCATATTGATAATTCTTCTCTATAAAAAAATTGACGGTTTCAACGTTACGTTCTTTTACAAAGAAACAATGAAAATTTTGCTAGCGACATTTAACACTTCACTTCTCACGTATTTTCTTTTAAGATTACTTGATGGCCTTATTTTCGATACCAGCAGAACCATCAATGTGTTTTCGCTGCTTGTCGTCGGTTTTGTTTTCTTTTCGGTTGTGTATCTCTTTCTCAGCTGGCTCTTTGGCGTACGGGAGATGTATCTTATTACGAAGATGTTTATGAAAATGAAGCACTATCGCCGACGCATGATAGAAATTTATAAAGGAGTTGAATAATGACTATACAAAATACAACAACCAACCTGATTGCAAAAGATGCAATTCGAAAAAAATTGAGAGGACGTTCGCTTACCTACAAAGAAGTGTATGCTCTGATGGATGAGATTGCATCAGACCGGCTTGGAGATGTTCTGACTACTTATTTTGCAGCCGCCGGTTTCAAAGAAGGTTTCACGGAGGAAGAACTGTATTTCATGACAAAGGCGATGGTGGAGACCGGCACAAAGCTTAATTTCAAAGGTATTGTCGCAGACAAGCATTCGATCGGTGGAATAGCCGGAGCAAGAACAACTATGATTGTCGTACCTATTGTAGTTGCCGCCGGATTTACCATGCCCAAAACATCTTCACGTGCCATTACCAGCCCTGCCGGAACTGCAGATGTCATGGAACTACTGGCAAAAGTAAATTTTACCCCTGAACATGTTGAAAAAATTGTACGTGAAGTCGGAGGGTGCATCATCTGGGGCGGACATCTCGGTATTGCTCCGGCAGATGATATTATTATTCGGGTTGAAGAACCGCTTTCTTTTGAGTCTTTTGACAAAATAATCGTTTCAATAATGGCGAAAAAGGTTGCGGTTTCAGCAAACCATCTGGTGATTGATATTCCCATCGGCAGAACAATGAAAGTTAAATATGAAAAAGATGCAGAACTTGTGAAGAAAAAATTTGAAGGCATTGCAAAACGCTTCGGTATCAAAATCCAGGTAGATATCAACCGAACGTCCGAACCGGAAGGTCATGGAGTAGGTGTCACACTTGAGGCTATTGATGTCATGAAAGTGCTGGAACAGGACGAAACTCGACCGCTCTTTCTGGAAAAAAGGGCAATTCGGTTGGCCGGAAAACTGTTAAATCTTTGTTATAAGACTGCAGGAGTACAAAAAGACGGAGAAAAAGAAGCACAACGACTATTAAAAAGCGGTAAAGCGCTTGAAACATTCAGAAAAATTCTCAAGGCTCAGTACGGCAACCCTGATATCAGCTGGAAGGATTTAAAAACAGCCCGGTATCAAAAAAAAGTTCTATCACCCCGATCTGGTACAATTATTCATATAAACAACTATAACCTGAATGCCGTGGCAAAAATACTCGGTGCACCATCCGATCAAAAAGCAGGAATTGAACTACACAAACGAAGTAAAGAAACGGTCAAACAGAAAGAATTATTGATGACATTGCATTCTACCCATGAAAACAAAATACAGGAAGCGACAGAGACACTTAAATCATTTCCTATTTATCAAATTGAATAATATGAAAAAAATTGCAATATTTATAACAATTCTTGTTGTATTGGCACTAGGAGGTTTTCTTTTTTATAAAGAAGGCATGCTGCCTGTCAATAAATCTGCTACAGAATCTCAAATTTTTGTCATTTCACCCGGGGAGGATTTGGATTCCATCATAAATAAACTTTCCAAGGAAAATTTGATCCGAAATCGTCTGATTTTTTATCTCATTGTAAAGCAAAAAGGGATCGAACGAAAAATACAGGCCGGAGACTTCCGTCTTTCGAAATCGATGACTGCTGAAGAAATTGCAGATGAATTGACGCACGGAACGATTGACGTGTGGGTCACAGTTCCCGAGGGGCTGAGAAAAGAAGAAATTGCTGAGATTATGGCGACAACTTTCGATATTCCCGAAACGGAGTTCAATGAACTATCTGACGAAGGCTATCTCTTTCCCGATACGTATCTTGTCCCAAAAAATCCCACCGCACAACAGATTATTGATATCATGTCAGCCAATTTTGAAAGCAAATTTTCTGATGAAATACGTCAGAAAGCACGTGAAAAGGGCATGACAGAAGAAGAGCTCCTGATCTTTGCTTCCATTATTGAAAAGGAAGCTTTTAAACACGATAAACAACAAGTTGCCGATATATTGTATCGCAGACTCCAGGAAAATTATCCTTTACAGGTAGATGCTACCGTACAGTATGCACTGGGATATCAGGCTAGCGAAAAACGCTGGTGGAAAAGCCGGACAACGTTTGCAGATCTCGAGTATAACTCTCCCTACAATACGTACAAAAATACTGGTCTTCCGCCTGCGCCGATTTCAAATCCCGGAATAGCTTCCATTGAAGCAGCCGCAGAAGCTGATGAAGACACACCATATTTGTTCTATTTGCATGATCAGAACGGAAAAACCTACTATGCAAAGACCTACGAAGAACATCAGCGAAATATTGAAAAATACCTTAGGTAATCCCCTATGAAAAAATCCGCAGGTTTTACTCTTATCGAATTGATAATCGTCATCAGTATCATCGGAGTACTTGCAACACTTGGAGTCGGATCTTATTCTCAGATTTCTAGAAAATCACGAGAAAAAAAAGCTCTTGCAGATATGACGATTATTAAAAAAGCTCTCATCCAGCTGGAGGTTGATACTGATCAGCTCCCTCGACACAATGATCCGACAGTTTGTATCCACGACAATGAAGCAAACGTGAACGATTGTAATGCTGGTCTCTTGTGCACGGATGACAATTTCCCGCGCTGGAACGGTCCTTATCTCGAGGCACACGAAACCATTGATCAATGGGGACGGCCTTACTATTTTGATCCTGATTACCACTGTCATTCCTATGTGGCAGGTTGTGAAAAAGTACCAAACCACAGCACAGTACGGGTACTTCACACGCACGGAAGAGACGGAGTACAGGGATATGCAGATGGCGACGGAAGAGATAGTGATAATGTAGTTCTTGTGCTTTGTCCTCACTGATAGAACTTATCTCCACAACTGATTATTCAGTCTGCTGCTGAAAGGCTTCTTTGATTACCTCGCGCGGCTTGGACCCTTGAGCAGGACCGACATAACCGGCTTCATGCAACTCATCCAAGATACGGGCAGCTCGGGCATACCCGACTTTTAATTTTCTTTGTAGTAGTGATGCAGAAGCTTTGTCTGCCTGAGATATGAGCTGAACGGCTGCATTGAAATACTCATCACGATCAGAAGATCCACCGCCCGGCATTATGGCGCCGCCAGGCATTCCCGGTGCTTGATCCTGAGCTTCTGTAATTTCTTCGGTATAGTGTACTTCAGGAACCTGCGACTTCAGAAATTTTACGACATCACCCACTTCCTGATCCGTAAGGTATGGTCCTTGAATACGTTTCGGCTTTGCCTGATCTGGTGGAAGATAAAACATGTCACCCCTGCCGAGCAATTTTTCTGCTCCCGGCATATCAATAATGACTCGCGAATCTACCATTGATGATACATTGAAGGCGATCCTGCTTGGAATGTTTGCTTTCATAAGACCGGTAATAACATCCACAGACGGTCTCTGCGTCGCCAAGACAAGATGAATACCGACTGCGCGCGCCTTTTGTGCAATACGCGTAATCATGTCCTCTACATCATTGGCTGCGTACATCATAAGATCTGCAAGTTCATCAATGACAAAAATAATATACGGTTTCGGTTCAATACCTTCCAGTTTGTTATAACTTTCAAGATTTCTGACACCTTTGGAAGCAAGCTCCTTGTATCTTGCTTCCATCTCCGCAACTGACCATCGCAGTGCAGATACAACTTTTGCCGGATCATTAATAACGTCCGTCAGAAGGTGCGGTGCTCCGTTGTACTGTACCATTTCTACCTGCTTCGGGTCTACCAGAATCATGCGAAGCTCGTCGGGCCGCGTCCGCATCATAAGTGTCGTAATCCAAGCATTCAACATAACTGATTTTCCTGAACCCGTGGTACCGGCTACAAGTACATGAGGCATTTTGGAGATACTGGCCGTGGAAGGGACACCTGCCACATCAAATCCAAGCGGTACCAATAATGGATCGCCGCCTCGCTTTGAAAGAGCTTCTGTCTTCATCAGTTGTCTCAATGTCACAATCTGAGGAGTAATATTCGGGATCTCGATACCAACCAGTGATCGCCCCGGAATCGGTGCTTCAATACGAACTTGTCCCGTAGGAGCGGCTAGTGCAAGGGCTAAATCATTGGCAAGAGCCGTAATTTTTGACAGTTTCGTTCCCATAGTGATCTCAATGGCATATTGAGTGACCGTTGGGCCGAAATTTATTTCAACAACTCGCGTTCTGATACCGAAACTATCCAATGTTTTTTCAATAATATGAGCATTGCTTTTGACATCACCTCTGTCTGCTTCTGATTGTTTTACTTCATTCAAAAGAGTTGTCGGCGGATACACCCAGGTAGAAGAATCACTTTGCATAACGGGTTTAATCGATAGATTATTTTGACCTGATGGATTTGCATGTGAAGAATCCTGTTGCTTTGGTGTTATTGCGGCAGGTGTTACAGGCTTATTTATAATTACCTGATCGCGGATAAAATTCTCCGAGTCTTTACCGTTATCTCCTCCTATTGACGGTATTTTCAGATCTTTTGCCTTGGAAACATTTTTGAATAAACTCCCAATCGGGGAAAAAAACTTCATCAGATTGAGCATTATTACATCTACTGACGTATCCAGAAACAGGATAAGACCGATAATAAGGAATACAATGAGAATTGATAAAGCTCCAAGCGGTGAAAAATCTATCGAAAGATTGCGATAAATCAGTCTTCCCCATTCTCCGGAACGGAAAAGTCCCATGAGAGAAACCAGTAAAAGAACCGACCCTGCGGTCAGGCTCAACTTTACAAACTTCAATTTTTTTGAGTTGAAAAAATGTCCCGACAATAAAATGATGGTAAACGGGACAAATATGGAGAGACCGCCGAAAAGCTGCAACAGTTGAATATTAATTTCTTTTAATAATTGCCCTTCCATAGAAGGAGCAAATAGCTGACTGAACGAAGCGAGCGAAATAATACCCAATAAGAGCAATACAAATCCGAAAATATTCAGCAATGTTTTACCATTTATGTTTAATCGTGGAAATTTTGATTTTTTTCTTCTTCCCATAGAATAAGTATATACCAATCACTTCAATTTGTGCGTATGTTTTCGATACAAATACCCACTAAAAAGGGCTCACCGGATATTGTAAACCCGGTGAGCCCTCATCTGAATTACAGATTAATATCTTCTTCGATCATCTCGTCGTGGTCCTCGTCTATCACCCCGTCGGTCACCGCGGCGATCATCATATCTGCGTCCTCCGCCTCTTCTGTCGTCTCGTCGAAAATCTCGACGATCAGGTTCAGATGCTGCAGGATTGATCTCGACCGGTGTGCCGTCAGGCAGCTGGGTCATGACAAGATTGATACGTCCTTGCGCATCAATTTCATGTACTTTGACCTTTACCTTGTCACCGATTGCGACGATATCCTCCGGATTTTTGACAAATCCGCTGCTCATTTTGGAGACATGGACCAAACCTTCTTTACCCGGTAATACTTCGACGAATGCTCCGAATGGCATCATTCTTTTGACTTCTCCTTCGAACTCTTCACCGACTTCTACTTGTCTTATAAGGTTATTTATCATTTCCAGTGCTTTGTCCACTTTGACCTGATCAACACCGGCTACAGTCACTTGGCCGTCATCATCAATATTGATATCAGTATCCGTGAGCGCAATGATATTGCGGATTGTTTTTCCGCCAGGTCCGATAACCGTACCGATCAGTTCTTCGGGAACCTGCATAGTTATGATCTTTGGTGCATACTTCGAAATTTCTGTTCGTGGTTCTGAGATAGCGCCGTTCATGACCTCAAGGATCCGCAATCGGGCTTGCTGTGCACGATCGAGTATCTCATCAATCATTGCATCGGTCAAACCATTATTTTTGACATCAAGCTGAATTGCCGTAACACCCTCTGTAGTTCCTGTTACTTTGAAATCCATCTCTCCTGAGAAATCTTCGATTCCCATAATATCTGTCAGAATGACATATTTTTCATCTGATTCTGACATAAGTCCCATGGCTATACCTGCAACAGGGCGCTTGATCGGTACACCTGCATCCATAAGTGAAAGTGATGATCCGCATGTTGAGGCCATCGAAGTTGAACCGTTGGATGTCAGTACTTCTGAAACGATACGGATAACATACGGAAACTCTTCTTCAGTCGGGAGTACAGGAAGTAAAGCCTTCTCTGCAAGTGCCCCATGGCCGATTTCCCGTCTATTGGTGAATCCGATTCTTCCTGTTTCTCCGACAGAGTACGGCGGGAAATTATAGTGATGAATATATCGTTTGATTTCCTGTCCTTCCGGACCTTCCACTAATTGTTCCAGTCCCGGTGCGCCCAATGTAAGTACAGAAAGTACTTGCGTTGAACCGCGTTTAAAAAGACCTGTACCGTGTGTTCGAGGCAAAATACCAATTTCTGCTGACAGTTCACGGATATCATCAAGACCTCGTCCATCGATTCTGACGTGCTCATTGATTGTTTTTGAGCGGATTTTATCTTTTGCAAGATAATCAAAAGCTTCAGCAATCTGCTTATCCGTAAATTCTTCACCTGTTTTCTCAACTACGGCAGTGATCAACTCTTTCATCATAGAGCCGTCATCGAATTCTCGGTCAGCTTTGTAAGCAACCAGACGATCAATTTCTGCTGAAAAATCAGATTTCAGAGTCTTCTTGAGTTTTTCATCGATAAGTGAATCCGCGACAGTTTCTTTCGGCATACCGATTTTTTCCCGGATACCTTCAATGAACTCAATAATTTTGAGATTTTGTTCTTTTGCGATCCGAATTCCTTCTTTTATCACTTCATTGGAAAGCTCATGGGCTGCAGTCTCGATCATCACGACTTTTTCACGATTTGACGTGACAAATAAAGCAAGATCAGAATGTAGTTTTTCTTCCTGTGTCGGGTTAATAATAAAAGTAGAATTTCCTTCACTATCTGAGACACGGCCTACTTCGGTCGCACTCACAGGTCCATTCCACGGTGCGGGAGTTGCGTGAAGAGCAGCAACGGTCGCAATAGTTGCCAACACCTCTGGGGTAATCGTATTGTCAACGGACATAAGAGTGGCGACTACTTGAACTTCCCGTCTATAAGTTTTCGGGAAAAAAGGACGTATAGAACGATCTATAATACGACCTTTCAGGACTGCTTCATCAGTCGGTTTTCCTTCTCGTTTGACCCAACGAGAGCCTTTAATCACGCCTCCTGCATATAATTTTTCAACGTACTCTACAGAAAGAGGGAAATAATCAATATCATGGTTCTCTTTACCGAGTGTGACGGTTACGAGGACACATGTATCATTCATTCGTGCAAAAACTGATGTAGTGGCATTTTGAGCCAGTTTACCGAACTGGAGAGTAAGGTTATTGCCATCAATCTCGATGGTTTCTTCTAGATATTTCATACATAAAATATATCACGGGAGAAAGTTCAGAGAAAGAAGTGTTTAGGTGAAAGATAGATCTCAGTGCAAGCTTGTTTCAGGACACGTATGATTATCCTAAAATAAACCTGTCTGAGTCTATCGGAATTAAGTAATGATACTTTCTCTTCCTTATTACCCGATTAATTGGTAATTATTTTTTAAGGGCTAGTTTTTTAATGAGCTCTTTGTAGCGAGCCTCATCCAATTTCTGAAGATAATTGAGGATTCTTCTTCTTTTGGCGATGACTTTAAGTAGTCCGCGTCGTGAATGATTATCTTTTTTATTGTTTTCCAAATGTCCGGTCAAACGCTGAATTTTGAATGTCAATAAAGCAACCTGGACCTCAGGAGATCCGGTATCGCCATTCTTTTGGGCGAACATATCAATAATTTCTTGTTTGTTTTCTGGTAGTTGTGCTTGTGCCATAGTTTGTGATTATAATAGATGTTGACGTAAGTTTCAAGCGCATCATTATGAAATCAAGACGGCTCCTCAATCATAGATTGACTGATCTGAAACCCTTTATCCTCATATTCCTTATCGGCGTATTGGGATTCCTGATTTGGCGCGTTGCTCCGTCAAACAGCATCATTATATCACTTTTTATTACTACAACAACCTATTCTGTCTATTTAGCTGCAAGTTTTGTTACTTCAAAAACGATACAGCTTATTGCGACACTCTTTATTTTCTTATTTCTTATCCTCAACTATATCGTCGGATTCGATATTATTAATACATTATTGTTATTATCCTTTATAATTGCATTGTCTAAACTTGTGATAAGAGATCATAAAAAAGAAGGTAAGAAGAAACAATCGTGAGGTAAACATTGAAAAAAACATATGAAAAAAGCATATATCACAACATCTATCCCTTATGTGAACGGTGCACCGCATATCGGTCATGCACTTGAACTGGTTCAAACTGATGCTATGGTTCGTTCCTTTCGTTTGAGCGGATATGATACCTATTTTCTAACCGGCACCGATGAAAATGCACAGAAAAATGTCGAGTCTGCCGAAAAAGCCGGTATATCCGTACAGGAATTGGTAGACCGGAATTCAGAACGATTCCAAAAGCTGCAGGAGCCACTCAACCTTTCGTTTGATCAGTTCATCCGTACGACTTCATTAAAGCATATTGCCGGTGCTCAAAAACTATGGAAAGCCTGTGAAAAAGATATTTATAAAAAACAGTACAGCGGATTATATTGTGTGGGATGCGAGACATTTTACAAAGCAGGCGAGTTCGAAAATGATACCTGCCCAAATCATAACAGAAAGCTTGAACTTGTCACGGAAGAAAACTACTTTTTTTCTTTATCGCGCTACCAGGACAAGATAAAAGAAGTAATACAAAGCGATATGCTGAAAATTTCTCCGTCGTTCCGAAAACAGGAAATTTTGAATTTTATTGAAAAAGGCCTTGAAGACTTTTCCATATCCCGACCGAATGAACGGATGAAAGGTTGGGGAGTTCCGGTTCCGGGAGATGAGAATCAACGCATGTATGTTTGGTTCGATGCATTGGCAAATTACATTACAGCACTTGATTTTGCAAATGACGGAGATTTATTCAAACACTATTGGTCGGATAACCCAAACAGAATTCATGTTATCGGAAAGGATATTATAAAATTTCATGCAATATATTGGATCGGAATGCTTCTTTCTGCAGAAATTTTACTTCCGACAAAGGAATATGTGCATGGTTTTATATCTGTCAGTGGACAGAAAATGAGCAAGTCTTTGGGCAATGTTATAGATCCGTTTGAGGTAGTTCAAACATACGGAGCAGATGCCGTCCGATATTATCTGCTGAAAGAAATACCTGCATTGACTGACGGTGATTTCTCGCTCGATCGCATGAACCAGCTCTACGAGGCTGATTTGGCAAATGAGCTGGGAAACCTGGTTTCACGAGTAACAACCCTTGCAGCAAAAGACGGAATTAGTATCGACCATGAAGGAGCATCAGCCGATAAAAAAATCATCGAACACGGTCAACATTTCGAATTCAACCAGGCACTTGAATCACTATGGTTGCTTGTAAAAGAATTAAATAAAGAGATAAATACCGAAGAACCATGGAAGCTTACTGCGGAAAAACGGCAGAACTTACTGACAGGCTGGCTGAGAAGGCTTTATACCATCGGAATTTCACTCGAACCGTTTTTGCCAGATACAGCGCAGAAATTGCAGGCAGCAACCAAAGGGAAAATCAATAAAATTGCTCCACTATTTCCACGGATAAAATCTCAATAATTATCAGATCTCAAGTGACAGTTAGGTAGAAAGTAACGTCTTTTTACTACTCTGTTGCAATCTATTGCTGATTTTTGATTTATTGTATAATTAAATTCTCTATGAGAGTCCCTTTCCCAAAATTCCGCAAATCAAAAAAAGTATGGATCTTCACAGCTATTGGTTTGTTTGGCCTTATTTCATGTATTGGAGCAGGTATTTTTGTTTACTTTTTTATTTTTGCCGGTCTCCCATCTCCGTATACACTCAAGGATTATCGTGCTATCCCGATTTCAAGCCAGATCTACGATCGGAATGGGAAACTGTTATATGAAGTATATAGAGACGAAAACAGAACACCTATTCAACTCGAAAATCTCCCGGAATATATGAAAGAAGCAACAATTGCCATTGAAGATAAAGATTTCTACAAACATGGCGGGATTTCAATTGTTTCCGGTATGCTGCGTGCCATACGTGACACGCTGAAAACGAGCAATCTGCAGGGCGGATCTACCATTACACAACAATTAGTTAAAAGTGCACTTCTGACGCCCGAACGGACAATCCAGCGAAAAGCCAAGGAAATAATTCTCGCAGTTTGGGTCGAACAGATTTTTACGAAGGATGAAATTCTGGAAATGTATTTGAATCAGGTGCCGTATGGCGGATCTTCCTATGGTATTGCCCAAGCAGCTAAAACCTATTTCAATAAAACACCTGAACAACTGGAGCTTCATGAAGCAGCACTTCTGGCTGGACTTCCCCAAGCACCTACTCTCTATTCTCCTCATACCAATCCTGAACGGGCAAAGACAAGACGGGATAGTGTCCTCAGGAATATGTTTGAGGAAGGCTATATCACCCAAGAACAAATGAATAAAGCAATTGATAAAGAAGTCACCGTCCTGCCTCCCAAGACCAATATCAAAGCACCTCACTTTGTGTTTGAAGTAAAGAAACTTCTGGAGCAGGAATACGGTCTTCAGCAGCTGGAAGAAGGCGGACTCAAAGTGACAACTACTCTTGACTTGGAAGTACAGGCGTCTGCAGAAGCAGCGCTTCGCGAAGAGATTGATGATCTGGAAAGGCTAAATGTGACCAATGGAGCTGTTCTCGTTACACGACCGCCTACAGGAGAGATCCTCGCTATGGTCGGTTCAGTCAATTATTTTGACGGATCTTCAGGCGCATTCAATGTAACAACTGCCGGTACTAGACAACCCGGTTCATCAATTAAACCCATAAACTACGCCATTGGTATCGATCGCGGAATTGTTACTGCATCAACTATGTTTCTGGATATTCCTACTTGTTTTGCCAATCCGGGACAACCCAAGCCTTATTGTCCCAAAAACTATGACGGATCTTTCCACGGACCAGTACAACTCCGGTATGCACTGGCCAATTCCTACAACATTCCGGCGGTGAAAATGTTGGCATACAACGGAATTAATGATTTTATAGCTTCATCATCAGCCTTTTTAATAACATCCTTCAAGAATCCGGATAATTACGGATTATCACTCACGCTCGGAGGCGGAGAGGTAGCAATGACAGAAATGACACAAGCATTTTCCGCTTTGGCAAACAGAGGTACTCCCCGGAAACTCAATTATGTACTCAAAGTAGAAGATAAATCGGGAAAAGTACTATACGAATTCAAAGATCCAAACTTCGTCCAAAACATTCATGAGCCGATAGAACGACCAAATACGCTTGTCATGAAAGGAAAACGTGCAATCTCAGAAGGTGCAGCTTTTATTATCTCCCATATTCTTCAGGATAACAACGCACGATCCGCTGCATTCGGCACGAACTCAGAACTGGTCATCAAAGATCGAACTGTTTCCGTAAAAACGGGAACGACAGATGATTTGCGCGATAACTGGACAATTGGCTATACACCCAACTTTCTAGTCGCAGTTTGGGTTGGAAACAATGATTTTACCCCCATGGCACAAGGGGTAGCATCCGGTCTAACAGGAGCATCATCTGTCTGGAATAGAGTAATGACATATCTTCTGGAGAATCAACCGGATTTGCCTCCGATAAAACCTTCGACAGTCGTGGGTATGCAGGTTTGCTCAGATACTGGAGTCATCGCTGGCAAACAGGGAGATGGGTTCAATTGCCCGACACGTTTCGAATATTTGATCCAAGGGACCAACTCAAACGGCAATATCTCCAAAGAACAGATACCCGTTAATAAAGATACAGATCAATATCTCCCCGATCCAAACAATCCTGCTGTAGAAATGCGAGAAAAAACGGTATTAAAAGATATGTTCAATCAATACTGTGTGGATTGTAATCACGAAGATGAACAGCGCCAGACAGTAATAGTCCAATAATGCTCTTATGATTTCGCTTATTCAACGTGTCACAAAAGCTGCCGTTCA
This sequence comes from Candidatus Roizmanbacteria bacterium UBA1450, assembly GCA_002329205.1. Classification (GTDB taxonomy): domain Bacteria; phylum Patescibacteriota; class Microgenomatia; order UBA1406; family GWC2-37-13; genus UBA1450. The sequence goes on along the minus strand of DCTC01000002.1, from coordinate 296,191 downwards.
CGTCAAAAATGAGACAATTTCTGAGATAGGTGGCGGATATGCAATACTTCTTGGTATTTTTGAGGATGATACAATAGAAGATATCGAGAAAAGCGTAAAGAAAATTGTTCATATGAGAATTATGTCTGATGATCAGGATAAAATGAATAAATCCATTCTTGATACCAACGGAGAGATTCTTCTCGTCTCTCAATTCACCCTATGCGGAGATATTTCAGGGGGGAGACGTCCTTCATTTATAAAAGCCAAAAAACCGGACGAGGCTGAGAAGCTTTATCAGACTATGATTCACAAGATCGCATCTTTTGGCATCACGGTAAAAACAGGTAAATTCGGACATTATATGGATGTAGAAATCCACAATGATGGTCCTGTCACTATGCTAGTTGACAGTAAAAAAATATAAAAATATGAAAACAGAATACGGAGAAATCCGAATATTTCCGACGAGAGATATTGACGCGCGTATTGCCGCAGTTGAGGCATTTGAGAACCCGGGTGAACGGTATCCGATACAGGGAGCCGAACATATTGTCGGCCAGATCCTTCAAAGTCTGATCGGACTCGATCCCGACGGTGCTATTGCGGTTTATAATACGGCGACAAATCGTATTCTCTAATTACTTCTTCAATACTGTCTGATATCCACCGCAGCCGTTATTGAGCCATTGTGCAACCCGTGTCACGGTAGTTGTTGAGACACGCAATTTCTCGGATATCTCGAGATAAGACAGTTTGCCGTTTTTGAGAAGCCGGGCAATCTCCAGACGCTTACTGAACTCTCTGATTTCTCCGGGTGTCATCAAATCACGGAGGTAATTTAGAACTTCCTGTCTGTTCTTCAGTTCGAGAAATGATTCAGCTAATTGTTTTTGAAGGTTATCTTCAGGTAAGTATTTCATAGTTATAGTATAAATCAAAGGCTTGACAAGTGTATTTTATCATGTTAACATACTAACATGCAACTTGTCCGAAATTCATATTTCACAACTCATCATACCTCGCGAAGGCGGGGCTGATTGTTTGTGCTTGAAGGACTTATTACCCCGCTTACCGCGGGTTTTTTTTTGGCAATTTTTCATATCTATGTTCCAAGAACAATATCCAAACAACGTCAGAAATACAGAAATTAATGAATTCCAGACTAATACGGACTTCAATACATTCTACTCTGACAAATTACTCACAATTCCGCCAAACGGGAATATATTTATTGATGATGTTCCGGATTTACCGCTCTTAGACACCGGTTATCAACAATTGGCATCAATGAATAATCGTGAACTCATCGTTTTCAAAGCTGAAGATTTGACAAGGGAACTTGCAGCACATCTTGATCAGATCCCGAAAGCGTCCGCTTTTATTTTTCCGGGAAACGGCTCACGAATCATACAGGACATTCTCAAGCAGACGTATCCTGAGATTTTGCAGGATCGATTATCACTCGCAGTTAAAACAAAACGGACCCGTGAAGACGGTGTTTGGTCAGTGTCTGTAGAGGTACCTGAATTGAATGATAAATTAAGACAGTGCACTGACTGGGTTATCGTAGACGATGTTGTCCTCAGCGGACAAACAGCCCAAGCATTACAGCATGAAATCAAAACTAAAACACGAAGGGAATCCGATTCATGGACACTGGCAACATGGCTATCCCTTGATCCGAAACGAAGAAAGAAAATTACAAAAACGAAAAATCCTTCATCTGTCGAGGGATTTGATGCCGTTTCCGCCGTCTATACATACAAAGGCGGAAACGGCATACCTCCCTGCAACAGTCTTTCTACCCTTCTTGTTGCCGATGAGAAAGGACAGGTAGTACGAAATAAACTGCAATCTGCATACTTTCCTGAAGGCTTTGATCAGTTTTTACAGCAGCTTACCTATGGAAAGACGTAATAACGCATACACAGAAGTCGGAGAAAAACTGAAACAGGCAAAAGGTATCATATTTTCCGATGTTGATGGCGTCTGGCTTGATGAGGCTAATAACTTTGCCTTTCCGGACAAAAACAGTCTGGAAGCGATTGTAATAGCACAATCACAAGGTTATGCAATTGTTTTAAATTCAGATACCGGTGGAGAAAGCTTACTGCAGCTTTCACGGGAAATGGGTATCACATCTGATATCTGCATTGCGGAAAACGGCAGTTATGTCCGAAACGAAAATGATGTTTTGATGATTCAGGAACCTGATCCGACAATGCTGATGACGGAACTGCGGACACGATTCGCAGAGATACTTTCTTCATCTGGGACAGTGTGGCATGGAGATGCCACAAGAGCCGTTAGAAAACGAGAATTAAAAAACGATTCTCCCCTTTTCTTGATAAATACATCAAGACAATGCAGTGTCGGTGTATATGCCAGGCAGTCAGGTATGACTATTGACTCGGATCTTACCGGTGATCTTTTCCGGATAATTTCAGAAATCTGCTCTGAAAGAATTGATATTGATATATCTCAGTATCCTCAAATCGGCAGCTGTTTGGTCAAGACAACAAGCAGACCGTCAAAAGCCGATGCCGTCTCCCGACTGTTGGAGCTCTCCGGATTTGGCGGACCGTGCTTTATGATCGGGGACAGTTTAGCGGATGATATGAGCAGTCTTGATAAAAGAGTTATTACCTGTGCGGTCGGGAATGCATCACGTGAACTGAAATCAATTGCAGACATTACTGATGAAACAGCAGTTTTAGACAGAAGTGCTGGGGAAATTATCAATTACATTATTAATTCATAAACTTATGCAACAACAACACATTCTTATAACAAAGGGTCAGATAAACAAATATGTTTTATTACCCGGAGATCCGAAACGGATTTCAGCTTTTAAGCCGTTTCTTACGAGCACGAAAATCATTTCCGAAAACCGGGAGTTTGTCCTGATGAACGGGGTATACAAGACTGTCCCGATATCGGTTTTATCGACCGGGATCGGGTGTCCATCGACTGCAATTGCCGTGGAAGAAGCAATAAGCGCCGGTGCTCAGGTACTGATTCGGACCGGGACCTGCGGCGGATCGTGGCGGAAAGATATTCAAGCCGGATCACTCATTATCCCGACAGCAAGTGTCCGTGATGAAGGAACTACAAAAGAATACATTCTGCCCGAGTTTCCTGCCGTAGCTGATTTTGATATAGTTTCAGCATTGAGACAAGCGGCAAGAGATAACAATATTCCTTCTTTTGTCGGAATCAACCGCACCCATGACTCATTTTACGGTGCTTCAGATAGTATTAAAAAATGGGGTTCGTATTTTTCTGACCCTCGTTTTAGAACAAATGAAACCCCAATTCTTAGCTCGGAAATGGAGGCTTCTGCTCTTTTTGTGATCGCGAGTCTCAGAGGAGTAAAAGCCGGAGCGGTACTGGCTGTAGATGCTTCACCTGAACCTTTGAAAGATCGACTAAAGAATATGAAGCTTGCCGTCAAGACATATGACAACGCAGAGATCCGTGACAAAACAGTTAACTCAATGATCAAAACAGCTCTTGAAGCAATATCCATTATGGAAACTACACCCTCTTTGATTTGATATAGATAAAGGTCGAAATAAGAAGAAATATGCCCAGTCCGTAAGGAGAAAGAAAGAGTGAGAAAAATAATCCCAAAATAGCAATCATGAAGTATCCTTCGTACGTCACGCTGCTTTTGAGCGAGCGGGTAATGAGAAGATACACAAACAGGGCTACAAGAGATCCGAACTTGAAAGGTGTAAGTGGAATGGAAAAGATATAGCTTACGACCAGTAATACGCCGAAAATAAATGTGGCGACATCCTTCTCATCGAAAAAAAACCGATCTAGTCTAAATATCATAAAGATAGGTAAAAAGTAATAGGTATAAAGTAATAGGTATAAACGTCAACTAATCAATCCCGTTTATCTTTTACTTGTTACCTTTTACCTTTATTTTCAGGCTAGTTAACTAACTCCAGCAAGAACCACCAGCCTTTTCCCAAAATATAGTATTGATCAATAAAATATGCGATCAAAAAAGCTCCGAAACCGGTCACCAGTACGAAAATAATTTTACTTTTCAAATGTCTCGGCATCGGCACTCTCATACTTTATTATATGGATAAAAAAAATAAATCACAATGACAATAAAAATAGTACAGCTGTACAAAAACATGACATACATGCTACAATGAACATATGGATAAACCTTTAGCAGATCGTCTAAGACCGCACCAGTTGAAGGAATATATCGGCCAGGAACACCTTCTCGGAGAGGGTAAACCTCTTCGTCGTATGATTGAAAATAAAAAAATATCTTCAATGATCTTATGGGGTCCGCCCGGCTGCGGGAAGACAACCATTGCCCGACTTCTGGCCCAATCCGTTGATGCCGTATTTATCCCCTTCTCGGCTGTTACAAGCGGTGTGAAAGAAGTACGGGAAGTCATAGCCGATGCTCGCCAACGGAAAGAATTTTTCAAACAGGACACGATTCTTTTTGTCGACGAGATTCATCGTTTCAACAAAGCACAACAGGACGCATTTCTCCCGGCTGTTGAAGACGGTACGATCACCCTTATAGGAGCCACAACGGAAAATCCCGGATTCGAGGTAAATGCACCGTTGATATCCCGGGCACATGTTTACGTACTTAAGCAACTCACTGATGATGATATGCGAAAGATTTTGAAACGGGCCGTCAAAGAATTTCCGCAAAATAAATTTGAAAAGAAAGCACTGGAACATATTATAACCTTCGCAAACGGTGATGCCAGATCTGCAATGAACGCGCTGGAGCTTGCAGCATCGATAGCTCAACGGGTAAATTTACAGATTGCCGAAGAAGCATTACAGCAAAAATCATTATATTACGATAAAAAGGGCGACTCTCATTATGACACAATCTCTGCATTCATAAAAAGTATGCGCGGAGGCAAACCGGATGCGACTCTCCATTACCTTGCCCGAATGCTTAAAGCTGGTGAAGATCCGATGTTCATCGCCCGTCGTATGGTCATTTTTGCGTCAGAAGACATCTCAAACGCCCAGCCGACTGCACTTGTTGTCGCCACGTCAACCATGCAGGCGGTACACATGGTCGGTTTGCCCGAAGCTCAAATCATACTTGCACAGTGCGCGACATATCTGGCAACCGCAAAAAAATCGATTGCATCTTACGCCGGACTGATGGAAGCCATGCATGATATCGAGACAATCAAACTCGACCCCGTCCCGATGCATCTGAGGAATCCTTCCAATAAAGTCATGAAGCAGGAAGGATACGGGAAAGGACATGTGAGATATCCATGGATGGATGAACGTGAGGGAAAAAAAGTCGAACAGGAATATCTACCGGCAAATCTGAAAGGAAAAAAATACTACAAACCGGATTGGAAGTAATAAAATTAATAAAAGAGTGAAGATATCATTTTTTTGCGACTTGGGAGGTACGCATGAGACTTCATAACGAGCACGCCCACTGAGCTTTAAAAAATGATATCGAACGGATTTGAAGTAGATGGAAAAAATGGTAAATATTCTATCACTCTGAATTTATTTAGAGGTTTTTGAAGATTAAAATTGCTGGCTTGAAGTAGATGCTGAAAAACGAAATGTTATACTGTATCGAACTTCTCTTCCACAGTAACAGCATTCTTGTCCCGCTCCGAAATAATCATTTGTTCTCTAGCAATTGGCCATTCGATCGCCAGTTCAGGATCAAATAAAGAGACAGCAACATCTCCTGAGGGATCTCTTTCGCTATACAGCTTGTCAACAAAATAAATATATTCAAGCGGTCCCTCGAGTACCGCAACAGAATTCCCGAGTCCTCGCGGCACAAATAGACCACCATGTAACGAACCCTCATCAAATCCCAATACAAATGTTTCGGTTTTTTTAAATGTCGGAGAATCCGGACGGAGATCTGCTATAGCACAAAATGCTTTTCCTGATGTAATAAATATAAATTTATTCCAATCTTCAGCGTGAATTCCGCGTACGACATCTTTTTCAGATCGGGCATGGTTTATTTGCTTTATCGAAAAGTCCGTCCCAGTAACTTTCTGAATAGATGGAATGTGTGCTACTTCGGAGAAAAAACCGCGATCGTCACCTAATAATTTTCTGTCTATATACAAAAGCCCTTCTATACCCGTTTTGTAAATTGAATCTTCAATAGGTAAAGCGTTGTCCAGTGTAAAAGTAGTATTCATATGTACAGATTATAACTGAAAACCACGATAAGAGCTATCAGGTAAGATCTTTGTTTGTGTTAAAGTATTCCCTCGCATCCCGTTCATCCTGCTGCATTTGTGAAATCAAAGCTTCCTGTGAATCAAATTTCAGGTTTTCCCGGAGTTTTTTCATAACTGAAACATCGACGTTCATTTCGTAAATATCCTGATCAAAATCTAGAATATATACCTCTGCTTTTTTGTCTGTTTCACCGAATGTCAAAGGTCGTCCTACAAAAATCAGTGCCGGATATGATCGGCCGGAAATCCTTGCATAACCGACATAAATACCTTCCGGAGTGTCTTGATCAATCTGAATATTTGCCGTCGGATAACCCAGTTCCTTTCCTCGTCCAAGATGGCGGAATACCGTGCCTGAGAATGAAAATAATGAAGTCATAATGTTTGGAGCGTATCAATCAAGAATACCAACGACTAACGTCTATAGACCAAAAGTCAATTTTGGTGGCTGAGGAGAGAGTCGAACTCTCGACCTATCGCTTATGAAACGATCGCTCTAACCACTGAGCTACTCAGCCAAACCCCGTTCAACGTATAATGAACTCACCGCTACACGATATACGACTTATGAATTATAATATATTCTATGGCTGTAAACAACCGTTCAGAAGCGCAACCGGAGCTTTCTATCATCATCCTTTCATACAATACGGAAGCTCTGACACGGCAAACAATCGAATCTATTTACCAATCTACAGAGCTCAGTAAAGATCGGTATGAAATAATCGTCCTCGACAACGCCTCTACTGATGATTCCGTACAGATGCTGAAAAAGCTTGCAAAAAAACATGCAAGTCTCAAAATCATAGAGAGTAAGGAAAACACTGGCTTTTCAAAAGGAAATAACATCGCATCCAAACAAGCAAAAGGATCCTATTTACTCTTTCTGAACTCAGACATTATTGTTCAGGAAAACGGAATTGATAACCTTCTCCGCTACCTTAAAGATCATGAACAAACCGCACATTTTGTCGGTGGAAAACTGCTGAACAAGGACCTATCTGATCAGCCTTCCAGCGGCCCTTTTTATACGCTTCCTGTGGTATTCGGAGCATTGTTTCTGCGTGGTGATTACTGGGGGCTCACGAGGTACTCTCCAAACAACGTCAAACAAGTCGACTGGGTATCAGGAGCATGCATTATGACAAAAAAATCAACTTTTGAAACTATAGGAGGGTTTGATGAGGAAATATTTATGTACATGGAAGAAATTGATTTACTTTATAGATCCCGTCAAAAAGGATTCAGTACCTATTTTATCCCGCAGGCTCGCTTTATTCATCTCGGGTCAGCTTCGAGTGCAGGAAAAACCTATCCGATACTCCAAGTGTATAGAGGTTTTTTATATTTTTATAAAAAGCATTATGGTCCATTTACTGTTACTCTTCTGAAGCTTATGTTACAATTGAAAGCACAGCTCGCTATACTTCTTGGCAAAATGACCGGAAGAACTTATTTAATTGAAACTTATGGAAAAGCTCAAACAATCGCTTCAATGGCTTGACAAACACCTTCTCAAAATACTTGTAATCGGCTTTATTTTTATAATTCCGTTATATCCGAAACTTCCGCTCCGGATGATCAACTACACTTTTATTGCAATACGACTGGAGGATATATATGTAGCTATTATGGGGGTTGCGTTTGCTATTCAGTTTTTCCGGAAAAAGCTTACTGTCCCATGGAACATGTTCTGGCTGTTTTTTATCTTTTGGGCTGCAGTATTCGCTTCATTTCTCTGGGGTTATTATGTTCAGGGTACTGTCATCATAGATCATCTCGGCTTTTTACATAGCGCCCGACGTATTGAATACATGTTGATATTTTTTGTAATTTTCGCAACGATCAGATCAAAAAAGGATTTTCTCCTGTATCTGAAACTCATATTTATCGTGCTTGCCATCGTATCAGTCTATGGATACGGACAAAAGTTCCTCGGATGGCCTGCCGTGCAGACAATGAATCCCGAATATGCAAAAGGCTATCTGCTTATTCTTGATTCCTGGGCACGTGTCTCATCGACCTTTGCAGGACATTATGATCTTGCCGCATACCTTATCCTTCTGATGCCGATCGTGATCGGATATTATCTGTATTCAGGTAAAAAAATATATTTAGCGTTATTTATGCTTGCGCTTGGCGTGCTGGTACTCACCGCATCACGTGCATCTTATATCGCGTATCTCATGTCCATATCTTTATTTCTCATATATATACGTAAATTCAAAATTTTATTGTTTGTTCTGATAGCAACTGCGATACTAACTCCCCTTTCAGACAATCTCTCGAATCGTCTTACCCGGACTTTTCAGCAGTCTAAAGTCTTTGTAGACAGTGAAACAGGAGAGACATTTGTTGCTCGAAAACTTCAGCCTGATGATCTGCCTCCCGGAGACTTCGGATCCAAAGGCGGAATCCCCGCAATTCCGGTTCCAGGAGGTACTGAAGTGAAACCGGAAGAAGAACAGGCAGCCAGAAAACAAATTCGAGAAGCACTTGTTGAGGAAGCAGAACGTTCAGGAAAAAAATATTCGCCCGAAGAAATAAACGCCGCTGTTGATCAAATATTTTCCCGACAAATACCAGTTACGAAATACCTGCCTGACATTTCGATATCCACCAGATTTCAGGTATCCTGGCCTCGTGCATTTGCTGCCTTTAACAGAAATTTGTTGCTAGGAAGCGGCCCTTCATCATTGGGAGAAGCAACTGATGGAGATTACCTACGATGGCTGGGTGAAATGGGTCTAATTGGCACAACAGCATTTCTTGCCATATTTACCGCGATTGCATGGCGTGTGTGGCAAAGTGCAAGACATATGACCCGGAAAAATTCATTCCTCTTTCATTCGTTCGTATTTGCCTTTATGGGAGTATTTATCAATGCCTCTTATATCGATATTTTTGAAGCATCCAAGCTCGCATACACATTCTGGCTTGTAGCAGGATTATTCTATGCAGGTGTTCCGTTTTTCGTCAAGAAAATTCACGCTGAAAAACTAAAGATTTAATATTCACGGTCATATGAAAAAAAATGATTATATTATATTGGCAATTATTCTTGTTATTGCTCTTGGGTTAAGACTTTACAAAATTAATACTCCTCTTGCTGATCTTCATTCGTGGAGACAGGTAGACACGGCCGCAGTTGCCCGCAATTTTAGTCGTGAAGGGATCAATCTCCTCAAGCCAACTTATGATGATATCTCAAGCATCCAAACCGGTTATGAAAATCCTGAAGGATTGAGAATGGTCGAATTACCTATATATAATGCGATATTTGCATCTTTATATCGTTATCTCCCGATTACCTCACTTGAAATTTATGGACGACTAACTTCAGCTGTATTTTCTTTGATAACGATTGCAGTGCTGTATTATTTTGCCTTAAAGGAAAAAAACCGGATAGCAGCAATTGCGACAGCTCTCATTTTTGCACTATTTCCGTATTTTGTTTTCTTTTCGCGCGTGATATTACCGGAAACGACTGCCGTCTCTTTCATGATGCTTTCATTGCTTTTTTTGTATCATGCTGTTCAAAGAAAAGATCGTGCCATCATCCTTTTTACACTGGGAGGAATATTTTTTGCACTTTCTATTCTCACCAAACCGACAACCATTTTTTACGGTTTGACAGCAGTGTATCTCTTTCTCGTTTCCTATAAATTTGATGTGTTCAAAAACTGGAAACCATATTACTATTTCATACTGGCGCTTTTGCCGTTTGTCGCATGGAGAGTTTATATCACCCAGTTTCCGGAAGGTATCCCTGCCAGCACATGGCTATTTACGACCGTCAATACTTTTGAAGGGCCACGGGAAATATTCTTTAGACCGGCTTTTTTCAGATGGATGTTTATGGAACGTATTGGTTTGGCAATTCTCGGTATATATGGAGTGTTTTTCTTTGTTGCAGGATTCGTGGGGAGATATAAAAGACTATTTATCCACAGTATCTTTTTCTCCGGGTTCGTATATCTCTTTACCTTTCAGGGCGGGAATGTGCAGCATGAGTATTATCAGACCGTATTACTTCCTGCAATAGCTCTGATTTCAGGTGTGGGAATTGCCCAAATCCTCGAACTGCCGAACAAATATATTCACAAAGTGCTTCTCTACCCGACTATAGCAGTTGTATTTCTGTTTGGTGCATTCTTTTCCTATTACAAAGTCAAGGATTATTATAACTATCCCAATGATCTTCCCCGTATTGCGGAGCTTATCAAAATTTTCACAGAACCTGATGATAGAATCGTAACTGACCGTCTCGGTGATACTACGCTTTTGTATCTTGCTGACAGGAAGGGTGCTCCTGCAGTCTACAAGCCGCCAAATGAGCTGAAAGAGCTGGGATACGAGTATCTGGTAACAACAAATCCCGATCTGATCCAAACGTTAAAAGAAGAAGGATATGTAATTGTTGTCGAAAATGAACTTTTCACCATGGTTGAGCTTTAACAATTCTTCAGACAAAAAGAATGAAAATATTGATGCTGACTCCGTACTTGCCGTATCCTCCCGCATCAGGGGGTCAGATCCGCACACTGTATTTACTCAAATATTTGGCTCAAAATCACTCCATTACTCTTGTCTCTTTGTATAAAGATGAACAGGAAAAAAAATATGCAAAGCATCTGAAATCCTACTGTACGGAAATCCATCTGTGCAAACGTCCGAAAAAACCCTGGCAAATAAATAATATTTTAAAGGCTGTTTTTTCTGATTTGCCCTTCCTTATCGTTCGCAACTACTCCCAAGAGGCAGTTGAAAAAATTAAAGAACTGCTTGCCAATGACACCTTTGATGTCATACATGCTGAAACGTTCTATATCATGCCGCATATTCCAAAGACAGATGTACCGGTATTACTCGTAGAACAAACCATCGAGTACAAGGTATATCAGCACTACATTGCATCCCTTCCCGCTTTGCTCAGAGCACCTTTGAATCTGGATATACTAAAATTAAAATACTGGGAAAAACATTATTGGGAAAAGGCTGATCTTGTCGCAACGGTCTCCGAATTTGATAAAACGGAAATTCAGCGCATACTTCCATCTATTGAACCCGTAATCATCCCGAATGGGGCAGGAGATGAAATGTTTGTTTCAAGACTTCCGGACAATCAGAAAAAAAACCCTCAACTGTTGTTCTTGGGTAATTTTTTCTGGCTGCAGAATGTTGAAGCTGCCCAATATTTGATCCACCATGTCTTTCCGGAATTGAACAAGAAACTACCAGAGTTGGAACTGATAATTGCGGGGCAGAATGTAGGAGAAAAGCTCATCAATGAAGCTCATCAAAATATTCAAATCATAAATCTTGACCCGGGAGATGAGAAGGCTGTCAAAGATCTTTATCATTCAGCGACTGTCTTTATCGCTCCCATTTTCGGACCAGGCGGTACACGTCTCAAGATACTGGCCAGCATGGCAGCCGGATTACCGGTGATCTCAACTCCAGTTGGTGTTGAAGGACTGGGTGTAGCGGACGGTGAACATGTACTTATCGCCAACAACCCTGCCGATTTTGTTAACAAAACCGTAGAAATCATAAACGACACAAAGTTGTACAAAGATATTCAAAAGAAAGCATACGAGCATGTTAAAAACAAATTCAGCTGGAAAGCCATAGCAAAAAAACTGGAAAAAGTTTATCAGTCAGTCATTACACAGCATCATATAGAAAATTACTAAACAAATTCACATGAATATCGGCATCGACATTTCACAAATTGTGTATAACGGTTCTGGAGTCAGCCGGTTTACTGAAGGGCTCGTACGAGCAATTCTTTCTTTTGATAAAACCAATAACTGGACTTTCTTTTTTTCCTCATTGAGGCAACGACTGGATCCTGTCTTGAAAACAGCAATTACCGGAAAAGGATTCCAAGTAGAACAATACCCATTTCCTCCCACATTGCTATCTATTGTTTTCAATGACTTACATTCATATGCAAAAATCATAACGGCAAATCATAAGCCGCTTGCCTCCCTGGACTGGTTTATTACTTCTGATTGGTCCGAGCCTCCGCTTCCTGTGAAGAAAGCAACAATCGTCCATGACCTCGTATTTAAAAAATATCCGGAAACGGTACATCCAACTATTCTGAATACACAGGAAAAAAGACTCAGTCACGTATCTCGCGAATCGGATCTGGTTTTTGTCGATTCACACTCCACAGCAAATGATCTTATTCGGGAATATGTTATTCCTTCCCATAAAGTTATTGTCAACTACCCGGGTGTAGAGACTTCGGAGCCTGCAATTCAACCGAATTCAGAACTACTTGACCGATATCAAATCCGCAAACCGTATATTCTTGCCGTCGGAAAACGTGAGCCGAGAAAAAACCTCTCCAGACTCATTGAAGCATTCAAAAATACCGACACTACAGCCATGCTCGTAATCGTTGGACCAAAAGGCTGGGGTGACGACGACAACAAAAAATCAGACGATATCGTCTATCTCGGATTCGTACCTGATGATGATCTGGCGCAGCTGTATGCAAACGCATATTTTTTTATCTATCCCTCACTCTACGAAGGATTCGGATATCCGATAGTCGAAGCCATGAGATATGGATGTCCCGTGGCAACAAGCAGTACGTCTTCGCTTTCGGAAATTGCAAAAGATGCTGCGCTCTTGTTTGATCCCGAGCAAATTCACGAGATCTCCTCAGCGATACAGAGACTGTTTGATGACGAAGACCTTCGAAAAGAACTTATCCAAAAAGGAAAAAAGCGTGCAAAATTTTTTACCTGGGAACGATACTATAATACTCTTATCAAACAATTAACTTCTCATACCTAACTTATGATTATTGGCGTTGACGGAAACGAAGCGAATGTTGAAAAACAGGTGGGTGTATCTGTGTATACACTGGAACTATTACATTATTTTGCAAAAAAAGCAACGAAAGATACTCAATTCAACGTATTTCTGCGCGAATCCCCAAAAGATTTTATGCCGAAAGAAACCGCATATTTTTCATACAGTGTAGTACCCGGTAAAATTCTCTGGTCCCAGATATTTTTACCCGTTCACCTGACTTTTAAAACTCATGTCGATGTCTTCTTTGCACCGGCACATTACGCTCCTCGATTTTTGAGGGCACCCTTGGTGTTAACCATCCATGACCTTTCGTTTTTTACTTTTCCAAATGAATTTCTAAAAAAAGATCTGTTTAAACTTAAGAACTGGACCAAATACTCTCTTGAACATGCGGCTTCAATTATTGCAGTATCCAAAACAACCAAGAAAGATATTATGAAATGGTATGGAATTGATGAAGATCATGTCACCGTTGTCTACAATGGTTTCAGAAAGCGTATATCGAAAAAAGACGCGGACAATGCTCTCCAGCAGTATGGTTTGTCTAAAAAGAAATATATCTTGTATGTCGGGACATTACAGCCGAGAAAAAATATCCCGACTCTCATACGGGCTTTTGCTGAATTTAAGAAACATCATCAGGAATACAAACTCGTTCTCGCAGGCAAAAAAGGCTGGCTTTTCGATTCAATTTTTGAAGTGGCTCAGAGTCACAACCTTGAACAGGATATTATTTTTACCGGATATGCTTCCGATGGTGCTCTGATAGATCTCTATACCAATGCTTTCTGCTTTGTGTTGCCGTCTTTGTATGAAGGATTCGGTATTCCGATACTCGAAGCAATGAGCCATAAAACGCCAGTAATCAGCTCGCATTCATCAAGTCTGCCGGAAATTGGCGGTGATGCCTGTCTCTATTTTGATCCGAACAGTGTTGAAGACCTACATGAAAAATTTGAATTATTACTGAATGACCATGATATGTATAATACTCTTGTTCAGTCAGGTAGTCAGAGAATAAAAGAATTTTCATGGGATACCTGCGGTGAGCAAACGCTTGAATTGATCAAACAAACAGGAAGCAGACCATAATCAGATAGTGTGGCTGTATCTTCTCAATATATAATAACTTTATGGATTATCAAATAATTCCGGATACATTTGACAAGGAACAATTTAATAACGCTGCACATCATCCGCTTCAGTCCTGGCAGTGGGGTGAAGCCCGGAAACGAACAGGGAACGCAATCATCAGAATCGGCGGATATGAGAATAAACAACTCAAAGAAGTAGTTACAATGTCTCTTCATCCTATTCCCAAGTTCCCCTTCAAAGTCGGATATGTTCCCCGTTCACGACTCCCAACCGATGCTTTAGTATCCTTTATGAAAGCTCTCGGGGCAAAACACAACCTAATTTTTGTTAAATTTGAACCGGATGTTTCCTTTGATGAATACCAGAAAAAAAATAATCGCCTCCTTACCTCATCTCCTCATCCGCTTTTCCCTGCATGGACACAGATCCTTGATCTGACAAAATCAGAGGAGGAATTGATGAAAAACATGAAATCAAAAACACGATACAATATACGTTACGCGCAAAAAAACGGTGTAACTGTCCGTGAACAATCTACCGATGAGGGCTTCAAGATATTTTCCCATCTTTACTTCGACACGGTAAAACGGCAGACGTATTACGGTCATAACAGGCAATATCATGAGAACGTATGGAAGGCTATGAAAGAAGGAATTGCGCATATTCTTATTGCATCGTACAAAGATGAACCACTAGCAGCCTATGAGCTATTCCTTTTTGACAACAAACTGTATTATCCTTACGGAGGATCTTCCGATAACTATCGCAATCTTATGGCTTCAAATCTAATCATGTGGGAAGCTATCCGCTTTGGGAAAAAAATGGGTGCAACATCTTTCGATATGTGGGGTTCTCTGCCGCCGGATTACGACAGGAGCAAATCATGGGCCGGGTTCACACGCTTCAAAGAAGGGTACGGGACAACATTCTTCCGGTTTGCAGGCAGCTATGATATTGTGATACATCCGCTGCTCTATCGTGCCTACAATATGGTATATGCGATAAGAGACTTGATTCTGAAGGTAACTTGAATCATAATGAAGATAATCTAACAATCTTTATTGTCATGAAGAAAAAAATTCTCTTTATTATTATTCTTCTTTCATTTGCACTCATCCTTCCCTTCGCCAATAAACAAGTACGAATATACATATCAGCACAACAACAACAGGATATGCTTCGCTTTTCCTCACCTGACGAAACTTCACTCACTCCCACATCGATTATCAATATGGTAGATGAAACAGAAGGAACCCAACAGGTAGATTGGGTCTATGACAACCTGGGTAGATGCTGGAATGCCTGGAGTGCACCTTCCTGCGGTCTAACTCAACACGAAGGAGGAGTTGTTGTGCCGTCTATGAGAGATTTGGATCATGATGGAGATGAAGATATTACCTGTTCACAAGGTGGTACCGCAAACGGTACAACCATTACAAACACCTCTGACGAAACAATTACCATCAACTGCGAGCGATATACCTGCACATCTTGTACATCAGGTGACGGAATACATGCCCAATGTGATGGAGGAGTTGACTCCAATGCCCAACGGATTGTCGAAACAGTCGAGCTGACCCCTGGCTGTGTCGCGACCTGCACGATGCAGGGCGTATTCGGTACTTGTCTCGAAGAGCAAGCTCCCCCTGAGCCGACACAACCGGTATCAACCTCGACACCAGTACCCAATACTACAAATCCACCCGTAACATCACCAACAGTAAGCCCTACCAACAAACCGACAGCTACAATTCCTCCAGCTGCCACAAATACGCCTGTTGCTACCCAAACCCCCAAACCGACCAATATTCCGACAATTGCAAACCCGACAGCTACATCAAATCCTGCCCGTTCTCATTTGCCTGTTGCAATAGATTACGGAAGCTATGCAGACTCTTATAATCAATTCCCTCCGACCTATCTGTATGCCATGATGAACCGTACATACAATGCCCAAGGCACTCAGCGGGGGATTCAGGGTCTTTCCCAAATCAACGGGAACGTAGTTAAAATGATCATGATCTCCGAATATAATGCCCTTGAGCAGATCCTCCAAAATCACGGGCAGGAGTTGAGAGCAGCAGGAGTAACTTGGATCGGTTACAATGCCGAACGTGACGGCAGAACGCCAGCGTCAGAACTCGATGCGATTTTCTCGCCTGATCCTTCCGTCAATGTCATCAACAAAATGGGACGTTTGGCAGACCAGCACGGATTTAAACTGATGCTAGGACCGGTAACACCGATGTGGAATGAGTACTTCCGAAGAACTGATCGTGACCGGATTGCACAAGCTATGATCGGCGATAACTGTTACCTGGATGGTATTGCATTTCAGGAACAAAAACAAATAAGTAGAACCAACAAAGCAGAACGCGCACAAATAATCAGTGAGCGCACTGCATTTTTCCGCGGACATGCTCAGCAGTGCCCAGAATTTGAATCAATGGTACAGCTCATGTCCTCATGGTGTCAACAGAACTCGACCTGGGAAGAATGCCGCGCATATTATCATCTATTAAAAGATTTGGAGGGACCGTCACGGGTCAACTCTCTTGCCATCTGGGCAAGCGGACAGGAGCGCAACGACCTCCCTCGTTTTATTGAATTCTTACGGCAATAACATGGATACATATTTGGCAATAATTCAATATCAAACTGAAGCTGACCAAGTTATGCTGGTGCAGAATACGAATCAAATTTTTGCGTATTTTGAAGATCCCATAACAGGTGTGAATGTTATGTTGAGTACAGTAAATGACACGCATCTATCTGTGCTTCGGGCCAACGGATATTTTGTACAAACCGTTGAAAAAAATCCGAATATGAATCAATATCGCCTTTTTCATCACAACAGTCCCGGACAAGGAAAAGAATACGCCAATGCAGGTGAAATTTATATGCTAACAGCACAAGATACTCTGGTCAGGATACATGATAATACTGCAACTGAAACTATTACAACAAATGGAGGCACTACAGTGGTTCCTTTCATAAACGTCCGCGAAGAACTTGCCGAAAAAAACAACGTTGATTTGGCTATGGAGAAGGCCCAAGCTGAACTCACACTTTATCCGACCACACCTGAGTTCAACAATGAAGAAGCATCAGGGGAAAGAATATCATTTTTACTCGGAATGATCATGCTATGTGTCGTACTGATTATCGCTGTTTTCATCTTCTGGAAAAAAATGAAAACAGGAAATAATTAGTTGACTTTATCTTCTGACTGTATCATAACCTGAGGTCGGGCAGCAAACTCTTTCTTCTTATTCGGGAAGACAAGCGCATGATTCAAAACATCATCAATACGTTTAGCAAAGACAAAGTGCAGATCTTTTTTCACATTTTTCGGAATATCAACGAGGTCCTTTCGATTTTCCTCCGGAATGATGACGGTTTTGATCTGTGCCCGATGCGCTGCAATGACCTTTTCTTTCAATCCTCCGATTTCGGTGACTCTTCCCCGCAACGTTATCTCTCCAGTCATAGCAACATCCCTTTTGACTGCAATACCGGTCAGAGCAGACACCATTGAAGTCACAATTGCCACACCTGCTGACGGTCCGTCTTTCGGAACCGCGCCTTCCGGGACGTGTACATGGACATCTGTCTCAGAGAAAAATTTCTTATCTACTTTGAATGTATCCCATCGGGCACGGATATACGTCAGTGCTGCCTGACAGGACTCTTTCATGACATCTCCGAGATTGCCGGTCAATGTCAGACTTCCCTTTCCCGGCATCGTTGAGACTTCAATAAAGAGTATATCTCCTCCGGCTTGTGTCCAAGCAAGTCCTGTTGTAATACCGACGGTATCCTTCTCTTCGATCATTTGCGCCGAGTATTTATATGGACCGAGATAATCCTGAACATCATTTTTCCCGATTGATTTTTTCTTACCCTTAATTTTGTTCTCTACAATCTGACGTGCTACTTTTCTAAATACAGTAGCAACCTGACGTTCCAGTTCACGGACACCTGCCTCACGCGTATACCGCCGTACAATCATCTCAAGCCCGGAGTCAGTGATTGCTACTTTATTTGCCGGGACATGATGTACACCGCGTTGTTTAGGAATAAGGTAATTTTTGGCGATACTAAATTTTTCATCCTCGGTGTATCCAGCAAAATGAATAATCTCCAAACGATCGCGCAAAGCCTCAGGAATTGTATCCAAAATATTTGCTGTGGTGATGAAAAAAACATTCGATAAATCAAACGGCACCTCCAGATAATGATCCGAGAATGAGTGATTTTGTTCGGGATCCAATGCTTCGAGAAGTGCTGCAGACGGATCACCACGATAATCACGACCGATTTTATCAATTTCATCAAGCATAAACACCGGATTATTTGTGCCGGCTTGTTTGATCCCTTGGATCATTCGACCCGGTAGAGCACCGACATATGTCCGTCTGTGTCCTCGTATCTCAGCCTCATCACGAATTCCACCCAACGATATTTTGACAAATTCACGGCCGAGAGCACGTGCGATAGATCTTCCCAGAGATGTTTTACCTACTCCGGGAGGTCCGACAAAACAAAGGATAGACGGCTGACTCTCTTTCTTGTGCACCTGCAGCTTATTTTCTTCTTTTTTTGAAACACTCTCCTTGTTTTTTCCCTCTTCTTCCAATTTTTCGAGCTTCATCACTGCCAAAAATTCAAGTATTCGCTCTTTTACTTTCTTCAAACCGAAATGATCTTCATCCAGTATCTGTTCCGCAATCTTGAGATCAATATTCTGTTCTGAAGCTTTTTTCCAAGGGATCTCTACAAGCCAATCAAGATAGGATCTGATGTATGACGCTTCCGGATTGAACTGTGACATCTGAGACAGTTTCTTGAGCTCTTTGAGAGCTTTGTCTCTGACTTCACGCGGCATATCTGCCTGTTTTATCTTGGTTTTGTATTCTTCTACTTCCTGATTGTCGCTTTTCTCGCCGAGTTCTTCCTCAATGGTCTTCATTTTTTCACGAAGGAAGGTATCACGCATACTTTTCTCGAATTTTTTCTGGGTTTTATTCGAGATATTGTGTTCCAATTCAAGAACTTTTATTTCCTTATTTATGAAGTCTACCTCCATCTCAAGTCTTTTCTTGAGTACCGTTTCCTCAAGCAGCCGTTGTCTTTCTGATGTTTTGATATCCAATACCATTGCTACCTGGTTGGAGAAATTGAGAGAAGACTGGATGTTGAGGATATTCATCAAAAAGACGAAATCTATCGTCTTGCCTAAGTTGATAGCTTTTTTTATCTGTGTTGAGATATATTTGACGACTGCGAGAATTTCTTCAGTTTCGCTGGATTCATCCTCAATCACTTCTACTGTTCCCATAAAATAAGGGTTGGCCTGTGTGAATTCAGTTATCTTTACTTTTTGAAGGCCTTTGACCAGTGCATTGATTTGTCCTTTATCACCGGTTGCAACTTTGTCTATCTGCGCCACAACACCGATATCATACAAATCTTCTGTTGTAGGGTCATCAACTTCCATCTTTTTCTGCATGACCAATACAACCTTTTTACTGTCGTTCATTGCACTCTTCATAGCCTCCACACTTTTGTCCCGACCGAAGACCAGAACGTTCTCTGCTGAAGGAAAAACAATTCCATCACGGATTGCTATGATAGGATAAGTTTGCGTTTTAGATTTATTCATAGGTAACATATCTTAGCAGTATAGATTATTGATTGCTAAATGTCAACTTCTTTAAAAATGATACCAGATTATTGATTATTAGGGAGACTTTTTTAGACAAATTCCTCACCGAATTTGGAGAAATCAGTAAAACGCTGACGAAGTGTCAACGGTTCATCAAGCTGTGGAATCTGCTCATGATATGCTGGCCTTTCTGATTTATATAAAACACCAAGAGGAAATTTTTCTTCATGAACTTCCATGCTTCTTTTCAAGGCATCATTCATGTCAGTTGGGTCATACCCTTCTTCAAGTTTGTATGTCTTCTGAAGGTAATACTGATATGTATTGACTTTATTGAATGTTACGCATGGCTGGAGAATATTTACCAATGAGAATCCTTTGTGTGAAACCGCCTGTTTAATCAGATCAATAATCAGCCGGGCATCACCCGCAAAACCCTGCGACACAAAAGTCGCTCCTTGCGTAATCGCCAGCGCCAAAGGATTAACAGATTGCTCAATAATTCCACGAGGGGTAGATTTTGATTTATAACCCTGCTCGGCAGTCGGAGCCACTTGACCCGTAGTCAATCCATACACCATATTGTCATGCACAATGACAGTAATATCATGATTACCGCGGCATGCATGGAGAAAATGATTGCCTCCCTCACCGTACAATCCACCGTCCCCGCCAATGACGATAACAGGCATATCATGGCGTGCCACCTTCATACCGATAGCTGTCGGAATAGCTCGTCCATGCAAGCCATGCATTGCATATCCGTTGAGAAAATCATTCATATTCCCGGAACAGCCGATATCAAATGATAGGAATACTTTTGAAGGATCAAAACCGAGCTGCTGCAACGCAGTTTTTATCCCGACACGAATACCCCAGTCTCCGCAGCCGGGGCACCAGGTGGGTGTATATGCATCAAATTGAATATTAGACATATTGTTTTGTTTGTCTTCCCAAGATTGCCTTAGGATGATCAACTTATCACTTGATTCCGGATCTATAAGTTTTAGATTTCAAGCCCGGAATAACGGCTTTATTAATAACTACATTTGCTCTTCGAGTTTAGCCAGAACTGCTTGTTCAGTTCCTGTTATGGGTGTTTCTGCTGACATATCTGTTTTCTTTACTCCGAGGACATAATCCCTGATTTCTTCAGGCCAGAATGGACGACCGTCATACTTCAGCAATGTTTCATCGAACGTTATACCTGTTTGCATGCGAAGCAGCTGACCAAATTGAGCATGTGAATTGTTTTCAACAAGGATATGTCGCTGATTCTTTTTACCGGCAAAAAATTCACGGATCTTTTGCTCATCCAAAGGATAGAGATAGGTAAAATGTACAAAGCCATATCCTTTTTTCGTTTCATGAGTAAGCAGTTGCATAGCATCCAAAATAGGACCTTTCATACTGCCCCATGAGACAAAAATGGTATCAGCCTCCGGATCTCCATAAAATGCAGGTTCTACAAAATGATTCTTCAGATAGGTGGCTGTCTTTCGGTTGCGTTTGTTTACCTGTTGTACCCGTGCTGTATCATCTTCTGTTGTGTGTGAATCTTCAATATGTTCATACGAATTTGCCTGATAATAGATTCCTTCCTTGCCGGGGATAAGCATCTCAGAAATACCGTCTTCCTGATCCTTATATCTGAGGTAGGGATTCATATCAGTATCATGTACAATTTTTCCGCGATCAGGAATATACTCCGCAAACATCTTATCGATTGTATCTTTCTCCACATCTTTATGTGATTCAGAAAGGTATTTGTCTGACAATACAATGACCGGCAACTGATAGATATCAGCAAGATCGTAGGCCTGCAAGGTCAAGGCTGCCATTTCATCAATATCTCCTGGGGCAAGTACAATTTTCGGGAATTCACCATGTCCTGCATGAACTGCAAACATAAGGTCTCCCTGTTCCGTCCACGTAGGCAAACCAGTTGCTGGCCCCGGACGCATTGACAGGAATACCACGACAGGGAGTTCCGCAACTCCGGCATAGGACAATGATTCAACCATAAGTGCAAATCCCCCGCCGGATGTGCCCACAGATGACCTGACTCCTGCATGGGCTGATCCGAGTGCAGAGTTTATGACAGATATTTCATCTTCAGGGTGACGGACAACCATACCGTTGTCATACTGCCACGCCGCCAAAATGGCAAGAATCGACGAAGCCGGTGTCATCGGATATGAAGCATAATGCCGGCAGTCTGCCGGAATTGAAGCAAGCGAAAACATCTCATTTCCTGTCATAACCATTTTTTTTGAAGGATTTTCTTTGGGTTTGAGCACATCAAGGAGCTGGGATCCATTTTTGGTGATATGCTCATGTCCGATTGCTGCGAGGCGCAGGTTGAAGTTGACCACTTCTTCCCCTTTTCGGTCAAACGCCTCATGGATCATATCATCCAATAGTTTCAAATCACCGCCCAAAAGAGCAATGCTCGCGGCAACCGCGACAGTGTTCACCATCTGCTGCTGTATCTTTTCATCCTTTTTAATCTGATTAAAGGGCACAACAATTTTTTTTACATCAATATCAATCTCAAACATCTCAGGATCATAGATAACCATACTCTCCGAAGTTAACCGGTGCTTGTGCAGTTCATAGGTATCTTTATTCAAACAGACCAGAAGATCAACATGCCAGATCGAAGAATGAATCTCTTCATCAGAAAAAGCTACTTCGTAGGTATTGTGTCCGCCTCGTATAAGGGAAGGATATTCTGTGTAGTCAAAAATATGATAGCCGGAACGGGTTGCAATTTTTGAAAAAGTAAGTCCGGAAGTCATTATCCCGAATCCTGCTTCTCCTCCGATTTTCCAATTAAATTTCATTAAATTCCCTAACAAATAATATCTTAGCTTTAATCTACCCTACATCTCTCATGCTACATTTTTTTTCATCGAACTTCAACTCGAGTAGTAATTTCATATACACACTACATGTAGTGTATATATACGCTACCGGTAGTGTACTAATCATAACAACAAGGATCTTTGTATCCACAGTTTGTACATGTTGCATCACGCCCTCCCGGCATTCCTTTTATCGTCATCATTCCGCATTCAGGACACATACGTACCTCACTGTTTTTTTTACCTGGTTTTGTAGTCGAAGTGGTTTGAGTTTTCATTCGTAAATAATTCAATATAAAGGTAGCTTCGTGCACCGTACAATCTTCATATCAATTACATTGATCGTATGGAAAATTCATCCCATCCAAATGATGAGGGAAATGTTCAGCATGACACAAAAAATAAAAATTACTGAGGAAAAATTTTGTTCCCGCTCGTATCTTCAACAATAATTGCTGCCGTAGGACACCCGCGTGCTGCATCAATAATTGTTTCATTGCTGTCTGCTTCTGCCGAGTCAAGAATAATAGCTTTTGCCTCAGAATCCATGACAAATGTACTGGGGGCGATAGCAACACAGGTTGCCGCACCGATACACAAATCACGATCTACATGAAATTTTAAATCACGCACTGTCACCGGTCCTGAAGGACTCGATGGATTTTTCAGTTTCTGGTCATCGGACATATGTTGTTTTCAAATTAATAATTAAGAGCTCAGAACTAAGACTTTCTTATTTCTTATTTCTTATTTCTTGTTTCTTATTTATTAACCAACTTCAGCAACCCTTCCCACGACAAAAGCGCGCATTTCATTCTGTTCGGGGTGAGTTCTATACCTAATAATCCTACCACATCATCAGCCTCAAGTGAACTTAGTTTTTGCAGATCTTTTCCTTTCGCATACTGCGTCAAAAGTGAAGCTGAAGCTATAGAGATGGCACAGCCTTCTCCCGTAAAACCGATATCCTCAACTGACCCGTTTTTTTCCGTGAGTTCCATATGCAGCTTGTCTCCGCAAAGCGGGTTGTTTACATCGACAGTCCGGGATGGTGTATCTAATTTTTTATTATTTCTGGGATTTTGATAATGATCAAGAATTATATCAGCGTAAATACTCATGATTATTTCTGAAAGGTCTTAACTACTTTCCGAAGTCCTTTGACCAGATGATCAACATCTTCCTCATTGTTGTATAGATAAAAACTGGCACGGGTAGTGGCGGGGTACTGTAATGTGTGATGTAGGGGCATTGTGCAATGGTGTCCGGCACGTACGCAGATATCATATTCGTCTAGTATCTGCGCAATATCATGAGGATGTATTTTATTGAGGACAAATGACACGACACCGGATCGCCGCTCAAATTCGCGTGGACCAAGTATAGTGATCCGTTCACCAAACTCCTGCTGCATTTTTTCAATTGCATAGCGTGCCAATTGTTTTTCGTGATTTTGTATAGCTTCAAAGCCGAAATACTTCAAATAGGCAATAGCTTCTTTCAGAGCAATTATTTCAGCAATAGGCGGAGTTCCTGCTTCAAATTTGTGAGGAACATCGTTGAAAGTCGTTTCTTCCAGGGCAACTTCTCGGATCATATCTCCACCGAACTGATACGGAGGCATCGATTGTAAGTGTTCGTATTTCCCCCACAATACACCGACTCCTGTCGGACCGAGCATTTTGTGTCCCGAAAAGACCAAGAAATCACAACCGAGCGATTGTACATCAATGGGAATATGCGGAGCTGCCTGTGCAGCATCTACGACGGTAATAATTGCCGGATTTATTTTTTTTGCCTCCTGTATGATTTCCTTCACGGGGTTTATTGTCCCCAAAGTGTTTGATACATAATTCACCGCTAGAATCTTCGTTTTTGTCGTGACGACATCGGAAATATCAATACGCACCTTCCCGTGCTTCGAGTACGTGGCAACCCCCCACTCATGGTTGTCATTGATATCAATCACTTTCAGCACTGCACCAGTTTGAGCCATGAGCTGCTGCCAGGGTACAAAATTGGCATGATGCTCAAGGATTGTTGTCACGATCTCATCGCCTTCCTTGATGAGAGCTTGGCCAAGTGATGAAGCAATCAAATTGAGTGATTCAGTTGCCCCTTTGGTAAAAATTATTTCTTCAGATCTCTTGGAGTTTATAAAAAGAGAGACAATTTTTCTTGATTCTTCATATTCTTCAGATGCTTTTTCAGCGATTTTGTAGATTCCTCTGTGGATATTGGCAGAATATTTTTTGTAATACTCATTCAGTTTGTCAATGACAGAAATGGGCTTCAGGGATGTCGCAGCAGAATCGAGATAGATCAAATGAGGATTGTGATAATAAATGGGAAAATCATCTCGAATTTGTTTGGGATTAAACATAGTAGTGAAATCTCTAAAACCTTTTAGATTCCGACTGAAACTCCGGAACCTTTTCTCTTACTTTATTATACACTTCATCAATAAAACCTTGCACCAGCATATCTTGGGCTGCTTCTTCAGAAAGCCCTCTTGTTCTGGCGTATAAAATTTCGTCATTATTCAGCTTTCCTGTCGTCGATCCATGTGTACAAAAAACGTCATTTGCCAGAATTTCAAGGAAAGGACGTGAATCGACAAATACTCCTTTATTCAAAATCAAATTCTGATTTTTTTGGTATGCATGACTTTGCTGAGCTGATTTTTCCAGACGGATAAGCCCCTGATAAATAAATTTTGATTCATCTTCAAAAACACCTTTGATAAGAAGATCTGAAAGTGATCCGGGTGCTGTGTGATGCTGAATCGTCTCAATATGAAACTGCTCTGATTTTTTCCCTATAAAAAGACCGTAAATGAACAATTCAATCCCTGAAGCTGCCAGTTCGAATGTCAGTGTTCCCGATTTGTTGTGAAAAAAGGCAACATACTGCCCTGCCTTATCAACTTTGACGTGATTGTCACTGGTTTTATTGAGATCAATAAATTTCATAGTATTTGCTTTAACTGTATTACCCGACACTCCCTTCCATTTCAAGACGGATCAAGCGATTCAACTCGATAGAGTATTCCAGTGGAATCTCCTTTGTCACCGGCTCCATAAACCCAAGAACCAGTGCACTCTCTGCATCGGGTTTCGAAAGTCCGCGAGACATCAAATAAAATAATTTCTCGTCTCCCAGTTTTTCAACGGTTGCTTCATGTTGGATCTCAATATCATTTTCCTTTACTTTCATATAGGGATATGTGTCGGAACGTGATTCTTCATCCAGAATCAACGCATCACAGGAAACAAATACTGAGGAATTTTCCGCACCCGGCGAGACTTGAACGAGTCCGCGGTAGGATGTACGGCCACCTTCTTTTGAGATAGATTTGGAAACGATACGGGATGAGGTATTGGGAGCAAAATGTAACATTTTTGCACCAGCATCCTGCACCTGGTCTTTTCCGGCAAATGCGATCGACAGTACTTCACCCCGCGCTCCTTCACCGTGGAGATATACGCTTGGGTACTTCATCGTGATCTGGCTCCCAATATTGCAGTCCACCCATTCCATAAACCCATCCTCAGCGCAGTGCGTGCGCTTCGTCACCAGATTGTAAACGTTTTTGCTCCAGTTCTGAACTGTTGTATAACGGACATGAGCATTCTTTTTGACAAATATTTCTACGACAGCAGCATGCAAAGAATCCGAAGTATAAATCGGTGCGGTACATCCTTCGATATAATGCACATCACTACCCTCCTCGGCTATTATCAGAGTTCGCTCAAACTGTCCGAACCGTTCGGAATTGATACGGAAATACGCTTGTAAAGGAAGTGCAACTTTCACGCCTTTGGGAACATACACGAATGATCCTCCGGACCAGACAGCAGAATTCAAAGCTGCAAATTTATTATCATGTGGCGGGATAAGAGTTCCAAAATACTCCTGTACGATTTCGGGGTGTTCGCGCACAGCAGTATCCATATCGCAAAAAATTACTCCCTGTTTAGATAGTGCTTTGTTGACGCTTTCATACACCACTTCCGACTCATACTGAGCCGATACACCTGCCAAGAATTTTTTTTCTGCTTCGGGTACACCTATCCTGTCATATGTTTCCTTGATCTCAGCCGGGAGTTCTTCCCAGGATTTTGCCTGATTTTCAGTTGGGCGTAGATAATAATAGATGTCATCAAAATTGATTTTCGATAGATCTGGCCCCCATGAAGGCATTTTCTTCCCCATGAATACCTTGTAGGACTTAATCCTAAAATCGGTCATCCACTTCGGCTCCTTCTTTATGTGTGAAATTTGCCGAACCTTTTGCTCATCAAGGCCTTTTTCGGCCTTAAAGACAGCTTTTTCCGGCATGGAAAAGCCGAATTTATAGTCAAATTGTATGTCTTCCTGTGGTTTTGTCATAAAAATATTAAATTAAGTGGTCGGTGTTACGACTGTAAGTATATCTACCGCCTTCCAGCAATTTACTTTATACTCCCATACCCTTCATCTTCTATCTGTTTTGCCAGTTCCGGACCGCCGATTTTTGCCAGTTTCCCTCCTATCATAACCAACACATAGTCTGGCTTCAGATGATGAAGAATACGGTTGTAATGAGTAATAACAATGTATGTTTTATCTTCTTTATGTTTTGTTAAAAAATTTGAAATGGATTTCAATGAATCCACATCAACACCAGTATCAACTTCGTCAAAAATCAAAAGCTTCTTTTCCAGGACAGCTGCCTGCAATACTTCCATTTTTTTCCGTTCTCCTCCTGATGCACCTTCATTGAGCGGCCTGTTCAATAGTTCTTCACTGATCCCAAGCTCTTGTGCATACTTTTTTGCCTCATTTCTGATCTGCAAGGGATCTTTTTTCCCATTTAAAGCAAGCTGAAGCAATTGAAAAACTTTCACACCGGATAGTGACAGCGGTGTTTGAAATGACAGGAATATTCCTTCTTTTGCCCGTTCATCAGGTTCCATATCAAGAATATTTGTACCGTTAAATTCAATCCTCGATTCTTCACCGGCTTCATACGCAGGATGACCCATAATCGAATACGCAAGAGTTGATTTCCCTGATCCGTTCGGGCCCATTACCGCATACGTTTTACCTTTTTCAAATTCAAAATCAATTCCTTTCAGGATTTCTTTTCCTTCAATACTGACTGTAAGATTTTTGAGTTTAAGCATATTTTTTTTAATTGTTTTAATAGTTATTAAGTAGAGAAAGTTAGAGAAAATTGTTGCAGAAGTCGGTGTAGTAAATCTTATTAACATGAGCTGGGAAATCCCGAGTAGGGTGGGTCCAAGCGAAGAGTAAATTAGATTTACTGCCGACGAAGCTGTAATTTTCGTACTAACTTCCGATTACCGGCTACCAGCCTAGTTTAGCAAATCAGATACTTGACTGCAACAACGATAGCCGCGGAACACGATCGAGTTTTTCAGTATTCTCAATACATAAACCTTTCTCAGCACGAATGGCTCCTACAACCCCGATCATCGCAGCATTATCATAATTCAAATACTTCAATGCCGGAAAGTGCACATATCCGCCGTGTTTTTTAGCAAGCGCTCTCATCATTGTGCGTAAATGTTTGTTGACTGCGACACCTCCGCCGACTAATAGATGATGAATACCTGTTTCTACCATTGCTTTTTCAGTTTTCTTGACAACCGTTTTGAAGACTGCCTCCTGAAATGAACTAGCTAAATAAGCAATTTCTTGCTGCTTTTCTTCATCACTCATCTTTCTCACTTTATAAAGCAATGCCGTTTTCAATCCTGAAAATGAAAAATTGAGGTCACCGGATTTCATCATAGGCCGGGGAAAGACATACTTATCCGTATTATCAACCGTTACGGCCAACCGTTCAAGCACTGGGCCGCCAGGATACCCGAACCCCAGCATGCGGGCAGCTTTATCCAGAGCTTCGCCGGCAGCATCATCCACCGTTTCTCCCAGTATTTCGTATTGCAGATGGTCTTTGAAGAGAACAAGCTCAGTATGACCTCCGGAAATAAGCAGTCCAAGGTAGGGAAAATCAAATGTTCGACTCGGATTGCCTTTGCTGTTTTGCACAAAAGGTGAATACAAGTGTCCTTCCATATGATTCACGCTGACGAGAGGTTTCCCCCATTTTTGCGCGAGCTCCACTGCATGCCGGATACCCACCTCCAGAGCAATTGCCAGGCCCGGTCCGTACGTGACAGCAATCGCATCAAGCTGATCGTGCTGCACAACTGCTTTTTTCATGGCCTCCTGGATCACCCAATCAATACGTTCTTCATGGGCACGTTTGGCAATAGAGGGTACTACACCTCCCCATTCTTTGTGCATCAATATCTGCGAATAAATCACACTAGACCTCACTTTTCTTCCCTGTACTACAGCTGCCGCAGTTTCATCACAAGAGGTATCGATTGCTAATATCAATTTTTCCATACGATATTATAATCGATCGTGAAGGGACAGTCTTATTGAATAGTAAATCTATTAAAATCCGGTCCGATTCGTTCCCTGCTGATGACAGCATCATCGACATAAACCGTAAAAGTAGGAGGTTGTATTCCGGCCCCATAGCTATTGACGCTCCAGCTATTATATCCATCAGGAAATTTGGTACGAATATTCGGAACATTGAAAATCTCAGTACCATCCTGCCATACTATGATGTGTCCGTCAAAATCACTTGATTGCTTTAGAAACAGTTCCACGTGGATCCACTTGTTTGCTGGTACTTCCCTCACTGTTTGCTGATAAATTTTTGGTTGTATTTCAGTATCTGAAGCTGTAGGTCCTGTCATCTGTCCTTCACCACCTTTCCAACTCAACTGGAAATAATTCTTCCCATTCTCCTGAGTCATCAATCGGATTGACCAAAAAACCTGACTCGGTTTTCCTTCATCGACATATCGTTTTGCTTTAAACTGCATAACATTTGTCCATCCCTGTACATTATATTCTTCAGGAAAGTAGATCCAGGCACTATAATAGAGCGGATCTCCTGTCCTGGCTTCGGGATATCGAAATTGTCGACAACCTGAATGAGGAAACCAGCTTTGGATCGTCATTTTCATGGCATATTCACCGGTATGGACCGTATCCCGGATGACACCGTTTTCAGGCCTTTTGCAAATACCGGAGTCCTGCCACGGTTTGTTGGATTTATGTGACATCCATTGACTGAGATCTCCTGTCTCCATATTTGCCATCCAAAGAATTGATGAAGGTAAGTCTGCTGGCGTGACCTGTGCTGATTTTTCAGGCGAGTATTCCTTTATGGGCGTCTGTGAAGATGAAAATAATACAAATATCACCACAATAGACACACTAGCAATCAAGATTAAATATCTTCGCTTGGAGAAAATCGAAATGTGGGACGGAGAAGCCATGATCTAATAGTACTATGATTATTCTTTGACATCAACAATCCGTTCCTGATCGCTTTTGTGCTGTATCTCGATAAATACAGTGAGCGCTTTCTGTCTGAATTTCTCATAAAGCCTTCCCAGTTTTTCACCCCATTCGATCACTATCACTGAAGGACTATCAAGATACGTTTCCAAACCGAGATCCTCAAATTCCCGTTCATCGGCAACATTGTACAAATCTGCATGTACGAATTTGTCAAAAGAGGCTGCATATGCTTTTTCTGTATGTTTCGGGATATCATACTCATAATAAACTACAAAAGTAGGAGACACGATGCGGTTAATACCGAAATATTCTGCGATTCCCCGTGTCATCTCCGTTTTGCCTGCTCCCAGATCTCCCTTCATAATAAATACAATCGGTTTTGACATCTTCCGCTTTAACATTTTGTCCAAAATGAACTGACCGATTTTTTTCGTTTGCTCAGCTGACCGAGATATGTAATGATCTTCACGTTCAAAAACAATTTCTCCTTGCCTGAGAATATGTAGATCTTCTCCAGTCAAATCAATTACTGTTGACGGTTTATTTCTCGGCAATTTGCCTGCATCGACAATGAGATCAATAAGTTCAGCTTTCTTCTTGGGAATTTGGTACAGGAGTGAATCTATAGAATAATGAGGATTACTTCCTCCCAGATTTGCGGAAGTCGCGGTTACCGGCTTGCCATACTGATTAATAAGCTGCTGTACATAATAATAATCAGGAATTCTCAATCCGATTGTTCCCTTTTCTGATTCCAGTTTTGAAACTAAGGTATGCTTTGAAGGCAATACTACAGTAAACGGACCGGGCAGAAGCGAACTGAGAAGCGACTCTTGCTGTCTGCTCAGGTGCGCATGCTGTTTTATCATTTGCATGTCCCGAACAAAGACAGAAATCGCTTTGCCGGGAGGACGATTCTTGAAAGCAATCAATTTGTCTACCGCCTCATCGCATGTTGCGTCTACAAGAAGCCCATATACCGTATCTGAAGGGAATACGACCAGACCGCCCTTTCCGAGGACTTCTTTGGTTGCATTTATTACTGTATTTTTACGTTCCTTTGATAAGGTTAGAGTACGTGTCATATTGGTTAGTTTTGTATATTAACAAGTTAGCAAACACCTATTCCGACCGCTTGTACATTCTATCAAATATCTGATAGAATAGTGCGGTATGAAAAAATCAAAGACACCAAAAAAGAACATGCCAAAAATGAAAGAAATTAAGGTAAACCTTGATGTAAAAACGATATTTATTATACTTTTTGCAGGTTTTTTCATATATACCCTCCTATCGCCTTTTATACGCAATCAACAGCCGGCCGAAGAACTGTCATTATCGGAAATCGTTACTGATGTTAAAGGAAATGAAGTAGATCGGATCATAGTCGAAGATACAAAAGTAACCGCAGTTTACAAAGATGAAAGCCGTGCCGTAACATACATCGAATCAGGGGATAACTTCCGACAGGTTTTGAGTGATGCCGAGGTACCTCTTGATCAGATAAACCTCGTGGTAGAAGACACGCAAAGCGGAATCGAACTGCTGAGATTCCTGGGAAGTGTAATTCCCGCTATTCTATTATTTGTGTTTTTTTGGTTTATATTCAGACAGGCTCGCGGAGCACAGGATTCGGTATTTTCTTTCGGTCAATCCAAAGCTAAACGGTTTAATAAAGAAACTTCAAAAATAACATTTAAGGATGTTGCAGGAGTTGAAGAAGCAAAAAAAGAACTTGAAGAGATTGTGGACTTTCTTAAAAATCCGGACAAATACCGCAAACTCGGTGCACGGCCACCCAA
The DNA here is from genome assembly GCA_002329205.1 of Candidatus Roizmanbacteria bacterium UBA1450. GTDB lineage: Bacteria > Patescibacteriota > Microgenomatia > UBA1406 > GWC2-37-13 > UBA1450. The sequence continues at coordinate 264,306 of DCTC01000002.1, read as the reverse complement.
AGGAGTTATGCTAGTGGGCCCTGCTGGAACAGGTAAAACTCTTTTGGCAAAAGCGGTAGCTGGTGAAGCCAGTGTTCCTTTTTTCTCCATTGCCGGATCTGAATTTATGGAAATGCTTGTCGGAATCGGTGCTGCACGCGCCCGTGATCTGTTTGCCAATGCCAAGCAGAATGCTCCGTCTATTATCTTTATTGATGAAATCGATGCCATCGGCCGTGCCCGTTCCACCGGAGTTATGTCTTCGCACGATGAACGGGAGCAGACATTGAATCAGATTCTGGTTGAAATGGATGGCTTTACACCCAACGAACAGGTTGTGGTCATTGCTGCAACGAACCGCGGCGACCTCCTTGACCCGGCGCTGCTCCGTCCGGGGCGATTTGACAGGCGTATTCTTGTCGACTATCCTGACGTTGAAGGTCGTGAATCAATCATCTCAATCCATGCGCGCAATAAACCGGTTTCTGACGATGTACGATGGGATCGTGTAGCGAAACGTACTGTTGGATTTTCTGGTGCTGATATCGAAAATATGCTTAATGAAGCAGCAATCAGTGCAGCCCGTCACAATAGAGATTCAATATCTATGGAAGATATCGAAGAAGCTGCAACCAAAGTAAAACTCGGTCCCGAAAAAAAGAGACTTCAAACGGAATTTGATAGAAAAATCACGGCGTATCACGAAGCAGGTCATGCAATCGTATCTCACTATCAGGAACATACCGATCCCGTCCACCGCATATCCATTGTTTCCCGCGGTATGGCGCTTGGATATACGCTTATCCCGCCCGAAAGGGACAAACTTCACACATCCCGAACTGCATTGATTGAACGTTTGGCGGTCATGATGGGCGGACGAGCAGCTGAACAGGTCGTATTCGATGAGATCACGACAGGTGCTGCCAATGATTTCGACCAGGCAACGAGCATTGCCCGGAAAATGGTCATGGATTTTGGGATGAGCAGTCTCGGACCGATCAACTTTGGAGCAACAACAGACATTACCGACTATCGCCAAGGTTGGCAAGGGAATGATATCTCGCAGGAAATGCTCGCAAAAATTGACCATGAAATTAGCGATATACTCAATGATGCATTTAAAAAAGCTGTTGAGACAGTGAAAAGATACCGAAAGCAATTGGATCAAGTTTCCGAAGAACTGATAAAGCATGAAAGTATGGATCAGGATCAATTTGAAAAAATTGTGGGAAGCAAACCAGGAATGCAAAATGAAGAAAAAAAATCATCATCAACTTCCGCTAAATCCCAAAAGGGGAAAGAATAATCCTTTTATCTGATACCAATTCCCGTTACAATGTAGATATGAAAACACTTCTTCTTATTGATGCTCATGCTATGATCCACCGCGCGTATCATGCTCTCCCCCCTACTTTGACGGCAAGTGATGGTACTCCTACCAATGCGATATATGGATTTTTTCTTATGTTGCAGAAAGTCCTGATTGATTTCAAACCTACTCATCTGGCTGTATGTTTTGATACACCAAAACCGACATTCCGCAAGGAATTGTTCAAGGAATATCAGGCAAAGCGACCTCCCATGGAAGATACCTTGAAAGTCCAGATCCCGAAGATCAAAGAACTTTTGGATAAGGGAGGAGTTACCCGATTGGAAAAGGAAGGATTCGAGGCTGATGATGTCATAGGGACGCTTGCAGAAAAGCAAAAAGAAGGATTTGATCGGGTTCTCATCGTGACTGGAGATCGTGATCTGCTGCAACTTACCGATGAAAAGGTTTTTTTGATTGCGCCGAAAAAAGGAGTAACCAACTTTGACTTATTCACACCACATGAAGTAAAGAAAAAATTCGGAGTTGACCCTGAACATATCCCTGATTACAAAGCTCTGGCGGGTGATGCTTCCGATGGATACAACACCGCACGTGGAATCGGACCGAAAACAGCTCAAAAGCTGCTTGAACAGTATCCTACTATTGAGGAACTCCTTTCACATCTGGAATCAATTGAGAATCTCAAATGGCGGAATATCCTGTCTGAACACAAAGATCAAATCATATTGTTTAAAAAAATTGCCACGATTGTGTGTGATGTTGAGATAAATCCTCCCCGTTCACAGCTTGCATTTGCAGGCTTTCGGGATGAAATGAAAGAAGAGCTGAGAAAACTGGAGCTTTTTTCATTGGTCAATAAGCTCTATGAGAATATGAATCACACTCCGGTCAAGAAAGATGAACCCAAAAAAGAGGAAAATCCTGATCAGATTGATCTGTTTTCATAATCAATTTTTCGACTAATGTATGGCACCCGATACCCAACAAAATGTAATATATACCGTGTACTTTATTTTCTTACATAACTTTGAAGCAATTCTCTACTCAATAGGTATAATCGTGACTACACTCTTGGCAATATACAAGCCCACCAGGGGAAGAATACTTATCATGTGGGGATTTGTTATTCTGCTATTTGCCTTTGAATACGAAAAACATATTTTAGAGCCTTTGAAGGAACAAACATTGAATTCACTCATAACACAGCGTGAGAGCATCCGAATTGAATATTATGTCACAAAAATTCTTACGAAAGCTGTACCACTCCTGCTTCCGCTATTCGGGTGGTTTCTGATTGTGACAGGAATATTTTTTGATAGAATATTGCAAATTATTAAAAAGAGCCTGAAGAAGTAACAGAGCATACAATGTATGGAATTTAAAAAACTTCAGAAACAAATAGAGCAAAATATTGACAAGGTAAATACCACACTCAAGCTCAATACTCCGGAAGAAAACTCAATTCTAGCACATACTGTAAAACTGAATGAGGAAGTAGGTGAACTTTGTAATGATATTTTGGCTATCCTCAAGCTGCAGCGGAAAGCGAAACTGAAACGATTTGAACGGAAAAACATGCATGAAGAATTTGCTGATGTACTGATTGCGCTTATGCAGCTTGCCGCACTTGCACAAGTAGATATTGAAGATGCTGTTGTTGAAAAGCTGAAAAAGATTGAAAAGAGATTTCAGGAGGAAAAAAATTTATAATACCACTATGTGCGGAATATTTGGATATATCGGGAACAAAAAAAATGCAGGTGAAATGATACTTTCTGGACTCAAGTCTCTAGAGTACCGGGGATATGATTCGTGGGGCGTCGCGATTAAAAAAGATGATTCTCAAATATATATTGAAAAACATACCGGAAAAATTGGAGATGCCTCACTGCCTGCCATGGATTCATCAATCGGAATCGGTCATACTCGATGGGCGACTCACGGAGGTGTCACGGATGCAAATGCTCACCCTCATATCAGCTGTGATAAAAAAGTCATTGTTGTACACAACGGGATCGTCGAGAACTACGAAGAACTAAAGAAACAATTGATCAAGATTGGACATACGTTTACATCAGAAACAGATTCCGAAGTTCTTGCTCACCAAATTGAAGAATTCCTAAAAGAAGAAAAAGACCTCCACGTTGCGATCAGCAAACTACGTTCTCAGATTGCCGGTATGAATGCAGTAATTGTTTTTTTTCCTGATAAAGAAACGTTTTATATATTTAAAAACGGTTCCCCCATCGTACTCGGTGAAAAACAAAATGAATATTTTGTAGCTTCCGATGCTTCTGCTATTATTCCCTATACCAAACATGTCTATTTTGTCGAAGATGGTGAAATGGTATCGCTGAACAGAAACGGAATATCTCTTTTTGACTCTGAAGGAAAAAATAAAGACATCGATTATATCACGCTGTCATACAATGCAGAAGCAGTATCACGAGGCAAATACCCGCATTTTATGCTCAAAGAAATATACGAGCAGCCGACAGTAATTCAGAATATTGCTTCTTCACAACTCGAAACGGTTAAAGAAACTGCAAAACGTATCATAAATGCGTATGGTACCTATCTGGTTGGATGCGGTACCGCTTCATATGCTTGCCTTGCTGGTACATATCTTTTTTCAAAAATAGCGAAGCGGCACATCAATTTTTCAATCGGATCCGAATTTTCATATTTGCTCAATTTTTTAAAGGATACTTCACTCGTGATTGCTTTGTCACAATCTGGTGAAACGATAGACACACTAGCAAGCGTTCAAAAAGCAAAAGCTAAAAAAGCTCAGCTTATTGCTCTAACCAATGTACTTGGTTCCACACTTTACCGTATGGCTGATTACAGTATGCTTCTGAACGCAGGACCTGAAAAAGCTGTTGCGTCTACAAAAGCATACACGGCAAAGATCACGTTCTTGTACCTCATCGCGCATGAAATAAATCGAACACTGCATGAGGGTGTTCAGAATATTTCGCGTGCGGTGAGGGAAATTGAAGGGTTGCTCGAACGTAAATCGCATATACAGCATCTCGCAAATCGTATTAAAAATAAAAACAATATTTTTATTCTCGGCCGCGGCGTATCGTATGCCGCTGCTCTTGAGTCTGCTTTGAAAATAAAAGAAGTATCATATATGCATGCCGAAGGTTTTGCTGCGGGCGAACTGAAACACGGTGTGATCGCTCTTATTGAAGAGGGAACTCCGGTAATTTTATTCAATCCTGAAGATGAGACTTATGAGGATACATTATCTGCAGCCCACGAAGTAAAAGCGCGCGGTGCATATGTTATCGGGGTATCAAGCAGAAAGAATGATGTCTATGACACATTTATCGAAGTAAAGAATTGTCAGGATGCAACTATTATCCCGAATGTTGTAATCGCACAGCTTATGGGGTATTACCTGGCGCTTGCCAAAGGATACGATCCCGACAAACCGCGTAATCTGGCTAAAAGCGTTACAGTAAAGTAAGCTATTCCTCCAACAATTTTTTAAGTTTATCAAAATATTTTTTTACTTCCTGGGTAAGATCCAGATAAAGAGGCTGTTCCATCAGGTATTTGGCACTCCCTCCCATTTCATATGTAAATATTTCTTTATCTACCTTCCCTTTCGCCAATAAATGCATGGTTGCCACCAGATATTTGCTGAGAACCGTAATTCTACCCTCTTTTTTAAACCTCCGGAATGAAAAGTAGATCTTCGTACGGGGCAGCAATTTTGCTGAGACACCACGTTTTTTTGCACGCTGTACAATTTCATGATCTTCATATACGAAAACCTCTTCATCATATCCTCCCAATGCATGGAAAAACTGTCTGTGTATCACAGCTCCGGGTCCGTAAGCAAACGGTTTTTGACCGAGATGGCTCATCTCGACGAATGAAGACAATACCCGGTAGAGAACCTCATCTGGCGGGGTTCCGTCATGAGGCATGTGACGAGGTAAAAACATAAGATATTTTGAAGATTCGATGCTTGCAATAAGTTTGCTTATAAAATCTTTTTCAACTTGCATATCAGAATCAAGAAACAAAAGATACTCGCCCTTTGCTTCTTTCGCACCGACATTCCGCTGATAAGCCAGATGTCTTCTGTCAGCTTGAATAATTCTGACATTCAATGTGTCATGAAAACTTTCAGCTTTTTTGCATGTCTGATCTTCGGAATGCGCATCGACTACAATCACTTCAAAATTCTTTTCTGATTGATCTGCTAAATTCTGAAGTAATTTTGGCAAAAATTGTTCCTCATTCAATGCCGGAATAATAATGCTGATTTTTGGTTTCATATAGTACCCAATTATAACATTTTTCCCTTTCATGACTTTTCGCATGAGAATTTGTATAATACATAAATGGACGTCCTAAAGGTACAAAACCTGACTAAACAATTTGGTAAATTTACTGCAGTTGATACAATATCATTTCATCTTAAAAAAGGTGAAATACTGGGTCTTCTCGGGCCAAACGGTGCAGGCAAGACAACGACGATTCAAATGCTTTTGGGGGTACTCACCCCGACCGCAGGCTCCATATCATATTTCGGAAAAAACTTTAAAACAAATCGAGAAGAAATTCTTGAAAAAGTTAATTTTTCATCAACATATACAAACCTTCCGTGGAATCTGACGGTTTATGAAGTTCTGCGGTATTCATCTTTTTTGTACGAGTTATCGAGTCGGAAGGAAAAAATTGACTCGATTGTCTCCACGTTTCGCTTGAAGAAACTGCTGCATCAACCACTCAGCGAGTTGTCAGCAGGACAACTTACACGGGTAAATCTGGCAAAATCATTTATAAACGACCCTGAAGTGCTGCTTCTTGACGAACCCACGTCCAGTCTTGATCCTGAGGTAGCAAAAATGGTACGGGACTTTATTCTCGGTGAGAGATCGAAAAAGAAATTGTCGATCATTTTTACCAGTCACAACATGCCTGAAGTAGAAGAAGTATGCGACCGCATTCTTTTTATCAACAACGGCACAATTGTAGCCGACGATACACCCGAAAATCTGATGAAAAGTATGGATATTGTGCGGGTAAGACTCGTCATGAATCCGGATTGTCTTGAGCACATGACCAGTTATGCCAATACAAATCATGTCATCCTGAATGTCAATGAACGGGAATACACGATCGAGCTGAAAGAAAACCAAATTCCCCAACTACTGACCTATCTCAATGACCACAAAATGAAGTATGTTGAAATCAGTATCGATAAACCGGATCTGGAGGATTATTTTCTTATGATAGCAGGACAGAATAAAAACCGTGATTTATAGCTATGAAAATTCACAGAATATACGCCATATTACTACGACATCTTTACCTTTTTAGAAGGAGCTACGACAAGATGGTTGATTCTTTTTACTGGATCACTCTTGATCTTCTTTTATGGGGTATTACGGGGATGTACTTTCAAAGCATTACACCTGACTTTCAAAATATTATCTTTATGATTCTTTCAGGAGTCTTGTTGTGGAATATTGTATACCGCGGACAAATCGATATTACCATGGGGCTGCTGGAAGAACTCTGGAATAAAAATCTTGTAAACCTTTTTGTCTCACCGCTGACATTTCGCGAATGGATCACCTCACTTATTGCTCTTGGGTTTGTAAAAGCTCTTATCAGTTTTACATTCGGAGCTCTTTTGACCTTTGTCTTGTACAAATTTGGAATATTGATTTATTCCGTACATTTATTGAGTTTCATATTTCTTCTGATATTGAGCGGGTGGTGGCTCGGTTTTCTTGTGTCATCTTTCATCCTGCGATTCGGCACCAGGGTACAGGCTTTGGCATGGACCTTTGTGTGGATTGCCTCGCCCTTTTCGGCAGTTTTTTATCCTTTGGAAATATTACCTCATTGGGTTCAGTACATTGCAAAAATTATTCCGACAAGCTACGTCTTTGAGGAAGCAAGGAATCTGCTCTATCGCGGCACAATTGACTACCGTCAGCTGGCAATCAGTCTTGTTCTCAACATAGTGTTTCTCATGATTACGTTTGTTCTTCTCCGATCAAGCTTCAATAAAGTACTGCAAAAAGGACTTGTTAAAGTATACTGATTTTACTCATTAAATAAGTAAAATACAGGTTGCTATCATTGACTCATAAAGAAACTTCATTATAATGAGGCTAATGATGAACGTACTTGAAACCTCGCGGGGACAAAATTCTGAACGGGAAGAACGTTACTACAATCCTGCAAAGTTTGTGGATCAGGATCTTCATCAAATATATCAGCTCGATAATGTACGTGTCGGAATGCCAATCGGTGCAGAAATGCTTCTTAATGAATTAACACGCGATCACACAGTTGCAATCGTTGGAGCGCAATTTGGTGATGAAGGAAAGGGTCGCTTTGTTGACAACAAACTCGAGCAGCTTCTCCAAATTCCCGGAGTCAAATCAGCGTATGTCATAAGATATCAAGGAGGATCTAATGCAGGTCATACTGTGTACACCCCTGAAGGTGTAAAAATCCCCCTCCATCAGGTACCGTCAAGCATCAATGAAGAGCGTGCGGTCGGAATTATGGATACTGGTATGGTTATCCATATGGAGGATCTTATGACAGAAATAGTCGATGCTGAAAATATTGTGGGAGATCTTCGAGGAAGACTTATTTTGAGTGAAGAAGCAAAACTTGTGACAGACCTTGATCGAGCTGAAGAAGTAGTCAATAGATTTAAAAGTTCCGGTAAATCAGAAGGCGGCACAGGAAGAGGTATTAGCCCTGCATATGCAAATGATTTGAGTAGGTTAGGAACTCATGTCAAAGATCTTATGGCGGACAACTGGCGTGATGTGTATGCAGCCCTGTACCATCGATATGAAAAAGAGTTTGCCGTACACAACTTTGATCTTGCGACAATGCAAGTCCCTGATCTCAGAGCAACACGCGACGAGAAAAAAGCCATGACACGGAATCTGGGAACTATGGATGAATTCCTTGATCGTCTTGAATCCGTACGGAACTGGTATATAGAACGGGATGCGAGTCAGCCTGATGAACCTTCTATGATTCAAAACACTTTCCTCCTCCACCGTGACGTCAAAAGAGATCTTAGCTATGGCGTGCTCTTCGAAGGAGCCCAAGCTGTCGGTCTTCATCATGCTCTCGGAAGACTTCCCGATGTTACATCTTCAGACACAAGTATCTATGGGATCCATGAAGGTACAAAAAAATGGAAAGCAGAAAATATCAAAGAACGAATCGGTGTCATGAAGCTGACATACATGTCAAGTGTCGGTAGTGCACGAATGCCGACAGATCTTATGCTGCCACGTCAGGCAGTCGATTCAACCCAAGGATTCTCGGAAGATCAACTGTACGGTCTTTGGGTACGGGAAGAGGCGCATGAGCGCGGTACGACAACAGGAAGATATCGAGATATATGTCTTTTGGACTTGGAACTTATGCGATACAACATAGATATGGGTGGTATTGAGATGCTTGCCGGAACTCATCTTGATATCGCACGTGAAGATATGCGTATAAAAGTCTGTACTCATTATGTTGACAAAAATACAGGTCAATCTGTCCCCTACCAACCCGGTATTTGGCATCAAGAAAATATCAGGCCGGTCTATGTTGAGCTACCCGGATGGGACGGAGCTGCAGCACAAGCAGCACAATCATTTGAAGAACTTCCTGACAATGCAAAGAGATTTCTTGCATTCGTACAGGCACAGACAGCCACACCTATCACTGCTGTCACGAATGGTCCTGAAAGACATCATCTGGTTGATATGCCTCAATGGGAACTTCCACCAAAACCGTTCCAAGGCGTTGATATAAATAATTAAGGCTGGGCTATACAAAATCATTTCAAATACGTAGTCGTTTACAGGAGTCAACACTCATTTTTAGCCCCCAATTTTTCTTCAGACTGTAATTACCCCATCTCTGGATAGTGACATTTCTTGAATTTCTTCCCGGATCCGCACCAACATGGATCATTGCGTCCGAGATGTTTTTTTTGAGGGGCTGTATTCAGTTTCATATTACTCTTTTGCGCTGGAACAGCTATATTCGTTTTTTGTACCGGTTTGGCATTTTCTTTATTCGGTTTACCTGAGAACGGGTCAACCGCTGACGCTGCTTTAAACTGCATTGGTTTCTCCACAACCTGTGCCTCCTCTATCTCCTGTGCCTGCTGAGGTTCTTGGATCTCTATTCGCATAATGCGGCGAACTGACTCATAATTGATGTCAGAAAGCAGTTTCTCAAACATCATAAATGCTTCATTCTTGTACTCTACAAGCGGATCCATTTGCGCGAAACCGCGCAAATTGATACCTTGACGCAGATCATCAATGGCAGTCAAATGCTGTGTCCAGTATTGGTCAATTGTCGATAGGAATAACGAGCGGACAACCTGATTCCATGTTTGCTCTCCAAGTTTCTCTTCCTTTTTCTGATATTGTTTTTTCGCCTGATTGAGCAAAAATTCTTGGAATTTGACTTGATCTTCTTCTTCGAGTATCCGACTTAGCTTTTCTTTCTTTACATCCAACAAGAGGTCGACATCTTTTTCGAACTGTTCACGGATTTCTTCCTGCGTGTCTTTCAATGCAAAAAAATTCGTACCCATCGTCGTGATCTGCTCATCAATGACTCTGAATACAGTCTCTTTGAAGGCTTTTGAGTCAGCATCTGCAAAGTTGAGTATTTTCCTTCTAAGAGAATACACGATATCTCTTTGTCGGTTCAATACATCATCGTATTCGACAAGATGCTTTCGTATGTCAAAGTTGAAACCTTCTACTTTTACTTGTGCCTGTTCTATTGCGCGGGAAACCATACCGTGGGACAATGGTTGATCTTCAGGAAACTTGAGCATGGTCATCATATTCGCGATCTGATCGCCTCCGAATATACGCATCACATCATCTTCAAGAGACACATAGAATCGTGTTTCACCTGGATCTCCCTGACGTCCTGATCGTCCTCTCAACTGATTGTCTATACGTCGTGATTCGTGACGTTCAGTACCAATTACATACAAACCTCCCAGTTTTATAATTTCATCATGTTCCTTCTGCCATGCAGCGAAAGCTTTTTTATATTCCGCCTCTGATTTGTAATTACTTCTGTCAACTTCCCCACCAAGGACGATATCAACGCCTCGTCCTGCCATATTGGTGGCAACAGTTACGGCATGTTTTTTACCTGCCTGGGCAATGATATGCGCTTCCCGCTCATGATTTTTTGCGTTCAAAAGCTCATGAGGAATGCCTTTTTGATTTAATAGACGAGACAGGTATTCATTTTTATCAATAGACGTGGTACCAACAAGCACTGGACGTCCTTTCTTGTATTGCTCAGCAATATCCGATACCACTGCGTTATATTTCCCTTTCATGGTCTTGAAAATCAAATCAGGATGATCAATACGGGCCATATCCCGATTGGTGGGAATAACCAAAACATCCGTCTTGTATATTTTGTTGAATTCCTCAGCCTCAGTTGATGCGGTTCCGGTCATCCCTGCCAGCTTCTCATACATACGGAAATAATTCTGAAGTGATACGGTTGCGAGAGTTCGGGATTCTCTTTTGATCTGTACTCCTTCTTTTGCTTCAATAGCCTGATGCAGTCCTTCGGAAAAACGCCGCCCTTCAAGAAGCCTTCCAGTAAACTCATCAACGATGATAACTTCTCCATTCCGGACAATATAATCCTTGTCAAGCTGGAACAGTGTCTGCGCTTTCAGAGAGGCTTCAATATGAAATAAGGTATCGAAATCCTTTTCGTAGATATTTTCAACTCCAAGAATTTTTTCAATTTTTTCAATCCCTTGTTCAGTCAGATGCGCTGTTCTCAACTTCTCATCTATCACAAAATCTTCTTCTGCCGTCAATCGTTTTACAATCTTCGCATAATCATAATATTTGGATGTATCCTGCTCGTATGGTGCCGAAATGATATGTGGTGTTCGTGCTTCATCAATAAGAACGGAGTCTGCTTCATCAACAATCGCATAATGGAACCCTCTTTGCACGAGTTGCTGAGGAGATTGGGCCATATTGTCACGAAGATAATCAAAGCCGAACTCCGAATTGATACCATAGGTAATATCAGCTTCGTATGCAACTTTTCTGGAGATAGGTCGAAGGTGAGCTAAACGCTGATCCTGAATATCCTTTTCATTGTATTCGGGATCGTATTGCAATGACTGACCGGAAATAATTGCAGATGTCGTGAGACCGAGGAAGTGAAACACTTTTCCCATCCAGCCTGCATCTCTTCTTGCAAGATAATCATTCACAGTCACCAAATGTGCTCCTTTTCCTTCTAAAGCATTCAGATATAAAGAAGTTGTCGCAGTAAGCGTTTTTCCTTCTCCTGTTTTCTGCTCGACAACTTTCCCTTCGTGCATGGCGATTCCGGCAACAAGCTGGACATCATAGTGCCTTTGTCCAAGTGTACGGCGGGCTGCTTCACGTACCAGCGCATATGCCCAAGGCAACACATCATCAGCTGTTTTTCCTTTCTGTATCTCTTCTTTCAATTTTTGAGTTTCATTTGTGAAATCCTCATCCTGCAGATCACGGGCTTTGTCTTCCAATAGATTAATTTCTTCAACTATGTTGCTAATTCTGTTTATTTCTTTCTGATTGAAATCAAAAAAATTTTTGATGAGAGATAACATATGAATACAATTCTAATTCACAAATAATAATTTACAAGCTTAAAGAAGTCGTATCAATAATGTGAAGAAACCAGTCGATTACTGAAGAAAATACTCATTGGGGATGACAAGTATTCTATCAGCAGTAAAACGAGTCTGACTTTTATTTTCAGGGTTTCCCTTTACGACAACGTGTACTGAGTCGCCTTCTTTAAGTTTTGAAAATCCGATCTTTTCTGTTTCGAGCGTCTTGATATTCAGCATTTTTTGATCAGTTTTTGTTTCAATATCAAGAACATAATTGGTTTTATCTACAGTTAACACATTTATGGTGTAATCTTCTGAGGTAACATTTGTGATTTTGCCCGAAAAAACCACATACAGCTGATCACGATATACTTCATTTGCTGTAATGGATTCGCCGATTTCAGGGCCTGTTACAAAAACATAATCCCCTTTTTCAATATCGTCCTGTTTGAGTTCTGTCGTTTTTGTCCCGGCTATATCAAAAAGTTCCGTTAGTGTTTCGTCAATGGATACATTGATTTTTGTTCCGTCAGCATCTACAATGACCCAATCGTTTCCTTCTGCAACTTCGACAACTCCTGATACTGCCTGTTCCTTTTTCTTCAGTTCTTCAACTTTTTCCGCGACTTTTTCTTTCAATTTATCTACTTCTTCATTCAAAGAACCTTCGGGCGTAGAAATTGGAGATTGGGCAAATACCGGAAAAGTAACGAGGGAAAAACACAGCACTGTTATTGCGGTAAGTGAGTATTTCATTATTCTTCTTTCAAATAGTAAACTCGTAATATCTGCTCTTGCGGAGTACTGCTGCCGGCATAGACACTTATCTGTATTACATTTTCTCCAAGCGCCAAAGGAACTTCGACACTGAAATCTCCTTTATCATTGTTCAGTATTTTCTCAGCAATCGGCGATTGAAAAATAATTAATCCATTCATGGGTGCTTTTCCTTTGATTGTTATGGAGTTCTCTTTGACCAGAGCACCAGCCAAGGGTTCACTGATCACAAGCTGTGCCTGCGAAGTACTGGCTGTGGCAGCCTGCGTCACTACCTTTTTTTCATCTGCTTCAATAGGTATGACTTTTGCTTCTTCACTGCTGTTTGTTTTAAAAAGAACAAATAAACCTGCTCCGGCTCCAAGCAAAATACCAAAGACTATTGCAATAATCGTTTCCCGTTTCATATATTAATTATAAATCAGTTCATTCAAAATTGCAGGAATGGTTTCGATAAGATCTGCTACATTGTACCAGAGTCCTTTGGATTTGAATAATACATCAGCAGAGCGTTTTTCCAGAAAGGATGCGAGAACCGCAGCCGTAATGGGATCATTCTTAGCATACAATGATACTATAAGTCCTGCCAATACATCACCGGTACCGCCTTTTGTAAGCCCCTGATTTCCGCCTTCAATTGTGATTACGTCAGTACCGTCCGAAACGATATCAACTACTGCTTTCAGGACAATGACACAGTGGAATTTCTTTGCCCGCTCCTTTACCGTTTCTTTTTTCTCATCTAAGCTCAGATCTTGAACACGAATGCCGAATAACCGTTCGAACTCCAACTGATGAGGAGTTAGTATCGGCGGGGTTTTGAGAGTTAGAAGCCATGCAGGGTCCATCATCTGAAGTGCTCCTGCATCGAGAACAAAACGTTTCTCAGGAAAGTGTGACAACAAATACTGCGTCATTCTATAGGTATACTCCGCTTCGTCATCAGATTGCAACAGTTCTTCATAATTCGCCACGTTCGTCTCATATTTTTTACCTTCATTTCTTACCATTCCCGGGCCGATAAGGACAGCATCATCTTCCTGCACATAGTCAGGTATATCTTTTTGATGCACGATGATCCCGTTGCGAAATGATTTTTTGAGAGATAACAAAATCTCATTGTTCTCATCCGTTGAAGCATAGTGAACCATGTCCACAAAATGTGAGGCAATTTCTGCAGCCCATAGAGATGCCGAGTGAAATAAAGTAGAACCTCCAATTATGATGGCTTTACCATTATTCCCTTTGTGTGATTCTTTGGACGGGATATACAGCTTTTCAAGATATGGCTGTATTGAATCAGTGTTTGAAGTCTGAATAGTAATAGGCATAAATTTTATTCGTCTATGATTTGTTTATAGCTCGCGTGCAACGTACTACGAACTACTAACTAGGTCTTCCTCTGTTATAATTATAACCTATGAAGATTTCACATCGTGACCTACGGAAAAAATACTCTACTTTTTTTGAAAAAAATGATCATAAAGAGGTCCCGCCCATTTCTCTTGTGCCTCAAAATGATCCGACCACGCTCTTTACCGGATCAGGAATGCAGCAGCTCGTCCCCTATCTTCTCGGTGAAGAACATCCGTTGGGAAATCGCCTTTACAATGTCCAGCCTTGTATCAGAGCACAGGATATTGAAGAAGTCGGTGATAATCGTCACGATACATTTTTTGAGATGATGGGCAACTGGTCTCTCGGAGACTATTTCAAAGAAGAACAACTTAATAATCTCTTCACCTTTTTGACTGACAAGAAAATCGGTCTCGGACTCGATCCTCAAAGACTATATGTCACGGCTTTTGAAGGAAATAGCTCTGTCCCTCAGGACAAAGAAAGTATTGCAATCTGGAAGGATATTTTTCAAAAGGCAGGAATGAAAGCCGAAATCGGAGAACGGATTTTTTTGTACGGGGCTGAAAAAAACTGGTGGTCCCGGGCAGGCGTCCCCGAACATATGCCGCCAGGCGAGCCAGGTGGTCCGGACAGTGAAGTATTCTATCAATTTGATGTCAAACATGATCCTGCATATGGTGAGACATGCCACCCCAACTGTGACTGCGGCCGTTTTATGGAGATCGGAAACTCGGTTTTTATGCAGTACAAAAAAATGCAGGACGGAACATTTTCTGAACTTCCGAAAATGAATGTTGATTTTGGAGGAGGACTGGAAAGACTTCTGGCTGCGGCTAACGATGATCCGGATATTTTCAAAACTGATGTCTTTTCATCGATCATCCAGGGTGTCGAGCTAGCTTCAGGCGTTTCATACGAGGATGATATGAATAAGACTCCCATCCGCATCATCGCCGATCATTTGAAAACAGCATCTTTTATCATCAAAGACGGAATCACACCATCCAACAAAGAACAAGGATACATATTGCGGAGATTACTTCGTCGAGCTCTTGTAAAGGTGCGAAAACTCAATAACGGTTTTTCAATTGAATCAATAATACCGATTATCGAGCAAGTACTTGAAACCTATGAGGGCATCTATTTCAATTCGGAAGAAGATAGAAATATCATTATTCCCGTCGTCACCGAAGAAATATCCAAATTTCAACGTACTCTTGAAAGGGGTTTGCGCGAAATTGAGAAAGTAAAAGAAGTTGATGCCAAACAAGCATTTGACCTCTACCAGTCGTATGGATTCCCACTTGAAATCACACAAGAAATACTTGAAGAACGCGGACAAAAAATTGATCGTGAGGCTTGGCGTTCGGAGGTTGAAAAGCATCGAGAAAAATCTCGAACATCAGCGGAACAGCGCTTCAAAGGCGGTTTGGCTGATCATTCAGAACAAACGATCAAATACCACACTGCAACACATCTTATTCATCAAGCATTATTTGATGTGCTTGGCAATTCGGTAAGGCAGGAAGGTTCCAATATCACAGCCGAACGGCTTCGATTTGATTTTTATACTGTAAATCCACCAAAAAATGATGATAAAGAAAAGATAGAAGAGATCGTAAATCAACAAATCAATAAATCATTACCTGTCAAGAATGTGGTTTTACCGAAGTCCGAAGCGGAAAAAATTGGTGCTCGCTCCTTTTTTAAAGAAAAATATCCTGATCAAGTAAATATCTATTTTATCGGTGAAGATAATGCAGATATCAATGATGCATATTCCAAAGAATTTTGCGGCGGCCCTCATGTCAAAAACACAAAAGAAATCGGTCACATCTCAATAGAAAAACTCAAAAAAATCGGGAACAATATGTTTAGAATTTATGCAAAATAACTCATGAAAAAAGACAACACAACATTCAGCGACCTTCTGAAAATCGACATCCGTGTCGGTGAAGTACTTGAAGCAAAAAAAGTTGAAGAATCAAATAAACTGATTGAACTGTCAGTAAACTTCGGAGATGATTACGGAATAAGAACCATTTTTACGGGTATGCAGAAATGGTACACACCCGAAGATTTTCAAGGTAAAAAATTCCTTTTTGTTGCGAATTTAGAACCGAAGAAAATGATGGGACGTGAATCTCAGGGGATGGTTTTGTCTGCCGTAAAAAACGACGAACCGGTCATTATCCCTGTCAGTAATGATTTGGAAAATGGTACTGTAATTCTCTAACAATCAAAGAAGATCTGATGCTTTATTTTTTAAAGAATCTCCTGTATGATGAACACATTCGTATTTTGTAATTATTACTAATTTTATTTCAATAATGGCAAGTAAAAAAGACGCAAAGTCACCAAAAACTACTGCCTCAAAAGCTCCAGTAGAGCAAGAATCAGCAAAAAATACTGATACAACTCCGCAAGAGCAGAAGGCGATCAATTCTGTAATGAACAGATTGAGTCAGCAGTTTAATTTATTAACAATACTGATTGTCGCACTTTTCCTGTTTCAGGCTTACACTTTTTATCAGGTAAAAGATATCCAGACAAATGGCACTGTAGCAGGTACAGGAGCCGGGCAGCAGGAATCTCCTCTTGCTGAAGACAAACTAATTGCCTATGCAGAAGAGCTCGATCTCGATAAAGATAAATTCACACAATGTCTTGATTCTGATCAAACCACATCTGCCGTACAGGCGGATATGGAACAGGCTGCAAGTCTTTCTGTACAGGGAACTCCGGGTTTCTTCATCAACGGAAAATTCCTCGGTGGAGCATTTCCATATGAAACTTTCAAGGAAATTATCGACAAAGAAATCGAAGGCACCGGATCCGCAAACTGTGAAGATTACTCTGAAGAGCTGCAGCAATTCTGTAGTGATCCTGAGACAGCTGCTTTCAAACCGGAACCTGTCGACGTAGCTGTGAATAACTCACCTATCTCCGGATCCAGAAATGCAAAGGTAATCATAGTTGAATTCTCTGACTTTGAATGCCCGTTCTGTGCAAGAGCCTACGCAACAGTCAAGCAGATTCAGGCTGATTATCCGAATGATGTAGCCATAGCATACAAACATCTGCCGCTTACCCAGATTCACCCGAATGCAGAGCGTGCAGCACAAGCTTCCGTTTGTGCTCAGGAGCAAGGAAAATTCTGGGAGTATCACGACATACTGTTTGAGTCCCAGGGAGCGCAATAATACTTAACGCAATTTGATAGAAAAGGACGGGGAAACCCGTCCTTTTTTGTGGTGGTGAAATACATAGTGTCAGAAATCTTGACATTTAACCATTACGTGAAATTTATTGCTGCAACAAGCTAAGATTAATTAGCTAATATTTTTACTATATCGCGCCTATTATTTGAACGTTTTACTTACTGAATAACACAACTTTTTGCTTATAAGTCATATTTTTTGACCTTACATATATAATGTGCTATAATATCATTTCTTTACTATAGGTTATTTATAGTATCGAAATGGCCTCTCCTGCGTAGAATGTAGAAGAGGTTTTGTGGTTAAATCGTCAATTTATATTTGCATATAAAAAAGACGGTTTTATCGCACTTTAAAAAAAGGTTATCTCATAACTTTTTCCTAAAAGTAACTTCTACGAGACTTATAGGGACAAGACTTTTGCAGGTCTTTTCTCAATATGTCTCGTAAAAGTACTTTAGACAAGGAGAGAGTTAAATGTATTACGTTGAATTGCTGACTCGTAGAGAAAAGATTGTCTATTGGTCGATGGTTGGAGTGTGGTTCGGTGTTCTTTGCTCATTCTGGCTTTGGTGGCTCAAAAGTGAGCATATCGTCTCGGTCTTTGGAATTCTTCTAACAAGTTACGTACTAGTTTGGGGAACAGTAACCCCGGCATGGTATTTCTATTTTGCCGGGAGAATGAAGAAACCCAATCCCCGACTACCTGTGCCTTCCGGCCGGGTAGCCATGGTCGTAACTAAGGCCCCGTCAGAACCATGGTCAGTGGTACGGAAAACGCTTGAAGCAATGCTTAATCAAGAGTTTCCGTATTCATATGATGTATGGCTCGCTGACGAACAGCCAACCCTTGAAGTTGAGCAATGGTGCTCACTTCATGAGGTGAATATTTCAACCCGCTTTGGCATCAAAGAGTATCATTCAGTAACATGGCCGCGTCGTACGAAATCAAAGGAGGGCAACCTTGCTTATTTCTATGACCACTATGGACATCGTTACGACTATGTTGCTCAGCTAGATGCTGATCATGTGCCGACGGATACATACCTAACTGAGATGATTCGCCCGTTTGGGGATCCCAAGGTTGGGTATGTCGCAGCACCAAGTGTTTGTGACGCAAATATTGGTGAAAGCTGGGTAGTAAAAGCACGCCTGTTCATTGAAGCAACAATGCATGGCAGCCTTCAAACCGGCTATAACAATGGATGGGCACCGATGTGCATCGGCTCACACTATGCTGTACGCGTTGAAGCCTTGAAAGCAATTGGAGGATATCTCGGACCTGAGTTAGCAGAGGATCACACAACAACCTTGATGATGAATTCGCATGGATGGAGTGGGGCTTTTGCTATTGATGCCGAAGCTCATGGAGACGGTGCAGCCTCATTTGCTGATTCTGTGACACAGGAATTCCAATGGTCACGATCGCTCATGCATGTGCTGCTTAACTGGACACCTCGATGGTGGAAAGGACTCACCCCGCAACTTAAGCTTGAGTTTGCATTTGCACAACTGTGGTATCCGATGTTCGCATTGCAGATGGTAATCTCCTATCTGATGCCTCCCGTCGCTCTATTGACCAAGACCCCCTGGGTCAGTGTGGACTTAGCAGAGTTTCTAGTCAGGTTCTGGATATTAACGCTAGTGACTTTGCTTCCCGTGAAGTTTATCCGACGTTTAGGTCATTTCCGCCCTGGCGACGCACCAGTTCTGAGTTGGGAGATGTATTTGTTCCAACTCGTACGGTGGCCCTGGGTGGTATATGCCTGTGTGCAAGCACTTGCTGGTTGGATCCTTAAGAAAGAGTTTGGCTTCAGAGTTACACCCAAAGGCGTAAATGGAGCAAAACCGCTGCCTATGGCCGTACTGATCCCATATGTCATCATCATCATTGTGACAGCTGGAGCGGCTTTAATCGTGCAAGATGCAGGAAATGCCAAAGGATACTACTACTTCACGTTGCTTCACGCAATGACGTATGTAATAGTGCTCCTAGCAATCATTGCCTTGCATTTGCATGAAAACTACAAAGCTCATAACTTTTCTGTGAATGCATATGTAAGACCAATTGCACTAACAGCAGTTACGGCTTTAGTAGTTACAGCGGTTTTTGTTTACCGGGCACCCTATGCTCTGTATGCCTTCTCTGTCCCAGCACATGCTCAAGAACAAGAAGAAGAGCCTGACTGGGTAAAGGCTGATGAAGCTCAACCAGTACCGCCTGCCCCACCGATGCGACCGCAGATTGTAAAACCTGAGGTAAGCATTACAGCCTCTGAGACTATCACATGGCCAGTCTATCTTCCCTATGGGCGCATGTCAATCGGCGCGTATGACCCCAATGGTCTTCTTTCCGATGAAGATATGGACATAGAACATGTCTATCTCACTTGGAGAAGGGAAAATGCGGATGAATTCAGTGCCGCAATTTGGGATATTCTCATGCGTGGACATGTTCCTTTCATAACTCTGGAACCGTTTCCATTCGAGTGGGGAGGAATGACAACCGCTACGTTGTTTACAGACATACTCAATGGCAAATATGACGGTACGATTGTAAATATTTGTGATGTAGTACAGTCTGCAGCTCCTTCAACGGTCCTCATCCGATGGGGACATGAACCGGAGTTGGTCCGCCGCGTAGCTCCTTGGTCGAAGTGGCATAAAGACAATCCTACTATGTATGTTCCAGCATATAGGCATTTCGTGAAAACCTGCCGAAAAGCAGGTGCGTATAACTCTATGTTCGTACTTGGGACTACTGGTGGGGTCGGGGCAGAGAACTATTACCCCGGTGATGAGTGGGTCGATTTTGTTGGCCTTGGTTTACTCTCTGATCCAGTGTGGAGCAAACTATGGAACGCACCTTATCCATTTGCTTCATACTTTGCGTCACGGTACACACGTCTTGCACGATTTGGCAAGCCAATCATACTCGCGGAAGTGGGTGCAAGTGAAGACAAGCTTGAGTGGATAATCGCCGCTCGAGCAAGTTGGAACTCGTTTCCAATGCTTCAAGGATTTGTCTGGTTCAACGACATCAATCCAGTAAGCCATGATGGAACCTACTTCCCTGACTTCCAGATTGGCCCCGAAGAGTGGAAGCTCTTGAGATAACCTTGTAACTTCCCCCGTTTCGACGGGGGAGGTTACTACCCCTTATTTTATTACCTCTACAATTTTTTTGAAAACTCCTAAGATTTTTTCTACCATCTCCCCCGGCTTGCCATTGCCTATCGTGACATCATTAATCTGGACAAGCGAAGTAATTTCATGGCTCGAGTTGGTGATAAATGCCTCATCAAGCTCAGTGAGTTCTGATTTGTTGATAAACCGAAGTTCCGTGTCGATGTTCTCTTTTTCCGCAATTTCCAGGACTACTTTTCGTGTGACACCTTTCAGGATCCCCTTTTCAGCGGTGATCAATTTGCCGTTTTTCACGCCGAAAAAATTACTTCTGGTTGCTTCATAGATATTACCGGCAGAATCGGTATGAAGAATGTCTACAAATCCGGTCTTTCGTGCCTTCAGGATTTCCACAATACTTGCCGCATAATTGGTCGTTTTGATTTCAGGAAGCTGTCTCATTACCTGAGATGTAACAACTTTGATTCCGGTATCGTAATAGTTCAAAGGGATTTCATCAGCCTCATAAAAATATGCAAAAAAAGTTTGGTTTTGTGCCGGTAGGAAACCGTCAGGGCTTACACCGCCTGTTTGAATAAATTTAATAAAAGTATTTTTAAATCCGTTGATTTCAATGCCTTCATACAGTATTGAAGAAATTTCTTCTTTGGAATACCTGGGTTTCATCCCCATAAGCGATGCAGAATAAAAAAACCGATCGATGTGATCTTCTAGCCTGAAAGGATTCTTCCCATACGTCCTCAAAAAATCAAAAATTCCAAATCCACGCAAAACCGAAATATCTCGAACAGAAATTGTCGCTTCATCTGCAGGTACCCATGTGCCATTTATGAATAGTTTCATAGTTCAATACATTTGATAATACAAATAGAGTCGATAGCAGTTAAAAAATCATTTGATTTTCTTTGATATAGAACGCGTGAGTAATGAATAAAATGAACTAATTGACTATACATATCTGATGTAGTATACATATAGTGTGTGTAATTTTAGGCGACGAACGCATGTCTCCTTTCTATAAAACACACAAATATTTTTCCACAATTTTTCACCGATATCACGAACTGCATGTGAGGGGTGTGTAGTGGGAAAAAGCACATTGACAACTTGCAAACTAATTTCTTCCTGTCCATAGGGACGAGATGGTTGTGGTGTATCGGAGAACAGATATCTCTTCTTCACTATTCCACAATCATCAAAATCCCTCAGGCTACGAAGCCTGCGGACGGAGGGAAGATGATACAAAACACAAAAGGAGGAACAGTTCTACTGTCATGCGTCCGCTTTGAATATCTCTTTCAATGAACGCGCTATCGATCTACGAGAGGAATGTATGAAACTTCTGTACCACAAGCTAAGCATCACTCTTATCATGTCACTGCTGCTTGGATTACTACCGGCCGTGACACTACGAGCAGAGACATCCGCTCCGCAGTCGGCGACGATTACCATTCAGCCTGTGACAACGGCTCCAGAGCAATTCGAAGTCCCCCTTACGGCGACCAACATCCCGGTGGGCGGCATTGAATCGTTCCGGTTTGTTCTCGATATTCCGGCAGATCTCACAATCGTCGGAGTAAGCAAAACCGGTACTGCTATGGAACCTGGCCTGATTCAACACTCGGTAAGCGGTAACCAGCTTACAGTAGCAGGAGCTATCGCAAATGGCATCACAACTGAGGGTGCAACGCTCATCAAGATCCAGCTCGAGATCCTGACGATCGCAGATGATATCTCCTACACCATAACAGGTGTCGGACGAGTCAACGAAGTAGATCTTCCGGGGCCACTCGTGTCAGGGATCGCCAGTATTGAGATGGTGGACCTCAATGGTACTATCACAAGCTGGGACGGCAAAGAGGTGTCCGGTGCAGATGTGTCCCTCACAGGACCTTCCACTGCATTGAACACAACGACTGATGTCTCCGGTCAGTATCTCATCCGCGTCGGAAAAGTCGAAAACCAGACTGTCTCTTACAACTGGAATGAGGCTATCCCCACGGATCCGTACGTCGGTGAACAAGACGCCAGCGAGGCATTGAAGACCTCTGTTGGCCTTGCGAACTGTCCGATAGAAGCCGGCGACTTTACTCAAAACGGTGAAGTCACCGAACAGGATGCAGCAAATTTCCTGCAGATCGCCCTTGATCCAGAAAGTTACATCGCACAGACGTCTTTCGTTCCAAACGACGTCGATCTGGGTCGTTTCAACACAGATACAACGCAGGATTCCACTGCATATCTCCTCGGAGACTGCAGCGGAAACTACGGATGGCTCACCGGCGTATCCGGGGGCAGCGTCACGTTTCCCTCGTTTCCTGCAGTAAGCGTAAGCGGCAGCACGATCAGCTATCGTTTCGATCACGCCACCTCAGCCAAAATCATCTTTGAAGGTCTTCCGGAAGGTTCCAAACTTTCCCCGACCCTCAGGGATGTCACGGCACGTGCTTCAAACGGCGAAGGAATGACTGCATCGAGGGACAACATCGTAGTTGTTGCCACAGCCGAAGCGGGTTTCACCGTCGACATCAGAGTAATGACTCAGAATCCGTCACCGATCTCTCTCCAGGTCAAAGGCAGAACGAACGAGTCCCCCTATTTCGAATGGGAGCAGATCTCGGTCATGCCCGAGCAGTCCTATGAGTACATCTTTCTACCCGCGGTGGTTACAGTGAAGTAGTTTCAGTTTTTGCAAGTTGGTCATGAGGGGCGGTCCGATCACAATCGGACCGCCCCCATCTTTCATTTTCAAAATTCCCCTGTCAACCTTTCCTGATAGAAAATATGGTATGGCTTGAAGAACCTCCTCCCATACGCATATAACAAAGCCTCTGACAAGCAGAAGCTTTTTTCATCATGTGACCACAACGGGATTTACTGCTCGCAATACCGTAAGTTAAAAATATTGCTTCCAGCATAAACTTCTCATCCCGTTCAATGCAAAAAAAAAGATCCAAAATTGGATCTTCCTTTTCGTTGTGACCCCAACGGGATTCGAACCCGTGTTGCCAGGATGAGAACCTGGTGTCCTAGGCCTCTAGACTATGGGGCCGATAATAATATCGTATTTTTTCAGTATACTTCTACATACCAAATACTTATATAGAGCTTCAGATACTTACCTATCGCATTTGACAACGTTCCGATTCTAAGGTATTATTCTAACATCCATCCCCGTTGACAGCAACTGAAAGTTAAAGGGGGTGCTTTTTTTATGAACAACACTAAAATCCAGTTTACAAAAGATGGATATAACAAACTGCAGGAAGAACTTGATGAATTGAATAAGGATAAACGTCCCGCTGCAGTTGATCGACTTCAAAAAGCCCGTGCTATGGGTGATCTTTCTGAGAACAGTGAATATACAGCCGCAAAGGAAGAACTGGCCTTTGTTGAAGGCCGTATCAAAGAAATTGAAGAACTAATGGCACGCGGTGAAATCGTTGAAGTCCAACCCTCACACGGTATCTCAATAGGTGCTGAAGTGACAGTGGAACGTGAAGGTAAAGAAGAAACCTATTACATTGTCGGAGAATTTGAAGCTGACCCTATGCAGAAAAAACTATCTGCGACATCTCCTATCGGACAGGCGCTACTCGGTAAAAAGGAAGGCGACCTGGTCGATGTCGACGTACCTGCCGGCAAGATTCACTACAGAATCATCAAAATCAAGAAATAATCCCAAATCGTGTAACGATTTCTTTTGACAAATGTAATTTCTCCTTTGTAAAGATCATCTTTTCAGTATAATACATGGTAAGACGTTACCCGTTAATCGATTTACGTCACATGATAACCGAATATGACTCACCAACCATCAAGTGATCTTTTGGGTCAACGAACCCAACGAATCCAAAACATGCAGAAATTGCGAGAAATGGGAATAAATCCTTATCCCGCACGGTCCCAAAAAGATGAACCGAATCAAAAAGTAAAAGATAATTTTGAGACATATCAAGGGAAAAATATTGTTTTGGCAGGTCGTCTGATAGGCAAACGGGAGCATGGCAAACTCATTTTCGGCGATATTCAGGACCAAAGCGGGACCATCCAGATAGCTATCAAAAAGGATGAAATTCACGAGGATATATCCAAAAGTTTTCTCGGTTGGAAAGAACTCAAACTGATAGATATCGGTGATTATATACAGGTAAACGGAACTATTGATAAAACACAGCAAGGCGAAGTTACGTTGTTTGTTACGAAATTCAAACTACTTGCAAAATCACTTCGCCCATTTCCACAAACTTTCGATGACAAGGAGCAACAATTCCGTAGAAGATATATTGACTTGGTCGTAAATCCGGAACGGAAAAAACTGTTTGAAAGAAAAGCAATCTTTTGGAAGGCAAGTCGTGACTTTATGCAAAAAAAGGGATTTATGGAAGTGGAGACGCCAGTCCTCGAACATGTTACGGGGGGTGCCGATGCGCAGCCATTCATTACACACCACAATATGCTGGATCAGGATTTTTACCTGCGTATTTCAACCGAGCTGTATCAGAAAAGACTCATAGGTGGTGGCTTCGAAAAAATATATACTATCGGCCCGAATTTCAGAAATGAAGGACTGTCTGATGAACATCTCCAGGAATACTACCAGCTGGAATGGTACTGGGCATATGCAGACTACAAAGATAATATGCAGCTCGTATCAGAGCTCTTCAGGTATCTTGCACAAGAGATGTACGGCAAAACCAAATTTACTTCCCGCGGTCATACCTTCGATTTAGCAGATGATTGGAAAGAAGTCGACTATGTTTCTGCAATAAAAGATCGATTTGAAGTGGATATTTTCGAAGATTCTGAGGAGAAAATGACACAGAAACTGAAAGAAGCAGGCGTGGAACTGACAGGAGTCGTAAACCGCAACAGGCTGATAGACAACCTCTGGAAAGTGATACGCCGCGATATTGCCGGACCGGCATTCCTGGTCAATGAACCAGCTTTCATGTCTCCTCTGGCAAAAGCCAAACAAGAAGATCCGAGGCTGACAGAGAGATTTCATGTCATTATTGCCGGATCAGAACTGGGTAATGGATACACAGAGATCAATGATCCTCAGTATCAGCTAAAACAATTCCTTGACCAACAGGCTTTGAGAGAAACAGGTGACGAGGAAGCGCAAATGCTTGATATTGATTTTGTTGAAATGCTCGAGTACGGAATGCCTCCCACAAGCGGTTATGGTCAAAGTGAGCGAATTTTTTGGTTTTTTGAGGATATTACCGGGCGTGAAGGAACATTATTTCCTCAATTACGAAATGAGATCGACACAATTACCAAAGAGATATACCCTGAAGTAAAATTTATTCAATCAACAAAGCCTGCTTCTCAGCAATCCGATGATGATGTCAGTGGTTTACCGACACGAGACGAAGCACATGTTCTTCTTGAAAAGCATGTGAAAGAAGATTATCAAAAACTTCATGCACAGATGGTTGCACGAGCAATGGAAGCTTATGCATCAGAATACAAAGTAAACAAAGATCTGTGGTATATCACCGGTCTTCTGCATGATCTGGATTACTATGAGCATCCGGAAGAACACCCGAATGAGTCGCTCTCGTGGTTCAAAGAATGGGGATATCCTACCAGTTTAATTCAAGCAATTGGAGCACATGCTCATGCCTCCGGTAGAACGGATATTGCACCAAAAGCACATCTGGATTTTGCCCTGATCGCATGTGATGAATTGTCAGGACTTCTCTATGCGTACAGTCTTATGAGACCTACCGGTTTTGAAGGTATGGAAGCAAAATCTGTTATGAAGAAATTCAAAGATCGCGCCTTTGCCGCTAAAATCGATCGTGAAGAAATTAAAATGGGAGTTGATGGTCTGGGTGTCGAACTCAAGGAACATATCCAAAAATTGATTGATGTCTTTAGTCAGATGCCGGAGTTGAAGAAAAAATAAGAGTCGAGGAATAGCACCTAATACGCACTCCCTAACTCCCTATACATCAATATCTCATCGATATACTGATCGCGGTACCATACTCCACCGGGTAATCTTCCGTATTCTTTGAAACCCAGTTTCACATATAAATTATGAGCCCGCTCATTGAGGGAGTATACAGAGAGTGTAATCATTTTAAGTTCAGGTAAACGTTTTCCTGCTTCATCAATTGCCGTTCTTGCCATTGCTTCTCCCAGACCTATTCCACGATACTCTGCACGAATTGAAATTCCGAACACAGATACGTGTCTTGAGCGCCTTCTTCCGTCTGTTTTTCTTTCAATTGAAACTGACCCCACTACCTGATCCTTTACCACCGCAATGATCAGAATCGTATCTTCTTCATCCATCCCCGAGAACATCCGGGTCAAATATACATGTTCATCTTCGGGATTGACCGTTTCTCCAGAAAAAGTGATAAATGTATCCTCTGCCGAAACAGAGTTGATGAAGTCTCGCATTCCTTCTTCATCACCCCAGGAAGGATACCTCAGATTGACCTCTCTTCCGTCATCTGTTGAAATTGTTTTTATGTGCATTCCCTGATGGATATCTGACATATTTATAAAAAATGTAGTAATTAATCAAAAATTATCAATTTTTCTGGTAAATTCTTGCAATTTTTCTATTATTTTTTATTATACTGATTTAAATATTATTTGAATGAGTATATTACAATGAAAAAACTATTACTCTGCCCCCCTACATTTTATGATATCAGGTATGAGATCAATCCGTGGATGGATATCAACAACAAAATTGACAGACAAAAAGCACAAGAAGAATATAATACACTCACCTATGCTTTGAGCCAGCTGGGTATCGAATATGACGAATTGGGATGCAATGAGGAGCTTCCGGATCAAGTATTTACGACAGATCTCGGGCACGCCGAAAACGGAGTATTTATCAAAGCAAATTTTCGATATCCCCAACGCCAAAAAGAGGTAGATATTGCAGTCGATTATTTTAGAATGCAGGGATATGAAATCAAAGAATTACCAGAACAGATTTATTTCGAAGGCGGAGATTTTCTTAAACTAAACGATGTATATGTCTTTGGATACGGAAAACGATCTTCCAAAGAAGCAGCCCCTATTTTAGAAGACATTTTGAACAAGAAAATTGTCACCGTTGAGCTTCCTGATGAATATTACTATCATTTAGATACCTGTATGGCTCCGATTAGTCATGAAACCGCACTCATAAATACATCTGCATTACATGAACAAGATATTCATAAAATTAGATCCGAATTCAGAACCATCATTGCGACAACGGAGGAAGACAACAAGCGACTTGCCTGTAACCTTGTCGTATTTGAAAAAGACCTCATAATGACACAGGGAATCTCTAATGAACTAAAAGATACACTTACGCATCTTGGTTTTCGGATTATTACAGTACCGATGGGAGAATATCTCAAAGGCGGCGGCAGTGTCCACTGTGTAAGTATGGAAATATATGAGTAAAGGCTGCCGAACTCACACGTATTTACAAATTTTGTAGTATCATTTATAATAGTTTATGGAAGGACATCAAAATCTACTCGATAACCTTGCAGAACTTCATGCCCATATCGGGTCATCAATTGCTCCGCACGTATACTGGCACATCGCCAACAGCGAAGGATACAAACTCCCCAAACGAGACTATCATGAATTCGTCAATCATATCGTACTCTCAAAAGACCGCAAAATGACATTGAAAGAATACCTTGATGATATCTACCACCCTATTTTGGACAAACTATCATCAGGGACACTTGCCCTTGAAAAAGCTGTTTACGAAAGTCTTGGGGGGGCATACCGTTCAAACAGTATTAAACTGTATGAGCTGCGCGGCAATCCGATGAAACACAACAAAGAAGGTGAAGTCGATCTTGATCATGCTATTATGGCAATGCTCCGCGGTATGGAACGGGCGCTTCTTGAGTATCCCAAACTCCGTGCTGGTCTTATTTTTTGTCTGGATCGTCAATTCTCATATGAACAAAACGAAATCATTGTCGAAAAAGCAATCAAATACAGACATCGTGGAGTCATAGCAATTGATTTTTCCAACTACAATAAAAAAGGATTTCATTTCAAAGATTATGTCAAACTCGTAGAAAAAGCACGGGAGAATGGTTTGAATGTTACTGCACATTCCGGTGAAACGGATGACACCAATGACATGTGGGAATGCATTGAGACAATAAACCCTGATCGTATCGGTCATGGAATCAAAGCAGCGTATGACAAAAAGCTGATGGCTGAACTCGCCCGACGCGGTACATTTTTGGAGGTCTGCCCGCTAAGCAACCTGCTTACGAAAGCCGTGAAAGATGACAAAGAAATGCATTTTATTCTCAACACACTTTATGACAGTGGAGTTAAGTTTTCGATCAATACCGACTGGCCCGAAACTCTCGAGAATGGTCACTTGAGGCAACAATATGAATATGTTCTTGAGAAAAAAATGCTAACACCTGAGCAAGTCAAACAGACAATTGGCTGGGGATTTGAGGCATCATTTATTCCGATGAAAGAAAAAGAGAGTAATCTCTATTTATAAACATTTGTCATCCTGAACTTTCCGCCAACCGGCGGGTCAGGATCCAGATATCCCAACTGGATTCCGGATCGGGGTCCGGGATGACATAAACCTAACCTATGTCATTTTCAGAACATATTTCATCAAAAATCATAGCTACAGGCATTACATTCGATGATGTACTTCTTCTTCCGGGCTACAGTGAGTTTCGCAGGCAAGACATTACTCTCTCCTCACGACTTTCAAAAAATATCACACTTGATGTTCCGCTTGTCTCATCGCCGATGGATACAGTCACGGAATCAGCGCTTGCTATTGCACTTGGTAAGGCCGGTGGTATCGGTATCATTCACCGAAATCTTACCAATGAGGCACAAGCTCAAGAAGTACAAAAGGTAATAAAAGCCGGAGTAAAGGTTGGGGCGGCAATCGGAGCAAGTAAAGGATTTGAAGCCCGAGCAGAGGCGCTCGTCGACGCAGGCGTACATGTGATTGTTATTGATTCAGCACACGGATTTGCAGATTACATCATAGAAACGATCAAATATCTGAAAAAAACGTATCCGAAAATTGATATCATCGGCGGAAGTGTCGCAACATATGATGGCGCAAAGGCACTCATCGATGCAGGCGCTGACGGTCTCCGTGTCGGCATGGGACCAGGTGCCATTTGTACCACACGAATCATCTCAGGAATGGGAGTCCCGCAAATTACGGCAATTCTTGAAACATATCGTGCAGCAAAAGATGCAGATGTTCCCGTGATTGCAGATGGTGGAATCAAATATTCAGGAGATATGGTCAAAGCATTTGCGGCAGGAGCAGATACTGTCATGATGGGAAGCTTTTTTGCTTCTTGCCAGGAAGCACCCGGAGAACACATTGAACTGCCTCCGGAACAGGTACCATCCCGTTTCAAAAGCATTCTCAAACAGAAAAAGACTTCGTATACATTCAAATCATACCGAGGTATGGGCTCAATTGGAGCTATGCAAAAAGGAACGGAAATCAAATCAGAAGATGAATTTCACGGAAAAAGTTACAAAGATCGGGTGCTCGTCGCTGAAGGTGTAGAAGGTCTTGTTCCCGTCAATGGACCAGTACAGGCCGTCGTTGACCAGGCTGTGGGAGGAATTCGATCAGGACTTTACTACATCGGAGCAAAAACCGTCAGAGAAGTACAGGAAAAGGGCAAATTTATACAAATTACCCAGGCATCACTCACAGAAAGTCATCCGCATGACATACTTGTGACCAATGCCGGAGAGAACTATAGTGGATAAATTTGGTTACTAATTTAATGTCATTCCGGAACCCAATCCGGAATCCAGTTGGGATATCTGGATCCTGACCCGCCGGTTGGCGGAAAGTTCAGAATGACAAACAAGAAGATATGATAATAATCGTCGATTTTGGTTCTCAGACAACTCATTTGATTTCCCGACGACTTCGAGAAATCTCAGTAGACACAAAAATAGTCGAACCTGAAGAATTTTTTAAAGAAACAAAAGATATCAAATACGAAGGAATAATCTTCTCCGGCGGTCCGACGAGTGTATATGAAGATGGTGCTCCGACAATCGATGCTAAAGTGTTTGAGGTAGAAAAGCCGATTCTCGGTATATGTTACGGTGAGCAAATAATTGCACATGTCCTGGATGGGAATGTCAAACCTGGCAAGAAAAAAGAATATGGCCCTGCTACATTAACCATTCTGAAAGAATCACCGCTTCTCTCACTTTCTCCGGCTACAGATCATTTGCCTACTGAGATTGCTGTCTGGATGAACCACGGTGATGAACTGGCACGCATCCCTACCGGTTTTGAAACAATCGGTATTACTGAGACTATACCTTATGCTGTTATTGCTGACGAAAGGAGAAAAATATACGGAGTCCAGTTCCATCCTGAGGTTGTGCACACACAATTCGGACTGCAAATTCTCAAGAACTTTGCATCAATATGCGGACTTGATCCCAAAGATCAGCCGATATCGGAAGAATTTGTCAACAAACAGATTCATGATATAAAGGACTCAGTGGGAGATGCACATGTCATCGGAGCTCTCTCAGGTGGTGTTGACTCATCTATTGCATGTCTGATGGTACACAAAGCAATAGGTGACCAATTCACTGCAATTTATATTGATTCTGGACTCATGAGGTCAGGTGAGACTGAGGAACTCAAGAAAGTCTTCAAAGACAACTATCATATGAACGTCAAAATAATTGATGCAGAAGACATATTTTTGAAAAATCTAAGAGATGTCACTGATCCAGAAACAAAACGAAAAATTATCGGCAAAACCTTTATTGATGTGCTTGAAGAAGAAGCAAAAAAGCTTGATGCGACGTTTCTGGTCCAAGGTACCATCTATCCCGATGTGATAGAAAGTGCGGGGACTAAACATGCAAAAAACATAAAAAGTCATCACAATGTCGGCGGTCTTCCTGAAGAAATGAACGTTATGCTTCTTGAACCGATACGTAATTTTTATAAAGATGAGGTACGGGCAATAGGGAAAATATTAGGACTTCCCAAAGAAATAACTCATAGACATCCATTTCCAGGACCGGGACTTGCAATACGGACTATTGGAGAGGTAACGAAAGATAAACTTGAAATTTTGAGAAGAGCTGATAGAATTGTGCAAGAGGAAATTCACAAATCAGGAATCGGTGATAGTCTCTGGCAAGTATTCGCAATCTATACCGGAATCAAAACAACAGGTGTCCGAGGTGATGATCGAGCGTATGGAGATATGATTGCAATACGAGCTGTAGAATCTCTTGACGTAATGTCAGCAGGTTTTGCAAAACTACCATGGGAACTACTCGAAAAAATCAGTGTACGGATTGTCACAGAAGTGACAGAAGTAAATCGAGTTGTGTACGATATCACCAACAAACCTCCTGGTACTATTGAATGGGAATGATCCTCTCAAATTAACTTATGGCAGTAGGCATAGAAATTGGCACACCGATCGTAAACGAAGTTATTCCTGTTGAAAAAAGTTCCCTACCAGAACTCTTACAGCATCTTCCTGCATTTGGAACTACTAATCCTCATAAAATCAAAGAATTTGCCGCCGGTTTGGGGCTGAAAGTCGAAGATATTGAAACTATCAAAGTAGATGTTGATGAAATTCAGGACCCGAGTCTGGAAGTTGTTGCCCGAAAAAAAGCAATTGCTGCATATAAAGAGGCAGGCGGAACCCCCGTCATAGTAGAAGATACCGGTTTGAATATTTTTGAACTTTCTGATATTCTCCGTCCGCCGTATGTAAAATCATGGGGGGATGATCGGAACCAGCGTAAAAAAGTTTGTAAAATGTTGAACGGTTACGACAGAAGCGCTCGAGCAGATACAATCTATGCAGTCTATGACGGTCAAGATGTACAGATGCGTAAAGGCAAAGTTACAGGAAAAATTGCTGAAGAACCCACCGGAGATCCGGACTTCGGATGGGATGATATTTTTATCCCGGACGGACAAGAATTTCTCGAAGGGTGGGAAGAAGATTCTGAACCGAGAACCTTTGCTCAAATGAGTATTCAGGAGAAGATGGAACTTTCAATGAGACAAAAAGCAATAGAAGAAATAAAAGAAAATCCTTTCTCCGTTGGCATATGGGTATACGGTCTATTAGGATCTTTGGATATGGAACTGGATGCAATTGATACTGAATTTTTTAAAGGTCCAGAAATGGCAGCTGCCCGCAGACATGCGTTTGGTCTTCGTTCCCTGGGAGGAATGGAAGAAAACGAAGATCTTCTGATTGATCCGAAGAAAAGACCTCACATAATTGAGACAAAACTCCATACAGATATTACTCAATACTCACACGATCCAGATTCACCTGACATTGGTGTTATGGTCAACGGATATGACAGACGAGAACTCCCCAACGGTAAACGTACGCGACTTATCTTCAATCCTGACGGAAGACCAACATTTATGGAGCATACAGAAAAATCATACAAAAGAGGTCTTGCTGCGCGTGCTTATGAATATTATCTTCATCATAATCCGAAAATGTATGAACACTTGCGGCATCTTATGACGGAAGAAGGGAAAACACCTGATCGGCCAAACAATCCTTCACCGGTCATTGAAACACTTCTTGGCTACAAAGAATTTCATCGAATAGAACCTGATACCAATGAGGAAGTTACTGAATTTGAGGCTACATCCGTTCCCGGTTTTACGGACATTGCATACACAAGGCAGTACTCCGAGGAAAGTCAAAGTCGTACTGCTGCTGCCATGAATCATATTCTGAATAGAAACGGTATCCCAACGTCAATCTTTGCTTTGGGAGGAATGCCTCCGGTCACTGGTTCACGTGACGTCGTGACAACAGCAGCACTTTCGTTCATGCGATCGTACATACCTCATAATAGTCTTTTTGTTGATTTTGAAAGAAGAAAACGCATGTTTGATGAATGTAAGTTGTATGTCGAAGATAAAATTCCGGGTGAAGAAAATGAAGATATGAGAAAACTGGCGGTTGCACAAATCGGAGTATGCGTGAGTGGAAAAGATATAGGAGCAATAGAAAAGCAAACAGAAGAACTAATTGACTCCGGATGTGGAAGTTTGCGTATATATACCACAAACCCTGGTCCGGAAGTCGTTGACGCAGCGCGTGCTATTGGTATGAAAGCACGAGAAAAACGTGATCCTAATGATAAACTTCCCTTCCATCTGTGTGTCGGACCAATTGTTGATGAAAATCAAGCTGAGGAACTCCTCAAAGTATCAGAAGAGTACGGTATCGCTCTCACTCTCCTTGCCGGTCACGGAGGAGGAGAAAACTGTACCTCACTCGAGGGTGGAGCAGCAGCAAATGCCATCGAAATTATATATAAACTGACACAAAGGAAAGAATTTAATAACGTATCCCTGGGTTTTGAAGGTGGTTTGGGAACCTGGTTCGGACCGTGGATGGGACTCATTGAGCAGATTTCTAAAGATGGAAGTATGGTTCGAGGGTGTATTGAGACACAAGGCGGGATCAGTATTCTCCACAAATCAGGTGCACCTGTGCAACCGTATTCCGGGACTGCCAGCCCGTGGACTCAAATGACTGAACGGACATTATTCCCTGAATTAGCAGATCGGACAAATCCAGCTGGTCAACTGAAGAATAACGAAGGGAAACCCGGCTATATGAAGACTTCACACTGGGCAATCAGTATTACCAACTACTTCTATGCAATGAGAAGCATGCTCGGACGGACACTTGCTGATCAGAGAGCAAGCTCAATCAATGAAATTATTCAGAATATCAAAGAAAATGGCGACAATCGACGTATAGCCAGCCAAGGTTCTGTTGAAACTGCGAAACATCACCGGTCAGTATAATACTGCACAAGTCGAAGATGCTGGAACACTGATTCCCAGTCATTTATACTTTCTCTATGAACAACATCACTTTTCATAAACTATCCTGGCAGGATTTGGAAA
The DNA here is from genome assembly GCA_002329205.1 of Candidatus Roizmanbacteria bacterium UBA1450. GTDB lineage: Bacteria > Patescibacteriota > Microgenomatia > UBA1406 > GWC2-37-13 > UBA1450. Next base: position 229,849 of record DCTC01000002.1, on the reverse strand, counting down.
AAGACTGTCTTGAACTTTATTCTGCAAAACTAAAACATATCGAAGTTGATCAAATCGTTTCCATTTGCCGCGGTGGAGATATCATTTCACGGATTTTTTCTGATTTGTTGGGATGCCTTCCGATATCTCACATCACTCTCTCATCATACAAAGACATGAAAAAACAAAAAATTCCTGTCATCACTGAGGAACCGCAAAGAGATATGAGCGCTAAATCTATCCTTATTATTGATGAAGTTTCCGATACCGGTTCAACTTTTGAAAAAGTTGTCGAATATTTTACATCAAGAGGTATAAAAAAATTGTACACATTATCGCCGTATATCAAACCCCATACAACCTTTATTCCTGATTTTTATCACAAAAGTATTGATGCCTGGATTGTGTTTCCGTATGACGTTCGAGAAACAGCTGAAGGTTTTGTGAAAATGTTTGGGTCTGAAAAACACGCAAAAGAAAAGATGCTTGAGATCGGATTTGAACAGTGGGAAATCGAAAAAGTATTATGATGTTTTTTTAGAGATAAGTCCGCGATAATCTTTCCAAAGGAGATATAAGCTGAAACCGATAAGAAAGATACTGATTACAAGGGTGAAATACTGTTTGAGTGTAGCAGAACTTTCTCCGGACCGGATCACATCAACAGTAGAAATATCTACAATTACGGTAATTCCGATCAGTATTATCAAAAGAAATCGTTTCATATTCCTAGTATATAATATTTGCATGAGTAAAATTCTTATCGCAACTTCAAATCCTGCAAAACGTCAGGAAATCTCAAAGGGCTTGCTGGACTTAGTGCAGCAAGGCCTTCGTATATTGACACTACAAGATGTCAAAACTGACGGTGAACCCATTGAATCGGGAAACACTTTTGAAGAAAACGCTCGGATCAAAGCAGAGTTTTATGGAAATCAAACAGGATTACCTACTATATCAGACGACGGCGGACTTATGATTGATGCCCTAGACGGACAGCCGGGTGTAAAATCACGGAGATGGCCGGGATACGAAGCAACAGATCAAGAATTAATTCAATATGCACTTGATCAGATGAAAGATATCCCGTCTTCGAAGAGAACAGCACAACTCGTAACATGTGTTTGCCTTTATCATCCTGAGATTCAACGGTATTACTGTCAACAGGAGGGTATAGAAGGAATTATTACCGACTCTCCTTCTACTTGGGATACCAACGGGTATCCGTATCGTGCGCTTTTTGTTGTACGGAAATACAACAAACTGTATGATGACCTTACGCATGAAGAACATGAGGATATCAATCACCGTATCAAAGCCTTGAGAAAGCTTAAAACCCATATAAAAGAACAAGTTATGGTGTAAAATAAGGGTATGAATGTAAACAGCTTCTTTTTATATTTTGTATTGCCCGCTTTTACGCTCTTTCTCATTTTTACAAATAGATATTACTACACAAAAAAAGAATCGCAGCGGATGCGATTCAATATGCGTGAAGACTTGTTTTTCGGAAATATTGTCGGTCCAATTGTTGGACTTCTCGTTGTTCTGGCAATTTATGCAGCAATCCTGAATATTCAGTTTGTGACACAGCTGCGATGGGAGCTATTGGCAATATTTACCATAACTACGCTTTCGCTACTTGTAGGAATCGGCTTGGGAGGTCATATAGCAGCTGTCAGTATTGAAAAAAGTATGAAAAAGAAACAAGCTACAACAGAAACTGAGCATATACTCTACTTTTTCCATTGGCCATTCGGTCATAAACTGACATATATTCCTGCTGCCCTTGTATTCTATATACTCGTTCTTCTTGATTTATTTAAAGGAGTACCGGAAGATCTGAAAAATCACCAGCTGATAATACTGACTTTTTTTGCATTTGTATTGGGAGCTGTTGCAACAGTTTCTTTCATAATGACTCATGTCACACGAATTATGTTTTATACATCGCTTATCATTGATTTGAGCCTTCTCATTGTACTTACCTTTGAAAGTATTACACTTGCCAACCATACAATCGCCTATTTTTTCACAGTAATGTTCTTTTCAATATTATTTTTAGTGGCCGTGTATCGTTATAGCTATTATATTTCTGATTCACTTCACTTGCGCATCCATTCCAAATTTATAAATGGAGATAAAGTAAAAGAAGGTTAAGGTATGTTACAATAATGTCAATATGATCGATATTCAATTCATCCGCGATAATCCTGACAAAGTTAAGGAAGCGGCAAAAAATAAAAATCGTCAAGTTGATATTGATCGACTTCTTTCACTTGACGCTAATCGCCGTGAGATTATCCGACAGATACAAACTCTCCGGGAAGAACGGAATCAGATCGCTTCTCAAAAACCGCCTTCAAAAGAACAGATTGAACGAGGAAAACAAATAAAGGAGGAATTGAAAGTCATTGAGGAAAAACAGCGAGGGATTGAAGAAGAGTTTAATAAGCTTATGCTTTATGTCCCCAATGTACCTCTTGACGAGGTGCCTGTCGGGAAAGATGAATCCGGCAATAAAGAGCTTAGAAAATGGGGTGATATCCCGCAATTTGATTTTGATCCCCAAGATCACATAACACTCGGAACGGAACTGGATATCTTTGATTTGGAACGTGGTTCAAAAATTTCCGGTTTTCGGGGATATTTTTTGAAAAATGAAGGAGCAATGCTCCATCTGGCTCTCCTTTTTTATGTATTTCAGAAACTGACAAAAAAAGGGTATACCCCGTTTATTGCACCTTCTATTGTCAAAGGGTTTACCCTGTACGGAACCGGTCATTTCCCCTGGGGGAGTGAACAGGATGTATACAAGCTGAATGAAGAAGATATGTACTTGTCAGGAACAGCAGAAATCCCTATTACGGGATACCATTCGGGAGAAGTACTTCAGGAAAAAGATTTACCAAAACGATATGTCGGATTTTCCCCCTGTTTCAGGAAAGAAGCAGGCGCGTATGGTAAAGACACGAAAGGATTGTATCGTTTGCATGAATTCTGGAAAATTGAACAGGTAATTCTCGGCAAAAATGATCTGGATGAAGCGCGCACGATCCATGAAGAACTGGAAGCGAATGCAGAAGAAATATTGCAGGATCTCAAACTTCCTTACAGACAACTACTTATGTGCACAGGAGATATGGGTGAACCGCAGCTAAAAAAATATGATATAGAAACATGGATGCCGTCGAGAAACGCATATGGTGAAACCATGTCCAATTCGATTATGGGAGAGTTCCAATCCAGAAGATTGAATATTCGCTATAAAACAGCTGATGGTAAAACTGAGTATGTATATACTTTCAATAATACCGCTGTTGCCTCGCCACGTATACTTATCGCGATTCTTGAAAATTACCAGCAGGCAGATGGATCAATCAAAATACCAGAGGTATTGGTGCCGCTTACCGGCTTTGACGTAATTAAGAAAAAGTAATTCAAGAATTTCGGATCATAAAAGTTTTGTATTGTGATGTTTCACCGTCCACAAGAAGTATATCTGAGCGTTTGATGCCGAAATAGTTAGCTAGCGATTCCACAACTTCCTTATTAGCTTTTCCTTTTTCAGGAGGGGAATGTACTTTAACTTTTAAAAAGCCATCCTCTTCAAACACTCCTGGATTTTTTGCTTTTGGAATCACTTTAACCTGAATAATTCTATTCATTACGAAAGATTCTGGGCAATTTTTTCTCCCATCTCCTGCGTACCCAACGGTTCGTCAACAACAAGATCTTTTGTACCGTAACCTGCATCCAATACCTGTGTTACAGCACTACGGATTGCCTGTGCTTCTTCAGTCATTCCGAAACTGTATTCAAGCATCATTGCGGCAGATAGAATGGTTCCGATCGGATTGGCACTATTGTGTCCTGCTGCTTTGGGATATGAACCATGTATGGGCTCGTAAAGAGACGTTTGTTCCCCTATCGATGCAGAAGGAAGCATCCCGATGGATCCGGTTATAACTGAGGCTTCATCAGTAAGGATATCTCCGAACATATTTTCTGTCAATATGACATCGAAAAGAGTCGGGTTTTTGATGAGTTGCATCGCGGCGTTATCTACAAACATATACTCAACTGTAACATCCGGAAACTCATCAGACATTTTTTGAATCCTTTCACGCCACAATCGAGAGGTTTCTAATACATTTGCTTTGTCTACCAATGTAAGATGTCGTTGTCTTTTTTCGGCAAGTTTGAAAGCAAATCTGCCGACCTGTTCAATTTCTTTGACAGAATAAGTAGACATATCAAATGCTTGTGTGCCGGATTTATTCCTCCCTTTTTCACCGAAATAAATCCCGCCAATAAGTTCACGTATCACAACAAAATCCGAACCTTCCACGACAACTCTCTTGAGAGGGGATGTGTCTAGCGTGGCAGAGAATGTCTGGATAGGCCGGACATTGGCATACAACCCCAACTTCTTCCTCATTCGAAGAAGGCCTTGCTCAGGTCTTACCGTTGCTGAAGGATCATTGTCGAATTTCGGGTCTCCTATCGCTCCGAATAATATAGCATCTGCATCCAAGCAAAGTTTCTCAGTGTCTTTTGGAAAGGGATCACCATACGCATCAATAGCTACGCCACCGATCACTCCTTTCTGGAATTCAAATTCATGATTATACTTCTCGGCTACGGCATCAAGTACCGTTACGGCTGCCTGTACTACTTCAGGACCGACACCGTCTCCACCTAGTAATGCGATACTTTTTTTCATAGAGTTATTATTGTACTAAAGTTTTTGAAATATTTCCTGAAATTATTCGTACCGAAGAGCATCAAGAGGATTGATTTTTGCTGCACGCCTTGCCGGAAAATATCCTGTGATAAATCCGATAAGAAGGGAAAAACATATCGCAAGCAGTACAAACCATGGCGGAGTATAAAATATATTGATCCATTTCCCGCCCAGACTGACAGCAAGCACATTAATGATTGCGTTAAAAATTATGGTAAAGATGAAACCAAGGATCAATCCTGCCACTCCTCCCCCAAATCCCATAAAGACAGATTCTGCAAGAAACATCTGCTGCACTACTTTGTCGGTTGCGCCGATTGATTTCATGATTCCGATTTCTCTTGTCCTTTCAAGTAAAGCTATAGTCATCGTATTGAACATACCGATAGCTGCGATAAAAAGAGCGACAATGCCGATCACTGTAAACATGGCTTGCGTAAACTGGAATATCTGATTTATTTGTTTTAGGGTATCGGTGATCGCAGAAACCATAAATCCCATGTTCAAAATTTTTTCTCTTGCCGCTTCGATTTGCTCCTGCGTATTTACTTTCACTTTGAGGAGTTTGTACTCGTCATAGTCTACGGATTCAAATGTCTTTTGAGGTATATAAAAATAATCAGTCTCATCATTGACTACTCCGACAATAGTAAACTCAATAGGAATGACGACGGAATTTATTTTGTTGCGGTTGGCTATCGCGGCTGAAGCAGTCGCAATTGCGGCTGATGACGTAGCCTCTGGTACTTCTTCCTCTTCTTCGTCCTGATTGCTATTGATGAGGGCTATACGAAATTTCTTTCCTATAGCGTCTTCCGGTGTAAAGTTAAAAAGCTGAAGTATCGCAGATGAAACCACTGCTTTATCCGTATCCTCATCAGTAAATAAATCTCCCTGGTCCGGATTGATATTGGATAATCGGAAGAACGTTTGATCTACACCATACGCAAGCGTTTGTGTCTTTGCTTTTTCGATAGTCATTTCTGCAGGAAGTGACTTCGAAGCTGAAACGATATCTACTTCTTCAAGTTTGGCAATTTTATCTACCGTATTTTGATCCAGTTTTACGAAATCATTCAATTCAGTATTTGCCACAACATCGAGGCTGAGAAGTGAATCATCTGTTGCAATATTTCCGATCACCAATTTCTGAAGACCGAATGTGAGCGATACGAGAAAATAAACGGCACCGATACCGATGCCTATACCGATTACCGTCAGGAACACACGAAGCTTTTTTGTCCAGAAACGCTGTGCTGTGAGTTCAACAATATCAGAATATAGTATTTCAGTTGAAAAAAATTTCCTAATAAATTTTGATATATGTAAAAAAGGGTTAGGGAATCTCATAATTTCAATAATGTAAGTATTTGATCAAAATGTTCGGTTATATGATCTGCTGTTGGTTCATACAAGCCGATGCCGCCATCATGCACTGGCTGATCCAGGGCTTTTTTCATTTCTTTTGAGTCAATCCTATTTTTATAACGCTGTATCATAAGGTTCATAATCCCTTTGATTTCATCACTGCTGAAACTCATAAGTTGAGGCTGGCTCAACATGAGTGCCAATAGATCCAGCATGTGCTTGCGAACAGCATTCGTTTCAGATTTTACCAGGAGTTCATAGGGTGATAGTTCTTCTACTTCCGCTCGTACTTTCTTTCTTGGGTTTTCCTTGATGACTTTTCCGTCAAGGACATGAATGATTCTATCTGCATACTTTGCCAAGCTTGGGTCATGCGTTACGACAAGCAGAGTATTGTGAAACTCATCATTCAATGCTGCAAATTCTTCCATAACTGTTTTTGTTGCGACAGAGTCAAGATTTCCTGTCGGCTCATCCGCGATAATAATCGGCGGTTCTGTAATGAGAGCCCTGATAATTCCGACTCGCTGCATTTGTCCTCCCGAGGCCTCCACAGGCAATCGTTTTGCCAACTGTTCAAGTTTGAATTTTTTTAATAATACAATTGCTCTATCCTCCCGTTCGGACTTGGGGATTTTGGAAAAAATCAGAGGTAATGTAATGTTCTGCATGACAGTAAGTGAAGGGATAAGATTGTATGCCTGAAATACCATACCAACCTTTTCCCGATGAAAGAGCGCCCGCTCATCGCTTTTGAGTGTTGCAATGTCCTGGTTATCAATTACTATGGATCCTGATGTCGGCTGTTCTAGTCCGCTTAAAATATTGAGTAATGTAGATTTTCCTGATCCGGATGGGCCAAAGACGATCACAAATTCTCCAGACATAACTTTCATATCCACGCCACGGAGGACACGGTTTAGACTTGTCCCGCTTCCATAGTTTTTAGTTACATTTTTTGTTTCAATAATTACTTTTGATTGTGCCATAGTTATCCTCCAATTCGCTTTGCCCACCCGAAGGTTCCTTCGAGATTTTTAATGATGAGATCGAGTGCTGATACTTCTCGCTGCGGAGTTAGTAGAACATACGGATCTGATGTCGTTGTATTTCCGGTACGGTCTTCTGATACGACACGGAACCGGTAGACAGTAGCAGGTTTGAGGTTCGAAACTATTACAATATGATTGGTGACAAAGTCTACACTTATCGGAGTCTCCTGATCAAATGTATCTCCAATTCCTCCCTGCGCATATTCAATCTTTCCGGTTGCTACTTCATTTGTGTTCCAGGTTACGATGGTTTGAACTTTGTCCTGACCTGCTACTATCGTACTCCGGCTGTTCACAACAGAGATCTGCGGGCCGTCAGAGTCATTTTCTGTTGTGAACGAATATTGAGCAGATCTTGAGGTATTGCCGGCTTCATCTGTGATAACCACCGTAAACGAATATACGGTAGAACCGGCGAGATCACGCAATAGACTTGAATGATTGGTAGAAAGACTCGGTGATTTGTAAGTCTCTTGTTCGCGCGTTGTCGTGTTGACGTATTCAATAAGACCGTTTGTCGGAATTGCTGTTCTCCAAGCGATAACGGCGGAGCTTTCGGTGACTTCCTCAACTCGGACTGATGCAACTTCAGGAAGAGTGGTATTAAATAAATATTTTTTTGATATGACATAGTTGCCGTTCACATCTGCTGATTTGACCTGATATTCATAACTGGTCGCAGGAGTGAGATTGCTTATTGTGACTTCATGATCGCTGACGAATAATGTCGCATCTCCTGCAGCTAATAAATTTCCTGGTACATTTGCTTCTTTATAATACACTTGGCTTGTCGATTTTTTTGAAGTTGTCCATGACAGAGTAACCGATGTCCCGGTAATTTCAGTGATCGTGGGACCATCGGAGGTGATGGTCGGTGGATTGGTTCCCTTTGAAGAGCCATCATCCGTCAAAGCGCCGAGCACGTCTTGTGTCTCCGTTGTAAAAGTCGCATTTGAAGACATATTTACATTTCCAGCTTCATCGACAGCTACGACTTTATAGTTATATTCCGTAGAAGGCGCTAAACCTATCAGATACACTTCTTTCTTTTTTTCATATTCATGGTCACCCTCAGCTGCTCCTCTCTCATAAGTTGTCGTTTCTCCATATTCGACTTTACCGTCAGCGTCTTCGTTGGTTGACCAGGAAATCATTGCGGATGTCGCAGTTACTTCAGATACGGTTATATCAGAAATTGACGGTGGTGTTTCATCGCGTGCTGCTGCACCTTCAAAGGTTGTAAATGTCGAGGATTCGGAGGTTGTAGGATTTCCGCTGGCATCGACTGATTTAACCCGGAAATTATACGTGGAGCCTGCCGTAAGACCGGTCAGGGTAAGAGCATGCCCTTGTACGAGAGATGCTGAAGATGATGACTCACTATAACTGGTATTTATACTATACTCAACAACTGATGTCGCTGCTTCATTCGTAGACCAGGTTATACCGGCAGTTGTCTGTCCCGGGAATGATTTGATATTGGTTATCACCGGACCGGTAGTGTCTGTTGAAGTTGTAAAAGTATAAACAGACGAATCTTCTTCCTGTCCTTTATTATCAACCGGATCATAAGAGATTGCCCGGTAATAGTATTGTGTTCCGGGCGACAAGTTGGTCAATGTAACAGAATGTGATATTCCCATGGTCGAGACGCCTCGTTCTGTTGTATATGATGTATCAGTCGAGTAACCGACTGTAGCATTGGAGAGCTCATCAGTCGTCCATGTAATTGTTGCTGTCGTGGTCGTGATGTTTATCGCTGTCAGTTCAGTAATTACAGGTGCAGCGGTATCGCTACCTCCCGATCCGTCGGGCTGCAACCCATCACCGGCACGCGTTGCTACACCGCTTATCTGATTGACAGCATTGTATTCAGATTCATTGCCGTGGTCATCCACAACTGTCACGAGATAATAATACGTTGTTTGATTATCGAGACCCGTATCAAGATGAAAATTTTGTGTTATGGTATCGACTTGAGCTAATGGAGTATAGGTAACATTATCTGTCGACCGGTATACCTGATAATAGTTGAAGCCATTTACCGGCTCATCACTCACAGCCCAGGCGACAAACAGTCTCCAGGTGCTTGTTTCTACAAAAGAAGCATCCTGGATCATGACACTGGACGGCTCGTCAGGAGCAGTCATGGCAATAGTCTCTGTTTCATTGCCGTATTGATCTTTATACTTAATATATACCGTTTTTGTACCTTCCGGCATGGTCCAGGAATACGGAGTTTCGTATGCGATCCAGCTGCCTGAGTTCTCATTTTGCCCGTCTGCTGATAGGTCACTGTTATTTGAAATCTTCATAAAAATATTATTCTCATCAGATGCTTGAGGAGTAATCTGGGCAAGCCTGCCGTTTATGAATAGATCAGTTGAAATGGGGGCCTTTGTATCAAATACTATAAATCCGGAAAGATCCGATCCTATCTGATTTGCTGCATTCAAATCATTGGCAACGAGTCGAATTTTTGCAGTTGTTGTCTCAATGTCTCCGAGGTCTTCTCTGGCAGTCCAGACTGCTGATTTACCCGTTCCGGTTGAAGTGGTTCCCACTCCACCGACAGTTGAGCCGACGAAGTATACAACCGCTCCGCCCGCATGGACTGCATCACGTGTGGTATTGGCACCACGTGTGATTGTCCCATTCAGTGTGTTTCCGGTTTTTGACGTATATGAAATCATTTCGCTGTCAATCATGATAGTTCCCGCTGATGGTAAAACAGTAGCATCAGAAACTGCTACCCCTGCTGTATCTGCTTTTGCCAGTCCGCCCGATAGTGTGATACCGATATCTGCTGTGATATACATCGTGATATTTGATTCTTCGGGATCTGTGACTGTGTAAGTCATCGTGACGATACCATCTGAGTTTTGTACGGGACCGTCGGTAATGGAAACCGTCGGCGGCGTGTTGACAACATATTGAATTTGTACTTCCTGAAGAGTTGAGATATATTGATCACCTTCAGATGCCGTCAGGACGGCTTTATACTGATACCATTGGTCATCGGTTGTGTCGGAATGCAGAGGATTTATGGTCTCTCCTCCGGTAGGATCGGTATAGTAATCGTCCGTCCCCGTCGGCCCGAGCCATGGTCCCCAAGTCCCCGGCGCACCATTGTCATCATCGGGTGCAGTTCTCAGCTGAAATTTCACATCAGTACCGTCCTCAAGAACTTCAGTCCATGTGATACGGCTCAGTACTGTACCTGAATCGGCAGAATCAAACGGAGAAGAAATGAGCTCAGCCTGTGTTGCTTTTTGGACTATTGTGCCGTCTTCTCCTCCTGATGAAAACCCCGTCCCTCCGGTCACGGTGATTGTTCCGTTATATGTTTTCTCTTCATAATAAATTGCTATTCTTCCACCACCGCCGCCGCCGCCTGACGTGGAATAACCGTTACCCCCATCCGAAGAAATCGGCCCGGCTCCTGCTATTTCGCCTACAATCAAATAAACGGATCCTCCTGATCCTCCGGAATTCGGAGGCCTATCATAGTAATCCTGACCATCAGCATTGATGCTTCCGGTGACAGTGAGAGTCCCGCTGATCGTCATTTTTATTGCACCACCACCACTTCCGGGTTTTTGCACAGTGGATGAATTATACAATCCTCCGGAACTTCCGAGGTCTGTAGGCTGATATGTTGATCCATATGTGGTGCCTCCGGTTGCATTGTCATCGCCGGCTCCTCCCGCTCCGCCATATCCTCCGCCCGCCTGATCATATACATAACCGGTTGGAGCACCGGGACCGTTACCTCGTGAATATCCTCTCCCTGCCACATCAATTGATCCGTATTGACCGACCGTAACATCTCCTGTGATAGTTACCTCCAATTTGTACTGTTCGGAGTCAAAATTGTTAGAATGAGTAAGGGTTCCGTTTATTATCATGGCCGTATATGTACGGGCAGTATTCAAAAACAGCTTTGATGTCTCCGGAACCGTCAAATTACCTCCGCCGCTTACCAGATCAAACGTTCCACCGTTGTCCGTGATAATTCCTTTCGTACCCCAATCAAGAGACGAGTATGTAATATTTGCAGATGAGCCGATACCGACATTCCCGTAATTCCTGATGGTTATTTGATCGAACGAAATTGTCTCATTAATTATTGTTTTCCCGCTGTGATAATCATACGTACTTATTTGATCATTGTTATCCACCAGTAGATTCCCTTGAGCGTTGTCCGTGTCTTTTAAATATATCGTCCCAGCACCTGCTGAAGCCCAACCGGTGCCACCATATGCTGTATACGATCCGGAATATGTAGTAGAACCAAAATATACGGCGATTCTTCCCCCTCCTCCCCCTCCGCTGGTACTGTTAGCGTTCCCTCCATTGGATGTAATACTTCCGTTTCCTTCCAATATACCGGTGGTGATATATACGCTTCCTCCTGATCCCCCTGATCCGGCAACCGAATCCGTATAATTTCCACCATTTGCGGTTATGACACCATTATTTATCAGAGTCCCGGTCACATCGAGGCGGATTGCACCACCACCAATGCCTGGAATGTATTGTGAGAGAGACGTATTATATCGTCCGCCTCCGCTTCCTAAGTCAGTCGGTTCTGTTATTGAACCATATGTAGATCCGTGTTCATTATATGCACTTTCTCCAGCCGAACCTTCACCTCCATAGCTTCCACCAGCTCTTTTCGATCCCAAGCTGGCCGGCGTCCCTTCGCCGAATGCCAACTGATACCCTTTTCCTGTCACATCAATCTTACCAGTTGCACCGATAGTTGTATTACCCGAAACCGTAATATTTACTTTATAAGTAGGTTGATCAAAATTGTTTGTGTGTGTGATCGTGCCATCCACATTCAAACTGCTCCAGGTTCTTTGTGTATTGGCAAATAATATTGCTGTAGACGGTACTGTCATTGCACCTCCGCCGGACAAAAGTGCCATCGTTCCGCCGCTGTCAGTAATTACTCCCGCATCAGACCATTCAAATGAAGTATATGAAATATTCGCCGAAGGACCGACTTCCAGGTTTCCGTAGTTCCGAAGAGTAATCGACTTAAACGTTACCGTACTATCTATTAGTGTGCGCCCCGTGAGGAAATCCCAGGTATTCAATTTGTCGTTGTTGTCCACAACCAATTGGCCATATGTATCGGCACTTGCCTTAAGATAAATCGTTCCGGCACCTCCGTAGCCTCTTCCGGCTGCGCCGCCATATGCGGTGACAGCACCGGTGTAATCATAGGTAGAATAATACAAAGCAATTCTTCCCCCACCGCCTGAACCTGCATTATCACTGTAGCCCAGGCCGCCGTTTGCTGAAATTGTCCCATTACCTTCCAGAGTATTGGTTGTCAGATAAACACTCCCTCCTGAACCACCGGTGCCTGCTGTTGTACTTAAATAATTCCCCCCATTTGCGGATACCGTACCGTTGACCGTGGTTGTACCTGCTACAGAAATTTTTATTGCACCTCCTCCTGCTCCGCCACGATAATCAGAATTATAATTCGGTCCTCCGCTTCCCCAGTCTTCAGGCTCACTAAAAGAACCATACACTTCACCATTGTCATACAGTCTGCCTTTGCCTCCTTGTCCCCCGTAACCAGCGCCTCCATGATTCGAACCGCTTGCTCCGTCAATCGTGCCAGGTCCACTTCCTCCTGTGAATCCTTTGCTGTTTGCTAAAACCGTTCCACCTAGTGTGGCATTACCTGTTGAAACAGATAAATTAATTTTGCCTGCTACCGATGTACTGTCCCCTTTATGAGTTATTGTCGACCCGGAATAAGCAGTAAGGTCACCATCATCAATGGTCATCGGCCCTTCAGAAATCGCATCATACTCAAAAATAATTGTGGGAGCTGTTGTTCCGGAGGCATTTCCGAGTGTCAGAGAATTAATCGTTCGATACCCGGTATCAGCAGCTGTTTCTACAAGTAGTTCAAGTTCTGATATATTTGTTTGATAAAACTGACTCCAACCACGAAAATTGTAGAAGCGATAATAACGATAAGCTGTTTCATTGTCGACAGTGTAAATCCTCGTTAAAAAGTTCTGCCAGCCGGTTTCGTCGGTTTTTGTATCAATTGTTGTCCAGTTGGTGTTATCATGACTGCCTTCAAATACCCACTGTCGAGGTGCTTCACTGGTATTATTTCCAGCAGTAACAGAGTATTGTGTAACCGTTTGAGCATTACCATCGCCTAAATCAAAGGTTACCGTATAATAACCTGTTGCATTCGAGTCCAGATAATCACTTTTTGATCCATTATTGAGAATACCTTCGTCACCGGAAAAATTACCGGAGATCCCTGCTCCTATCGCTACATTTTTTACAGCACTTGCAGGAATATTGACAGTTGTGTCGGCATCAATAGTTACGTCATCCGTCGCACCTGGGATAGCATCATTATCCCAGTTAGCTGGATCAGTCCAGTTCAGACCGTCGCCGTTACCATCCCATGATACAGCAGCTGCTTGGATAGAGGGAGATAGGGTAACAAACAAAAAGAAGACTGCGATTAAATACAGTAATTTACGAATATTCACGGTGATGTTTCAAGTTTAAGTTTTATTTCTCCTGATGTTGAGTTGTCTATTCCTGCCGTCTTGGAATAAAATTTTGTCCATCCAGTAGCATTGGAACTATTTATAGTCGTTTCGGTATCAGCTCCGCCGGACCAGTCGGATTGAGTGAAATAGAGAGTCAACGCATAAATCTGCTGTACGAAATGTACACCGACACCAATGATCAGAAAAACGATAAAAACGGCCAGGATATATTGAATTTTCTTGGTCGTCTGTTTTGTATGTATTTGTCGAGTTATTGATTGGAGCTTCGTATATTTCTGGAGATAGTCCTTTAAAAGACTGAAATGAATATCCTTTTTAGGAAATTTCATACCGAAGTTTTGAATTGATTTAGCTATGGTCTGAAGCCTCAACGACATCTATTCAGTATAGACATTTTTCAGTTGGACTTCAATAGGATTTTCTTACTATTTTCTTATATTGCTATAATCAAATTCTCGGCTTTGATCGTACTTTGTTATCATCGATTTCTTGCTGATCAGATAGCCCACATCATCAAATCCGTTCATCAAACACATTTTCTTATAGGGAGATATATCAAATCTAGCTTGTAGGCGGTGGGTAGTAGCTTGTAGAATTTGTTGAGAAAGGTCGACAGTAAATTCAGCTTTCGGATCTGTCTCTAAGATCGCGAAAAGGTGCTTCAATTCTTCATCTGTTATCTGAACTGGAAGTAAATAATTATTCAGAGCATTGCTTTTGAAAATGTCCGCAAAAAAACTGGAAACAACAACCCGAAATCCGTAATCGACGAGAGCCCACGCAGCATGTTCACGGCTCGACCCGCACCCGAAGTTGCGTCCTGCGACAAGTATTTCACCCTTGTGAGTAGAATCATTCAAGACAAAATCCCGTTTCGGTTTGCCAGCTACATCAAACCGCCAGTCCCGAAATAAATTTTCTCCAAATCCTTCCCGTGTTGTTGCTTTCAAAAATCTTGCCGGAATAATCTGATCAGTGTCAATGTTTTCAATCGGCAGTGGAACGGCTGTTGATTTTATCAATTGCATAGTTAAAAGTTAATAGTTAAAAGATAAAAGAGGAAAAACAGTTCTCTCTTAACTTTTCTCTATTAACTGGTTTACAAAAATTCTCTTGGATCAGTAACAACTCCAGTGATCGCTGTTGCTGCAGCTGTCAGCGGCGAAACTAACATTGTTCTTGCTCCAGGCCCCTGTCGACCTTCAAAATTTCTGTTACTCGTTGAGACACAATATTTTCCCGGCGGGATCTTGTCCTCATTCATCCCAAGACAAGCAGAGCATCCCGCACCGCGAAGCTCAAACCCGGCATCAGCAAAAATCGTATCCAACCCTTCCTTCTTGGCCTGTTCCAGAACCTGAGTCGAGCCGGGGACTAAAATTGCTTCAATATGATCAGCTTTCTTTCTCCCTTTCAATATCTGTGCAGCAAGTCGAAAATCCTCAATCCGTGAGTTTGTACAGCTCCCGAAAAACACATAATCAACTTTTTGACCGAGGATCGGTTGTCCTTCCTCAAGGCCCATATATTCAAGAGATTTCTTCAGCTGTTTTTTTTCACTCTCAGATAATTTTTCATTATGTATTGGCAATCTTTCATTGATCTTAATTCCCATCCCCGGATTGGTGCCATAGGTGATCATCGGTTCAATATCCGCTGCGTCAAATACTTCCACACGATCATACTCCGCATCATCATCCGACGGTAGCGTTTTCCAGTATGAGACGGCTTCATCCCAAGCTTTGCCTTTCGGCATAAAGGTCCGACCCTTCATATATTCATACGTCTTTTCATCAGGTGCAATCATACCACCCCGGGCGCCCATCTCGATACTCATATTACAGATTGTCATACGGCCCTCCATCGAAAGATCACGGATAGCAGAGCCCGCATACTCGACAAAATAACCTGTCCCACCTGAAGCCGATAATTTCGAAATGATATACAAAATTATATCCTTTGCAACAACTCCTTTTTTTAACATCCCGTTTACTTCAATTTTCATCGTTTTGGGTTTATATTGGAGAATCGACTGTGAAGCGAGGACCTGTTCGACTTCACTTGTCCCGATACCGAATGCGATAGAACCGAAAGCGCCATGTGTTGATGTGTGACTGTCTCCGCAGACAATGGTCATTCCGGGTTTGGTCACACCAAGTTCCGGTCCGATCACGTGCACAATTCCCTGCCAAGGATGTCCCAATCCAAAAAGTTCAACACCAAATTCCCGACAATTTTTCTCAAGCATCTCAACCTGTTTGCGCGACAGCAATTCTTTGATCGGCAAATGTTGGTCTTTTGTCGGGACATTGTGATCTGCAGTTGCCCACGTGCGGTCGACGCGCGCTACGGGGATACCTCGTTTCCTCAGTCCATCAAAGGCTTGCGGGGATGTCACCTCATGGATAAAATGCGCGTCAATATAAAGGATTGCAGGAAACCCTTCTTCCTCACGCACTACATGCGAATCCCAAATTTTATCAAACAATGTCTTTTTCATATGATAAGTTATATCAAAAAATGATAGTCCAATACCTCCTTCAAATTGTCTCCCCATGCATTGTCCGGTGTTCGGTAGCAATGGAGAGCATTTACGGTTCTCAATGGCGTACAGGTCAAATCACGATGGACACTCCCTGCATAATATGATCCCGTGTCAGAACGCATAAGAAAATTTCGCGTCTGATACTCCTCCGGTAGGCCTTCCCTCTTCCCGGATGGATTCATCATAAGAACACGGGTTTCAACAGGAATGAGTGGAGTTCGGCTCTCCTGACTGACCAGTTGAACAGGTATAAAAGATGCGACTAACTGCTCATCCGCTTGGGCAAGCCTATAAAATCCTTCACCGGTTCTTTGACACACCTGAACTAAATGCCGATAATATCTTTCAAGGTCCCGACATACCGGAGGGAAATCGTCAGGATGACGTATCCGTCGTATTTCCTCAGTAAGCAATATATCCAAAGGAACATTTTGTATGGTCTCTCTCATCATAGTTACTTTTTCTGATTTTCCGGTCGTAATTCTCGAACTTTTGCACCAGCCTGCCACATCTCCATATTTCGTAGCTCATCAAGCTCCTTTTCAAGTTCCTCACGGTAATTCGGATCGCTGTTTTTCTCAAGAGTTCGTCGTGCTTCTTCTCCGCTTTCAACACTTGTATATAGTTCCTCAAAAACAGGTGCAGTCGCATCACGGAATTTATCTTTCCAGTCAAGAGCGCCACGCTGAGCAGTGGTTGAGATATTGGCTAGCATCCAGTCCATACCTTTCTCACCGACGAGACGTATAAGACTTTGTGTCAATTCTTCGACGGTTTCGTTGAATGCTTCACTTGGAGTATTCCCGTGTTTTCTCAGCTCGTTGTATTGAGCTTCAAAAAGACCTTCGAGAGCACCGACTAAAATTCCCCGCTCACCCGTCAGATCACTATATACTTCTTTCTCAAACGTCGTTTCAAACAGATAGCCTGAGCCGACTGCTATACCGAGTGCTTGTGCTATTTTTTCTGCCCGGCCGGTCACATCCTGATATACAGCATACGAACTGTTTATACCGCTTCCGTCCAGAAAATTTCTTCGGACCGTAAGTCCTGAACCTTTCGGTGCGACCATTACAACATCAATGTCATCAGGCGGTATGACACCGGTCTGATCACTATATGTGATTGCAAATCCGTGAGAAAAATAAAGAGTTTTTCCTTTCGTTAGATGCGGTTTGAGTTTTGGCCAAAACGCTTTCTGGCCGGCATCTGAGAGGAGATACATAATAATCGAACCTTTTTGTGCTGCTTCCTCAATTTCAAAAAGAGTTTCTCCTTCTACCCAGCCGTCGGCTACTGCTTTATCCCATGATTTTGAGCCTTTTCGCTGACCGACAATGACATGTATACCGTTATCTTTCATGTTCAAGGCCTGTCCCGGACCCTGCACTCCGTATCCGAGCACTGCAACTGTTTCATTTTTTAGAACTTCTTGAGCTTTTTTGAGCGGAAATTCTTCACGGGTTATGACGTTTTCCTCAACGCCTCCAAAATTCATTTTCATACATGTAATAAAAAATTTATAATTTAAAACGCACGGGGCAGGCTATGTGCGGCACCCAGGCACTCAACCTGCTTCCTACTGCCTACAACTTATTTCATGGCAATCATTTCAATCTCAACTTTTGCTCCGAGCGGGAGCCCGGCGACCTGGACTGTTGAACGAGCTGGCTTGTGATCCGGGAAATAGCTTCCGTAAATCTCATTTACCGTTTTATAATCTGCAATATCCGTCAAAAAAATTGTTGTTTTTACAACCTTTTCTAAGTTTGTACCTGACGCTTTTAAAACTTCTGTAAGATTTTTCATTGCTTGCCTTGTCTGATCTTCGACTCCTCCGACAAGAGTCCCTGTTTGCGGATCAAGACCAACCTGACCTGAACAGAAAATCATAGATTCTGTCTCAACAGCCTGAGAATACGGTCCCACTGCCTTCGGGGCATTGTCCGTATGAATTATTTTCATAATGTGTAAAAGTTCGTAGTAGATAGTACATAGAACGTAGTGAAAATTAATGTGATTACTACGGACTACTTTCTACTAACTACGTTCTAACTGGTAACTGCACCTTGTGACGCACTCGAGACTAATTTCGCATATTTTGCTAAAATCCCTCGTTTATATCTCGGTTCCGGTTTTTTCCAATTTCTCTTTCTTCTTTGCATCTCTTTTGCATCTACAAGAATATTAATTTCTCTTTTTTCAACATCGATATCAATAATATCTCCCTCTTCAACAAGCGCTATCGGTCCGCCATCAGCCGCTTCCGGTGCGACATGTCCGATCATGATCCCATGTGTCCCTCCGGAAAACCGACCGTCGGTGATGAGTGCAACATCTTTGCCCAATCCAGCTCCCATAAGAGCAGCTGAAGGAGAAAGCATTTCGCGCATACCGGGTCCGCCCTTCGGTCCTTCATAACGTATGATGATGACATCTCCATGTTGTATCTTTCCTTCAAGAATGGCATTCATTGCATCATCTTCACATTCAAATACTCGTGCCGGTCCTTTATGCTGTTTGATCATCTTGCCAGATAATTTCATAACTGCCCCTTCTTCAGACATATCACCTTTCATAATCGCCAGATGATGTCCAGGTGGAGAGAACGGTTTTTCCAGAGAAGAAATAACATTCTGTCCTTCTGGACGGGAAATAGCATCTTTTAAATTCTCCGCTACTGTTTTCCCCGTAACCGTCAGACAGTCTCCATGCAAAAGGCCTGCATCAAGAAGCATTTTCATCACCATAGGAATTCCTCCGATTTCATCCAAATGCTCCATCATATATTCTCCTGACGGACTAAAATTTCCGATAAGCGGAACCTTGTCACCAATTTTTTCGAAATCATCAATCGTGAGCTTCACATCAGCTTCATGTGCAAGTGCCAAGAGATGAAGTACAGCATTGGTTGATCCTCCAAGCGCCTGGACGACGACGATCGCATTCTCAAACGCTTCTCTTGTCATAATATCCCGTGTACGAATACCTTTCTTCATCAGATAGAATAATGCCTCAACTGTTTTTGCGACGTCCTCCGCCTTTTTTTCAGATATCCGTCCCATACGGTTCATTGCCGGATGCGAAGCGCTTCCCGGGACTGACATACCCATCGCTTCTATGGCACTGGCCATCGTATTTGCGGTATACATCCCTCCGCATGCACCGGCACAGGGACATGATCGAGTTTCTATTTCATGAAACTCTTGCTCGTTCATTTTTCCTGCTGAATAAGCGCCCACTGCTTCAAATACACTAACAATATTCAGATCTTTTTCTTTGTAGGTGCCTGGTAAAATTGTGCCACCATACAGCGTAATACCTATCGAGTTATTGCGGGCAAGAGGCATCAGTGATGCAGGGATTGTTTTGTCACATCCGGAAAAGGCGATAGTCCCATCGGCAAAATATGCTTCTGACATCATCTCAATAGAATCGGCTATCCATTCACGGGAAACCAGTGAGTATTTCATCCCTTCGGTACCCATAGTCTCTCCGTCTGTGACAACGGGAGTTCCGAACATATACGGTTTTCCTTGGCATTTTGCGACTTCCTGCTCTGCAATCCGCGCAAGTTCATCGATATGTGCATTACAAGGACCTACATCTGTATACGGCGCCGCAACACAAATAAGTGGAATTTCAAAATCTGCATCAGTATATCCGACTGCCCTCATCATCGCACGGGCAGGTGCTCGCTTGACCCAGGTCTCCTCACCCGGACGGCTTGTCAATTCTTCACTACGTTTTTTTAAATCAGGCTGTTCATCGTGGCAACAACAGTCACCACCGCAATTATTATTCATAAGTAAAAGGTAAAAAGTAATAAGTAATTGGCTATGTTTTATTCAGCTTATTGGAAATAGAAATTTTGGCAGAACTTAACATTCTGACGAGATCTGTCACAAGTTCATATTGGTCTTGTATTTCTATCTTTGTAACAAGTTCTGAACCAACCATAAGCTCAATCCAATATTGAGTTTCTCTGGCTTCTTTATAACAAATACAAATTTTTGTATAAAAATCTCTGTCAGACTGTGCTCCTTTAGCTTCTTCGTAATTTGCACCAATTGATGTTGCTGATCGCACAAATTGTCTTGATACGCTGAATTCTTGTTTTTCTTTCTGTAATCGGTATGATAATTTAATTGCTTTAACACCGAGTAAAAATGCTTTTTCTGCAATTATCGATTTTTTCATACTATTAATTTTTTTCTAACTTTTTACCTATTACCTCTTACTGCTTACCTCTACACAAGGTATTCATACAACATATCCTTCTCTGTCAGCTTTCTATACTTCAATTCTATGGCGTCCATACGCTCCATCAAAGGTTTTAAATCAGATTGGTCTTTCAGTTCAATTCCCACGAGCGCCGGTGCTTTTTCCTTGTTTGTCTTTTTAATATATTCAAACCGCACAATATCATCATTGGGTCCGAGCGCCTCATCGAGCATTCGTTTGAGCTGTCCCGGCTTTTGTGCAAATTCAACGATAAAATAATGCTTCCGACCCTGATATACCAAACTCTTTTCCATAATCTCCGGATATCGAAGAATATCGTTATTTCCGCCGCTCAAAACACACACTACCGTTTTCCCTTCGATTTTTTCAGCAATATAATCTAGTGCTGAGATAGTCAGTGCACCGGCCGGTTCAGCCACTATTCCTTCGTTCTGATACAGCTCAATCATGGTCGTACAGTCCTTTCCTTCGGGAACAAGAAGAATATCATCAACATTTTTTTTGACTATTTCAAACGTCAGATCACCGACAGTGCGGACTGCTGCACCATCCACGAACGTATCAATGCGATCCAATGTCACGAGCTTGTTTTTTTTGATCGATTCAAACATTCCCGGTGCACCTTCTGGTTCAACACCGATGATCCTGCTTTGATGATCGTGTGTTTTAATATAAGTAGAAATACCTGAGATCAAACCGCCTCCACCAATTGTCGCCAAAACAAAATCGACCTGTCCCTTCAGTTCATCATATACTTCCTTCCCGACAGTCCCTTGACCAGCAATAGTCATCGGATCATTAAAAGGGTGAATATATGCAGCATTATTATCTTTTGCAAACACCTGTGATGCGATACTGGCATCATCGAATGTCGTCCCGACGAGTTTGATATCCACATATCCGTCGCCAAACTGTTGTACCTTCTCAATTTTTTGATTCGGCGTCACGATGGGCATAAAAATGGTTCCGTGAATTTTTAGGGCATTGCAACTATATGCCACACCCTGTGCATGATTACCCGCACTGGCACAGACTACACCGTTTTCACGCTCTTTCTTTGAGAGAGATGCAATTTTATTATATGCTCCCCGTATCTTGAAAGACCGGACTTCCTGCAGATCTTCACGCTTCAAATAAATTTCAGCATTGTAGTGTTTGGATAACCGTTTGGAGTATTGCAGAGGGGTATTTTGAGATACGCCTTTGAGTCTTTCAGCTGCTTGTTCTATGTCTTTTACCGTGATTTTCATACAATTTTTTAAACTAATTTATTCAATCCATCCACATATGCCCGGACTGCAGCAACTACAATATCCGTATCTGATCCAAAACCGTAATACATTTTCTTAGCGTGTTCAAGCTGCACATTTACACGGCTTATATCATCACTTCCTTTTGTCACGGCCTGGATCAGGAACTCTTTCAAAACCGGAATTTTTTTCAGAAGATGTGCATCATTGATGATCTGATTTACACAGTTGTATGAAGCATCGACCGGACCATTTCCGGTCATGGATGCGATATGCTCAGTCCCGTCAATTTTCAGCTTGACAGACGCCATCGGCTTCAAGGGATATCCGCACACGACTTCCACGAGATCTATCTGAATTTTTTGCTTTATGTCACCTTCACGCCCCATGAGCATCTGCAAGTCCTCATCGTTGACTTCTTTTTTGTTGTCAGCAAGTTCCAGGAATTTCGGATACAGTGCATCAAGTTGTTCTTTTGATATTTCAAAACCAATTTGTTCGAGGCGATGCTTCAAAGCTGCCCGACCTGATCTTGCGCCAAGTACAATTTGTGTTTCATCAAGTCCGACATCCTTAGGCTGCATGATTTCAAATGCCTGTTTGTTCTTGAGCATTCCGTCCTGATGGATACCTGAAGCGTGTGCAAATGCATTGGCACCGACTATGGCTTTATTTGCTTGTACAGGCATCTTCATCAATCGGGAGATGAGACGGCTTGTCGGATAAATCTTTTTTGTATTAATACCCAAATCATACTCAAGCCCGTGATTCGTCTTAATTGCCATAATCACCTCTTCAAGCGCCGTATTACCCGCCCGCTCTCCGACACCGTTTATAGTTCCTTCCACCTGTCTGGCGCCATTTACGACACCTGCCAGAGCATTGGCTGTCGCCAAACCCAGATCATTATGACAATGTACCGCGATAGTCACCTTGTCAATATTCTTCACATTATTGACCAGATACTTGATCTTTTCTCCGAATTCCCACGGCATACAGTATCCGGTTGTGTCTGGAATATTGATGACGGTCGCTCCTGCTTCAATGACTTTTTCAACAAAATGTGCGAGAAATTCATTTTCAGTACGTCCTGCATCCATAGGTGAGAACTGAACATCCTCCACATATCTTTTTGCGTGTTTCACGGCATCGATGGCACGCTGCAGGATTTCTTCCCGTGTCGATTTGAAAACGTATTTAATGTGAATGTCGGAGCTTGAAATAAACGTATGAATCCGTTTTCGTTTTGCATATTTCAAAGATTCGGCAGCACAATCGATATCTCCTTTTATTGCTCTTGCTAAGGGAGAAATAACGGGTTTCGAAATGGCTTTTGTGATTTCTACGACCGAGTCAAAATCTCCTTTTGATGATATCGGAAACCCGGGCTCTACAACATCGACACCAAGTGCCTCAAGTGCCTTGGCGACTTCAATTTTCTCAACTGTATTTAACTGACACCCAGGCGCCTGCTCACCGTCTCTCAGGGTGGTATCAAAAATGTATACTTTGTTTTTCATATTATTAGGTTGTAAATTGTAGATTGTAGGTTATAGGTAATGAAACAAAGCTTTGGTACTTCAACTATCACCTACTGGATACGGCCTAAACTACTTAAACACGGCTATCCTTCCTGACCTCACAATCTCTTTAATGCCAAAAGGTTGCAACAATTCATCAAGCTTATCAATTTCCTTTTCATTCCCCGTTATTTCCGCAACCAAATAGGATTTATCAACATGAATAATCCGTCCCTTTGACAAACGGACAAGCTGTTCAATCTCTTCCCGTGCGTCCTTTTTTTTTGCTGTCACCTTGATCAGTGCAATCTCTCGCGGGATAAGCTCCTCATCCGTACTTTCAATAACTTTTGTGACTTCTATGATACGATACAGTTGCTTTCCTACTTTCTCGACAAGATCCCGCTCAGCATTGATCACGATGGTAAACCTTGACATTCCTTTGTGTTCAATTTCCGAGACTGTCAGACTTTCAATATTGATTTTTCTTCGCAGCAAAAGATCAGCAATTCGGTAAAGAACGCCGGGTTTATTCTCCGCAATGGCTGTTATGGTATAGTGTTGTTTCATAAATAATCTGTTTATTCCAATCGTATTTCGTCAACTGATGAACCGGTCGGAATCATCGGAAATACATTTTCTTCTTTTTCGACTTTGATTTCCAGTACATAGGGACCTTTGTGTTGTAACATCGTATCGAGTGCGTCTTGTAATTGCTCTCTCTTATCAATACTGTTCCCCTCAAGTCCGCATCCTTTTGCTACAGTTACAAAATCAGGACTTTGGATATCAACGACAGAATACCTTCTGTCAAAAAAGAGTTGCTGCCACTGACGTACCATACCCAAAAATCCATTGTTTAGAATAATCACTTTGACAGGCAACTTTTCCTGTGCTAAAGTTGTAAATTCCTGCATGTTCATCTGTATCCCTCCGTCACCTGATATCGAAAGTACTTCCTGATCGGGACGGGCAAATTTGGCACCTATCGCAGCAGGCAGTCCGAAGCCCATCGTCCCCATACCGCCTGATGAAAGCCAGCTATTGGGTTTAGTAAATCGATAGTAGCGTGCTGTCACCATCTGATGCTGTCCGACGTCCGCGACAACCACAGCTTCTCCTTGAGTCATATCCGAAAGCAGAGTGACAACTTCAGCCATTTTTATTTCACCTTTCCGGGGATGTGTTTCCGGATGTATCACTTTCTTTTTTTCTGTTTCATACAATGTTCTAAATTCCTTTAACCACTCTGTGTGGGAATTTTTTTTGATTTCTCTTGTCAGTGCTTTCAGCGCTATCTTGGCATCGGCAACAATCGGCACATCAGCAGGGACATTTTTGTTGAGTTCTGCCGGATCAATATCAATGTGTATGACCTTTGCATCATTCAGATAATCTGATAATCTCCCCGTCACACGGTCATCAAACCGCATTCCGATCGCCATCACGACATCTGCTTTATTTGACAATTTATTCGGTGCATAATTTCCGTGCATGCCTAGGAAACCAACGTGAAGTGGATGACCCGAATGCAGCGCAGACAAACCGTGCAAAGTACATGCTGCAGGAAAGCCTCCTTTTTCCAAAAATGTCCGAAGTTCTTTTTGTGCTTTTGCAATCTGTACACCTTGTCCGACAAGTATGAGCGGTTTTTTCGAATTATTCAATAAACCGGCAGCAATTTCAATTTGCTTCTGATGAGGATCAGTCGTCGGCTGATAACTCTGCATTGATATCTTTTCAGGATATGAAAAATCCATCATCTCAAATTGTGCATCTTTGGTAATATCAATAAGTACCGGTCCGGGACGACCGGTTCGTGCGATGTGAAAAGCTTTTGCCATCACGTCAGGTATTTCTGAGGCTTTGGTGATCTGATAGTTCCATTTGGTGACAGGTGCCGTGATCCCGATTACATCAGCTTCCTGAAATGCATCAGTACCAATGACCGCACTGTTGACCTGCCCGGAGATGCATACCATAGGGACACTATCCATCATAGCATCTGCGATGGCCGTGACGAGATTGGTCGCACCGGGACCGGATGTCACCATACAAACACCAGGGTTTCCCGTCATACGACCATAACCTTCTGCGGCGTGACCTGCTCCCTGTTCATGACGGACAAGAACATGCTTGATACGATCGTCCTTCATATAATCATAAAGCGCATCGTATATCGGCATGATAGCCCCTCCGGGATATCCGAATATAACTTGTACATGTTCCTTGAGCAACGATTCCAGGACTGCTTGCGAACCGGTGATTTTCATAATTACACTTTGACTTTTGTGCACCAACTTGCATATTTCTTTTCATTACCCCGTACTACTGAGAAAAAGAGATCCTGTAGTTTCCCAGCAATTTCCCCCCGTTTACCATTTCCTACTTGTCTTTTATCGATATGTGAAATCCACGCAACTTGTGCTCCAGTACCGCAAAAGAATGCTTCATCAGCAATATATAGTTCCGTACGGTCTATTGATCGTTCTTCGACAGTGATACCAATATCCTTGGCCAACTGAAGGACAGTGCGTCTGGTGATCCCCTCCAGAATATCATCTGATTTAGGCGGTGTAATGAGCACCCCATCACGGACAATGAACAAATTCATTGCAGATCCTTCGGCAACATGTCCGTTTTCCGAGAGAAATATTGCGTCATCGTATCCATTCTGCATGGCTTCTTTCTTTGCCATAGCTGAGTTAAAGTATGAGCCAGAAGCTTTTACACGAGAAGGAATTGCATTGTCGGAAACACGCCTCCATGACGAGACCATTGCGGTAACACCTTTGTCAGTCGGAAGATAATCACCGAGCGGAATCATATATAGTGCGAAATCAAGGGGCTCTTCACGGATGAGATTCGGTGAAATATTAAGACTACCTGTATATGCAAACGGTCGGAAATAGGTATCTGTTTTCGGTTTATTTTTGCTTATAAGTTCCAAAGTAATCTCCTCAAGTTCTTTTTGATTAAACTCGAATGAAACGCCGACAATCTGAAGAGATTGCAAAAAACGTTTATAATGATCCTTCATGCGAAATACTGAGAGAAATCCTTTCTCATGATTGTAATAGCCACGCATACCTCCAAATACCCCAGTACCGTACTGCAATGCATTGGTCATGATTGAAACGTTTGCTTCTTCGGTTTTGACAATTTTTTTGTGAAAAAAAGTATAGGGAAATGAGGTGTTTGTGATATGAGTCATGAGTGTAATAAATTGATTAATAATTTATAGCCTACTATCCCGCTTCATCCTTGATTAGCGGAGAAGGATTCCGGGGATAATGTCGGCTAAGCTTTTGCTTTGCAAAAGCAAGCCTCCACAAAAAAACCCGCCTGTGTGGCGGGTGCAAATGTCATTCGAATGCCCTCCCGCCTAAGCGCGGTTAATAAGGAGGACAATAAGTACAAACGACATCAAGTTTTTCATACGGTAAAAAGTATTATAAAGAAGAACTTTTCATATTGCAAACTTTTCATTCATTTTCTTAGACTTCTCCGTATCTTTCAAGAAAATTTCTTGCAAGCACATATGCAAGCATTGCCTCGGATACTACTCCGGCACGGGGTACGACACAAATATCAGATCGTTCAACAGTTGCTTTGACCTGTTCTTTCGTCTCAATATCAATCGTATTCATCGGCTTATATAGGGTCGAAATCGGTTTATGATACACGCGGGCAACAACAGGCATACCGTTCGTGACACCGCCTTCTATACCTCCGGCACGATTCGTTTTTCGGTAGTAACCATTTTCTTTGTCATAATATATTTCATCATGCACGACAGATCCGACTGCACCCGCAGCCGATACTCCGGAACCGATCTCAACAGCTTTTACTGACTGTACACTCATCAAAGCCTGTGCAATCTGGCCGTCAATCTTACGATCCCAATGGACATAGCTCCCTAGACCGGCTGGGACATTTTCAGCCCATATCTCTACAACGCCGCCCAACGTATTCATTTCTTTCCTGGTTTTTTCAATCAGTTGTTTCATTTTTTGAGATATTGCAGGATCAATGCACCTGATTTCAGGATCTTTCTCATACGTCTTTCGAATGTCATCAAAGGTATAATCTTTATCAAGAGTGATATCTCCTATCTGAATCGTATGACTTGCTATTTCAATACCTTCTCTTTGAAGGAGTTGTTTGAAAACTGCACCGGCAGCAACCCGTGCTGTCGTCTCCCGTGCTGATGCACGTTCAAGGACATTTCTGACATCATCAAATCCGTATTTTTGAACTCCCGGAAGATCTACATGACCCGGTCTTGGTTCAGTCACACGCGCAGAATGTATGACTTCTCCAGATTGTTTTTCATAACTCATCTTCTCTCCCCAATTTTTATGATCCTTATTCCAGATAATCATCGAAATCGGACTGGCAATAGTCTTACCGAAACGGATACCCGATAAAATCTCCACTTCATCCTTCTCAATAAGCATCCGACCCCCAGAGCCTGCACCCTTTTGCCTTTTTACAAGTTCCTCATTAATATAATCGACAGAAATCGGAACACCTGCCGGCATCCCTTCAATAATAACTGTGAGTCCTTTGCCGTGCGATTCGCCGGCTGTTAAAAAACGTAACATATTTTGCAAAATCTATAATTTATTAGTCAACAAAGTCACTCGACTTCTTTGAACAAATATCCCAATAATTTATATTTCTAAACTTTTATACATCCTTTTCATCTCAGCTAATTCTATTTGCCCCGGTGCACTTTCTCCCCATGGAGTCGATGCAAACGTCAGGTAACTTCCCAGAAGCGGTCCGAGAACTCGGGTCATGCGTCCTTTTTCTCCCATTCCTACCACAATTCTGTTTTCTGTGTGAGGTTTGTTGGTCAACAACCGATACAATTTTGTCACCTCATACTCTTTTTGGACCATTGTCGCTATTTTCAAAATATCAGGTTTGAATTTGTTCATCTCAAATATGACCTTTTGCATATCCCAGTAACTGGGCGTTTCAATAAAATTATGATAGGACAAAATAATTTTTGTCCCGTCTTCACAACTGAAATCATGTTTTTTTACCGTTGCAAGTTCAATATCTACGTACTCAAAAAGCCCTATTCCGCGCTGCAGGATCTTTACCCGTTGCGTTTCAGGATCTTCAAAATGGCCTCCTTCATCTTTTGATCTGCAGGTAAAAATAGCTTCTTTTGAGGTCTTTTCTTTGATTAAACGGATGTGATCCATATTGATCGTCCGTATCGTATCTACGCGAAGCTCAACCATATCGGATATCTCCTGGGTTTTTTCAAGATTGAGCAAAAACTCATCAATTGTTCCTCCTGTTACCGGAGTACATATTTTAGTATTCAAAGTTATATATACAAATAATGACAGAATGAATTACGTATTTCATTCGTGGAGAACCCTTCTCATAACGTCAACAGGTGCAATTCTGCCTGTGTACAACTCAAACTGAGCAGTCCCCTGATAAAGGAGCATTTCTATACCTTGAATTGTAACTGCACCCTGTTTATTTGATTCTTTGAGAAGCCTGGTTTCTCTCGGAGCATACACGGCATCAAAGACAATTTGTCCGGAATGTATATATTCCTTCGGAACCGGTGTTTGATCAATCTGCTTGCCCATTCCAACACTGGTCGCATTCAGAATGATATCCTGCTTGGGCATTTCCTGTGCCATTTCCTCAAGCGTTCTGGTTTGAGCACGTTTGCCCAACTCCTCGGCAAGTTTTTCTGCTTTATCTTTAGTTCTATTAAAAATAGTCAAATGTGCACCTTTCTCAATAACACCATACGCCATAGCACGTGCTGCTCCGCCAGCACCTATCAACGCAACTGATTTTCCGTTTAAACTGCCTATTTTATTTTCAAGCGGAATTACCGTGCCTAACCAATCTGTATTGTATCCTTTCAAAGTCCCATTCTCATTCACGACGGTGTTCACTGCCCCGATTTTTTCAGCAATAGGATCTATCTCATCCAGGTACCTCATCACTTCAAGCTTGTGGGGAATTGTACAGGTAAGACCTCGGATATTCATCACCCGTACCGCCTGTACGACATCTTTAACATTTTCCACTTTGACATGGGAAGCTACAAAAACAAATTCATCGTCAATACCCAGATCCTTGTATGCAGCATTGTGCATGGCAGGTGAGAGTGAATGGTCGACCGGGTCACCGATGATTACGCATAGTTTTGTCTTTCCTGAAATATTCATGCTTCTTTTACAAACTTAAAACGAGGGACGTTCTTCCCTTTTACAACAACCTCTTCAGTAAACATCGAAAGGGGCCGTATCCAATACTTTGCCTCAGATTCGTATAGGGGCTCGTAAACAACATAGTCTTCCAAAGTTTCTGAGTGACGGGCAATGAAATGCACCCGATATTCTTTTCCTTTGTAATGTCTGTATGTTCCTTTTTTTATCATATTATATTTTTCTCATCTCCATAATTTGATCAACAGCTTTCTTCAAAGGGCTCAAGTCTGCTGTTGTTGCTTGATTTGTTTTATATAACTTCAGAATAATTTCATGAGAAATCCCTTCTGCTGTCTTTCCTTTTGTCCGTATTATCAGATCCCGATATGCCTTATAAAGAGGCAGACGAAATCGATACAATTTTCGTGCTGCTTTGCTGTCTTCAAAAAGCGGACGAGGAGTTTTGTCTTTAATAACTCTTTCTTCCAGCTCCTGAAACGGGGTATGTAAAAAAATCACTTGTCCACCATTTTTCTTTAGGTAATCAGTAACAATTTTATTCATAACAACTCCTCCGCCTGTCGAGATGACAACATGTTCCTTATCCTGCCACTCCCTTGCCAGTCGTATTTCCCATTCCCGCAAAAAGTGTTCTCCCTTTTCTAAAAAAAGATGCTTCATATCTTTGAAGTTTGTTCGTTCGAGGACAACTTTGTCCATTTCAATAAATTCAAAATGTAACTTTTCTGCTAATGCTGTACCGACTGATGTTTTTCCGGATCCCATAAATCCGATAAGTGATATTTTCATATTTTGCTAAATACTTTTATAATCGCGTCAAATTGATACCTATACTCTCCAATTTCTTCCAAAAGTCGGGAAATGTTTTATTCACGACCTCCGGATCATTGATCCTCATACCGTTTATTTTTGTCCCGGACATCGCAAAGCTCATTGCCATCCGGTGATCATGATATGTATCAATGGAAGCACCATGAGGTGTCCCGCCATGCACAATCAGAGTATCCTCATCGGGTGATTCCGTCCTAATACCCATTTTACCAAGTTCTGCTTGAACTGCTTTTACCCGTTCCGTTTCTTTGACTCTCAGTGATCTGACGCCAGTCATCCTGGTCACACCGTCAGCAAATGCCGCAAGAACGGCAAGAGTCTGCGCCTGATCGGGACAATCCTCCATATCTACTTTTCCTGCTTGGACTCCCTTGCCCTCGACAATGACACAGTTATCTTTCATCAAGACCTTATTTCCCATCTTTTCAATAATTCTAAGAAACGCCTTATCGCCTTGTTTTGAATTTCTATTCAAATTTTCAAGTGTGACCGTTGAGCCTGTAAGTGCCGCAATTCCGGCAAAATATCCGGCAGCAGAGTAATCGCCTTCGACAGTATATTCTTTCATATTGTACTCACCGGCCGGAACAATATATCGCTTGTAACTTTCATTAATCACTTCGATACCCCATTCCCTCATCATATCGATCGTGATATCAATATAAGATTTCGAAATCTGGCTCCCTTTGACATCAATAGTGAGTCCACCGATAACAGGCGCTATAAGAAGCAGCGCAGTAAAATACTGACTGCTGACTCCGCCGTCCATTGTTACTGCCTTTTCTCGGACTAATCCGTTCTGAATACGAATTGGAGGATATCCCTCCTCTTTTTCATATTCTATTGACACTCCAAGCTGACGCAGACCTTCAACAAGGTCTCTTATGGGTCGCTCATTCAATCTTCCGACCCCGTATATCGTTTGTTCTCCAGGGACAATGGAAGCCAGCGCAGTTATAAATCGGATGGTTGTACCGGAAAGCCGGGCATTCAGTACATACTCTGCGTCTTTCACATCTGCAATGCTCCCGTGAATAGATACAGTATGTTCACCTCTCTCTATTCGTATTCCGAGCGTCTCAAGGCACTCAATCATGGCCTCAGTATCGTCACTCCACAAGGGATATGCTATGTTCACCGTTCCCTTTGTCAAAGCCGCCATAACTAAAGCTCTATTTGTGATACTTTTTGAACCGGGGATAGTAACGGTTGCAATCACCGGTTTCTGTAAAGGATTGATTCCAGTTTGTTTCATTGTTTTGCAAAAAGAAAAATATTGTTTGAATTTAAAACACGTACAATATTTAAGGTGCCAAGATGTACTCAATCGCCTCTCTCACAAACTTGTCATCTACCGCCACATTAAATTCCCCCACGCCTATACCCATAAGAAGCGACCACTTGATATTCCCTGATTCAGTTTTTTTATCAGTCACCAGCTTTTCGAAGACCTTTTTTACCGTCGTCTTTGCTATATACCTGATCGGCAATTGTACATTCCGGACAGCATTCTCAATTGTTTCAAATTCGTTCTCATCAATCATACCTGTCAAATATGAAATATAACTCTCTGCAACCATACCGATAGCTACAGCTTCACCGTGATAGAGCGGTTTATCTGTGTTCATACTCAGAGATTCGATTACATGACCTATGGTATGACCGAAATTCAGAAGTTTTCGAGCGGCCTTTTCCGTCTCATCTTCCTGCACAATCTGCGCTTTGATCTCGATCGAACGGGTGATAGCCTGGAGCAACATATCATCATCCATCTTCAAAGGACTTATCTTTATACTTTCTTCAAAAAATCGCTTATCTGCGATGAGAGCATGTTTTATTACTTCGGCATATCCCTGTAATAGCACTCTATCCGGTAACGTTTTTAATGTGTTACTATCTGCAATGACTAGTTTCGGCTGCGCAAAAACTCCGACATAGTTTTTCAGTATTCCGAGATTTACCCCTGTTTTTCCCCCCACACTGGCATCCACCATCCCTTCAAGAGTTGTAGATATGTTTATACATGCGATTCCCCGAAGAAATGTCGCTGCAGCAAAACCGCCTAGATCTGTTACGACACCGCCTCCCAGGTTGACAATCAAAGCTTTCCTATCTATTCTTTTTTCAGCCAGATCGTGATAAATAGCTTCAACAGTACCTAACTGCTTATGTTGTTCTCCGGCTTGAAATATATAGGTGTGAATATCCTTGCGGTGAAGCTCGTGCGCAAATACATCTTTGACTGTATCAAGATAATATCTTGCCACATTGGAATCAGTAATAATATAGACAGAAGAATATCCGGAAAGATCGATAAACTTCGATATCTGTCCGATAATATCTGTACCGACTAGTACTGAGTATTTCGATTTGTGTGATGGTACCAAAATATCGATTGAGTGCATGGGGTAAAACAACTGATAACGGTTGAAAATATTATACTATCCATGATATGTACGGCCTTTCTCGTATGCTCCGACAATCCGATAGGCCAATGTCTTCCGTGACATGATATCTGTAATTGACTCAACAGTCCCTTCAGGGATTTCGATATCAATCCAAAAAGCATATTCCCAATTTGATCCGGGTACTGGTCGAGACTCAATTTTTGTCATATTTGAGTTTGCCTGTGCGAGAGCATGCAAGACAGATACCAAACTTCCCGGCTCGTGTTTTACCTTGAAAATTAAACTCATTTTATTGATCTTGCTTCCGGTACATCTTCTCTCGCGGGAAACAAATACCCATCTGGTCATATTATGAGCAATATTTCCAATGTTCTCTTTGATGATTTTCAAATCAGTATCAGGCAAAGAGCCACGACCGGCAATTGCAGCCTTCGCAATATCCTGTAAGGTATTTACTTCATTGATCGCAGCCATGGTACTTGGTGATTCATGGGTGATAATCGCATTTTTTTGAATAAATTCAGAACACTGAGCAATTGCCTGCGGATAGGAAAAAACTTCCTTCACAGTATTGACACGCGCACCGGATGGACCTATCAAATGGAGCTGAATGTCCATACATGCCTCTCCAGCTATAAAGACATTACTATTGAAGATCAAATCAATACTTTCATGTACCGAGCTGCTAATAGAATTTTCAATTCCCAAAACTCCTATACCGTCAGTATCTCCCTGCACCTTACTTAGTATTTGACCGAATGTCGGCATTGGTATAAGATTATCCTTTGGAAATTCCTTACTGACAAGTGTATAACTATATGATCCTTTAGGCCCCAGATAATAAATATTCATGCATTTTGTATAAATGTAATAATATCTTGATATGATGTAATGATCTTCTTAAGTTGACTTTTACAGTAAGGATTAAACCGATACATTTCCCGTAATAGTGACTGTGAATCGGCCTGAACCATTTCTGCAAAATCAAACAAAGATTCTGCAGATTTTGTGTCGATCGGGCTTCTTTGCAAATGAATTTTTTCGATAACAGAGGCAAAGAAATGTGCCGTAAAATGAAACTTTGCTGCATATTTGTCATGATCTTCTGCGGTCATTTCAATAATTTCGAACCCCGCATTTTGAAACTGATTTTTTAGATATGTGTAGACTTCTCCAGATCCTCTCACATGCTCCATTACGATACGGAGGCCATTACAATTTCCTTGCACTTTTTCAATAGTACCGGGTCCGAACATGGGATGAGCGGCAATAATCTGATTCGTACTTGCAACGTATTTTTTCATAATACGAACCGGGAAAACTTTCACTGAACAAACATCCATAAGTACCGCATGAGGATGTATCTCGTGTGCTATCCCTCGTATAACCTGTTCAAATGCATGAATAGGGACGGCAGGGATTATAAGGTCAGATTGCCGAACTTGTTCGAAGTAATTCTCTGAATTTCGGGATATTGACAGAATCGAAGATTCAGGAAAGATCTCCGGTAATATCTCGACGAGTAGTTTCCCAAACTTTCCAGTGCCGATTATTCCGATTTTCTTTGGTCTCATACTTTGTCCTCCACTTCTAACGACCAGCCATGAATGATTTCCCAAATCCTCTCTATGATCCGTTCCGGTATTCCGTGTGCCTTGCCGATTTTTTTCCGTACATACACAACCTGTTTCCACCTCACAGCATCAAAAACCGGGACTCCACTTTCTTTTTTAATTTTTCCTACTTCACGTACAAGCTCTTTCCTTTTCCCCAATAGCTCGATCAGCTTGCAATCTGTTTCATCAATTTCTTTACGTAATTCTTCTAAAGTCATAGTTAATGTGATGTGTATTTATAAGAATGTTTTATTTTTCCTTTTTTCTTGTGTACCTTCTTATTCTCAACCGGAGCAACCAAATCTCTGAAGGAAGATAAAACCGATACGAGCTCTTTCAGTTCCTGTACGGTAATATGCTGTTCAGTGTCTGTGGAAGAGGTACCTGTTTCAATGAGAATTCCATCATACAGATACTCATCATGTTCTGATTTCATCCGCATCGCTTCTACGACAGCACCCACTATATGTGATCGAAGTTTTGGACCATATGAATGACTTGGATCAAAATACAATTTGGCTCCGGATTCTTTTTTGACCCGTTTGGAAAGATTGTGTACAACGGCGTTGCGGAAGTCCCCTTTCCCCGGTACATCAACACCACGATGTATAAGAATAATATCCTGCTCAACTGTTTGTGCATACTTTACCAATCCTGACCAGGTCTTTTCCATGGTTGTCTTTCCACCGTATTCTTCATGATCAGCAGAATGCAGATGGTCGCCGATCCACTTACCGTTTTTGATACCAATATGCCACCCGTTTCTCTGGGAAAAAACTGCTGTTTGCTCAATATGCCATCCGAGCTGGTTTACTGCAGGATTCCAGGGTAGCAATTTCCCTCTACCGATTTTCCCTTCAAATGATGGCAGTTGAATGAGAGGATTCATGACCTCTGTCGCAATAATCATATTGGTGGAATTCACAATTTCCTCGGCAATGTATGCGCTCGGTAGAATTTCCAGGTCTCGAATACCACCTCCGTTCATCATAATCTCAACATTTTTCCGGTACGCTTCATAATCCATACCCATTCCTTCACCCTTGGCATCAAGTTCTGTCCGGGACTTGAGTCCCACGACCCGTGTACCCGCGATAGCACGTTGTTTTTTCCCTTCACGGTTTGTTGCTTCGATTTCGGAAATTTCACGAATTTCTTTTATATTGTTGTCATCTACCGAACAGGGTCCGGCTATGATAGTGAGTGATGCATTTTTCATACAGTTGTTAATAAATAATTGATAAAGGTTTTGACCATTAAAAAACCCCGCCTTGCGGGCGGGGTGGGATTTTTCAGTTATTAAGCACAACTCCCCACGCCGCCCGAGGCGGTAAAGAAAAAGTAAAAATAAAAGCTGTTGTGGGAAGCTTTTTGTACCATAAATTCTATTGTATCAGAGAAACTCATACTGTCAACTAAAGAAGGAGCATAACACCAAAACCCAGTGCTACCATACCCAAACCTGCCACCATAATCGGGATAATATTCATGCCGCTCACCGGGGGTGCAGGCGTCGCTGTCACGGTTCCTGTCAAAATGGGAGTTGGCGAAATCTGAAGGGAAGGTGTTGGAGTCCGTGCAGTAGTCGGTGTAGGAGTTGCTGTCGTTACAACAACTGTCGGGGTCAATGTACCGGATGGAGTTGCTTCATCATGCTCACCAAGGACTCGTTCTCCGCTTTTTATTAGAGTGAAATCTCTCTCCATAGTAACCGTATCACCTGTAGAATTTTCAGTTTCAATAGTAAGCTTATAAGTTCCCGGAGAAATACTTGTCCGTACAGGAATATTCCACTCGCCGTCATTATTTACCACAACTCGTTCCGAAAATGTAGGTTTGGAGTCAATACGTGCTTCAACTGGTTTTCCCGGAATTCCGTAACCCTTAATAAGCGGTGCTACACCGGGAATTACTGCCCCCTGTTTGGGGAAACGGATTTCAACCTGATTTTTCGGTCTGGATTGCTGTAATGGTTTTTTGTCCTGTACGGATAAAACATCAGTCTCCGAAATAAATGAATAATTATTTCCAAGTGTAATCGGCTGTGGAATCGGACGGCTACGACTGATTGTACTTCGGACCATTGAACGGCTCTCGTCGTCAAACAGCTGAATTGTTATCAAGGTATCTTCCGTAACTGACAAAGGACTTTGTGTTTGCTTATTGATGATATATTGCATAGGGATAAGCCATTCTCCGGTATTACCGCTGAGGGAGAACAACGGATAGGCGTTCCCTATAAGTACCATTGCAAAAGACGATTGTGCTGCCTGTCCGTTTGTCTGAAGCATTTTTCCGTATATGGGAGACATTGATGTAGTGGCCGTAGTTGAAGTTGGTGTTTTCAATTCAAACGGACTTCCATTTTCCTGGTCAATCAGTTCATTATCACTAACGATTTTATAGTAATAATCGGTATTAGGCTGTACATTTTTCAAAACCGCATAATGATAACGTCTCTTTTGTTTTTCTCCGCGTATATCACGTTCATCCAATGCAATATTCTGTAATGAGTTCGGATTTTCCCCGTATATAACCCACCCTTCATCAGCTTCATCAGCTTCCCAAAAAATACCGACTTGCTGCGGCGTCAGATTAACAATTTCATGTTCAACCAAATTTTTCCGGGATGCACGCGTAGGTGATGAATCTTGTGATATAAAAAATATTACTGTTGAGACCACAACAATAAGAGCTACGACAGCGAGGTGCTTCGTAAAACGATAATGCGACTGCGTGTATAATTCTGAATACATATAATTAAGGCGTCTTCTCTTCTAATAAATCGAGTATATCAGTATTTATAGTATATTCCAATGTTGCGGCCTGTATCTCTGCATCGGTTGGGATTTCTTCACTTATGGCTTTGACCTCCAAAATCACCCATGCAATTATCGTCAGGAATATTGTGATAGATATAAGTAATAAGTCTTTCTGGTTCATAAATAATATGTTTTTATAGTTAATGTAATTTGGACAGATCCTTCGGATGGTGTGGAAATTCCTATACTTTCAACCATTTTAAGCCGTCTTTGTTTCAGCACGGCGGTAATAAACGTGTTTAAATTTTCAATTGATCCATTCGAATCTACTAAAATCTGATATGTCTCCATCTCACCACTGCCTTCTTCATCCTTAAAATTTACACTTTCGACATTCATTTCTGTCAATAAAAGTCCGGACGCTGATGCTGTACTTCTGACATCTTCAATTGCTTTGGCAAGGCCGGGTGATGAAGGAATTGCCTCGTCGAGAAGACCCAATTTGTCCCGATAGTTTTCCATTACTGATTGATAGTTCACAATCTGCAAAATGATATTTTCAGACTCTTTATTTTTCAGGTTCAGTTCTTGCAGTTCCTTTTGCAGATTGAATACGGTCAAAATATTTGGTCGGATAGCAAAAAGAAGGAAAATTGAAAATACAAGAAAAAAGAAAATGTTGAATGTATAATCCTGGACCTTTTTCTCCTGAAATAGTGCAACAAGTTTTTTACTATCCATACATGAATTACGGTTTAAATTCTGCTAAATGCAAACTAAAACTAAATCTGTTTTCTCCCTTTTCTATTGTAGACAAATCGATTATGTTATATTTATTGTCAGCCTGCAATCCGTCATACATTTTCTTAATTGGGTCGACAGTGTCAGCTGTTCCATCAATATCAATACTGTCTGCAGTCATCTGGAAATTCTCAATTAGAATTTCCTGAGGTATCTGGGAAAGGGTGTAGGTATACTGAACCTGGAAATTTTTTTGTTCATCAAGTACGAGCTGTACCTGTTTCATTTTTGCATCAATTTCCTGTACACGGTTCACAAGCTCACTAGTAGATTCTACTATAGATTGTCTTTGTGAAAGTTTATCCTTGAGGTCAACGATTTCCTGATCCACTTTAAACCTATAAAAGAACACGCAGATTGCTACAAACTGCGTAATCACGAGAATATACCGAAGATAATGAAAAGCAAAGTAGATGATTTTATCTGATGCATTCTTTTCTTTTTCCGGAAAAAGATTTATGAGGTATTTCATGAGGCATGAGAAACCAATCTACTAACTCGCTTTTTCAGCCTTCCCGCTGTATTTTTGTGAATTGCGTTCTTCTTGGCTGCTTTATCAATTACCGCATAAGCATCATTTACAAATTCTTTTTTCTTGGTTTTAACGCCACTTTTTGCTTTTCTCAGAACACCTTCGATTTTACCTTTATATACGGTATTGCGCTCTGTACGAACTGCATCCTGCTTCATTTTTTTCTTTGCTGATTTTATATTTGGCATAGTTTTGTATCACCTCCTTTCATTGTACATGAAACTTCTAATTGAATCTTAATTTAAATTAAGACTTTGATACTCCCTATTACAATTCAAATTCCTGTTCTAACATTTTTTCTCCGTAATCTCCTGAGAAAATAAATGTTCCACTAACCGGTCCGTCAATCTCATGATAACGGCAAACCCCTGAAGAACATGTCCCAAATGTTACTTCTTCCTCTGCTTTCGATCCTTTAACTTCAATAATCCCAAAGACTCCCTCTATACTTCCGCTTTTCGTATTATACGAAAGTTCATATTCAATGGAGTCTGTTCCCCCGGGGATTCCTTCGACTGTAATCATAGCGTCTGTTGTTCCTTTGATCGAAACCTTGACCGAGGAATCGACTGTCGGGATTACCTCTGACGGTTCATCAAAGACCGATTCTTTGTCTTGAGCTTCCTGTGCAGCATTACCACGATTCATGAGAAACACTCCTGCTACGACAACAAGCACGAGAACGACAGCACCGATTATATAATATTTTTTTGAGATAGTATCCATGAGTTACAAAAAAAATTATAATGATGCGCAGTGAGCTCAAGAGCTCATCAGCCTCTGGCTGAATAGATGATCCTGAAGATAGGTTTGTAATGAGTCAATTTGAACCCGTTCCTGCTCCATAGTATCTCTATTGCGAATAGTTACAGTATGATCTGTCAGAGAGTCATAGTCAACTGTAATACAATAAGGTGTCCCGATCTCATCCTGATAACGATAGCGCTTCCCGATATTCCCTCTATCATCCCAATATACAGGAAAGCGCTCCTTCAGCAAATCAAAAACGGCTTCTGCCTTTGCGATTATTTCCGTCTTGTTTGCAACCAAAGGAAAGATTGCAGCCGAATAGGGGGCAAGCTGCGGTGCCAGTTTGAGAACAACCCGATTATCTTCTTCTACATAAGAATCTGAAAGCACCATGAAAAGTGCCCTGTTGAGTCCGATCGCAGGCTCAATAACATGGGGAATATATTTTTCCTGTGTGTGAGGATCGGTATAGCGCAAATCCTGTCCTGAAAACTCCATATGCTGCTTGAGGTCATAGTCTGTTCGGTACGCAATACCCCAGAGTTCTTTCCATCCGAATGGAAATTTATAATCCAGGTCATAGGTATCTTTACTGTAATGACTTCTTTCGGTATCAGTGTGCTTTCGCCATCTCACGTTCTCTTCACTGACTCCCAAATCTTTTGTCACAAAAGACCACATTGCATCTTTCCAGCTTTTCATCAGATCTTCCCATTTTTGCTGCTTGGGATGGAAAAAATACTCTATTTCAGCCTGTTCAAACTCAAATGTCCGAAAAATATACTGACCGAGTGTGATTTCATTACGGAAACTTTTACCGATTTGACCCACACCAAATGGTATTTTGATACGGGTGGTGTCCAGAATATTTTTGAAATTACTGAAAATTCCCTGTGCCGTTTCTCCTCGCAGATAAACCATATCCTTTTGACCTTCCAAAGTCCCAAGATGTGTCTCCATCAACAGATTGAACTTTTTGGGAGCCGTAACATTATTGCCTTCAGGACTTTTTATTTTATGTTCGGTAATGAAATCGCCCATTGCTTCAACATCCATATTCTCAACAACCATACTCTCAAATTCCTTTTTCCCGACTATCCATGACTCAATCAGATGGTCTGCACGATATCTTTTATGTGATTTGACATCCTCAACGACTGCATCACTGAAGCTTCCCACATGTCCTGAAGCTTCCCACGTGCGCGGGTGCAGGATAATCTGACTATCAATACCCATCATATCACGTCGATCCTGAATAAAACGTTTCCACCAAAGGTTTCGTATATTTCGTAGCAATTCAATACCCAGAGGGCCATAGTCATATGCATTCGCAAGTCCGCCATAGATTTCAGATGTGGGGTAAATAAATCCGCGCCGTTTTGTGAGTGAAACAATTTTATCCATTGTGACTGATGTACTCATGTGTATTTCGTATGAAACGATGTAATGATGTGTGCGGTATGACGCACTTTTAGCTTATTATAACATGACCGGGCAACTTATATCCGATATTCTCCTCGGCAATTCCAATCAGTTCAGTCAATGTATGTTTTTTGTGGACATAGCCAAGAAAAGTCAGTGTTTTCTGCAGCGATTGTTGCAGCACCATAGCTGGCTCTTCTCCCTTTGAAAGCTTTACAAAAAACCGCTTTAATATCGTATATATCTCAATTTCTTCCTGCCCTTCAGGAAGCATTGCATCAATTACTGCCAAAAATATATAAATATAATCAACAAATTTCTCTGTGCGAAGCTGAAGAAAACCCGAAATTAAATCTGTAGATTGAAGATACATCCTCTCACGTGAAGTAGATAGTTGTGCCCGGATAAGATTGCCTGACTGCAGATGAGCCGCCCTCCTTGATGTCAGTGACCTGGCGCCTTTGGCTACAACCGTAATTTTCCCTTCTTCTTTGGTAAAAATCGTAATAAAAAGGTCTTTATCAAGTAATATTTTCTTTTTTAAGACAAAACCTTCAATTTTTTTGAGAGCTGGCATAGAGGAGCTTCATCAATTAGATTGTCACTAGTTGATTGCGGTATCAACTTTGAACGGACCTGTAAATTGCTCTTTTCCATCAACAATCACTGTCAGTTCCTGATTTTCTACCCCAGGCTGCTTTTGGACATACAATTTATAGTTATCTTTGGTAACTGTGTCAGGAAGCGTATACTCGATAGTCACTTCCGCAACTCCTTCAGGGTCAACTGTCATAAAACCTTCATAGACTGTTTTGCCAAGCTCATCATATGTCAATGTTTTAGTTTTCGAACCCTTAAACGAAACCAGTTTTGAACCTTCAGGCACATAGAACCGTATCCAGTTCCTCAATGTAGCATTCAAGCACAGTCCGCCTCTTTCAAGATTACAGTCAGAGTGCGGGTGCGGATTTTTGAACTTAATACTGACGGTTCGTTTTACTTGATTCCCTTCAAAGGTTGTTTCAGACTCTACTTCTTCATCAATAAACAAGTTTGATTTTGCCCCTGCAAAATTCACGTTGCTGATATGCAGATAATCTCCTTCAACATCTCGGATCCTTCCTGCATAATTCATTTTTTCGACGGCTGTCTGGATATCAGGATCAGTAAAGTACAAAAGCACGTGCTTTTCATCCAGGTTCTGGAACATGGCTTGTGCCATTTGTCCCCAGTATTTTGAAGGCGAAAATCCTATTGCTTTATAAAAAAGTTCAAGCATAAGGTTTCCTAAAATCCGTTTACGATCGACTTTCACGTAATTTACCGGGCGGTCCACAATATCAAACAGGGAATAAATCACCTGCGGACAATCACAACGTGCGTCAGTTTCTGCTGAAAAATTGATACCGTTCACTTGCGTATCCCCAAAAATACGAAGCATATCAACCAGCACTTTGGAATCCATAGCAATAATTCCATCATACTCTACCTTTCTTCCGGCATCCTCGTACAAGGACTCAAATAATTTGACGGATTCTGCAAAGTCTGGTGACAGATTGCTGTCTCGGATATAGAATCTCGTAACATCTTTGTGATACGCTTTGATTTTATCAGGTGCTGCCGGATGATTTGAGATACTGTTATCAAGATCATAAATATCGCTTGAATCCTTAATGGAGAGTTTTCCTTTATTAATGTTAAAGACAGCATAAAATGTATAGAATCCTCCAGTTGCACGTCTTTCCGCAGTATTTTGAAATAGAATAAGATAGTTCTTCTCTTCTTCAGCTCCCAAAATAGCAGGTAATTGCTTCAGCAACGGCTTGGCATCAACAAAGAGAGTTGCCATTCCTTGAAACTGATTTTTCATTTCGGTAATATTGGATCGAACCTCATATGAACCGATCTTTTCTGGATAACGATTTGGGTCAATGGTTTCAATCCTTTTCTCTGCTTCTTCAATATTTTTAGCGACTACATCAATTCGCGCCAACATTTTATCAAGCGTTATCACTGCGGTCTGAAGTCTGTCTTCAGCGCTTTTTTCATAGAAACTTTGTTCGCCTTGTTTGAAACCGATAAGATCTGCGTACGGATATACTGCTTCGATGGATTCTGAGCCTGCATCGATCGTATATCTGCCTGCTTCAACACCGTTTTTGAAGTCACTAACATAAGGAATAAAAGACGCCCAGTACACCTGCTGTGCTTCTTGCTCAAAAGCTCCATATTTGTCTGAAACAGACTTAAATCTATTTTTGATGAGATCAATATCATTTGATTTTATATCCTCTTTGAGAAGCTCTGCTTCTGCTGCAACTTCCATACCCTTGGCTTTGATTTTCATAGCAGGGGAGTAAATAAAGATGTATCCGAGTATTCCCAGAATGACAAAAACACCAAGCAAACTCAATAGAACTGTAGTAATAAGTTTCTTATTCCTTTTTACGGATTTTGCAGCATTTGGTTTATGAGAGCGCAACAAATTTTTCATAAGATATTAAGTATAACAAAAAAAAGAAACTACCTGTCAAGATAGTAAATTAATTGTATCATACTGCTCCTTTCCCGGTGAGCATGACATAGGGGGTCTTGAGGATGATGACGATATCATTTCTGAGGGATATTTGATCAACGTATTTTGCATCAATAATTATCCGCTCATCAAAGTTGATTTCAGACCTGCCGGAGACTTGCCATAGACCGGTAATCCCCGGTTTAGCCAAGAGTACTTTGCTTACCAGTTTCCGGGCATGAGGGTATTCTTTCTGCTGATTCTCAAGTTCATCAGGATAATATGCACGCGGTCCAACCAGACTCATATCTCCTTTGAGGACATTGAGTATTTGAGGCAATTCATCAAGTGAGTGTTTACGGATAAACTTCCCGATTTTCGTAATACGCGGATCATTTTGGAGTTTATAACTTCCTTTTTTGTATTCTTCATACAACTCTTTAAATTTCGGATCGTTTCTGAGCATATGATGTGCATTCTGGATCATGGAGCGGAATTTATACATCTTAAATTTTGTCCCGTTTTGTCCTATCCGTTCTGGGACATCAGCAAATATTGGTCCTGATGAGGTGAGCTTGATCAAAACGGCAACAATGACCGAAGGAAGAAAAAATAGCATCAGCAGGACCAACGAGAGAACGATATCTATAAGTCTCTTTGTATAGTTCTGATAATATGTCCCAGATAAAAGTGAAATTCGTTCTGCCATGGAGTTTTAAAATACTAGGTAAGTTTTTCGTTTTCTGTACCTTGGAATCCTTCAACCAATTTTTTAATTTCTTTTACCGCTTTTTTATTGGCAACAAGCAAGACATCGTCCGTATTGACCACCAATAACTCATCTACATTGACTCCCACGATCAATTTTTTGTCTTCATAGTTATAGACGAGGTTGTCTTCCGAATTCTCCAATAATACTCTCCCTTTTGTAATATTGTCCTGACGCTGTTGTTCCAGAGCTTCTTTGAGTGCCTCCCATGCTCCGACATCACTCCAGCCGATATCTTCGACCACCACAAACGCACAACTTTTGTTAATTTTCTCAAGAACTGCATTGTCAAAGCTTATCTCGGGCATTTCCTTGTAGTATTTCAACAATCGATCCATAAATACCTCATACGTATCCGCCTCGGTTATTTTTTGCGCTGTTTCATAAATTTCTTCGGCATGTTTTTTAAAAAGAGATAACATAAACTTGGGAGTTGTTACGAAATACCCCAAATTCCAACAGTAATGTTTGTTGTCAAAGTATTGTTGTGCTGTTTCCTTGTCCGGACGGTATTTAAATTCTTCAAACTGTTTGAATTCGATATCTTCGATCTCGATCTGAGTTTTTCCTGTCTGAATCCAGCCGAGATTATCTGAAGCAAAACGGGGCTTCTGTCCGATAAATACAATACAATCTTTTTTCTGTGAGACAAACTCACCTGACTTTATGA
Source organism: Candidatus Roizmanbacteria bacterium UBA1450 (assembly GCA_002329205.1). Classification (GTDB taxonomy): domain Bacteria; phylum Patescibacteriota; class Microgenomatia; order UBA1406; family GWC2-37-13; genus UBA1450. Next base: position 185,283 of record DCTC01000002.1, on the reverse strand, counting down.
CTATATCTTTGAAAAGATTTATCTTCTTGACCAGATGGTCGCTCCATAAAATAACAACAGGTTCATTCGGAAATTTTTTTGCCAAATATGCCATTACAAGACCTACTGCAGGACCTACATCTCGTTTATCCGGTTCGGCAATGATATTTTCCAGCGGAACAAACGGAAGTTGATCTTGTACCATTTTTATGTAATCTTTGCCTGTTGAAATGTAGATATCCTCAGCTGCAAATTCCGGAAGAAGTCGCTCAGCCGCAAGTTGCAGCGTAGACTTATCTCCTACTACCTTTTCAAACTGTTTGGGTGATTTCTTTCGTGAAAGTGGCCAGAGGCGGGTACCAACTCCGCCTGCGAAGATAACTGCTTTCATAATATGTAAACGAAAATTATGTAACTTATTCAACCTATTGATCAATTCTTTCAAACAAGGCTGCGGATTCTCTCGATAAAACGGTCTTTCGAGAATTGACGAACAGCTCTTCTGATATCATCTAAATTGTACGTGTCACGCTTAAAATCTGCAACTGCTTCTCTTATCACTCCCGATTCTTGTTTCCCCAATAATTTCCCGCCAATTCCGTCTGCTACCGTTTCTGATGCTCCACCTTTCGAATAAGCTAGTACGGGACAGCCCAAGCTTTGTGCTTCAAGGGCCACATACCCGAAATCTTCTTCCTGGGGCATGATTAGAGCTTGTGCATGAGTATAAAGATATGCGAGCTCCGGATCACTGAGATCCTCTAGGAAAATAATGTTTTTGCTTGCCACTGATTGTAGCTTATACTTTTGAGATCCTTTACCGACAATGATAAGATTGTTGTCGGGTAATTTCTGAAAAGCTTCAATCACAAGATCCACCTTTTTATACGGTTCGAGACGGGAAACTACGAGAAAATACCCTTTTTCTGTTTCTGGAACTTCAGGTTTGTCAATCTTTAATTGCTGCCAGTAATCAACATCAAACGGCGGATACAACACCTCTGATTTCCTCCCGTAATACTTGTGGCAGCGCATTGCAACAGTTTGGGATATGGAAATAATGTTATCCGGTCTATGAGCTGCCAGATAATCCCATTTTCTTAAATTGCCTTGCGTGAGTCTCTTTAATGGTTTCAACAACTCATAATTCCCCAGACCTCGCTCATAATTTGATATTTGGCCCCACAACCATCGGGTCGGGGTGAGGAGAATACTCATATGTTTCGTATCGGGTCGGGTGATTACTCCTTTGGCAAATGATGATGTAACGGATATAACAAGTTCATATCCTGATAGATCAAAGCTTTCAAAGGCATAAGGGAAAAAAGGAAGAGAAAGAATACGGTTTTTCCGAATAAATGAAGGAAATTTTTGAATAAATGAGCTGTACTTTCTTCCGGTAATCTTTTTTGTCCAGTCTGCCTGTTTTTCGTCAACATATGAGGTATACCAGTCAGCTTCAGGATACATCTCATTCAGGACAAGAAGCATGCGTTCGACCCCGCCCCACTTATCCATCCAGTCATAAATAATCGCTGTTTTCATAGTAGATTGATATACTAATTATATGTCACATATTAAATGGTTTGCAGGAACATACTATTCACTGCATTTCTTAGCATTTTTTACTTTCTATATATTTGGAATACTATTTCTTGTTTCAGTCTTTTCAGATTTGGTATTTAACAAATCACGAATGGGTGACGATGATCTTATTGTATTAATTTTTACTGTATGTGCACTTATTATTCACTATTTTATTAATAGACGCCACTTTGTTTTTCATAAAGCAATAATCACAATCGTTGGCTGTGCATTAGGTTTTTCCGTTTCACTGTTCTATTTAATCTCTAATCTATTGAATCTACAGCTACAGACCAGGTTTGATGAACCATATAGCTTACTCGACTCCGAAACATCAACAATTTATATAGCTCTTCTTGAAATTTTTCTCATTCCTCTGTTGATTACCTTTCTGTTATATACCCTATTTCAGAAATTGTTCGACAAGTCGGAGAAAGCGCTAGAGTGGGCATTCGGACTATCCATTCTAGTTGTTATAGCTTTTGTCGGTATTGGAAATGAATTTCACCAGCAATTACTTCAGACATATAAAGATCCATTAATTCAATTCAGTAATTATTTTTTAGGTGTTCCACTTATGGGTTTTGCGAATATATTATTCCGAAAGTCTGACAAAAATCCTTTATTGTATAAATAACTACGCACATTGTTCATATATTTCATACGTTTCCTTTGCCATCGTTTCAAAGGAAAATCTCTTTTTGACGAGAGTCTTCGCTTCGCTCTGCAGGAGTTCGTTCCTATTTTGCAATTGGGAACTCATAGATCGCAATTTCTGAGTAATATCTTTTTCATCTTGAGGATCAAATGAAGAGTACTGATCTCCCAGCAACTCTTTAAATACCGGGATATCTGATGCGATCACCGGACATCCGAAATATGCCGCTTCAACAAGCGGCAGTCCAAATCCTTCAGATAGCGATGGATTAACAAGTGCTTTTGCGTGTTTATAGAGATATATCAGATCATCGTTTGATGTCTCATGTACAAAATGAATATTCTGCTTATTCTCCTGAGGTATTGACTTCTTCAGCTTTTGGGCAAACCCATTGTCTGGACCTGTCAAAACTAGCGGAGTTTTAGTGTCTGCCATTGTATATGCTTCAATCAATCTGTCAACATTTTTATGTGGGTAAAAATTCCCCACATAGAGGAAAAAGTCTCTCCCGACTATTTCCTTTAATCGGGTATCCTCTTTCGCTTCCACCAACTCAAAATTGACCCCTTCATGGATTGGAAGTATTTTCATTGTGTATTCTTTGCCATAGACATCTTCTATTTGTTTTTTGACCGTTTCTGACGGGGTGATGATCATTTTAGCATTCTGTATCTGAGATGAAAGTACTTTCTTGAAAATCTGGAACTTCAACTCATACCAATATGGATTCAATGTTGAAGCTCTACCCGTTTTAAAAAGGAGCGGTGTGAGGTCATGGATTGTCGCAATAAACGGTTTTTTATAAAAAATCGGGAAGCTGAAGTAGGTAAAATGCATAAGATCAAGTTCATCCTGCATAAGTACACGATATAATGTTGTCTGTTCCGACAGGCTATGCCATCTGGCCTCTACTTCACGTAATATGAAACGGTTATCTTTAAATAGGATTTTTTTTCTGTCCTCTGGAAGGACATATATATAAAATTCAACATTCTTTGGTGCAGTTACGGGAAGAAAATGAAGCAAATTCCGCAAATAGGTACCGACACCTGTCTGGAAATACAACCGAGCATCAATTCCGATTCGTTTTGGTTTCATTGATTTTGGATGACAAGGGAGACTACAGTCTGGACTTTATATTAATAAAAAAATACACCATCTGATTTATTATCCACGGATTCTTCATCTCATAATGCTTTCTATAAAAAATCCGCATCGCATCATAAAAATATTTTTTAGTTTTATCCTCCGTATTCTTTTTTCCTTTCTTCAGGCCGCTTTGATATTTCAGATGAGTTACCGTGTATTTCGGATGATATATAACACTATATCCTTTATCTTTCATTCGATATGCAAGATCAATATCCTCTCCATACATAAAAAATGATTCGTCAAAGCCGTAAAGATCTTGGACTATTTTTTTTCGGGCCAGGAAAAATGCGCCACTTATAGCATCGACTTCATGGATCGTTCGCACATCTTTTTCAGTCAAATGATAGCCTCCGAAAATTCTATTCAATCCATAAACTGATCGTGTCAGTAATTCCAGTTTGGAATAGTAACAGAACGAGTTCCAAACCGTGGGGAATCCTCGATGAGAGGCAGGATCTATAGAACCGTCCGGAAGTTCTACCCGAACCGTAAGTGCACCTACCGTTGTGTGTTCATCCAAATAAGCAAATAATTTTGACCAATCAATATCCCGTATCATGACGTCAGAATTCAGAAATAGAACATACTCGCCACGTGCATTCACCAATCCGGCATTATTCCCTTTGGGAAAGCCTTCATTGTTCTGATTGAAGATAGTAAAGATATCTCTATGTTCGGACGAATGCTTCTTCTTGAATTCGGTTATCATCTCCTGCGATCCGTCTGAGGATGCATTGTCTACCACAATGATCTCGCTTTTCAGAGGTGAAGCCTTGTCAAGACTTTGAGATAGAGAAAGCAGACAGTCACGTGTAATGTCCTTTGTGTTATACGAAAGAATAATGACAGAAAGTTTTATCATACGCGTATTATTTATCATAACAGAAGCATATTGTACGATGTCATGATGAATGCGTTTCAACGATGTGGAAGATATCAATTAACTTCAACCAAACGGAAAAATTAACGCTTTGGTGATTGTTTCTGTCTTCGGGCTTTACCGCCTGTTCCGACTTTTCTTCTTTCACGAATTCGCGGATCGCGTGTAAGAAGTCCTTCTGGTTTCAATGTTTCTCTGAAGGATTCATCAGCAAGGCAAAGAGCACGAGCAACACCAAGCTGCACTGCCTCTACCTGCCCGTTCTTCCCACCGCCTCGAACGACGATGGTAGCCACAAAACGATCAGCACTACTTGTTACCTGGAAAGGACGAAGAATTAAATTCTGTTCTGCAACAGATGGGAAATATTCGGTTAAAGGTTTATCATTCACTACAATTTCTCCTTGTTTCATTTTTGCTCCTTTGACAGAAGCTGTACTGTCTTTACCCGTCACAATATGTAGCCGCACACGTGCAACAGACTCACGTCGGCGTCCGACGGACTCATAATATTGAATGTCATTCTTTTTCTTTGCCATATATATACCTTTAACTAATTACAACTAATTAATTACTCACTTTTTCCTGCTGACTGTACCTTGTGAGTATAAGGATGAGTTTCACCTTCATAAATGTACAGTCTTGCCAAACGTGCATCACGATGCTTATTTTTAGGTAGCATTCCTGATACCGCTTCACGGATTACTTCGGTTGGTTTTCGATCCATCATCTCATTGAGTGTGAGGGTTTTTCTGCCACCTTGATAACCGGAATATCTGTCATATACTTTCTGTATGCCTTTTTTTCCAGTTGTCTTGATTTGCTTTGCATTCACGACAACTACATAGTCACCCATATCAAGATAAGGGACATATGTTCTTTTTGATTTGCCCTGAAGCAAATCCACTATCTCCGGGACTGCTCTTCCGAGGACTTTACCGTTGACATCAATCAGATGCCATTTTCTGTCAATTTCTTTTGCTTTGATTGATCTTGTTGATTGTTTTATACCTGCCATGATTTTGAATTAAATAGTATTATTTTTTTGTTTCTTTTTCAGGCTTTGCTTCACCAGATTTTTTTGTAACAGTACTTTTTTTTCCACCTGTTTTTTTCTTTGCGGTTTTTTGTTCCCAGTCAATAACGACAGGATGAGCCCATTCAACCCGTACCATCATGGATCCGTCATTATCCCGCTGATTCATACGAACAATCCGTACGTATCCACCCTCGATACTCTTGACAGCAGTACCCACCTGTGAAAAAAGAGTCTGAATCATTGTTTTATTCGGGAAATATCTAAGCAGATAATTCTTGTTGGATTCGCTTTCATTTCTTGTTTTTGAGACTATTCTATCCAGAAAACGCTTAAGAATTTTTCCCCGCTTTTCTGTGGTGACAATATGTGAATTCAAGAAAAAATTCGTCATCATTTTCCTCAGAATCATCTTATTTGAGTCTTTTCCTGAATGAAATTTAATTTGTTTTGTTCTATGTATCATTCTTGTATTAATCAAACTTATTTAAGCTCTACACCCATTTTGTTGAGTTCTTCTTCGATGAGATCAATTGATTTTTTACCGACTCCTTTTAAGTTGGTGAGATCTTCGCGACCTCGCTCAACCAGATCAGCAACGGTTTCAATATTTTCTCTCAATAATGCATTGATAACGCGTGAAGGAAGATTTAATTCATCAATAATGGTTTCATATGCCTTCGGGTTCTTCTCTTCCTGGCTAACCTGTTCTGATTCGGATACACTATCAACACTTTCCTCTTTTCCTTCAACAATTGCTGAAAAATGTTTTGCCAAGATGGTTGATGCATTTTTGACAGCTTCCTCAGGAGCGATACTTCCGTCTGTCCATACTTCAAGGATGAGACGTTCAAAGTCGGTTTTTCTTCCAACACGAGCTTCCTGCACCTTAAAATTCACTTTTGTGATAGGTGAGTAAGCTGAATCAACTGCAATATAGCCTGTCTGCGTCTCTTTATCATCTGCTGATTGATATCCGTAGCCTGTTAAAACAGTAACATCAATATCAAGAGCACCTTTTGCATCAGTTACTTCAGCGATATACAAATCTCCGTTGACGACTTCAATATCCCCTTCGAGATCTTTTGCATATACTTTTTTTGCTCCTTTGACAGAAATTCGAGCGGTAAAAGGGCCATTTCCCTCAGCTTTAAAACGGACTTGTTTCAAATTCAGAACAATATCAAGCACTGATTCTTTAACGCCTTTAATTGTGGTAAATAAATGTGATGCCTGTCCGAACTTCACATAACCAATCGCAGCTCCCGGAAGTGACGACAGCAATGTACGTCGCAGTGCGTTTCCGACACTGTTTCCGAAACTGGTATTGAACGGTTCATATACGAATTTGCCGTATTGTTCAGATTGTTCTTCTATTTTGACAGAAAACATTGGGTCTAACATATAAAGATATATACAATTAGTAAATTATTAACGTGAATAGAACTCGATAACTAATCTCAAGTTTACTTGTTGTTCAATGATTGAATTGTCAGGAGTTCCGCGTAGGACACCGGTATCTTTTTTCAACTCAACCCATTCGGGAATAGTTATATCACTCTGTTCACGGAATGTATCAATATAAGGGATTTTTTTTGAATCATCAGATGCAAAAGTAATTGTTTCTCCTTCTTTGACAAGATAGGACGGAATATCAAGTACTTTGTCGTTTACCTTTATATGTCCATGTGATACGAGCTGTCGTGCAGCTGCTCGAGTCGGAGCAAAACCAAGTCGATATACTACACTGTCAAGTCTACGTTCAAGAAGCTCTCCAAGAAATATTGCGGTATTTCCGCGTCTTCGAGATGCTGTATCAAAATACCCTTTCAATTGTTTTTCTGTGACTCCAAACAAAAATCGCAGTTTCTGCTTTTCTCTCAGCTGTCGTGCATGCTCAGATTGTTTTCTGCGATAACGTGCGCCATGCTGACCGGGAGTTATATTTATCTTTTTCAAAAGAGATGCCTGTGCCTTTGATCCGGTTGTTTTCAGACCGAGATCAGTATTTTCTCTTCGCGATACTTTATTCTTGGGACCTGTATATCTCATACTATCTTTTAGCTTAGATCGTAAATCGTAAATGAACTTTTAGATCATCTAGCATTTACCATTTAACTTTTAAAATTTTAAACTCTTCTCACTTTTGGTGGTCGAACACCATTGTGTGGAATAGGCGTAATATCAACAATTTTCCCGATATCAACATTCGCCGCACGAACTGATCGCAATGATGCTTCTCTTCCCGGACCAATTCCTTTTACGTAAATGTCAACTTTCTTTAAACCAAAATCTTCGGTTGCTTTTTTCAGGGCTGCTTCAGTGGTCACAGTACCAGCATAAGGGGTGGATTTCCGTGTTCCGGAGAATCCGTGCATCCCGCATGAGCTTACAACCAGTGCTCCACCGTTTTCGTCAGTGACGGTAACTAATGTATTGTTAAAAGTTGCCGTTATATATATGCGGCCGTTTTCGACTATGCGAGTTGTCTTTTTTTGTTTCCCTTGTGTCTTTGGTGCCATAGATAAAAATATAATTATTTGTTACTGGATTGCGATTGGTCAACTTTTGCCCATGCTTCTTTGGTAAGTGCTCCAACTGTTCTTCTTTTCCCTCGTTTTGTACGTGCGTTTGAACGTGTTCTTTGTCCACGTGACGGAAGACCCATACCATGACGCATTCCTCTATAAGAACCTATCTCACGCAGTCTCTTGATATTTTCGCTTCGTTCTTCACGGAGATCTCCTTCAACTTTAATATTTTTATCAATAAAGTTTGTGAGAGCCTTTACCTGATCTTCTGTCAAATCTTTGACACGGATCTCTTCTTTCACACCAGCTTGTTTAAGAATCTCTTTTGATCGTGACCATCCTATTCCATGAATAAGCGTAAGCGCATAATCAATTCGTTTATCGTCTGGTAGGATTACTCCCATTAACCGTTGCATAATTTTATATATATTTCCTAATTACTAATAATAATTCCTGATGACCTTTACCCTTGACTTTGTTTGTGTTTCGGATTGCGTTTACAAATAACCTTCATAACGCCTTTGCGCACAACAATCTTACAACTTTCACATCTTTTTTTTACAGCTGATTTTACTTGCATAGGATAAATTATTTTCGATAAACAATACGACCTCTGTTGAGATCATATGGGGTGAGTTCAATTTTAACTCTATCACCCGGTAAAATTTTTATATAATTTTTTCTCATCTTACCTGAGAGGTAACATAAAATTACTTTTTCACCTTCATCCAGCTGAACCTTGAATAAGGTGTTCGGCAAATTCTCAATTACTTCTCCTTCCACTATAATCACATTATCTTTCATAGAAAGATATATTGTAACACATAACTACGTTAAAATGAAGGTTTCTTCATCCGTAACGGCAATACTTCGTTCAAAACATGCTGACAAACTTCGATCCTGAGTAATAATTGACCAAGGGACATTGGGTTCATATGCTATTTTCTCTGTCCCCATCGAATAAATTATTTCGACTGCGATAGTTAATCCTGACGGAATTTTATACGTCTTTTCAATCGGACGGTCAAGATAATTTAATACGTACGGATCTTCATGCAATTCATGACCAATTCCGTGACCCGTAAGTTCTTTCAGGATAAAATACCCTGCTCCTGTCATTTCTTCTTCAATAAAAGCGCCAATTGTGCCTAATCGTTCGCCGACCTTCACTTTTTTTATAGCTTGTTCGAGTGTATTTCTCCCTTTTGAAAGGAATGCTTCTGTTTTTGCATCGGTTTTACCGCCGACAACAAATGTCGTCGCATAATCTGTATGAAGACCATCCAGATAAACTCCGATATCTATTGTCAAAACATCGCCTTGTTTTAGTTTTTTCTTTGAGGGCGGTGTATGTACCGTCTGTTCGTTTACGGGCAGACAGGTAGTCCAACTGTATCCTTCAACCCGCTTGAATGACGGTTCTGCTCCTCGCTCTCTGATTAACCGTTCAGCCTCCTGATCAATTTCATTGGTTGTGATCCCTGCTTGTACTTGAGGCACAAGTTTTTCCATAACTTCTCTTAGGATAGCGCCTCCCTGTTTCATGCTCTCAATTTCATCTCGTGTCTTCAAATGGATCATTGCGATATATGTTTATGAAAAATAGATAGACCGATACACTTCTTCTAATTTTGTTTTCAATTCTTCCTTGGTGAAATTATTCTTTACCAGATAATCCGCATTCGCAATAGTGGGGCCCATGTGTGTATTGAGCAATTCATCCAAATCTCGCTCTTCGCCATAAAGCCCTGATCGAGATTTTCTCTTTTTTATGCGTTCATATCGGACTGCTTTATCAGCATATATGGCAAGAATAAAAATCCGTGCCTTAGGGAATTCTTTCTTCAAGTATTGATATTCTTCCCATGATCTCATACCTTCAATAACAATCATGTTATTTTTTTTCAGCTTGGTCTCAATTTGTTTTTTGCTCAGCTTGGCCATTGCTTCAAATCCGTATTTTTCCCGCAATCCCTGTCGTACCTCATGATGCACTGCAAGTGTATGTGGCTTTTTCAGTTTTTCAATCTCCTTATTTACAATATCCGAAAAGCTTACGATCGGCAACCCTTTGCCTTCAAAATATTGAGCAGCTTCTGTTTTACCTGATCCGGGCATACCGACAATGGCTACAATTGTGTTATTTTTTTGTTTCCATCTCAGTACCCGATTTTCGATCAGCTGCTTACCAAGCGATTTTAATATGGACTGATGTACCTCATCAATCGACATTGTGCCGTCGACCGTTGCAAGCTGACCTTTTTTCTCATAATAGTCAAGTACCGGAGTCGTATGTGTCTTAAACAATTCAATACGCTTCTTTATAGCTTCAATGGTATCATCATCCCGTTGTTCGTTGCGGTACGCAAGTCTCCAAAGTGCTTCTTTATCAGGTATCTCTATATGGATTACTTTGTCAACGTTATTCTTGAATTTTTTTGCCTGTTGTAAAGTGCGTGGGAATCCGTCGAGGATGTATCCCTTTTTATATTCCGGTCTAGACAAATAGCTGTTGACGATTTCGATCGTCAGCTTGTCCGGAATAAGTAAACCTGAAGACATAAGAAGCTTTACTTGTTTTCCCAACGGTGACTTTTCTTTCGCGATATTTCGAAAAATATGACCTGTTGACAGGTAAGGAATCTTCAAATGCTTTGACAATAGGTTCCCTTGTGTGGACTTACCCGATCCTTGAATTCCTATTAAAACCAGCTTCATATATCAACAATAATGCATCATTAATGCAACTTTTTCTTTTCTTTATGAATAGTATGTTTTTTACAATTATTGCAGTATTTTTTCATACTCAAAGCTTCTTGAGTATTCAATTTACTCTTTTCAGAGACATAGTTTTGCGTATTACATTCTGAACATACCAGTCCAAAAAGTACTCGTGTGCTTTTTTTTGCCATAACTTTCTTTTGAATTTAGTAATGCGTAAGACTTATAATGAAAATACAATTATACACCAATCGTACGTATCTACAACGTGAATCTGTCATAATTTTTCATTACAAGCTGAGATTCAATTTTTTTGAATGTTTCCAGAACAACTGAGACTACAATAAGTATCCCTGTCCCTCCGATGACAAGATTCTGCAATCCCGTAACCGAAGATACAAGTGCCGGCAGGACTGCAATTAAACCCAAGAATATTGCACCAAAAGTAGTTATTTTATATACAACACTCTGTAGATACTGTCTTGTAGCTGTTCCGGGACGTATTCCAGGAATAAATCCCCCATGCTTTTGGATTTCTTCTGCGATTTTCTGTGGATTAAAGACAATAATTGTATAGAAAAAAGTAAATGCTACAACAAGCGTAAAATATACAAAATTGTATAAAAAGCCTGACGGATTAAAAGATGTAGCAAGTGATGTTCCGATATTTGCTATTGTTGGATTCGGGATATAGCGAGCAAAATTACCAATAATCTGTGGAAACAGAACAAAAGACACTGCAAAAATGATCGGGATGACTCCGGCTTGATTCAGTTTCAATGGTAAAAAGTTTGTAGCTCCTTGATACATTTTGTTGCCTTTTACGCGACGAGCATAATAAACAGGAATTCGTCTGACAGCTTCATTGATAAAGACAACAGCTGCGATGACAGTTAAGGCTATTGCAAGAAAGATAGCTATATTCAATGCAATTTCAGAATTGAATGTGGTGATAGTACGGCCGATAAGTACCGGAATTCTACCGACAATACCAGCAAAAATGAGAAGTGAAATACCATTCCCCAATCCGAATTCCGTAAGAAGTTCTCCCATCCACACAAGAATAAATGTTCCGGCAAGGAGAGTCAAAACAAATGAAAAAAACTCGATCGGTCCAAGAACATCAATAATATTCTGACTTCTCAGCAGCATATAAATTCCGACCGCCTGTACCAGGGTCAGAGGAACTGTAAGGAACCGGGTATACTGATTAATTTTAAATCGACCAAATTCACCCTCTTTTGACAAAGCCTCAAGCTGAGGAATCACCATCGTAAGAAGCTGCATGATAATGGAAGCATTGATATAGGGCGACAAACCCAATGCCATAACCGAAAAATTAACCAGGGTTCCTCCGGAAAAAATGTCAAGGAGAGACAAAAACTGACTCTGAGCAAATAATGCCTGCAGTCGGGAGAGATCAATCGCCGGGACCGGCAGATAAGCAAAAACCCGAAAAATGAATATTATAAGTAACGTGATTCCTGTTTTTTTTCTCAGGACAGGATCGTTTATGAGTGAGTGAAATTTTTGTGCTATATCTTTCATTGAACCTTTCCGCCAGCCTTTTCAATTTGAACACGCGCAGACTGCGAAACTGGTAATGAGACCGTTATAGCTGTATCAATTGACCCATTCGCTACCACTTTCACACCGCGTTTTGTATCGGCTGACTCGATGATGCCCTTTTCAATAAGTGCATTCATATCTACTGTAGCGCCTTTTTCAAATATATTCAAGTGTGTAAGTGTGAGAAGTACCGGTTTTTCACCGACCGGCTTATTGCGACCTTTACCACGAAGTAAAGGAAACCGTTTAACCATACGATTTTGCCCACCTTCAAAATGAAGCGGCATCTTGGTTCGTGCAGTCTGGTGCCGGGTTGTCCCGCGTCCTGATTTTGCACCTGCACCGGATCCAAGTCCGCGACCGAGTCTTTTTTTTCTTTTTTCTGTAATTTTTGTTAATTCTGTGAGATTTTTCATAAGTCTTTCAAATAATTATTTTTCTTCTGAATCTTCGGAGTTTTTAACAGATGTCTCAGTTTTCGTTGTCTTTTTTTTCGCAGCTGGTTTCTTTTCTGTTTTTACGCTTTTCTTTGTTTCTTTCTTCGGCTCACTGGAGCTTTTTGCCTTAGCAGCTTTAACTTCTTTTACTTCTGCTTTCTTTTCTGTTTTAGGCTTCTGATTTTTTGGTTCCTCAGAGTCAGCTACATGAGAATTTTCTACCTTGGCTGAGCTTTCAGCGGTGTCAGATTTAGATTCTTCCGTTATACGCGGTTTTAATCGCTTAATCGCTTCAATCACAGCATAGGCATTGGTTACCTGATTTCTCGTTCCGATTATTTTACCGGATGCATTATTTACTCCTGCAATATCAAGAACAGCACGTACAACTCCACCCACCTTCAAACCGGTACCGGGAGGTGCCGGCTTCAAAAGAAGACGGGAAGACTTATATTTCATCTTGATTTCATGGGGCAATGTATCATTAAATATCGGTAGTTTGACCATATTCTTTTTCGCTTGCGTGATTGCTTTCTGAATAGCAGGAGGTACTTCAAGACCTCGTCCGATTCCGATTCCGACACTTCCTTCTCCGTCGCCGACAGCAACAAGTGCAGAAAAAGATACGTAATTTCCACCTGTTGTTTTCTTTGAAACACGACGGATATGGAGGACTCGCTCATCCATCTTGTTTTCTTCGTTTTGTTTTAATTTACCTTTTGCCATTCTATTTAATTAATTTAATAATTCTTATACCGTTATTCCGCCTTCACGCAACCCTTCAGCAAGAGCTTTTACTCTCCCTTTATAAGCGAAACTACCCCGGTCAAATACAACAACTGTAATTTTATTCTCTTTTAACTTCTTGGCCAATTCAAGACCGACTTCCTTTGCCTCCTCAGTCTTGGTCTTCTTTTTACGTCCTTCGATTTTTGTTGCATCAAAAGAAACCAATGTTTTAGCAGCAACATCATCAATAACCTGCGCATAAATATGCTGATTTGATCGAAAAACACTTACTCGCGGACGAGAGTCTGTTCCTCTGATATTGGAACTTACTCTTCGTTTTCTTCTCAGTTTTCTTTCTAAATTATTATTTGCCATATATATTTTTGTAATTTCTAATAGCTATAAGCTAAAAGCTATTAGCTAACCTATGCTGCCTTTGCTTTTTTACCAGGCTTAACGCGTACATACTCGCCTTCATATCGAATACCCTTGCCCTTATAAGCATCAGGCTTTCGGAGAGATTTGATCTGATGAGCAACTTCTCCTACCTGTTGTTTGTCAATACCAGAAACAATAATAATATTATTTCCTTCCATGGTCAGTTGAATTCCTTCAGGAGCTTTGAAAATAACAGGATGGGATAAGCCCAACTTCAGATTGAGATCACGGCCTTGCATCTTACCATTGAAACCTGTCCCGACTATTTCCAATCGCTTCGTCCAAGCCTGATCGACACCTTTGACTGCATTTGCGATAACGCTCCGGTAAAGTCCATGTGAGGCTTTTTGACGTTTTGCGTCAGATTTTCGTTCAATATAAAGTGTGTTTTCTTCATTTCTGATACTCAAAAAGTGGGGTAATTCAAAAGATAATTCTCCTTTTGCACCCTTCACCCGTACAGTATGATCCTGAATTTCAACTTGTACCGAATTTGATACCGGAATTGGATTTTGACCTATTTTTGACATCTCACCAAATATAAAATAATAACTCACCACCTACTTGTGCTTTTTTAGCTTCACGATCAGTTACAATTCCTTTTGAAGAAGAGATAATTGCATGACCCATACCGCCTTTTACCGATTTGACTTCTTTATACGGTTTATACATTCTTCTTCCCGGGGTTGAAAATACTCGCACATCTGTCAATGCGGGAACACCCTCATCATAGCGCAGATTGACTAAAATATGTTTAATTTTCTCACCTTCTACTGTGTAATCAGTGATATAACCGAGCTCTTTCAGCTTTCGGACTACTGATTCACGATACTTGGAGTAAGGAGATACTATTTGTTCTCTCTTCGCCATGTATCCATTTTTTATTCGTATGATGAGATCAATAACTGACATATTTATTTATAAATTTCAATTGTTCAATTGTTAATAGTAATAATCTACAAACTACCACCTTCTATCTTATATTAGGTTTTGTCTGCTGTTCTCTTTGTAACTTTTCCATGACCGCGGAATGTTCGTGTCGGAGCAAATTCTCCAAGTCGGTGACCGACCATACCTTCGGATACAAAAACTTCAATAAATTTGCGTCCATTATAGACTGAGATTCGATGACCGACAAAATCCGGATGGATTTGGCAGGATCGTGCCCAGGTTTTGATGGGACGTCTTTCTCCTGAATCTTTCTGTTTCAATACTTTTTGATGCAATTTCTCATCAATGTATGGTCCTTTTTTTGCTGAACGAGTCATATTTTTACCAAGAAACTTTTTTAACTCCGGGAATTTCACCTTTAAGCGCTTTTTCTCTAAAACAAAGCCTACACAGACCGAATCTTCGTATGTATCCTCTTGATCTGCCACAGACAGGACACCGATTCACCTGTCGAACAGAATACTTCTGCTTTTTCTGGAATTTTACTTCATCTGATGTTTTTGCCATATTTTTTAAAATAATTTAACACTTACGCTTTTTGAAATGGTATACCCATTAACTCAAACAATTTTTTGCCTTGTTCACGATTTTTACTACTTGTAACAACCGTGACTTCAAGACCTCGCAATTTATCTACTTTATCATATTCGATCTCCGGAAAGATAGTTTGCTCGGTAAATCCGAGATTGAGATTGCCATGTTGATCAACTGAGGATTCAGGGATTCCTCGAAAATCCCGAAGCCGCGGCAGAACAATAGTTACGAGTTTTTCTAGAAAATCATACATTTTTTTACCTCTCAATGTAACTTTCACTCCAATAGGCAAACCTTTTCTGATTTTATAAGCTGAGATTGATTTTCTTGCTTTCGTTACAACGGTTTTTTGACCGGTGATTTGTTCAATCTGTTCCTGAATTTTTTCAATTACTTTTTTATTGACAACAGCTTCACCCGCTCCAACATTGACAACAGTCTTCACGATTGAAGGGACTGCAAAATCGTTTTCGATTTTGTACTCTTTTTTGAGTGTCGGTTTAAGTTCTTTGTTGTATCTTTCTTTCAGTCCTGCCATGGATAAAAATCAATTTATATTTTTTTTCGAGATGAATTCTTAAACACACGTTCTTTTTTCCCGTCCTTTATTTCATATCGAACTCGTGATGGTTTTTTGGTTTTAGGATCGACGACCATCAGGTTTGACATGTGAATCGGTCGTGGGACATCCATAATTCCGCCTTGCGGTGTCTGTTCCGTCTTCGGGACGGCTTTCTTGTACATATTGATATTTTCAACCAGTACCTTTTCAGATTTCGGATACACTCGGTCAACAGTTCCTGTACGACCTTTATCTTTTCCCGCAATAACCAAAACGGTATCTCCTTTTCTAATTTTCATAGTTGTTTAATAAATTTCCTCAGCCAAACTGGCAATTTTATTGTATCCGCCGTCTTTAATTTCTTTTGCAATGGGTCCAAAGATACGTGTTCCTTTCGGATCCTGCGTATCATTTCCTGCCAAGATAACACAAGCATTTTCATCAAAACGGATATAGCTTCCATCTGCTCTTTTTACTTCTTTGCGTGTACGGACAATAACTGCTCGTACGACTTCGCCGCTTTTAACCTGACCATACGGAGCTGCTTTTTTCACGACACCGGTAAATACTTCTCCGAGATAGGCAATTTTCTTATTTCCTTTTTTCGGGATACCGATAAGCTGTACTATTTTTGCTCCTGAATTGTCTGCGACATTGAGCATTGATCTGAGTTGTAACATTGTTTATTCAATAAATACTTATTTAGTAACTGTATTAATTTTTTCTAGTACTCTGAAACGTTTATCTTTTGAAATCGGTCGTGTTTCTTCAATAACAACTGTGTCCCCTACAGCGATTCCTTCCAGTTCGTTATGCGCTTTCAGATTTTTATGTCGGGTTATAACTTTCTGATATAACCGATGTCGAAACTTTCGTTCGATTTTTACGACGACTGTTTTTTGCATTTTATCTGAAACAACGATACCGGTAAATGTTTTATTCATGTGTTTATTACTGAATTCCTAATTCTTTTTGACGGATTGTTGTCAAAACGACTGCTAATCTTTTTTTCTTTTTAAAAATCATATTCGTATCTTTTTGGGGCTTTGCCTGTCTTTCAATTTCAAGCTTTGCGATTTCTTTTCGCAATGATTCCGCTTCTTTCTTGAGTTCTTCTGCTGTTTTGTTTGTATATTCTTTCGTAATTTTTTTCATTATTTCGTTACAACTTTTGTGTTTACTGATAGTTTTGCAGCTGCATTTCTTAAAACCTTTTTTGCAACAGCTTCACTCAGTCCATCCACTTCAAAAAGAATTCTTCCTGGTGAGACTGATGCTACAAAATATGCGACATCTCCCTTACCGGCACCCATGGTGACCTCAGGCGGTTTCTTTGTGTATGGTTTGTCGGGAAAAATACGAATCCAGAATTTTCCTTCTTTTCGTGTTGCTCGTGCCAAAACGACGCGTACCGCTTCAATTTGACGATCTTTAATCCAGCCCGGATCCAGCGTTTTCAATCCGAAGCTTCCGAAATTGAGTGTATCCCCCTTGGTTGCGATTCTTCTCCATGTTCCTCTGAATTGTTTTCTGTATTTTTGTCTTTTTGGTGATAACACGTTTTTATTGATGAACTAATATCTAACGGAAAATGATATTTCATCTTCCTTATTCTTTTTTTAGCTATTGTGACAAATCCAAACTTTTACACCGACATATCCTGACTTTGTCAGAGCCGGAAATTTTGCGAACTCCACTTTCTCTCGAATAGTGGATGTCGGGATCGTACCTTGAAAATATTTTTCTGAACGGGAAATTTCAGCACCAGCAATACGTCCGCCAAGCTGAATTTTAACTCCTTTTGCTCCCGTCTCCATAACCCGTGACATGGTGCTATGAACTACAGCTCGATGCGGAAGACTGCGAACCAATTTTTCAGCAATCATTTGAGCTACATAATAGGCATTTGCATACGGTTTCTTGACAGGCTCAATCTTCAATTCGATCTTGGTTTCTTTTCTCTTTTTCTTGTCTTCGTTATATGATTTCAAATAAGAAACAATAATTTTTTTTACGTCTTCAAGTCCCTTCCCACCCCGTCCGATGATCATACCGGGTTTCACGGAATAAATAACAACAGTTATCTTTTTAATAGCACGCTCAATAACAACATCTGTAACGCCAGCATAGCTATATTTCTTCATCAGTTCCTCACGGATTCTTGCATCCTCAAGAATAGCATTTCGATACGCTTTCTTATCGGAAAAATACCATCGTGATGACCAGTTATATACCGTTCCTAATCGTAAACCGTGTGGATGTACTTTTTGACCCATTTAATTAATTCAATTTCTAATTATTTTTTTCTGTCAGCAACCGATCCGCTTTTGTCGGCAACTTCTTTCTTTGACTCACCAGTATTTTTAACGGCGGCAGTCTTAGCTTTGCTGGAGCTTGTTACTGCAGCTTCTTTTTTTTCAGTTTTTACGTCTTTTTTGGTTTCTTTCTTCGGCTTGCTTGAGCTTTTCCCCGCAGCAGCCTTAACTTCTTTTTTTTCTTCAACTTTAGTACTCTTTTCAATCTGAGGCTTTTGAACAAGTACGACTTTCACATGAGAGTATCGTCTCACAATGGGTTTAGCCATACCTTTTGAGCCTGCTTTAAATCTTTTTAGCTTTCTTCCTTCTTCAACTGTCAAAAGCTTAAATTGTAGCATATCAGCTTGCACTTTTAAAGTGTTTACAGCGTTGTGAATAGCTGAATTCAAAACTTTATAATACGTTTTTGCCGGTTTTGTCGGAGCATACATGAGATAAGCAAGTGCCTCCTGGGGAGACATTTTGAAAATGTTATCCCGTATCATTCTCATTTTCTTTGGTGATACTTTCAAATTTTGTTGATATGTCAATGATTCCATTGTATTACTTGCGGCGTTTAACAATTAATTTATTACTCCATTTTTTCTTGATTCGGGTACGGACTCCGCGGGCTTTTTTACCCCATGGTGTCTTGGCATGCATACCTTCACCGGATCTTCCTTCTCCGCCTCCGTGGGGATGAGATCGGGGATTCTGTGCGGTTCCTCGGACCGTGGGACGGATACCCATAAGCCGTTTTCGTCCTGCTTTTCCGATTTCTTCATCTTTATGTTCGATATTACCCATTCGTCCGACTGTTGCCCAGCATCCTTTGTTAAATTTTCGAATTTCTCCTGATGTCAGTTTGACATGGACATAATGACCGTCTTTTGCAATAACGGAACCGAATGTCCCTGCCCCTCGAATCATAATTCCTCCCTGATTTGGATACAGTTCTACATTGTGAACTTCGATCCCGACAGGAATTGCTTCCAAAGGCAACGCATTTCCTACTGTGATTTCTGCTTTTTCTGAAGCAACAACTGTATCTCCGATATTCAGATTTGCAGGATGAAGAATATATCTTCGTTCTCCATCTTTATATTCAATAAGAGCAATATCAGCATTTCTGTTCGGGTCATATTCTATTCGAAGGACCGTTCCTTCAATATCTCTTTTATCTCGTTTAAAATCAATAATTCGATAATATCTTTTTTGACGTTTACCTTGATGGCGTACCGAAATTTTTCCACTTGAATCTCGTCCCGAATGTTTTTTGAGTATTTCGGTGAGATTTTTTTCTGGTTTCTGTGTTGCTGGAATTTCGACTTTAGCCATGTTTGTAATAATAATTTCTAATAGCTATAAGCTAAAAGCTATTAGCTCATTTATGCTGCCTGCGGAAAAAGATCTATTGATCCTTCTGCCAACCGGACATAGGCAATTTTTATATCTGGCAACTGTTTGGTTACCATCTTGCGTCCGACTCTTTTTTCTTTACCTTTACGGACGGATATGCGGACATTTGCTACTTTCACATTAAAAAGCTCTTCTACAGTTTTTGCTACCTGATGCTTGTTTGCGTTGCTGTTTACTTCGAAAAGATACACTTTGCTTTGAGCAAGTTGTGTTGATTTCTCTGTAACCAATGGCCGACTTATGATATTAGTTATTTTCATTTTTTAAAAAATGATCTGTTAATACTTGGACTGCATCATTGACAAAGATAATCTCATTATGATTCATTACTTCATATGCATTGATTGTTGTCGCCTGTACGATATCTATGTTTTGAATATTTCGTGTCGAAAGTATGAATGAATTTTTTTCAACCTTCGGCATAACTACCAGGATTTTCCCTTGCATCTTCATTGCTTTCATTGCGTTTGATACTGTTTTGGTTTTCGGTTCGTCACTAAAAGTTTTGGTATCAAGCACTTTTACATTGCTGTCTTTTGCTTTCTGACTCAATGATATAAACAATGCTTGTTTTTTCTGTTTTTTATTCATGGACAATGAAAAATCACGGACAAGAGGTCCAAATGTGACTCCTCCTCCACGGAACAGATTTGCTTTTGCTGCACCGTGTCGTGCACGTCCTGTACCTTTCTGTCTGTATACTTTTTGAGTTGTACCGGTTACTTCTGCACGTGTCTGCGCGGAAGCATTTCCTTGACGCTGATTTGCCAGGTATACACGAACATATTGAGCAATAAGCTGCGGATTTTGTTCCTGTCCGAAAATTTCTGCAGGTAGGACTTCAGTACCGGCATTTTTTCCGTCAATGGAGAAAACCGGAGCTTCTAGCTTTGCAGTTTTTTTTACTTCTTTTTTTGCTTTAGTTTGTACCATGTCTATAATAATTATGAAATATCTTTCGTACGCATTTCGATCATGCTGCCCTTGTATCCGGGAATCAGACCTTTAACAGTAACTGTCCCTTCTCCGATACTCAAGACCTTCAGATTCTGTACCGTTATTCGGTCTCCGCCCATCTGTCCTGCCATACGCTGACCTTTGAAAACACGACCCGGAGTCGTAGTAGAACCGATCGATCCCGGAGCACGAAGTCTGTCAGACTGACCGTGTGTTTTGGGTCCTCCGCGGAAATTGTGTCTTCGGACAACTCCTTGAAATCCTTTTCCTTTTGACGTACCGGAAACATCGACAACATCACCTTCTTTAAATACAACCTCCGGTTTTATTTCATCACCTACAAATAATTTTTGTTCACCTATTTGTATCCCTTTTTTACCTTCTTCATCAATAAATGTTACGCCGCCTTTACTCAAATCAACCCGTATCTCTTTTAAAAAGCGAAGCGGGGTTTTGATCCCCGCTTTTTTTAATTGTCCTTCTACTGGTTTGGCGATATTTTTTTTGGTACCAAATCCGAGTTTGACGGCTGCATAGCCATTTTGCTCAGGGGTAAAAATACCGACGACAAAACAGGGAGAAGTACTGATCACGGTTACAGGGACCATATCACCTTCAGGTGTAAACATTTGTGATTGAGTGGTTTTTTCTCCGATTATAAAACCTGCCATTTTTATTATTAGTTAATAGTTAAAAGTTAATAGATAATAATGTTTGTATTCTTTATGTATGTAAAACTCTTTACAAAAAAAAGACCCCAGATTGGGGCCTCTCTATCAGGCTTCAATCTGGTTAAATTAGAAATAATAGTATTTCTTACTAACCATTAACAATTGCATGTGACTAGAATTATATACTATAGTTACGCTTAGTTCAAGCTATATTTGCTCTGGATTAAGCGTTTTTAAACAATCCATTCTTTTCGTACCTTTTTCTTACATTACGTTTCCGCTATTTCTATGGTCCAATTGTCAAAATGAAAATCTCCAAAAGAAAGACTCTTGGAGTTTTGCATTTGTACAGTTGTACACGACCTAACCCTCTCTTACATTTTTACTGCTACCTCAACTCCTGCAGGGAGTTCAAGATGCATCAAGGAATCAATTGTCTGATTGGTGGGATTGACAATATCAAGAAGACGTTTATGGATCTTAAGCCCAAAGTGTTCTCTTGCATCCTTGTCTGTAAAGGGTGATTTATTTACGACATACACTTCCTTTCGTGTGGGCAAAGGAATAGGTCCTATGATGGATGCACCTGTCTTTATAGCAGTATCAACAAGCTTTTGACAAGTCTCATCGATCAGGCGATGATCATAAGATTTGAGTCGTATTCTGATTCTTCCTTTAGGCATATTTAAAAGTGCAAAGATTAACTGGAACTAACAGGCGGCCCGTAGGGCCGCCTATTAGGTAATTGTTTATTTGATGACTTTAGTAACAACACCAGCTCCGACTGTGTGTCCACCTTCGCGGATTGCGAATTTAAGACCTTCTTCAAGAGCAATAGGTGCAATAAGAGTTGCTTCAATTTTAATGTTGTCACCAGGCATAACCATTTCTACTCCTTCTGGGAGTTTGACTTCTCCGGTTACATCAGTTGTACGGATGTAGAACTGAGGTCGGTATCCTTTGAAGAATGGTGTGTGTCTTCCGCCTTCTTCTTTCTTAAGAACATAGATTTCAGCTTCAAACTCTGTGTGAGGTTTGACTGAACCTGGTTTTGCGATAACTTGTCCGCGTTCGACATCTTCTTTTTCGACTCCTCGAAGAAGAAGACCTGTGTTGTCTCCTGCGCGTGCTTCGTCAAGTGTTTTGCGGAACATTTCGATTCCGGTAACAACAGTCTTTGTGCTGTCTTTGAGTCCGACAATTTCGATTTCTTCGTTGACTTTAAGGATTCCGCGTTCGACACGGCCTGTGACAACTGTTCCTCGACCTTGAATGGTGAAAACGTCTTCAACTGGCATAAGGAATGGTTTATCTGTATCACGTGTCGGTTCCGGAACGTATTCGTCAACTGCAGCCATAAGATCTTCAATTGCTTTGACTGCTTCTGCATCATCTTCAAGAGCTTTGAGTGAAGAACCGCGGATAACGGGTACTTCATCTCCTGGATATTCATATTTTTTGAGAAGATCACGGACTTCCATTTCGACGAGGTCGACAATTTCCTGATCCTGTACCATGTCAATTTTATTGAGGTATACAACGATTGCAGGAACGTTCACCTGTCGTGCAAGAAGAATGTGTTCTCGAGTCTGAGGCATAGGACCATCAGGAGCTGATACAACAAGAATTGCACCATCCATCTGGGCTGCTCCGGTGATCATGTTTTTGATGTAGTCTGCATGACCAGGGGCATCAATGTGTGCATAATGTCTTTTTTCTGTTTCGTATTCTGAATGATGAATATTAATGGTAACTCCGCGTGCTTTCTCTTCTGGAGCTTTATCAATTTCTTCATACTTCATATCCTTTGCAAGACCTTTCTGTGAAAGGACGTGATGAATTGCTGAAGTGGTGGTAGTTTTTCCATGGTCTACGTGACCAATGGTACCGATGTTAAGATGGGGTTTATTTCTCTGAAATGTGCCCTGTGCCATAGGTATGTATAATTAACAATTGATAAATAAATAGCTGCCAAAAGATTATTATAAATGATACCACAGAAAATACAAGAGGTATACTTACGTAAGGCCAATAATATAAAGTATTCCCATAAAAGTCAAGAGAAAAATGAATACTTTTTAATATATGTATATATAAAGAGGGTCTGTATTTATCCAAACTCTAGTGCTACAATGTGACCACTATGGAAAATGATACGGTCAAACTGAATACATCGCAACAGCAGGCTGTCGAATATCACAAGGGCCCTCTTCTTATAGTGGCCGGGGCAGGTACTGGTAAAACTACTACCCTTGTCGAAAAGATAAAGTATCTCATCAAACATGAGCATGCAAAGCCCGAAGAAATTCTCTGTCTGACCTTCACGGACAAAGCCGCGTATGAGATGGAAGAACGTGTTGACCGCGCTATGCCGTACGGATATTTTCAGATGTGGATCTCGACATTTCACAAGTTTGCCGATGAAATCCTGCGCGATGATATCTATCATCTCGGCCTCAATCCTGCCTATGATCTGATGACACAGGCACAGTCAATCCTGTTTCTAAAAAAGAACCTGTTTCATCTCAATCTCAAGTACTACCGACCTGTCAGCAATCCGACTAAATTTGTCGAGGGGCTTTTGCAGCATTTTTCCCGTCTGCATGATGAAGACATTTCTCCCGACGACTATGCAACGTGGGTAAAAAAACGTTCGACATATTGTCATTCCGTCCGCCAGTTGGCGGATGATCCGAAATCCAGGAACAAAAAAACTGGATCCCAGGTCAAGCCTGGGATGACAACGGAACAAAATATAAGCATTGAAGAGATAGAACAATATAAAGAGCTTTCTGAAGCATATAGTAAATATCAACAACTGAAAACCGAACACGATGTCATGGATTTTGACGATCTCATTTACTATTTGATCAAACTCTTCCGTGAAAGGCCAAACGTACTGAAGCAGTATCAGCAAAAATTTAAATACGTGCTGGTTGATGAGTTCCAGGATACCAATATCGCACAGTATGAGCTCATCAAGCTCCTCTGTCCCATAAAAACCAATCCGAACCTGACCGTCGTCGGAGATGATTCTCAGGCGATCTACAAATTCCGGGGTGCCTCGGTCTCAAACATCATGACCTTCATGGAGGACTACCCAAAAGCAAAGCAAATCAGTCTTCTGGATAACTACCGATCCAACCAAACTGTACTGGATCATGCCTATCATCTCATACAGAACAACAATCCTGATACGCTCGAAAGTAAACTCGGTATTTCAAAGGAACTCGTCGGCCACAAGAAAGATATCAAAGATGCAGTACAGTTTGAACTGTTTGCACACGGCGATCATGAGGCTGATTGGATTGCAGAGCGGATAGCAGACTTTATAAAAGATAAGAAATATACCTTTCAGGATTTTGCCATCCTCGTGAGAGCCAATAATCATAGCGATCCGATCATCAATGCTCTGAAACGTGAAGGTATTCCGTTCCAATTTTTAGGACCGGGAACTCTTTTTAAGCAACCTGAAGTAAAAGATCTGATCGCCTATCTCCAGGTGCTCTCCGATCTGAATGATACCGTCTCTCTCTATCGAGTGCTTTCTATGGAACACTTTTCGATTGACGAACAGGATTTAGTGCTCTATCTTTCATTTGCAAAAAAAACATCACTTTCCCTTTTTCAATCCCTTGAGGTTGCACTCTCCTTTTTCCATGAAGAGTGGTGGCGTGAGGAATTTGAGGTCTACCGCGAGCATTTGCCTCTCGTAAAAGACGAAACCAAAGAAAAACTCATTTCTATCATTTCAATGATTAAGAAGCACCTGACCAGGCTTGGCAAAGATTCAGCCGGTGAGATCGTGTTCCAGTTCCTGGAAGATACCGAATACCTCAAAAAATTAAGTAACCCCGATAATGAATATGACCAACGCAAAACGCTCAATATCACAAAATTTTTCCAGAAACTCAAGAGTATGGAGAATGAGATTGAGGATAGCTCTGTATTTGCCGCTGTCGAGTATATCAATATGAGTCTTGAGATGGGTGAATCACCTCTGGCATCCGAGTCTGATGCAGTACAAACTAACGCGGTGAATATTCTCACAGTACACGGCGCCAAAGGACTGGAGTTTCCCGTCGTTTTTCTCCCTAATCTTATAAACGGTCGCTTCCCCACCCGCCGCAGACGAGAACAGATCCCGATACCGGAGGCTCTGATCAAAGAAACTATGCCAAGCGGTGATTATCATATTCAGGAAGAACGTCGTCTTTTCTATGTCGGTATCACACGGGCAAAGGATCGACTCTTTTTATCAGCTTCAGAAATATACGGCGAAGGTGTCAGAAAACAGCGAATTTCACCCTTTGTAGCAGAGACAATCGGTGAAGATAAGGTCGCCGGAAAATCAGCGAAACAGACAGAACAGAAGGAACAGTTATCAATATTTGATTTCAAAAAAAAACAAGAGGATCCTCCGATGCCGATCCCGACTGAAGTCAAAAATCTATCATACAGTCAGATCAATACCTATGAGCTTTGCCCTCTGAAATACAAATACCAGTATGTATTGAAAATCCCGACCGGACCACATGCAGCAGCTTCGTTCGGAAGTTCGGTGCACAATGCATTGCAAAAGTTCTATCAGACCTTCACAACTGATAAAGAAATCGGACTGACTCATCTATTGAACCTGCTTGAGGCATCATGGATCCCGGTGGGGTACGGTTCGCGGGAAGAACAGAAAAAACAGAAAGAGGAAGCCCGCCAGATGCTCGAAAATTATTTTCATTCATTCCATACACCGGAGATAGCCGTCATGGATCTGGAAAAGCTATTTAAAATCAAAGTCGGAAGTGATGTATTCCTCACAGGCAAAATCGATCGTGTGGACGTGAAAGGAGACGGTGCGATCGAAATTATTGATTACAAGACCGGCAACATGCCTGATGAAAAGAAACTGAAAAAAGATATGCAGCTTGCCATATACGCGATGGCTGCAAATGACTACGGATTGTATCGCAAGCCGATAGAAAAAATTAACCTTTCCTTCTACTATCTCGCCCATCGTGAAAAGGTAACGGTTACAAGAAACGAAGAAGATATTCACGATGTGAAGCTGAAAGTCAGAGAGATTGCTGATAAAATCCGCATGGGAGAGTTCCCGGCACGCACCGGTCCGTGGTGTGCACGGTGTGATTTCAGAATGATCTGCGAAGCCTGGCAGTGAGAATCGCAAAGCATGTGGCATGAAACGTTCTTCGTTGTCATCCTGGACTTGCCTTGCCCGCCGATTTAGGAGGGATCCGGGATCCAGTGTCATCCAAATCTCGTTTCAGGATCTTCGATACCTCAACACCACCTCATCATCCAATCGTTCCACAGCCAATAATTCAAACTGAGGCACTGCATCGGGAGGGAACAAAATCCCTTCGGTCATGGTGAGAGTTTTACCGGGAAGCGATCCGAAGATTTTCGGAGCGATTGTGAGATGGACTTCGTCGAGTGCATTCTCCTGCAATAGTTGAGCAATGAGTGTCGGACCGCCGTCAATGAATATGTTTTTATGACCTTTCGAGTTGAGATAGTCGATTAAGTCCTGTATTTCCACTCGCCTTTTTGTCATCCCGGACTCGATCCGGGATCCAGAAATGCTATCACTGGATTCTGAATCATCCGCCAGCTGGCGGACAGCATGACAGGGAACAACATTAAAAGTTTCTGATACTATCTGTGGTATTTCTGTATCCTCAACTGTCAAAATTGTCGGTTTATACCCGTGATCGTTTTTCAACTTGGCTGCGAGTTCTTCATCGGGAGATGTCGTCAGTATAATAAATTCAGGTGTTCCTTCTTTCCCGATCTCTTTTCTGAATCCCTGATACATCTCATCATGGATCGTACGGATTGTGTACTTGCCAAACTGAAGAGCTGTATTTTTGGCATCCACGATCGCATCGGCATGAGCTCTCAGATAAGTGAAGTACTCATAATCCTTTTTTGATCCGATGGGCCAGTATCCTTTCTCTTTGACGATAATCTTTCCATCAATACTTGATACAAAACTGGTGAACATATACGGCCGGTTTTCGGGTTTTTGGAAATCAAATGGGTGTAGTGTCATGTTGTTTTTTGCTGGATCCCAGGTCAAGCCTGGGATAACAAACAAGTAAATTAAATATATTATAACTGTCATCCTGAACTTGATTCAGGATCCAGTCTTATTTTATCATTTCTTTATAAAGATCATCCCATTGCGGATTTTTCGACTCGATGAGCTCTAATTTCCAGGCTCTTTTCCAAGCTTTTAACTGTTTCTCACGCTTTATAGCCAGGTTTACATCATTAAATACTTCATAATAAACGAGAATATGTACGTTATACTGAGCAGTAAATCCTTTCACTATATTATTTCTATGTTCCCAAGTACGTTTAAGCAGATCAGAAGTAACTCCAATATAAAGTGTTCCGTTGCGTTGACTTGCCAATATGTATACAAAATATGTTCCCATTATTGTGCTGGATCCCAGGTCAAGCCTGGGATGACAATGCACCTGTAAAGAATTTCAAGTGGATTATAAACTTTGACATCTCCTTAGTTCACAATCACCTTCTGTTTTTTTACATCCTTCTTGAGCCATCTTACACCCAAATATACAAGCGGAGTTTCAATGACTGACATCGAGCATTTAAGAAGCCAGTAGGGCAGAATCAGACTGAACAAAAACGATACATTGTCATCAAATCCTCGATCGAGAGAATAGAATGCAAGCGTCATAAAAAGTGTCGTGTCAATAAACTGAGCGATAAAGTTTGACGCGTTATTTCGGAGCCAAAGTTTACTTTTCCCCATACGCTTTCTGATCTTGCTGAAAATCGCGATATCCAGAAAATCAGCAACTGCAAAAGCTGTCAGACTGGCAATCGTGATGCGGAGAGATTTTCCAAATACCGAATCATACGCCGCTTCACTTTCCATAAATCTGCCTGATGGAGGAAGCGAGATTGAGAGCAAAATGAAGAGCATCAGAAGTACAATCATGGTCAGTCCGGTACGGACGATACTTCGGGCGCGTTCCGCACCATACACTTCGATGACAACATCGTTTATCGTAAAAAGAAGTGGAATAAGAAATATTGCGACACTTGCATTGAGTGTATACGTCCCGAGAGTAATCAAGGGAAAAGTCTTTGCTCCCATCAACTCTGAGACAATGATGCCGAAAATATATATGCCGACGAGCAGATCCATTTTATGTACCTTAAACATAAAAAGGATTATATCATGAAGTTACTGACTCTTCTGTATGTTTTCCTCTTTTTTTTCGATAAGCTTATGAATTTGGCGATAAAGTTCTGCAATAAGATACAGGGAACCGGTAATAACAAGAATAGTGTCAGGTATGTTCCTCGCCTGATCAAACGCCTGAACGGCAGGAACTATCGTCTTTGTACCTGAAAATTGAAATTTCTTCTCCAGAATGAGCTTTATATTTTCCGGCAGTTCCCCTTCCATCGGGAGCACCTGTTCACTGAAATCAAATTTGGTCGCATATATCGTATTTGCTAGGGGAACTATATATTTGAGCATAGCAGGGTAGTCCTTGCCGCATTTAAATGCTACGAGAAAATCAAACTTTGTATCAGGATGCTTCTTTTTGAGACTACGGATAAATGCAGACATCTTTTGAGGGTTGTGTGCCCCGTCAATAATTATTCTCTTGCCGTCTATGATCGCCTCATCGAAACGGCCGGGTGTCCGCATCGTATTCAAGACTTCCCGGATCTTACTTTCATCAAATGCAAATCCATCCCGTACTGCCGCTTCATATACAGCCGTCAACGCAACGGAGGCATTTTCTACTTGGAAAAGACCATTGAGTGATAGATATATCTTTTTGAAGTCAGCTGATTTGTATTTGTAGTCAAAAAGAAGTGTTCTGTCTTTTGTCTGAACATGTTTAAACGTTTCTCCCGGAATGACAGTATTCAATTTCGTCTTCATTTTTTTTACACGTTCTGCTACTACTTTTTGTGCAGTCGGCCGTTGCTTTATCGTGACAGCGATATTCCCTTCATGGACAATATCGGCTTTCTGTCCGGCAATTTCTTTCAGAGTCTTTCCAAGAATATCAATATGATCAAGCCCTATCTTTGTTATGACGGCGATCTTATCCTTACCTGTTGCAACATTCGTCGCATCCACTCTTCCGCCTGCACCGGTTTCCATCACTGCATAATCAACCTGTTCCTTCCAGAAAATGTAGTATGCCAGGACAATCATAATCTCAAAAAAAGACGCCTGTCCATACTCGGTATTCTTCATCTGCTCTATGGCAGGAATGATGTCATTTATATAGCCGAGGAATACCTTTTCACTGAGAATATCCTGATTAATCTGTGCTCTTTCACGGATATCGTAAAGATGCGGTGAGATGGATATTCCCACCTTTTTCCCCAATCCCTGAAGTAGCCGACTTATGATAGCTGATGTCGAGCCTTTTCCTGATGTTCCTGCCACATGGATCACCTTGATTTTATTTTGCGGTTCTCCGACGAGCTTTGCCAAGTGAACTACCCTCTCAAAGCTGAAATCGGCAGATATCTGTTCGGAGTTGGATTTTCTGAACGAAAACAGATATTCCTGTGCTTCAATAAGTGTTTTGAACTCCATAGAATAAGATAACTGATTTTAGGTAATACAATTGTACAATGAGATTTATTGCGCTTCTGCCTCTAAATCTTCTTGTTCTTGTGCGATTTCGATCATATCATGGATCTTTTTGTACAAGTCACTGATGAGATAGAGCGACCCGGTGACAATGACCGGTCCGTTTTTTGCATGACGGGCGATATCGAATGCTTCTTTCGAATCCTGTACAGGCACCACTGAAGTAAAACTGAACTTGTCTTTAAGCAGGGATGCTACTTGATCTACGGGCTCCGGATATACGTCATCAATCTGATCGTCTTTTCCGAACTCGGATACGAAAATCCGATGAGCGACCGGGACGATATATTTCAGCATATCTTTATAATCCTTTCCTTTTTTGAATCCGATCAGGAAATCAAATTTTGTATCTGGATGCTTCTTTTTGAGACTGCGTATAAAGGCTGACATTTTCTGAGGATTGTGCGCGCCATCAATGATAATTCGTTTTCCTTCAATAAACAACTCTTCGAATCTTCCCGGCGTCTTCATGGACGCGAAGGCAGAGCGTACCAGTTCCTCCTGCATCTCGAATCCGTCGCGCTTTGCAACTTCATACAGAGCGGCAAGTGCCAGACTTCCATTTTCTACCTGGTAAATTCCCTGCAGGGAAAGATCAAGTTTTGCAAATTCCGCATCTTTATACTGAAAATCAAATTGAATGTGATGATGAGATGTTTTAATACGGGCATAATTGATAGTATTCTTGATGATATTCGCCTGCGTATTCTTCTCTCGGGCGTATGACCGGACAATACATTCAGCGGTCGGTCTTTGATGAATCGAAATCACGATATT
The DNA here is from genome assembly GCA_002329205.1 of Candidatus Roizmanbacteria bacterium UBA1450. Lineage (GTDB taxonomy): Bacteria > Patescibacteriota > Microgenomatia > UBA1406 > GWC2-37-13 > UBA1450. The sequence continues at coordinate 154,727 of DCTC01000002.1, read as the reverse complement.
TTCATCATAAATGATCGCTGATTTTTCAGTCGCGACCTGCTTCAATGTATCTCCCAAAATATCAATGTGATCAAGCCCGATTTTTGTCATCACAGCGACTTTACTCTTATGGCTTGCGATATTGACGGCGTCGAGCCTCCCACCCTGGCCAGTTTCCATGACAGCGTAATCTACACCTTCCCGGTAAAATACATAATATGCAAAAACGATCATAATTTCAAAAAAAGAAGGCGGCCCGTAGCGATGTTCCTTCATCTCTTCAATTACAGGGTAGACTTCATTGAAATATTGGCAAAACTGAGCTTCTTCCAGAATGCGATTATTGATTTGCATCCGCTCCCGAAGGTCGTACAAATGAGGCGATATGCTCAAACCCACTTTTTTGCCGTGTTTTTCCAGTAGTTGACTGATTATTGCACAGGTTGAGCCTTTTCCAGATGTTCCAGCAGCATGAATCACCTTGATTTTATTCTGCGGATTTCCCAATTTCTTCGCCAAAGCCTGCGAGAATTTGAACTTCCGTTCGAGATCTTCTTTGATGACTTTCGTACGAAGACCATACAAATAATCCTGAATTTCGTGTAATGATTGGAATGTCATAATATAAGCTCAATTTACAACCAAAAATATTTAATTTATACCTAGAATTATATCTGGAGTTATAATACTATAAGATAAATCTATAAAAATCAAGTTGTATTATTTGAACAGTTTTGCTAATCTGATACCAGAATTTTCAACACAAGTTCAAAAATCCCCATGGTGTAACTTTCTTTCTTACAACAAACCTTCTGTTAGTCATTTTATATTTACTTATATGACACACCATGACAATCAAATTTATGAACTTATTCAAAAGGAAAATCACCGCCAGAAAACAGGAATAGAACTAATTCCGTCTGAAAATTATGCTTCAAAGCATGTCAGAGAACCTCTGTCTTCCTCTTTTGTCAATAAATATTCCGAAGGTTACCCCGGTAAAAGATATTACGGTGGCAATGAATTTGTTGATCAGGTCGAAAAAATTGCACAGGAACGGGCTAAGAAGTTATTTCAGGTAGAATATGTCAATGTTCAGCCGTATTCAGGATCACCTGCCAACTTTGCAGTCTATATGGCAACTTGTGAGCCCGGAGACACTATCATGGGACAGGCACTTGTGACAGGTGGTCATCTCACACATGGTGCACATGTATCCTTTAGCGCAACATATTTTAACAGCGTACAGTACGGCGTTTTGCAAGAGAAACATAAGAATGACGGATTGTTTGACTTTGAAGCAATCCGAAAGCTGGCACAAGTTCATAAACCGAAACTTATCTGGGTCGGCGCTTCTGCCTATCCTCTTCAGATCCCGTTTGAACGATTTGCAAAAATAGCTGACGAAGTAGGTGCCTACCTGGCAGCTGATATTGCCCATATCGCCGGTCTTGTCGCAGGAGGACAGCATCCAAGTCCCGTCCCGCACGTCCATATTGTCACAACTACGACACATAAAACACTGCGCGGCCCGCGTGGAGGAATTATTATGGTAACCGCAAAAGGATTAAAAAAAGATCCAGAGTTACCAAAAAAAATTGATAAAGCCGTATTTCCTGGTCTTCAGGGTGGTCCTCATGACAATCAGACTGCTGCAATTGCCGTTGCTCTTTATGAAGCATCCCAACCATCATTCAAGACATACGCTGCACAAATTGTAAAGAATGCTCAGACTCTCGCTGATACACTCAAGAAAGGCGGGATACATCTTGTAGGTGATGGATCAGAAAATCACCTTATCCTAGCAGACTTGACCGAAACGCACGGGGCTGGTGCGGGGTATTTTGCTGAATATGCTCTTGATCATGTCGGTCTGACCATGAATAAAAATACTGTCCCTGGTGAACAAAGTTCTCCTTTTTATCCTTCAGGGATACGTATGGGCACACCTGCCGCGACAACCCGGGGTATGAAAGATCGAGAGATGAAATTTATTGGTGAGACGATGTTGAAAGTACTCGAAATCATCAAAGATTACAAACTTCCCGATACCAAAGAAGAACGTATTCCCTATCTCAAGAATTTCCGTCAGGAAATCGAATCAAATGACGAATTGAAAAAGATTAAAAAAGAAGTTGAAAAAATGGCAGTTGGATTTGCCATTCCATAATCGCAATTTCCATTAACGTTCCGCGACAGCCTACAACCTAGTATAATATACTCATGATCAAGCTACTTATCGGCGCGGATATCCTAATGGCGGGTGTATTTGCCTGGACCTTCAGATCACTACCAGAACAGCTGCCGATTTTCTACTCCAAACCTTGGGGAGAATCACAGATTGCTGATAAATGGTATATTTTCCTCTTACCTTTTCTTATGCATATTGTTTTTTTCGTAAATGGTGCAGTATCAAAAAAATTCTTTTCGGACGCGCCAGCAATTCGAAAATTAATGAACTACGCAAATGCCTTTTTCATACTAGGATTTACGGGAGTGTTCCTAAAAATATTGTTTCTTGTCACCTAAATACATGTTTATCACCGCATTCAGTATCATCGGAGCTTCAGCTCTCATATCTTTCCTGACTACTCCACTTGCTATCAGAATTGCCAAGAAATACAAACTGTTGACGGATGTAACGACCCGCAATCACCCGGCTCATACCCACACAGGAGTTATCCCTCGGGGCGGGGGGATACCTATATATATTTCACTTCTTATCTGTAGCCTCATTTTTCTCCCGTTCAATAAAATATTGACCGGAATTCTTGTTTCAAATGCGTTTTTGCTTATACTTGGCCTCCTTGATGATAAGTATGACGTATCGCCTTATCTCAGGTTCATTATGAATCTGACTATCTCTACTATGGTTGTCGGGTTCGGTTTAGGGATACCGTTTATCTCAAATCCTTTCGGAGATGTTATTCACTTAAATACCTGGAAGTTGACATTTGACTTTTTCGGAGTGCGCAATATTCTGATACTTGCAGATATCCTTGCTGTGATCTGGCTTTCATGGATGATGAATATGGTAAATTGGAGCAAAGGAGTGGACGGTCAATTACCAGGATTTGTTGCAATTACGGCTCTATTCCTCGGCTTACTCTCACAACGGTTTATCGGACATGACATCCGCGCAGAAACTGTTATGATTTTATCCTTTATCGTGTCAGGTGCTTATCTGGGGTTTTTGCCTTTCAACTTTTATCCTCAGCGTATCATGCCGGGATATGGTGGCGGCGCAATGGCAGGGTTTTTATTGGGTATTCTATCGATTTTGTCATTTGGGAAAGTAGGTACGGCAATTCTCGTACTTGCAATCCCGACTATTGACGCAGTTTATACCATCATCCGTCGTATAAGAAAAGGTAAATCTCCATTTCGTGCTGACTGGGGTCATTTTCATCACAGGCTTCTTGAAATAGGCTGGGGAAAACGGAGAATTGCCGTTTTTTACTGGACAATTTCACTTATTCTCGGTGTTTCAAGTCTTTTTCTGACCGGTATGGAGAAATTGATTGCATTCGTCACGGTAGGTATCGTGCTAATTATTTTTATCATCGTCATTGAGCGGATGAAAAAACTCAATTCAAATACTATCCATGAGTAACATTGTCATCGGAATCTCTTCCGGAATTGCAGCTTACAAAATCATCAATCTTATAGAAAGACTTCTGGAGATTGGCCATACTGTTGATGTGATGATGACAAAAAAGGCTTCTTACATGATCTCTCCCGGGAAAATCGAAGAGATGACAGGAAGATCTGTATATATCAATCTGTTTGAGGATAATTTCTCTTATGAACAGGTGCTCAAAAGAAGAAAAGTCGACCATATTGAACTTGCCAAACAAGCAGATCTATTTGTCATAGCGCCAGCGACCGCCAACATCATGGCCAAAATGGCCAGTGGAATTGCAGATGATTTCCTCACAACAGCTCTTCTTGCGACACATTCACCTGTCCTGATCTGTCCGTCGATGAATGATGTGATGTGGTATCATCCGGCGACCCAGCGCAATCTTCACACTCTCGAATCATTCGGATACGAAGTTTTTTCACCAGCGTCCGGATCCCTTGCATGCGGTACGGAAGGGATCGGTAGACTGCAGGAACCACGGGACATTGCTCAAGAGATTACAAAAATTCTGGTTCGAACAACAAAACTTAAAGGAAAAAAAGTACTTGTCACGGGTGGAGGGACAATTGAACCCATCGACAATGTACGAGTCATCACCAACCGCGGATCAGGAAAAATGGGAAAAGCTCTTGCAGAAATTTGTTACCGTTACGGTGCTGAAGTCAAATTCATCCATTCAGAACAATCCGTTAGATCACATCTCCCGATTCAATCTATTCCTTTCCAGAGTCTCAATGATTTGTCAGAAATTCTGGAAAAAGAAGTCCCCAACTCTGATCTGCTTTTTCATACTGCAGCTGTTTCAGATTTTACCTCGGATGCTGTTGCAGGGAAAATCGAAAGTTCAAAAGAAATTCGAATAGAACTGAAACCAACACCGAAAATCATTAACCGGATCAAAAAATGGAATCCGAAAATTCAACTTATCGGATTTAAAGCAATCACATCAAATAGCGGGAAAGAAATATCCCTCCAATCAGAGAAGCTTTTCAATAATGCAAATACTGATTATGTCGTCGTCAATGATGTCAGCCGGCATGATATAGGATTTGAGGCGAATGAGAATGAAGTTTATGTAGTATCAAGAGACCAGAAGGTGCACAAAATCGATAAAGCGAGCAAAATTCATGTAGCGGAAGAGATTCTAAAAATTGTATTTTCATCCCGTCCGCAAGCCGGCGGATTGAACCGGAGTACAGAGTAATCATTCTTCCTCAAGCGTTCCCTTGAAAAGATACATTCCTCCCTCATGAGTAAATCTCACATGCAATCCCGTTTCTTCATCGATATATTCATGATCTTGTCGAGAATTGACAATAGTAACACCGACGAGGGCAGTTGCTTCGTCGTTGAGGTATGGTGCAGCATCTGTACCTGTGACAATCTCGCGGGTACGAAGACTTTCTTCACCCTTTTTCAGCCGTTCTTGCGTGGTGTCTTCGATATCAAGCCCATAATCTCGAAATTTTTCATCATCGGTTACTCCATAGAGTACAAGAATGTATAATAATTCGTCTTCGGTGAGTGAGAGTGTATACATAAGAATGTTTCAATAGTAACAGGGTAATGATACCATATCCGGAAAACTCCAAAACCAACTTATGACGTGACAAGGTATAATAAGGTTCTCCGGATCAAGTTCCGGCATGACATATTATTATTTACCAAGGTACTACAATCTCTGTACTACCGTCTACCAACCACTGATGAAATATTTTGTTAAAACCTTTGGCTGTCAGCAGAATCACGCGGATTCAGAGCGCATCGCACAGGCTTTCTCAGCGCGGGGATATACGGAGGCGACAGGGTATGAAGACACCAATTATGTCATCATCAACACCTGCATGGTCCGTGAATCAGCAGAAAATCGTGTGTACGGATTGGTAAATAACCTCAAGGAAATCAAAAACAGAAAAACAAAAAATGGAGAGCTGTATAAAATAATTGTCACCGGATGTATGGTGGGGATTGCCTTTCGTGACAAAACAGGAAAATTTCTATCTAAAATCAGAAAAGCAATGCCGGCTGCGGATGAATTTATGCCGATCGAGGAAGTTGGATTTGACAATGAACCCGTCAGACAAAACCTGAACGAGGCATGGGTGCCGATCTCCAACGGCTGCAATAATTTCTGCACTTTTTGTATCGTACCTTTCACCAGAGGCCGTGAGATAAGCCGACCTTATGAAGACATCATAGAAGAGTGTCTGCATCTGCGTGCAAAAGGATACAAGAAAATTACACTCCTCGGACAGAATGTCAACTCATATGGTGCTGATCTTATTCTTGGAAAAGAAAATGTGCAGGTCATGCGTGATATCGAAAAAACATATTTTGAGAAACATGATCAAGACTATAATGATACTCTTGACCAGATCAATACAACCCTCTCAACCATTCGTACCAAATTTACGTACAACGGCCGTAACGTCGAACCGGTGTATGTCAAACATCTCGGAAAAATGCGAATTCCGACATTGTTTCCCTACCTTCTTGAGGATATCGCCCGCATGGATTTTGAAACAGTAGATTTCATTTCCTCAAATCCCTGGGATTTCTCAGATGAACTCATTGAAATGATAGCCCGATATCCAAATATCACCCGCACCATTCATCTTCCGGTACAATCGGGAGATAATAATGTTTTAAAACGAATGAACCGCTGGTATACGGCTGAAGATTATATCGAAATTATCAACAAACTAAAAAAGAAAGTTCCAGACATCAAATTTACAACTGACATCATTGTGGGTTTTTGCGGTGAGACAGATGAAGAATTTCAGAACACTGTCAAACTGGCCAAAATCGTAGGATTTGAAAAAGCGTATCTTGCCATGTATTCAGAACGGCCTATGACTGCAGCAACAAAAGTTATGACAGATGATGTTCCGCATGAAACAAAGAAAAAACGCTGGCAAATTCTGGAAAAGTTTATAAACAATTATTAACAGAATTGTATTTCATCTTCTTACATAAGCTCCATGCTCATCACGCATGATTAACGGTATAGTGTATATATGAAAAGAATATTTAACTTCCTAAGTCCCATCAAACACCTTGGAGACAAAAACTATTCAATAGTATTTCCGCTTCTGGGAACATTAAGCGCGGTTATCATTCTGGAATTTTATGCATACATTATATTAGGCGAACCTGAAGCTATTACTACGAGTGCCATATTTATTTTTATCAGTTTGATTATCTATTTTTCCTTTCGAGAGGGACGTCGAGGAGGGTTCATTGCATCAATTATTACCATTTCTTACTATCTCTATATTATCGCTTCACGTGAATATCAGGGAGAACGCTTTGTACGGGGAATCGAAACGACGGTAATTCTGGCTATTATTTATTTTTTTCTTGCCGCAGTTATCGGTTGGCTGAAGGAAGTAATTGATAAATTGATAGAACGTGAGGCAAACGAAAAGAAACGACTGGAAACAATTTTTCAGCAGCTTCCGGTCGGAGTTGTAATAGCAGACAAAAACCGAAAAATTGTCCAGGCAAATAACCGCCTCAATGAAATTATCGGAGTAAAAGTACCAATCGGATTCCAACTCGGTGAAGGGCTTATTGTTTCTTCCATCAGCAACGGAAAACCATCTACTTCTGATGATGATCCGCTTTTACAATCACTCAAGACAGGAAAAGTTGTCAGCAACCGTGAATTCACAATTACGAAAAATGATCACCTTGTTCATCTGCAGGTAAGCGCAGCTCCTATCAAGGATCGACACAATCAAACACTGGCCGCTGCGTCCATTATTTCGGACATTACCGAACAAAAAAACCTGGAAATCCGGAAAGATGATTTTGTTAATATGGCTTCGCATGAGTTAAAGACTCCTTTGACAAGTCTGAAGTTATATACCGAAGTAATGCATCGAAGACTTACCAAAAAGAATGATAAACAATTGGCAGATATCATCAAACGCGCGCAAGACCAGCTAAACAGACTTCAAAAACTGGTAGATGATCTCCTGGATGTGTCCCGGATCCAGACAGGCAAACTAACGTATACCAAAGAAAGATTCAATTTATCCGAGCTGGTCAATGAAACTGTTGAAGTTCTCGGAGAAACGGCAAACAGTCATAACATTATTATTGAAAAAACTCCCAATTTGCAGGTTCATGCTGATCGATTTCGCATTTATCAAGTAGTTACCAATCTCATTACAAATGCTATCAAGTACTCACCTTCAAATTCCGAAATCCGAATACAACTGATAAAAAATGATTCACATGCGTTGGTGCGCATTACGGATCAGGGTATCGGAATACCGAAAGAAGAACATGACAAGATATTTGAGCGCTTGTACCAAGTCTTCAAAACGGCTGATAAAAAATCACCGGGATTCGGAATGGGTCTTTTTATTTCCAAAGAGATTATTGAAAGACATAAAGGGAAAATCTGGGTTGAAAGTAAACTAAATGAAGGATCAACATTCTGTTTCACATTGCCTCTTGCCAAACGTCAAGTACGAACATAATTCAATACCATCTTCTTCTTCGCAGGATGGCAGGCAATCAGGCTATATCGCTTTTTCCTGTCGTTAAGATCTAAATCAAGATCCTGTCCTTCCCAGTCAAATACACACCCACCGGCTTCCTCAATGATTATTTTTCCAGCAGAAATATCCCAAAGATAGGGGCCTTTGTCTACTGAAGTTCCGATTTCGTTATTGGAAACTTTTGCCAAATCCAATGCAACTGCGCCAAATGCTCTCACACCACGGTACAAAGGCATCAATCGCTCTATGAGCGGCAGCTGGTCAGAGTTGCGCATCGTTTCACCGAAATTCGTACTCATGATCATATTCTGAGAGTCAAGATCCTTCATCTTCAGAACCTCCCGTGTGTCGTATAATTCTATGAAAGCACCTTCACCTTTTTTTGCAAAATAAAGTTCTTGATGTACAGGTCGATATATCAGTCCGGCATCCAATATACCATTATTGAAGTAAGCAATTGAAGTACAAAAATAATCGATCCCGGATGCAAAATTGGATGTACCGTCTATGGGATCAATGACAAACACATGACTCCCTTTTGAATCCAGATCTTCTTCTCCGATAAAACCGATATTATTTTCTAAAACGCCGGATTTGACCATCTCATGAATAATCGTATGTTCAATAGTATCTTGTGATTCTTTATCTGCAACCGTCACGATATTCTGATGATCTGTTTTGTGAGAGATATCAAGTTCTGTAGAACGATAATACTTGAGTTGGATTTTCGCTGCCTCAAGAGCAGCTTTTTTCATTATCTCGAACATAAGGGCATTATAACATGGTGTTTTTAACCAGAAATGTCCTAAGTATAAAACAAATTCGGAAGTTAAGACGGTACGAACATACTGATATGAGTAAAAAAAGTGATACCAAGATAAGAGAGAAATTTCCACACAAATTTTTGATTGCAAGAGAATGTATTAGATCCTCTACCTTCAACATGATAAAATACAATATATGAAACTACTTATAACAGGCGGAGCCGGTTTTATCGGTGCAAACTTCATCCATTACTGGTTGCGGCAGCATCCGGAAGACCAAATAGTCAATCTTGATGCGCTCACCTATGCCGGCAATCTTGAGAATCTCAAAATTGTAGAGAATAATCCGAATTATTCATTTGTCAAAGGAGATATATGTGATCGGGAAACGGTCGATCAGGTTATGCCGACTGTTGATACCGTCGTCCATTTCGCCGCTGAAAGTCACGTTGACCGCTCAATTCAGGATGCAACTCCCTTTGTTAAAACAAACGTACTTGGCACACAGGTTCTTTTGGAATCCGCCATGAAAAACGGAATGAAACGGTTTCATCACATTTCGACGGATGAGGTTTTCGGTGCACTCCCTCTCAATACAGAAAATAAATTCAATGAAACAACACCCTACGATCCCCGCAGTCCCTACTCAGCATCCAAAGCAGGATCCGATCATCTGGTGCGTGCATATCATACGACATACGGGCTCCCGATCACGATTTCAAACTGTTCCAACAACTACGGCCCCTATCATTTTCCAGAAAAGCTGATTCCGCTTGCCATCACCAATATCATTGAAGGCAAGAAAGTTCCTGTATATGGTGATGGTCAATATGTACGGGACTGGCTTTTTGTCGAAGATCATTGTACAGCTATAGATGCCATTTTGACCAAAGGTCAAATCGGTGAGACATATCTTGTCGGAGGACTAACTGATGATATCACCAATCTGGATGTCATAAAAAAGATACTTGCAATCATGGGACAAAGTGAAAACATAATTGAGTTTGTCAAAGACCGTCCGGGACATGACAGACGGTATGCCATAGACTGGACTCAAACGAAAGAAAAATTGGGTTGGGAACCGAAATATGATTTTGACACAGGACTTGAAAAAACAATCCAGTGGTACAAAGAAAATGAATCTTGGTGGAAAGATGTCAAGTCAGGAGCATATCAGGAGTATTATCAATCACAATATAATCAATGAACATAGCTGTTACCGGTGCCAATGGCCTTGTCGGATCACGAATAATTGAACTTTTGAAGTCAAAGCATTCCTTCATACCGTTTTCAAGCAAAGACCTTGATATAACACAAAAAGATATAGTTCAGCAGGTGCTAGATGCCACAGAGTTCGATCTTCTCCTTCATCTGGCAGCTTATACCAACGTTGACGGTGCGGAAACTGAAAAAGAAAAAGCGCATACAATAAATGTCGAAGGTACACGAAATCTGCTTGAGCAGGTGGAGAAGGCGGGTAAAAAAATGATTTACATATCGACGGATTTTGTCTTTGACGGACGTATCCCGCCATTTGACGAGATGAGTACTCCGAATCCGGTTGGATACTATGGACAGACCAAATATGAAGCCGAACAGATTGTAAAAGATAAAGCAATGATAGTCCGCATCAGTTACCCATACGGATATCCATCTGATAAGAAACCAGATTTTGTCCAAAGACTGAGGCAGCTTCTCGAACTCAATAAGCCGATTACTATGATCTCTGATTCGGCAATGACACCGACTTTTATCGATGATATAGCATTGGGACTTGAATATCTTGCAACTCATTACAAACCGGAGATTTATCATCTGGTCGGCACAAAATCATATACACCTTTCGAAGTCGGGACTATCATTGCAAAGCACTATGAACTGCCGGGATCGCTCATCATGCCGACAACATACAAAGAATATATGAAAGGAAAAGCCGAAAGACCGCAGTATTCGATAATTATGACATCAAAGAATATCTTCACACCGATGAAGACGTTTGAAGAAGGACTTGCACTTCTGGATTCCTAATCGGCCTACACCATCTGGTTCGGAATTTCTACGATTTCTCGTGTTGACTCATTCAGCAGGACCGGTACAGGCAACAATTCTTTCTGTTGTACCAGTTTAGAAAATACTGCATTGTTGAGAATCAAATTCAAAAAGTTATAGTTCACGCCCCGATATCCTGTCATCGCTTTCTCATCATTAAGGACAGCTTGCGGGACAGCGGTTACAACAAACAATACATGAGGCTTCTCAGGATTATTCGCATGCAGAACTGCATGCTGAATTTCTGCTTGTTCCAAAGCATCCTGCTCTGTAGACGGACTTGCCTTCAGTGTCTGGTGCCCGGGATCAAGTTGACCGACATGTATACCGTCAAATGATATGCTTCCGTACTTTTCACCGTGTGCCGCCAGCGGATGATGAGGATGTCCCTCGTTTGTATAGAATCCGAGTAAATACTGATTCGCTAAATTCCTTGCTGCTGTATAGTAAAAGGCCCGTACCTGATTATCGGTAAGAAGATTCAAATTAGAGTTCTTTACGTACCTCTGCAGCTCATTAATAAACGGTTTATATTCCATAAGAGTCGATGAAATATGATAGTTCATATCTTCAAACGGTATGATTGACTCAGGCATGACAAATGACTCCTTAAACAAACCTATCTTTGAGTATTTTTTTCCGTACAGATCCTGAAGATACGGTCCGAATGACGGGAAAAGCCGCTTTGCTATATCAACGGTGCTGAGCGGGGCTTCTTCATCATTGCCCATGAATGTCAAACCGAGAGTATCGGTATCGCTCACTCCTAGCACCGTAACTTTCTTCATGGTCGGAAGTCTCAACTCTTTTCGTACAGCGTTGAATGAATCCCGGATTACCGCTTTTCGTTCCTGCAGTAGTTTGATACCGGTTTTGACCAGATTGGCATTCGCCGGCAATGTACCGTTGTTTTCCTGCATGATCAATCGTTTCAGCGCAGCACAGCCATGATCAAGTGGGGCTGATCTTGAAGTATGAATCTTCATGAGTTCAAATATCTCACCTTTTTGCTTCGCTACTGACAAAATGGCCGCACGCAATCTTCCTGATGCAAGATGTTTTTTCCCGTTTCTGTAGATCAAAGTCGGTATTCCTGCAGATATTGACCAACGGCTGAAAACCTTTCCGTCCTGAATGACCCGGGATTCCCGACCGTCAATACATGCAATTTTGCCCGCTCTTACGTTCGGGAACAAATTTTTTGCCAATTGAGTAAAAAGCTGGAATTCCGGTGATAAATATTTCTTTGTAATAAACTCATGTCTGCCCAGGTATGAAGAAACTCTATCTAATGTCTCTTGGGAAAGGGTTGATTTTGAGGAAAAAAACTCTTTGTTATATGAATTCAGGTATTTGGTCAGTGCCGATTTATGATGTCTGTTCAACGCATAACGATGAACGGAAGAATCATTTGGGTGATTTGTTTGATTTTTATGTTTCATACCGGGAATTATACTCCGATTCCGTAATAGTAGATAATTTACTCCTAAACTAACCGGTTCTCAATATATCACCGATATGTATAACGTTTCTATACTATATCCCCTATAGTTAGTCTATATTTCTCACTTTATATCAACTGAGAAAGGAAATTAACAATATCAATTAATTCTATAAGATTATGCCTCAAACTGAATACTGTCATAACCTCGGACCTGAACAACTCTCTTCACCCGAATTGGTGACGCTGTCACCTGAGCGTCTTTATAAGGATAATCAATCGTATCCCGCATACAATGCACGGGGTGAATGGGACGATTTGCATGATAAAGGTGAGCTTGATCTGATATGGGGGTGTGCCGACGCCCGACTTATTTTACCGGCAAATGCTTTTTATTTGCGATCGATCGCCGCAGCCGGTACCAGAGAACCGTTTATCCCCCTTCTTCAATTTTGCCGGGGAGTTACGGTTGTGGCTCATTACGATGGAGAGACAGCACTGCCCGGTGTCCGGCCGAATGGATGCGGCGGACAGGACGGGAAAGCCCATTTAGAAAAAAACGGTAATTATGATCCTCATGTCCACAAAGGAGATATTACTGAATTCGTTCATAACTTAGTCACTCATGAGGACCCTGTTTTGAATGCTGTCGTCACCGCGTCACAAATTGCACGATACACTGATACTCCAACCACTGCCTTGGCACAGGATCATCTCACAGGAAAAAATAAAGTACTTGCCGTTTACTCCGATCGGGGAAGATCAGTCAATAGCTGTATTCCGATCGAACAGCTAATTAAAGCAATGACCCAAAACAATTACGATCCCCAAGCGGTCTACGCAGAAGGAGTTCCGGCACTTGATACGGGAAGTATTCCTGAGTATATTGCTGAGTTGTTAGAGAGAAAAGAACGGGTATTGAGAGGAATCAACAGTGCAATACCGAACCTGCCTTCATATCAAAAAATTCAAAATCCGCACACATTGCTTATATCAACTGACCCAAGACCTGCAAAGGTCAAATACCCGAATACATTCGGATTCCCAAATCAGGTTTTTGCACTGCGGGGACCGCGTATGTATCATCAGGACCGGGGTTTCCAGATCAATGAACCGGCAATAGCCGAAATCACACAACAGGCGCAGTATGCTGTCACTCATGCACTCGAGCATGCCCAACAGCCCGGCTCATCCTTTAGTACACTCCGGAATATTTTTGTTGAAACCCGGCACTCGGACTCCAGCGAAGCCATAATTCATTCATTGCTCTCAAAACCGTGGATGCAGGATTTTCTGGCTTTACCGCATGCTCAGATTCTTTCCGGCATCATCGATCAGGGAATATTGCAGGATTGTCAGAAAATTACTGTATAATTCTGTTACTTGTTTTTTCGCGTGCAATTATATATCATTTCACATATGACAATCACATTTATCGGCCATGGGTATGTCGGCCTTGTGACAGCCTGTGTCTTCGCCGACTTCGGAAATAATGTATGGGTTGTCGGGCGTACGCCTGACAAAATTGAGCGATTGAAGAACGGAGATCCGCTTATTTATGAACCGGGCCTCGAAGAGCTTCTCCAAAAGAACCTTGAAGCCGGACGCATTCACTTTACGTTAGATTATGACAAGGCTATTCCCGAATCTGATGTTGTGTTTATTGCAGTCGGTACGCCTCCGACTTCTACCGGAGAAGCTGATCTTTCATCGGTCCTTGATGTCGCAACCAATATCGGAAAGAATCTGAAAAAAGGATATACTGTTGTCTCCTGCAAAAGTACCGTTCCTGTGGGAACGAATCTGAAAGTTGAGGAAATCCTGAACAAAGTCAAACCTGAAGGAGCGGAAGTCGATGTCGCGTCCTGCCCGGAGTTTTTGCGGGAAGGAACTGCGATCAATGATACCGTGTATCCTGACCGGGTTGTAATCGGATCAAAATCTCAAAAAGCAGTTAAGAAACTCCTAGAAGTTCATAAACCTCTCCCGGGAGAGCGTGTTATTACTGACCTGGCAAGTGCCGAAATCATCAAGTATGCATCAAATGCCATGCTTGCGACTAAAATTGCTTTTGCCAATCTGATTTCCCTGTATGCAGAGAAAACGGGAGGAGACATTGAAACTATCACAAAAGCAGTCGGAGCAGATAATCGTATCGGGCACAAGTTTCTCAGTGCAGGGATCGGATACGGCGGCTCATGCTTCCCGAAAGACGTCATGGCCTTGAATGAAACAGGAAAACATCTGGAACTTGATACGGGACTGCTTGATGCCGTCGAACGGATAAACAGGACAGTACGGGATAATTTTATTCATAAAGTTACCGCGAATGTGAAAGGTAAAAAACTTGCGGCCTGGGGTCTGGCATTCAAGCCGAATACGGATGATATCCGTTTTGCTCCGGCAGTCTATATCATTGAAGATTTATTGAAAATGGGCTACGAGATTAGTGCCTTTGATCCGGCTGCCATGGCCAATGTACGACGCACAATCGGTGACAAAATAACATATGTTGATGACATGTACGAAGCGGTAGAAGGGGCAGATGCGCTGCTTATTTTTACGGAATGGAATGAGTTCAAACAGGCTAATCTGGAAAAAGTAAAGAAAGCACTTAGCGCTCCGCTCATTATTGACGGTCGAAATCTGTACCAACCGCAGGAAATGAAAGATCGGGGATTTACTTATATTTCTACCGGAAGACAAGTAGTATGAATATTCTCATAACGGGAGGGTCGGGCTTTATCGGCTCTCATCTGACGAGACATTACACGAATGCAGGACATCATGTATGGGTTGTTGACAATCTTATTACCGGAAACAAAAATAATCTTGCCGGTATTTCTCCTGACCTTCTGACTTTTGTAGAACAGGATGTCTCGACATATGACCTGAAAGATATACCTCACATTGATATCGCCTTCAATTTGGCATCTCCCGCCTCCCCGGTACAATACAAAAAACATCCGGTTGAAACAATGCTTGCCAATGCACAAGGCAGTTATCACCTTCTTGAATTTGCTCGAGCGGGAAAATGTGACCGGGTGGTACTGGCTTCTACCTCGGAGGTATACGGCGATCCGCTGGAACATCCACAGAAAGAGACATATTGGGGCAATGTAAATCCTGCAGGTGTCAGGTCTTGTTATGACGAGGCCAAAAGATATGCGGAAGCGATTACAATAACATACCATATGAAATACCAAACGGATGTTCGTATTGCCCGGATTTTCAATACATACGGACCTCACATGGAGATGGACGACGGCCGCGTTGTATCCAATTTTATAACGCAGACGCTTTCGGGCAAACCAATCACGATCTATGGCGACGGTTCACAAACACGATCCTTTTGTTATGTCGCGGATATGGTGCGAGGTCTGTCAGCATTGGGTGAAACAGAGGATATTGCCGGTGAAATTATCAATCTGGGCAACCCCAACGAAAAAACCGTCAAGGAACTTGCGGAAATAATCAAGCAGATGACTAATTCTGCTTCCGAAATTGTGTTTCAGCAGATCGGCCAAGATGATCCGAAAAAAAGAAAGCCCGATATCAGCAAAGCCAAGGCGCTTTTACAGTGGAATCCGGAAGTGCCTCTGGAAGACGGATTGGTAAAAACGATAGAATATTTTAGAAACAAGTTGAAATGATACTATGCGTAAAGCAGCAATTATCCTTCCGACATACAATGAAGCAAAAAATATTGAAAAAATGATTCTCAGTATTATGTCAGTTTCAGATACTGTCAACAACTGGGATATCCATATCATTGTTGTTGACAGCAATTCACCGGACAATACAGGAAAAATTGTTGAAGACCTCTACAACACAAACAGAAAAAAATTTAAAAACCTGCATGTTTTGCATACGAAAAAAGAAGGACTCGGAAAAGCATATTTGGAAGGATTCCGTATTGCACTGGAGAAATTAAAGCCATTCGTATTATTTGAGATGGATGCAGATCTCTCGCATGATCCCAAAAAAATTCCAGAATTTTTGAAAAAAATTGAAGAAGGAGCAGATTTTGTCATCGGCTCCCGATACAGAAAAGGTGGGTCTATTCCATCAGATTGGGCACTGCACCGCAAAGCATACTCGTTTTTCGGCAACTGGATTATCAGGTTTGGTTTTATGAAATTGAGAATCACTGACTGGACGACCGGATATCGGGCCATAAAAGCATGGGTTATCCGGGATTCATTGCCGAAATTGGGGAATTATACCGGTTATGTTTTTCAGGTAGCACTTCTGCATAATGCACTCATTTCCAAAGCACGTATCGAAGAAGTTCCTATCAACTTCAAAGACCGAAAAGAAGGAGTCTCGAAGATCAACTCGTTCCAATATATCATGCACACATTGCTTTACGTGCTGCAAAATTCATCATTTATCAAATTCTGTATAGTAGGCGGTGTTGGATTTGTTGTGGATTTCACTTTTGCCTATGCCTTTATACACTTTTTGGCGATCCCGAAAGTACTTTCCAATATGATGAGTGCCGAAATCGCGATTATTTCAAATTTTATGTTTAATAATTACTGGAGTTTTGCGCACAAAAGAATCAGGAGATCAAGCTCACTTCTTTTCAGTCTGCTGAAGTTCAACCTCGTTTCATCAGGATCCGTATTCATACAGGGCGCAGGGATGTGGCTTGCGTTAAATTTACTGGGAGATCATATTCTCCATATCGGTTCTGTTGAGTTCCATTCGTGGATTCTTTACAAAGTAGTCATCATTCTTTTTATCGTTATACCCTACTCGTATATCTTCTACAATAAATTCGTCTGGAAGGATAAATAAACATTATTCATTTACTTCAACATACGTTCCTGACACCCAGCCTTCTTCGCCGTCTGTAAGTTTGATTTTGTACCAGCCATTGCGTTCATCCGTATACTCATATTCATCTCCCGGACTTACCTGATCAATCTGTGTGCCGGCTGTCGAAGGCTCATCGCGGACGTTCAGAAACCCAGTCGGAGTGTCCAGAATGGTGAGTGTATCTGCAGATGATGCTGAAGTACTCGCAGACGTGGTGTCTTCAGAGCCTTCATTGTCAGTAGTCTCTGCTGATTCCGACGCTTCTTTTTGATTCTCAGTCAGCTCCTGCTCAAGTGTCTTGTGCGTTTTGTCCAGTGCCAATTTAAAATTTGCAACCACTACATGACCTTTATCTACATGAATTTTTTGCGTTCTTCGGAAAAAGCCGGGGAGAAATACTGCAAGCTCATGTTCGCCTGCCGGGACATCTTTCAAAACAAGCGGGGCAATCCCTTTTTCATCGTTGTCCAGAAATACAATAGAACCGGCAGGTTCCGTTACAACAGACACTTCACCTGTTTCACCGTCAGGCTTTTGTTCCATTTTTGTTACGGTAAGAATTTCACCAGCAGAGGTCAGGTCTGACGTACCGAGTTCACGGCTTATAAAGGTCAATGTGTTGGCATAAACCGTGACTTTCCCTTCCCAAGACACCGTCTTGCTGTCTTCTCCTTCAGGAATAAGCTTTACCATATACTCACCCGGAGCGACTTTGCTTTCAAAAGGAGTTTTGCCCATTGGAACGTTATCGAGAAATACACCGGCCGTAGGTGATGAAAGAACCTTAATGCGTCCCTGCTGATTTGGCCGCTCAAAAATGAAAAACCTGATAAGAATAAACAAAATAAAAAGACTTATCAAGCCCAAAATTACATACAGTTTTCTTTTCATACGCGTGTATCTATTCTAGCAACTTAGGGCTGATTTGCAAGCTTGAGTACATTGATAATTATGAAATAGGTGTGCTAAGATAAAAATAGAATATGAGAAAAAAATACCGCTCCTTTATTCCTTATGTTACCTTAATTGTTTTTTTAACATTACTTTCCTTTATCGCCCATTCATTTCTTCTCGAAAACAACGAACTGAAACATGAAGCGGATTTCCAGCTGTTTGTCTTCGGATCAATGCTATTTATCGGGTATTGTATCAATCGTATTGCTCCGAAAACGATCATCCCTTCTTTTGTCTGGGCAATTTTTGCCGGGATGGCGCTTCAGCCGTTTTTATCGTTTTTTACGAAAGATGTTGAAAGCCTCAAGATTCTGATGGAAGTATTCGGAGCGATTATTCTGTTTGCCGGCGGCCTTGAAATACCGTTCAAAAATTTTCAGAAGTGGTTTATGCCTATTGCGACTCTCTCACTTATTGGAGTAGTCTTGTCTTCTATTGGATTTGCGTTTGTCATGTACGGATTTATGTCGCTTATGGGAAACTTCACACCTGCACTAATTCCTTCAATTCTCATCCTGAGTGCTGCGCTTGCATCAACAGATCCTACCGCCATCATCCCCACACTAAAAACGCTCAAATTTAAAAGACCGGAACTGAAACAAATTGCTATTTCGGAATCAGCACTTACGGATGTCAGCGGTAGTATCTTTACCAGATTTCTGCTTCTTGCACTGATCTCAGCGCCTGTAATGCAAAGCGGAATCATTCCCTATTTCGTCCCGCTCTTGCAGAAAAGTACCTATGATGCGTTTGCACTCCAGATCATATCCGGTATATTGGTGGGATACTTCGGTTTTACCCTAATTAAACGCTTCTATTATTCACAAGACCACAAGGAAGAAGCGGATCCGGCGCTCGTATTGTCAGTCCCGATATTTACCTTCGTGTTGGGAAATATCCTCGGAGGGGCAGGATTTCTGGCTGCATTTATAAGCGGGCTTCTGACTGACGTAATAGGAGGAATCAAAAAAGTATCTCATTTCTATGAAAGTATCCTGAATCATCTGATCAAACCGTTTATTTTTATCATTCTCGGTGCACTTGTACCGGTCACGACACTTGTCGAGCTGGCACCGATCGGTATTGCGTCAGGATTCATTTTTATGTTTGTCCTGCGGCCGATTGTCGTCTTCATTTCACTCGCTCCCTGGTGGTATCAGGGCGTTTTTCAGCTGAAAGATCTCGTATTCCTGAGTTTTATACGGGAAACAGGCATAATCGCTGCAATTTTGATCGTTATCGCCGCGACATTTGATATTATCCAGTCTGAATTTGTAATTGCCATAGGTATGTGGATTATTCTTCTCACACTAATTCTTGAACCGCCTCTTACACCTATCATCGCCAAAAGAATTGGTGTAGCCAGGGAAGAGAGCTAACTTCTTGTTCCTACAGCCTAAAATATGGTATTATAGAAACCATGGTAAAAGAACATATTTATACTGTTATAAAAAGATCTCTTGAAAAACTCAATCTCCCCGTTGAGAATCTGAATATCACCTCTCCTGCACAGGAATCCTATGGAGATTATTCTACTTCCATTGCACTTCAACTTGCTAAATCCGAAAAAAAGAATCCGATGGAGCTTGCACAGACCATTGCTGACAACATTGAATCAAAAGACATTATCGGAAAAGTAGAGGTCATGAAGCCCGGGTTTATCAATCTATGGATTTCAAAAGAAAAACTGTTAGGCAATCTTTCTGAGATAGCCCCTTCCTTCGGTAATACACATACAAATGCAGGACAACATGTCATTGTCGAATACTCATCGCCAAATATCGCAAAACCGTTCACTGTCGGACATCTCCGCTCAACCATCATAGGAGATGCGATTGCCAATTTGCTTGAGGCGACTGGCGCGACTGTATTTCGTGATAATCATCTCGGTGACTGGGGTACGCAATTTGGTAAGCAGATCTATGCAATAAAAGCTTGGGGAGATGAGAAACAAATTGAAGAATCAGAAAACCCGGTAAAAGAACTTGTGTCACTCTATGTGAAATTTCATGAAGAAGCTGAAAAAAATCCGCAGATCGAAGAAGAAGGGAGAAAATGGTTTAAAAAGCTGGAGGAAGGTGATGAGGAAGCAAAGAGGCTTTGGAAAAAATGCATTGACTGGTCCTGGAAGGAATTCAATAAAATATATCAGAAACTGGGTATAGAATTTACGGAGAATGACGGACGGGGATACGGTGAATCCTATTTTGAAGATAAAATGGAACCGGTCATTGAAGAACTTCGTGAAAAAAATTTATTGAAAGAAAGCAAAGGAGCAGAACTTGCTTTCTTTCCTGACGATAAACTCCCACCTCTTATGATCATCAAACAAGACGGAGCAACGCTCTATGCTACCCGTGATCTTGCAACTGATAAATTCCGCCTTGAGAACCCTCGTTACGTTTCGGACGTAACCATCATCAATGAAGTCGGAGCGGAACAGGCTTTGTATTTCAAGCAATTATTTGAACTGGAAGAGATGCTCGGCTGGATAAAAAAGGGACAACGCATCCATATCAAACACGGGATGTACCGTTTCAAGGATATGAAAATGTCGACCCGCAAAGGAAATACTATCTGGCTGGAGGATGTACTTGAGGAGGCAACAAAACGGGCTAAGGGATTAGCAAAAGATAAAGTGAATGAAGAAACAGCAGAAAAAGTCGGAATCGGCGCTATTAAATGGAATGATCTCAAAAGAAGCTCACACTTGGATATCGTATTTGATTGGGATGAGATCCTGAATATGCAGGGAAATTCGGGACCGTATGTGCAGTACACCTACGTGCGTTGTAAATCTATTTTGAATAAGCTAGACACCTCCGTCATCCCGGACCCCGATCCGGGATCCAGTAACATGAACGAAGACGAGCTTACTATCCTTCGTACATTGAATAAATATCCTGAAGCTGTCATGGAAGCTGCTAAAAACTATGCGCCAAACTACATTACGACATATCTTTATGACCTATCGCAAAAGTACAATCTCTTTTATCAGAAGCATCAGATTTTGAAAGAAGCAAATGTAAACACTAGAAATTTCAGGATACTTCTCACACAGAAGGTATCTATAATACTCCGACACGGACTGAATCTCCTGGGAATTGAGACCGTAGAGAAGATGTGATTTCTATTAAGAAAAAATTATTCGCTTGGTGACGGTGTCGGAGTCTCTGTTTCTTCATCTTCTTCGGTAGGTGCTGCTGTCGGTTCTTCTTCTGACATTGACTCACCGCTGGCGTCATTACTGCCGATTATTACGACGACATCTGCATCGGTCTCCATATCGAGTTCTTCTACTTGGCTTTGAACATCATATTCTTCGCCGAGTACGTCTTTCAGTTCATCCAACCACGCTTCGTCCACATCTTCACTCGCATAGATCACCGTTTCCTCATAATCAGTCTCATCAGCATTCCCGATATCAATCACGGTAAATCCCGCATCCTCAAGAAATTGCTGCGCTTGTCCCGCCAATCCCGCTATACCGCTTCCGTTTTGTACTTCGATGTCATAAGCTTCACGGTCAACTTCTTCAGGTGTAGGTGTCGCTTCTTCGACGGGTGTAACAGTCACCATATTTTCCTCGGGTACGGCACTTCTGTTCTGATTAGACTGATAATAAAGGTACCCGCCTGCTCCGACAAGAGCAACAATGATTACGGCAATAATTGCTTTCCACATAATAGGTATAAAATAAATGGATAATGAAGTAAATTACTACTATTATAGCGTACCTTTCTGAATTGATGTCAAGAGATTGTAAGAAACCTAGAGAATTATTTTTTGTACAATACCCTGCAATGATTCATTGCCGTTCCAGCGATTGATATCCAACTGATACACGGTCTGCACTATCTGATTTTTTGAAAGCTCGGGAAAAATTTTTGCCTGTCCAAAGGCAATCATATCGATCGGAACTGATCGAACTCCCGGCTGCTTGACTGTCAATTTCAAATGATCTTTATTTTTTCCCAAAATTTTGGCGTGTAAAAGCTCGACTTCGCTCACAAATGTTGGTTTCGGATTACCGACCCCAAAAGGTGCTAACTGATCAATCATTTTTGAAAGACGAATAGACATATGTACCAATGGGATTCGCAAATCTGCCTGGATGATTCGTTCCAAATCATCATCTGAAATTACTTCTGACGCTCTTTTGATCGCCTTTTTCATAAATATTTCCCGATTTTCCGCAGGTAGTGTAAATCCGGCTGCAGCTGCATGTCCGCCATATCCTTTTAAATATTTCTGCATCTCTCCCAAAAACTCAGTTATATGAAAACCGGGTATCGAGCGAACGGACGCTTTATAAAAACCGTCCCCTTTTGTCATGACAATTGTCGGTCGATAATATTTCTCCAAAATACTTGATGCGATAAGCCCGATAACACCTTCATGCCAGTGATCTGCGTAGAGAATAATTAACTTCGGTAATTCTTTCATCTTCTGTACCTGCAAAACGGCTTCTTCTACATTCGCTTTTACCAGATCCTGTCTGGCAGTATTCATCTCCCCGACTTTTCCGGCAAGCTCTGCTGCCCGTTCTTCATTGGTTGTACAAAGCAGACGCAATGCATCAATTGCGTGCTCCAGTCGTCCTACTGCATTGATTCGTGGAGCAATAATAAATCCAATTTCATATGGTGAGATAACGCGGCCATCTATCTCTGCCTGCTTGCATATCTGTCGGATTCCAACACGTGTTACATGCGGGAATGCAGCAAGACCGGCACGTACCACGCTCCGTGAAGGACCGATCAAAGGAACAAGATCAGCGACTGTTCCGATGGTGGCAAGAGACAAGTAATCTGTTTCAAAATGCTTCTTGAGCTTTTGTTGCTTTGATTCGGTCAATGATTTCCGGAAGTGTAAAAATACTTCCTTTGCAAAATAAAAAGCAGTCCCGGATCCGGATAAGGCCGGGATATGAAAAATTCCTTCGGCTGCTTCCGGAATTTTTTCCTGTTTATGATGGTGATCTGTAATTATGACCGGAATACCGAGCGATTTTGCATAGGCAACTTGCTCAACAGCAGTTATTCCGTGATCTACACTGATGATAAGCGCCGGATCATACTCTTTTTTAATTCTGTCTATCCCTATTTTGGAAAAACCATATCCTTCATGCTGGCGATGCGGCACATACGGCATCACCTTGAATCCGAGCAGGTGCAGAGTTTCCCAGAGAACAGAACCACCGGTTATTCCGTCAGCATCATAATCCGTGTATACCACAATCGTTCTTTTCTCATCAAAAATCTTCTGAAGAAGGCTCATAGCATGATCAATCTGTTTTTTTGTAAACCCGAAGTCTTTTAGAGTAAATTTCAGCGGAGACGGAGGATTAAGAAATATTTCTTTATCTTGGATGTTTCGAGATTTTAAAATGAGATCCACTATCTCCTGTGGTGTCAGTTTCTGATTCTGCTGTATCTCATGTATTACTTGGATTTTCATAGCAACTAGTGAGGAATACGCTACTCCAGCAACTTCTCCTCAGTTGCAGAAAGTGAAGCCGTCGACTCAATTTTCTGCCCCAATTTCGACAAATGTTGTACGACATTTGCAGACTGATTATATGCATTCCCGATATGCTTATTCAGGACGGAGACAGCATCTTCTGCCTTCTCATAGTCTTTTCTCATGGCCTGCAATGTCGCGAGAATTTCCTTGGCCTGTTTTTGAATTCGGGCACCTTCATGTGATATCAAAATTACTTTCAGATATGCATAAAAACTCATCGGAGAAACCGGAACAATCCGCATCTCTGATGAATAATCATACAACTCGCCGTTATTGATGATTTCGTAATAAACACTTTCCGAAGGAATATACATCAATGCATAGTCAAGTGTGCCTTCAGAGGCTAAAATATATTTTTTTGAAATGGCATTGATATGCTTTTTGACATCTCTGATAAACTCCTTTTGCAGTGCATCACGGGCAATTTCATTGTTTTCTTCCATCAGTTTCTTGAATGTGGACAACGGGAACTTCGAATCAATTGCAATAAGTCCCTGACTTGTTTTCACGACAGCATCTACCCGATCTCCGTTTTTAAAACCGTATTGCAGGACATACGTTTCGGCCGGGAGACACTGAGATAGTAGCTCTTTCAGAACCTGTTCTCCGATATTCCCCCTCAGTTTTGGTGACTGAAGAAACTGTTGAAGCTGCTGCATAGATCTACCGATTTCTGAGAATTCGCCAATACTTTTTTGTACACTCATCATCGCCTGTGCTGCTTTATCAAGACGCTGATTGAACATATCCATATTGTGTGTGAGTTTTTGATCTACCTGACGATTGGATTGACTCATTTCCTTGAGCCACTGCGTCAGTTCTTCTGAAATGTTTGTTTTTTCTTCCATCTTTTTGAACCACATACGCACAACAACAAGGATGATGACAGTTGAAATAAGAATGAATATATAGGGCAGGATTTCCATACGTACTACATTATATACTACTATGTTTGAAGTACGTGGCTAGCAGTTCGTTTGTTAAAGCAGGAGAAAGAAAATTGACTAGAACGCACCTTGGGTCGCTGTGAGTGCATCATGCAGACTATCAGTTTATTAGATCAGACCGTCACTTTCGGAGAAAATCTTCGGTTTGAGGTCATCTTCCGGCGTGTTGTCATTACCTTCCTGAGAACGGGGTTCCTTTTCAACCTGTTCTACTCGCCGCTGTTGTTTTTCATCAGGACGTGCCGGAGCTGCCTGTTCGTTCTGACGCTGAGGAGGCTGCTGCTGGCCGAAATTTTGGAACGGATTCATTGATGGAAACGGAGCTCGTGGACTCATAGACGGCTGTTGATTCTGTCCGCCGAATGGAGTCGCTCCAGCCATACCGGGTGCTCTTCCAAACTGATTTTGTGCAATCGGTTTTTTGACAGCACCTGCCCGCAACAGTTCTGCAACAGCTTCGAACGTATCTGCATTGACAGAATAGGCCGTAAAATTATTTGTTGCAGCAAGAATCCCTGCATATAGATTGGTCGCAATATCGCGATCTATCTGTGCTTTCAGTCCTTTAATCACTTTCATAACAAGTTCTGAAGTAGAAGAACTTGTTTTGACAACCATATTGATCATCCCGTACGAATTATTGATCAGATGTCGGTCAATATTGATGATAGTTTGACCATCAAACTCCCGCTGATTTTTCTGATATAGATCACCGATAGCATTTAAATTAGGTGTATCTATAGTGATAATGAAATCGATTTTCCCACCGCTATAGGTAAATTGAACATCTTTCGGTTCAAGCTTGGAATGTCCTTCACGCGGGATAACAATGAGGTTAAATCGTTCATTTTTTATATTGTAATCAACCTTATCAATAGCTCCATCTTCATAAGGAAATGAGATGACAAGGTTGTCTCCACCGGTATTAAGATCTGTTTTAATCTTATCGACACCAATCATATCGCTTTCCGGGACAGCGGATGCGACAAGAGATACATTTTTGCCCATTTTCGTAAGAGCCATATACATAGCAGTTCCTGCAGCAATCGCATCAGGTGTGGGCTTGGAAGGAAGGACAATAATACCCGAGTCATTTTTTGCAATGACTTCATTTATCTGGGAAATTGTTTTTGCAACATCTTCCGGTTGCTGATTGGTTGGCATCATACAGAATATAAAATATTATAGGATATATTTTATCATATCACCAACCTTGATGTCAAGTTCCGGAGCAAATTGGACACCGCACTCCTGGTCTTTCTTGACTTCTTGAACGGACTTTGCCCGAATTTTAAGTGAAATAAGTCTTGTTTTTCCTATAAGATTATCATTGCGATATATTTCTGCAGTATCACCGAGATTTACTTTCCCTTTGGTAATGAGTGTACCGTATACTGTTTCACCTTCAATAATAAATGTAGCAAGAACTTTTGCCTGAGCCTTCAAATTCTTTTCCTGCTGTTCTTTTTCCTGAAGAAGTGCTGATACCTCTTCAAGCTCTTCGAGAAGCTCATATATGATGTCATAAGTCTTAATGATGACTTTTTCCTGGCGTGCCAATTCTTTCACCTCATTATCGATATGAACGGAAAAACCTATTACGATGGATTTGGTTGTTTTTGCCAGGAAAATATCAGATCTGTGAACGTCACCGACTGCACTGAGCATAACTTCGATATTCTCATTTTTACCCAATGCTTGCGTAATGGCTTCTAAAGAGCCTTGTGAGTCTGCTTTCAGCACGACAGAAAGCTTTTTTGTTTGTGTTTCTTCACCGCTCAAAAATGCAGCCATATCCGTACGCTGTGGAATATTGCTTTGCTGTGTTTGTTCTTTGATCTGTTGTTCTTCTGATGTTATAAATGAGCCGACTTCGGGAATTTCGGAGAATCCCAATAATTCAAACGGCATGGAAGGTTCTACCTGTTTCAATGATTTTCCTAAATCATTGATAAGAGACCGCACGCGGACTTTTCCTTGGTTCGTATATACATCATCGCCTACTTTGAGAACCCCGTCTTTGATAATTGCACTAACAACTGTTCCTCTCTGATCCTTTTTCGTTTCAATAATATACGCTGAAACAGGATGTGTCGGATCAAAGGAAAGTTTAAGATCTGCTGAAATAAGTAAAATTGATTCTAGCAATTCCGGGACTCCTTCACCGGTTTTGGCTGAAATAGGCAAAGCAACGACATCTCCACCCATTTCTTCAGTAATTACTTCATGTTTCAATAAATCCCGTTGAACCCGTTTTGGATTTGCGGTGGGTAGATCGGATTTATTCAATGCTACTATAAAGGGGATACCCGCGCTTTTAATATGGGCAATGGATTCAATCGTTTGAGGCATGACCGAATCGGTTGTATCGATAATAAGGATTGCTATATCAGCTACGTTTGCTCCGCGTGAACGGAGCTGGGAGAATGCTTCGTGACCCGGTGTATCAATAAATGTAATAGTATCTGTGTCGTATCCTTTGATACCGGTTTTTATTTCATATCCTCCAATACGCTGCGTTATTCCTCCATGCTCCTTGGCAGCCAAACGGCTCTGACGTATAGTATCGAGCAATGTTGTCTTTCCATGGTCCACATGTCCGAGAATAGTGACTATTGGCGGTCGTATCATGACAATATTAATAATTAGTAACGTATTGGTTTCGTTATGAAGGATTCTGTCAGCAGAAAGCTTCCATTATTTCTTTTCTTCTTGGTTCTCAGCTTCAGATTTTTCCTGAACGTCTTCGATTTCTTCTGCGACTTCCTGTTGATCTTCTGCTACTACGGGCTCTGCTTCTTCTTTTTGTTCGGATGGGGTTTCGACTTTTTCTCCTGTTTCTGAGGAGATTTGAACAATATCAATATCATATCCTGTGAGTCTTGCAGCGAGGTTGACATTCACACCGCCTTTGCCGATAGCAAGAGGGGCTTGAGATTCGTTTACTGAGACATTCGCATGTTTTTCTTTTTCATTGAGATCAACGGAAATAACTTGTGCCGGAGAAAGCGCACTGATAATAAAAACTTTAATATCTTCATTCCATTGGATAATATCAATCTTTTCTTTGCCGTTCAGTTCATCGGTCACGGTCTGTACACGAACACCTTTTTGCCCGACACAGGCGCCGACAGGGTCGACACCGCTCTGGCTGCTGTAGACGGCAATTTTCGCGCGTTCACCTGGTTCTCTGACTACATTTTTAATCTCAACGGTACCGCTCGTGATCTCAGGGACTTCCCGCTTGAATAGTTCGGAGATAAGTTCCGGCGCCGTTCTTGATAATACTATCCGTGAGTAACCAGCTTTTGATGTACCAATTTCTTTGAGATAAAACACATATCTATTATTAACGATATATGTTTCATTGCGGATTTGTTCTTCGCGCGGCAGTACTCCTTCGGCTTTACCCAAGTCGACATAGACATTATTCATATCCCGACGGATAACTCGTCCTCTGATAATAGTTCCTACCTGATCCTGATAATGAGAGATCACAGTCTTTTTCTCTGCTTCCCGAATTTTTTGGATGATAACTTGACGTGCAGTTTGTGCTGCAATTCGTCCAAATCCGGGCGGAGTGATATCTTTTTCCTCCTGCATAATATGGGTTTCACCAGTATTGATATCAATTTTGACTGATATACCATTGTCTTCTTCGGGATCTTCTGAGAAAAACTCAGGATGTTCTTTGCGGAAAGCAGCCATAATAGCAGCTTCCATGGACTGGATAACATCATCAACACTAATGCCCCGTTCGGAAGCAACCTGGTTTAATGCAAGAGCAAATTCACTTTTTACTATTACCATAAAGCTAATTCTATCAGAAAAAACGCGAAATTCAATGAAAGAAGTGAAAAATTTTATCAGGTACAATATACCCATGGCACAATTTGTTTGCACCAATTGCGGAGAAGGTTCAGCAGCTTGGATAGGACGCTGTCCTGCTTGCGGCGAATGGAACACTTTCAAAGAAATGCGTGAGGCTGGTGAACAGCGCTCAAAAACCGTTCAGTCATTTAACACAACTGCATTTTCAAAGATAAAAGCTCTTGATAAAAACCGTACACCGACCGGTTTGTTTGAACTCGATCGAGTGCTCGGGGGAGGGATTGTCAAAGGTGAAGTAATTCTTTTGACCGGAGAACCGGGTGTTGGAAAATCGACTTTATTGCTTCAAAGTCTAAAAAATTTAAACACTCTCTATATCTCTGGAGAAGAATCCGCAGAGCAAGTCAAAGAACGGGCGGACCGGCTTCGTATCGATTTTAAGTCTTTTTTATTTTCAGATACTCTGCAAGTCGAAGCAATCATAAAGGGAACTGATGAACTGAGCGCAAAGCCCGATGTAATTGTTATTGATTCAGTTCAAACGATTTATACAAAAGACGTGGATGCTCCTCCCGGTAGTGTTTCGCAACTGAGAGAAGCAAGCGCCCGGCTTATTCGACTTTCAAAAGAATCAGGTATTCCTATGATCATCGTGGGACATGTCACCAAAGAAGGTGAGGTGGCCGGACCAAAGACTTTGGAGCATATGGTAGATGCTGTTCTCAATTTTGAAGGTGAAAAAATTTCGAATTTTCGTGTCCTTCGGGCACAAAAAAACCGATTCGGATCTACTGATGAAATCGGGATATTTGAGATGAAAGGTGAAGGTCTTTCCGAAGTAAACAATCCTCTTGCATTTGTTGATGAAGACAAGGAACTTCAGGTACCAGGGAAAGCGCTTGTCGGTGTTATGGAAGGCAAAAGACCGTTGTTTTTTGAAATCCAGACACTTGCCTCGACATCATTCCTCCCGATGCCTCGAAGAGTAGTGAAAGGAGTGGATTATAACAAAGTACTACTCCTACTGGCAGTCATCGACAAACATCTGAAGCTGAATCTCAGTAAATTTGATATTTATATCAATGTGATAGGCGGTGTAGATGTAAAATCTCCTGCTGCTGATTTGGGGATTGTCGCATCAATTATTTCTTCAGTCAAGAATGTACCGCTCGGGAGCTCTACTGTGTTTACCGGCGAAGTTGGCCTTTTGGGTGAAGTACGAAAAATATATGGACAGGAACGAATTATCAGTGAAGCAAAACGTCTGAAATTCAATACTCCTTTGTCTTCACTTACGGTGAGAACTGTGAAAGAGCTGTTTCAAAAGATTATCTAATCTTACTCCAGCATGAATTCTTCGACATGAACTGTTTTTTTCCCGTTTGGACCCGTTACTTCAATTTGAAGTGTATTCAACCCTTTTTTGAGCGGGAACTCATATCTGAAAAATCCGTTATCATCAGGAAACAGTTCTTCATTGTAAATCCGTACGGTTGATTCAGGTTCAGTCTTCCCGATCACGGTTACTTTTTGTCTATTGCGAAAGACATTTTCTTCAGGTGACACGATCTCTATACCCGGTGGAGAAAGATATTGATTGAATTGATAACCGAAATAAAAAGCAAAAAATACAAAAACAGCCGCTAGTAAACCGAAAAATACCTTTTTTGTTTCCGGTAGCAGTTGGAGGGAAGGGAGTCTTTTTTTGAATGTTACGTCTTCTTTTCTTTCATAATCACGACGGAAATATGCCATTGCTTTTTCGGGATCAATACCCAGATATGAAGCATATGTCTTGATCACTCCCGTAATGTATACTCGGGAGGTAAACATTGACCAGTTTTCCGTCTCAATAGCCTTGAGATATCTCTGTCTTATACGTGTTTGCTCCTCCGCTTTTTTGAGCGTAATATTTTGTTTCAGCCGCTGTTGCTGGAGAAGTTTTCCTACGGTTATCATGAAGTAACAATATCAATTTTATTATTTGTCTACTAACAACGCCGGTACCTTTCACAATCTGTATTTGGATACATAAAGTACTCAGAATTGAATCAGAAAAATCAATTATATTCAGCCCTGTGTTGCTCTTCCTGTGTATTCTCCGGTTTCCGGATTGATGGTAATTATTTCTCCCTGTTTTATAAACAAAGGCACCATCACTTTGGCACCTGTTTCGACTTCGGCCTCTTTTTTAGCGTTACCGACCGTATCACCGCGGGCAGCATCATCGGTCTGCGTGATTTTTAGTGTAACACTTGCAGGAGGTCTGATACTGAGAGGTTTTTCGTCATGGACATACACATACATTGTTTCGCCTTCTTTAAAAAACTGAATGATATCTCCGACCATCTCCAGCGGTACTTCATACTGGTTGAATGACTGCTGATCCATAAAAATGGCATTTTCCGCATCTTTATAGAGGTATTGCATCTCTATACTGTTTACCTCCACTGTATCCACATACTCATTTGATTTGAAGGTATAGTCAATTGTTTTTCCTGAGGTAACATTTTTTATTTTCGTACGCATAAGAGCCGAACCTTTACCCGGAGAATAAAATTCGGTTTTTTGAACCTGCCAGATATCACCTTGGTAGTTAATAAATTCGCCTTTTTTTAAATTACCTGCCTGTACTGCCATAAGAAATAAAATTGTTAAATGATTAAATTGTTACACTGATCAATACACAATTCAACAATATAATCACTACTGTATAGTTATCAATTTCAGATCTTCAATTTGTGAAGCATCTGTCATAATCATACCCAGCCGTTCTACACCGATTGCGATTCCGGTACTGTCAGGCAAACCCTTTTTCAGGGCATCGACAAAGCCGTCATCGGCGGGATGCTCTATTTTACCAGACTTTTTGCGTTCTTGATATTCATCCACAAGGCGCTTCTCCTGCATCGTCGCATCCGTTAACTCAGAATAACAATTGCCGAGTTCTATTCCTTCTATATAGAACTCAAAACGTTGTGCCGTTTTTCCGTCTAAATTTGGCGTTGAGAGGGCCGCAAATATCACTGGATAATCATACAACAGGGTAGGATAACCATTTACACCGAGATGAGGCTCAATCTCCTGTGAATACATTTGCGACCAGAGATCTTCGTATGAGAATCCTTCAACAGCATAGCCTTTCCCCTGTGCCCTTCGGACAAATCTTCGCTGGTCAAAAAGTTCATCTTCAGAGACAGAAGCATACCGTTCGAAAGCTTGAGCAACAGTCATTTCTTCCCAATTTTCCAATGAGATACTCTTTCCCTGATAGACAAGAGTATTAGTTCCGTTTAGTCCTCGGCTTACATAAGATAGCATTGCAAGAACTTCACGTGCCATATATTTATAATTCTCACCGGTCTTATACAGCTCGAGCATGGTAAACTCAGGAATATGTTTGGGCGAATGGGGCTCACTGTTGCGAAATGATTTTCCGAGATAATAACAGTCACCGACGCCCTCAGATAATAAACGCTTTATAAACAATTCAGGTGAAGGAGTTAAATACAGTTTTTCTTTTGTGTCCATGTACTGAAACTCTGTTTCAAATATTTCCAGATAGCTTTCTGGTATAAGTGTAGGAGACATTACCGGCAAATCTAAAAGCAGATATCCTTTAGATTGAAGATACTTATGAATCAATTCAACCATGTTCTGATACTTTTTATAGCGTCCCAGATGTTGAATATGTGAGTGTATCTTCATATAAATTACAATTCTTTTTTGAGATCTTCAATCAGCTTTTTAGCTTTTCCAGTAAGTTTTGTAGGCGTTTGAATTTTATACACCACATAATGATCTCCACGCTGTTTGGAATTGGGGTAAGGGATCCCTTTCCCGCGCAGACGAACCATCGTTCCGGACTGCGTACCTGGTTTTATCTTAAGTTTCACAGTATCATCAATAGTTTTAACGGTCACAACATCACCCAAAGCTGCTTGAGGAAATGTTATTTTCTCCTCCACAACCACATCTTGTCCTTGACGTTTGTAATGAGGATCAGGTTGCACATCAACAACAACATCAAACTCTGAAAATCGTATACGTGATCCTGTATCAACACCTGCCGGAACTTTAATTTTATGTTCTTTACCGCTTATTACCGTTGTTTTGGTGACTCCTTTGACAGCTTCATCAAATGTAAGGTTCATCTGGTAGACAGATCTGCGCGGCTGTTGAGAACCATAAGGTGAACGGAATCCGAAAAACTGTTCAAATATATCAAACGGATCCATTCCGCCGAAATCGAAACCCTGTCCGCCCATATTGGTGTAATAATACTGTCCTCCAAAGGGACCCTGACCTCCTTGGGTAGCACCTCCTGCTCGAGCACCTCCCGATGTATAGGCACTATGACCCATTTGATCGTACATTTGTCGTTTTTTTTCATCAGAAAGTACGTCATAAGCCTGATTAATTTCCTTGAATTTCTGCTCGGCATCAGGTGATTTATTTCTATCAGGGTGCCATTTTAGAGCAAGCTTTCTATATGCCGATTTGATTTCTTTCTGAGTAGCGTTTCGTGCAACGCCTAATAGTTCATAATAATCTTTCATAAGCTAGATGCAAATAAATGAGGGGCGTATATTCCAACGCCCCTCAAATTATCAATTTCTTTTGACTTATTCTACCACTTCTCCCTCTTCAACATCTCCTTTTTTCTCTTCACCGTTTTCTTTTTTTGATTCTTCGGTCTTGTCAGCAGAGGTTCCGGCTGATGGTGTTTGATCTTGATAGGCAGACTGACCAATTTTCTGAAGAGCCGTAGAGAGATCATCTGCTTTCTTGTCAATTTCTTCTGCGGCTGTATCTTCCTTTTCGATAAGGTCTTTTAAGTCTTTCGTCTTAGCCTCGACATCAGCTTTGACATCGGCAGGAACTTTATCGCCAGCATCATTTAGTGCTTTTTCAGCAGTATAAATCAGATGTTCTGCTTTGTTTTTTGCCTCGATTCGTTCTTTTAATTTCTTATCTTCCTCTGCGTGTTCCTCTGCAGCTTGTTTCATTTTCTCAATCTCTTCCTCAGAAAGACCGGTACCGCCTTTTATGGTGATGCTTTGGGACTTTCCAGTAGCTTTATCCTTGGCTGTTACCGTAAGAAGACCATTTGCGTCAAGATCGAAGGTTACTTCAATCTGAGGGACACCGCGCGGTGCGGGAGGAATCCCGTCCAAGGTAAATGTACCCAATGATTTATTATCACGTGCCATGGGACGTTCGCCCTGAAGCACATGAATCTGTGTTTGAGTCTGATTATCCTGCGCTGTCGAGAAAACTTCTGACTTTGATGTCGGGACAGTAGTATTTCTCTCAATAAGAGGTGTCATCACTCCCCCCAACGTTTCAACACCGAGGGTCAACGGCGTAACATCCAGCAAGACGACATCTTTGGCTTCTCCGGTCAATATTCCTGCCTGGATTGCGGCACCGATTGCGACGACCTCGTCCGGATTGACCGAGCGATTCGGATCCTTACCGAAGAATTTCTTTACTTCTTCAACAATCTTCGGCATTCTCGTCATTCCGCCCACCATTATGACTTCGTTAATATCTTTTGCTTCCGTGTTCGCATCTTTCAATGCATCACGAACGGGTCCAAAACTACGTTGTATTAATTCGTCGACCAGGGATTCAAACTTTGCCCGTGTTATTTTTTGGACAAGATGAAGCGGTTGATTGTCTTGGACAGTAATGTACGGAAGATTGATCTCTGCTTCCTGCGAAGATGATAATTCGATTTTTGCCTTTTCTGCAGCTTCCTTGAGTCGCTGTAACGCTTGTGTATCTTTTCTTAAATCCACATTATGATCTTTTTTGAACTCGTCAGCAATGTAATTGATAAGTGCCTGATCAAAGTCGTCACCACCAAGATGCGTGTCACCATTCGTGGCTTTAACTTCGAAAACACCTTCTCCGAGTTCGAGAATCGTAATATCGAAGGTACCGCCTCCCAAATCATATACTGCAATCGTATGAGCATGAGACTTATCAAGTCCATATGCTAATGCTGCTGCTGTCGGTTCATTGAGAATTCGCTCAACTTCCAATCCGGCAATCTGTCCTGCTTGCTTGGTAGCTTGACGTTGAGCATCGTCAAAATAGGCAGGGACTGTAATAACAGCCTTTTCTACTTTTTCACCCAGATATGATTCTGCATCTTCCTTGATCTTCTTAAGTATCATTGCTGATATTTCTTCCGGTGTATATTTCTTGCCTTCAACTTCGACGGCAACGCGGTCTTCAGCTCCTTCGACAATTTTATACGGGAGAAATTCCTGTTCTTTTTTGACAGCCTTATCACCTATACGTCTTCCCATCAATCTTTTAATTGAATAAATCGTACGGTGTGGATTTAATACTAATTGTCTTTTGGCGACATCTCCGACAATTCTTTTTGTCGGATCAACAACAGAAGGAATAACATTCCGACCTTCCTGTGAATAAATAATTTTCGGTTTACCCGCCTCCATTACGGCAACGGCAGAGTTTGTTGTACCAAGATCGATACCAATTGTTTTTGCCATAGAAATAATCGTTAATTAATAATGTCAATACATTAGGACTTCTTACTCACACGAACCTTGCCCGGCCTTATGACTTGCCCGTCAAGCTTATACGCTTTCTGAATAATGTCAATAATAATATTGTCTTCTTTGCCTTCAACAACTTCGACTGCTTCAGCATATTCAGGATTGAATTCAGATCCCAACAGCTCAACTTCAGTTACACCCATCTCTTCAAGAGATTTTCGAAATGATGCACTTATCATTTTTAGACCGGGATCTTGATTAAAAACCTCAGCCTGATCCAGATTATCCAAAACAGGCAACAGGGAATATACCATCTCTTTTTTAAGAGAACTTCTCATTTTTTGTCTTTCCTGATTGATTCGGTGCTCTAAATTCTTATAGTCTGCGAGTGCTCGGAGATATAAATTTTTATATTCCTCCACTTTTTGTTTTGCCTCTTCTATCTGAGACGTCTGTTCTTCGGTTTCAACGACATTCTCTTCAACTTCTTCATGAACGTCTGCTTTAGGTTTTTTTGCCATAAGTCTCAATAAAGTAATGATGTAATTTATTCGGCGTATTCCTTGATAATTTCCTCTATAAGATGAGAAAAAAATCTAATTTGCGGAACTATTGTCTCATAATGAATATGTTTCGGCCCAACGATACCGATAATTCCGCGTGTGGAAGGTGTTTCAAAATCACCAAAAATACTTGCACACGCATCAAACACGGGATCACGGAAATCTTCGGGACCGAGAATAAACAGTAAATCCTGATCCACAACAAGTGTCTGCCGTAGTATTTCTTCCCAGAAATTAATTTCATCCAATCTGTTAAAAAGCGTCCTGGAGACATCAATATTTAAAAACTCATCCTGTTCCAGAATCCTACCCATCCCTGCATAATAGAGATCTCCTGTATTGGTCACGACAAGAGAAAGAAGACCAGTTCGCTGAGCCAGAACGCGTGCTGCCTGTGAAAGAACCCGATGTTTTTTTTGCCGTTCATCCCAGATACTGTGTTTATAGGCTACTTCATCAACTGTGGACAATTCTTTTTCCCTCATGACATTGTTGATATAAAACCGGTATCCCTTTGGGGAAGACATACGGCCCGATGAAAAATGAGTTTTTTGCAGGTACCCTTTCTTCTCCAAAGCCACCATTTCGTTGCGTATCGTTGCAGGTGAAACTCCAAGCTTATATTTTTTTTCAATGATCTCTGATCCGACAGCTTGGCCTGTCTCTGTGTGTTCCTTTATGATGGCAGTCAATATGTCAATCTGCCGCTGTGTCAATTCATCCATATATGGGAAAAACTAGCGATTGAACGAGAATTTTGCTATATTGCAGCAATAAATGCTTTTTTTGTAGTTATGACAGATCATAACTATATGTCCGTTCTGCACAAAATTCTCTTCATTAGCATTAATATATCAACTCTGCTAAAACATGTCAAGTAGATTTACTTTGGAGAGTTTCGGGAGCTTACTTCCTGATAAACGACATGGGAGATGTCTTTTATGGTAATACTGAGGCTTTCAAAATCCTCACCTCGAGTCATCACACATAAAAGGTATGGTTTTTCCGGATAATAAATTATGCCACAGTCGTGCAATTGCCGAATTTCTCTACCGTCCTCTTGAGGGTAACTTCTCTCACCGAACTTGTGGGCAACCTCAATAGTAGGAGGTATTCCAGCTTTTAGTGCTTTGTTGTATTCTACTTGCGACAAAAGACTCAGTGCTTCTTCTGATCGTTCCCTCGTCAGATAGGTGGAGTTATACAAAATCCGAAAAAATGATGCATATTCCTTGACAGACATGAAATCCTCCGTATTCCGTACTCCGGGGATATTGATTCCCAAATCCAGGTAAACTGAGTCTAGTTCCGATATTTTAAGATTGTCCATCAGCAAAAACTGCGCATAATTATCAGAATTGATGATCATTCGTGATAACAAATCGTTCACAGTATATTTATTATTCGTTTGCAACGAGTGAGTAGGCAGAATATTTTGAGTAATACCTAAATCAGCATAATTCTCCTGAATAAAAGTAAGCTCCCTCGTGAGAATTGATGGATCTTTTTCCGATAATTTAAAGTATGCCATCATAATCGGAACCTTTAATAACGATGCCGGAGAAAAAGGCTGCTTTTCGTTGATACCTACCCATGCTCCTGTATTCATGTCCCTGAAATATACCGAGATTAACTCTGCATTTCCTTTGTCTTTTTGCTGTTTTATGGCCTGGTTGATCTTGTACTCCAATTTTTTAAATGACGAATATTCATCATTCTGAAATAGCTCACAGTCAAGGATCGGATTGGTGTATCTCCCTTCTGATGTACTGTGTATAATAGCTGAAAGCATATTATCCTGCTCCTTAAAAGCTATACGCATAGTGAGCATCCCGACCAATATCCCGATACAAAGTACTCCGAACAGGGCAAGTATGATTTTATATTTATATAATAATGTAAGCAGCGTATGCATATGAGGTTGATATGAGTTAATTATAAAGAAACTATAATGCAAAACAATAGATCAAATCGCATCAGTAACAAACGATCGATTGGTGCACATTTATCCTGTGCTGGAGGTCACTATAAAGCTCTGCAAAGCATTGCAGACAAAGGCGGTAACTGTCTGCAAATCTTTTCCAGTTCTCCCCGCACCTGGCAACAAGCACGGATTGCACCAGCCGATATAGCCCAATTCAACAAAATCAGAACGGAACTACATATTGATCCGATCTATTTTCATGCACTGTATCTTGTAAATCTTGCTGATAACGGATCAACCGGACAAAAATCTGTCCAAGCGTTGATACATGAAATGAACTTGGGAGTAGAACTTGGAGTAAAGGGAAGTATTGTGCATACTGGTTCTTTTAAAAATAAAGACAAAACTCTTGCGTGCCGAGATGAACAAAATTATCCAGTACTTCTTCAAAATATAAGATCAATCCTCTCTTCAACTCCTCGCGAAAGCTACCTTATTCTGGAAAATGCTGGGAACAGAAAGATTGGACAAACTATTGAGCAGCTGGGTGAAATTGTAGAAGATATTAACAATGACAGATTGCGGATTTGTCTGGACACATGCCATCTCCATGCAGCAGGCTATGATCTGACGACGCCGGATAATTTTGAACGGTTTCTTGATTTATTTGAAAAACTTATCGGACTTGAGAAACTTGAAGTCCTACATATGAATGACAGCCTGGATCCCTTTGGTTCGCTTCGGGACCGTCATGAGAATATCGGTCAGGGTCATGTGGGGATAGAAGTATTTGCACATTTTCTCAATCATCCGAAGACAAAACATCTACCATTCATTATCGAAACACCGGGATTTGATCAAAAAGGCCCTGATAAACAAAATATCGATATTCTGAAAAGTTTGGTACAGTAATAAAGTATAATAAATTCCATGCTAAAACTTCCTGATTATGTCTCAACTTTCCTGCAAAAATTCCAGGATCATAATTTTCAAATTTATATTGTAGGCGGAACGGTACGGGGTCTTTTGATGAATGTCCCGGTCAAGGATTGGGATTTTACAACCAATGCGAAGCCTGAAGAAATTATGAAACTTTACCCTCATAGTTTTTATAATAATTCGTTCGGTACTGTCGGGATACCGATACCTGTCGGAGAACATCAGCATATTTTTGAGGTCACAACATTCCGCAAGGAATCAGGCTACACCAATGTCCGACATCCGGACCAGGTAACGTGGGCAGATCAAGTCGAAGACGATCTGGCTAGACGAGATTTTACGATAAATGCAATTGCCTATGACGGTACCAAACTGGTAGATCCGTATCAAGGGCAAAATGATATCGAGCAAAAAATAATTCGAGCAGTCGGA
Source organism: Candidatus Roizmanbacteria bacterium UBA1450 (assembly GCA_002329205.1). Taxonomy (GTDB): domain Bacteria; phylum Patescibacteriota; class Microgenomatia; order UBA1406; family GWC2-37-13; genus UBA1450. The sequence goes on along the minus strand of DCTC01000002.1, from coordinate 115,867 downwards.
GATCCAGATATCCGTTTTGCCGAAGATGCGCTCCGTTTGATGCGCGCTGTCCGACAGGCTTCTCAGCTTGGTTTTGCTATTGAAGAACAGACACTGAAATCTATACAAACGAATGCTGCAAACATTTCAAAAATTTCAGGTGAACGGATACGGGACGAATTTTTCAAAATACTCCTTTCTGATCATCCGGCCGAGGGAATAGTATTGCTGAGATCTACAGGCATACTGCAGTGTATCCTTCCAGAAGTTGAAAAAAATTTCGGCGTCGAACAAAAAAGTCCGGGAAGACATCACATCTATGATGTCGGAACGCATCTGGTCGAATCCTTAAGATATTGTCCCTCCGATGATGTTATCACACGTTTTGCTACGCTTATTCATGATATCGGAAAAGCTGATACGTACCGAAAAGATGATCAAAGCGGAGTCATTACGTTTTATAACCATGAAGTAGTTGGTGAAAAAATGGCTGCAGACATTGCTGATAGGTTCAAGCTTTCCAAAGAACAAAAAAGGAAACTTATTCTCTTGGTTCGATATCATCAATTTACCGTTTCTGAAGAACAAACTGACAAGGCTATCCGCAGGTTTATCCGTCAAATCGGTGTAGAACATATTGATGATATACTTGCCCTGCGAACGGGAGATCGCTTAGGCTCCGGTTCCAAAGAGACTTCATGGCGGACGGAATTATTTAAAAAAAGATTGACAGAAGTTCAAAAGATACCTTTTACCGTCCATGATCTCAAGATCACGGGACATGATGTCATGAAAGTACTAAAAATCCCTCCAGGACCTCGTATAGGGGAGATAATGGATCAGATTTTTGAGGAAGTAGATGATGAAAAAATTCCCAATGAACGTGAAACACTTCTTACGAGACTTGAAGAGATCAAAAATACTGATCAATAATATCTATTTCATATTGTAGAAGCGCCTCTTCTCCGTGACCGGAAAGAATGCGGGTATCTTCTGGTAGTTTTAAAATACCCTGAATTGATTTTTTTAAGTCTTCTTTATCACTATATGAAAAATCATAGCGCCCGATTCCGCCTTGAAAAAGAGTATCTCCCGTAAACAATACCTTGTCCTTCTCGAAGTATAGACTGCAGCTCCCTGGAGTATGCCCTGGCGTTTGAATTACATGGAATCGAAAATCATCAATTGAGAAATCTCCTTTTGGAAGCTCTGCAATCAACCGGATCGGGACTACCATCGGTTCAAATCCGAGAAAATGACGGGCAGTTTCTGCAACCCGTTTCAAAAGGAACTGATCTTTTTTGTTGACATGAAGTGATAAATGAGGATATGAGAGCTGGATTTCGCCTACAGCCATCACATGATCAAAATGTCCATGAGTCGCAGCGAGACCGACAAGCTCAAGATTACGTCTTTGAATCTGTTCAAGGATAAAGTCAGCCGAATCCGCCGGATCAATGAGCAGTGCCTTTCCGTCTTGCTCGAGAAGATAACAATTCGCCTGCATTTGTCCCAGGGAAAATCTATGAATAGTCATGAATACTAATAATCAATTATTTGTTATGCGGAAATCTTTTGTTTTAGTGACCTTTTTTCCAGCCAAACCGCAACAGGCGTCGCAACAAAGGGAGATGAATATGTGCCTGTTACTGTGCCGACGAGAAGCGCAACTGCAAAATAACGGATTGTCGTACCACCCAGGAGAACAAGTGCCAGCAACATAAAAATGATAGTAAATGAATTGTTGAGTGATCGTACCATTGTATCGGTCAAAGCTTTGTTCGCATATTCTTCAATATGCCCTATGCCATGTCTTTTGCGGTATTCACGGATTTGGTCAAAAACGACAATCGTATCATGGACAGAAAAGGACATGGTCGTAAGGAGTGCCGTCACAAACAGCGTATCAAGCTCCGCACCAAAATAGTGGGATATGATTGAATAGACACCAACCACAACAAGAACATCGTGGAAAAGCGCCACTATGGCTGCCAGGGCAAAATTTACATTCTTGAATGCCCAGGCAATATATACAAGAATACCCACAATCGCAATACTCGCCGCTATAGCCGTCTTCCGAAGCGTTTCAGCTCCGATAGTCGGACCAACCGTTTCCGTACGAATCACACTTACATCTGCATCAAGAGTTTGTCCCAATGATTGCCTTAAAGTTTGTTCTTTTTGTTCATCAATTGCTGGAAGACGTATAAACACAACATTCTCAGGCTTCATTTCAAGAGCAATAACTTCAACGCCCTGCTCAGCCAAAACTCCTGAGACCTGTTTTTCTGTCACTTTTGTTTCAAACTGATACTCCAGATTTGTTCCTCCCACAAAATCTATTGAGTATATGTACCCCCATTGCCAAATAGACAGCAATCCCAGAGTAATCGTGAGAGCTGAAATTGCAGCATACACTTTCGAATATTTAAGAAAATCAAACATGTTTATTTATAGGTATAAAATGTCTTAATAAGTCTTTTGGTGATAACAACACCGGTAAAAAGGCTTGTTGCAACACCTATCGCCAAAGTCAATGCAAATCCTCTCACCAGTCCAAACTGCGGCAAAAACTCCCAATTGAGCGGATTGAAAAGAATAAAAGCAACAAGAAGTGTCGTAACATTTGCATCTTTGATGGCATCAATAGCTCTTCCAAAGCCTATACGGATTGCGGAATCAAATGATTTTCCTTTTCGTTGTTCATCCTTAATACGTTCAAAAATGAGGATATTGGAATCAACTGCCATACCGATTGAAAGCAAAAATCCTGCTATTCCGGGAAGGGTAAGGACAATCGGAATCGCTCGGAAAATTGCAAAAGAAATGAAGCCATATATCAGAAGTCCTATACAGGCAATAACACCAAGTCTTCCGTAGTATGCAATCATAAATATCATGACCATTGTTAGTCCGGCGATACCTGCGATAACACTTCTTTCGACTTCAATAGCACCGAGTGTCGGCCCGACGCTTCGTTGTTCAACAAGTTTTATAGGAAGCGGAAGTGCACCGGAATTGATTGCAGTGGCAAGCTGTTTTGCGTCTTCGACTCGGAAGCTCCCTGAAATCACAGCATTGCCGTCGCGTATTTCCTGCTGGACTACTGGAGCCGAAATGAGCATTTCATCCAGGTAGATTCCCACCAGTTCACCCACATTACGTCTTGTTATTTCAGCAAATTTTTGCGCACCTTCTTTGGTAAAATCCAATTGGACCTGCGGTTGTCCGGTTTGGGGATCAAATACTACCGTAGCTTTGGTTACATCCTTACCTGTTAACCCCGTTTCCTGTTTCAAATCTAAAAAGGCAAGACCTGCACTTTCCGTTGCCTCTTCTCCGCTTTCCTCACCTTTTTCTTTGAAATGCAGCTGTGCAGTCTGACCTATGAGTGATGACGCTTGAGCAATATCCGTTACTCCGGGGAGATCTACTTCTATACGATACACATTCCCTGATTGAACTGTACGGACAACAGGTTCTGAAACACCGAACAGATTTACCCTTCGTTCGATAATATCCCGTGAGGAAGCTAGTGCATCTTCCAGATCAGCTTGTGATACGCTGGATGTATCAGCTTCAAATACCAGATGGCTTCCTCCTTTGAGGTCAAGACCCAGCTGAGTCTTGAATTCTTTCCGTACAATACGATCTCCGACCTGAAAATTGAAGGCAAGAGTAGGAATTCTGGTATTGACATCACGTCCGAAGGCGTTAAATTTAATCGGTATAGGTCGAGGCAGATCTATCCAGAGAACAAGTAATACTATCGCAGTAATAAATAGATACTTAATATATTTCATACTTCTACGGTTACTTTAAAAGTTCTTCTTCTTGACCAACAAGCATAACTTTCGGTTGCTTTAAAAACTTCCATATAAATGGATCGTTGTTTCTTTTCCGGAATTGTACTTCGTCCTCAGTCATCACCGTGTAATTGATGTCCCAGCCGAGGTCCTTCTTCGAAGCCTGCATAATGCTTTCAACTTCAGGGATTACCACAATGCCGACGAAAAGTACATAAATTTCATCCTCTTTGACAGGTATTTTTTTAGAAAATTTAGTAGATACGGCAATGAATTTAATTTTACCCAAACGGCTACTATTTTTGTAGATAAGCTGCGCTAAGGTAGTTTGTTTTGTAAAAATACGTAGGAATTCATCATACAAAGGATAGCTTTTATTCAGTGCATAAAAAACTTTGTTGGTTCTTCGCTCTCGTGTCAAAACTTTGGAATCATGCAAGATATCAAGCTCGCGCTTGACTGCGTTTACTTCTTCATCCGTCATACGCACGATTTCACGCAAATAGTAGCTCTGATCTGTATTGTGAAAATACAGTTCAAGGATTTTTCTTCGTACTTTTGAAGGAATCAGATTATCTAACATAATACTTTTGAGACTATCCTCAATTATAATGATTAATACGTAACTTTATTGCCCGACGGTAATATTGAGATCCACACCTGACCTCTGACAAGTTCAATCTCTTTTCCGTTTGAGTCATAGAAACGCATCATGTCTGTTGCTTTTGTTTTTTTCCATTCACCCTCGATGGCAGTCCCGTTCTGAAAAATGATTGCATCATCTGTCCCGATCACATCGTAAAGTAAATGTTCTCCGTGCTCATACCCGTCATTGGCTACGCTCTCATCCGCAAAAACGATGATTATATTCTTTGACTCAAGCTGTTTCTCCGTATTTTTATCTATATGGGCTTCTCCGCCGTTGGTTCTCCTGTAGCTATTGCTGGTTGCATCATACGTCCATTGTACGGTATAGTCAGAGCCCAAACTATTGCTCCAAAAGCCATAGTTAATCTTCGCTACATCACCGCGGGATCCTTCTTTTGCATCATCTGTAAACTTCCACGGTTTCCATCCTTCATCCCAAGCCTCACCATCCTCATCAACTTGGGTCAGGTCTCTGTTTTTTGCTGCATAATCCCACAATTTCTGAGTATTTGTATATACTGTATGCTCCGTAGCTCTACCTGGAAGTCTATCATAGTCTCGCCAGTAATTGGGGAAAGGAACGGCGAATTGGTCCAAATCATTGTATCCGAACCAACCCAGTTTTTTAATCTCACCCAAAGCATCTGCAGGACCGGGAGTATTTGCACCCCCTACGTGCGCATAAAGCGGCAGATTCCCAAAACCCTGAAGAAGACGGATAAAGTATATACGTGCAGATCTCACAGAGCCGACAATTTTCGGTTCCTCACAATAATACATAAGGAGAAATCGCGTAATCCCTCCCTCTGCAACAGCCTCATGTACGACATCAGCGCTTGAAACTCCTGACTGCGGCCGCGCTTCAGTATTGTTTTGCACCATCACACCCAACGGTCTTCGCTTCTCCCATTTAGCCCGTTGAGTTTTTGAATACAGTTTTCCATTCAGAGGACACGGTTCAGTTTTTGGTCCTGAGTCGGCCGTACCGTCACCGTTTTCCACGGGGACATCATATCCGGAGGTATCAACAGTATTTGAACTAAAGTATTTATATGATCCAAAACTCGTTCCCAGGTATATAATCGCACCAATAATCAAAATGATTTTTTTATTCATGAACGTAAAGAAAACAAATAGTAATTACTACAGTTTCATCTGTATGAACATTGTAATATATTTTTTTTATTGTTTCTCAGAAAAGATAACAGTAGGTAGACAGTTGTCTGCTTTAGGGCTTATACAGACTCTATTCCCGATTTCAGCTGAGAAAGAAAATATTCTTAAGGACGAAGGTCATTGTAACCTCTTGCATATGGACTGTCAATATGATTAAATGTCATCATGCCCAAAAAAACAAAAAAGCAAAAAATTGAGGCACAGCGCAATCGTCTGCAAAAGAAAAAAGAAGTAAATGAAGTATTGGTACCAAAACATTCAACACAAACTCCTTCATATCGGCCTGTCCCTGCGGCTCAGAAACAACAGAAAGAATTAAAAAAAGTATCCGTTTTCAAAAGTGATGAAGAAACGGTCTCCTATTTTAAGCATGACCTGATGAAATCACTTATGATTATGTTACTACTTGTTTGTGTTCAGGTAGGGATATATGTCGCACAGCTTTCAGGGATTATTGATATTACGAATTTAATTACATATTAAAACGGAAAGGAGGTGAAAAAAATGGATCAAATTGAATTTTACGATGTTAAAAACAGAAGAAAAGTTTTAGTTCCTGCTTCGGAAGTAGAAAAAGTCACATATGAACGAGAGACAAAAAGTGGCGAAAAACAGGTTCGTTATGCAGTAAAAGCAGAAAAAGACGGCGTCAAACTGACAAAATTCGTCAGCAAAGAAACTTGGGATAGTATTGCATAATTATCTCAATCAACGAGCTCAAAAGTATGGATAATTTCATACTCAGGGTTCGTTGGCTTTGTTATGCTTTGATAGAGATGCAATTCCTGTACCGGGAATTCAATATCGGTATGAAGCTTCTCCAATTTTTTCCTTAAATGGAAGTATTGTTGTTTTGACGGTAATTTATATCTTGCCGTTGTAATATGTGGTATATATTTTTTTGCGACATTATTTTCCTTCTCCACATCAAAAAGGTCAGCAGTTCTTTTTCGAATTATCTCAAAATCCTTATTCCTGTTAAATGCCAAATGGAGAATAATTCCCTGGTGAACAAACATATTCGCGGCCAGTGCAAAAAGGCGGGTAGGCCTGATATCAAAAACTGACCGTTCGATTGCTTCAACAATATGGGGCATTTTTTCGTCACTTCTTTCACCCAGAAATGTCACCGTAATGTGATAATTTTTCTCGGGTACCCAATTAAATTCAGGGTATTCTTTTTTTAGATTGGCAAATATCTGAGAAATTTGTGCACGTGTTTCTTCAGGTATTGCAGCAGCAATAAATAATCTCATATAAATTTCATCAGTAATAAATTAATAAATTAAAAGGCTAGGAATCAGCGAGAATTTTCGAAGTAGAAAATTCCGGAAGTAATCTGGTAACCTCGACAACGGCAGCGCCCACTTGTGCAGCCTGTCTGCGTTTTTTTTCTATATGCGGATCCCCTGCCGTGACTGCAACCACCGTCGGACACATAAGTCTTACGAGGCCACTGTAGCCTTCATCAGAGTTGAAAAATGGAAGCAGGATCACGTCGTCAACGACATCTAAACTGGCAAGTATCTCTGCACGATGCTGTTGAGTATGTATAGGTTTGCGTTTTTTTCGTTTCAGAATTGATTCATCCGATTCAAGTGCAATAATAAGCACATCGCCGTGCCTTTTTGCATCGCGCAGAAAAGAAAAATGGCCGTAGTGAATGACATCAAAACAACCCCCGCTGAGCACTATTTTTTTACCTGCCCATTTTTGCCGGAGATTCTCTATGCTCTCGTATTTCCATATACTCTGTTTCATATTACAATTATAACAAGCCAACTTCTCATTACGTTGACTGTTGTCTTATGTTTTTAAAAACTGAAATACAAGATTCATCACAAAAAGTACTTATTGTTGCTCCTCACGATACGGTTTTTCTCAAAAAACTGAAAAAAAGATTGAAGGAGATGCATGTCGAAGTTTTTTCTACGTCATCCCTTGTTGACGACTATGAAAAGTATGATATCTGCTTTTTTATCCAGTTCACCAACGTACTTCTGCCTAGGCTAAAAGATATCTCCAACACAAAATTCGTTTTTGTACTGTTTAATGAATACGAGACGTCTCAAACGTATGCATCCTTCTGCTATGAATATAAACTTGAGCACATCAAAATACTGAATCTGGAAACATCACCCCAGCACTATGACAAAGATTTAGATACTATCTTCTGGTTTGCTTTTTCTCGTACCGAAGATATATATCTGCATATTTTCCATCAAACGTCATTGTCTCCCCGATCAAATTCAAAAAAACGTACGAAGAAGTCGTTATCGTTCTCTGTGAGATCGCTCTTTACACCAAAAAAATTGATGTTTTTTGGTATTCTGATGTTGATATTTTCTCAATTTCTCTTCCTTCCACCGCTTCTTATGAGTTCTGCTATGCAATACGCAGCACTCCGGGAATACAAAAATGGAAATTCCCAGAAAGCAGAGCAATACGTAAAACAAGGCAAAAACAATCTGCAGACAAGTAAAAACCTGTATAGCTTTTCAAAGCCGATCCTACATTTTTTCTCCATAGCACTACCTTTTGAGGATCTTCTGCAAATCAATACCTCGGCAGCGGCGATTATGGAAACAGGAATAGCAATCGAAAATGACGGAAGACTTATAGCGGAGGGAATTTTTGAAAAAAATAAGAACAACAATGATATTGAAAAAATTGCCGATGCCAAAGAACGGTTAGTAGTCAATAGTCAATTACTGCATGAGCATATTGTACTACTCGAAGCCAAATTGCCTGAGTGGAATACTGACCTCATAGCTGTAAAGGAGAAGCTCCGGGAGGCTGATGAATCTCTGGCCATGTTTGAACAAATTATTCCGCACTTCGACTCAATCTTCGCGAAAGATACTGAAAAAAAATATTTGCTTCTGTTTGCCAACAACATGGAACTTCGACCCGGAGGCGGGTTCATTGGGTCGTATGCGGTCGCAAACGTTCGCAACTATACAATACAGGACATCCAAGTATATGATGTTTATGATGCTGACGGTCAACTGACAGCACATATCGAACCACCTGAGGCAATATCCAAATTTATGGAACAGCCGTTTTGGTATCTTCGGGATTCAGCTTTCACTGGTGATTTTGTTGACAATTTTCATCAAGCAGAGGAATTTTTGGCCATGGAAGTGGATGAAACATCATTCGACGGTGGGCTGTTGCTTACCGCAACTGCTGTAAAAAATTTACTGGCAACAATTGACTCTCTCTACATCCCTGATTTTAGAGATACGATAACTGCTGACAATTTTTATATCAAGGCTCAGCTATATGCTGAGGATGATTTTTTCCCTGGTTCTCTGCAGAAAAAAAGTTTCTTATCAAGCGTCATGGACCAGATGCTATTACATTTGCCGGACGCTCATATCCCCACACTAACTTCAGGCATACAGGACTCTCTGAATCAAAAACAGCTGGTTCTTTATTCAAAAGATCCTGCTGTTCAGGAAATTTTTGAAAAAAACTTCTGGTCTGGAAGAACCCTTTTACCATCCTGTACTGTTGCGGAGACCGTTCATTGTATCCCGGATTATCTCTACCAGCTTGATGCAAATCTGGGAGTCAATAAAGCCAATTTTTTCATCCAACGTCCCAGCGGCCTTAAAATATCTATTGACTCTTCAGGAACAATCACGAATACTCTGACTGTACAGTATAAAAATGATTCTCACCAGGGAGTATTCCCAGGAGGGACTTACAAGAATTACTTTCAGGTTATGATTCCATCCAACTCCTATGTCCAAAGTGTTACGGTCGACGGTGCTGTGATTGATGATTATGACGAAACAAATTTTACGTATAAAACAATCGGATTTTTGATGACTGTTCCCCCTCAAGAAAAACGTGAAGTACGGATCATCTATCGGTTACCGACGACTATTATTCAAGGGAACGGTACGTATCAGCTTATTCTCCAAAAGCAGATCGGTTCACCAAACTATGATTTTCATTTTTCGTTTGAGGCACCGGATAATATTGTTGTCACTCGACACAATCTTTCTCCTCTTGCAGAGAGTGATAAAATCCTCTATAATACCTCAGTTTCATCAGATAAGATTTTCCTGATAGAATTTTCTAAAAATTAATAATGACACAACCACAATCCGCTGAAAAAGTCATCTTAGACGCACAAGCTCGAGAAACTTTCGGCAAACAAAACCGATCACTTAGAAAGCACGGCAATATCCCTGCAAATATTTACGGCAAAGACTTTAAACCGATGTCAGTCACGGTAGATGCAAAAATATTTAATAATCTTTTTAAAACAGCCGGTGAAACCACTGTGGTATACGTCAAAGTAGCAGATAAAGAATACCCTACCCTTATCTCTGATATTCAGTATCATCCGATCACTGAAGAGATTCTTCATGTTGATTTAAGAAAAGTCAATTTGAAACAAAAAATTGAAGCTCAAGTTCCTCTTACTTTTGTCGGTGAATCAGAAGCTGTAGAAACCAAAAATGGAGTCCTTTTGACACAAATGGAGGAGATCACTGTTTATGCACTTCCGGCTCATATCCCTCATGAGATCGAAGTTGATATCTCGGTCTTGAAGGAGATTGGAGATGCTATTCGAGTTGCTGATCTTCCAAAGTCCGAAGAGTATGAGGTCGATGAAGATCCGGAAATGGTTATGGTATCAGTAACAGAACATAAGGAAGAAGAAATTGAACCCGAAACTGCAACGGAAGCTCCTGAAATACTATCTGAGCAAAAAGAGGGAGAAGAAGGAGAAGCTGCACCTGAAGCAGTGGAAAGTGAAGAAAAGTAATTCGGAACCTTCTCTTTCTTTGTTGAGGACTTTTTTGGTATAATCCCTTCATATGAAACAACTCTCAGTCATTGATAGTCTTCAACATGTCGGACAGGAAATTGAGCTACAGGGATGGATTGATTCCAAACGTGATCATAAAAAAGTAATATTTATCGACCTTCGAGATCGTACTGCAAAAATACAAGCTGTAGGAGACGAATCACTTCGCGTACTGTCGCCGGAAGATGTAGTCAAAGTTACCGGTCTGATCAAAGAACGACCGGAACGACTCATAAATCCCAATATCTCAACCGGCACAATCGAAATGGAGATAAAAAGTTTTGAGATACTGAATACTGCACAAACACCTCCTATCCCACTTGATACCGAAGGATATGATATTGAAGAGGAACTTCGTCTTAAATATCGCTATCTGGATCTCCGGAGGAAGCGTATGGCTGAAACAATTCAATTACGATCTGACTACATATATGCCTTACGGCAGGAGCTCAATAGCCGATCGTTCACTGAGGTCGAAACTCCGATGCTGACGAAATCAACAAAAGAAGGAGCTCGTGATTTTTTGGTACCTTCCCGTCTTCAACCGGGTAAGTTTTATGCACTTCCCCAATCGCCACAGCAATATAAACAGCTCCTGATGGTAGCCGGCGTCGAACGTTATTTCCAGTTTGCCCGTTGTATCCGAGATGAAGATTTGAGAGCTGATCGGGGATTTGAACATACACAGCTTGATCTTGAAATGAGCTTCGTGAATCGTGAAGATGTTATGAACACTGTCGAAGAAATGGTGAAAGGAGCGGTAAAATCCGTTGGCGGCACATTACAGCAGGAAAAATTTCCCGTTTATGATTATGCTGATGCAATCAAACAATTCGGTGAAGACAAGTTTGATTTGAGAACAGAAGAAGAAAAAAAGAATGGCGTCCTTGCCTTTGCCTGGGTCATAAATTTCCCGTTCTTCAAAAAAGTTGACGCCGCAGACAAAGCTGAAGTTGCAGACGGTAAAAGCGGATGGACTTTCACACACAATCCGTTCAGTATGCCTCTTCCCGAACATCTTGACTGGCATATGAAAGGTGAGCATATCGATCAAATTATGACCACACAATATGATTTAGTCTGTAATGGATTTGAAGCAGGAGGAGGTAGTATTCGAGCTCATAAACCGGAAATACTTGAAGCAACATACAAAATAATGGGATACACTGCTGAAGAAACACAGGCGAGTGTCGGGCATATGCTGGAAGCTTTCAAGTACGGAACCCCACCCCATGGAGGTATTGCTCTGGGTATTGATCGTCATGTCATGGTTCTTAAAAATGAACGTTCACTGAAGGAAGCGATCGCATTTCCGATGAGTTCCAGCGGCAAAACAGCCGTGATGGATGCTCCATCTCATGTAGATGAACGACAACTGAAAGAACTTGGTATCGAAGTGACCGAACAGGGTTAAATCTCTTCTTTTCATACACACAAAAGTTGTGTAGACTAATCATATCTTTTGTTGTCGATTATCAGTTCAACGAATACCTGTGCCTTTTCGATTTTATTTTTTCTTCCTTTTTGCCACATTCCTGTTTATGTTTTATCCAGGAGGGTATCCATACTTTCAACTCTTGGCATACAACAGACAGGTATTCTCCGAGACTAAACCTCTTGAAACATATCAAATTTATCCGATCCCTCACGTCAATACCAGTTTCTATCCATATGTAACGGCTGCCGGGGTATATATCGTCGAACTGGATTCGTTTACACCAATTTACAAAAAAAATGAACATGCTCAATTCTATCCAGCATCTACAACAAAAATTATTACTGCTCTGGTCGCAAACGAATTGTATGATCCCAATGACATAATTACTGTGAATCAACCGCATATAGAAGGTCAGGTTATGGGGCTTGTTCCAGGGGAACGGATTACTGCTGAAAATCTATTGTATGGGGCGCTTGTCCATTCTGGCAATGATGCCGCTTATGCATTGGCAGACGGAAAAGGTTTTCGTTTTTTTGTCGAAGAGATGAACAATAAAGCTCAAAAACTGGGGATGAACAATTCGCATTTTACCAATCCGGCAGGACTTGACAACATACAGCAAAAAACTTCTCCTTTCGATTTAAGTCTTGCCGCAAGAGATCTTCTTCAGGATCCGTATTTACGCAAGATGGTTGGAACAAAAGAAATTATTATCTCAGATGTCGACTATAATACATTTCATACTCTGACTAACGTCAATAAACTGCTCGGTGAGATACAGGGTTTGGGAGGTCTCAAAACAGGATACACCGAACAAGCAGGTGAAAATCTTGTGAGTTTCTATCGTCACAATAATCATGACTATATTATTGTTGTTATGAAAAGTGAAGACCGATTTCTCGACACCCGAGTACTTGTGGATTGGATCAAAGCAAATGTGACTTACACAGAACCTGTTTCATTCCAATGAAAGCCCACCTTATTGTAACGCTTCGGGAGCGACTGCCGGGACATACGCTACAAAACGATTTTCTCCAAGAAAAACATATACCGGCTGAATGTATTCCTGATAGACATCAGGTTCATAGTACGCAAGGAATACTTTTTGAATTGTTACTTCACCGGAGTCAGCTGTCGAAGATACAACCATTCCGTTTCCAGACTGCAAATCAGCCCATGCTTGTTCGGCTGTCCTCAACGGATACACACCGATCTGATCTTGTGAACGTTCAAAATAGGCAATTTTTGCCCGGATCGGTTTGATTTCCCCGCCTCCCGTAAGGACAAGAACATAATTTGGACTGTTATAATAGGTTGAAGTTACAACCGGTCTTCCATCAATATCTTGGAGGAAAAAATCCACCTCAGCCATATTTGCTCCGGCGGCAGATGTCAGTGTTGATACCTGTCTGGTGCCGGGATCAAGTCTCATATAAATAACGTTACGGTCTCCCATGGAAAGCTCCGTGGGATATCTGTCAACTTTTGTAAGGAATGAAATAGCGCTTGAGATTATTGTAGATTCAAGATTCGGATCACTTACGGTATCCACGCTATCTGCTTCTGTTACTTTGTAATCATAGCTAAAATTGAAATTGCGGATATCGATTGACATCTTACGTATACCGTCATCAAACACTGCGATTTTGTCATCAAGTCTGTGTTGAATTAGACTCGTATCGATACCTGCTGCCTTGGCCATAGCATATATTTTGGCCAGAAATCCGAATGTTGCTGTTTTTTGCGGAACAAAATATACTTTTGCCGCAGAAGTTGCCTCTTCAACATTCGGGGTACCATCAAGCGTGTCCAAAACCCATGTGTAGTTTGACGAAGGTTTTGCTTCAGGTATCTGAGGCGGTTTTATACTACCGAACGTCTGATTTGTTGCAACAGGCGAAGCCGGAGGAGGCGGTGGAGCTGTCGACTGAATTTCAAGATACAAAAGCAACAAACGAAATCCGAAAAAGAATATCAGGATTACCAGTGCGACAATTATTCCGACCGGTGCAAATCGCCTTGAATAGAAACTAACTTCTGTGAGAGTCATGTATTAATGATAACAGATTTCTCTAAGCTTCAAACATCTGTCCGAGAACCTGTTCTACCGTCCCTCTTGCCCATCAGTATGCATCAATGTGACGTCTCCAGCCGAAACGCTGATCTACATAAATTGCCGCAGCAGTCCCGCGACATGCGATCGGGAGATTCTAATTGAAACTCAATACCCATATTCTCAGTAGCAAGCAATGTACCTATATCAGTTGTCAATGAGTGTAATGTCATTCGGGGATTTATGTCATTTGCTAAATTTGATACGGATATCCCCTTGATAAACGGAGCTTGCCGAAGTTGCTCTTTGGGAATTTCCTGCTCAGACATATTAGTAAAGAAAAGTAACTAATCAGAGTTCAAAGGTATCAATCCAATGTCGAATATGAATAAAAATTACGAAATATTTGTGAAAAAATTACTGAAATGAATTACTTATAGTCAGATGTGTGCTCCTTGTTGAAGAAGCTGTCACGTATAATAAAGAACATGAAACAGCAAATCATCCAAAAACGAGGAACAGAGTTATCAGGAGAAGAACTGCAGCAGATCAACGACGCAATTTATCGGGAATTTAAAGTACAGCCTCTTTCTCTTGAGAGTCTACAGAAAAAAATGTTCTTTCTTCTGCAGGAAAATGAGAAAATACTTGCAATGGGCGCTATTATGAAGGTAACACCGGTCAAGTTCGAAAATGGAACGTATACCCTATTTGGGATTATGAATATTATTGCCAATGAGAAAGGTCAAGGGTATGGTAAAGCTGTTGTCACAGCAATAAAAAAATACTTACTTGAGAATGATATGACCGGAATCGGTTTCTGCATGCTCAAAAATAAACCTTTTTATGAAAAATGTGGATTTGCGGTAGCTGAACATGCGACTCATCAGTTTGTACACAAATCAGACAATGGCGAGATACGAAATGAAGACGGACAGATTATTTTCTATGTAGATTCCTCAGATCAATTTATGAAAAAAGTATTAGCACAACCAAATAAAGAAGTCATCCTCCCCACATCAGGACTGTGGTAAACCACAATGTAATCATCATTCGTTTTTATCCATAAAAAAAGCCGAGCCAAAGCCCGACTTTTTCAATGGTCCAGGGGGAGAGATTCGAACTCCCGTAGGGCAAAGCCCGGCAGATTTACAGTCTGCTGCGATTGGCCACTCCGCCACCCCTGGTTAAGCGTTTATTATACCATCCGTGAGTGAGATAGAAAAGTATACTCAATAACCTACGGTTTAGCAAGATATTTAGCCGTAATAACTGCTATACTTCATGTAATATGAAAGACAGAATAACGCAATTTTTCTTCAGAAGAATTCCGCTTATTATCTTTCTTACTTTTTACTTCTTACTCACCATCTTTACCTATCGTGACTACGGACTGACAATGGATGAGTTTTTTGTCTATACCAGAGGTGAGTATTTTTATACCAAAGTAAAAGGGAATGACCCCTTACTGCAAAAAGGATTTGCCATCAAGGAACGCGCAAACCATAATTTGCTCTACTACAATAGTACGTATCCTGCTGTACTTTACGCGATCAATGACTCACACTCCTATGAGAGCTATCATCTACTCAACATGTTGTTTGCTAGCTTATCTTTTTGTTTTCTTTATGAAATACTGCTTTTGGGATTTAAAAACTCAAAATACGCGATTCTCGGCCCTATTTTTTTATTTCTTACTCCCCGATTTCTCGGTCATATTCCCGCCAACCCAAAAGATATCCCCTTTGCAGTATTGTATGTCACATCACTCTTTTTTATATATATTCAACATATTTTAAATCCCCGTATTCGCACGCTTCTTATCGGCTTAAGTATTGGATTGACCGCATCTCTGCGCATGGTCGGATTTTCACTTCTCCCTGTTTACTTTGTCTATGTCTTGCTTGTGAACTGGAAATCAATAAACAAACATTGGTTCAATGAAGTAACAAATCTCGTCCTGGAATCTGTTCAAATTTTCATCATCTCATTTTTCATGTTTATGCTATCAATGCCTTATGTAGCGGCGGATCCCTTCAATCATACAATCGAACTTCTCAAAGTAAATAAGATATATCCCTGGTTTGGTACTGTTTTTTTTATGGGAGAAACATATAATCAGGATCAAATCCCACTCCATTATTTGCCCGTATGGCTTTTGATAACAACTCCTGTATTTATACTTATTCTTGCTGTTGTTTCTTTCTTTAAAAAGCTTTCAAAAGAACTGCATAGTCTTCGACTGCTTCTGACCATCTCGCTCGGGATCCAGATCGTGATGTATTTGCTTTTGAAGCCTATCATTTATAACGGACTGCGACACTATCTCTTCTTCCTGCCGCAGCTTGTATTACTTGCAATAATCGGTTTCTATTCCCTCCGAACCTCACGGAAATGGTTCAAATTTGTTACCGGTTTGACGATACTCAATACGATATTTGTTTTATGGTACTATCTGCAATTTCATCCGTACCAATACACCTACTTCAACTTACTAGGGGGGACCATATATAAAGCTTCCTCTTCATTTGAAACTGACTACTGGGGTGCGAGTGATAGAGAGGCTCTCATTTGGCTGAAAAGCTATTCAGAGTCGCAGGGTGAAAATAAACCCGGTGTATTTCTCTGTTCGAAGTCTATGGCTTTGAACTATTATTTTCCCGAAGCACGTGATATGAATAATAATATACGCAATGCAGATTACATTGTCTGTTATGATAAAAGACAGCTTGATGAACTGAAGAAATCTGTTCGGGGTGAAATTATTCATGAAGTCACACGAGACGGTATACTTTTTAATTCCGTCTACAAAGTACTATGATCTATATTTTTATTTCCGCAATAGTACTGTGTATTATTGCTGTCATTTCCTATCTAACCAATCCGTTTGTGAAATTCACTTTGATAAAAGACTTATCAAAAGTTGAAGAAATCGATAACAAACTGGTATTGAAAAAAATTCACTCCGTCAAGTTGCGGTATCATCTGTTCTGGCGCCATTTTTCCATGATTAAATCCGTATGGCACATCGTCAATAGCCGCTTCGGTCCGCGAAAACGAGCCAGATCGGCCATCGTTTCCGAAATCATCAAAGAAATTCATGAGAAACGATTTGATCAGAAAAACTTATATCTCATATCAGGTGATCATTTCAGCATGCTGTATCCACGATCTTTGGGAATTTTTTATCATAGCTTACTGGATACCCGTACCGTTCTTGATCTGGACGACTGGATGCATCGACAGCGGATTTACCTGAAAACGCTCGCGTATGCACTCAATGTATACAGTCAGTCAGACAACTTATCGACTACAATTGTACCCACTACCCCCAATTCTGTCATGCTTCTCAATATTTATGCAACTCCTACAGATACCATGTATAGTTTGCTTTATGCCATGGATTTGCTTCTGGGAAGCGGCAGTCTAGAAGATATCTATCCGTTTAAAAAGACCTCACCGTACAAACTGGCGACGAAAGACGCAGCACAAAAGCTAATGACCGAGTACCGGGAATCCCTCCGATACCATTATGACCAATACCGTAAAACGGTGTTTGATGAACAGGCGGGATATATCCGAACGGATATCCAACTTTCGGGGACCAAGGATATCGTCAAAAAATATGGTGGTTTTTATGATAATGTCGTGTTCTGGAAGACGACGGATCTTGCTCAAAAACTCGGTTTAATAGAAAAAAATGATGTGTTTCTCGCCATTTACAAAAAACGAATTCTTGCTGAGTTTTGGAAAAATGATGAGCTCTTTATCGAGGATATGAGTGATGAGGCACGTACAAACAATTGGTACTCATCCGATTGGCTCATAGCATTTCAAACCGGATTTCTGTCACCAAAAATACCGTCAGAACGATCTTATCTCAAAAAAGCGGTAGACTATATCATCGACCATGAGATTGATCAACCGTTCCCGATCAGGTATCACAATGACTTTCGGAAAAACCGCCTTCACTTTCCGGTAAATATCGGCGCGCCTTATTATGGGTCTCTGGTCATCTGGAGCCACTGGGGCATGGAGTACATCAAACTCCTGATCCTGCTTTCAAAGTTCGGCAGAAATAAAGGATATCGGGAAATTGCGCAAAAACACCTTGAGACGTATGAATTCAATATTTCACGTTATCGCGGGTACCCCGAAGTGTACAATCGTTTCGGTGATTTTTATACCTCATTTTTCTACCGAAGTGTCCGTACAACAGGATGGATTGTCTCCTATGAACAGGCAGTCGAAATGCTGGAAGCCCATAACAAATAATTGCTGCTTCATATGGTACAATAACTGGATATGAACGACCAAGATTATATTGCTTTCTGGAAATGGTTCCAGGAAAACGAAGAAAAATTATTTTTCTATGAAAATTTTGAACAGGAACTGTTGCCTTCGGCACTAGATGAACTTCAGCGCATAAACAAAGATCTTGTATTTGAAATCGGACCTGAGATAGAGGGCGTACGGGAATTTGTAATTAGCGCCAACGGGATGAAAAACGCATTTTCTGATGTTATTGAACTTGTTCGACATGCTCCTGATTTTGACAGATGGGAAATTATTCCCTTCCGGCAGCGCAAGGATGTCTTCGATCTTGAAGTTGAATTGGAAGATATCATCCTCACACCCAATGACATCAGTTTTTCTTATGAAAAAGAAAAAGGTCGAGTAAACTTGACATTGTTTGTTGAAAATATGGACGAAGAAAACGAAAAAATGTATCATATGGTATTTCTTCTGTTGGATAATATCGTCGGAGAGTATGATGTAGAAATGAAAATTGGTACAATCGATATTTATTCGGATGAGGAGATCGCCGAGGAAGACGAAGTATATCCTCTGACAAAATTGCCGCATATAATTGACAGTCTGAATACAAACTCAATTCACTAACAATGGACAAACCACCGGTTGATCTAATAAAAAATCTCAACAAACTTCTGGGTCTTTTGGTGGTTCTCATACTTACCTATCTACCTTATTTCATTGTCTTGATTGCTCTTGCTTTTTTATCTCTTCTTGCATTCCTTTTTCTTCTCTTTTGAATGTAAGTTTCGGATATGCATAACTCTTGTGAATTGGTAGACAAAAGGAAATATAATAAGATATGATCATATAGATGGGCGTTTTACCATTTTTTCGCCTACATGCTTGCAGCAGAAAAATTAACACGAATTAACCCCTATAAGGGTAACCCGTATCGCTTCCCGGGTCATCCTGAACTTCCTGGCCTAAACGGTTTATTTCTTGCAGGAACTAGAGCTCAAGCTGACGAACCGAGACTTTTTAATCAGCATATTGAAAGCGGATATATTGACCAGTACCTCGACTATGAGATGCGTTATCAACCGCCGGATGTTCAACAGTTGCTGCAGGATGTACGTGATATCCCGGATCCCAGACAACGAACCGAGGAACTGTTTACATTGCTTCAAGAGATCTCTGCCCGTTATGCGTATCCTACACCGCGTTGGGTGACAAAAGCAAAACCGATGTACCAGATTATGGTCGATCGGTTCTGTAATCCTGATTTGTGGTCTCAAAATCCTGATATACGCAAACAAGCTCAAGCCAACTGGAAAGATCTCCAAAATCGCCGTAATAGAGACTTTGATGACAATTCTCATTTTGCAGGAGGAACGCTTGACGGAATACTCGGAAGTATGGACTATTTGAAATCAATAGCAGGCGGCCTATATCTCAACCCAATTTTTGAATCAGATACGGTCCATGGCTATAATACTGCAGATTACCTGTCTGTTAACCATCGATTCACTGGATTCTCCGATGAAGAATATCTGCAGGCGAATGATGAAGAACGCGCAGAAATGAAATATATAGGTATTCGAAAATTTGATCAATTAACAAATGAAATTCCCGTTGTTCTGGATATTGCCGTCAACCATACCGGCCGCGCGCATTATGCCTTTCGGGATATTGAAGAACAAGGTGCAAATTCTCAATATAAAAACTGGTACCAGGATGTCAAATTCGACTGGGGCGGGAAACTGAAAAGTTGGAAAGGATGGTGGGGTCATGATTCTTTACCGGTTCTTGATCATTACAATCCCGATGTCAGAAATCACTTCCTGGGAGAAGGATATGCAGCAGGGCAACCTATTGAGAGACAATCATACGAATGGAGAAATTGGGTCAACAGCATGAAAGATGCAAAAACAAGAAGAAGTATCATTGCTGATCCTGTACTTCTTGAAGAAGCACAAAGACAACTGGGAGTTATAGGATTCTGGAGCACCATGATGAGCGGCAATAAACCTGACGGTGGAAAGAAAAACGGCGGTTGGCGACTGGATGTCCCGAATGATATAAACCGACCGGAATTCTGGAATGAATTCAGAACACTTGTCAAATCTATTGATCCTGAACTATGGACAATCGGAGAGATCTGGGACAACGAAAATGAAGCAAATTGGCTGAATGGTGATAAATTCGACGGTGTCATGAACTACCGATTTTGGCAATGGACGCTCGATTATCTCATTGGCGATACCCCAACCAGAAGACAACATTTATCCGGCGACCGTGCATGTTCAGCAAACGCATATCAATTTGCGGATCGTGTAAATTGGTTTGTATCGCGTCATCCCAAACAAGTTATCGAGACTATGATGAATAATGCAGGTACTCATGACGTTATTCGTATTGATGATCTTTTGGGAAACAAAAATAAAGATCAGGACAAGACTGACCTTGGCCTAACTATTATGATGACACTTCCCGGATCACCAAGTATTTGGGCGGGAGATGAAATCGGAATGAATAATCAGGGTTGTCCAATCGTAACCGATCCCATGAATAGAAAACCGATAGCATGGGAGCTTGCCGGAAAACATAACAGACGTCTTAGTCATGTACAAAAATTAGCTGCCCTCCGTGAAAAATATTCATCAGTTACTTCTTCAAATATATCCTTCGTTGATACGGGCAATCCGGATATTCTTGTGTACATCCGTACTTCTGATGAGGAAAGCAAAAAAAAAGACAAAGTAGTTGTCATGGTCAACAGAAGTGGAAAACCCGCAGAGGTCCCTCACGAGTCTTTTACCGATTTGGACGTACAGCTAACTGAATATGCCTCCACAAAACAAGGGATCCAGTATAAACAAGCCAGTACGATCCTTCCTGCAAACTGTGGTGTAGTTTATGTGTCAAAATAAAAAAAGCCCCGTCTTTTTCGACGGGGCTTTTATATAACAATCTCAAGTTCTTAGAACATGCCCGGCATACCGCCGCCCATGCCTCCCATACCGCCGGCTCCGCCTGCAGGTTCTTCCTTCTTCTCAGGAAGATCTGCGACAAGTGCCTCAGTTGTAAGGATAGCAGCTGCTACCGATTCAGCATTCTGGATGGCCGTTCTGACCACTTTGGCTGGATCAATGATTCCCTTTTTGAACATGGAACCAAAATCACGGGAAACGGCATCAAAACCATATGTCGGATCATCTTTTTGCTCTATCTGGTACATGACACGTCCTGGTTCCATTCCGCTGTTTTGTGCAAGCATGCGGATCGGTTCTCCGAGTGCCTGATAGATGATGTCCACACCCGTCTTTTCTTCATTTGATTCGAGTTTCTCACGGACAGAAGCCAAAGCTTTTCGAGCCTGCAGATACGTGGTTGCGCCTCCTGCAACAATTCCTTCTTCAAGTGCTGCTTTTGTCGCTGCGACCGCATCATTGACTCGCTCTTTTTTCTCTTTCATCTCTACTTCCGTTGCTGCACCCACCTTTATAACGACTACGCCGCCTGACAATTTGGCAAGCCGCTCCTGCAACTTTTCCCGATCAAAATCTGAAGTCGTAAGATCAATTTCTTTTTTAATTTGAGCGATGCGGGCCTTCAAAGCTGCCGCATCTCCTTTACCTCCGACAATTCTGGTGTTTTCTTTATCAGACCAGATTTTGTCTGCCCGTCCGAGATCTTCGATTTCTACATTCTCCAGCTTTTTACCGAGATCTTCTGAAATGACGGTTCCGCCGGTCAGAATGGCGATATCTTCAAGCATAGCTTTTCGCCGTTCACCGAAACCCGGAGCTTTGATGACAAGTGCATTGAAAGTTCCGCGAAGCTTATTGACAACAAGTGTCGGAAGTGCTTCGCCCTCAACATCATCAGCGATAATGACGATGTTTTTGGAAACTTTGACAACTTTTTCCAAGAACGGAAGCATATCAGATACTGCTGAGATTTTCTTGTCCGTGATCAAAATATACGGATCTTCAATCTCGGCTTCCATACGATCAGGATTGGTGACAAAGTACGGAGATGCATATCCGCGGTCAAATTCCATACCTTCTTTGTGTTCACTTTCCATCTGAAGGCCTTTTCCTTCTTCGACTGTGACCACGCCGTCTTTCCCGACTTTTTTAATAGCCTCTGCGATCATACGTCCGATCTCCTCGTTGGCCGCTGAGATATTGGCTACCTGAGTGATTTGTTCGATATCATCGGCTGGGATTTTTTTAGCCATTTTTTTCACTTCTGCAATAACTGCCTCGACTGCAGCATCCATACCTCTTTTGAGGATCATGGGATTTGCGCCTGCCGTGACATTCTTCATACCGTGATTGACCATTGCCTGAGCAAGGAGTGTCGAAGATGTAGTTCCGTCTCCTGCGACATCATTTGTTTTGGAAGCAGCTTCTTTTACCATCTGTGCTCCCATATTTTCAAACGGATCTTCTAATTCAATATCTTTTGCTACAGTGACACCGTCATGTACGACCATAGGTGCACCCCATTTGCGGTCGAGTGCGACATTGCGTCCTCGAGGTCCGAGGGTTGTCACTACTGCTTTTGCGAGTTTGTTGACTCCGCCAACCAGTTTCTGGCGAGCTTCGTCTCCGAATACAACTTGTTTTGCCATAAGTTTATGTAAATATTAATTAGTAACTAGCAATTTATTCGACGATTGCCATAACATTCTTCTGTTCGGTGAGAAGCCATTCTTCATTTCCGACTTTGACTTCATCGCCACCCCATTTTTTATAGATGACCTTTTGTCCGACTTTTACATGCATGGGCAGGGTTTTCCCGTCATCGTTCATAGAGCCGGGTCCAATTGCCATAACTTCTCCCATTTGAGGTTTTTCTTTGACAGTATCGGGGAGTACAATACCGGATTCCGTTACTTCCTCTCGTGCAAGAGGTTTTACGAGGACATAATCAAACATGGGTTTGATGTTTGTTTTTGATGCCATAAATCTGTTATAGTTAACTTATAAATAGTAATTACAAAGTCTACACAGGACGTATATATTTATAACGAAGGTACGAAGATTTGTCAAGTGTTTTGATCGTCTGCTAATTTTATGGATACCCAAGCGGCTTTATCTGAAATAACAAAGCTAAAAACAAAATTGCAATCCGTTCAGCTACCTGCTAATTTGCAGCAAAAGGCAATGGATCAGATCGAGCGGATTAACCTTTCTTTGAAATACGGAGGCAATCTTGCACATCTGGATATTATTGAAAAATATGTCGATTGGATCGTCTCATTGCCGTGGTATACCGAGACCAAGGATATCGTAGATATTGCAAAAGCGAAGGCTAGCCTTGATAAAAACCATTACGGATTGGACAAAGTCAAACTTCGAATCCTGGAATATCTTTCAATATATAAACTGCAGAAAGAAAAATTGAATGCGAATACAATCCATACACGCCCTTTGTTCTTTGTTGGCTTGGCAGGTACCGGTAAAACGACGTTTGCCATTTCAATTGCCGAATCACTCGGAAGACGGCTCGTACGTATTCCTTTCGGAGGACTGGCTTCTGCACGTGATTTGAGAGGTCAATCGAAAATTACTCCCGAGTCAGAGCCGGGAAAAATTATCGAGTCTCTGCGTGAAGTAAAAGTACGGAACCCTGTGATACTACTTGATGAACTTGACCGTATTACACCAGATGCACGCGCCGAAGTAATGGGTGTTCTTCTTGAGCTTTTAGATCCGAATCAGAACCAGCATTTTGTTGATTATTTCCTTGACTATCCCTTTGACCTTTCCAATGTCCTTTTTGTCGCGACGGCGAATAATACGACAAATATTGCCCCGCCTGTTCTCGACCGTCTTGAGCTTATCCAAATGCCGTCCTACAGCGACGAGGAAAAAATTGAAATCGGCAAGAATTATATTCTGCCCAAATATATGAAGGCAACCGGTGTCGATCCAAATCAGCTTACCATTGATGAGTCTCTGTGGCCTGAGCTTGTCAGACCGCTTGGTTTCGAACCGGGTATCCGCAGTCTTGAACGCTTGATCGAAACGATAGTACGGAAAGTAGCGTACAAGCTAGTAGCTGGACAAGGGAATAATTTCTACATCAATTCCAACAATATCAGGGAGTTTAAATAGGCTGCGGACTACAATATATCAACTGTCTTTTTCCAATTACTCACAGTACTCTTCGATTTCTGCAAAATCTATACCTCGATTAAATATGGGAAATTTTACCTGTTCACGTTCTATTGGTACCGCACACCGGATCGGAAGTTTTTGATTGAGGTTTCTATCATGTAAAGCAGGACCGTAATTGAGGAGACAAACATCAAACTCTTTGCCTGCAACTTCAATTATTGTCGCTCCGGATAATGTATCCACTCTCCGAAGATCCGGTTTACAGGTACCTGTGTCTATCACAATCTCTTCTTTTGAGACTTGTATTGCCCTCCCTGCAGAAAGGTCGGGTTCTACAGTTGGTCGGTTGGCACTATACATTGAGTAGATAAATGAGGCAATAAGTGCCGCTACCACAAGAAGTGCAATAATAATTTTCGTTTTTCTATTCATATTATTTTTTCTTTTTGTCTAACTGTTTCATCACATCCGTCAGCATCGGAAATGTCACGTATCCTGCATCCGTATTTAAATGTCCGCCCTTGACAATAACAATTGGTTTGACACCCAATAGATTTGCCAGATTCTCCAGCTTTTCCTGAGGCACATATGGATCATCATCGCCATATATGACAACGGCTTTACTCAAGTGTTTTTTGACTTTAATAAAGTCGATATCCCTCTGTCTCATGAAAGAGCCGTTCAACTCCGCTCCGTAATCTTCGGCAAATCCCGATACGGATACCAGACAATATACTTTATTTTCCGACTGCTCAATAAAATCGAGTGCAGATACAACACCCAGTGAATGTCCTACAATAATTAGTTCATTCAAGGGGACGCCCGATAGAACATGCTTAATAAAATACTGCCAATCAAATCGATCCGGATGCTCCGTATTCGGCAATTCAGGCATATATACCGTATGTTTTCTTTCTTCCAATTCCTGTTTTAACCATCTCTGCCAGTGGTCACCGGCATGTGATTGAACACCGTGTAGTATCAGAATATGCATTCCTCATTATACTATGCAAATTTGCCATAAAAAAACCCTCCTTTGTCCCGAAATAATCCAGAACCGACGGAAGGGTTTAATTATTGTTATTATTCGTGGTTGAAGTCGCGTTGCGGTCTTTCTTCACGAGGACGTGCTTTGTTGACGACGATATTTCTACCTTCGACTTCTTTCCCATGCATTTCCTGTGTAGCTGCATCAGCTGCTTCCGGTGTTGTAAATGTTACAAATCCAAAGCCTTTTGAGCGACCAGTGCGTCTTTCTTGGATGACGATTGCTTCAACGATCTCACCGAATTGTGCGAAAAGATCACGAAGTTGTTCGTTCTTGATTGACCAAGGAAGATTTCCTACGAAAATTTTGTTGTTTTGATCCATGTACTATAATCACCACCTTTCATCTTATCTACTTTCAAAGAAGTATTCAAATATTGAGTATTTACTTTTATCGCAGTTATAAACTGGAGAACTAATGATATATTATATCATAAAATTAAATTGTAAAGATTCTGAAAGAAAAATGAGCGGATAACTTCAGGAAGTGCTGGCATATCCCTTTTTTCTCGGTTATCATAATACTATGAACAAGAAAAAAAGCAACATCAAGCATCTTCATCATCCGTTTCATATATCATTTCTCACTCTTTTTCCGATTTTACTCCTTATTGCCATATTGCTAACAGCTTTGTCAATCTGGAAAGCAACCAATGATCAAAAAAGAATCGCTCAATATTTGAGAAATCAAATGTATGATACGGGTCCTCGGGAAGGTCTCATTTTTTATAAAGTACAAAAAGAAGACACGCTTGAAGGTATCGCGGAGACATTCGATGTATCTGTAGATTCGATTGTTTGGGCCAATGACATCCCAGATGAAGGAATATCTGCAAATATGGTACTCAGTATCCCTCCGGTAAGCGGAGTCATGCATGAAGTGCAACAAGGTGAATCAACTGATACGATTGCCCTTCTCTATAAAGCTGATCCTGATAATATTCGTAATTTCCCTTTCAATGAATTTATGGATGAAGACAATAACGTACCCGTAGTTGGACAACTGCTTGTGGTTCCGGGAGGAAGATTGGAAAAGGATGAAGACAATGTTCTAGGTGAATTTTTCAGAAGGTTTTTCAACTAGTTCACTCTTGTTGTTTTATTTCCAACGGTGGTTACCCAGAGTACACCTTGCTAAAGTGTTGTGTCCATGAAGACAATCAATCTTCATAGCTTCAGTCTCTTTTTTTCAAAATTGCTTATCTACAAAGTAAAATTTCAACATTTTTCTGATACTCCGCAAGCCATATCCTGACTTTTAAAACTGCTCTCTACACATCGCATCTTTTTTGTTCAAAAAGGCTTCATAATAAATAAGTTTATAAGGAATATAAGGTTTAGTCGCAGGTGACTGTCCCGAGTTATGCTTCATTACTCTCTTTACCAGATCTTTTGTAAACCCAATATACAACTTATGATAGTCAATACTATAGAGAATATATACATAATAAAACATGTGTAATTACACACTAATAGAAAGATTAAGGAAGATCAAGGATAAACGTAAAAATGAAATGTATCTTTGAAGGTAAGACCTAACAACTGTATTACATTCCACATCACTGCCAGGTTTAAATTGTTTTGAAGATAGGCGTCGCGTAAGAACGTTTATTTGAAAAATAATACGTTCAACGCGACAGCAGCGTTTAAACTGCTTTGCAGTTTATTACGCTGCGGGGGGTATGGGATAAGATTGGAACTTTTTATCAGATCTCGATCAACTTATAATTTTTGAATGTTTTTCCTAAGTTTAAAAGAATGAATGTCTATATCCATTCACTACCTTCTGCAGCTACTTTTACCTTAATTTTGTATCTTTTTTCAGTTAATTCAAAATCTGGTTTCTGCCATGAATATAAATAACTTTCATTATTAAAAGCAAAACATTCCTTTTTTCCTTCTTGTTTTATTGTAATAGGGATAACTGACTCTTCATCAGGAGGTATGGTCTCTCTAGATGCAATAATAGCATCACCAATATTTACACTTCCCTTATAATCAACAGGTTCCTTGGTGGTAGCCCATCTCCCATTAATCTTAAGTAGCTCAGCATTAGTCAGTATGTCGATAAAACTTATCCATGAACGGGCAACATTTGCTGTCTGGTTGCCAATAAAAAATTTTATAAATAGATTTCTTTTATTATTTTTCACCTTTATATGAAGGAACTTATAGTTAATATTTGATGCTCGATCAATGAACGTTGCAGAATCTTCAATACTCATAGTAATATTTGGACGAGTTGATATATCACTAATGCGTTGTAAAGTCCAACCAATAAGTGCCCCGATAAAAAGTAATAGAAGATCACTGTTCATAATTATTGAATTAAAAAATTAAAAACTTTTTATATAACCCATTTCTTTAGCTTTTTTAATTTCTTGTTCGATAATTTTTCTAGCCCAATCTAAATAATTTTTAATTTCTTCAATAGAAATAATTATCTCGCCGATTTTTATTGAATCTTTGTGAAATCCAATGTGAGTTTGGAGCGTAGGATCGATTTTTAAGATACTATTTCTCTGATTTTTAAATTTATGATCTTCAACATCAAAATTTTCTCTTATATCGTGCCTTATATGATTCCTAACAACTCTAATAAGTGTATGTAAATCATGAGTAATACCTGTTTCATCAATATAACGTGCAACAGTATCCAGATCTTCAAATAATGTAGAGATTTCATGTAAACATATAATTACACCGTTTGTTTTTGATTTTTCTAAAATAGATATTGCATATATATATCTCTGAATTTGATTATATGCTCCATTTAAGTAAGGTAATGATAAAGCATAAATAATATAATCTGGTCTAGTTTTTGAACTAATTTTTCGAGGTTTACTTCTATCAGTAACGTCAAAACCACTTTTTGAAACTTTAATTCCGTAATGCATTACATATTATATTAAATATATTTAAGGCAATCCTACCCTCTACCACTTTCGAGAAAATCAATTGGTAGTAGATATTTATCTATACCTGTACTACCTTGCAAACCAAATAATTCCAACGCTATAGGGTCACTTCCGAGTTTAGATTTTTTTGCTACTGCAAACACATTTGGCTTAATAATTACTTGCCTATCTTCAAGAATTTTTCGTATTGTTTGAAGAATAAATAAACCATCAATATTGGGATAAGGATCATATCCTTTTTTTAGTTTCTCCTTAATTTCAAAAGCAAGTTTTTCTGATATTATTGAATCTGCTTTACCAAAATCTAAATATGTCAGTAACTTTTCCCCATCTTTATTTTTATTATTTGCGTCTAATAAAAGATCATATATCCCCAGTGGTACGGTTCTATCTGATCCAGATTTGTTTATATATATTGTGTTTGTAGTTAAAGGGTCTGAAGCAATAAAACCATCTTCAAATGTAGTAAATACAATTTTTTCATCATAATGTCCATTATTCTTTAATAAGTTAACTAGGTATGGTAATGTTGTTACACTTCTTATGTTTATAGATATTTCTTTGTTAAATACAAATGATTTTAAGTCATTTCTATATATTTTTTTTACTAATAATTTATACAATTCATCAGTAATGTTGTCTTTTGTTATTCTGAAATCTATAAAACATATATTAATTCTTTTACTTCTTAGGATTAAAAAAATTTGTTCCGCGATCTTCGCAAGATACGTAAATCGTTTTACATCTGCCATTCTTTGATCTCTTTGTTTGCATTCTATATAAAAAGATTTATTTCTTTTGGTTACATAAAGATCAGGCGTTTTTCCTTTTTTTGAGGATGAAGGTACAAAAGTCACTTCATATCCTAATAACTTATAACCACTTGCTACAAATATGTTAAATCTATGATTTTCATACCTTAAAGGATTTATTAAATCTACACGAATCTTATCCCCTCTTGCTTTTATTTCACTTTCTAATAATGAGAGATCTCTACCAAGATGCATAATTTCATAATTAGCAACGACTGACTTTTTGACATCGTCCCACTTAATTTTTTTTGCATCTGTGGCTTGAGGTCTTATTACATCCATAACAAGGGGATGTAATTTTATTTCTAATTCAACAATTTCCTTATTTAACCCATCCTTTGGATATTTTTGCCGATTTGTTAGAAACTCTTCAAATTGATTATTAAACCAATCTTCTCCAAAATATTTGATTACCTTAGTGTAATAGTCATGCATTATCTAATTTCTTGAACTTATATTAAAGCGTTTATTTTATATATTATACTGCTATAATAATCTCACTTTGGATTGGTTACCCAGAGCACACCTAGCGAGCAGTAGTGTCCATGAAGGTATACAAACTTCATGTGTCCCTTACAGACAAACAAAAAGAACGAATAAAACAATTCGTAAAAGAAGAGTTTGAGATCACCTTAACAGAAGAGGAAGTTATTGAAGTGGGACAAAGTATGTACTATCTGGGTCGTGCTCTTTCTCGCTACTACTCTACTAAAGATAAGCGTACGAGCAATAGTACTACCGCTGAAATTAGCGTCAAGGACGACGCCTGAGCGTCGTTCATCTCGATCCTTGACGCATAACGCCTGAAATACTTATCCCTACAAAAAGCTTTGCTTTTTGGTACAAGTTTTTTCTGTCGTGCGTGCGGTAGCACGCACACTGAACTCAACGGTGAGGGTTCCCGTTACCGTGGGTGTAGTAACACCCACGGAACCTACCTGTCCAGGTAGATTTATTTTAGAGAAAATTAAAAAATGCTTATGGGAAGCGAAATAAACCATTTTATTTATTGCCGGAAATCAAGTGAAGAAGATTCGAAACAAGTGCAATCTATTGTAACACAAAAAAGAATACTGGGTGAATATGTTAAACAAAATGATCTATCAGTAACAGGTGTATTTGTTGAAGCAAAGACAGGATACAAAGATGGCATGAGAGATCAATTTAACCTCATGATACAAGAGATTAAAAAAGGTAAAGCACAAGGGTTACTGGTTGCACACCTTGACCGCATAGGACGCAATCTTATTGAATCAGGCATAATTTCTAAACTCTTTCTTGAAGGATACTTAAAAGAAGTCAGAACTCCCTATAAAATCTACAACACAGTACAGGATATAACCTATATGGAAATGGAACTTGTTTTTGCAGCTGATTATTCCCGGCGTCTTTCGCAACGCGTACGAGAAGGGAACTTAACAAAATGGCAAAGAGGTGGATGGACAGGAGTACCACCTATTGGATACCGTAGCAAAAACGCAGTATTGTTTCCTGATCCTGTCTTTGCTCCAATTGTTTCTAAAATTTTTCAGCTGTATTCTACTGGGCTTTATTCAATTAAGGATATTACCCGCATTGTCTATGAGGATGGTTTACGTTCCAAAAAAGGACAAAAAATCCGTACCTCTGTCATTCACCGAATGCTTACTAATCCAGAGTATACAGGTATGATAAGAAGAAAAGGAAATCTGTACAAAGGTGTACATAAACCGCTTGTTGATCCTGCGACATTCAATAGAATTCAAAAACTGCTCAATAACAAAAGTACAGGTAAAGAAGAAAAACACACCTTTCTCTATCGGGGATATGCGTATTGTAATGTATGTGGTTGTAAATACACTGCCACCGTTAAGAAGCAGAAATATCACTATTATTACTGCACAAATGGAAAAAACGTATGTAATCAGCATAAAAAATATCTAAATGAAGATAAAATAGAAAACCTTACCCGCCAATTGTTTGAAAAAATAACCCTGAACAAAAGAATGGCAGATGAAAGCTTCGATTTATATGCAGAATCTGTGAAAAATGACTACTCCTATGAAAAAAAGATTAGAGATAACTTAGAAGGTGAAATAGCCATAGTAGATACGAAATTAAAGAAGCTTCTTGATATTTACCTGAATGGAAGTATTTCTGTTACTGAATATGATATGAAACGGACAGAGCTAGATAATGAGAAAGCAATTCTCGAAAATCAAGCAAATAACATAAAAATACAAAAGCCAGAAGTTACTTTGGAACAAGTGGCAGAATTCAAAAAAGAAGCTTGTAATCTTGCTTTTATCTTTGATGACGGAGATGAGAAAGTAAAATCTGATTTAATGAAATCAGCACTTTGGAACTACAAAGTACAAGATGGAAAAATAGCGTCAGTACAATACAAAAAGCCGTATTCTTTCCTTAATAATTTGAATAATTCTGACGATCTTGCAAAATGGCGGAGAGGGAGGGATTCGAACCCTCGGTGGTTGTGACACCACGGCGGTTTAGTAAACCGCTGCACTCGGCCACTATGCGACCTCTCCTGCATGAAACCACTTAATTATACAAGAAGAATATCCATTAAATGTCGCCTGAAATGATTCTGTCTCTGATCTATTTTGAAATACTAATATACTTTTTGAAAATATATGATATAATTACTTATCTTAAGCTCATGAATCTGCTTAAATCATGTTCGTTTCCGTCCGACTTCTTTTTAGGAAATCTACGTAACAAACACTGTATCTCACAAATCAAGAAGGTCATGCACATTGTTGTTTATTGGACCTGTGATCTTGAGGAAAGCACCGTAAATACAATAATTGTTTTATGTTTGTAATTCAGTTGAGTATTTGAGCAGGTTTATTGGGTTGAAGAATGGCGGAGAGGGTGGGATTCGAACCCACGGAGGCTATTCACCTCATCGGTTTTCAAGACCGACGCACTAGGCCACTATGCGACCTCTCCTGGTTGGTCGATGGTCATTGGTCTATAGACGATAGTCTACTTTCCGACGCCAACTTTGAGGCGCGGAGGGGAATCGAACCCCTGCATGGGAGTTTTGCAGACTCCAGTGTTTCCACTTCACCACCGCGCCGATGGTGACTTATATTGTACTCTATACACGGGTATCTGCCAATAGCCACCAGGGTAACCGTATTGTACAATACAAATATGTCAAAAGTCACTGTACAGGCTCCGGCCAATATTGCTTTTATCAAGTACTGGGGCAATACGGATGATAACCTGCCGCTAAACAATAGTATCTCCATGACTCTCGACAACTGCCTTACAACAACGACCGTTGCATTCACGGACGAATCATACGACACAATAGAGATTCAGAATCAGCACGGAACATATGAAGAGCTAAAACGAACATCGATTAAAGGTTCAAAAGCATATGAACAAATCAAACGAATTCGTGAGCTAGCAGGATCTGAAAAACGTGTTATGGTGAAATCCGTAAATTCATTTCCTGCCAATGCAGGGATCGCCTCTTCCGCTTCCGGTTTTTGTGCACTTACCGCTGCGCTCTTGCTGGTATACGGATTGAAAAATCAATTTGAAGATAAAAAAGAACTGTCAAAGCTCGTCCGCATGAGTGGTTCAGGTTCTGCGGCACGCTCGGTCATGGGCGGTTTTGTCGAACTTATTGGCGGTGATGCACATCATGTTTCCTATGCTGTTCAACTCGCAGACGAAAAGCACTGGGGTCTATGTGATGTTATTGCGATCATCAGTTCTGACTCCAAAAAAACACCTTCATCCGAGGGTCATCGTTCTGCTCATTCGAGTCCGTATTTCGAAACACGGCTTCACGAAATGACAAAAAGAATCGAATCGACAAGAAAAGCCATTGAACGGAAAAATATTGAAAAACTTGGAGAATCTATTGAGCAGGATACCATCTCTATGCATGCTGTCATGATGACTTCAAATCCCCCGCTCTATTATTGGGAACCAGGAACTCTCGACGTGATCAAGCATATCATTTCCTGGAGAGAGAAGGATAGTTTGCAAGCATATTTTTCCATCGACGCGGGAGCAAATGTCCATGTCATCTGCGAAAAAAAAGATGCTCAGGAAATCGCAAAGAGACTCTCAACCGTATCGTCAGTTCAGTCAACTATCGTCAATCACCCGGCGAAGGGTGTCCATGAAATTGAAAATCATTTATTCTGAAGCTATGAATATCACACTTCTCAAGCTCGGCGGTTCACTCGTGACTGACAAATCACATGCATATACGGCAGTGCCCGAACGTATTAAGCTGATCGCTGACGAGATTGCCAGAGCCCAAATCTCCGATCCGGATTTACGTCTCATTTTGGGCAATGGTGCCGGGTCATTTGCACACCGATCTGCCGCAAAATACGGGACAATAAACGGATTTGTGGATGAAAACAGCCTGTATGGAGCATGTGTTGTCCATAAGGACGCAATCGAGCTGAATCGAATCATCACGGAGGCTTTGCTGAAAAAGAATATCCCTGTTTTTTCCCTCCAGCCTTCGGCTTTTCTGATGACGAACGGTAAAAAGCTTATCGAAAGCAATCTCCGGATAATTGAAGGTATGATTCAAAAAAAATACATTCCGTTCGTATATGGAGATGTTATTGTCGATCAACTCCAGGGATCTACCATCCTTTCAACTGACACTATTTTTGCAATTATTGCCGCTTTTTTGTCTACCAAAGGCTATCATGTCCGTGTAATTCATGCAGGAAATTACCCGGGAGTACTTGATAAAGACAATAACGTAATTCAGAAAATTACTCCTGAGTCATTTCTCGAGATCAGTTCTTCACTGCATGAGAACCGTATAGTCGATGTAACGGGAGGTATGAAATTGAAAGTTGAGGAAATGCTCAAATTGACTGCGCTGGGGATCGAATCATACATACTGGATGGAACACAAAAAAACAGGATATATCAAGCTCTCCTCGGTAAAATCAAGGGAACAACAATTTCTGAAAAATAAAATTTACAGAAATCTCACTTGACATTATCTGTTCTGTTTTCGTATTCTGTTATTAATTACCAATTTTATTCTTCTTATGGCTAAAGCAAAGAAAAAGCAAGTACAACACCCACAAGAAAGCCCTATTATCCAAGCGGGTATCATTTTTGTTATCGTTTCTGCTATTGCGATTACGGCTTACGTGTTTGCAAACTATTACACCGTCGGAGCGGGCTATTAACGAAATTATCTACTATTGGTGATAACTGAAACGTCAGCAGGGGGTATTGTATATAAAAAAGAGGGAGATACATTGTTGTGGCTTCTGATCCAGCATAAAAAAGCGCTTCACTGGGGTTTCCCCAAAGGTCATATCGGCGATCATGTAGAGAATGAGCTTATGGAAGAAGCTGCACTGCGTGAAGTCCAGGAAGAAGGCGGTATTACTGCAAAAATTATCAATGACTCTCCGATAGACACTACTTATTTTTTTAAACAGGATAATACTCTTCACAAGAAAACAGTTCATTATTTCCTGATGGAATATATTTCTGGAGATACATCCGATCACGACCATGAAGTACTCGAAGCAAAATTTATTCCGACCGATGAAGCATGGGATACACTTACCTACAATACGGATAAAGAAGCTTTCTCCAAAGTACTTGCCGAAATGAACAAATAATCATTTTATTTCCGGGGATACACTCTGTCTTCGACATTCCTTTGTGTATCTACCACCACCCCGCAGTTTCCATAAATCGTTCCCTGAGCAAACTCGTGTATATGTATCGTTCCCTGCATATGATGCATTCCTTCTTCATCCTTTTTTCCGAAAACAAAGGGACCTGTACACTCGACAGACTTATCAGTTTTCTGCAATAACTCGGATTCCGGTGTGTACAATGTACAAGAAATACAAACCGGATGATCAACATATTCAATTCCAAAGTCTTCCGGTGATACTAAATCAATCTGGTAAGTAGAGGTGTGTACCTCCGGATCATCGAAGGGAAATATGCGCAAAGATTCTGACTCAAAATGAACATTCGTTCCGGTGTATTCTACGTTTATGGCTTTTAGGATTTCTGACATGGGAGATTATTATATCAGGTAACTATCTTGTAAATGTATTCCCTCATC
The DNA here is from genome assembly GCA_002329205.1 of Candidatus Roizmanbacteria bacterium UBA1450. GTDB lineage: Bacteria > Patescibacteriota > Microgenomatia > UBA1406 > GWC2-37-13 > UBA1450. The sequence continues at coordinate 80,683 of DCTC01000002.1, read as the reverse complement.
GAATATGTATTGAATTTTCCTTCATTATTTTGTTTAATGTCTAACATGGCAAAGATCCATTTCAAATACGGAGCAATGAACAGCGGCAAGAGCGATACTCTCATAAAGACAGCCTACAACTACAAAGAACGTGGCCTGAACATTTTGGTTATCAAACCTTTGGTTGACACAAAAAGTGAGGATACCGTTGTCGCTCGCGGCGGCCATGAATGTAAAGTTGATATTCTTGCAGATACTACGACAGATCTTTCAGCTGAAACTAAAAAATTCAAAAACATTGCCTGCATACTGGTCGATGAAGCACAATTTCTCACGGAAAAACAAATTAGCCAGCTCTACCAATGCGCAAAAATAGACAATATATCGGTCATCTGCTTCGGTTTACGGGCAGATTTTCGGGCAGAGATGTTCCCGGGTAGCAAGCGATTATTCGAAATAGCTGACAACATTGAGAAACTTCCCACTATGTGCTTCTGCGGCTCACAAGCCGAGTTCAATACTCGAAAAATTAACGGGAAATACGTCTTCAAAGGTGAACAAGTTGCTATCGATGGAGACGACAAAGTAACGTATGACTCACTCTGCGGCACCTGTTATATACGCGAAGGTGGGGAGATATAATCTTAATATATACCTATAGGCATTAAAAAAATTATAATTTTATTTGCTCCTTGACTACAGTCAAAGTCTGATAAGCTGTATCTACCAAACCATATAGGTCCTGTGTTAAAAATAACTTCGTCTTCGCTGGATTACCCCACGGTAGTAATATCCCAGCTGATATTGAATGAAAAACGTCTGGTCTATCATCCGTATGAGCTCCTCTTTGATTAGCAATTAGACTAATAATCTCTATTCTTGTATAGTTTCTTCCATTGGCAAAAAAAATATTATCATTGACATATTCATCAATACCAACTAGTTTATATTTATCTGGAGGCCTATCACTTACTCTAAATTTTAGAGAAAGATCCTGTTTAATTTCTATCCTCCTTAGAAGATTGTCTCCTTTTTTGGTTGAATATAATCGTCTCAATTCTACTGACATCGGAATACCAAATGCCAAAATTCTTGACTCTATAATCTGATTGAAATAATGTCCTAAGAAGTAGATAGAATTCTTGAACTCTTGGATTAATTGTTTATCTGATATCTGATGCCTTTTTGAATTGCTAGACATGTGAAGTATAAGTATTTGTGAAGAATGAGCGGTGGAAGGGACTCGAACCCTCGACCTTCTCCTTGGCAAGGAGACGTTCTACCAACTGAACTACCACCGCAGCGTAATAAATTGTTCCAATTTCAACGCTGCTTCGCAATATATTGCTCTACAGCGCTAGCAACGTTCAATTTGCGAACGCAAATTGTTACGTTGTGCCGAGAGTCAGAGTCGAACTGACATCTGAGGTTTTTCAGACCCCCGCCGTGACCACCTTGGCTATCTCGGCTTGCTAAAAGACAAGCTGTGCGTCTGGATGGATTCGAACCATCGACCCCTACTTTATAAGAGTAGTGCTACTACCACTGAGCTACAGACGCTTATTATAACCCACATTATAGTATAAAATCCACTAAAGTTTGACCTCAAGTGGACTCGAGGGGAGTCGAACCCCTGATCTCCGCAATGCGAATGCGGCGCTCTACCAACTGAGCTACGAGCCCTTTTCACATCTATTTATTATACCTTGTAAAACAAGAATTTCATCCCGTCCTAACTATTTCCCATAATATTATTTATTAAAACTTTATTTTCTTACGTTAATCAGTTGCATTTAATATTATTCCCTTTTATAATAGGCCGTAATGTATATGAAAAATAGATTTTATTTATTCATCCTTCTTTTAATCATTGTCCTTTCGCGTTCAATATATGCGGGACAAGACGGCAAAGTATATTGGTGCCATTGTGAGCCGAATGGTAATTGTCAAACTCTACATCTACCCCTACAGGCTTTAGAACAAGCAGGTCATGTAAATGCTCAAGGAAACCCTCTGCATGCAGGCGATTATCCTGGACAATGTGGAGAAAATTCTCCGACTCCCACACCAACGGATACCATTTCTCCTACTGCCACCCCGACTGATACCCCTATCCCGACCAACACACATACGCCAACTCCAACCCCCACAAGCACCCCTACACCGACGAGTACACCAAAGGATGAACCAAGCCCAACACCGACAGCTACACCTACCCCGACAAGAGGTGAAGAAGAAGAAAATACACCCACACCCACGCAAACTCCACGACCTACCAATACTCCCACTCCTGGACCCACCAACACCCCGGGACCCGGTCCGACAAATACTCCCGGACCTGGACCGACCAACACCCCCGGACCGACTAATACTCCAGCTCCGACGACATCAAACCCCGTTATTCAAGGCGTGACTCGTACCAATCAAGTATTGGGGTCTGAAGACAACTTCAATCCGATTGTGCTTGGAGTAAGGCGATCATTTGGTGGGCAGGTATTAGGGACATCAACATTGCCGAAAACAGGAAGTGAAGATCTGACAGGTGAAAAATTACCATCAGGAAATATCAGAATAGAAAACACTTCTCTTTCAATTCCGAGTATCAACCTGAACAAACCTATTTATCAGGGTGACAAACTGGGGAATATGCTTCTCATTGGGGATAAGGAAGTCCTGAAAGCCAAAGAATATGATCACGTCTACTATGGACACAACACCTCAGATACATTCGGCAGCATCGGCAGACTTGCCTACGGAGATACAATCATTGTTCAAGAAAAAGGAACCGTCAAGGTATTTAAAGTCACTTATAAGCAATTTATAAACGGCAATGCAAAGCTGGATACATACGTCAGCAATGAAAAAATGTCACTTATTTCCTGTGATCTTGGGAATCCCGATATGAGAGTTATTATTACTGCAGAAGCAATACAATAACATGGTAAAAACAAAAAAAACACCTCAAGTTGACTCAGCTGAAAAAGGATTTAATTTTTCGACTATTCTCAATCCGACAATTATCGGAATAAGTATTGTCGTAATTATTATAACGGCAGTTGCTATCACATCCTCCATGCGGGAGAAAGGTAATCAGGATGAAGAAGATACTTCTTCAATACAAAAAGAAATCGTACTACCGGACGGATGGACAAAAGTTGCTGACGAAGAGTATGAAAACACATTTATCAAAAAACAGGAAGACGAAAACGCGTTCACCCCGACTGTAGCGTACGACCGCAATACCGTACAAGCAGAAGACCCTGATGATTATTTCAACAAAGTAATAGCCGGCGCTCAATCAGCCATACCGAGTTTGAGACTTGAGAAAACTGAACAGTCAAAATTTGAAGGCTATACCGTCTTAAATTTGGAAGGCAGTTACATAGAAAACGGAGATCGAATTCAAATCCGCCAGCGTTTACTGGTGCAAGATCGTACGCTTCATACGCTGGCTGCCTCTTTTATGGGCACACAGGACATATCAGAAGTAGAAATTGATGCAATGTTTGACTACATTGTGCAGACGGAAGTTCTTCAATAAAGTCTGTGCACTCGAGTGGACTCGAACCACCAACCTTCAGATCCGGAATCTGATGCTCTATCCATTAAGCTACGAGTGCTGTCTTAGATTATAAGGAAAAGTATCAGTATTATACCAAGGATTATCCGATACCAGCCGAAGATAGCAAGTGAGTGATTCTGGAGATATCGTATAAGCCACTTCACTCCGATAAACGCGCTGACAAGAGCGACAAGAGAGCCAATAATTAGGGTAATCATATTGTCTGTACTAGCAAAGACAACATCTCTCATTTCAATAAAATCAAAAAGTGATGCTGCCGCAATCGTCGGTATTGAAAGCATGAAAGAATATTTGGCAGATTCGCTTCGATTGAATCCTAGTATCATCATGCCGACCAGGACAGCTCCGGCTCGAGATACTCCCGGAATAACAGCCAGTGCCTGGAATAATCCGACAAGTAAAGCCTGACTATAAGTCAAGTTTTTTATATCATTCTTGGGAAACAGTACTTTTTTCACAATCAAGTATTCGACAAGAAGAAATATGAATCCCACCAGAATGAATATAATGGTTGTTCCCAGCTCGCTTTCAAAAAAAATACCTTTGATCATGTCATACAAGACCAATCCTACAACCGCGGTCGGTATCAGTGATATGACAAGCTTCGTAAAAAGTTCTCTATTTGTCAGTATTTCCTTCCAATACAGGAAAACAACAGCCAAAATAGCACCACTTTGTATAAAAACATTAAAAAGCTTGACCAACTCGTTTTCTTCTATGCCCATGAATCGGCTCGTCCAGATAAGATGAAACGTAGAAGAAATCGGAAGAAATTCCGTAATACCCTCAACGATACCGAGGATAATCGTATGTAATATGTCCATATCTTTATTGTACCGCAGGTGTCGGACTTAAGACACAAGACTGGACACACGCGTCTCCGCCACCTGTTTCTTGGCATTGTGCCACACATTCAGCTTTGCGGATCTGCTCAGAAGGATTTACTGCTACCAATAAAATACCTACCAGAATTGCACCAATAAGCAACGTAATCGGCAAAGATACCAATAATTTTACCCACAACGGCCACTTCGGCAGAATCCACATCACAATAAGTCCTATAGGGAAAACAAAAATTAGAAGTAATATCGTGATCAACGTTTTTGTATCTTCACTCATTCCCTGTTGTTGTGGCTGCGAAGGTGGCTGATTACCCGGAGGTGCTGGAGGTGTGACTGGTTGACTGGGGGTTGAAGATTGGGTTGAGTTGTCCATTACTTTTATTGTACTTACTCCTAATATAAAGTCAATATGCGATAAGTCAGCTTCTCGGGTATAATATACTTCATACATGAAAATTGCGATCGTACATGACCAGCTGCAGGAATTCGGTGGAGCCGAGCGGGTACTCGTGGCACTAAAAAAAATATTTCCCGAGGCTGACGTGTATACCTCATTTTATAATCCAGAGACACTCGGTATACATTCCCGACATTTTAAAGACTGGAATATTATCACTTCCTGGGCACAAAAAGTCCCATTTTTTAATAAATTGTACTCACCTTTTCGATTTCTCACGCCATATATCTGGGAAGCATTCAACTTCAACGGATATGATCTTGTTATTTCCTCTTCAGGATCATATATGTGCAAAGGTGTGATCACCAGACCGGAGACAAAACATATTTGTTATATTCATCATCAGCCACGCTATTTGTATTACTATGAGACGGCACGCGAATGGCAGAAGTATTGGCCGATACGTGTATACGGACATTTGATCAATCACAGTCTACGGATCTGGGATTATTTGTCTTCACAACGAGTCGATTTCTTCATCGCCAATGCCCAAGAGACAAAAAAACGGGTGCAGAAATATTATCGACGTGATTCAGATGTCGTTTATCCTCCTGTAGCTATCTCAAAAAATCCGCCAGAATTCAATCCATCAGAAGATGATGATTATTACATCACGACCTCACGACTAGCTCGGGCAAAACATATTGATGTCCTTATCAGAGCGGCAAATGAAGGAAATTTTAAATTAAAGATTATCGGGACCGGGCGGGATGAAGAATATCTGAAAAGCATCGCCGGACCGAATGTCGAATTTTTATCACACGTACAGGATGATACGTTCAAAGCACTGTATACCCATGCAAAAGCATTTCTTTTTGCTTCAGTTGATGAGGAATTCGGTATCGCGCCAATTGAAGCTATGGGATACGGTATTCCCGTCATAGCATATGCATCCGGAGGACTCAAAGAAACCGTTCTGGAAGGAAAAAACGGATATCTGTATGAAGAGCTGAATTCAAAGAGTTTGTTGAAAAAAATTCAAAATTTTGAGAAACTCTCTGACAAAAAGCAGATCGAAATGAAAAAAGAAGCAAGAAAATCAGCAGAACAATACTCTATTGAGAATTTTAAGAAACAAATATTGTCATTCGTGAAAGAAAAAACTTCTTAGCTATCATCCTGGACCAATTGCCCAAGTCATCGCCTAAAGACGAGTCAGAGAAGACACTTTTTTATTCAAAATAATTTGATTTTATATGCCCGAACTTCCAGAAATTGAAACAATTCGCTTGTACCTACACAAACACCTTATCGGTAAAACGATTAATGGTACGGAAATCCGTGAACACAAAATGTTTCATGGCGACCCGAACGACATCTTCGATACTACGATCATTGACACTCAACGGAAAGGAAAAATTCTGACTCTTAAGCTGGAAAAAAATAACGATATTCTCTATCTGTCATTTCATCTCAAACTTTCGGGACAGATACTCTATGCGCAACATAAAGAAAAAGCTCAATTTTCTCATAAGATTCCTCTTGCAAATTCAGATAGAATGCCGGCCAAAACCACCCGCGTTATTTTCTTTTTTACTGATAATTCTGCTTTATTTTTCAATGATTTGAGGAAGTTCGGATGGGCGAAAGTTTCTGATAAACCCAAACAGCCGCAGGGTGAAGATGTACTTTCTGAGAGATTTACCTCTGCCTATTTGGACAAGGCATTGTCTCATACAAAAAGGCCTGTGAAAACAGTTCTTCTTGATCAGGAGATCATTGCAGGAATCGGTAATATTTATGCCAACGATGCCTTGTGGGAATCTCTCATCTATCCAGCCAGACCGTCAAATACCTTATCTAAACAAGAAAAAACCGTTTTATATCAGGCAATCAAAAAGGTTGTCGGAGAGGGAATAACATATAAAGGATCTTCTGCAAAAGATGAATTGTATGTCCTTCCTGACGGGACAGCAGGAGGCTATCAGCATCATTTCCGGGTATATCATCGCCAGGGACAGGAATGTAAACGCTGTAAAACACTCATAGAATCCATGAAAATCGGCGGCCGCGGGACATTTTATTGTCCCCATTGCCAGACCTAACCGCTATTTTCAACCGAAATGCTCTTGTCCAAGATTTTCAAGACAAGTACAAAGATCTTCATCTTTGAAATCAAGAGGATCAACATTGTCTTCATAACAAATAATAAGTCCTTCAATAAGTCTACGCAGTCTGAGTGCATCCTTATTCCACAAAAACTTAACCACTACTTCTCTATCACTGAAACCATATGTCCGAATTCGAATTGAACCGAATAATAATGCACGATCACAGCGCACATATTGAATATTGGCTATCGGAATCGTCCGGATCGTATCAGCAAATAAAAATGTTTGTTCTATTACGACAACTCTGTGAATGTCGACTATGACATGGACCGGAAAAAGCTTAAATGGAAAAACCGTCTTCCGGTGAAGCAGCACACGTTTCGATTTATCACGAATATTATCTACTGGAGTCCCTCTCTGATCGCGATTGGTTATATCGAATCTTCTATCTTTTATGTGTCGATATTGAGAATTATAGGGATTGACGAAACTTCTTCTGCCCTGCGGAAAAAGATGCTGTGTCGGCTGTTTGTATGCAAATATCGTAGTGCTTGACATGGTATGATGGCGGTTTACTTTGCATAGTTAGGTACGTAAAATTCTAAATCAATCTACTACTATCAAAAGTATATAAGAGATCTATGTGGACTATGTAACAAAACTTTTAGGTTGTCGTAAGAATACTTATTCGTAACGCAATGCATCAATAGGAGAAAGCGCTGCCGCTCTTCTTGCGGGATATAGTCCGAAGACTATTCCAATTAAAGTAGATGCCACAACTGCAATAATAATCCAGGGGAGACTTAATACAAAAGGAATTCCGACAACAGCTGAAACTCCATAAGCTCCCAAAATACCGAGAATAATTCCGATAATTCCCCCAATTACGGTCATGACAACTGCTTCGATAAGAAACTGTGTAAGAATATCGCTTTCTTTTGCGCCAATCGACTTAAGAAGACCGATTTCTTTGGTTCGTTCCGTGACAGATACAAGCATAATATTCATAACGCCGACACCCCCTACAATAAGTGAGATACTGGAAATACCTGCAATCAGGGTTGTCAATAATCCTGTAATGGTATTTACCGTATCCAGAGATTCCTGAAAGCTCGTTAGGGTAAAGTTACTATCCTCATCATCGTCGATATTTCTTCGTTCACGCATAAAAAACTCAACATCCTGCATCGTTTGGTTAAGATAATTGGTATCCTCCACACTTATATCAATTTCTGCGAGCTCTTCGTCACCTCGAATATCGTCACTTAAGACTTCTAAAGGAATAATTGCGGCTGAGTTAAAAAATCGTCCCATGAGCGCGCTATCGCTTTTGGTGACTCCGATCACTTTGAATCTCGCATCACCTATGCGTACCGATTCCCCGACAGGATTTATTCCTTCACCGAATAATTCTTCCGATGAATCGATTCCCAGTATCATAACGCGGTCAGTACTGTTTGCATCTGTGAGCAGTTCTCCATAGACAAGCTCCGGCTTCAGCATATTTTGTCCGGCTTGGGTAATGCCATATACAAATACACTTACTTGCTCTTCATTGGCAGAGATAAAACGGGATGCATATCCTATGGGAGCCACTGACTCAATATTTGAAATATCCGCATCTTCTATAGCTTCCGCATCCTCCAATGTGAGAGGGTCCTGACTCGCTCCTCCTGCCGCGCTGAAAAGGTCTCCTCCCGGTATTATTTGAAAATAATTCGTTCCGAAAGAAGAAAGCTCATTGGTGACAAAAGCAATAGCACTTTGGCCTATAGAAGCAATCATAATAACAGAACCAATACCGATAATAATTCCAAGCATGGTAAGGCCCGTTCTCATGATATTTCTTCTGAGTGAGATGATTGCTGATTTGATTATTTCCTGATATTCCATATTAGGTACTAGTATCTGATACTATTTTGCCGTCCACTATGCGGACTTTTCGCTTGGCAAAATTGGCAATATCTTCTTCGTGGGTAATAACGACTATTGTTCTTCCTTTATTATTCAAATCCTGCAGATACCCCATGATCTCATGAGCAGTCTTGCTATCCAGATTTCCAGTAGGCTCATCAGCTAAAATTATTGATGGATTCATAATAATCGCCCGTGCTATCGCGACTCTTTGGATCTGCCCGCCAGATATGTGATTTGATAAATTTTGTGCTTTATCTTCTATTCCAACAAGTCTCAAGGCCTCCATCACCCGTTTTTCCCTTTCTTCAGACGGAACTTTACCATACATCATCGGTCGTTCTACATTTTTAAAAACAGTCGTACGGGGAAGCAAGTTAAATGATTGGAAGACGAAACCGATTTCCTGATTGCGAATTTCAGCAAGTTCATCATCTGAGTACGAACTGATATCTTTGCCTTTAAACAAAAATTTTCCGGTGGTCGGTGTATCGAGTGCACCAAGGATATGCATGGTTGTAGATTTTCCGGAGCCTGATGGACCCATTACAGCAACAAATTCACCTTCATAGATTTTGAGAGAGATACCATACAGCGACTGATAAAACTCACCGTCTCCCAGTGGATATTTTTTTGTAACGTCTTGAAGTTCGATAAGAGGAGTTTTGCTTGTCATTCATTCTATTACTGGCCAAATAATCCTGGCCTTTCAACTTGTTCATTTGTCAGAGACACTACTATTTCATCACCTTCCGTAATACCTTCTAGAATTTGCGTTCTTTGTTCTCCTCGTACCCCGACTATGACAGGGACAAATTCAAGCTCGTTTTTGTCATTCACAACCTGCACTGCTTTACCGCCTTCATATGGCTTGACTGCCGTATTGGGAACACTTAATACATTGACAAGTTTTTCGGTTACGATTTCGGCATCGGCAGTCATTCCCGCTTTCAGTTGATTATCGCGGTCCTGAATAATAATAAACACATCGTATTTCATAACTCCGCCGTCGTCATAACCGATTTCATCAACCCGTGAAACGAAACCTTTGTATTTTCTGTTATTGATAGGGTCAACATCAATAACCGCTTCATCTCCTGGCTCAATTTTATTAATATCCGATTCTCCAAGAGACAACAGTACGCCAATAACACTAAAATCCGCAACAGTAAGCACCGGTTTTATTGATGTTCTGCTTACACCGGGAATAGATACTGCATTTCCGCTTGAAGCAGTAACTGAATCATTGTGTACAACCGAAAGATTTGCAACTGTTCCTGCGGCTGTGGATTTCACAACTGTTGTTTGCGTTGCCTGATACTCAAGCCATGCGGAATTAACGGCAGCTTGCGCTTGTGCGATTACTTTTTCCTGATCGACATATTTTTGCTCAGCTGCAAGCCATTGTTTTTCAGCGATATGAAATTCCGGTAATGCTCTATTTTCATAATCCGGAGTGCCGTCCTCATTTTCATAACTGTCACTTTCTGCAAGTTCTTTAAAGGTATCCCATTTGGCAAACATATCCGCCTGCAATGCTTCGCGATTTGATTTTGCTGCATTCAGTGTTGCTACCGCCGCAAGATAACTTGCATATGCAGCTTGTTTTTCCTGTTGTGTTGCAGTACTTTTGACTTTAAATAAGTCATCTCCCGGTTCAACATAGGCACCGTTTGATACATACAATTCTTCAATCACGCCGTTTGTCGGAGAATAGATATCTGTTTGGGCAGAAATTTTGACGACTCCGGATTCATCTACACTTTCTGTAATATCCGCTCGTCTTGCTGCTTCTACACTATATTTCTGACCATTTTTGTTCGTAAATGAAGATATTACACTCCAAATAACAACAAGAAAAAGAATAACAATACCGATTTTTTTCCAAAGTGATTGTCTTATAAAAAAAGAAACACCTTTACCAATCACTGATTTTATGTCCTTCATTCAGTATCTCAAAAAGTAATTATGTACGTACTAACATGATACCTCTCGCGGGAATCTTTGTCTATGCGGATTTGATATGTTTATTCCTTCAAGTCTTACAGGAACGGGCGCCAATCCGCAACCGGTATGACATTGTAAAGAAGAAAATTCCAGGCATACATATAGATTGCCGGGATAAGCAAAAGAAGTACGAGAAGAAATTTTCTTGAGGTCAAATATTTTTCGAACGCGATCAAAGCAAACGGCCACAGCGGTAGAAGATATCGGGACAAATCTCTATGCTGGACAAAAACAGCAAAAAGAAAAAATAACAGCGGAAAATAAAAAAGACTTCGATATTTCGAATCTTTCAATATGACGATTGCTGATAGATATATAAAGAAATACAACACAATTTCTTCTAGCCATGGCGTATCTACCCATCGTCCGTTGAAATTAAAGACGGAAAAAGGGTACGGCATCGGAACAACACCGCCTGTATGAAAATAGGCAAAAAAATCATTGTACTGAATTTTGTACAGGGTAAATACCGCCAACAATCCTACAGGAATCAAACCTATCCAAAACCAGCGAAATGAGAACTCTTTATTCCGAATTATACGTTCAAGGAACACGAGCCCGTATGCTCCAAACAATAAAATTCCGGGAGTTTTTGTCATGGTGGCTAGCCCGCCGAGAATACCTGCCAGGAAAAATTGTTTCCGTTCAAAAAAGAAAATTGATCCTACTATGAGAGACATGAATAACGTCTCAGGAGCACCTACTGAACGAATAATAAAAAATCGTGGCAAAAAGAGAAACACAATTATGAGCAAGAGTGGATGCTTTGTCAGTTTTAATTGTGCAACAAAGTAGTAAAGTAATACGGCAAGAACCATCGTAAAAAATATATTTACGGCGAGCATTGCATTCAGATAACCAAATACCAACGCAAACAGCGCAATAAAAACAGGATACAGAGGCAGATGAGCAGCATAATATTCGAGCGGGAGCGTAAACTCAAGCCGCATCGCCTCGATGGATTTCGGGTTATACCAGGAAACTGCAGGAACTACATAGTACAGCCCATCGTAATTCTGATACACATAATTCATACCGACATCATCTTGAAAACCGAAAAGTCTCAATGTGTCTGTGGCTAAAGGCAGATAAAGAATAAAAGTAGATACGAGAACAACTGATATAATGATAATTACATTAGGTAAGGATTGAAAACCAGGTTTCATACCATCATTGTACCATTGCATGACAAAAAAAAGACTCATTACCATATCAGTACTGTTCCTTATCGGTATTATGATTTTTCTGCGATTATACCGATTTGAAAGTTTTGTAATGTTCCTCAGTGATCAGGGACGTGATGCGCTGATTGTCAGGAAAATTGCGACGTTCGAAAATTTACCTCTTATCGGGGCTCCGAGCTCCGTAGGTCAGGTGTATCTGGGGCCATTCTACTATTATCTTATTACTCCCTTTCTCCCCTTATTCAACTGGAATCCTGTCGGCTTGGCCTTTGGTGTAGCCTTAATAGCAATTGTCGGCACGTTACTTGCCTACCAGGTAATAAAAACCAAGTTTGGAGCAGAAATCGGGATAACATTTCTTATCCTCTCAGTTTTTTCGTTTACCCTTATTCATTTCTCCCGTTTTTCCTGGAATCCGAATCCCCTACCATATTTTGGGTTCTTTAGTTTATTTTTTCTCTATCGCTGGCTCAAGGAACCTCGGGTTCTGGACGGATTACTATTCGGGATCATGTTTGGTCTTACCATCCAGCTTCATTACCTTGCTGTATTGCTTTTTGTACCGGTCATCATTTTTTTCGTTTCAGAGATGATCCACAACAAGAATCGGCTTCTCTACCTTTTTCATCTGCCGATTCCCGTAACGGCGTTTGTGGCGGCTATCAGTCCACTTGTATTATTTGATATCCGTCACGATTTTCTGAATTATCGTCAATTAATAAAACTCTTTACTGAGGGTGGTTTATCCACGGAGGCATCATATATGGATCGACTGGGTGAAACAATCCAAGGATTTATTGCCAGTGCCGTACAAATCGAATTGCCGCTCACAGCCGCAACTGCGCTTTTTTTGCTGTTTATTGTAGCAGCGATTCTCGGTACCAAAAAAATAAAGTCACGTCTGTTTTCCATACAGATCGTTGCAGTTTTGACGTACATTATCGGTTTTGCATACCTTGGCAGTCCACGCCATGCACACTATTACGGACCGATATTCCTCAGCTTCTTTTTTGTTCTGGGTACACTGCCGTTTCTGATAAAAAGAAAAGATCTAGCCATGATGGCTGCCTCAGCTCTGGTTTTCATTTTCATATATTTCAATATCTCTAAATACTACTTTTTCACGTCAGAGCCAAATCATCAAGTTGAACATTCCAAAAAAGTAGCCACTTTTCTTTATGAACAAATTGGCAATAAACCGTTCAATATCGCGACCTGGCCGGTCGATTTCGGTGAAGATACCTACCTCTATTTTCTCGAAACAATGGGCGCCCGTGCCGCTGACAGATCACAACTGGAGATCACGGAACAGATGTTTGTTATCTGTGCACAGGAACCTTGCTTGGTCATAGATTCCCCATCTTGGAATATCTCGATGTTTGGTGATGCAAAAATTGCCGAAGAATGGGATATTGAAGGCTTAAAGATTTATAAGCTGGTTCACCGCAAACCTCTCTAAACATTCTTGTATAATAGACAAATGAACATATCTCTTATCATCCCCTGCTACAACGAAGAGGCAAACATTCAGAAAGGTGTTCTTGATCGGATCGGGAACTTCACAAAAGATGACAATCGATTTGATGAAGTATTGATAGTTGATGACGGATCAAGTGATCAGTCAGTCGCGATCATTCGTGACAAATATCTTCCGATCTTCCCCAAATTCAAACTTCTAAAAAACAAACATATGGGCAAGGCTTTTGCCATTATTCGGGGAATCAAAGAAGCGGCAAGCGAATATGTCATGTTCTCTGATATTGATTTGGCAACACCGATCGAAGAGTCAGAAAAGCTGATTAAACAAGCTGAAAAAAACTTTGATATAGTAATCGGTTCAAGAAGTGGACACCGTGAAGGTGCCCCTCTTACCAGAAAAGTTATGGCGTTGGGAATGATTTTTATCCGCAATTACGTCGTCGGTCTTCAGGGAATAAAAGATACGCAATGCGGCTTCAAACTGTTCAAAACCGCGGCTGCAAAACATATCATTTCTCACTTGCAAGTATTCAAAGACCGGAGCAACGCAGAAGGGTCATCAGTTTCGGCTGGTTTTGATCTTGAGTTTCTCTTTCTTGCCTCCCGTTTGGGATACTCTATCAAGGAAGTTACCGTTATCTGGAGGCATGTTGAAACAAAGAACGTCACGTTTGTGAAGTCATCATTGGAAGGGTTACAAGATATTCTCTCAATCAAATGGTATGAGATTCTCAAAAAATATCCTGTCTAACTTATTGCTTCCCCTGACATTACTCGTAATTGCATCGGGTATTATCTTCTACCAGTTTCCGGCCATCCCTCAAAATATTGCACTTGATGAAGTTGAGTTTATCAAACTCGCAAGGTCTTTGGAGCAAACGCCATATACCCCCTATAGTCAGCTTGCGACCGGCCACGCGACTCTATACTTCTATATGCTCCTTGCTTCTATCAAAATGTTCGGTGAAACGGTTTTTGCGGTACGATTTCCGTCTGCATTCTTTGGTGTTGTGGATGTGCTCCTTTTTTACGGAATTTTCAAATTAATATTTGAAGAACGAAAGAAATTGCCGGAACAAGTTCGACTATTCATGCCTTTTTTTCTTGCTTTTATTTTTATTACGATGAGATGGTATTTCAACTTTGCCCGTTTTGGATTTGAAGCAAGTACGGTGCTTTTTTTTGAACTTGCCTCGATATATGCATTATTTCTTTTCCGCAAATCAAAAAAACTCAGTCTTGTTTTTCTCTCGGGGATTGCGGCCGGCCTTGCCTACAACTCGTATACACCGGGGCGCATATTTTTTGTGTTACCGTTGATTTTTCTTATTTATGAATACGGCAAATTGGAGCAGCTTCGAAAGAATCTTGCAAAGCCGCTTTTATTATTTATTGTTCCGTTTATTTTGCTGATTATTCCCCTCAATCTATATTTTACCGAATATGATGATAACCGGATTTATGAACTATTTTACTTACAAAATGAACAGCTTTCTCTTCAGGAAAAAGCCGAATATACGTGGCAGAACGTATCCCGTTTGACAGGAATGTTTTTTGTAAAAGGAGATATTAACGGCCGACATAATTATCCGGGAAAGCCTATGCTCAATCCGTTTCAAGGACTACTCTTCGTAGGTGGAATCGTCATCAGTATCTATAATTGGAGAAAATATCATAATGCATTCTTCCTACTCTATTTTGTGATCGGTATGCTTCCTCCCATGATGACATATCCGTGGGAGAATCCCAATGCACTGCGATCTGTCACGGTACTCCCGTCAGTCGTGTATTTCATCGGTCAATCTTTAGTTTTTCTGACAAAATTTCCCCTTCCGAAAAAATATATTCTTATCGGGATTTTTATTCTCATCTCTTTGTCTGCTGTATATGAACTTCGAACATATTTCGTATTTCAACGTCTGGTATTCCCGGAAGCGTTTGAACTGAATCCGAATTTCATCAAACCATACCTTGAAGGTAATTATTTTTTGGACTCGAACAAACCTGAACCAGTGTTATGAAAAAAATAAAAGGCACCTTCGCAAATCATTATCCGCTTGTCATTTATCTTCTTATTTTTGCCGTTGTCTTTTCCCTCAAGCTGATCCAGAATCCGTTTCCGTTTTTCGACTGGGATGAATCCATATACGCGGAAGTCGGCCGTGAGATGATTGATAGTAAATCTTTTTTTATTCCGCTATGGCAAGGTCAGCAATGGCTTGACAAACCACCGCTTGTTCCGCTGTTTTACGGCATTGTCATGTTTCTGACACCATTTGTCCAGCCGGAAATCTCAACCCGTTTGGCGACCTTATATCTCTCGGTGATCGGACTTATCCTGCTTTATGCTTTGTATTTTAAAGTTATCAAAGAAACCTGGCTTACGACACTCGTTGTGGTTATAACGTCACTTACTTCCATCTTTTTACAACGTGCACAGGTTCTCAATGTGGACATTTTTCTCCTGGTCGGATGGCTAGGATATATTCTGTTTTACCGTAAATTTTGGGTATCACTTTTATTCCTATCGTTTTCCGTATACAGTAAATCACTGATCGGTTTTTATCCGTTGGGAATGATGTTTCTCTATTTTGGATTTGAATTCATAACTAAAAAAATCTCATTTTCACAGTTCCTAAAAGAAACGGGCAGAATGTTTATCCAATCTTCAATTCTCCTGATCTGGCATGCGGTTATGTTTTTCTTATTCGGTCCTGCATTTCTCTATCAGCATTTCTATGAAAGCCATGTCAAACGGGTAACTGCATCTATCGAATCACATTTCGGCCAACGAACTTTTTATATTGATCTATTGTATCTCCAATACGGGAAATATATTGCTGCCGCCATACTGGGATTTTTCTTGTTGTTCTATCAGTGGATGCGAAAACAGATTTCAGATAAAAAAATACTCTACAGTCTTGTTTTGTTCCCATGGTTTATTTTTCTCAATCTGACTAAAACAAAAATATTCTGGTACGGTCATCCATATCTCGGTCAATTTGCTTTTTTGATGGTCTATCCTATCACGCTTCTCAAAAAATTCCGATTATTTTATTACGGAGTTATTCTGATCGTCATGAGTCTTGTGATACAACATTACTTTTTCAATACCCAAGTACTGAATGACTTTTATTCTTCGGATGATCCGCATCACAGACTCGCTAAATATGCCAATTCTTATTGCAAAAACCTTTATGTCGTTATTGAACCTGAGGGACGAACAGCCTCACAAACTCTAAATGAGCTCGGTTTGCTTATTTCTACCAGTCGGTGGTGGGGAAATCACCCTTCAATGGTCTATTATTTTGAAGGAGATCTGCATTTTGTGTACACAATTCAGGAACTAAAAAATGAGATGAGGTCTCCAGAAAAAGATACCTGCGTAGCTGTCAATCAGAATGACCCTGAGGCGCTCACAATTGTAAAATCTCTCGACCAGCTGCAATCGTTTGACCCCTGGGCACTCTACCTGTATTCGTTTTAGTTCTGTTGTATACTTGTAACAGTATGTTCTCACTCGAATCAATCCTCAATTTTATAAAAAAACATATTACTTGGAAAGATTTGATGTATATCGCTGGATTATTGGTACTTTTCTTCGCTGTCCGGCTGATTAATCTTGACAAATGGCCACAATTTTCTGATGAAGGGATTTATATAAACTGGGCAAAAGTTGCATGGAAAGATGCGTCCTGGCGGTTTATTTCAGTCACGGACGGAAGACAACCACTTCAAACATGGGCAACGATTCCGTTCCTCAAATTATTTTCACCCAACGATCTGTTTGCCGGACGGCTTTTTGCGGTTTTTTCTGGTTTTGCAGGATTTGTCGGGATGTACTGTTTACTGTTTTATTTATGGGGCAAAAAGGCTGCTTATACAGGTGTGGTGCTTTATATATTCCTGCCGTATTTTGTTTTTTATGAACGTATTGCACTCGTCGACGCAGCAGTAAATGCGGGATTTATCTGGATTTTATTTTTTTCTTTTATTCTCGTCAAAGAACGGAGACTTGATATTGCCCTTCTCATGGGATTTATCGGAGGATTTGCTCTGCTTGCCAAATCCTCATCCCGCATGTTTTTGGGACTTACGGCTGCAGCACCCATACTATATATCGGTGATAAACCGAAAAAACTGATTTCCAAAAGCATCAACTATTTTTTTCTTCTGGGAATAGTCGCAGCCATTAGTTTACTCTTTTACAACATCCAAATGCTCTCACCTTTTTTTCATTATGTTGAGATGAAAAATACCACCTTTATTCTGACTCGTGCAGAGTTTATAGAAGCGCCCTTTGCATATTTCAAAAATAATTTCTGGAATATTCCGTTGTATGTAGCCTGGGAGTCAGGATGGTTCATAATCCCGGCAAGTATTGCAGGATTTTTATTGATGTTCAAGAAAGAAAAACTGACGGCTTTGTATTTGTCTGTCTTTATTTTTGTTCCCTATATCGCTATTGCCTTTTTTGCACGAGTGCTGTTTCCCAGATATGTATTGTTCTACGGAACTCTCGTACTGATTACGTCTGTCTACTTTTTTATCAATATCAAATCTAAAAAAATCAGATATACAGCTTTGAGTGCCCTTCTTTTCAGTATGGCGCTTTTTAACTATCCATATCTGTTTGACCCCGCACGGGCGAGCTTCCCTCCGGTTGATCGAGGACAATACGTTGAAGGTTCTACTGCGGTATGGGGAGCGGATGACCTTATGGGATTATTACAAGAACGTGCGGTTTCGCGTCCGATACTGGTTCTGGCTGAAGGGGATTTCGGACTGGTCGCGGATGTACTCCGGGTGTATGATCAACCGGATGATTTTATTGAAATCAAAGGATTATGGCCTTTGGATGAACAGCATCTGACAGAATATCAAGCTGAAATTGAAAATCGTGACGTGTATATCGTTTTTTCACACCGTAAAGAATTTCCGGAACATTGGCCGATTGAACTTGTTGAAGCATATGAAAAGCCTGGCAATAAAGAAACATTGTATCTCTATAAGCTGTTACCGGCACCGTCCGATGAAACCGTTCAATAATACTCATGGCAATTCCCTACTTTAAAAAATATCTTTTCCTGATTGTTTGCATTGCTGTTATTCTTCTTTTCGGCAGAAACCTGAACCCTTTTGATACGACAACTTTTATCGTGCATGATGAGACACAACCGGCAAGGATTCTGGAGTTTGTATTCAACCTGCAACATAACGGTTACCCACCGCGAATTGCTCCCCACATGTCCTTTGGGTTAGGATATCCCATTTTCAACTTTTATGCTCCGGCAGCATACTGGATCACGTCACTATTGTATATTGGTGGTTTAAATGTTGCTTCAGCCCTTGAACTGAGTTATCTTCTGGCGCTTCTTACTGCGTATATCGGCATGTATCTTTTGCTTAAAAGATATTTTAATGAATACGTAAGTATTCTCGGTGCACTTGCGTATATTTCGTCACCGTTTGTTGCAGTTGATATCTTTGTACGGGGAAATCTCGCTGAGATTTGGTTTTTTGCACTATTTCCACTGTCTCTTTTCGTTATAACAACAACCTCAAGTCGAACGTTGCCGATATCCGCAGTGGTCCTCGCGCTACTTTTTACATCTCACAACATTTTTTCTCTGGTATCCGTACCTCTTCTTATCGGATTTGCGTTCCTTCAAAAGCAAAAAAGAATTCCTCTCTTCTCGATAAGTGCAGGTCTTTTGTTAAGCAGTTATTTTTTAATTCCGGCACTCACCGAACTTGATCAGGTGCAGGCTTCAAGTATTGCGACCATCACGGACTATACCAAACATTTTTTGTGTCCAGCACAGCTTTGGTATTCCCCGTGGGGATTTGGAGGTTCGGTCGCGGGTTGTCAGTTTGATGGCATGTCTTTTATGGTCGGGAAACTTCAAATTCTCATGGGTTTTACAGGGCTGGGATATTTTGGGTACCAGATTATCAAAAAGCGCACCATATCAAATTATCGTACCATGGTTGCTTTCTCGTTGCTTTTTGTCGGCAGTTTGTTGATGACAACGCATTTTTCAACACCGATTTGGAAAACTTTTGAATCCCTATTATCAATATTTCAATTTCCCTGGAGGTTCTTATTATTCGTGATCTTCGGATTGTCATTTTTCGGCGCTTATGCCGTCACCGCGATTCCCAAAAAATGGCAGTTCCCATCAATCGTTCTTCTTATTATCATGTATTTCATTCTTAATCCCAAATTTTTTGAGGGGAATACGTTGTCTACAGAAAAATATCTTAACCAGTATGCTTCAGATGGATATATCCGTAATACAGCAGCTTTCAAAGTGGCAGAATATCTTCCACAGTCAGCAGATTACGATTATTGGCGTTCACTCGAAGAATCAGGCTTAGATTCACTCGGACCGATTGCCAAACAGGCTGGACAGGATGTACAAATTCTCAGAAATGATCCATTTGAAAAAATTGCATTGGTAAAAAGTTCTCAGGATGTTGCTTTAAATATCCATTATGCTCCGTACTGGATTATTCACCGGGAAGGTACCAGGCTGTTTCCCGATACGTTCGACGAACTAGGTCGGCCTGTTGTTGATGTCTCGAGCGCCGAACATGAGACAGTTACGATCACCTATAGACAGACTTTGATCCAGCAGCTTGCAAACGGAATAACCGTCGCAGCAGGTATAATATTACTTATCTATTCGGGGACGTATCAACGATGGCACAAGAAGAAAATATAAAAAAGAATTCAATCATCAGTCTGCTCAGCCTCTTTTTTCATAGCGGATATGCCGCCGTACTGGGCCTCATTGCCAACCTCATTCTAACGATAGTTCTTTCTCCGAAAATTTACGGAATATACGTTCTGACTCTGGCTATAATACCGTTTCTGAATTTTTTCTCAGATATCGGACTTGCCGCAGCCCTTGTACAAAAAAAAGACGTATCAGATGATGACATCAGGACAACTTTTACAATCCAACAGTTACTGGTTATAACTGTTCTTGCGATTGCTTTTGTACTTACTCCATTTATCAGAGATTTTTATGACCTCCCGTCAGAAGCCACCCACCTCTACTGGGCTGTCCTATTTGCTTTTTTCCTGTCATCCTTAAAAACTATTCCATCGATTAAACTTGAAAAAAGTATTCAGTTCCAAAAAATTGTTCTCGTACAGATTGTTGAGAGCACGATATTTTATGTAACCGTTTCCATCCTGGCTCTGATGGGGTTCGGTCTACAAACCTTTACGATTGCCGTAATCATTCGCTCGCTGACCGGCACACTTCTCATGTATTATCTTTCATTCTGGTTCCCGCAGATCGGTATTTCCCGTATAAGTCTCAAGACTCTTCTTTCTTTTGGAGTACCTTTTCAGACCAATGTATTTTTGGCACTTATCAAAGATGATCTGATTTTATTTTATCTGGGAAAGGTGGTAGGGCTTGAAGGACTGGCATATATTGGATGGGCAAAACGCTGGGCTGAATCTCCGATCAGGATTATCATGGATAATGTTTCCCGGATTCTATTTCCGATTTTTGCAAAAATCCAAACCGAAAAAGAACGCATATCTCAGCTTATTGAAAAAGTACTTCGTTATCAGACGCTCATACTCGCACCGACATTTGTCGGAATGGCGTTACTCCTGGACGAGGCAGTAGAGCTTATTCCGAAATACAGCAAATGGGAGCCTGCAATCCCTCTCTTCTATATCATCATTCTTTCCGCATTCTTTTCATCCTATTCGACCCCGTTCACGAATTTATTCAACGCAGTCGGGAAAGTAAAAACGACCTTTAAGTTTATGTTGTATTGGACTGTTATGTCATGGGTCAGTATCCCGCTTTTCACTCATTTCTTCGGTTTATACGGATTCCCGATTAGTTTAGTTCTTCTTTCTTTGACATTTATTGTCATAGTTCCCATCGCCCGGCGAATTGTGGATTTCAAATTCGTTCCGCAGATCATTCCTCCCATCGTTTCCAGTCTCATTATGGGAGTCGCCGTTTACTTTACCTCTTATTTCGGTGTAAGCTGGTTACATGTCGGAGTTTCTATTGTGACAGGAATCATCACCTATACCGCAGCTTTGTATTTCCTGTTTAAAATTAATGTAGTAACTGAAATTAAATCTTTTCTCAAATATGAGTAATATAACAACCATTATCGTCGCTCAAGGGGAGCCTAAATATATTCATGATACGGTAAAATCAGTCGCTGATTTGAGCCGGGAGATTATCATCGTTGATATCGGACTTTCGGACCATGTGAAGAAGAAATTGGAATCCGTTCACAATGTACGAATTCTTACCCACGAATCGGTGCCGTATGTCGAACGTATTCGTGAAAAAACGAAAGAATATGCTCAGACTGATTACCTTCTTTTTATGGATCCCGACGAGATATTACCCGATCGACTTGCCAAACATCTCATGGAAATTTATGAAGAATATGATTATGTGACCATTCCCAGGAAAAATATGATTTTGAAAAAATGGATGGGACACTCACGCTGGTGGCCGGATTATCAAACACGGCTATTTAAAAAAGATTCCGTCATTTGGCCGACCGAGATACATGCACAACCTCAAACGGACGGCAAGGGATATACAGTAGAATCCAAAGAAGAATTCGCTATTTTGCATCACAATTACGAATCTCTCGATGAGTATCTGGGAAAAATGACCAGATACGCAAAATCTGATGCAGAAAACCGTACCGATTATTCTCTCCATCATGCATTGGGAGACGGAATACGCGAGTTTATCAGCCGATATTTTGCGGCAGACGGATACAAAGACGGTATGCACGGTTTTGCTCTCTCCTTTCTGCAGCTTATGTACTATCCTCTTGTTTATTTTTATTATTGGGAAGGGAAGAAATATGAAACGGTTGATGAAAAGGAAATCGTCAAGGAGACACACTCCTTTGCAGCACGTTTGCTTTTTGAGATAAATCACTGGATGGGAGTAAAAAAACTAAGTGATGTATCCAAACATTTCACAAATAAAATTATTAATAGACTCATAAAGTGAAGGTTAAAGTATTTTTCCATAATCGTCGGAAATTAATTTCATTCGTAATCTTAGGAATAATAGTACGTTTGATTTTTGCCATTCTTTTTACGCATTCATTTGACTTCTTTAATATCTTAGTTTTAATTAAATCAGTAGCTGATACCGGTAATATCGTTGAAGGCTTTTTTGTTGTTAAAAAAATTATGTCTTTGGATATTCAGCTATACGGGAAAATCTATTATCAACTCGCAGCCGTTTGGTTGAATATACTGGACTTTTTAAAAATAATCGATATTAGATATATATTTGACAACAAAGGATACACAGAAGCAGAATCATATCTTTCCGGATTCGGGCAGTGGAGCCCTCCTCTCTATCAATTGACTTCTATTAAATTATTTCAGTTTATTTATGATTTCATCTTCCTCTTCTACTTTATCAAAATAGCCACTCTCATTTTCGGACCAAAATATAATAAATATCTTGTTCTATTTTGGGCTTTAAATCTACCTATGATTTATGTCGGTTATGCAATGTTCCAATCTGATTTGGCAATGGTCGCGTTTCTTATCGGTGGTATCTACTATGCAATTATTGCATCGAAAGAGAATAGTAAAATAATGAGTCGATCGATTTTACTTATGTTAGTATTCTTCGCTATCGGTGCAGTCATCAAACAAGTCCCCATTCTTTTTGTGATCCCATTCCTAATGGTAATTTCGAGAAGCGTTAAAAGTTTTATGATATCATCGGTGTTCTTCGGTTTTTGTTACGTCCTCCTATCACAAAGTTATTTAAAAGATGGTGCGCTCATGAAACAATTTTTTCTTAATTCGGAAGAATCATTAGCTTTGTTTCATTTCAGATTAAATGACGTACCGATTTTTCTCGTTTTATATTTGCTTTTTACTATAGGTGTATATATCTTTCGTACGCACATTCAAACAAATAATTTTCACATAATAACAATTAGTACTATTCTTCTTTTGATAGTGTTTATCTCTGAAGATATGCGGTATTTTTTTGTACAATTCAGTATATGGATTATTCCGTTTTTGGCCTTGCTGACCATAAAGGACTTCCGTTTTCGTACTTTTTTGTTATTGCTCTTATAGGATTTTTCCGCAGATCTTTGGCTGATCATTTCGTTCTTACTGGCTCTCTCGGGACAAGTCTGAGTCCCGTACTCCAAACAGCTCCTAATATAAATGAACGTATAAGTTACTTTATCAGTCCTGAAATCGTATATTTTGGTTTAAATACCATACAAATTGTTATGTCAATTTTTTTACTGATAACACTTATTCAACTCATACGTAATGAGAAAAAATCAACGCTTCTACGATTTCTTGACACCAAATATACATTTAATATAAAACAAGTTACGTTCGCTTTAGCATCAATCTTTCTTTTGATTTATATTTTAGATTTTGCATATACAGCACAACATATTCTGTTAACAAAATATAAATATAAAGCAACCAATGAACAACATATTACGAATACACCGATTACATTTCAGATAAAAAATACTCAAAATAAAACAATTAGCGGATTAGTAATCCAATTAAAAAAGACATCAGTCATCGAACATGGATCTATTGTATTTGAATTTAAAAATAAAGCTGGTAAAGTATTGTTGACTGAATATGTTCAAGACATATCTTTACCTTCTGATGATTCACCTTTCTACTTAAAATTGTCAAAGACGCTTACGGATGATTTTGTTACAGTTCAAATTTCCAAAGAGGGAAATAATCGAGTGGTGATCCAACAGGCAGAAATCATCGGATCAGGTTTTGATCAAACATATCATTCTACTTTTGATAATTTCTATAAACATAATCCTGTTGAAATCGAATTCACTTCAGGTGTGTACATAATAAATGTTCAAGGTAAATATGAATTTTCTGATTTTGCAGATCATATTGGTAATACATTTCAAACCAAGCCTACATTCTATACAATGTACTCCGCGTTGATAGGTTTGTTAACTATATCATTTGTTATACTTGCCAGGAATGAATAATTCAATAAAATACCTTTCAGAGCATATCATTCTTCTCTTCCTCATCATTCCCGCATTTATTTTGACTCTTTTACCCCTTATCTTCGACGGACAGACTGGTTGCGTAAATGGTACCTGTGGATTTATTATCGGGACCAATTATCGTGATGGGATATGGTTTCAGGCAGTTTCGGCTACTGCGTTTCAGACATTTCCTTTCCAGATGCCCAACTTCGCCGGTGAAGTTCTGCGGGGATATCACTACCTTCCAAACTTGCTTACCTATCTTCTTTCTCTGGTGGGGATCCCCATTGCAGTGACATTCTATAAACTTATCCCGATCGCATTTATGATCGGATTGACAGCACTCTCCATATCACTTGCGCGAAAAATCAAAGATAGTCCCTTATTTGTTGCACTATTTCTGTTTTTTACGTATTTCGGGATGCACCTATCACTCGTCACATCGCTGTATCACTTCGGAGAAATCAGAAACAGTGTACTCATCAATACCTTTCAGGCAACACGACTTCTCGAGAGCCCTCATGCTGCGATTGCCATGCTGATTTTGTACAGTGTCCTTATCCTTTTGTACCGGAACAAACTTCGCTTGAGAGATCATATCCTGATCAGCATTTTGGTATTTTTATCTTTCGGAATCAAGTTTTACGTTGCCTTTTCTTTGATGACAATTTTATTTTTCAATGAACTGTTTCGATTGATCCAAAAAAGAAATTTCAGGAAATTTCTATGGCATAACTCGTTGTACGGACTGGGAGCGCTTATCGCGATTTTCATGTTCTATGATCCCTTAGACTCCGCGTCATCCGGATCGATTTTTATATTTGCACCCTTTGCGACCGTCCATCATTTGATCGAGAGTCCGGATCTTTTTTATAACGAGAACATGATACATGCCAGGTATTTCTTGTACGAAGCAGGCTGGTCTCCCCGGCTTCTTATGATCGAACTTTTATCAGTGTTTCTTTTTGTTCTTTTTTATTTCGGGACTCGAATTTTAGGATTTATATATATTCTTAGAGGAATAATTACAAAATCATTAAACACTATAGAAACAGCCGTTTCAGTCTCAATTATCCTATCGATTACGATAGCTGTCATGTTTATTCAGAAAGGCGACTGGTTTAATCCCATACAATTTGCGGTTCCGGCTTCATACCTTTCAACGCTCTTCCTATCAAAACTTATATATCAAGTTATCAGTTGGAACAAAAAAACAGGTTACGTCATTCTGACTATGCTTGTTCTTCTAACCTTCCCGGCCAATCTGGCCAATGCTGCGTATCTGTCCAATCCCGGTCGATTTGTGATTCCGCAGGGCGAGATGGATGCTTTGGATTATCTGAAGAACCAGCCGAATGGAGTTGTTTTTGCTCCGATGGACGAGAATGATATGGCGTATGTTTCTGCATTCACCCGCAAACCGACGTATATAAATTTCCAAAATACACTCGAAAATGCCGGTATTGATTTCGAAAGACGAATGGAAATTTCAACGAAAGAAATATCTTCAATTCCGCAGGAAAAAGAAATACAGTATATCTACATCCCTCTTTCACATAAAGACAGCGTAAGCCTCCTATTGATGTGCCACGGTGAATATTTTGAAAAGGTATATGAAAATAACGAAGCTGTTGTCTGCGAGAGGCTTTAGCGGGTATACAAATCAAATCCCAGTAATTTATTCTTTCCTTTTATAGTCTCTAATTTTGTGAAACTCTCCGGCTCACCGCAATCATACCGGTTGACCACAAGCACGCCTGAATTTTCGATCTCAAGATCTTGTGCCGGACAGCTGCTTTCTACAAATTGATACTTTCCGACTGAGTCAAGTTTGACATCATGCTTAAATTTTCCTGCAAGTTCAGGATCGAAGTTTTGTGAATAGAAAAGTACATACAAAGACATCGTCCCTTCCGAAGGTAAATACACCTTATCATATTTACTTTTATTTGCTTCGATATACTCCACTACCTGACGCTGGGCGTCATTGCGGCGGATTGCCGTGTAGATATCACTTTGTACGGAGTACTGATGCCAGAAATACAAAAATTCGCCAAGCAATAGTACAGCGACCGCCGGAACAATAACTACATTATATTTTTTAATTGATGTCAGCTTGTACAATCCATAGGCTGCGGGAATTACCAATAGAACGACAAAGAAAACTGATCGATGAATATTCGGAGCTCCAAAATAGGTGAAAGCCGCCGGCACGGGAGCCAGCAGGAGTAAGTACAGATAATACAGCAAATACTTATCCTGAACTTTGACTTTTGTCTTTATAGGAAGCAACGATGCAATGATGAGAAGAAGATATGTAAAATACACAAGACCCTGCTCAGGGACATCATACCGCGACTCCGCACCGCCCTGTACAAAAAGAAAAAGCGGTGAGAAATATGACAGATATTGAGTGATAAATTCACGGCCATATCCCACAGCTTTATTGTGAAAGATCCGTGCTTCAAGAATTCGATTGCCCTCCATATTGAAAATCTGCTCCTGCAACCGTCCCTCTACCCGAGCCAATGGACTGAAAATCGAAGTCTGTACAAATCGCCCCTTGCCCCATGGTGTTGAACTGATATAAAGTGTGAGCGTTATAAAAGAAATTATTACAAAAACCAAAGGGATCAATTGAGAAAAAGAATTCTTTCGGACAGTCGGGAAAATCAGTACAAGCGGTAAAAACGCAACAGGAGCATACAGTCTGAAGGGATGATAAATAAAATACGACACGACCACCAACGCAATACCAGAAATGATCCATATTATCTTTTTTTTCTCGACAAACATCAAAAAACATACAATACCCGTCAGGAATATCGTACTTCCGATTACTCCTTCGACCATGGAACGGGATAATATCAGATGCCATGGAGTGATAGCAATCAACAGAGACGACATCAGGGAAATCTTTTTATTCTTAAAAATAAAGTGAGTAAAAACGTATACAGGGAATACGATCAAACTTCCAAAAAATGCTGCAGGAAACCTGACTGCAAATGCATTTACACCAAATAGAAACGTGGAAAGCCCCGTCAGATACATCGGTCCTATGATGTAATAATCTCCAAATTTATCAAAATAAAACAATGGCCAGGGATTTCCATAAAGATCTACACCGTTTTCCAGAATAAAACGGCCGACGTATCCGCTCAGGACCTCATCTTCCATCAGATTAAAAGGAAGTGATCCCAGATGGAAAATCCGCAAAATAAATGCGATCAGAAAAACTAAACCAAGGGCAATGGGAACACTGTATTTTTTGACTAAACTATTTTTGAACATACGGGATTATCTGTGAAATACGTTCTCTTAGTGTAAAGAGAACAGCAAAGAAAATCAATGAAATGCCGGATATCACATCACCCAACAGTCGTGGTTTAGTCCGCGTAAACACCTCAGTTATTTCATGTTCACCGGCCGGAACCTGATAGGTTATAACCCCCCGGTAGGCCGGATCCTGAAATTGAATCGGTACTTCCTGACCGTCAACATACGTTTTCCATCCGGGGAAATAGAATGTGTAATCAACGATATTCACAACGTTTTCAGAAGTAAGTACAAAACGTCTTTGGGAATTTTCCAGCTGAAGCTCAGAAATCGTTCCTTCTCCCTCGACAATTACCACTTTTTCTCTTTGATACGGATAATCCCGCACCTCCCCCATCCAGATGGTGTTCATATTCGTGCCATGCATGTTGTCATCCGTGACAAAATAGCTCTGTTCAGGATATGCCGTATAGTTTTTACCGTACAATTCCGGAAATCGAAGAGATGCAATAATAAAAATAATCAAAATGCTGATCATTCGCTTATATCCCGTTTTCTCCAAAAGAAATGCCAGAAGAATGGGAGGCACAAGAATGTATCCCGTAAGCATCCTCCAGGGGTGCTGAATATTCCCAAGAAGTATAATCTTTTGATAGAGCAAATCAGAGATAGGTAAGGTCATAAGAATGTATATAGTTCCGACCAGGCTAAACAGCAACGGCAAAATCTCGATAGTCTTGTGGCGTATATATCTATAAATAACATAACCAATTGACAGAACGATAATAATACCTTCCAGAATCCCCCCTATATGAAAATGTCCGCGCGGTGCAATATCATCTGCAGTGAAATACGGCCAGCTATCAATAAAAAATCTTTCAATACTCAGAAAATGTCCTGGTGTGAAATGAGATAACGAGCCTCCGTAATACAAATACTTTACTTCAAGAAAAAGCGGAACAAGGAAATACGCTGCAAGTCCGATCCCGATACCCAGCATCAAACAAATTGTTATCAGTTTCAGGATGACATAGTTTCTATCAAGCCACAATAGATATATACCATACGGAACAAAAATGAAACTACCGACCACTACCATGAATGGATGCGTAAGAAGCAATCCAGCAACGGAGCATGCAACTAGAAGATATCCTGAAAGTCTTTTCTTTTCTAAAGCAAGATAAAGAGCAATCAGAATTGCAATGATAAAAATACTGGCAAAAAACTCAGGAATAGCCCCCCGTGTATAGATATTCATTATACGATAGGGAGCAAAGTGAAATACAAAAGCACCGAGAAGTGCCGGAACAAAGCCTACATAAAACCGAAGAAATATATACAACAGAAATGTTGACACCAATGCACCCAAAAAGACAGTTACATTGTACGCTGTCACGATATCATTGACAACAAAATTCACAATCGCCCCGACATAAGATGTAGTCTGCTGCGCAAAAAGAGGTGCAGGCCAACCGTAACGCGCCCACCCTGAGCCCCATCTGACTGGAAAGTCTCCGTCTTTCAGCCCTTCATACACCTGAGCCATGTTGGCAATATGTGTCGGTCCGTCAAATGTGACAGGACGCCCATTATGGACAAAAAGATCGAAAACAAAAAAGATTGATATAATGAAGAAGATCATGAATGCAATTACATGTTTTGAACGCAAGAACTCCATGAATCAATTATACTTGAAGGGTAACAAACTTTTCTTTGTATTAAGTCTAATCACTCTGCTTGTCATACTTTTTATTTTTTTCCAACCCTCAGCAAAAGCTTTGACCGGGCAAAAACCCGAAAGATCTTATCTTCTTGCCTTTATTGACAAAACAGCCGAAAACGATTCCATAGATGCTCAGGATTTTTGGAAGACAAGAGAATTTGCATCACCTGGCAATTTTGAGTTCAAAAGAGAAGGTCTTGATAAAAAAACCACGCAAGTATCTCTGGATTCACAGGGTTTCATCCTTGATACCTCTCATTTGTACCCTTTTCTCACATACTCTTCAAATTCCTGGGAAAGTATTGAATTTTTGACGGAAGAAACACATCTTATGACTTTACTCCCTGATATAAAAACCCAATGTATAACGATTATTTTTGAGAATGAAAATGAATTGATCTGTCAGAAAAAAGACAATTCATTTCTTATCGTTTTTTTGAAGTCATTTGAAGAGATGAAACAAGCAAATGCTTTTTTTGACTTCGCCGGCCGAGATGATAAAATCGTAGAAGGCAAGCAATGGCTGGTCGTATCTACAGCGACATTGTAATTACTTCTTTCTCAGAATTGTTACGTCTTTCGTTTCATATATTTTGTTAAAGCTTTTTTTCAGTGGAATATAACATTTCTTGATTAGATCATCTTTGTGAGATTTCACAAAATAGACATATCCCACTTCCTTAAACATCGTACAGTCATTTTTTTTCAATCTCTCAAGCCGATCGCTCGCATCAACGCCGATGATGACCAGTGGACCAAGGTGCCCGAGATAAGTCTGTTTGCCGGTAAACGCGGACACGTAACCTGACACTTTATAATCCAAAAACGGATAACCGTGTTTGGCTTCGAAAGAAGTAAAAACAACTCCATCCGGTTGATCACGGAGAAACTTCATTGCTTCAACTTCACTTCTGGGGATATACAACGTTTGTGTCGTCATAAATGTTTTTGCAGTCCGGAGCATGCCGGGTATGGTCAAAAATATGATGAAAACTGCAAGCCCGGTCCAGAGTTTTTTATTCAGTTTCAGCAGATCAAATATCAAAATCGCCAAAAGGAAATTTGAAAGAAAAATACCGTAGTATCCGAATTGAACCGTATTCCACCAGTCACCTTTCTGGATTAGCAGCACATTCAAAGAAAAGGCAAAAAGAACAGTTAAAAAAATATATACCTCGAACCGGGTTGCTTTCCTGAGAATAATTTTCCCCAACATATAGACAAATCCGAAAGACCGGGTGCCGAAATGAATCAAAAAATAAAGTGCCGTACTAAAAAGCTCAATAAAGACAAGACGCGGACTCCATCCTGCTTCATACAGGAAGTAACGTGCGTGGACCATATCCGGAAGATATACCATGTTCGAAGCTTCAATCACCGAGTGGACGGTCGCAAAGGGTGAAAATATAAAGATTGATCCTGTCT
Organism: Candidatus Roizmanbacteria bacterium UBA1450; assembly: GCA_002329205.1. Classification (GTDB taxonomy): domain Bacteria; phylum Patescibacteriota; class Microgenomatia; order UBA1406; family GWC2-37-13; genus UBA1450. Next base: position 49,723 of record DCTC01000002.1, on the reverse strand, counting down.
GTGCAGCAGCAAACGGATTGTAAAACAAAACGATGCTCAATCCTGTGATGAAAGCCATAATTCCTCCAGTAAACAGGGTTTTCCGAAAGTTCCGTTTTTCGAGCAGTTCATCCAGTACATACCATCCTGCAATGGTCAGACTGATCACGCCTCCATAAAACTTTAATCCCATACTGAAAAACACGAGGATACCCATAAATACCCCGTTTTTAAACGTAAACTTCCTGGTTTTGAGAATATATAACTGGGTCATAATAAGAGGCAATGTCAGTGCAAATTGCGTATTCAGAAGTGAAGTCAAAGATTGCAATGCAAAAGATTGTGTTCCCAAGAAGATGGAACCTTCCTGAATAAGGGGCAACCAATAGCCGAAACTGTCGGCAAAATACAGGAAAAATAAGGCTATAGCCGTAAACAAAACGGATTTGTGAATTCTCTGCGAAAGGATAATAGCCGTCACGGTATAAAAAACGAACCAGGCAACCGGTATTATTTTGAATAACGTTATAATCGGCGGAATACCGATCATGGAGAGAGCATATAGAACCAAATCCATAAGAACGTTGTAGCCAGATAGGACAGCACCAGAAAAAGTCGGAACAATAAAAGGAATTGATTTGAATGAAACGGCTGCAATCTCCAGATGCCACATACCGTCATGGCTGTGCACTCCCCAGAAATGGATACCACATCTGTCCCCGAAACACATATTCGTACCGCTCGGAAATATCGTAAGCATCTGCAGGATAAAAGCCGGGACTATCAGGAATAGGAGAACTTTGTTCTTTTTGATATAATCAAATGCATGGCCAAGCATATTGCCATTATAACGGTACTGTATAAAAATTACACGGTCATAGAAGACTTTCTTAAAAGTCTTCGTGCCCAAGAGAATAAGAATTTCCACGTCTTTATCGCGGATGCCAGTCCTGAAAGACAACATATTCCCACTGACGGCTTATCTGTCACGGTTATTCCCATAGAAAATAAAGGATACGCGCACGGCGTAAATGAGGGAATTAAACAAGCACAACAAATGGGGATAAGCAATTACTGTGTTATTAATGACGATGTGTATTTCGATAAAGAATTTACGATGGATTTAGCAAGATCTTTTCAGGAACATAACAATTCTTGTTTCGGTGGAAAAATTTATTATGCTCCCGGATATGAATTCCATAAAGATAAATATACAAAAGAACAATCCGGCAAAGTAATATGGTATGCAGGAGGGACGGTGGACTGGGCGCATGCCACCACAGGTCACCTCGGAGTTGATGAAGTGGATCAGGGACAATTTGATACAGGTGGAGAAACTGAATTTATTACCGGTTGTCTTTTTTGTTTTGATAAAGAAGTTGTTGACGCTATCGGATTCTGGGATGAAGAATATTTTTTGTACTATGAAGATGCTGACTATTGTGAGCGCGCCAAAAAAGCAGAGATCCCACTCATTTATAACCCCAATCTCGTCATCTGGCATAAAAATGCTCAATCAACAGACGGTTCAGGTTCCAAACTTCATCAAGAGCTTCAAAAAAAAGCCCATCTACGGTTTGCACGAAAATATGCTCCCATGAGGACGAAGTTGCATGTAATCAAGAACTACTTCTTAAGCAGATAGCCTTTCAATGCAGAACGATATATATACAGAAGATACAAAACATTTAACACAACAAACACCCAGATAATCTGATGCTTCATCTGTACTTTCTCGACGGTATCCCACCCTCCATATCGAATATACGGATAATAAGCAAGCAGCAATCCGAGCAAAAAAATCTGTATTTTATCAATCAATTTTGGAAAAACAGGAACGAAGATAAAGAGAGGGAGAAAATACCAGGGTTGTATTTCACTATATATTGTTAAGTAAAACAATAATGCTATCTGTCCGCATAATGACAGAATATTCAATTTATTATTGTCTTTTGTCAAAATAAGAACCGGCAAAGTCAAATATTTGACTGCTGCAGATAACAAAAGCCATACTCTGCTAAAGATTTGCCTTTTTTGCCATAGATAATACACACCGATTATCCCGAACGTTACTGAGATCATATCATTATGAGCATTCACAAGTCCTTCAATTAGAATCAGAGGGTGGGTGGCAAGTATTGTTGCCCAACGTTTATGGAGCTTCTCAAGAAAATATACTCCGACGATATATGAAATTACAAATAATAACTTAAACAAGACAAAATTGAGAATAAACTTTCCGAAAGCTAGGAAGGACGGAATTAGAGTCACAAAAAGAAATGAAGGTCCATAGGGATAACTACGATGCGTCCAGTGCATGAAACGAAGCCACTCATCCGCGGGAAAATCTGCCGGCATATACTCATACGGATTTTTTCCGTAGAAAGTAAGAATTTTTGCGTCAAAAATGTAATTGAAAAAATCATGAGAGAACATCGGATATGAAACCAAAAGCAACCCGCCGATACCTAATGCGATCTTGAAAGGTGAATATTTTTTGTACTGCTTCAACATATATAGATGAAGCAGAAATAGTGAAATAAGAAGTGTGATATAAATACCCGCTGATATTGGTCTCATGTGATATCCCAAAATCACCATCGGATCCCGGAATGCAATCCACCATGGGTGACTTACCAATGTAAGATTCGGATCAATCAGTGCATATGAATAGATGGATAAGCATATAATAATGAAAAAAAGGAAGATGATCATATTATGGTCGTGTCAGAATTACAAAAGAATTATTCTCTTCCAGTATACGATATTCGAGGTTCTGTTCAGATAAATTATTTATGGCAAACTTTCTTGTGATGACAATAAAATCTTTCTCTTTCGATTCAAACAGATTGACCAAAGTCCTCGTTTGCGTCGGCTCATAGGACATCTGCCTCATGAATCGGCCTGAATAAAATACTGCCATCGGTAGATAGTCATCATCCAAAAATATCGTACTATCATATCGTCCGGCTTTTTGAGTAATATCCACTTCATCTGAAATGTATCTGTTTGCAGGAAATACTTCTGGATAAAAAACTTTTATTTGCATACCAGCGATGATCAAAACTGCAATGATATAGAAAACAGTAATTACTTTATCATTAACCATATTCATAAGTTTCCGGATAAAGGGAATCGGAATCTTTTGAACAATTTCAACAACTTTACTACCGATACTCCATAATCCGTAGGCTGTAATAAGAGCCAATGGTGCATATACTGGTATGAGATGCCAGATGTGTGTCTGATCCGTGGTAAGAAAGGGATACAGGACAACAAGATTCCAAAAAATTATGATGAATACGTTCCGTTTCAGAAACTGAAATGCAAATACGAGATATACCAGTGAAAGTGACCATAGGTAATACCACTTTCTGACACCCATATGGAGGTAAAAAAGAGGTAGTACATAATTTAATTCGAAATAAGAGCCTGCCGTTTTGTTTCTGGTGCCGATTTCGAGAAAATGATGATTAATAAAATCAGGATAGGAAAGAATATGCAGGACATACCAGGGGATAGTCACGAGCAGAAAACCAAATATCCCAATCAGCAGCCACCAGATATTTTTTTTGAGCTTCCAAAGCTGAGGTATCATGACAACACCGATGACAGGCAATGCAGACGCTCCTACCAACGTCTTCGTCATCATCAGGGCGCCAAATGCTAGACCCGTAAGCGGGAAAAATCGTATATTTTTGGCAGATTTTAGAGCTGAATATATTGTGAGGACATAAAAAAACAAAAATGGAGAATCAAGATTCCCTGACCGTACCCGGATCACATACCACACAGATGTTCCGAGAATGAGAGCAGCCGCAAAGCCTATCACTTTCTTTTTGAATAGAAGTATTCCGGTGAGATATACAATGACAATAGTTCCGATTCCCAGAAGTACTGAGGGCAATCTTGTCGTAAATTCTGAGATCCCAAATAAATCATATGTCAATGCCATGATCCAAAATCCCATCGGCGGATGGTCATAAAACGGTTTTCCATTCCAGTTCGAATGCATGAAATCTCCTGATTTAACCATTTCACGGGCTATCGACCCGTACCACGCTTCATCCCAGCTGCCCAAAGCCGGCCAGTGCATGCGAAAGAAAAAAAGAAATGTGAAGAATACGATGAGAATGAATAAAGTCTTATGGCGATTTATATGAAGCAGGAACTGTTTCATATCAACGGAAAATCAATGAGTCTAACATGAACGGATTTGAAGGGATTTGAACCTGTTCATCCGATAACTCATATTTTTCAATTTTATACGATTGGGTAATTTGATCAATATTCATTGGTGCTGAAGAAATTCTTACATCGTATTCCTTCCAACTCACATGATTAGTTGATGCAAGATCTCCCGGATCGTCAATAAGTAAATATGTTGTACTTCGCTTCTCATTCGGAACACCAATTTTTCCAGGATTTTTTCGGTTGGTGTAGCTCATTGAATAACGTGTTGAGTATCCATAAAGATCGGTCGTATATACAAAATAACCAAACACTGTTGGCGAATTATCAAAAACCTTATCTGCAATATTTTTATAGAACAGCCAATTCCCTTGCTTAAAATTTTGATCAACGGTCTTCCAATACAGGACCTGCATATTGTTGATTAAGACTGCCAGAAATAAGATTATGAAAAATACTCTATTCAGATGCTTGTATGTTGCCCCAAAAAATATGGCAATTACTCCGATAAAGGGCCAGTAATAATATCCCCAGATCACACCCTTGTATGCTAGAGTCAGCGCCCAGTATCCGACAAGAAGCAGACTAAACAAAACATATCTATTTTTCAAAGTAAATTTCTTCACTTCTTTCGTCATCGCAAATACGATACTGAAACCTATGAGAAATGTAATCCAGAGAGTGTTGTACGTGATCATTCCGATTGAGTCGTCTATGAGAAAATTGATTCTTCGATAGAGCAGGTCTCTGAATGAAGAATCAACTTTTCCGGTATTCTCTACCCCGCTTATGTAGTTTATGACAGACCGGATTTGAAGAAAATCATGTCGTAACTCAAACAGAATATAACTTGATAAAGGGACTATTATCACAAGTGACATCAGTAAATTGATGTATTTTTTACTTCGAACAGTCCGGTACACAATATATGGCAATATAAGAAGTAGAATTGGACCTCCAAACGCCATCTGGAATTGGATAATACACCCGAGGATAAACATTGCAGCGGCAAGTACTAACGGGTTTTCTTTTTTTGTATATAACCAAAAGAGATAAAAGAAAATCGGGAATAACAGGACGGCACCGGCCGGATTGAAAAAAGCATACACAGAACTTCCCAATGCAGATGCATAAACCAGTGATGAGATCATCGCTGTGTTTTCATCAAACATCCGCCTGGCAACCTCATATACTGCAGCAATGCTTACGACGAATAGAAACACCCAGAACCACCCCACGGCAAGCGGATTCCCGCCTCCGAGGATATAAGCCGGCAGGTTCAGATAAAGCCACATCGGTCCGTGGAAGACTCCCGGGATACCACCGGAGCGAGGGCCAATAAGCGTGATATTTTTGTTGTAATAGACATCTTCCAGAAGCAAAAAATCACGTGCGATATCCGTATGAAAAGCAATATTCCCTTGAATGATCGGCCAGGATGAGAAGAAAATAATTACGAACAGGAGTACAATAAAAACCGTTTTGTAAATTGTACGCATTAATATGTGAAGTAAAGTAATTAGTGACAGAAACTATTATACAATGTACTTAAACATTCTGATAATTGCAATGAAATATATAATTTCCACCCTAAAACAGCCTTCATTTCAGAAAATAATACTTTGGATCACTATTGCGTGGTTCCTCCTATTTCAAATTATTTTATCTTGGAAGGAATATGCCAGACCGTTTCGAGAACAATATTTATATACACTTTACTACCATTCCCAGTGGGTGATGCCCGAAGCAATCCAAAGTATCGGAGACGATGGTTTGTATCAGGTTGCTGGACATCAGCTTATCCAAAAACATAATTTTTTTGAAATAAATCCCGAAGTTCCGCCTCTCGGAAAATATTATTATGGTACTTCCATCTATCTTTTAGGGAATGCTGAAAAAGGAGCTTTATTTCTCTTTCTCATAGGTATAGTCCTCTATTATCTTTTGGTACGAAAAATTATAAGAAATCCATTGCTTCAGGGATTTGCAATACTTTTCTTCGTCACGGATCCGCTCCTTTTTTATCAGTCCTATGTAAGTATGCTCGATTTACCCCAACTTGTCGCTCTTCTCGGACATACTCTGGCAGTTCTTGTACTCATCTCTGCAAAAAAAAGTACGAAGCGCTTTTGGTCCTCAATTGTACTCGCCGGCTTGACGCTCGGGTTATTTATGTCACTGAAAATCGGCTTTTTGGGGGTAATCATTATCGGTGCTGATTTACTTATTTTGTGGAAGAAAAAACAACTTATGACCCTCTTTCCGATGCTTTTCCTTATGGGACTCACGTATATTGCAGCATACAGTATGTATTTTGTGCAGGGACATTCGATCGTCGAATTCCTGCAGGCTCAGAAATGGATGCTCAATTTTTACCTATCTTCCCAAGTCGAACCAGTTTTTGGAACAGTTTTTTCGACTATTCTACTGGGTCGTATTATCGGGTGGAACCAGGATTCAAGCTGGACACAGGTAGCTGAATGGACTATTGCCTGGAGTCTGTTTTTCATCGGTACGCTCATATTTTCAGGACGGTCAGTAACAACTAAAAAACTTCCTGACGCTCCGTTACTTTATCTATCACTTCTTACATTCGGATTGCTGGCCGGCTATACGATACTTCCGTTTTTTACACGGTACCTGGTGCTCATTGTCCCGTTCTTTATTCTTTTTACGATGGCTTTACTGGAGAAACTCTCCATCAACAAAAATTACGTCCTTTCCGGACTATTAATTCTCTTTGTCATCCATTACTATATGTTCTGGAACTAGTCTATGAAAAACCCGATTACTATCCTCATTCACACTCACAACGAAGAAAAGAATATCCAGGAGTGTATTAAATCCGCCCGGCTTCTTTCCGAAACGATCATCGTCATCGACATGGAAAGCACGGATAAAACAGTCGAGATCGCCAAGACAGAAAAAGTAACCGTCAAATCATTTCCATTTTCACACTATGTGGAACCGGCGCGTGCATTTGGTATAAAACAGGCAAAAACTGATTGGGTCTTTATTCTGGATGCTGATGAACGCATAACGCCCGCACTGGCTCAGGAGATAATGAATAAAATCAAAAATGATTTTGATAGAAACCTACAACCTACTCATTACCAAGTCCCGCGAAAAAACATATTCGGTAGAAAAAAATGGCTCAAACACGGAGGATGGTGGCCTGATCATCAGATGAGATTTATCAATACGGCACATTTCAAAGAATGGCCGGAAAGAATACACGCAACTCCCGTAATTGAAGGGACTATGGGGATTCTTGAACAGCCGATACTTCATTATTTTCACGGAGATATCGAACAAATGGTAAATAAAACGATGATTTTTGAGGATATTGAATCGGATTTACTCTTCAAAGCAGGAAGGAAGGTTAATACGTTTACTTTTTTCCGAAAATTTCTCGGCGAACTCTTCAGACGGCTTATACTCAAAAAAGGTTTTATGGACGGCACAATTGGTATAATAGAATCTCTCTATCAAGCCTATTCTAAAACAATCACCTATCTGTTTTTATATGAAAAATACCACAACAATAAGAAAAAAAGCCGCACTGTATGATCCGTACCTTGATACATTGGGCGGCGGAGAAAATCATATCCTGTCCATTCTCAAAGTGCTTGAAGAGCACGATTATGACATTGTCATTTACTGGGACGAGAACCTCACCCGAGACATTCAGGATAAACTTAACCTTACGTTTTCTCATCTGAAATTTGAAAAAAATATTTTTTTACATGAAAATATATATTCGCGTATGCAGGAAATGCGAACGGTAGATATGTTTTTTTATGTCACGGACGGCAGTTATTTTTTTTCTTCGGCAAAAAAAAACTTTGTTTTCTGCATGGTGCCACAGCAAGATCTGTACCGAATGACTGCTTTGAATCAGCTTAAAACCGCTAACTTCCAGTTTATCGCCAATTCAGAATTTACCCGTTCCTGGCTTTCCCGCTGGGGTATCAATGCATCGGTTATTTATCCCTATCTATCGCAGGAATATGTAAATGAATCCTCTTCAAAAAAACAAAAAATAATTCTCAGCGTTGGACGGTTTTTCAGGCAGCTGCATGCAAAACGACAGGATATTGCAATCAAATGGTTCCAGAAATTACAACAGAACGATGAATACAAAGACTATGAGCTTCACCTGGCCGGAAGCGTCAAAGACGAGGATAAAACATATTTTCAGGAACTTCAGAAAATGGCAGAACATAATAAACAAATACAATTTCATCCGAACATATCCTTTAGTAAACTGAATAGCTTGTATGACAAAGCTGAATTTTACTGGCACTTTGCCGGATTTGAAGTGGATGAAAAGACGACGCCTGAGAAAACTGAACACCTGGGAATCACCCCACTTGAGGCAATGGCTAAAAAATGTATAACATATGCGTACCGAGCCGGAGGACCGAAAGAGATTATCAAAGACGGAAAAACCGGATTTCTGTTTTCATCTATGGAAGAGCTTTTTGACAAAATGAAAATCAGTCAAGCCAAAAAGGAACAAATAATCAGAGAGGCACGATCATTTGTAAGGGAACATTTTACGTATACTCATTTTAAAAAACGAGTGGAAAACATAATTATTACCTAATACCATGCACATATCAGTAATTATCCCTACTTATAAAAATACCGAAGTTCTCATCAAGAACCTCAAACATAATCTCCCTTATCTGGAAGGCTGTGAAGTCATTGTCGTGAATGACAATCCGCAATCATCAATTGCACAAGAACTGGATCAATTCGTTCAGGTAAAGCTCATCGAAAATACCGAAAATAAAGGCTTTTCCGGAACTGTAAACATGGGTGTAGCTCAAGCCACACATTCTTTTATCATGCTTCTCAATGATGATGTAAAGCTTCTCAATACCGCATATCAAAAAGCACTCAATCATTTTAAAAATGACACATCACTTTTTGCAGTTACATTCGCGCAAAAAGAAAAAAGCGGTGCGATAGTAGGTAAAAATGCAGTGTATTGGTCAAAGGGTTTTGTCAGGCATAAGGCAATCAAACCGGACGACATGGGAAAAACAGCCTGGGCTGAAGGAGGATCATGCATAATCGACAAAGAAAAATTTATCAAACTACACGGATTCGATGAGCTGTACTCTCCTTTTTATTGGGAAGACATAGATTTATCATATCGGGCGTGGAAAAACGGGTATTCCGTATTATTCGATCCCCAAATCCTTGTTGAGCATCACCATGAAACAACTATTAGTTCGCATTTCGATACAAATAGAATTGAAACTATTGCATACCGGAACCAGCTTTTGTTCATATGGAAAAATATTTCATCATGGGAACTGTTACTTATTCACAAACTCCATCTCATGAAGATGATTATTCGGGCTATAATAAAAAATGATGTTACATTCCTTGAAGGTTTTCTTCAGGCTATGAAATATCTCCCTACCGTTATATCGAAACATTTTCAAATACCGCAAAAACGGAAAGATTATGAAATACTTAGATCATTTATTCAGTAAAAAAGTCTACTTACTTCTTGCCTTATTTACCTTTATCTCCGTTCTCCTTCATATGAGGCAGATTGAATTTCCGTGTTTCAATTCCGACGAAGCTTCCTTTGCTTACAATGCATATTCCATCGCCAAAACAGGAAAAGATGAATATGGTTCTCTCCTTCCGACACGATTCAAAGCCTTCGGTGAAAATAAACTTCCTGTTACGATTTACACCATTGCTCCGTTTGTCGGAATACTCGGGTTAAACGAAACAAACGCACGACTGCCGTTCATTCTTATCGGCATTCTGTCGCCGATTCTCTTTTATATCCTTACAAAAAAACTTACAAATAGCGAGACGATTGCGCTCATCGCTTCATTTTTCGCGTGTTTCTCTCCCTGGATTCAAATTATGTCACGCCATATCCATGAAAATATTATTATCATGCTGATTGTGATCTGCATGTTGTGGTTACTTTCTGAGATGCACAGACAGGTCACCATGAAGAAACTGCTGGTCCTTTCCCTGCTGACCGGTATCGGATTATTCACCTATCATATCGGCAAAATAATGGCGGTATTTGCCCTGGGATGGACCACTTATTATCTCCTGTCGTCAAAGTCAAACAGACAATTTGTGAAACCTGCATTAATTATTTGTGCAATCCCTCTCATTCTATTTGCTGTGACGGAGATTGCGAATCCAACCAGTCGTATCAGCAATCTTCTGATTACAAGCAATGAAGGATTTACACTATCGATTGAGGAACTCCGCAAGGAGCATGATGCCCGCATTCTGCATAACAAAGCAACACGTGCAATTTCAGTCCTTAGCAACCAATATTTATCGTATTTCTCCCCTGAATTTCTGGTAAAGAATGGAGACAGCAATGCTCGGTTCGGGTTTGAGGGTATCTCTCCTATATCGCCCGTCACCTATATATTTATCTTTGTGGGATTGTATTTTATGTTCAAAAATAAAGAAAAATCAAGATTTCTATTACTCTCATTATTTCTCATAGCTCCCATATCTGCATCATTATCATGGCAGGAATATTCACTCACCCGTTCGTTTCTGATGATTATACCTATTCTGATCTTCGCTTCTTACGGAATATATCAGAGTGCATTATCAATCTCAAACACCCGTACCAACGTAGTGTATCTTGTCATTATTTTCGGGGGTATTCTCTATTTCAATTTTTTCACCTGGGATTTCTATTTTAATCACTACCCGAAACGCACTGAGAGCATTTCTGCATGGCAATGCGGATATAAAGAAATGGGACAGTATCTCAAAGAGAACTATGAAGATTTCAACCGTTTTTATATCACGAAAAGACTCGGCCAACCGTATATTTTTACTCTTTTTTACCTGCAATATCCGCCTCAGCAATACCAAACTGAAGCTAGTCTCACAGATTTGGATGAGTACGGATTCGGACAAGTCGAAAGTTATGGCAAGTTTTTGTTCAACTTTCAGACACCCGATCCCAACGAATCAGCTGTATTTATCGGATACCCTGAAGAATTCCCTGACTCAATAAAAGAACCCCAAGTGAAAAAGATCACCATAGAAAATCAGGATGTCTTCTGGATATACGAAGGTCAAAGAAATAAGTAAAGGCTGAGATTATAGAAAGTATGAATAAGAATCGGAACCCAGACGCTCTTCTTTTGTAGGTACAAAAATGATACGGCAAAACTCAACAAAATATCTGTCACCATAACCTGAAGTAGAACCGCTCCCCGCATATTGGGATCCGTAAAGAGGATCGGAATATGCAAAAAGAAGAAGAGAAAACTGGCAAAAAATACTGAATTTATCGCATTTTTTGAATCAGCATACAGTCGTTTGAGAACAAAACCTCGGGAAAGAATTTCTTCCGAAAAACTGGTCGCAAAAGCTATCAATATGTAATATCCTACCATTGCCATTGATCCTTTTGCCATAAATTCCTGAACGTCTTCGTTGCGGATAACCTGCACTACAAATCCCGTAATAAAAAATAGCAAACCGGAGGCAAGTCCGAAAATGATACCTGAAGTCCAGTCCTTGGTACGCAAATCTACAGCTTTCCAGAAGTCCTTTTTCTCCTGTGTCGTGATATAGTAATAAATCGGTACCAGAAAGATGAGCGGTTTTGAAATAAACTCATCAAACCAAACGGGAAGATCTGTACGAAAATAAACGCGGTATACACTCCATAAGATAAGTACAATAGCCCAGGCATTCAGCACTTTTTGAATAGAAGAAATTTGTTGCTTCATTGCATACAATGTACATGCATTTACTCAAAGTTGCAAGTAGTACAGGCTCTAGAATGCATCAGTCAAGAAAGTCCCGAAGTTTTCGGGCTCGTGTCGGATGCTTCAGTTTCCGAATTGCTTTCGCTTCGATCTGACGAATGCGTTCTCGGGTGACTTTGAATTCTTTTCCGACTTCTTCGAGAGTTTTTGGCTTTCCGTCTTCCAGGCCGAATCGCATAATAAGGACTTTCTTTTCGCGAGGTGACAGAGTTTCCAGTACTTCCTGCAAAGCATCTTTGAGGAGCTCCTGAGAAACGGCGTCATACAAAGAAGGCTTGGATTTATCGGCGATAAACTGTTCAAGTGTCGCTTCCTTATCATCTCCAACAGGAGTCGAGAGAGACTTGGGCTGCTGGGAAATCCGCATGAGATTCTCTGCCTCTTCGACTGAAATTTCCATTTCTTTTGCAATTTCCTTGATGTCAGGATCTTTTCCGTGCTTCTGCATGAGTTTACGCTGTGTTTTGTAAAACCTATTGATTTGATCCACCATATGCACCGGAATACGAATTGTTCGTGACTGATCTGCAATTGCACGGGTTATAGCCTGCCGTATCCACCAGGTAGCGTATGTTGAAAATTTAAAACCGCGTCTCCAATCATATTTTTCTACTCCTCGGATAAGCCCTTTATTTCCTTCCTGGATAAGATCAAGAAATGAAAGCCGGCGACCGAGATATTTTTTTGCGATTGAAACAACAAGTCGAAGATTTGCTTTGATAAGCCGCTCTTTTGCTGATTCATCACTTTTCTCTGCTCTCTTTGCAAGATCAATTTCTTCTTCGAATGTAAGAAGAGGAGTACGGCCGATTTCTTTTAGATATTTCTTTATCGGATCAAGTGATTCGCCATGTTTTCCGCCGATCAATTTTTCAAGTTCTTTTTCAATTTCTTCGGCAGATTTTGTAGCGTCCTGCTCTTCTCGTGAAGAAGTCGTTTCGAAAATGTCTATCCCTTTTTTGAATGCGGTATCGAAGAAGTCATCTATCTGGTCAATATGTTCTTCCGGCTCAGGAAAAACAAACATAATATCATCCTGGACAAGAAATCCGTCTTCTGTTCCTTGTTTGAGCAAGTCTTTCATGTTTTTGGGCATTCGGTTCACCATGTGTTATTTAGAAATTGCAATAATCAACAATTGATTTGTAAGACTGTATAGTCTAACAAAAACAAAGGCTTGATTCACTCCAAAACCACCAGAGACAGATCTCCGATAGATTATAGGGTTATATTTTACAGTGTAAATCTCTTTTTTTCCATTCCAAAAGGCAATATCTTACTTCAATTTCATACGCAGTTCATTATATTCTTTGGAAAGATTGCTCAACTTGTCTTCATCGGCCTTGTCACTGCTTTCCATCAGAGAGTTCATTTGTGCCTGAACGCTGTTCATACGTATCTCAAGTGCCAATTTGGTAATATCAGGTTTTTGTTCTTCTGCAGCTGTTGTGAACATAAAAAGCTCATCTGCAACTGATTGGAGTTCAGGCTTCAAGCCTTTGACGAACGTTGCATATTCGAAACCAACATGGGGAGAATTGAATTTATGTTGTAATTCAGTTGCTATCAGTGCAAAGGACGGCACAGTAAAATCTTCCGGAGATATATTTGAAAAAATTGAAGCAGTCTTTTCATCTATCTGCGTCTGCTGCAAAAGATAACTCAAGAGATATCGTTGAAGAAGCTCAGTACGGGAAAAGGATTGTTCGGGCTTGGTCGGAGCTTTTTTCTTTTTAAATGCAGAGCGAGACGCATCTCGCATCAATCTATATAGACTTCCTTCACTAACTTCAAGCATTTCCGCAATAATCTTCATGTAATGAGATTGCACAATTGGATTATTGATGTCACGGATAAAAGGCATGATTTCTTCTCCGATTTTCTTTTTCTGAAATGAATTCTTTTCAGGATATTTCTTCTGTAGATCCTGAAGAAGAAAATCATAAATGGGAAGCGCCTGCTTAAGATCTTTCTTGAACTGGACTTCATCTGTTTTTAGTGCCTCATCAGGATCCTTGCCTGATGAAAAAGTCGCAACATATACTTCAAAATCCAGCTTTTCCGCTGAACGGATACCACGCTTCATAGCTTCAACTCCGGCTTCATCCATATCTAAAGCTAGGGTAATCCGCTTCGTATAGCGTTTGAGCACACCCAGTTGTTCTTCGGTGAATGCTGCTCCCTTTATGGCAACAATATTGCTTATTCCGTGCTGAAACGGTGTAATCAAATCAAATTCTCCTTCCACGACATATACATTCTCAGATTTCCGTATTGCATCTTTTGTCAGGTGGATTCCAAACAGATTTTCCCTTTTATGGTAAATTTCTGTTTCCGGTGTATTCACATATTTTGCTTCCTTTTTTTCGGTATCAAGAATACGTCCGGAAAATCCAACAACATTTCCTTTTGCATCTTTGAGCGGGAACATCAGTCTGTTGCGAAACCGGTCATACATTCTGCTTCCTGAAGGAATAACCAATCCCGTTGCCGCGATATCATGAGGATGAAATCCCTTTTTCTGCAAAAATTTCAGAAGTGAATCCCAAGAAGCAGGTGCATACCCCAACTCAAACGTTTCAATTATTTTTTTATTTAATCCGCGGTCAAGCAAATACTCCATTGCTTTTTTCCCGTATGAAGAACCCGTTAGGAGATATGAAAAATATTTCAGTGCAAGATTGTTTATTGAGTACAACAACTCTTTTCTCTTCCATTGCTGGTCATCGTACTCAGAATCTTCCAATTTGATCCCAGCTCTATCGGCAAGTTCTCTCAAAGCTTCATAAAAAGTAAGATTTTCCCATTTCATCATAAACGTAATGACATCTCCCCCGATTCCACACGTTCCGAAGCAGTGCCAAATCTGCCTGTCCGGAGAAACTACGAATGAAGGCGATTTTTCCTGATGAAAGGGACATAACCCTTTGAAATTCCGTCCTGACTTTTTCAACTCAACATATTGTCCGATGAAGTCTACAATGTCAATTTTTTGTTTTATTTCTTCGATTTGATTATTCATGCGTGTGCATCATAGTATAACGTGTATCGTGTAACGGAAAACGTTAGTAGAATTGTAGTGATAATTCTTTCAAACTTCGTATTGCGCTTCACGGTTCGCGTTTCACGTTTACCACTTGCTTTCTTTTTCTCTATCCTATTATAATAATTTTAATGCTATATATATACCTGGACACTAATACGATCAAACTGATGTTTCTCAAGAAGAGTATTCTAGGACAGTATGATGCATCATTCTACAATAAAACGCTTCAGGTTCCCTTGTTAGAAAAAGGGCAGCCAGCCAACCCTGATGTAATAGCTTCCGGTATAAAAGAAACTCTCGCAATGCTTCCGGAAGGAGTAGGTAAAGAAAAAGATGTAACGCTTATTCTTCCTCAGGAATCCTTTATGTTTATGAGGACTGACATGCCGTCTGATGTGGCGGAAAACGTATTGGGAACCTATCTGAAAGAGAAAGCACGTACCGAACTCACATTTGATGTTGAATCTGGCCACTATGATTATATCGTACGGGAAAATGAAGGCCAAAAGAAAATTGTGTTTTACGCCGCTTCCAATGAAACGGTTGAATCATTTGCCCAGCCGCTCAAATTGATTGATCTAACTCTCCAAGGAATTATTCCTGAATCGCTTACCTATTTTAAACTTTTTGAAAAAACACTCCGTACCAATAAAAAAGAAAATATATGGTATGTATCATATGATCAGGATCAGCTATCTGGATATATATATGATTCTTTCGGTTTACTGGAAGGCGAGCATTGGACCGCCAAAACAACAGCTGACAAAAAAATTGAAAAAATCCTCCAAAAGAAAGCGTCTGAATACCAAACCAAATATACGAAACTCAACCGCCTTATCCTTTCGGGAGGACAATCAGAAACCGTCCGACAGGATACATTCACCAAAGATGTCGGTGTGTGGACAAATCCGCTTAAACGAATCATCCCCCATTTTTATGGTGATTATCTCAAAATGCTCTCAGGCCAAGAAAACAAAGAGATTCCGTTACTTGAATATGATATGCTCCTTGGTGCTTTTATATTCAGTACCGAGAACAAAGCCTTTACCCTCATGAATAATAAAGGAGGCGGATCCTCTGCATCAAAATTTGCAAAATCTTCTCTCCCGATGCCTAAAGCAAAGCTACCCATGAAGGGGATTCTATTTTTCGTGCTCTCATTTGCAGTTACTTTTGCGATTCTGTATGGATTCAAAATGCTGAGCTCAAAAAATCTTTCATTCAAGATGCCGTCTTTCAATATTGCGATTCCTGGATTGGCACAGCCGACACCGACAGCAGTGCCTGCCACGCCGACGCCGATGCCACCTACTCCTACGCCGACTCCGGCAATCGACCGCGCAGAAGTACGGATACAGGTTTTGAATGGCTCAGGTATTGCCGGTAAAGCAAGCGATGTAAAAGAATTCCTCCGGGAACAGGGGTATGAAGAAATCCTGACAGGAAACGCTTCGGCTTTTGACTACGAGACGACCGTCATACAGACAAAGGAAGGCGATGAAACACTGAGGGATCTGATTACCGATGATATTGCTTCAGAACTCGAAGGGGATGTTGAGTATGAAACGCTTGAAGATGATGATGCCGCCGATGTAGTCATAATCGTGGGAACAGATTTTAGATAACCTTCCTTACGTTCCAATCTTTTAACTTTCACACCTTAATGGTATGATATGATTCAGATTTAATTACATAAATACATATGGACGAAACAAAACGGGAAGAATTGCAAACCAAATTTGAACAAATCAAAAGAAAAATCAATCCTGAAGAGCTCAAGACGGAACTTCAATCACTCGAAGCAAGAACCTACGAACAGAACTTCTGGGAAGATCATGAGACAGCCGCAGATGTGATGAAACGAATAAATGATATGAAAAAAGAAATCGAGGATGTAGAGATGATGGAACTACTTCTTGCAGAAGGCGAATTGAGTGAAGTAGAACAAATTATCAATGAGTATGAAATTCGGTTATTCCTTTCTGGAAAATATGACAAAGGTAATGCAATCTTTGCCATCCATGCAGGACAGGGTGGTACGGAAGCTATGGATTGGACAGGGATGCTTCACCGTATGTACACGAGATACTTTGAGTCAAAAGGATGGAAATTTGAAGAAATTGATCACGTTCCGGGAGAAGAAGCGGGTATAAAAAGTGTTGTAATGAACGTCTATGGTACATTCGCCTACGGATTGCTCAAAGCGGAAGCAGGAGTCCACCGCCTGGTTCGACAATCTCCCTTTAATGCAGACGGACTACGGCAAACATCATTTGCTCTCGTCGAGGTACTGCCGATCATTGAAGATCGCGAAATTGAAATAAAAGACGAGGATCTCGAATGGCAATTTTTCCGTTCGGGAGGAGCCGGTGGCCAAAATGTAAACAAAGTCTCAACAGCAGTACGACTTATACATACCCCGACCGGTATTGCGGTTTCCTGTCAGCAGGAGCGATCCCAACTCCAAAACAGAGAAACTGCTCTCAAGCTCCTTCGTGCTCAATTATGGGAACTTGAAGAACAAAAACGTGAAAAAAACCTGGAAACATATAAAAAAGATACCCAGGCTTCCTGGGGACGTCAGATCAGATCTTATGTTCTGCATCCCTATAAGCTGATTAAAGACCTTCGGACCGATCATGAAGAAAACCAGGTTGAACAGGTACTTGACGGAGAAATCGAAGGTTTTATCCAGGCGTATTTAAAACAGCCGAAGAAATAAGGTAGAGACAATATATGACCTAAGAATTAAATTTAGGATTTAGAAATTTCTATATAGGAATTCGAGCGAAGATACCTTATTTCTGGTACCTAAGAAAACAAGGTATCAAACGATTATAACGTTACAAAATTCTGGATCCCGAATCAAGTTCGTGATGACAAGATAGAATTCTTCATTCTTAAATCAGACTACTTTCTAAATTCTCAATCCTATGCTATCCTAAGACTTATGAGAAATTCACAAAATCATATTCTTCACAATTTTGAAGGTAAAAACGTCGTCAGTTCTGTCAGTGTCCCATTTATTGCTATTGTTGTCGTCTCAGCAATTGTATTGGGAGGTCTTACGGGTTACGTTTCGAATATGATAACTTCAAAAGGAATAGCATCTAAAGAAACAGGTACAGATTCATCTAATGAAACATCCGGAGACTCCAAAACAAGTGCCGGAATTCTTGATAAAGAGACATTTAAGGATACAGCCGAAGGAACACTTCGAGAAGGTGGATTTGAAGGAGAAGGAAGCTTCCATCTCGAAAGACCCGGAGGTGAAGACCAGAATGTTTATCTCACCTCTACAACTGTCGACCTTTCTGAATTTATGGGCAAAAAAGTCCGTGTCTGGGGAAAGACATTTGACGCTGAAAAGGCTGGCTGGCTTATGGATGTCGGATATATTGAGGTTATAAAATAAACTCAATAACGCCAAATTACTTCACTTCCCAAATACTTCTGGACATTCTCAAGCCTCGTAAGCTATACTGAGAAAATGATTTCTTTTCAAAACGTTTCAGTCAGATACCCGCTTGGAAATATAGCTCTTGATAGTGTTTCATTTGACGTTGAAGATCAGGAATTTATTTATCTTGTCGGCCCGTCCGGTGCAGGAAAAACAACCATCCTCCGACTACTTCTCAATGATATACAGCTGACTGAAGGAAGCATTCTCATTGAAGATATGGAAATTACACCTAAAAAATTCAAACAGGTAGCCGAGCTCCGGCAACGAATAGGAGTCGTCTTTCAGGATTTCAAGATACTTCCTGATGATAACGTATATGAAAATGTTGCATTGAGTATGAGAATTAAAGGCTTCAATGAAGGTGAAACAAAAAAACAGGTGGAAGAGGCTTTGGAACTTACCGGAATAGCAGACAAGATGTATCAGTTTCCCTCTCAGCTTTCGGCAGGCGAACTGCAACGCGTGGCAATAGCCCGTGCTGTCGTGGGAGATAGAAAAATCATTTTGGCAGACGAACCAACCGGCAATCTTGACCCGAAGACTACGTGGGAAGTTATGAAAATCTTCAAAGAATTGGAAAAAACCAAAACAATTCTTTTTGCAACACACAATACAGATATCGTAAACAGCATGAAACGCCGTGTTATTATTCTCAAAAACGGCAAACTTGTGAAAGATAAAAAGAAAGGAGGATATGAGCTATGAATGAAATACTGACCTCATTGCGAAGAACCCCTTATCAGACCTTTGCCGCACTTTCCGTGTTGTTTTTCACACTGCTTCTTTCCGGTTTATTATTTATTTCACTGACTTTTCTCCAAGGTTTGCTTGATTACGTTGAGACGCGCCCTCGTATTATTGTGTATTTTCAAGTCAAGGCAGAAGAGGAACAAATCTTTGCTGTTCGAGATCAATTGGAAGCTACGGGTAAAATTGCTGACATCACCTATGTTTCCAAAGATAAGGCGTTTGAAATCTATAAAGAGTTTACCCAAAATGATCCGTTACTTGTGGAGATGACATCACCCGAAATCCTTCCTGCATCACTGGAAATAGATGCAAAGCAGCCGGAATATTTACCAGAACTGGCTGACCTTTTGAGCAATCAACCGGGTGTTGATGAAGTACAATTCCAGAAAGATATCATTAACAACCTGCTGAATATCACCTCAAATGTACGAAAAGTCACATTTCTTTTCTTTAGCTATCTCATGTTTATGTCAATTATTGTGTTGACCACAACGCTGTCGTTCAAAATTGCATTGAAACGTGAAGAAATAAGTATTTTGAAACTGCTTGGTGCAACAAACATGTATATACGAAAACCGTTTATTGGTGAAAGTGTATTTTTAGGATTTTTAGCTACATCTCTGGCAAATATCGTCTTGATAGGCGTTCTGATTTTACTAAATGCATTTCTCAAGGATTATTTTGCTGATCTCGGGAATCTCAGTATGTCACTGTTCGGATTACCCCTTCAGGTGTGGCCGTTCAATCTGACATTCGCGATTCTGACATTGTCTGTTACGGCGATATTCAGTCTCTTTATTACCCTCATCTCGAGCTTTACTGCAACCAATAGATATCTTTAATATTCCCGAACTTAACTAAGCTTGCGCTCTGAGCTTAGTATCGGTTACAATGAGCTATTTCATGAAACATTTTGTAATTTTCACCGGTTTTCTTCTCCTTATCACGGCAGTATTTACTGTCCCGATAACTCATATTCAAGCCCAGGATACAACTGTTACGCCAACACCAACAGAAGGTCAAAGCCAGGATCAACGGAGATCCGAACTCCAAAAGAAAATTGAGGAGTATGAGCAGAAACTGAGCGAAGTCAGATCCCAAAAGAATACACTTTCCGCACAAATTGAATATATGGATACCCAACTATATATTGCTGAATTAAGAATTAATCAGACGGAAGCAAAGATTACGGAAACTGAAAAAGAAATCGATGTACTCGGAACCCGGATTACAAATCTGGACTCATCTCTCGATCAGCTTTCTGAAACTTTACTTCAGAGGATCGTTGCCGGATACAAAAACAGATCAGCAACAACTTTGGATATTTTGCTTGATAGTACCAATGTATCCAAACTGGTAAACAGACTCAAGTACTATCAGCTTGCACGTGACAGGAATCAAAAAGCTCTTCTTCAAGTGCAGGAAGCGAAAAGCAACTTTGAAGAACAAAAAGATCTTCGTGAAAAAAAAGCTGAACAGCTTGCTTCTTTGAAGCAAACCCTCGATACACAAAAACAGGAAATGAGCAGACAGCAAGATGAAAAAAGGATCCTTCTTACGGCAACACAGAATGATGAAGCTAAATATAGCTCTCTGCTTGAAGAAGCCCGAAGGCAGATTGCAGCATTCAAAAGCTTTGTTCGCATAACCGGTGCGGGAGTCATAAGTGCTGACGGTCTTGGAACTGGTGAAGGAGGATGGTATCTGTCACAACGAGATGAGCGATGGGCCGGAGCGCTTATGGGCTCCTCCAGTGAAACTGTTCTTGATGTCGGCTGTTTTATCACAAGTATTGCTATGGTTATGAGACATGACGGCGTCGGTGGATTTACCCCTTTAGAACTTTCATCTAATCCAAAATACTTTGTGCCGGGTACTGCCTATATGTATATACCTTCAAACTTTAATGGATCATGGCCAAACGGGAAAAGCTATCGCAATATATCATCTGGTCAAATCTCTGAATATTTGGATAAAGGTGTCCCGGTCATCGCCGGAGTCCGGGGATCAAGTCATTATGTGGTACTGAAAAAAGTGGATGGGTCGGACTATATTATGAATGATCCCATTTACGGACCCGATAAAAAAGTTTCTGACTATTACTCACTATCAGGACCCTACGGTGTATTTGAATGATTGATTTTTTGTTATACCATTGTATATACTTATATAATGGTACTCCTCCTTATTTTCTTGATTCTTCCGTTCGAAATACATGCCTCTCAGCCAGTTGGCAGTATCGCCATAAATGAATTTATGATTGAGCCTGAACAAAAAGTCGAGATCACAAATAGCGGATCTATTGCCGTAGATCTTTCCGGATGGCATATTGATGATGACGGAGGAAGTACTTATTTTACGGTACCCAATGACATGATATTGCCCGCTCAATCGTGTATGGTATTCTCGGGAAATTTCAATCTCAACAAAGCCTCATCAGATCGCATAAGACTCTTTAATGCAATCGCCACTCCGATAGAGCCTGATGCAGTGCTGATAGATGAATATACATATAGTAAAAGTCCCGGAGAGGACATCTCGTATATGAGAGATCCTGACGGAATCGGTGATTGGACGACAGGCTCACAGACATTGGGAGAATGGAATACTTCACATGAAAGCTGTCTTCTTTTACCATCCACTGCTCCTACTCCCTCTCCGGGAATCACCCCCAGGCTTTCACCTGAACCCACACCAACCGCTACCTTCCCGCCAGAAATATCTAATGTATATCTTTCTGAAATAATGGTTGCACCGACAGACGGAGAAAAGGAATGGATTGAACTCTACAATGATACCGATAAAGAGATTGTTCTTACCGATTGGTATATTGATGATATCGAAGACGGCGGTTCAAATCCAAAAAAATTTTCCATTAGAATACCGGCAAAAGGATACCGTGTGTATGAGCTTTCCAACAGCATATTCAATAACAGCGAAGATGCTGTCAGACTTCTCAATTCGAATATGCAGATTATTGATGTAATCGAATATGAAAAATCAGAAAAGGGAATGAGTTTAGGCTGGAATAGTATACGCAGCCAATACTTTTGTTTACAATTTCCTTCAAAAGGTGCTGCCAATAATCAATGCAAAGCGGAAAACATATCAACAAATTCCGACTTCAACAATCCGGCCACAACGAAACAGATTATTACACCTACCGTACAATCTATTCAGAACATACCAGATCCATCTTCTTCTTATTCAAAACATTTAAAATACACCATCATGGTAACACCTCCGGTCTATGAGAAAAAAAAAGCCTCTCAACTGACCTCATATCACCCGCCAAACGGATCGCCGAAAGAAGATCAGACACATACATCACATGAATTTATTGCACAATCATATTCTCTTCTTTCAATTCTGTCGCTAACTGTTAAAATGAAATTGAAAGGATTATTTTCATGATATGAATATACGTAAACTCATCTGGTATTGGGGACCTCCACTTGCTCTTATGATGTTCATCTTTTACCTTTCGTCGCGACAGCGCGTAAGTATCTCCGAAGTCTATACTATCAATTTTGTTGTGTTCAAATCACTTCATATCATTGAGTATGCGATACTGTATTTCTTCGTGTTCAGAGCGTTGTACAATTCCCTGGATCGGAAGAATATGAGAAGGATTTATTTACTGGCAATAGCCATTACGTTTTTATATGCTGTTTCGGATGAAGTGCACCAGACATTTGTACCCACAAGAAATGGTTCCGGGAGAGATATCGTTATTGATAGTATTGGCATTTTTTTGTCTTTTCAGTATACTAAAAATTATCTGGATAAATTAAAATTCTTTTTATGAAGCACCTTATAGATTCTGTCCATCATTTTTTCATCCCAAGACATACAAATAACTTCAAATCGAAGCTTATCCATCATGATTTTCTCACGATATATTTAGCCTTTGCGCTTTTGTTGACAGCCGGAATTTCACATATGGAGCAGTCAGCAGGCTCGATACTCGGCTATGCAACGGATATTACCCCGCAAAAACTGCTCGAGCTTACTAATCATGAACGTTCAAAAGAAGGTTTGCAGTCCCTTCAGTACAATGAAAAACTTGCACAAGCTGCCCAAAAAAAAGCAGACAATATGTTTGAAAAAAATTATTGGTCACATTATGGACCATCAGGAGAAACTCCTTGGGAGTTTATACTGAGTTCAGGATACCAATATGAATTTGCAGGAGAGAATCTCGCAAAGAACTTTCTTTTTAGTGATGGTGTCGTAGCAGCCTGGATGGATTCACCGACACATCGTGAAAATATTATGAGAAAAGAGTATACCGATGTCGGTTTTGCAGTGGTCAACGGTGTGCTCAATGGTGAGGAGACTACCCTTGTAGTCCAAATGTTTGGGAAACCTTTATATGCCGTCGCCGAACAGCCGACGGCTGACCAACCTGATCCTCAAAAAGAAGCCCAGATTGCGGTCGATGAAGGACAGTCAGAGCCAGCAAAACAGATGATTCCTTCGTCTTCTGTCCTTTCCGAAGAACAAGCAACAGCACCGTTCTACAATGTCTTCTTCAATATTAATATTGTTTTCTTCTCACTGCTTGTTATGGCGCTTGCACTCGATTTTTACTTTGCGGCCAAACTCAATCTCATACATATTAAAGGAAAAAACTTAATCCATATCCTGTTTTTGAGTTCAATAACAATCGGAACTATATTCATTATCAAAGGTTCAGTTCTTTAAGCTATGCACCTTATTAAACAAATAAAAAAAGAATTCAAAAAGCACCCATTCGATTATCTGCTTTTTATGACAGTCTGTGTTTTTTTTATTTTAGCATTAAGTATTTTCCGCGGTGAAAGGCTGTTGGAGTTTATTATTTTACTCGCTTTCGTTTCGTTTTATATCATCTGGGGGATATATCATCACATCATCGAAAACACGCTTCATCTGAAAGTTGTGTTAGAATATGTCCTCATTGGCTTTACGGTATTATTTCTCATAAAAATACTTATCATGCCGTAAACGGTATAGCGTTATCATGAGAGGCGTATCGAGCCTGCATAGTACACGCTACACAAAACACATTATACGTTACACGATTTTATGAAAGGTATTATTCTCGCAGGTGGCCGCGCGACGAGACTAAGGCCGCTTACAAAAATTACTTCAAAGCAGCTTCTCCCTGTATACAATAAACCGATGATCTATTATCCGATAGAGACATTAATTCGTTCGGGTATTAAAGATATTTTGATCATTATTGCACCTGAATATGCAGGTCATTTTCTCAATTTGCTTGGGAGTGGAAAGGAGTTCGGAGTACGCTTTACATACGAAATTCAGGAGGAACCCCGCGGACTTGCAGATGCCTTTATAGTCGGGGAACACTTCATAGGCAATGATAATGTCACTATGATACTGGGAGATAACATATTCGATGAGGATTTTTCTTCAATAGTACAGAACTTCCAAGGCGGCGGTCACGTCTTTGCGAAAGAGGTACATGATCCGCAGCGATATGGCGTAATCGAATTTGATAAAGATAATAACGTTATCTCTATAGTAGAAAAACCCGAACAGCCGCAAAGCAACTTTGCCATGGTCGGTCTCTACATACTTGACAACCGGGCTTCACAGTTTGCCAAAAACGTCCAGCCATCAGCACGCGGTGAGATAGAAATACCGGATGTCATCAATCAATATCTTGAAAAAGAAGAGCTGAAAGTATCAACCATCAAAGGAATCTGGGAAGACGCCGGGACTTTTGACAGTTTGCTGAGGGTCAACAACTACTGGGCTGAGAAGGCGAAAAGAAATACAGAAGGATAAAAACATTGAGCTGTTACGAACTGAGCAACTCATAATGTCTTTTTCACGCCTTTACTTCTCTCGTAAATATAAGTAGAATAAAATGCATGGATACCATTCAAATCTTACTTCTAATCGTGCTTGTTATCTCGACAATTTTTTTGACCGTTGTCGGGATTCAGCTCACACTAGTCCTTTTTGAACTTAGAAAAACACTCAACAATGTTAATAAAATTATAAAAGGTTTTGACAGTATTGGTGTAGGACTGCAGCATGGTATCGGAGAAGCAACCGGTTTTATCAACGGATTCAAAACAGTCATAAAGGTTATAGATTTGTATAAAACTGCACAAAATGAAAAATCAAAAAAATGATTCTCAGAATTTTTGGTCGGGTTATGCACTTGGAATGTTGTCTGGTTCCGTTCTTATGTACGCATTCGGCACCAAAAACGGACGAAAGACTGTCAAGAAGGTCCTTGAGCATACTGATACCCTCGAACACAGCATCGAAGATATCCTTCATCTTATCCAATCAAATATGCTCTCCGCATCTGAGGAGAAAGAAAAAACAGAAAAATAAGTTTGTGCAGGTGTTGACTTTTCGAAATACGTATAGTATATTTATCCAATTCGCCCTATTTATGTTAGGGATTTTTTTATTTGTTTAACTTCTTACCACAGCACCAATGGCAACAAAATCAAACCCTCAAAACGCCTCAAGTCACATTCTGTTAGGCACAGAAGAAAATTTCATGAAAGATTTCGATCTGATCGCCGTCCAAAAGGACTCATGGAAGAGATTCCTCGACATCGAGCTCAAAGAAATCATTCAGGAATTTTTCCCGATCGACGATTATACCGGTAAAAAGCTTACGCTCCATTTTGAAGACCTCCTTTTTGGCGAACCTCGATATGATCTTGAGACATGTATTAAGAAAAAACTCACCTATGACCAGCCTATCTATCTCCGCCTCTCTATAGAAAACAAAAAAACAGGTCAAACAAAATCACAGGACGTGTACTTTTTCAATCTGCCTATCATGACTGAAAAAGGGACCTTTATCATAAACGGCATAGAACGTGCAATCATCAGCCAGATCACTCGATCTCCTGGTATGTACTTCACAGCTGAGATTGATAAGACCAGTGGTTTGACCCTTTACAATGCAGAAGTTCGACCATATATTGGTTCATGGATTGATGTAAGCATCAACAAATACGGAATCATTGAAATCAAGATAAATAAAAGAAGAAAAATGATTGCTTCAGTTTTCCTGAAGCTTTTTGATGGGGAAAGCAATAATGAACTCATGAACTATTTCAGAGACATGGATCCGGATCTTGTTGAAAAATACATCTCTCCGACACTCAAAAAAGACAAAACTTCAAATAAAGATGAAGCAGTTCTTGAGTTTTACCGTAAAGTTAAACCGGGAGAGCCTCTCATTCTTGAGAATGCGTATAAAACACTCAATACGCTGTTCTTTGATCCCAAAAGATATTCAATGGGTCGTGTAGGAAGATATAAAATGAATAAAAAACTCAATCTTGATATCGAGAATACACCCGACAATTACCTTCTACAAAAAGAAGATATGATCGAAGGTCTTAAATACCTTGTTAAATTAACGAAAAATCAAGGAGAATTTGATGATATTGATCATCTTGGGAACCGACGGCTTCGAACCGTTGGTGAATTAATCGGTATGTACGGTATTCGGGCCGGTATGATTCGTGTTGAAAAAGAGGTCAAAGAACGAATGAGTTTGATCACCAGTGATGTGAATCCTACCCCATCACAGGTTTTGAACAATAAGCCGCTTATCGCAACGATCAATATTTTCTATAAAACAAATCAGCTCTCAACAATCGTTGATCAGACTAACCCGCTTTCCGAGCTTGACAACTTGAGACGTGTCACAGTCGGCGGACCGGGAGGTATTGAAAAACAGCGAGCATCCTTCTCAATCCGTGATATCTCATCATCACAATACGGTCGTATTGATCCTATCCGGTCTCCGGAAGGGCCGAATATCGGTGTTGTCACCTACATGGCTATGTATTCCCGTGTAAATGAATTCGGTTTTCTTGAGGCACCATACAAAAAATTAGAAAAAGAGACAAAAGGCGGAAAAACAAAGATAAAAATCACTGACACAGTTGATTATCTTCAAGCTGATGATGAAGAAAAATTTTACATTACAGCAAGCAATGTAACAGTTGATGAAAAAGGCTATATACAGGATGAACTTGTTGTAGCAAGACATAAAGGAGAGATTGTTGAAGTAACAGCAGACAAACTTGATTATATTGATGTTTCTCCACGTGCAGCCATCGGACTTTCTGCAGCAATGATTCCATTCCTTCAGAATGATGACGCCAGCCGTGCCCTTATGGGAAGCCACATGCAATGTCAGGCCGTTCCATTGGTTCGGCCACAGGCACCGCGTGTCGGAACAGGTATGGAACAGATTGTTTCAGCAGAGCTGGGTCGTACGATTCTTGCACCTGAAGACGGAACAGTTGATTATGTTGACGGAAATAAAGTCGTGTTCAAAGGCGAATCCGGCAAGAAATATAATTATGATCTTGAACGATTTATTCGAACAAACAAAGACGTCTCATTTGATCAAAAACCGCGTGTTGAACCAAACCAGAAACTAAAGAAAGGTGAATTACTCGTAGACGGACCTGCCAGTGAAAACGGACAACTTGCACTCGGTCAGAACCTTGTCATCGCATACACGTCTCTTCACGGACTTGGATACGAAGACGGTTTTGTCATTTCCGAGAGACTTCTGAAAGAAGATGTTTTCACCTCAATTACAAGTGAGGAATATGTTGCAGATGTTGTTGACACCAAATTGGGCCCTGAAGAACTTACACGAGATCTTCCCAATGTCCGGGAGGAAATCTTGCAGAATCTGGATAAAGACGGATTTGTACTGACTGGAACTGATGTAAAAGGTGGTGATATTCTCGTCGGTAAAGTGGCCCCCAAAGGTGAGCGTGAATTGACGGCTGAAGAAAGACTTCTCCGTGCAATTTTCGGAGAAAAAGCAAAAGATGTTAAAGACACATCACTCCGCATGCCGTACGGTGATCGAGGAACTGTGATCGATATTGATGTCATCGATGCCAAGAAAGATCCGAATGAGCTTGAACCCAGTATCTTGAAAAGAATTCTTGTCCATACAGCGCAACTGAGAAAAGTAACTGTCGGAGACAAGTTGGCAGGTAGACACGGGAATAAAGGCGTTATTGCAAAAATTCTTCCCGAATATGATATGCCTTATCTCGAAGACGGCACACCTGTGGATGTTATTATCTCCCCGCTTTCGATTCTCGCTCGTATGAATCTCGGTCAATTGTTCGAGACAATACTTGGCTGGATTGCTCTGAAGAATAATAATTACATCTCAGTTCCTGTTTTCGAACAGATTAAAGAAGACTTTATCTTCAAAGAGCTTGAAAAACTGGGTCTTCCGGCTGACGGAAAAATGACTCTGTATGACGGTCAGACGGGAAAACCGTTTGAACGACCGGTACTTGTCGGAATCGGATATATTATGAAACTGATTCACATGGTCGAGGATAAATTCCATGCTCGATCTGTCGGACCGTACTCTCTTGTTACTCAGCAACCGTTGGGTGGAAAGTCTCAAATGGGAGGACAACGTTTTGGAGAGATGGAAGTCTGGGCACTTGAGGCACACCGCGTACCTCATACACTCCAGGAAATGCTTACTATCAAATCTGACGATGTTCGAGGACGACAGAAAGCTTTTGAGGCAATCATCAAAGGCTTGAATATTCCTCAATCCAACGTACCAGAATCATTTAACGTTCTTGTCAAAGAATTAAATGCTCTCGGATTATCAATTGACTATATTTCCTAAACGATTATGGATGACTTGCAGATTTTAGATTTTTCCGGTTTGAAAATCAGACTCGCTTCACCAGAAGACATCATGGGCTGGTCACACGGAGAAGTTACCAAACCTGAAACAATCAACTACCGAACATTCCGCCCCGAAAAAGACGGACTTTTCGATGAACGCATATTCGGACCTACCAAGGACTACGAATGTTATTGCGGAAAATATAAAAGAATTCGATACAAAGGGATCGTCTGTGATCGTTGTGGAGTCGAAGTAACCTCCTCTGTCGTGAGACGTGAACGTATGGGTCACATCAAACTAGCGACTCCTGTTGCTCATATTTGGTACTTCAAAGGTGCTTCCAATCCGTTGAGTGTCATACTTGATATCCCAACCCAGACCATGGAACGAATCGTTTACTATGCACTGTTCCTTGTAACCGGTGTAAATAAAGAACGACAGGAAGAAGTTGCACAGGCATTGGAAAAACTAAAAGATGAAGAAGTCAAAAAACAGGAAGAATGGTATGAAAATGAGAAGAAAAAACTCAAGGAGAATTATGATAAAGAGAAAAAAAGTGTAGAAAAGAAAATTTCCAATCAGGAACAACGAGATCTTGCGTTACAGGAAGTTGATTTGAAGGAACGGGATGCATTCCGCCGACTTTCTGACCGATTTATCGATCGAAAATCAAAGTACGTGGCAATGTATGATCGTTTAACAAAGGTCGTCAAGACACTTCAACCGTTGGATACTCTCGAAGAAGAAGATTATCTCTTCCTCAAGGATTACGAACTTGAAGATTTTGTCGAGGTCGGTATGGGAGCTGAAGTTATCCAAGAATTACTCGGCAAACAGGACCTCAAACAGCTGATATCTGACACCATGAGTAAAATTTCAAAAACCCGTGGTGAAAAGAGAAGTAAACTGCTTAAAAAAGTCAGAATTCTTGAGTCTTTTATCAAAAGTAAAACATCACCGGAATGGATGATGATCGCTGTTCTGCCTGTGATCCCTCCTGACCTGAGACCTGTAGTCCAGCTTCCTGGAGGAAAATTTGCGACTTCTGATTTGAATGATCTCTATCGACGTGTCATCAACAGAAATATACGATTAAAACAGCTTATCGAACTCGGAGCACCGGAAATCATTTTGAGAAATGAAAAACGAATGCTTCAGGAGTCTGTTGACTCACTTCTTGACCTTCAAAAGTCACGAGGACGGGCACAGACACGAAGATCAGCTAAAAAACTGAAATCTCTCTCAGATGTATTGAGAGGTAAACAAGGCCGTTTCCGCCAAAATCTTCTTGGTAAACGAGTTGATTATTCAGGTCGATCTACCATTATCGTCGGTCCGGAACTGCGTATTGATCAATGCGGTATCCCGAAAGAAATGGCACTTGAGCTTTTCAAGCCATATCTGCTCCACGAGATCATCATTCGGGGACTTGCACCCAACATAAAGAGTGCCAAAAACTTCCTCGAAGAACGGCCTCCGGAGATCTACGATATACTCGAAGAGATCACCAAAGAACATCCAGTTTTGTTAAATAGAGCTCCCACATTGCATAAGCTGTCAATTCTCGGGTTCTACCCTGTCTTGACAGATGACAATGCAATCAAACTGCACCCGACCGTATGTTCCGGTTATAATGCAGACTTTGACGGAGATGCCATGGGTGTATTCGTACCGCTTTCGCAGCAGGCTATTGAAGAGGTAAAAGCCAGAATGCTTCCGTACCGAAATTTATTGAAGCCAGCAGACGGATCGCCGATCGTTATCCCGAACAAAGAGATGGCACTCGGTATCTACTATCTTACAACTCTTGATAAACATGCTGAATCATCAGAAGAAAAAATGAAATCATTCTCTACAACTGATGAAGCTCTCAGTAATTATCACCTCGATAAGATCACCTTGCGTGAACCTATTCGGGTACGCATCAATGGTGAAACAATTGTCACATCAATCGGACGTATTATGTTCAATGAGACACTTCCTGTTGAATTGCAGTACGTAAATGAAGATGTCACAGCAGGTGACATCAAGGCAATCGTCGTGAAAGCTATGAAATATCTTTCACAGGAAGAAGTAGGTGCGATTATTGACCGCATCAAAGACCTCGGTTTCTGGGGGGCAACTGTTTCTTGTGGACTTTCTGTATCTATCTTTGATTGTAAAATCATTGAAGATAAAGACACTATTATTGAGGAAGCCGAAGGAGAAGTGACCAATATACAGGAAAACTTCAACCAAGGTCTTCTGACATTAGATGAGAAAAAACGTATCACAAACAAGCTTTGGATAGATATCACTGAAAAGCTTGCTGACAAAACCTGGGATGCAATTGATGAAGAGAATCCAGTCAAAATCATTATCCGATCAGGAGGAGCCCGTGCATCTCGTGAACAGCTCAAACAGCTCTCAGCTATGAAAGGACTCGTTGTTGATCCTATGGGTAAGATTATTGAGGTACCGACGAAATCAAATTATCGTGAAGGTCTGAACGTTTTTGAGTACGTAATTTCTGCTCGAGGAGCCCGTAAAGGATTGACAGACTCAGCTTTGAAGACAGCTGATGCAGGATACCTTACTCGCCGCCTTCATGATGTGGCGCATGATATGATCATCAGAGAAGAAGACTGCGGAACATCCACCGGGTTAACTGTTGAATCCAAAGGTGAACGTGGTGACAAAATTCTTGCCAGAATTGAAGGGAGATATACAGCAGAAGCAGTCAAAAAAGGAAAGACAACCCTTATTGAGGCAAACCAGCTGATCGGATCTGAAGAACTCAAACTTGTGCAGGACAATGAAATAGAACGTGTTGTTGTCCGAACACCGCTCTTTTGTAAATCAAAGACCGGAATTTGTCAAAAATGTTACGGACTCGATCTCTCAACTCAAAACGTTGTTGAAATCGGTGTGCCTGCAGGAGTACTTGCCGCACAATCAATCGGAGAACCGGGAACGCAGCTCACAATGCGTGTTCGGCACTTCGGAGGTATTGTTATTTCTGACGTTACTCAAGGATTGCCGCGTGTTGAAGAATTGTTCGAAACACGAAATCCGAAAGTCGTTTCGCCGATCACAGAGATTGCTGGTAAAGTTTCAGTTACCGAAGATACCGAGCGTGATATGTTTGTAGTCAAAATTACTCCGACAAATGGAGAAGAAGAAGGCGCACAGGAATTTAGTATTCCTACCACACAAAAACTAAAAGTGCAGGATGGTGATCTGGTCCCTGAAGGCACACAACTTTCTGAAGGATACCTCAATATCAAAGATATTCTCAGCATCAAGGGTCTGCACTATGCACAGCAGTATCTTCTGAATGAAGTACAGAAAGTGTATGAATCTCAAGGTATCGGAATCCATGATAAGCACTTCGAAGTCATTATTCGTAAGATGAGTGACAAAGTGATCATTGAAGACGAAGGAGACACTTCATTTACCAAGAATGAAGTCATCTCACGAGTCCGATTTGATGAAGAGAACAAAAAAACTCTAGCCGTAGGTGGAAAACCAGCAGTCGGAAAAGTAACCATTTTCGGAATCACTCGAGCGGCCATCTATACCGATTCCTGGCTTTCAGCAGCATCATTCGAGCAGACGACCAATGTCCTTTCAAAAGCAGCGATCCGAGGACAGGTAGACGGCTTGCTAGGACTCAAAGAGAATGTTATAATTGGACGTCTAATACCTGTAACTCAGGATTTAATTACAAAATATTATTCACAAGTTCCAACTCAATATGCCAACGATCAACCAACTAGTGAGGAAAAGCCGATTGAAGAAAACCAAGAAATCGAGAGCAACAGCACTGAAGAGCAACTATAATGCCGTAAAGCGTCGATATGTCGAGAATGACAGTCCGATGAAAAGAGGGGTATGTACAATCGTACGTACCATGACGCCGAAAAAACCGAACTCTGCTCTCCGAAAGGTGGCAAGAGTCCGTCTTTCCAATCGAATGGAGGTAACTGCCTACATTCCGGGTATCGGACACAATCTGGCTGAACATTCAATTGTACTGGTACGGGGCGGCCGTGTTAAAGATCTTCCGGGTGTGAAGTATCATATAGTTCGAAACAAATTTGATACAACCGGAGTCGATAAGCGCGCGACATCACGATCAAAATACGGTACAAAAAAACCGAAACAGAAATAAAATTAGCTTATAGGAAGTTAGCTGATAGCTAATTGATAGTATCATTAGTATTAAAAAGTACCTATAAGCTATTATCTATCAGCTATAAGCATTTAACAAATACAATGCCAAGACATCAATATAAACGAAGACAACCGGATGCAGATCCTGTCTACAACAGTTATGAAGTTGCAAAACTCATAAACTACCTTATGCAAGACGGGAAAAAGACAGTTGCACGGAGTATCGTCTATGGGACTTTGGAGAAACTTCAGAAGGAAGATAATGACCCTCTGATAACATTAAATAAAGCAATTGCCAATGTTACTCCGGACCGTGAAGTGCGTCCGCGAAGACTCGGCGGTGCATCCTATCTCGTCCCGACTGAAGTACGATCTGATCGAAAGCTTCATTTGGCTTTAAAATGGATTCTTGATGCAGCACGCTCAAGATCAAATAAAGAGTTTCATTCTTTTGAAGAAAAGCTCACCTCAGAGATCATTGAAGCTGCAAAAAATCAAGGACAAGCAGTAGCAAAAAGACAGCAGACCGAAAAACTTGCTGATCAGAACAAAGCGTTTGCCCACCTTAAATGGTAATAAGATCACAAAACCAAGGGATCAAGATATCAAAGAATAAAGGAAGATGACCTTTATTTTTTGATATACTCAAGTATTGATCCCTTTATTTTTTTGATCTTTTGATCAATTGATTTAATGATTATAGATTTATTGTAACTATGGCCCAAAACGTCATCACAACAAAAAACAGAAATGTCCCGCAGGATAAGATCCGCAATGTAGGTGTTATTGCTCACATTGACTCTGGGAAAACTACAACTACTGAACGAATTCTTTTTTATACCGGCCGAAGCTATAAAATCGGCGATATTGATGAAGGAAATACACAGATGGACTGGATGGAGCAGGAACGGGAGCGCGGTATCACTATTGTATCGGCAGCCACTACTACATTCTGGAAAGATGTACGTTTTAATATTATTGATACTCCAGGCCATGTAGATTTTACCGCCGAAGTAGAACGTTCACTTCGAGTTCTTGATGGAGGAGTCGTTGTATTTGACGCGGAGGAAGGTGTCCAAAGTCAGTCAGAAACAGTATGGAGACAAGCTGATAAGTATAAAGTGCCTCGTATCACGTTCATTAACAAAATGGACAAACTTGGTGCAAATTTTGAAGGAACCGTCAAAGAAATTGAAGAACGATTGGGTGCTCATCCTATCGTCATGGTCTATCCTATCGGTCAGGAAGATACATTCCGCGGAGTTGTCGATCTTATGACTATGAAAGCTCTTGTATGGGAGAAGGATGAAAAAGGAATTGAATATGACATCCTTGATGAGATTCCGGAAGAAGTCAAAGACAAGGCGCTTGAATATCGAGCAAAAATGATTGAACAAATTGCAGAAACCGACGATGCGCTTCTTGAAAAATATCTCGGGGGTGAGGAGCCGTCAGTTAAAGAAATGAAAAAAGCACTCCGGAAAGCAGTAATTGGGTATAAAGTTGTTCCAATTTATGCAGGTACTTCACTTCGAAACAAAGGAGTACAACCTGTTTTAGATGCAATTGTTGATTATCTTCCGTCACCGAAGGATTTGAAAGAAGTCATAGGGACAAAACCAGGTACAGAAGAAGAAATCACCCGTTTGCTTGATCCAAAAGAACATTTTTCTGCCCTTGCCTTTAAAATCCAGCTTGACCCACATGTAGGAAAAATTACATATACACGTATATATTCCGGATCATTAAAATCCGGTTCATATATTTATAATGTGACAACTGGCCGAAAAGAGCGAGTAAGCCGAATACTCCTAATGCATGCCAATCAACGCGAAGAAATTGAAGAAGCATATGCGGGAGAGATCGTCGCACTTGTTGGACCCAAGGAAACAAAAACCGGTGACACACTCGCAGATGAAAATAATCCAATCATTCTGGAATCTATCACATTCCCGGAACCAGTTATTTCGCTTGCGATTGAACCAAAGACGAAATCAGACCAGGAAAAACTTTCCTATGCTCTGCAAAGACTCTCCGATGAAGATCCTACCTTCCAGGTTAAGGTTAATCATGAAACGAACCAGACTATCATGTCAGGAATGGGAGAACTTCACCTTGAAATTCTCGTCGACCGTATGAAACGGGAAATGGGTCTTCAGGCAAATATCGGAAGTCCTCAAGTAGCATACAAAGAAACTATCACCAAACCGACTGATGCAGAAGGTAAATACATCAAGCAAACCGGAGGTCACGGACAATATGGTCACTGTCTCCTCAAGCTTGAACCACTTGGTCGCGGAGAAGGATTTATATTTGAAAACAATATTAAAGGAGGAACTATTCCTTCAGAGTTTATTCCTTCAGTTGAAAAAGGTGTACGATCAGCACTGGAAAAAGGTGTCCTTCTTGGCTTCCCTATCACTGATTTGAAAGTGTCATTGTATGACGGAAGTTACCATGATGTCGACTCTTCAGATATTGCATTCCAAATCGCTGGAACTATGGCTCTTCAGGATGGAGTCCAGAAAGGTGGAGCGACATTGCTTGAGCCTATTATGAGGCTTGAAATTACTGTTCCGGATGAATTCATGGGTACCGCCATCGGTGATGTCTCCAGCCGCCGAGGAAAAGTTCTAGGTACTGAAAAAAGAAATCGTGTGACAGTCATCAAAGCATATGCGCCTCTTGCTGAACTATCAGGTTATGCAACCGTTCTTCGGTCACTCACAGAAGGACGCGGAGTATTCTATATGGAGCCTTCGCACTATGAAGAAGTTCCAAAGAATCTCATCGCATCTATGCAAAACAAGTAATTATTGACTGTCATTTCAGACCGTTGCCTGATTTTATCAGAAATTGGATACTGCTGTGACAGTCACTATGAAAACACTTGTAATCTCAGACACACATCTTGATCTCCCTTTTGAAGAAAAAAAATTTAAAGTACTGAATCGGATTATCTCGCAAGCTGATAAAGTGATTATAAACGGTGATTTCTGGGAAGGTTTTTTGCTGACTTTTGAACAATTTTATCACTCTGATTGGCGTAACCTTTTTCCACTCTTAAAATCAAAAAATACTGTTTACGTTTTTGGTAACCATGATGCAGAAGAATATAATAATCCTGAAAAACTTCACGAATTTTCGGATATTCAGACAAGCAGATATGAATACGCAGTAAACGGCTCCACTTTTATTTTTGAACATGGACATCGGCTTCTGCCACTTGAAAAAGAAAAACCTGATGTCACCGATCCCCATTTCCAATCGACTGTACGTCGATTTAATACATTGGAAAAATTATTAATACAAGTTGGTGGACCGCTATATCAATATGCAGTTTCCGGGTTCAATACGGTAATCAAAAATAAAATCCAAGTTGAATTACTGGAAAACGAAGTCTTTTTTTGCGGACACACACATACTCCGGAGTTGAATCTAAAACGCAGATTTATTAATAGCGGAGTGATCAAATACGGACTTGCACAATATCTGCTTATTGACGAAACCGGTACAGTTACAGCAAGGCAGGAGCGATATTAATCTTTTTTCAATTTTTTAACTGTTGTAATCTGTGAATTAGGAATATATATTCTATTCCCCTCTTTATCCTCCAATTCTGTCAAACGAAGTGTGATATTTACAACTTTTCCCTGATACTTGTCAATAATTGAGACCGTATCTCCGATGTTATACTGATCTTCAACAATGATAAAAAAACCGCTGATAATATCTTTGACCAATGTTTGAGATCCAAATGATATAGCCAAACCGATTATCCCTGCGCCTGTCAGAAGGGGAAGAATGTTAATACCCCAGCGTGATAGGATCATAAAGAAGAATAGAGTAAAAAGACCCACATCCATAATATTCTTCACGAGTGAACGAAGAGTTATTGTCTTTGAAGCAATTCTTTTTGTCATAAATCTTCCGTCCAGACGATTAAAAAGCACATGAGCAATTCGCCGCAGAACAACAGAAATGACAAACCCGATAACTAGTATCGCCCCAGTATAAATAAGATTTGAAATTATTTCTTCAGATCGAAAAGCGTCTAACATACGGTAGGTATAATTGATAATATGAGTAATCACGAATCAGATAAATACCTGAATCTTTTTGATAAAGAACAAACAAAAAAATATCTGAAATATGCGGGTATCATCGGGATTGGTCTGTTGGGTATAGGCCTTGTTCTGTAAGTGCAAGTGTCAGAGGACATTGGTCATGCTCATGTTTTTTTGCCGGACAGTATTTTCTGCCATAGTCAATCATTCTCAGTGTAAATTCGACCCATTCATTTTTAGGCATAATAGCCATAAGATCTTGTTCGATTTTTTCAGGATTTTGCTCAGTCGTCAGGCCATAGACAGTTGATAAGCGTTTTACATGCGTATCAACAGCTATGCCTTCAACTATCCCGAATTCTGCTCCCAATACAACATTCGCCGTTTTTCTCGCAACTCCGGGCAAAGCAAGCATTTCTTCCATTGTCCTGGGCAAGTTATCCTTATAGGTTTCATGGATTATTTTTGCAGTTGCAAGAACATTCTTTGCTTTATTCTTATAAAAACCGGTGGATTTAATATCCTGTTCAAACTCTACAATGTCTGCATCAGCATAATCTTTGACTGTACGATATTTTTTAAAAAGTTTTTCTGTGACAATATTTACCCTGGCATCCGTACATTGAGCTGAAAGAATTACGGCAACGAGAAACTCCCAAGGATTACTAGAACGTAATGCAGATTTGGTCGTGGGGAAAAGCTCTTTCAACTTTTTAAGTACTATTTCTGCTCGTTTTTTCCTTATTTCCAGATTATTCATAAGAATATGTTAACTAGTAATTTTGTATTTTCCGTCCTTTTCAGAAACCATTCCTTCCCTGCTCATCTCCTGCAGTACAGTATACAACTGTGTCTTCTCAAATCCCAGACCTCTCAGCAATTCAGCATCTGATTGCGGTCCATTTGTCAGGATTGACCGCAGTACTGCTCCGCGGATTTGTCTTTTTGATCCCTCAAATTTACTCTGTTTGGTATAATGACGACTTCTCCGATTCGGATTGGGCAAGGTTTTTCCTAAATAGGTACCGTAATCCATGAGTGCATAATACCATTCACGTGGATGTTGATAATCGATTGTCTGCTTCAGAAGCGGTGTTATTTCGGTATCACTGATGTCTTCTCTATCTCCGAAGAAATGATGAATATACACGCGGCGAATATTGGTCTCTATAAAAAGTTCTGGCCTGTTGTAAATAAAAGTCGATATAGATCGGGCTGTTGCAGGACCGATACCAGGAAGTTTATCCAGAGTTTCTGGATCTTCCGGAACGACAGATTGATACTGATGGACAACAATTCTTGCAATCTCCTGCAGATATTTTCCTCTTCGATTGTAGCCCATACCTTGCCAAACTGTGAGTACTTGTTCTAGAGTTGCTTGAGCTAATGATTCAAATGTAGGAAATTTTGCAATAAATTCAGGAAATTTTTGTTCGACACGTGGCACCTGAGTTTGCTGAAGCATAACTTCAGAAACAACTACCCAGTACGGTTTTATTTCTTCCCGCCATTTCAACATCCGTTTATTCTGACGGTAAAAAATATATATTTGATTTTGAAATGAATCAATCCTCTTTTGTGATAGTTTCATTGGCTCCCATTCTGTTATTTTTCAATATATTCTTCTCTTTCAGAAGAAAAATCGCAATGTCTGCCATTCCGACAACAACAGTCATCATGATAAAAGGTAAAGCAGATTCAAAACCTTGGAACAATATAAAAAGAATCGAAACGCTTACATTCATCAGAGACCAGATTCCCATAAAAAGCTCAAACAATTCCTTCTCAAAATCTTTGAGCAGTTGACCCAAGCGCGAATGTATCCGGTCAATAATTCCGATTTTTCCTAATCCGAAAACGACTAAAATCAGTATCATGATAAACTGTACAAATAACCCAAACACCACCAGAAGCCGTGTAGAAAAATATGTATCTGCATCTGCAAAAAATGTCTGGTATGCAGTCTTTATGGCAAATTTCAAATAAGTTAGTGTATTTGCAAATGAAAATTCTGATTTCATTGACAGAATTGGATACTGTTGTGTTTCTTCGCCCAGATGAAATTCCTGCTGTGCATTGGCATAACCGATAGCATTGGCAGAAGCTCGATATTTACCGAGAGGTAGGGCAATGTTGAGCAAACCTTCATGATCTGTATAAAATGGGAGAAAAAATCCTCTACCTGTTTGGGTAAATGAGAAAGCAGAGTTGAACGGATAATATTGTTTTCGTGATTCCTCATACCGTTCCACCTGAACGTATGCAGCTTCTATCGGCTTTCCTTTTTGATCTACTATTTGCAATGGCTGAGAAACCAAAAATGAGTATGGCGTAACCGTTTTGGAGTATTTTCCGAGGTTGTCAGTAATCTCTAAGGTAAAAAAATAATCATCAATGATTTCAGGAGTCGCTATTTCTGCTGAAAAAGTACCGGGAGCAACTTCGGCAAACCGGACTTGCTGAACATTGTTCCTGGCGATTGTCGATGCTCCGAGGACAGACCGGCTTACAAATTGGCCTTCGATATCCTTGATATTCTCAGGATTATCCATCTCCACGGTCAATACTACCGGGATATCATCCGGTACTACAAGACGCCTGGAATTGCTTGCATTCAACTGAAGACTATTCCATAGGGTTCTTGTAGTAAGTACCCTATAGCTTGTTCCTTCCTTTGCTGTCTTGAAAATAAAAATATCTGATTCAATTGATTTATTGAGAAGATTGTTGGTTGCAATAATCTGAAAACAATAGGTCTGATCAGGTATCAGGTTTTCAAACACGATTTCATGATATCTATCACTTTTCGTATCTTCCATCTGTTGACCGAATTCCTTGGCTGAACACAGATCATACTTCACAACCAGTGTGGAATCCAATGATGTGATAGTAGTAAAAATCGCATTATCTTCACCGATATGTTCGACAGATACCTTTTCGAAAACAAACTGTTTAAATACAGGGGGTGGCGTCGGTTTCAGCGAAACCTTGGGAGTAGGAGTCACTGTCCCGGTCGTAGTTGAAGGCCCTGAAGTCGGTGTAGGCTTTATTGTTCCGGTCGGAGTAGGTGTCGATGTGGGACGAGTGGGTGTCGGTGTAGCTGTGAGATCAGGTATCGGCGGTGTAGTAGGTGTAGGAGACCCTGTGGGAGTCGGTGTACCTGTTGGAGTCTCAGTGGGCGTGGGCGTTTCAGTAGGTCCGGTCGGCGTAGGTGTAGGCGTATCTGTCGGCATAGGAGTATCAGTTGGCTCTGGTGTAGGAGTTGGACCTGTCGGTGTCGGTGTATAGGTAAATGTGGGTTCCGGAGTTATAGTTGGACCTGTCGGTGTCGGTGTCGAAGTTTCTGTTGGAGTTGGGGTAAGATTCGGATTGACATACAAATAAATATCCTGTTGTGGATGAACTGCTGACTGATACGTCGCATCTGCATTGGTATATACCTGTATTCTATTTGTTGTTAAAAATGAAGGCTTTACTTGCAGGTCAAATGTCAACGTGTATGGGCCTCCCGATGAGACCTGAGTGATTGACCAGGTTATTGTCTTGTTCAACAAATCTACAACCGGAGCCGTACCGTCATGTGCTGATGATGCCGAATTTATCACATAATCATAAACCTCCACATAATTTGATCCGCTTCCTTCAATAAGACCCTCTTCCCAGGATGCCACAAT
Source organism: Candidatus Roizmanbacteria bacterium UBA1450 (assembly GCA_002329205.1). Lineage (GTDB taxonomy): Bacteria > Patescibacteriota > Microgenomatia > UBA1406 > GWC2-37-13 > UBA1450. The sequence continues at coordinate 8,923 of DCTC01000002.1, read as the reverse complement.
TTCCATCGGAAAGCCCGTGTTTGGGATTGCTGAATACTCAATGGTAAAAGTTACGATCTCTGTAGGATATATTTCATCACCTTCAGGTTTGTTCGCATAGATATCAATAGTAAAATCATTTACAGTAGGTTCTACAGCTGCTGTGACTTCCAGATTATGGTCTACCGCATAACTCGGACTGACGATATTGAGACCCAAATACGTAATAAGAGTAATTATGGCTACGATACGCTTCATACTTAATTAATTGTACTAGAATTTACCGTTCAAAAATGACTAATTCCTCTTCTGCACGCGTTACGCCTGTATAGAGCCATCGCCGCCAGTCATGATCGGACATTTTGGAAAAACGCTCTTCGAAAAGCACCACTTTTCTTGCTTGACTACCTTGAGCTTTGTGCACGGTGAGAGCGTATCCGAAATCAAATAAATCACCAGCCATAGTTTGTGTTCGTTGATTCGTAAAATTCATTGCATTATCTTCACTAAACTGTTTTGCAGAAACAAGTCCTCGATAATGATCATCTTCACCATCCATTGCAATTTCTGCCCTGTACCAGTCGACACTTTCTTGACGTATATCGACTATCGTCCCGATCATGCCGTTATATACTCTTTTTTTATGATTATTACGGAGACAAATGACACGATCACCCGGAATCGGATCAGGGCTTTCATATCCGAGGGATTGGCGAATATGCTTATTTAGTTTTTTTCTTGTGTGATTGTACCCGCATAAAATCAGAGTATCTTCGGAGTAATTTTGTAACAGTTCATTCATCTCAAGATACGATTCCTGATCTTCCCTTGCGTATTTATTGACGCCATTCCCATAGTGTCCTGGACGTATATATCCATGCTCCCGTGCCTGTATTGATATCCCGATTATTGGATTTTGCTGTGCTTGTCTGTGAATGTGCTCAAGTAATATATCCGGTTTATTCATCAGATTAAAAGAACCTCGAATCGGTGGTAATTGTCCATGATCACCGACTGCAATAATCGGGACTTTATACGAAAGGAGATGTTTCCAGATTACACCATCCACCATGGAAGCCTCGTCTACGATGATAAGGTCCCGATCAATTTTTTCTTTTTGCTCCCACCCGACAATTTCTTCTTTTTCATTTACGACCGGAGAATAAATGAGGGAATGTATTGTGCCAACAGTATCCTGTTTGTACAACACCTCATCTTCTTTCAGTTTTCCATAAAGCACCCGCGCCGCTTTTCCTGTATAAGATACAAATCCGATTTTAATCTTCGGATTGATGGAGTGGAGATACTGTCTGAGTTGAGCAATAAGGGTAGATTTCCCTGTTCCAGCATACCCGCCAAGAGTAATATAACTTCTTTTATCCGGATCTTTATACCATGAACTGATGTGGTCGAGGGCTTGCTTTTGATCGGGTGAAAGAGTAACCATAGGTGATCATTGTACTACTCTTTCCTTTAGTTATCTATACAGGAACAGAATGCTGAGTGAAGCGATAATCATGCCGAGGGTGATCCCTGCAATGGGGATATGTTTCAAGTCACACTTCAAACAGACGGGGAGCAGTTCGTCAAAGCTTATGTAAACCATGATACCTGCAACTGATGCAAAAACAGCATACAGGAGTTCTGTACTGAGATATGGACGCAGGATGAAATAGGCAAACAGTCCTCCGACCGGCTCAACAATTCCTGCTAAAAAACTATATGTGAACGCTTTTACCTTACTCCCTGTTGCGGCAAAAATAGGAGCAGCAATAGCTATACCTTCAGGAATATTATGGAGTGTTATAGCAAGCGCAAGAACAATCCCAAACTCGGTATTTACATATGATCCCATAAAGACTGTTATTCCTTCGGGGAAATTGTGAAGAGCAAGTCCTATTGCTACCATAATACCTGTAGAATAAAGCCTTCTGTTGCAATTTTCCTTTATGCAGTTTATTTTACCGAGTAAGTAATGTGGGAAAAATCTATCAATAATGGCCATAAAGGATATTCCCGAGAAGAATAACAAATTTCCAAAGGCAAAGCCTATATGATGGATGCTTTCAGGAAGCAGTTCAATAAATGACAGATAAAGCATCACTCCTGCCGAGAGGCCAAGAAAGAAGTGCAATACATTTTTTGAAATATTTCGGTAGAGAAAAAGAAATCCTGCACCGGCTGTCGTCGACAGACCGGCGATAAGTGATAAAACAAACGGGAGATACAAGTCCATGATTGAATTATATATAATCAAATCCTTTACGATCCGGCTTCTTCCTCCATTTTTTTTAATCTTGTATAGTAATCAGATATTTCTTTTAGGTGAGCTAAAGCTATTTTACCGGTCATAACGAGATCATCGTTGGTGACATCGGTCTGAGGATCGTGAGCACCATGCTCCATCTCAACCTCAAGTCCCATTCGGAACTGCTCAAGATCGAATTTACTCCAATCTATCCCTATCTTATCACCGATATCTTTTGCCTGTATCGCTGTAAATACTTGTGGCATCCTGTATACACCTCCTTTTATTTGGTAAATTTTCTTACTTCAAAATGATCAACTACGACATCCTCTGGTTGTTCAAGAACGAAAACAATAATTTTTGCAATGTCCTTTGTATCCATTGACTGGTCGCCTGAATTGGGCATATCAATACCTGCTGCTTTCAATATATTGGTTGCCATCCCACCCGGATAGAAGCCCATTACTTTAATTCCGGTCCCTTGGAGTTCTTCTTTCAGTGTTTCGGTAAAACCGTGAAGAGCATGCTTCGTTGCTGTATAAATAATTCCGTATGCATCCTTTGTTTCGACACCTGCAATAGACATAACATTCAATATCTGTCCGCTTTGCTGCTGTTTCATTATCGGAACTGCCGATCTGGTCATATAAATTGTACCCAGTGTATTGGTCGCAAACAAAGCTCCAATTTTTTCAATAGAGTAACTCTCAAGCGGTCCAGCTGCCCAAATACCGGCATTATTAATGAGTATATCTAAAGTACTGAATCGCTGTTTTATATTGCTCATGGCCGATGCTACTTGAGCGGCATCGCCCACATCACAAACATAGTATTCAGCTTCCCCGCCTTGCGCTTCGCATTCTTTTTTAACTGATTGTAACTTCTCCTCTGATCTGGCAAGCAGTGCCAATTTGACACGTTTCTCTGCACACTCCAATGCTATTGATTTCCCCAGTCCGTCACTTGCTCCAGTGATGACGACGGTTTTCCCCTCAATACTCATATAATGTAAGAAATGGTAATAGTATCATTGTATACCTATTGGAAAGGAAAGTAAATGATACAGTTTGTTATTCGATAATAGTATTTCAATGTATATATGACATGGTAGAATAATTTGTGCCTATGAACATTGCAATCACCTATGCTTCTATGTACGGGACAACAACGTCAGTGGCTCAAGAACTAAAACGGTATCTCGACCAAAAAAACTATACAGTTGACTTATTCGATGTGATGGAAACGGATGCGGATGTGCTGAAGAGATACACGTTGGTATTTTTTGGGGTGTCAACCTACGGGGACGGTGAACTGAATCCTGTCGCAGAAGATTTCTTTACGAAGACGAAAGAGCTTGCACATTCATGCGAACATACAAAATTTGCGGTTTTTGCGCTCGGTGACACTTCATATCCTCAATTCGGAAAAAGTGGAGAACTTACTCATGAAATTCTGGTATCTATGAAGGCACAAGTACTTCAACCAATTTTAACTCTCGAAGCAAGCCCTTTTGATGAAGCGGTCAGAAAAATCGAAATCTGGGCAGATGAGATCATTAAACAGCTAGCAGTGAAATGTTGAAGAAGTAATAATTGTATCCTGTTCACTGAACCTTATCGTAATCTTTATTCACTCATTCTGTTCCCCACATCTCCGTAACTTCTTCTAAGGAACTGACAAATATAAATTCTTTATGTCGGTTACTCTCTGCAATATAATTGGGAAGTATCTTGCTGGGATACAAACCGAAATCTCCAATAATCGCCATACGTATTCTGTAATTTGCACATTTCTGAAGAATTTCACCTAATTTCCGTGTGCTTAAATCAAAAAAATCTTTTTGAAAGTTGTAATCATGCAAAATGATCGTTTGCGATCGGGCTTGACTCATCAAATTCAACATATCCTCCTCTGAAGAAATAAGCATATTACCCGAAATAAAGTATGTCGCTTGGTCAGCCTTCAAAGGAATAATTTTTATTTTCATATCCTTATTTTACTCAATAATACAATTCATTATAAACGGAGGCGGGTTCGAGATCTACTACTTGGGAGAGTCAAATCAGCTTGATAAATCGCTCCTTCGTTTAGAACTTTTTTTATCTAGAAAGGAGTCAATTATTAATTCGCGTATTTACGGTGAATAGCAAGAATAATTATCATAATACATATTGGGATAAGGAAGCTAACGGGAGCAAAAAATATATCAACCCATAAAGGAAAACTTAGCGACATAAAACCAGATGAAGCATTTCTGTCAGCCGCAATAGCATCAATATAAAAGGGGATAATAGCGATAAACAGAACAATGAGGTAGGAAATTTTTTTAAAAAAATTCTTGCTTTTTTTTGATAAAGCATCCGATCTGTAATACTGCAGAAGTCCAAATAAGATTATCATGTGGAGCAAAAAAAATGCGAATCCTTCTCCAAATGAGGAAAAACATCTGTCAAAACGTGAGTCATTCATTGTGCTGTATATATTTCCACAGACGAAATCATTATATACCCCAAGAGCAGCGAAGCTGACAATGGAAAGAGCGCAAGCAGTCACAAGCGAAATAATAGAAAATCTACTTAACCTCATAAACTTAGTATACATGAATCATTGAAAGCGGGGAGAGTGAGTTTTGTTTCGAACACTTTCTGCCTTGGATTCATAAACTAATGCTTGCGTATCCCGAGCATTCTACTCAAAAGAATCAATCTCCGTCCTCAAATTATAATGGTTTTTCTGAAGGTTATTATAAGAAAAAAGTTAACTAGTTTAAAGTTGCTATGTTTTTTCAAAAAAGAAAAGAATTCAAATCAGAATTATTTGACGAAAAGAACTTTTATAGCCAATTTATCAAAGACCTACAAGAGTGTAAAAAGGAAGTAATTATTGAAAGCCCCTATATTACTTCCTCACGAATGGAGCATCTATATCCCTTGCTGAATGACTTACTTGATCGCAAAGTCAAAATTAGCATTATTACCCGAGACCCAATTGATCACGATGAACAGATAAGATATCAAGCAACAAATGAAATACTCTTTTGCACAGAAATGGGTGTCAATGTTATCTTATTAAAAGGCAATCACCACAGAAAACTAGTGATTATTGATCGGGCTATTCTATGGGAAGGAAGTCTTAACGTGCTTTCCTATACTAAAAGTCATGAGATTATGAGAAGAATCGAAGGTGAAGATTGGTCAAATCAGATGATCCGTTTTCTAAAACTCAAGCGGTACTTAAAAAGGAAGAATTTTTGAAGACTTTATCCCGAGCACTTTCAAAATGCTTTCTAACTTTTCTAAAGAAGCATTAACCTCACCCCGCTCAATACAGGCATAGTAATTAGTATTGAGATCTGCTTTTTCAGCAACTTCTGCCTGAGTCATTTTCTTTTTGAGACGGGCATATTTTAACCTCAATCCTACTTCTTTTCTGGTCTTAGGATTATCCATATTTCTATAGTATATCATTTTGTTCTATCGTTTCCGGTATAATACAGGTATGAAAGCAAAAAAAACGCCTAATCCTCATGATGCCGTGCGAAAAATCATGGAAACTGATTTTTATGCTAGTAAAGTGAGGAAATTTACCAATGAGACTTTTATAACGCTTATTTCTGATCGAGATCAAGCAGTTGAGTTGGCAAGAAAAACAGTTGAAGAATTTGAACCGGAAAACCTTACTGACGACTATATTGAAGTAGTAGCCGATGCCATGCAGGAACTAGCACAAAAAGTATTAGAGGAAAGAGCACTCAAACGAACCAAGACTAAGAAGAAGTCAATCAATTAGCGAATCTTACTTAAAGAAATAAATCCTATTTCCCTCCTGCTTCATAATCCGACCATTTTCAATCAAGTAATAGCTTTGTGTATTGTCATTCAACTCACTCTTGAATGAAACGAGATATGGTTTTCCTCCCATTTCATATACCATATTCACTGGAATCTCAACAGGTGTAACTTGTTCGTTCACGGTAAGATAATTTTGTTTTGCCTCAAAGTTGATTTCTCCCACATACAGATTGTTATTAATGACAGATACCGAAGTTAATAAATTATCTGATTCATAAACACGTTTCCATAGATTGGGCATTTCTGGATTGATGCTGATAAGTCTATTATCTACAAAGTTTCTTGATTGTTTGGTGATGCATAAAATTTCATCACTATCTTTGATAAAAGCCACATCACAATACTGACCTAAGTTTTTATCATTAAAATATGTTTCTTTTCGATTGTAGACAATATTTTCATCATAATAATCTAAGAGAATATCGTTTATTTCTTTTTCTTTTTGCTGAGATTCAAGATTATAAATTGTGGTTAAAGGTTTATTAGCTTGAATCAACAGAAAGTAAGGGTAATGCACTAATATCCGATCAGGATAACCGTTAAAAGTGTAAGTGTCATCGAAAATATGCAGCTGGTTATCTTCTAAATAGACTTTGTTTTTTCCGACTGGAGATGTATCTTTCCAATTAACGAAAAAGTAAACTACTAAAAATAATACGAGAATTAAGATTACTCCATACTGGAGTAATCTTCGTTGACTTGCGTCTAATTTATTTAAATGAACATCTTTCATACTATTATTTTATATACGTTAACGGATTAACGGGTAACCAATTACTTCCGTCTTTCATTCTAATTTCATAGTGCAAGTGTTTACCAGTTGCAAAGCCGGTATCTCCCATTTCGCCAAGTGGCGTCCCTGCTTGAATACTACCACCAGTTTTTACATAGACTTCTTTAAAGTGGATATAGATCGTTTTCAAGTCTCCCTCATCATTGAGAATCTCCACAGTTTCTCCTCCTTCTTCATCAATATATGTTCTTGCCTTTCCAGTATGTGTTGCATAAATAATAATTTTGTTGTTTTGTTGATATGCATGGCTGTTTGTAAAATAATTTGCGCTCGGCACCATGTCGATTCCGGTATGATTTTTCCCAAACCGGAGAAAATAGCCCGAATCCATGAATCCTGCTGTAACAGTAGTATACGACATACCACTTCCCCCAAATGGATTTTGAGCGGGAATTGCCGTCTGAGTAAAATTTTCAGAGGCGACTACACTTGAAACAAGAGCACTTGCTACAAATTGAAAGAAACCTGTAGGAGATAAAAATATTGTAACGAATATCGTAATTATTGTTACAAATAGCATGACACCTAGTATCACCATTGAAGCTAAGAATCCCAAAACAGGGCCTTTAAATCGAGCGACTACATCTCCTGCTAAAGGAATGGAAATAACTAGGTTCACTAGAACTTTGATGAGCGTATCTACAATAAATCCGAATGGGTCGTTAGTGATTGCACGAAGGTTCCGAACAGTAGTAAGAATCTTCATGGCTTCAGGAAGTAAATACTAAAGGTTGCTCAAATGGAAGAACAAGAATATTAACACGTACATGCTCGTTTTCTCTAAATAAGACCACTTCACCTATCGCTAAATGCCCCAATTGTTGTTTTTCTTCATCAGTCATCGGGTAAATGGTGCCAATGTCTCCCAGTGTTGCGTAGGATTGTTTCAGTAGGATTTTCGTTTCAGAGTTAGTAATGATAGCTTTTCCATATTCATTATCTAAGAAATCTTCGACGTCTTGGGTTATGGAAACGACTCCGACATTTCGTTTTCTTGCTTGCTTGACTAACTCTCGATAAAATACTGCCACTTCTGGATCAACAAGTAGTTTATGTGCTTCATCAATAAATAACATTCGTCTTTTACCGTTGGATTTATTCACTAAATTCCATATCAGAGAGGTTAACAGATACATTGCAGGATCTCGTTTCTCATCTTTCTTCAAGTCATGCAGATCAAGCACGATAATATCGTTATTGAGTTCTAATTTTCTTATTGAGTTGAATACTCCTCGCAAGCTACCCGTTGCTAAAACACTTAGGTCTTTTTGCATTGGATGTTTTTTTAATAACTCAAGCAAATTTTCAAACGATGGACTACCTTGATCATATAACTTAATCAAAGCTTCATCTAAGAACGCTCCGTCATAATGATTTTGAGGAATAAAGAACTTAAAGAACGTTTTCAAAGTTGAGATATGATCTAAAATATCGTTCTCTTGAAGACTTGAAACATAAAAGGGATTAATGCCGTTTTCTCTTGAAAATGAAATAACTTCTCCTCCCAAGGCTTTTGCAATATCGACATATTCACCTTCCGGATCAATCACGATAATTTGCACTCCTCTCATGTAGAGCCTATTCATCAGTATTTTTGCCGTTACACTTTTTCCGGATCCTGAGACACCGAAAATATTGATATTGTTGTTTCGTGAAGTGAACGGGTTTACGAAAGCCAGACTGTTATTGTAAGCGTTTACTCCCATAAACACTCCTTCTGGATCATTTAACTGTTTTGAAACAAAAGGAAGTAAATATGAAGCTGCTGTGGATTGTAAGATTCTGTTTTCCTGTACATGATCAAGATTAAACGGCAAAAAGTTTTTAAACGCTTTCTTCTGACCATATGTGTACTGATTAAAGGTCATGTCCATTGTTCCCGTAATATTTTGGAGTTGTTTATGGAGCTTTGCTAGTTCCTTCTCATCTTCGGCTTCTAGTTGCAAATAAAGAGAATACAAAACACCTTTTTCTGCTTCGTGTACCAGCTCATCTATAAAACTCATAACCTCTTCAATATTTTTATCTACCTGCTGATCTCTAATTTTGCCT
>DCTC01000001.1:938848-940728 GCA_002329205.1 Candidatus Roizmanbacteria bacterium UBA1450 | reverse complement strand
ACCTGCTGATCTCTAATTTTGCCTTGTTTCAGTCGTTCATTTTGCTGCATCTCTAAAACTGATAACCGTTGTCTGGCCTTTTTTAATAGTTCACTACTTGGTGATGGTTCAACGAAAATACTTAAAGTAAACGGTAATGATGAGTTTAGCAACCTAAAGAATACATACGGGCTTAAATACGCCGGAATATCTGCTAAATAATAGGTACGTTTCAGTTTTTCACCAACCTGTACATAAGTGCTATGTTCTTGTACATATTCGCTCTTGTAGATCTTGCTGCCGTCCCGTTCAACTGATAATCCATTATCGTCTTTTTCTATAGTAAGATGAAATTCTGCTTTATGGGCTGTCTTAATACCCTGATGATACAAATTCATTTCATGTCTATATTTGAAGTAATTTCGGATAAATCTGATAGGATGTCTCGTCTTCACCAACGATGGTTTATGGATAAGTAGTAACTCGCTGTGAACAAATGGCGATTTTTCGATAAGCTCCTGCTGTGTTTCAATTATTTTCATTAATCGTTTAATCTCATTCCGTAACGCAAGGGTAAGTTCACTTTGATGAAGTTTGGGCTCACCATTGAAAAAGTGCTCTTCAATCGCCTGTATTCCTTTGCTTTTGGTTTGATACAGGCTGTATGCTCGTTTTAGTTTTTTCAATTCATAATCCTGTTTACTCTTCTCATACGCTACATGTTCAAGATTATTTTGAAGCTGCTCTGTAAGACTAAATGTTCTAATATCGTTTATAACATTTAGTGCGGTTCTTTTAATGGTATTTGGGATAGCTTGTAGTTTCATCGTAAAGTAGTTTGAGTAAAACTAAGTAATTCCTCATTCTGTAAGGGTCGAACGGTAATATTGCAACTTGAAAGCGCAGAGGCAAAGCGCATCGTTATATCATGTAGCTTCTTTATTGCCGTTAGTTTATCTTGCTGTTTCGTCGGGTTACAGGAGACAGAGAAAACTGCATAGTGACGAGTCGTCATAAAATTACTTTCATTCACTAAAGCTGAGAGATTTTTCGTATATTCAGCAATTAAAGATTCACGTTTTGTATTGGAATTGGCATATAAAGAGAATATATGCTTTGAATAACCTTCTGTTTTTGCTTTTTCTTTTCTGACAATAAACTGTACCTGAGAAGGTAACACATGTATCATTTGTTTAAGCTTTAAAAAGAAATGTTCTCGATCTTGATCATTGAGGAGTGAAATATCAAACGGCTCAACTTCTAGCATCTGAATGATGCTGTCTTTACGGATTATAAGATTATCTTGAATGGAAAAATCTACAAAATATGACTCCAGTTCTTTTTGTCGATATTGTTTTTTACTTTTCTTGAAATTAAACCCTCTAGGAATCACTTTATAAATTGGTTGGTTATCGATTTTTTGCGTGATAAATCCAATAAATGCAATTTCGAGAACTATTAACGAAGCAATATAAATGTTCCAATTAAACACATGAGCTATATATTTCAGACAGATATACAGTGTAATGCCAATAATTATGCCTCCACTGACAAAGAGTGTATTGTCTGTAAAAAACAGACTTCTTAATATGTGTTGCCGTATATCGTCTTTATATATTCTTACGCTTTTCATGATCTTTATATGAATACATCCGAATAATGTGGTCGGATGTTTGAGTACCTTGTCGTTCAACGATTACCCCTTGAATACCAAAGGCATTATTTCTTTTTTGTGACATTTCTAAAAAATGTTTAATCTTCTGGGGCGGGCTTGACTCATTGACATAGGCGTAGCCAAGGCTCTTGCCTCTTTTCTGTGATTCCTGCATAGCGTTATAGTTGTGAGGATTCTGATTCTTCTTATTGAAACTTGATAAATCAATAAACCTGTCTTGATCAAG
>DCTC01000001.1:930316-938837 GCA_002329205.1 Candidatus Roizmanbacteria bacterium UBA1450 | reverse complement strand
TGTCATCATATTTATATGCTTCACCAGTTACGGAAACGATACCTTGTTTGTGATTTTCAGTTTGTACCTCAAAACCTTTATGAGAGAGAACTTGGGTAAATGGTGATTGTTCCTGAGTTTTTTTAGAAGAACGATATGAAGTACTCGAAAAAGAACTATTACTAGAAGAACCGTTGGTAGGTGGATTCTCAACAGGATCGTCACCAGTTGCTTTACGCGTTGTCTTATTATGCAGATATCGACCAGCGGCATAACTCAAACTCCCTCCCAATATCCCACGTTGAAAATCGTTTTTCCATGATGTAATAGGAGTAGTAACTGATCGAGTAGCAATGGCAGCCTGCATATTGGTGGCAAACATGCCCCATGTGTCACCAAAGATGCGACCAACAAGCATATTCACACCTCCTAAAAAGAAGAGGAAGCCAGTATAGAAAAATAACATCCCGACAGAAGGTCCCTGAGAGGACAAAATACTTGAGAAAATATCATTAGCTATGGCAAATCCCAGCACAAATGCTGGTTGCTGAATAAGAAAGGTAAACCACGTTTTGAAGAATGTATTGACAATATTGGTGGTACGTTCAGAAAGCACAAACGGCAAAATAACTGGATACAGAACACCTAAAAATAGAAGTGTTGCAAAACGAATAACAAACTGAAACCCGATGTAGACAAACCCACCAAGTAAAAACAAAAAGGTTAAGACAAACAAGAAGGTTTGTACGACAAACTTACCCAGTGATCGAAACACGCCTGCTGTCATTGACATATCATAGCTGGGGATACCATATTGTTCAGGTTCTTCACCGTTAGTTATCTCCTCTCCCGATTTATCCAAATACTCATTCAGAAACCCTGTAAAATGTTGTGTCGTAGTAATCCTTTCAACAAGCAGGTTATTAAATTGGATACTATATGACAGAACGTATGGAACCGTAATGAACAAGATTATTGTTGTGAGAAACCGTAACCCAAATGCTTTCAATTCCTGCGCATTATCAGAACCAACGCGAGTTATGGCAATAGCCGCAATAGCTATGGCGGCAATGGGGATGGCGATCTGATAGAAAATATCTCGATACTTGGTGATACCGGGAATTTCCGTACTATCCTTTAGTTTGATCGTTTCATCAAACGGATCGGGAGTATAAAAAATGAATCCTCCCATGAACGCATCAAACCCTTCAATAAATTTCTGTAATAACGTAATAATGATAGAAGGCTGATCTTCTACGGTAAAATCATTTGTCCACTGAATTTGTGGCGCGGGAGGTGTCGGTACTGGTTCTTGGGCGAATACAGGAGAAAGACTAGAGGAAGCGAAAATGCAAAAAAGGAGAAAAAGTATTGTTACTCTCATGCATAGTATAGTTATACGGTACCACCAACAAATTGTTTAATAATCTGGGCAAGAGACGAAGCGCCGAATACCAGTAAACCACCAATCAAGATATTGATAATCCAGCCTTTGAGTCGTGCTTTTCTTTCCGTATCGTCTCCACTCATGACAAGAAAAATACCCAATGTGGCAATAGCTATTGCCATTACAGGAAGTGAATACCATTGAAGCGTTTTAACGATACCCCATAACAAACTATCAAGGCTAGTAAATTGAATTGGTTGCGCAGCATCGTAACCAGGGACACCAGTTTCCATATAAATATTTATTCTAAAGGGGCAGAAACTTATAATCTTTAACTATAAAGTGATCGAATTATACGAAAGAGAAGCGGTAAAGTCAATCTAAATATGAGATTTATTTTGTCAAATAAAGAAGAAGTACTTATAACTTTACGTACAAAGTGTGTAAAATATACCTATAACAAAATTATATAGATATTTTCACACATTATTTCAATATCTCTTGTACTTTTTCTACAAGTTGACCTGGGTTAACATCCACTTTCAATAGATAATACGTAGCGCCGAATTTCATCAGTTCCTTGATTGCCGGATCATTGGCAAGGTTGGTTAAAATAAGAATCGGAGCTTTGGGAAGTGTATGTTTTTGATCAAGCTGTTTCATGACTTCCAAAGCATCCATCTTTGGCAACATCACATCAAGAAGAATCAGATCATATGTTTTGTTACTCATCTTGTCCAGTGCCTGATCACCGTCTTCTGCCACGGATACTTGGTAGCCTGCTTTTTCCAGTACCTGAACATACGGATCACGAATGTAGGCTTCGTCTTCAACAATCAGAATGTGTTTGTTCATACAAATTTTCTTAAAAATAGTAATACTTGCTTACTCATACCGCAGCGCATCAAGTGCTGAAATTTTGGTGGCTCGCTTGGCCGGATAAATACCGGTCAACAGTCCCACCAGCAGTGAAATCACTAAGATCAGTATCACAAATGAAAACGGAATAAAGGTAATATCAAGCACGCCGTAGCCTCTGGTCACTGCATAGGTAGAAAGGACAATAGATACCAATTTGCCCGCAAGGAAACCAAGCGTCAGCCCACCGATACCACCTAAGACACCCATAATCATGGATTCAGTCAGATACAAATCCTGCACTTCTCCCGATTTCATCCCAATTGCCTTCATCATACCCACCTCACGGGTTCTCTCAAGTAATGAGACGGTAAGAGTGTTAAGCATGCCGAGAGCTGCGACAGACAAAGCAACAACTCCCAATACTCCAAGTAATAACCGAAGTGAAGCAAACAGATTTTCAATTTGAGACACAGTGTCTACCACTGAAGTAGTTTTAAAGCCCAACACCTCTACCTGCTTGCGTGCTTTTGCCAAACTGTCTTGTGAATCAACGACCAGTTTTGTTTGGGAGTAGGCCTGAATACCAAGCTGTTTGAGGTCTCGAATCGGGACATATAAGATAGGCGTTTTGCTCTGAGGAGTCACGCCAACAATGGTATATTCGACAGGTGCTGATTCAATTTTCGCTCCATCCTCAACCAACTCACCGGTTGCAGTCAGAGCAATAGTAAAGGTTTTCCCGACAGCATTGCCTTCTATGCCAAGTACACTTAATAGTGCTTTGTTAACGACAGCTTCACGTTTGCCTTCATCGGGAAGGGTAACGGTATTGCGTTTTGTTTCAGCTGCGGTAGTAGCCGTTTCATCAACTTCAGAGATATCAATGAATGTTGAATCTTCTGTTGTGCCTGCCGATTCTGTTGCTTCCCCAAGCACCTGTGGCTGTCGTACTTCATCAAGAGCAACTGCCAGTGATACACCATCTACTTCCCGCTCAACAGTCATATTGAGTTCAGCCACATATCCTTCAACAGACATCTGCTTCCCATCCTCATTCAGTTTTTCAGTATAGTTGGTGTTGCCATCTTCGCCTTGTTTTTCTTCCCATAAGAGCACCTTGACTTTGAGCCAGCGCCCAAGATCTTTACCATTCCCATCCGTTGCTGCATGTCCCACATCATTATCACTGACATATGCGCCTCCCCAATACTCAGTGGCTTGACTGGTACCTTCTACACGGCGGGTGTACCCCAGAAGCGAGGAACCGGCGGTGGGCTGTTCACGGACACGGATATATTCATTTGGCTGAATTGCGTACTGGACAGTGCCAATTGCTGTGCCCATCTCTGGTTTCACAACCATTTCCTCCCTGTCCACAGAAACACCGGCAACTTGCCCTTGTGTTGTTCCATCATACGGCATCTCCAACGTCAGCGTATCACTGTTGAAAATTGTTCCCTCTGTTGGTTGAATTGCTGATTCTTTGAGGTAATCAGAAAGTACCCCATATACTGCTACATCGGTGCTTGAATTTTGATAGTTTATGGTGCCCACCACCCCAATCATCGGCAGTATTTTGCTGATACCGGCAATATCTTTAAACTTGGCAAGGGAAGCGTCAGTAATTTTAATATTGCTTGCAACAGCCGGTGTGGCATCAATCTGGCGCATTTCTTCCAGTCGTGCCACCCGTGAAATGACCATCTTTTCCAGACCATAGCCGACTGATACTAAGAAAACTATGGTAGCAATGCCAATCGTCATCCCACCGACAGTGATAAGTGTACGGGTTCGTTTAGAAACCATGTTTTTTATGGAAAGATCAATCAGGTCTACCCGAGAAATAGTCTTTTCGGCGTGCACTTCTAAAGCACTAATCATTCTGTTGTACACATTGATGAGTTTCGGCTGCAAAGCATTACGGATACCAACCGGTATAAATCGCCATGTCAAGAGAGCATTGGTACCTTTTTTAATCAAATACACCCCTAGTAATCCTAAAAAGCGAAGAACTTGGATCATATGAGCCATCAGTGCCGGAAAAGCCGTTTTAAGTGTTGAGAGTGAGAGCCAGGAAAACCAATGTCCACCCTGCTTTTCTTGTTTCGGTTTTTGTCGTAATACATTTTGTGACGCTTGCGTTTGCGGATTAAACACAATCCGGTCAAGGAGAGTTTTTTTAATATTCTGTATTGATTGTGAAGTGGCGCTAAACACCTTGATCACCCGTCCATTAAACATCTGGACAATACTTCTGGCATAGTCAAGGTTGTCGATGTTATGGGTTACCATAATCACGGTTTTTCCTTGCTCATTGAGACGGCGGAAGAGCTCCATTAACTCAATGCCGCTTTGATAATCAAGGTTTCCGGTTGGCTCATCGGCAATGATCACCTCCGGATCTAGTACCAATGCCCGTGCTAAAGCTACCTTTTGCTGCTGTCCCGAGGATAGTTCGGTTGGGTGATACTCAGCCCAATCTTCCATACCCACCGTTTTCAGGACAGTGTGAGCTTTCACAAGCGCTTGCTGTTTTTCTTCTCCCAAGAGTGACAGGGCAAATGCCACGTTTTCAACGACCGACAGCGACTTAATCCAGTTAGGCTGCTGGTACACCATGCCGATGTGATTTTTGCGAAACTCAGAGCGTTCATCTTCGGAGTAGCCATACATATTGCGGTCAAAAAGACGTGCCTGTCCGGCAGTAGGTTCTTCAAGACCAAGAATGACATGCAGGAGGGTTGATTTTCCACACCCCGAAGGACCAAAAATGATCGCAAAATCACCTTCTGAGATCTCTAGATTGACATTATGGAGTACGGTCACTTCCTGGTTTTTCACCTTGAAGGCTTTGAGGATATTGTTTAAGTAAATAATTGATCGTTTCATGTTATTGTATGTTTTTCAAAAATCCGAAAATATCAGACAAATTACCAACCACCAAGTCAAGTGCCGATTCAGTTGATTTTGGTGCAATCGTCACCGTGTCAACGCTCTTTCCTTCATTGCCTGCCTTATCCTTGGAAAGTGCCCGTAAGTGATACACTTTTGATGGTGTCAGACCGGAAATAATAACCAAGTGGTTAGTAGTCAAGTTGGCATCATCCTGTGTTTTTTGTGAATACACACTGCCGGTTCCCTCACCGTACTCAATTTGTGACGTGGCTGGTTCATCCGTATCCCATGACACAATTAGTTGTGCGGTAGATTCCTGTCCGGCACCGGAAACCGGTGGGACGGTGGTGCCTTCTATCTTCAGGTTGGAAATTTGCGGCGGGCGGGTATCGGTGGCCGTGGTGAAGCGCTGACTATCAGAAGTGCCTTCATTACCAATCGCATCCCGTCCTTTAACAATCAGAATATAATCTGTTTCCGGCAATAGCCCTTTTACAAGTAGTTTGTGTTCTCCTTTGGTCAACTCGATATTGACTTCATCACGGGCTTTTTCCGGCTCACCTTGTGGATAGTAGGTAATAATGGATGAAATTTCTGTATTTGATACCCATGTGACAAGGACAGTCGGCTGGGCAGTACCCCGGACTTCCTGGATACGAACATTAGAGATCCGTGGACGCGGGTAGGTGGTGAAATCAAGCACGGTTCCTTCATATTCTGTCCCGTCACTGTCAAAGGTGTTGATTTTGTAATAGTACTTGGTGCCGTCAGATAGACCGGTCAGTTCTGCGGTATAGGTCGTTTCAGAGGTAGATGTGGCAATTTCCTTGGCGCCGCCAAAACTGGTACTGGTGCCATAGTAAATTTTTACTTTAGAAGCACCGGTTGAGGTGAATTGAATGATACCTGAGGTAAGTCCGATATTTTTTGCTGCGACATCTTTGACAGATGGCGCCGGATCGGTGGTAAATGATTTTTCTTCTGAAGTGCCCGTATTGCCGTCTTCATCAGTCCATTTGGCTTTGTAATAATACTTCGTACCGGGAGTCAGACCGGAGAGCTGAATCGAGTGTGAAGTGACCTGTGAAGAATTGGAGGGCTCGACATCTCCGTAATCATCTGAAGATGTCCCGTACTGAATCTTTGAGTCGGCGCTTCTGGAGGTGCTCCACGTAATCGTGGCTTTGCGGGTGGTAATGGACGAGACATCCGGCCCGGAATTGAGAGATGGTGCGCTCGTCCATTTACCCGTTGGTGTAATAGAAACTGCATTCGTGCCTGAGCTTTGCGCGTTCGCGCCGTCTTTTGAATAAACTTTGTAATAGTATTTTGCTGAAGATGGCGTGGTATCTACATATGAAAGTCCTGATGTGCTGCCAACTTGTGAAAAGCTGGTGCCATCGGTGGAGCGATAAATAAGGTACGTTAAATTACCTGCTCCTTTGTAACTTGGTGCTGTCCAGGTCAAGGTCACATTCCACTGTGATTGTGATTTGATAGACGAATCAGAAGCAACAAGATTTCCCACATTATCAGGATCAGTTGAGTTTAAGGTAAAGGTACCGGTGATGTAGTTTGACGGTGAGTAATTGTCAGCATCATCCACCGCAATCACATAGACGGTGTTCGTACCTTTGTTAACGTTGGGTAATGAAGTTGCAGAAACAGTGCGTGCAGTGCCGTTATCGATATAGGTGGCAGCATTTCCTTCGAGAGTAGCCAAGGTAGAAGGAGGTGCCACATTAATCATGTAGTAGTAGTTTGTGACTGTTTGGCCAACGGTTGCCGCTGCTTCAGGCCATGAGAGTGCAAAGGAATTCGATGTTGAGCTTGTTGGGGTGATTGTCACACTATCCAAACCATCAAAAGCAGGGGCCGCACCACCAAAGGCCAGATTACAAGTACGAATACTGGCATCAGATGAAATATTTCCTGACACATCTACTGTGCGGAAATAAACAATGTTGTTACCGGAGACAATTGAGGCACCGTCCTGATCTTGGGTGAGCGTACGAGAGGTGTCACCCGTAGGAATATAGTCTATGCCTAGATCTGCGTCTGTCGTCGTGCCTAGCCAGGTTCCGGCAGTTGAGTTGATCTGATACTGCCACCCGAGGATACCAGAATTACTATCAGATGAAGCCACGCCGCCTGATGTCGGCCAGGAAAAATTCATATCCGCAACATTGGCAAAACTGCCGGATGCGCAGGAGATATAGGACACATTAGTTGGCACAGTTGAATCAAAGCGGAAATGGAATGATGCAGATGAACCGGTGTAGACCTGCCCGCCGTTGTCCACTGCTTTAATGTTTAAATAATACGGATCAGAGCTAGAGGTAAGCCATGGATCACCCCGCAAACTGCTGGTCACAAAATCGATACTGGTTGAGGCGACAATAAATTGACAGGTTGTGCCTGACGTAGATACAGGAGAAGTTCCCAAGAGTCCCTTACTGGTGGCAGGATTGCCGTCAGGGTCAGTACCCAAATACAAACAATATCCTTTGAGTCCTGAACCACCGGCATTATCGGCACCAGCCGTCCATGAGAAATACGGCGCAACGTTGTTTGTCCAGCCGTTTGAGGCAATACTCACCCCGCCATTGGTTTTAGACATACCGATATTTGAGGCATTGGTTGTTGGCGCTGTGGTATCGGTGGTGAGGCCGATACTGATAGTGCTAAGTGTGGGAGTATCGGCACCACCAAAAGTAAAAATAGCTTTAACTGAAATTTTTTGACTAGTGGTTGAGAGTGCCTGCATCACCGATTCAGTCAGTTGCGCTTCGGTGTTGACGTGACTTGTGATATTTGAGGCCGTTGTCCAGGCAGACCCGTTCCAGTACTGCCATGATCCACCTGATTCACAAGTGGAGCCGTCATCGGTACAGAGCTGGTAGGCCACACTGGCATTGCCGGAAGCAGCCGAATCAGCGGAAAATGAGTCCCAGGTGACAACCTGTGCATTGGAGTAAGCAGTGGTCGTGTAGACCTGATACGTACCGTCTTTCGAGAGGGTAAAATCATCTACAACTACAGTCTTCCCTGTTTCTACTTGTATGCCGTATTCCCGTGATTCGTTAGCACCGGTCAGTGTACCCGAGAGCTTCCACCAGCCCGAACCAATATTGGTATAGGTGGTTGAAATGGTTGCACCATTGTAATAGAGTGAGGCAACAGTCGCGTCAACAGTCCCGCCTTCGCTTCCTGAGGTGTTGTCATAGACATACACTGAAAAATTGTAGGTTGAAGTGTCTCCGACATTGATTGATTGGTAAAGTTTGCCGTCTGAGACACTCCCTACTGTAAAAATCGCGCCGCCGGCCGCTCCGCGGCCTAGACTAGATGAGAAAGATTGTGAGATTGCTACGGGATCACTGGCGCAACGGAAGCCGA
>DCTC01000001.1:458622-930309 GCA_002329205.1 Candidatus Roizmanbacteria bacterium UBA1450 | reverse complement strand
GAAAGCGTATTCTGTTGAAGAGACAGAGTTACTGTCGTGATAAATACGTCCTACCCCATAGTCTCCGTTATAGGATGAATCAGATGGTCTAAGTAAATCATACGAAAGTGAACCATACCCTGTAAGTGCTGTGTACTCTCTCCAATTAAAGCCGCTTTGACCGCTGACATCCGGCTGATTCGCACCTGTTATGGTGTTGTTATTCCATTCCCAGACGTTTCCAGAGAGATCCCAGAGACTTGCCCCGTTTGAAAGTACAAGCTGTGCCTTGGTATCCCTTCCTGTGCCTTGCTCTGGATCTGCACCGTTGTAACCCACACTCGTACTTTCACCCACATTCCCTCGTTTAAGTCCGCCACCTGATGCCACGGTTGACCCCACTACGCCGTTTGCCCAGTTTCCACTTTGGGCTTCGACATTTCTTGCTATTGTCATCCATTCGTTGTTAGTAATGAGATGATACCCCGTGGGACAGGCGTTAATTGCCTGCTGTTGAGTGATATGGACTATAGGAGCACCATTAGCAGTTGAAACGACATTATCTTTGTTAAAGCCGTTAATATCACGATAATCGAGACCAGCGCCCGAATCTGCCGTTGCACTACAGGCAGCGGCGGTATCACCATCATCATCGCCCGTACAATCGTACTTGGCTTCATACTGCATGGCTAAAAAATTGGTTGTTGAGTAGGTCGCATCACCCGGCACTTCTACCCATCCAGAGGCAGGGACGGCCGCCGTACTCCATGAGCTGGTATCACTGGTAAATGCCGGATTGGTGATTTTGTTGACGCCGGTTACAGGGTGAGCATTTGTATCTATCGCAACAAGTGATGAATCTTTGGTGAATTGGGAAGAATTGGCGGTATTAAAAGTCCAAGTCTGAATGGTGTCATTGGCAGCGAAGACATCAGGCAGGTTGACAACAGTGAGATAGGTAGCGCCGAAAAACCCAATCAGGACGAAAATAATCATCGCCAGATTGAACTGGAATCGCGAGTAGTGATAGCGAGGTTCAAAAAAGTATCTCAAAAGAGCTGATTGGTTTATCGGTAATTTTTTCACAATGTATTTATGTACATAAAATAGCGTCTTCCACACGAAAAAGACCGCTTAACTACCATGATAATAAAAGCAGACAAGAATTACAAGGCATGTAAGGAAGAGATAAGAAATAGAAATTTATGAGTCACTGGGATTGACAAGAGCGAATCAATTTGGTACTATTTAGATACTAAATCCCCCTGTGAGGGCGCAAGCCGTTTGCAGGGGTTATTTTTTTGCCTTTTTGATATAATCTAGGAATGAGTCAACGATGTCTTATATTAATTGACGGAAGTAATTTTTACTTTAAACTAAAAGATCTTAAACTACACAATCTCCTTCAGTTCAACTTTGAAAAATTTGCTCAATTTCTTACTAGATCAGGAAAATTTGTAGGTGCTACGTATTATGTAGGTCGAGTACGGCAAGATGGCACAAAACATGCTGATAAACTTCTTGCGAATCAACAAAAATTACTCGCTACGCTCAGAAATCATTCATTTCAATACTCTTTAGGATATCTCTTGAAATCCGATGGGGTATATCATGAAAAAGGCGTAGATGTCCAAATTGCAGTTGATATGCTGGTCGCTGCTTATGAAGATAAGTGTGACCGGATCATTCTTGTTTCTTCGGATACCGACCTTGCACCTGCCATTAAAAAGGCACAAGAGAAAGGTAAAATCGTTGAGTACGTTGGCTTTTCCCATAAAACGAGTGTTGCAATGGTTCGTTTCTGTAAAGAATCACATGTGCTCACCAAAGAAGACATTCTCCCTTTCACAACTGCTTAAATTAAGCTAAAACTAAGGTTTCCATATCTTCATACTTTCTCTGAGATAAAAGTCATTTGCATGGTGAAAGTGCCCATACACTGAAGCCTTGCTGGATCGAAGTTTCGTAGCAGAAAGTGAACCATGAGTATATGCCTTCTTCCTCTTTTTGAGCTTTCGTTGAATATGAGTAAGCGTATTGCCCCGCACCAAAACGTGGTCATGGAAAATACGATAGCCGACAAATGGAACGCCGTTTTTGACATCCGATAACACTACTTTGTTCTCTGAAAGGTTCAAGTGTAAATTTTCTCCAAGAAAGCATCTAATTTCGTCTTTTAAAGTGTGTAAGTATGTTTTGTCTGGGTGAATAATGAGAAAGTCGTCCATGTATCTTGCATACCATCGTACCTGAAGCTGTCGCTTCATAAACTGGTCAAGTTCATTGAGGTAGAGATTGGCAAAGAGTTGGCTGGTTAAATTACCAATGGGTAACCCTCTGCGTGCTTGTGGATTGACTAAATCAGTAATGAAGTCTCCGCCATTCAAGAAACGGTGAAACGTAACAATTTTCTCAATCAACCGCTGTGTTTGAGGACAACTGATTTTTCTGAATACAATTGGTAGGAGAATATCCCATGAGATACTGGCGAAGTATTTTGATATATCCATCCGCAAACAATAAAGCGACCTCTGTGAGCCATAGATTGATCGTGCTGCTTTCAGGAATTTCTTTATCCGGGCTAATCCCAAATGCGTTCCTTTATCTTTCCGACAGGCATAGGAATCAAAAATGAACTGCTTATCAAACATTGGTTCAATGTAATCAATGAGCGAGTGCTGGACGACCCGATCACGAAAAGCAGGTGCGGCAACATTTCGTTCTTTGGGATCGTGAACCATAAAGTAGGTGTACGGTGAAGGCAGGTACTGTTCTGTTCTCAATTCTTTATGCAGTTTCCATATGTTACTTTCAAGATAATAACCAAATTGCAAAATACCGCCCATATATCGTTTACACTTTCGGGACTGGTAGTAGGCGTAAAGCAAATTGTGAAAGCTACTAATTTCTTGATACATCCATTATCCCTGTAAGCACAATATAAAAAAGCCAGGCCGGATGTACTCCGGCCTCTGGCTTACCTATTTACTCCTGCTCTGTTACTAGGTAAGAGAGCAGGAAATACAGGCTCTTTATTTGTCTCCTTCAGCATGCTTTCAGGAAACTGGAAAGGACATCGGTGATCGAAAGGATCCTGGATGCCAATCCGTAGACGGGCATCAACTCATCCGGCGCTTGAAATACTCGATCGCTGGCGCAACGGAAGCCGATATTGTTATTCTGATTGGTTGGTGTATTATTCAAATTGAGAGCAAAGACTCCCGCATTTGATGTATTATTCCAATTACCGCCCCGTTGGAAAGCGTTTGATATCCTACCCCATCTTAAATAATGTCATATTTACGTCCTTTTTTTCAACCTTTTGTGGTTGTCCCGCACGCATCCAGCCTGATAATACACTTCCCAACTCATTTATTCGCTGAGAAGCAAAAGTATATTGTTTGACGCTCATAAATTTCAAGTCTTTTGTCAATCTCACAAGTATCCGAAGTTTATCAATTTCAGTTGAAATGAGTTCTTGCATTTCTTTGCGTTTTGCACCTCTCATACTGTTTGCTGCAATAATATCCAGAAGAATACGAATGCCGAGTTCTTCAATTTGCCTCCCCAGAACAGGCCTATGATGTTTTGGCAATCTGTTAATAAGTGGAAAAAGCCAGAGCAGAAAATCATAGGCTTTTTGGAACAAGATAAGTTTGTTAATCGCCATTTGTTAACTGTACCTTACTTTTCTTACAATTTGAAGAAATTACCTAATCCGTACACATAGTTAAGGGGTCTTACCCCTCATTTTGCAAGGGTTTCCGTTTCACTCCAATAAACTGCTCCGCCTTTGGCTTTGCAGCCCTTGCAAAATTTCACCCTGCTTTTTTATATCCCAAGTATGGGAAGCAGACGAGCTGCTTCCCAAAATAAAATTATTTAATTACAAGCAGTCGCCAAGAAGATATGAAACTCTCTGCGAAAGCTCAAGCGAGTATGAATAGAGTTATTGAAAAGTTTAAAACAGGCGATTTGTCAGCCATTACCCAAGTAGCAAGAATTCAACTAGATCCATCTGCACCAGCGAGATATTGGAGCTTATCAAATAAAGTCATAAGTTTCATGCAGTCAGGTGAACTCGACTGTCGAGGTTTTAAACAATGGGAACAGGTAGGACGAAAAATCAAAAAAGGAAGTGAAGCTATTTATATTCTGCGACCAATTACAATAAAAACTACGAAAACAGAAAACAATGAAGACATAGAAAAATATATTTGTGTCGGATTTGCAACTGTTCCGGTGTTTCCTGCATCTTGTACTATAGGCGATCACGTACCAGTTAATTATCAACCCATAGAACTTCCTGAATTAGTAACTGTTGCTCAAAAATTTGATATTGATGTCTCATACGTTCCGGTAACTCCTGAAAAACTTGGAGACTGTACCAAAGATGGTTCTCAGATACGTCTTGGAAGTCATGACCCTGCAGTGTTTTTTCATGAACTTGCCCATGCCATTCATGCCCGTATTGCCGGAGCTTTGCAAGGCGGACAACATACAGAACAGGAAACCATTGCAGAATTTACCGCTTGTGTACTGATGGATGTATACGGATATCCTGACCATAGCGGCAATGCCTGGGCATACATCAGCCAGTATGCAAAAGATCCGTTGATAGCAATCACAAAAGCCTTGAAGACAGTTGAAAACGTATTACACGTTTTGCTTGAAAACAACGGAAAGGAGGTTTTATGATAGATCCGCTGATAACTGAACCCTATGAAAGTGAAATACTGGATTTGATAGACAATCAGGATGAGTACACCAGAAGTGACTTGCAAGGGGTTGTCACCGTGTTGGTTAATAAGATCATGCAGAAAGGATATGAGGTATTAAAAGAAGAGAAATGATTAATCTTCAATAACTTGTTCCCAGATATCGGCAGTTATTCCCTGATTTTTAACTTGATCTTGCAAAGTTGTGTAAATAGAAAGATCGGATATTTGTTCGTCTTGTAATATGCGCCGTGCTTCTTTGTATATCGTTTTATATTTTCTTTCATTGGGACAGATGATAAGAATGCGAGGAAGCAGTTCATGCTGCAGCCATTTTTCTTGCGTGAAAAAGTGAATATACTGTTGTAATCGAGGTATGATCGCTCTTCTTTTTGGGGCTGTTTCATGGAAAATTTCTACAATATAGAATGGTTCTCCTTCGTCTCTCCGAAAGACGAAGTAAGGAAAAATTTCCTTGATCATGCCATTCCAGGAATAATCAGAGCGGGTATAGAAAGCGAAACCAGGATTTTCACCATACTTTTTTATAAGTGTCAGATAGATATCAGCTATAAGAAGGCATTGATCAATAAAACTTTGCGATTTATCAGGGTCAGTATATAACCGATTGACATATCGTAATTCACATTGTGGCTGTGTTTTTAAAAAACGAATTCCATTTTCAGCAATATAGTAAATTGCAGGTACATTATTTATTTTGTTCTTATTATCAAATATTCTTCCAACATATTTTTTCTTCATTAAATCTGGTAACCATTCATTGACTCTTCTGGTGCTTTTGTGATGAAGGAGTGTCTGTATCTGTGGTCTGGTAAGGAATCTGAATTTGTACAATAAAAAGAGGATTTCTTGTTGCTTTTTGGTTATATGTGGTAATTCCATGATTCATTAAGTATCAAGAATTTTTTCTTTTCCTTATTTATAAGGAATAAAGGATAACAGATAAAAACGTTATTCCCTATTATACCAATACTTTTCTTTAGTGAATTGTCATAGCTGCTATGACAGTTTCTATACTACTGGTTGCTCATTAACTGCTGGTTTTGTTGGCTCTTCCTTCTGTGATCGGCGGTTAGTTTTCTTTTCTATTTTAGTACTATCATTCATCTTTACACCGTACGTCATTTGAGAATGGGTAATAACCTGCTGTCGAATTTCAACATCGTCTTCTATAGTAAAGTTATTAGCCATTCCAGTAAATGCATTCTGAGGACTCAGAGCATTGATTTTTATGTAGAAATGATATGAAGGTAAATTGGCAATATCATTCTCTTTCACTTGCGGTCTAAATAAAGGAAGTATCACGTCTTCATCACTGGGGTTACTGGTTCTAAAAGAAATCACCGTTCCCACATTGGCTAGAATAACCTTGAGTAAATCTTTATCTTCTATCTGCGAAATGGTCTGATGGGCAAGGATGGTATCAAGTCGGTATTTTCTAGCCTCCGATAGAATCTGTGCAAAGGTCATTGTGGCAAAGTTCTGAAACTCATCAATATAGAGGAAAAAATCAATGCGTTTCTCCTGAGGTATATGGACACGGTTTAATGCTGCAAGTTGCAATTTTACAATGAGCAAACTTCCTAAGAACGAAGATATATCCTCACCTATTTTTCCCTTCGATAGATCACAAATAAGGATTTTCTTGTTATTCATAATCTCTGTAAATTGAAGTTTATTTTTCTCCTGACTTAAAATATTACGGGTGGTTTTTGTGGTTAAAAATCTGCCTAATTTATTGGTAATAGGAGAAATTAATTCTGCTCTTTGATAAGTACCAAATCCTTTAAACTCTTTTTCCCAGAAATCTTTGAGAAGAGGATCTTCAAGTTTAGCTACAACCGTATCTCGATACTTTTTATCGACAAGCAATTTATACGCTGTTAACAGAGTCGGGTTCTCTGTTGATAATGCCGCCAGAATGGTATTGCGTAAGATGTGCTCCATTCTTGGACGTGCGTTTGGAGATGGATAGAGCTTAAAGAAAATTGAAACCATACTTGAAGCAATCAAATCCTTTTCTCTTTCTTTTTCCGTCTCAGATAACCCTTCTGTCATTTCCAAAACGTTGAGCCCAACGGGATATTCAAGATCATAGGGATTGAAATAAATGACATCTTTAACTCTAGATTTTGGAATAACTCCAAGCAAACGATCTGCCAGATCACCATGCGGATCAAGGACAGCTACACCTTTACCATTTTGTATATCCTGATAAATCATCTTAAGAAGTAGGGTCGTTTTACCCATGCCCGTTGCTCCAATCACATACATATGCCTTCTTCGTTCTTCAAGAGATAGTCCGATGGGCGTTATTGATTCACCGTGTATGTTTTGCGCAAACGTTAAATCTAGATTATTGTTTTTCTTTTTCAGCGTTATAGGAGCTGGAAGCTGAATTGATCTTATGGACTGCAAATCCTCAGTTTGAGTCGTTTCCGTATACGGAAAGTGATAAATGGTTGCAAGTTCAGAAACAGAAAGAATTGGATTATTAAATAACGAAAACAACCGATGTTTGAATTGTAAATATTTCAGTTTTGAAAAAAAGTTCTTGGCAAGAGAAGGCTGCGATTTTATCTTCAAAGACTGATAGCTAGGATTCGTAAATGTGGCTAATGAGCTCATGATTCCAGTTTTGCGTTGCAGAATATTTTTTTGTGAAGAACTCTGTATAAAAAGCCTCAGCGAAACCTCAAAGAGTTGCTGGTCAATTTTCGTTTCCACTACTTTTTGAATTTCTTTTTGTTTAGGTGTGAGTTCCCTGATTTCTCCTTTAGGATGTTTTTCAAATGTTACAACTCGTTGATACTGCTTATGAGGGGAAGCCATCATGAAATCCATAATCCAGTTACTTATGTCTTTGAGGAGCATCACGACAAGGTCAAATATGAAGAAGAGAATCTGTTTGGCAATTTTCAGAACACTGTTTAAGGTATCATCCTGAATGTATGAAACAATTTCTTTTCCGTCATAAATTCGTTTTTGTAGAGTGTAGAGACGGTCAGTTATCCTGCTATGAAAAGCGGAAGTTATAGGAGTTGTAACTAATTGAAGACTGATAGTCTCATCCAAATCAAGCTTTGTCATCTGGCCGGTAATATATGCAATCGGGTCATGTTTATTGAGAATGTCTTGATCCTGCAGTGGGAGAACATACGATTTTTCAAGTTTTAATTCATTGATTGAATATTCCGTATTGTTTATATCTTCAAAAGTCTCTGGTAGATAATCTGCAACCTTATGGATTTCAACACCTGGCAGGTATGCCATGAGATTTTTTCTAATTACTGATACATCTTCTTCAGGAATGGAAAGCAGATATCTGATTCCCTCTTCTTTTGTCGAAACAATCTCATAGCTAATACGTTTTTTTACTTGAAGAAGTTTCTCAATAAAAGTTGCTTTATGATCCAAGGAATGCAAAATAGTAAAAAGCTGTTTTGTTGAAAATGATGACTGCAAAGAGATTGAAGGTGGCTTTATTTCAAGAAGAACTGTCTTTTGGGAGAGTTGTTTTTTGAAACCAAGATAAAGTAAATAAATATAGGCGCCGACAAGAAGGATAATTACAACCGCTGTTGTTAAGAAGATGCTTAAAATTGAAATTTCTTTTAAATCGAGTGAGAATAATGGAGATAGATATGAAGGAAAGGCATCATTTAGGTTGATTTTGTCGGCCATATTTCTCAAATAAATTGAGCAGAAGTATACCAGAGCCTATAGGAAAATGGAAGGTTATGAGAATAAAATAAAATTCAACGTATCACTTAAATTGCTTATCATTTTATTGAATAAAATCACATGTTCCACTTATCAAAGCAAAGAATAAGATAGCGTAAATCGTGCCAAAAGCCCAGGGAATCAAAAGCTCAATGTGCGAAAAGGGATAGTAAATATTATTTTTCTTCCCCTCACCTAATATGTGCCATTCGTGCTTATATAAAGCGAGAGGAAGTTGGTTCTCAATGCCGTGTAATACTTTAAACTTTCCTGTATTAAGCTGTTTATATGATCTAATTAAAAACCAAAATATGACACAAATCAAAATACCTACGACAGCCACCATCGCTTTAACCCAACTAAACTCTTCAAGAATCCTGTACTGCATAGAAAGACCTATTAACGAAATCAAAGCAGTGTTTATACTAATAAAGTAGTTGTTAGCGTTTTGTCTTCTATCACTAATTTTTTCAACACTGTCTATATACAACTTGTATTGTTCAAAGAAATGATCCTTATACTTAGTCCCGTATTGTTTTTCTGTATTTGATAGAAGACTATTCATTAGATAGACTTGATAAAGTCGGCAATACCACTCCAGTTCCATTCAATAACTTTATAGCCATTTAATTCGGAAGGGATTTCTCCTTTATCATCCTTGTGAATATGAACTCCTAACATGGGAATATCTTCCTCATCGGCACACTTCATTTCCCATTTTGCCCCGTCTGCATTTCGAGTCTTTTTACTAATTAGTGCAATTAAACCATCACAACTTTTTATTCTCGCCCTACATCTCGTTTTCCAAGAATCATCCCATGGTTCTTTTACTGACATGTCTGTAAATTCAAAAGGACTACGGGTATCTTCTGACTGTTGAACCAAAAAATCTCTTGCGTATTCATCCTCAATTGCAAAGCAAATAAAAATTCGTTTATTACTCATAAATAATTACAACTTATAGAATTTATTATACCCCTATAGGATAGCGTTCATCAAGAGAAGATGTACAGATTCCAAAAAATTTATACATGTTTGCGATATTCTTTTGAGTTTAATTCTTCGTCATCCTAATTTAGACCTTATCTATAACTATAGTACTTATCGAAATCATTTAGTCTTAAATCAAACAAATTTACACTTGACAACTATCTATATTTAGATATATACTATCTATATAACGATAGTTAATAACATTATGGAAACACTTTTTGATACACGAGAATTAGCAATAAAACAAGAAGTAATAACAGAAATTCCTCATTCGAATCCTCCAGTAATCCAATCATCTATTTCTCAGACGCCTATTCAAAATGTCATAGAAAAAATACTTCCTAAACAAAGCGAAGAAAACAAATTCGCAAAAACACGTCAGGCGTTAGGTGAAACAGCTAAATCTCTTTCCAACGAACAAATTGAGACCATCACGACAGAATTTCAGTTCTTAATAGATACATGGTTTGATGAGTATGAAAAAGATGTTTTCAACGGGTTGACATTAAAAGAAGTATTAAATGAACGACAATTATGAAACTCTCACAGGAGACAAACGAAATTAAACGAGCTGTTATTTATCTACGGGTATCAACTGAAGAACAAGTTGACAATTTCTCTCTTGATACCCAAGAGGATATCTGTAAAAAGGAAGCTCAACGACGAGATATTGAAATCGTTAAAATCTTTCGTGAAGAAGGAAGATCCGCAAAGACTATTGCAGGGAGACCAGTATTGATTGATATGCTGGAATTTTGTCGTAAAAATAAGAAGACGCTTGATGCAGTTATTGCCTATCGGTTAGATCGTATATCGAGACAAACTGCTGATTACCTGGCAATCCGTAAAAAGTTAGCAGAGTCTAATATTGCTTTGATTTCCGTTACAGAGCCAACTGGTAATAGTCCAACTGAAAAACTTGTCGAAACAATTTTAGCTGGTTTTGCCCAACTTGATAATGATGTGCGAGGTGAACGGGCAAGAAACGGTTTACGAGCACGTTTTCTGGCAGGTCTTCCGAGTGGTACTCCTCCAATTGGCTATCTAAATGAAAACGGTTACGCTGTCAAAGATCCTAAAACATGGGACATACTCAAGAAGTCATGGGAATTAATGGCTACTGGTACAAAAACATTATCTGAAATGTCCGATATTATGAATGAATGGGGTTTGCGACAAATGTTTAAAGAAAAACCTTATCCTTTACGACCTCAAAACTTGAGCAGGATATTCAAAAACAAATTTTACATGGGTATCTTAACATCCAATAGATATCCTGAAGAAGTGAAAGGACAGCATCTTCCTATGGTTTCCGAAGCAGTCTTTTATCGAGTACAGGCAGCGCTTGATGGCAGGAATACAAATATTAATGTTCCACTTGTAAGAAAAAATAGAGACAATCCTGAATTTCCTTTAAGGAGAATTGTTAAGTGTGCTCACTGTGGGGCACCATTAACTGGCGGGTGGAGTAAAGGGAAAAAGTCTAAGTACGCCTATTACTTTTGTCGAAAGAGATGCGGCATGAAATCTATTCCAGTTGATGCATTAGATAATTCATTAGTAAGTTATCTTTCAACGATTACCCCAACAAAGGATTGTCTGAACGCTTTTATAGCGTTGTTAAGAGGAACATATTACAAACGAGTCAAGCAACTGCAAAAACGAAAAGATGAAGCGGATGTTGAGTTAAAAAGGCTTCAAACATTACGGCAATCATTAATCCAGAAAAACTTAAATGGGGTCTACTCTGATGAGATATTTAAAGAACAAAATAAACTCATTGAAGAACAGATGATCACGGTAAGAATGACTCAGGATGACGTCCTCCTTTCAAAATATAACCTTGAATCAATTGTGAAATTTATGCAGGAAAAGTTTGAGAATTTAGGCAAAACGTATCAAATGTCTAACTTGAGCCAGATCAGAGTTCTCTTGTGTTCGATATTTCCTTCTGGAATGCTTTGGAGCTATCCGGGCTTTTCGAACACCAGCATAAGCCCATTGTATCAATCTATTCGTCACTTTGAGATTGAAGGTATCCCATCTGGCGGAGAGGGAGGGATTCGAACCCTCGGTGGGTTGCCCCACGCCGGTTTTCGAAACCGGTACATTCGGCCGCTCTGTCACCTCTCCTTTGATTAGTATTATATCAATATTCACGTAAAAATCTTGTTTTGAACACTTTCCTGTTATATACTTGTACTCTCAATTTGAGTATTTCCCATACGAATATGCATGAAGTAACACACAATGGAGAATCAGAGTATCCGCCAGGTATTTATGAAGTTCCCAGCATAGAACCGGTACCGATTGTATTTGAAGAATACGGACAGCAAGTTGTACAGCGTATCCGGGATATTTCACAGGAAACTGGTTCTATTCCATCCGTTATCGGCGCTTTGAATGGATCGGTCCTTCCGCTGTATGCTGTGTTTCAGGAATGGCATAAGGCAGGATTCGATATTGAGGCACTTGCGGACAAATTAGAATTAGTAAGCACTCGAAAGATAGGATCTGCAGCAGAATGTATATCCTTATCAGAATCCGATTTGAGCTCTGATGCATATGCCGTCGTAATAGAAGATATTGTGGATGACGGAGGTACTGGAGCAGTTATTGAACATGCTTTCCCTCACACAAGATTTGAATTATTCGCTCCTCTGAGCAAAGTCGGGAAACTGGACAAGGCAAAAAAAAGATTATTCCGTACCGATGTCACGACATCACGAACAGTTGATGATGTATGGATTATCGGCGGAGGCGGACTAGACGGAGGTTCGTTAAAATTGAACGGAAGCTCGGATTTCCAAAATGCTGAATTAGCGGTCGCCGCCAGACTTATGGAAAGATATGTTTACCATAATGCTCATGAACCGCTGCCCGATTATGATACCCAGCTGAAAACTTTTTCAGAAAGAAGAGGCCCTTGGGTAGATCCCGAATCAACTCTACACATATGGATGCTTCAAGCGGAATGGGCAAAAATTAAAAACAGAATGCCTTTGATGAAAGATTTAGCGGCAACTTTTCCGTATGTACTGATGCGTGAATTTGATAAACAGTAACATCTACAAATGGATAACCTCTTCAGGGACATGAGCCAGTGTCTGAACCTCTTCTTCAGTCGTAGTTGCAATAGTCTGATACTCACGAATCAAACTCATAACAAGCTCCCGGTTATGCTCATCAAGCTCGGAAAATATGTCATCCAGTAAAAGAAGGGGCTTCATTTTCGAAAGTTCTTCGAAGTACGATAATTCATTTAGTTTTAACCAGAACACCGCCATTCTCTGCTCGCTTCTCGAGCCAAACAAGCTCACATTCTTCTCCTGCGGAGCATCCAGATTGAAGATAAAATCATCTTTTTGAGGTCCTATGAGAGTTCGTCTAAGCCGATATTCCCGTTGTTTTATCTTCTCAAGTCGTTCTAAAGTAAATTCATCCTGAAGGTAGTCAATTGAAAAATTTTTTCCGTTTATTGACGGATGCGAATTGAGGTACTCGATATATTCTTTTCTCTTCTTTGATATATATGATCCATGCTCAATCAGATAGTTATTCCAGAATTTCAGTTCATCAATCAAATTCAGTTCATCTTCATAATTTTCAAGGATTTTGTTCCGTCTTCGTAATGCATTTTCAAAATATCGAATCTTCTTTTTGTAGTCACGATCAACGGCAGCTATGACATCGTCAAAATATCTTCTCCTTCTGCTGGGTGAACCGGTGATGATTTGTATTTGTTCAGGCGCAAACAGGACAGCCTGCATCTGCATTGAGCGATACTGATTTGATGACTTAGTTGTCTTGTTCACGTAATACGACTTACGTACTGTTGTTTCTGAAGATTTCTGCATACGAATCTGAAACAACATATCTTGTCCTTCATCAAATACTGACTCAATTAAAGTCTCATCCATGTCCCATTTGATAAGCTCCACTTCCCGTGTCTCACGGAAACCGGTACCATAGACCGAAGCAAACAGTGCCTCAAGCAGGCTTGTCTTTCCTCGCGCATTTTCACCGATAATAAGCGTTAAATGCGGATTGAACGAAAAATCTGCTTGTGTAAAATTACGAAAATTTGAAAGAAAAATATGTTTGAGAATCATAACAAAACAATAATAAAAATTACTTCCGCTGTCATTCCGGACTTGCTCTGGAATCCAGAAAAACTGGATGCTGAATCAGGTTCAGCATGACAAAGTAAAGTATATATATATTATTTCTTTTTCAACAGGAAAATGGATTCCATAAATGAAGGTAACCTGAAGATAGAATTTCGTTGTAAAACAGCATCAGGATGCTCCAAAAATTTACGACGCCAGAATTTGGCCGTAAATATGGATAAATGAGAATAATCTTTGCTGTAAAGCCAGCGTATCCATAAATTCTCTTTTGTGTATATCTTGTGCATTATATATTTTCTAGATACACGAATCGTCTCATCTATAGCTTTTTTGATTTTACCCCGCTCCATATGTTCCAGCACATCAAATGTCAGTACGAGATCAAACTCATTTTCTTTGAAAGGCAATTTAACAATATCCGCTTCCTTTAAAAAAGGGCGGACTGATTTGTCCGCCAATTTGAGTGCATGTTCTGAAATCTCGACACCATAAGCATCGATTCCGAAGGTGCGAAGGGTTTTCACAAGATTACCCGTTCCGCACCCCACATCGAGGCAATTTTTGGGTTTAAGGAAAATTCGGATAATAAGAGCACGATAATATGTAGCTATCGAAGTCAAAAATTTCCCGATAAATGAATTTCGCTGTGTAAACCGGTATCCTGCTTTGTCACCCATATAATATTCTCTGTCATAGAAGCTTGCACTGATTTTATACGGCATTATGACTGTTCCTTTGAATGAATCTCCTTCAATAATACGTTCAAGATTACGGAAATTTTCACCGTTTGCGACGATAACCGTCAATCGAAGTTTTCTGGCAAGTTGTGCAGCTATAGGATCAAAAGGTGCGTTGATTCCGGGTGACCATTCTGTACCGACAATCTTTTCGAGCTCTCCCCACGTGAGTTTTTCAATAGCTTTTGCATCCTTATGTTTTCTGGGATCTTTATCATACACCCAGTCAATATTGGAAAGATTGATGATTAAATTTGCTCCATAATCTCGCGCAAGAACTACAGCGTCATAGTCGGTAGACCATCCGGGCTTCCATCCTGCTCCTACAACGACCGGTTCTTTCCAATTGCGGAGTTTTTTATCATAGTTTTCAATAATACGCGGATGAGCAATATCTTCAAAAATTGTACGGATCATATGTGCGTTCAACCGGGTAGCATGAATTCCGATCCAATCAAGATCTTCATCAGACATAGTTCCGATAACCGTTTTTCCTGCATCTCGATAATCTCTCGCTGTCACACCTCCGCCTGCGACTAAAAAAAAGCGCTTACCGCGCTTGATATATTTACGAATAAATGCATTAAGTTGTGAAAGAAATTTTGTATCAATTCCGTCACGGGTAACGAGAAGTGATCCACCGATTGATATAACTATTGGAGGCTCTTGAGTGTCAAACAGCATATTTGCGCTAAAAAAAACCGCTTATACTTAAGCGGATAGTAAATAACAGACTTAGCTAATAATGACATGAATTCGTTGTATATTCATATGATATGTAATACCTATTATAAATTAGCTTTGACAAAAATCAACCTTTTGACTAAAATGAAAGCACATGAGACGCTCTCGTATAACAATAACCCTTGACAGCAATCTACTTAAAAAAATTGACCGATTGATAGATAAGAAAAAAATCCGCAACCGTTCACACGCTATCGAATACATAATTACTCAGTATACTCAATCCTCGGTCCATAAAGCAATCATTCTTGCAGGCGGGCGCGGGACTCAGCTTCGTCCGTATACATACGAAATTCCAAAACCGATGCTTCCTGTTGCCGGAAAGCCCATCCTTGAGCATTTGATTACCCAATTACGAGACAACGGAATCACTAATATTGTCATAGCCATTTCCTATTTGGGAGATAAAATAAAAAAATATTTCGGTAATGGAGAGAAATTCGGCGTAACTATCACGTATTCTGAAGAGGAAGAAAATCTATTGACAGGTGGGGCTCTCAGCAAAGTCAAAGACCAGGTGGGCCAGGATACATTTCTGGTAATTCATGGCGATATTCTTACTGATTTTTCCTTTTCAGATTTTATTCAGTTTCACAAAAATCAAAACACAGTTGCGACGGTGGCTCTTACTACCAGTTCTGCTCCGACGGAATTCGGACAAATAAAACTTCACGGTACTCATCTCACAAAATTCTATTCACATACAGATCAGCCTGGGATGAAAAGTCATTTGATAAATACTGGTATATACGCGCTTGAGCCTTCAATTTTCAATAATTTTCCTCAAAACAAACAGAAGTTTGCTTTGGAAGATGTCATTCAAGAGCTTATAGACCAGCAGGAAGTAAGCGGATTTGTTTTTGAAGGAAGCTGGTATGATGTAGGCAACCCTGAAAATTACGAGAATGCCATCAAAGAATATAATAAGAAGTAATAGCTTATATTCTTGTTTATAGAACACCCTCTCCTACACCGAAAATGAACCCTAACACACGGGAAATCAGGAAAGAAAGCATCAGAAGTACGAATCCGATTATACCTGCTGTGATTTTTGCTTTACCTGAATTGACTTTTTCTGCATCTCCTCGGGACATGAGAAAGTCATACCCTCCCCAAATAAGGACCAGCAATAATATTACTGCTGCCAAAGGATACAAGAAACTGGTGACAACATTAATCAGATCATTAAGTTGATTGATATCTGCAAGTGGTCCTTTGACTGTTACCGGATCTCCGTTTGCAGGATCAATATTAAGTCCTTGTGCCAACAATTTGTTCATATTTTTTTGGTAATAAATAATATACTATTTAACATAATAATCATTCCGACATGAATAGCGAGTGATATCAATAAATAGCTATTTAAAGCATACACAAATCCGCTTGTTGCTTCAAGCAGCACATTCCACTGAACTAATGAAACGATGTCTACCTGGAAAACATATACAATACCCGCCGATACAATTCCAATCGGAATAAGATATACGACATCAATAAGATCCTGCTTTGAAGAGAACATTGTTGTCGTAACTATAAACAATAAATACACTACTGCAATCTTCAAAATAACATTCTCAGATTGAAAAATCTGCAGTGAATAAAGCCACCACAATAGCCCAACTCCGATTATAACCGGTGCAATACCTACCAAAATACTACGCAGCACATCTTTTTTTTCATAATATACTCTCCCCAGCTTCAAATAGTTTCCGTCCCATTCCGGAAAAACATGTATGTCCCGTACTTTTAAAAATAAGATAATTGCCATGACAAAATGAGACAACTCATGAATTACGGTACCTGGGAAAAAGATGAAGGCTATAAGACTATATACGATTTTGTCATGTCTAAAAATATGACGCAGAACCTGAAACAATCTGGTTATCGTAATACGTGATATAAAGTAGAGAATAAATAACTGTATAAAAAAAAGGCTGACAAAGATTGATTCCATGAATTACCCGATCTGCTTAAATAACAAGAATGCAATCAAACCCAATACAATTACTGAAAGGATTCCAATAATGACTAGAAGAATATTACTAAGACCTTTTGATTCAAAACGTCGCTCGAATTCCTGAATATTGAGAGGAGTATAATTGACAGTCATATTCCTTAGTATATCTTAGACCGATACCGGTTGTCCAGATTCAGCAGGAAGATTTGCGTTATCAACAGCTTCTACCTTCTGTGGTGGTATTTCAGTACCCTGTGCTTCGGCTGGCTGTGCTTGCACGGGGGCGATATCTCCCGTTTTCTGATTTTCGGGTTTCTGTGTTGTCTGTTCTGTCGGAATTTCTTTTATTTCTACACTGTCTGCAGCAACAGCTTTCTCAGGTTCAGCAACTTCCTGAACATCTTTTGATGCACATTTGGAACAGATAGTAGTTGCTGTAGGCAATACGTCAGTTTCAAATTTATTTGTACATTTTTCACAGAAGAATGCTGCATGCCGTGCTGATTTTGCATCTGATTGTGAATCAGCTACTTCCTTCAATTCGATTTTTTCGACATTGAAGATAAATTCTTCACCGTCATAATCCACTATAAGAGTATCGCCTGCTTTGACCTTCTGTGCGATAATAAGCTCAGAAATTGGATTCTCTATGAGCTTTTGAATTGCTCGTCTCAACGGACGCGCACCGTATACTGGATCGAAACCTTCTCTGACAATTGCTTTCTTTGCAGGATCGGTTACTGAAAAGCCTATTTCCTGTTCTTCCAGTAATTTACTCAGTCCTTTCAACTGCAAATCAACAATCAGGAGCATATGCTTATATTTGAGCGGTTCGAACACTATGACCTCATCAAAACGGTTTACAAGTTCAGGTCTAAAGAACTTTAACAGTTCATTCATAACCTTATCCTTGATAACCTGATATTTTTTGATGTCTGTTTGTTCTTCAACCTTCTCCTTTGCTTCCACTTCCTTTTCAAGCGGGAAGTTATTTCCAAAGAACTCCTCAAGAGACTGCATTGTCCAGTTGGGAGTCTTGGCCTCTCTATGCCAGATATCATTACCGACAATGATAATTTCTTTCCCTGTCGGTGAGAACGTATGAATATCCCAATGTGTTACGGGAAAGTTGTCATCCTTGACGGTTTGACCCTCAAAATATTCTTTCAATAATCCAGTCTGCCAGTCAGTACCGCCTGCTTTTCTTTTCCAGAAACGGTCTTTGTACGTGACAATTTCCATTTCATCTGGACTGAACGCATGAGTCTTCAATCGTACTGTGGGCAATTGCTCATCCGGAGCATCAGGGAGAGCATTAATGACGACATTATCATTAAAGTAATCAATAAGATTGATGACATCCCACACTTTAGAAGTTGTCGCATTGCGGGTATAAATGATATCACCGGTTGAGATCATTTCAACACCTTTTGGAGATATGGCATGAGTATCATATCCGAATGTGGGAAATGATGTGATCTTCGGTTTCTCAGGCTCTTCCGTCTTTTTCTCTTCTTTCGGCTGGCCATCTTTGTTTTCGACATCTTTAGATTCTTCCGGTGGCTGTTCAGCCTTCTGAACTGGAACTTTACCCTCAACTTTTTGCCCGGCAAAATACTCCATAAGCTGATGGTCTACCCAGGAAGACTCGGCTTTCTTCTCATCTTTCTTTTGTTCATTCTTCTGTTCAGAACCTAGCGGTAAAGTGTTTGCTGTCGTTCCATTGTCGCGTTCAAAATATTTATTTCCTATTGTCATCAATTCACGACCTCGGGGAGTGAAGGCATACGTTGAGATCATCGTCGGCTCCGATACTTCTGACTTTCCGCTCTTCAATAATTCTTTTTGGATGAGAGGAGTTCCGATATTGGAAGTACAAATCACCACTGTGTTTTTGAATGAGATTGTTCTTCCTTTGTTATCAGTCAAACGTGCATCATCCAATATTTGAAGTAGAATATTGAAAATATCAGGATGTGCCTTTTCTATTTCATCAAAAAGAACCAACGAGTATGGTTTGCGGCGGACAGCTTCTGTCAGTTTTCCGCCATCCTCAAACCCGACATAACCGGGAGGTGGTCCCAAAAGCTTGGCTACTTCATGCCGTTCCATATACTCAGTCATGTCAAAGCGAATGACCGCCTCTTCGTCATCAAAGAGTACCTCTGCCAACGTTTTTGCCAACTCAGTTTTTCCCACACCGGTCGGTCCCAGGAAAACGAAGCTTCCAATCGGACGATTATTGGATTTCAATCCAGCACGTCCGCGGCGAACTGCCTGTGAGACTGATGCGACAGCGCGCTCCTGATCGATCATTCTTTTATGAATGATATCTTCCAGATTGGCAAGTTTATCTTTTTCCGAGGTTCCGATTTTCGAGATCGGGATACCTGTGCGTTTTGCGACAATATCTTTGATAATCTCAGGAGATACAGCTGTTGTGGTTTGGGCTTTCTTCATCGAGTATTCATCCTGTTTTTCTTTCAGCTTTGCTTGAACATCGTCGATTTTTGATCTTAGTATCCGTGCTTTGACTTTTTCCCCTCTTTTTTCATTTTCTCCCAATTCCTGATTCAGTTGTGCAACACGACTCTCAATTGATTTGATTTCTTCGGGAAGTGATATCAATGGCAAACGGACTGCAGCTGCAGCTTCATCCATAAGGTCAAATGCCTTGTCAGGAAGGAACCGATCTCCAATATATCTTCTTGAGAGCTTAACAGCCAGATCGATCACCTCATCAGATATCTTTACTTTATGAAATGATTCATATTTATTGCGTGTTGCCTTGAGCATTTTGATTGCTGATTCTTCCGTTGGCTCCGGCACCAGAACTGTCTGAAATCTTCTCTCAAGAGCAGCATCTTTTTCAATATATTTTCTATATTCCGTGATGGTGGTGGCACCGATAAACTGGACTTCTCCTCTTGCAAGAGCCGGTTTTATAAAATTGGATGCGTCCAAAGCTCCGTCACCGCTTCCGGCCCCCATCATAGTGTGCATTTCGTCAATGAACATGATTGCTTCGCCTTTGCTTGCTTTCAATTCATCAACAACATTTTTCATTCGCTCTTCGAATTCTCCACGATGAGAAGCTCCGGCGACAACACTTGCCAGATCAAGCTGAAGAATCCGTTTATTCAGGAGACTTTCCGGGACCTGTTTATTTACGATTCTCTGTGCAAGGCCTTCGACCACAGCTGTCTTTCCCACACCCGGTTCTCCGATAAGTGCCGGATTGTTCTTGATTCGTCTTGAAAGAATATGTACTACCCGTTCAATGACTGGCGAACGTTCGACAACAGGATCCAGTTCTCCGTCTGCTGCTTTCTGAGTAAGGTCAATACAATACATCTGGAGAGCAGAACGCTGTTTCTGCTTGGCTTCTTCTTTTGTTACATCTGAACCAATAACACCAGATTTCTTACCAGTAATCCTTTTATTGATATCTTCTTTAGTAATGCCGAGCTTCACAAGAATACGTGCCCCGACGCCCTCACCTTCTTCATAAAGCGCCAATAACAAATGTTCCGGGGAAATAAATTCGTATCCCAGTTTCCTTGCAATGACTAAGGATTTTTCTACTATCTGTTTCACACGAGGAGATACCTGTGGAGGATTGGAACTATCTTCTTTTTTATATACCTTTACCAATTCCTGCTCCACAATCTGCGGCTGCGTTTTGAGATCAATAAGAATTTTATATATTTCTCCATCTGTCAAAAGACCATGTAACAGATGCTCACTATCCATATATACATTCTTGAGTTCTTTTGCTTTATTGTTTGCCTCGACAAATACTGCATTGGAGCGTTGGGTGAGATGAGTCATAATATCAAGATCATTTCGCTTTTTACCGCTTATTTGTGAGTTAAGTACCTGTTTTGCATCTGTGGGCGTAACGGATTTACTGTCATCTGACGCAGTCGTTTCTTTGGCTGCGTCATTTGCTTTCTCGGAGACTCCAGTCGTACCATTACCTGATACAGTGGCTGCATCCGCTTTCTTCTCTTCATCCGCAGTTGAGGGACTGACACCAGCTTTGGGTTCATCCGCTTTTGGTGTTACTTCATTCTGTGGTGTCGATACATCTTTTTGTCCGACAAGATCCTGTTTATCTCCTTTTTCAGTTTGTGACGCGACTGCTTCTGTCTTTTGTACTTCTGCTACAGCAGGCTGCGCTTCAATCTTTTCCTCTTGCATTTTGGCAGCCGCTGGCGCGGGAGCCGTGCCGATTCCGTTGTAGGACTGTCCGTTTGGAGGAGTGCCAATTCCGTTGTATGATTGCCCATGAGCAGGATTCCCGATCCCATTATAAGATTGCCCGTGTGACGGATTGCCGATCCCATTGTAGGACTGACCCTGAGCAGGATTACCAATTCCATTGTATGATTGCTGACTCTGAACTGGCACCGGAGTATCTGTTTGCTGTGTCACCACCTGAGGCTGATTGGAGTTCATAGTGGGAGTATTACCGTCAGAAACTGACGAAGCATCACTTGTATTTGCATTTGGGGTTTGTTTCTTTATAAAATCAAATATGCCGGCCATGTATTCATTATGAGCAAGCATTTTCCAAATGTCAACATCAGATATATGAAGAAAATCGTATTTTATTTGCTATTGCTATTCTTGCTTATAATCAATGCTGCGTCAGTCTCGAGAGCCTCAACTGATACAAATGCGGTGGATCGTGTAAAACAGCCTGCCCGTGATTTGTTCAATTTTTTATACGGTATCGGCGATTATATCGCACCCCCTGAAGAGACGGTCATTCCTGATGAAACTCAACCTTCAGGCCAGCCGACATCTGTCCCGAGCGGTACAGCACCGACCTTCGGCCCACCACCTGCACCGGTATATACCGCTGACGTTGCAAATCTCATGGAACGGGTAAAAGATACAGTGCATGGCTCCTGCACCTCAGCCGGAAGAGGCATCATAACATCATCAAACAGTGACTGTGTAGACCCTGTCGCCGATGTTGAAGGAGTAAAAAATGGTCAAAACGCAGTGTCTCAATTAAAATATTCAGCTGATAGTTTTGAATATGTACAGTGCGTGGGTTGTGCAGTCGCGATGGCACAGGCAAATGGGATACCGTATGGTGGATGGGGAAATGCAAAACAACATGCTAATCAGTTTGTCATGGGGTACGACTATGTACCTTATGACGGCGCTGCTTCAACATACAAAATAAAACCTGGTTCTTTATTTGTACTTACGAGCGGCACATACGGACATATCGGGATGGTGACTGAAATCATAAAAGATGAAACCGGAAGGCCTCATTCATTCCGTGCGCTTGAATGCAATTATCAAAGAAGCGGGTACTTCAGTCATGAAAAAATATGGTCATTTGATCAAATTGCCGGTTTTCAAGTCCCAGAAAGTTAATATGAGTAATAAAAAAATCATTTACATACTTGTCGGAATTAATGCTGTTCTCATCTCATCGATTGTCGTCCTGAGACTTCGCAATACTAACTCGGAACCGACTGTTGAAGAAGTCATCCAGTCATTACCGACAGGTATTGTCGTCCCTACTGAGAATGTAGCGACCGGAGAACTGGATATTATTGCAGTATCTCCGAACGATGGAGCTGAAGGTGTAAGTACAACTCCTCAAATTCGTATCACATTCTCAAGATCATTTACTGAAAAGGAAATCGATTTTTCGATTGATCCCGATGCAATTTACTCACAGGAAATACGTGAAAATGTTCTCACTATCTCTTTTTGGAAACCACTTGCTGAAGGGACACTCTACACTTATAGTGTAAATTTCCCAGATGATAAACAAAAAGTACGGTTGTATCGTTTCGTCACGGAGGGCGAGCTTGCCGAGTTTCTCCCGGATACCCGTCCGGATGAGCTTATTGCCGAAGTAGAAGAATATGACCGGCTCAATAATACTGATATTTATATAACCAACCGCACTCCATATGAAAATAATATATTTGCCATCAGATCTGAGTTTGATCCAGTGACCCCCGCACATTACTACTTTATTATTACATCTAAAGTAAATGATGACACCCAGGTCCGACAATCAGTAAATGCATGGCTTCAACTCCAGGGTCTGACGGATGATCAGATTAGAGAATTGGATATACGGTATGAATAAGAAACTATCTCTACAGCTACTACTGACATGTATTTTTGTTTTAATCACGAGGGCTTCATACGCAGAAGTACCGATGATCGATCGCGGCGACGGATATGCTGTATATCCGACTTCTTCAAAAAATGAAGAGTTGGAAGACTTGAAAGAACCGGCTAAGGAATTATTTAACCTATTTGGTGACTTTGGTGCAACCGGAGTACAGGAGACACAACCCAATCAGAATACAACCCCTGATAGTGAAGCTTTCCCTTCTCCTGTGTCACAAAATCCAAAACAGAGTAAACAAACCATCGGTCAGTCAACGAACGGAAATCCTATCGAAGTGTATGAGTTCTGGAACGGGGAAGACACCAGCTTGAGACGAGTCGTTTTTGTTGGTGGTATTCATGGAGGTTATGAATGGAACAGCGTTCTTCTTGCCTATCAGGCAATTGATTATTTTTCACAGAATCCGACAATTATCCCACAAGGGATAAAAGTACAGGTTATCCCTGTGGCCAACCCTGATGGATTGAAGCGTATCGTGGGTCAAACCGGCAGATTTAGTCCACCTTGGAATTCTCTTTCTGAGCAGAGTGCTAATATTTCGCAGACCAGACCAGGAAGATTTAACGGAAACATGAGCGCTCCAAGACCAAACGGTGCACCATATGAAGGTGTTGATTTAAACCGCAACTGGAGCTGCCGTCACAGTACAACTGCATACTGGGGAGATGTTGTTGTGAGCGGTGGCGCTTCTCCTTTTTCAGAAAAAGAGACTCAGGTTCTGAAAACTTTTTTTGAGACTGATAAGCCGGCAGCTGTTGTATATTGGCATAGTCAGTGGGGAGCAATTTTTCCAGGGGGATGTGATCAGGCTCATGAAAAAACTCTTTTACTTCGCGACGCATATGCTAAAGCCTCCGGATATGAGGCAAAACCTTGGTACAAAGACAGCGGCATCACCGGAGACGCGACAGACTGGCTTG
Source organism: Candidatus Roizmanbacteria bacterium UBA1450 (assembly GCA_002329205.1). GTDB lineage: Bacteria > Patescibacteriota > Microgenomatia > UBA1406 > GWC2-37-13 > UBA1450. The sequence goes on along the minus strand of DCTC01000001.1, from coordinate 906,212 downwards.
CGTCGATTGATGTCCCGGCGATAGTTGTCGAACTTAAAAATCATACAGAAACTGACTGGGCAGAAAATCTTGGAGGGATAAAAGCGACACTAGCATTTGCTGCACCGGAGATACCAAGCGGCCAAGCTATTATGACACCGGCGCCGCAATCAGGCAAATATACAATGTACCGACAGTCAGATTATTCTGACAGACTGCCGGATGACGGAAGATCCTGTACTCTCTCACAATCTGGCTGCGGACCGTCTACAGTCGCGAATATTGTTGCCAATTGGAAAAATCCATCAATTCGACCTCCCGATGTGATCAGACATTATGGACTGAACACCTCTGCAAACAGATATCTCGGATGTGGAGGAAGTACTATGGCCGGAGCAAAAGAAGTCCTGGAACAGGTGTATGGCTTTAAAACACAGATTATCATCAAAGAAGGCAGTTCTCCGATGACGCTTGAACAGGCAATACCAAAATTACTTCCCTTTATTAGATCAGGATCTTGGATATTTGTTGGGGGAAACTTTCAGACATTCACGACAGGCGGGCATTATGTAGTTATTGTCGATATTAAGGAAACAGGGAGCGGGTATGAGATATATGCGCTTGACTCAGCATACGGCAATCGAAACGTTATCCCGGTAAATTACAATTATATGTACCCAAAGCCATATATAAAGAAGGCGATGGCTGTACGTCCATAACACATGATAAATGAACTATTAAACCAACATAAGTATTCAATAATAATTGTGCTTACTTTGCTTTTATCGATCCTCGTCATTTTAGTCTATTCTTTGACCGGCCGATCTGTTCCAGATACTGACAATCCTGAGACGTCCTATGCCGAAGGCGAACCGATTGAATATGATATTGAAACTATTCCGTCCCCGACTCCGGATGAAAGCACAATCGGAGATACAGGCTATATGGAAGATACCTATACGACCGCTGAGTCCCGACAAATTGATCAAATAAATGACTTGAGAGAAAAATCTCCAATAGATGTCATCGATTTCGTCGTCGATTACAATTATGAAACGTTTCAGTTTGACGTTATTGTCTATGAGCCGTATGAAGAGTCTGAAGCAGCATTCCGGTCCTGGAGATCACAACGATACCCCGATATCCCTGAGGAAACGTTTGTGTTTTTACGACAATAATTGTTTGATATTATGAGAATAATGCAATTACTACAAAAATTACTGCTCGGCAGTATATTAATCACCATTTTTGGGGCAATGTATACTTTTGCAGAAGTGCCTATGATCGATCGGGGTGACGGATATGCAGTCTATCCTCAGCCCAAACAATCAACAGTTGAAATGATAAAAGAAGCCCCGAGAAACCTTTTTAATTTCTTTACTGATGTAAATTCACCATCTCAGCAAACTCAACCGACATCAAATATCCCACAACCCACAGATGCAGTCACACCAGGCTCATCCACACAACCTATCGATACCTCAAGCCCGATTGATGAGATACTGCAAGGAAATGAAGTGACTTATTCAGAAGCTACAATAAACAGTGTAAGAAACTGTCTAACAAATATTGAAGCATACAAGATTGCCGAACAAAAAACAGGTGTATCATGGAAAGTTATTGCGGGAATTCACTATATGGAAGGCAATTGTGGTAGCACAAAATCCTGTGTAAGCGGCAGAACTCTCGGGGTAAACGAACCTGATTTGTACGGCAATTGTGCAGCAAATGCCGGAGAAGGAAAACCTGTCCCGCTCCCCGGTGGCGGGTGCGGTTTTAGAAATTTAGTTGATAGTTGTATTTACGGAGGGAACCATCTTCGAGGTAAAATTCAGGGAAAAGTCCCTGGTACTGTCGAAGAACTAGCATATGCCCTGGGGAGATATAACGGGCTCGGGAACAGAAACTGCGGGAAGACTCCCTATGCACACTGCCCTCCTTCATTTGATAATGATGATCATATCTACCCGATGAGTAAGTTTGATAGCAAACATGAGACCATGTATCTTGTATACTGCGCCGATCACACGACATGCAATCCTCCGAAAGTATTTCAGCGTATCGGTGCACTAAGCGTCGCCAGAATTCTAACAAACTTATGAATATAGACAACACGAAACTAAAAATTATTATTGCAGCCCTTGCAGGCATATTGCTGCTTCTTTTCATAATAATCTTTATATTCAATAATCGTCCACCTGTTCCGGAACCCGAAACTGATCCTGATGTCATAAAAAATGAAATAAAACAAGTGATCGAAATAACAGAAGTCCCTCGATTAGTCGAAGAAAAAGGAGGAGGGATTGATACCAGTTCTCCTGAAGTAAAACTGTCTCAGGAAGCTGTCGCAAAACTCCAGGGAGATCTGCCTTACTATACATCTTTTACAACAGCAGACGGCATAGAGGTCGAGGTTTCGATACCTCCTGTGGAGACGGTTTCCAATGACTGGACACTGCTGGTACATATCTTTGGTCCTGACTATCAGATCCCAGAAAATTCACCTGAGTATGACGCCATGAAAAATGCATTTCTTGCCGGTGTGAGTGAAGTAATGTTATTTCTTGAGACAAATGATATTGACCCCTCTCAGATCATCATACAGTGGGGTGACAGAGCAGTCATCGGTGAACGTTCACAGCAATGGCTAAACGAATAAATCCTGCGTTGACTTTCCTTTCCGTTTTCCATTAGAATGAATGGTATGTTGAAAGAGTTGTTCTCCATTATATTTCGCTACATAGGAAATTGCATTCGGCTTACGAGGAAAGTATTCCTGGTGCTTTTTGTATTCTTTGCCGTTATCAGTCTTTTTAGCTTCTTTATCAATAAAAACAAGCTGCCGAATGGAGATATCATAGCACAATACCAAAAACATCGCATCTACTCACAGATTGACACACTCTCTCAAGATACGAGTGAAAACGGAAAAATTAAAATGATTTTGTATCAGAGCTCAATGTGTTCTATGATCGGCGAGGGGTGTAGTGCCAACCCTGAAGATACCGCTAATAATTTTGACGACAGTCTATTTGGTACGATAACTAGCTGGATGACCATCCCGTATGCAAACCCACCTGCTTCAGGGATAGCTTGGATGCACAATAGTCTTCAAGATATCGGCTTTGTCCCTCAAACGTACGCCGCAACAGGTATCGGTTTTGCTTCAATACAAGGTTATATGGATATATGGAAACTGTTTAGAGATTTATCATATCTGCTCCTTGTACTGGTTATGATTGCGATTGGATTTATGATCATGTTCCGGGTCAATCTAGGAGGAGCTACTGTCGGAATTGAAGCAGCCTTACCGCGAATTGTTATAGCTATGATTATGATCACTTTTTCCTTCCCTATTGCCGGGTTTCTTATTGATATCATGTATACCCTCATCATTCTCAGTGTGGGGCTTTTGTATGATGTTGGAATACAACAAAATATGATTTATACGCAAAAAGAGTCTCTGAACAATTATCTGACCGCAGGGTTTTGGCAGATATGGCCTGAAGGCAGCGGCAATTTTTTGTCGGTAGGTTCTTCTCTATGGAATATTCTTCCCAACAGTATACGGGGAATTTTTGCAGGTATTATTGTTGTCCCCTGGGCTATTACTGTAGCCAATGTCACTGTCTTACCAACAGAAAAAATGAACAGTCTCTTTAAGGGTATGTCACTTGCTGGATTTAGTCCCGGTAATCTGACAGGATTACCTGCTGCAATACTTTTTACCGTAGTTTTAGGTCTATTGATGATTTGGGGACCAGGATTACTTTTCGGACTGATCATACTCCTTACCGTTATGTTATTTATGTTCCGGATTTTTTTTCTTCTTCTTGGATCCTATATAAAAATTATGTTATATATTATTTTTGCTCCAATAATTCTCATGTTCAGTGCGATCCCCGGAAACGGAAGTATCGGATGGTGGTTGAGAAATCTGTTCGGTGAACTTCTGACTTTTCCGACCATCGTCATAATTTCTTTAGTCGGAAATGCCATTGTTGCAGCCAATCTTGGAGGTGAGAGCGGTATTATGCACGTACTAAACCCCACTATGATCGGTGCTGATGACCAATTTTTCAGACTTCCTTTTTTGTATGGATTTGCGCCTGAAGAGTTTAATACTGTCGTTGCGCTTGGGATTGTTTTGTTGACTCCGGATTTTGTCAAAATGGTAAAAGGCTGGGTAGGCGTTACAGATACTGGACTTAATTTCGGCATCGGAACTTTCTTTGCAGGAGCTGCGATTTTCGGAGGAGCATTCGGTATGGCTTCAGGATTTGACAACATGAGAAACACGCTCCTCGGTTATGATCCTTCAAAACCACGTAAAGGACTACTATCGCCGCTTGGGCTAGATAAAAAATTACAGAATGTACCAATCCTGGGTTCATTACTTCAACCATAACCGTTCCTTTCATTTTTCTCTAAAATCTTGCAACAGAAATACTCAAATTGAATATTAAACTTGTTTATGAAAGTTAGATAGATAATTCCGGTATTCGCAGACCGTCAAGACGTGCAGAATAAACACATAAAATATGATAGCGATTAATCTAATAATACAGGCAGTTATTAACTTCTATGCTTTACGGGTTTTCTCCGGATTTCCTTTGGCTGACTGCATCAAAAATGCAGCATAAATAATACCTCCAAACGCGATAATTCCTACAACTCTGAGGAGGTAAACCAAGTATCTTTGTATTGATAGTTCTCCCTACATCCAAATACATGCACCCGAATGCGGTCCATACTCCGTCATCTGTTGCGATACATTGATAGCACTTCTCATATTCTCTATTATTTTCTATCGAAGCATATACCGATCTCTGGCAGTTTCATATTCAGTCTTCTTGTTGCTCTTCAACAGATGTAGAATCCGAAGAGCCAAATCCAGGAATACGCAAGATATCAACACCGATCACACGAAGGATAAAGACAGAAAATATGATGATGATAAGCCCGGTAATACATGACGTCATGAGTTCCTGTGCTTTGCCTGTCCGTTCCGGATTTCCTGCGGACGTCTGCATCAGGAAAGAAGCATAGATAATACAACCGAGCGTTATCATACCTGCAATGCCAAGGACTACTCCGAAGATCTTCTCATTAATCGTCCTTCCGAAATCAGAATACATACACCCAAATGCGGTCCACACACCATCTTCAAATAATACGCATTGATAACATTTCTGATATTCCTCATCATTTCCTTTAAGTTTATCGTTATTCAAGGGGTCACATATCGAAGCCGCCGTATCTATGGAGCTATTAAGTTCTGTATAACAACGTGCAAAATCCAACCCTATTCCGGCCTTTGCTTTACAGTATGTTTGAACCTCATCAAGACAATTTAGTCCTCCCCATTTGTAATCATCACATATCGATTTAAATTCCTCATAACATGAAAGACGCTTTGTCCCGAATTGTAGATCCGACCCATCATCAGGATATTGTTCGGTACAGATTCTCAATATTTCATCTTCATATTCTCCGAGTACCTGACCCGACCTGTCTGTTGATGCTCCCTGTACTTGTGCCTCTCCTTCCCGTAGCTCACAGTCACATGCATAATTTGCTGTATCAAATTCACCCCGTACCCCCTCCCATATCGCCTTCCTGTCATTGATCGTTATCTTCTGCCTATCCGATACCAATGGCAGCAGTCGAGGTATCACTTTCTCTTCTAAAAATGTCTTGGTCTCTTCATCTGACAACTCTGCCTTCCCTGTCACTCCTCCATTCGCATCTCTACTCGTCACCTCATAATAATTCGGTATCGACTCATCCGCAGGACAAAAATCTACCCCCTGCGCTCCGGTTATCACTGACTCCAATGCATACTGTGACCCCCGAAACAGCGTATTGAACTTCTCCTCTATCGACTCAAATATCTGTGTAAAAAATCCGGTCTTCCTCGCATCTGTCCCGTCTGAAAAATCAGGTGGTGCCTGCCCGTCAAACACTACTCCCCCTGCACAACATGCTGCACCTGCTACCCCGCAATGTGCCTTGTTTAAATTCTCCTCAAATGCTCGTATCGCATCCACTGGTGTTGGAGTGACGATATCATAATTATCAGGTATTTCTGTTATTGCTCCTGTCTCAATATTTTTTTTCAAAATACGCTCGACAAATAGATCACGTGCTGCTCGATCATCTATTACGACATTCTCAGGAACATATTCGCCGTCGCCGTTTAGTGCCACGACCCAGTTTTGATGGCAGACAAACTCAGATCCACCTCCCCAAGAACCATCTATCGTTTGATACTGCAAGATTGCACAATCAACAAGCGCATCCGCTCTCGTCTCATTATCTGCATTCTGATCAACGACACGACCGCAATTCCAAAAACTGTTTGATGAAGGAAGTGCATCAATAGCCTTATTGAGAGCAACAGCATCACACCCCTGGATTGTAGTCAGGTTCCCGGTACTTGTACATGATACGGAAACATCACCGGTTGCTTGGGTACAATAACTTATATCTTTTGGTACAGTCGTCGGTTGAGGCAATGGAGCAGGTGTCGAAGTCGGTTCATTCGGTGTCACACGACTTTCATACAGTCGTATAAGTCGATCTCCGTTTACTCCGTACATTTCACAGGTCTCGCGACAATCGTGATAATCTCCATTTACCCAAATTTGCCATGATTTTTTCCCTATCTGCAAATTGGTACATACCATGCTTTTAAACTCAGCAGGAGAACACTGATGTGAGGTATCACTCGTACAGCTCTGAAGTACTGCAGGATCTGCCGCTTCCAATTTCTCAAGTATTGCGCCGGGCTCGTCAAATCCTGCCATACAACTCATTCTATTCTCTTCGATCAGTAGCTCCTGGAGTTGCGGGTTGATATCTTGTGCAGATACGGAAGATACCAGAAAAAGACCAAGGCCCAGTAGAAGTAATTTCCATCTCATATTTTAATGATACTTGATGAGAAGGGAAATATACAAGCGTATCGGCATTATTTGAATACAATTTAGCTCTCGTTATCTTCAAATCCTTTTTTTGCTGCCAAAATTATGACAGCAAGCATAATCAACAGTACATATTTTGGCCCTTCCCTCGTCACAAGGTCCATAATATTTGCAATTTCACGATCGCGCAATGCTTCTCCGGACATTTCTTTCCATCTTTTACGTACTACTTTACCGTCCTTAGTACCCAAAAACGCATCCACTACTCTCCCCATTTGCTCACCCAGCCATGCCTTATCTTTCCACTGTTCACTATAAGACGGCATATGCTCATACACCTGGGCACTCGCTGCAGCACGTTTGGGAAACTGCGAGTAATGAAGAAAATCTTTTACAATTCTGTACCTGTCTTCTCTATGAAGCGGGAACTCCGGTCCTTCCTTGACGACTTGTGAAAATGCAGATCTACGTCGATGTTTGGCGATATATTGTGCTTCTACTAACGTATTTTCTGCATCTTCATTGATCCTCATAGCATTTACCGCATTCTCCAATACGCGCATCGCCATTCTGTTTGCTGCGTCCCCATCCTCTTCTTTGATCGAGTTTCTCATCTCGGTGATAAGTTTATGAAGTGTCTCAAGATCTTCTTTACGGTAATATTTCTTCAGTGCGCTAACGTATTCTCCTCCTGCAACATCGTTACGATAACGTTCCTGCATCACCGCAACAGCACTGAGTGATCGTTGTACCATGTCACGTCCTCCTTTTACAAGCTCCAAAAACTGATATGCAGTATCATTTATCGGCAATGCAGTCTGCCCGCCGATTATTTCTTTTTGAGACCATTCAATACGTCTGGTCATAACCTCATCTTTATATTTTTCAAGCTCAGCCTTATATATTTTTTTATACTCTTCCTTGAACTTCTTAAAGGCTTGTTCATCCTCAGAATTCAAACCTCTTTTCTTCATAGCCATACGGACACGAAGATCAGAGATCTCTGGGTTTTCTGCATGAGGATTATCAATCGGCTTTTCAACAATTCGTTCCTCAATTTGCTCAAACACTTTTACTGCTCTTTGTATACGAAGTTGTTTTTCCTCCTCTGTCATACTGGGGATGTTGTCATATTTTTTCTTCAATAGTTTTGCAATTACTTCCTGTGAGATGACATACCCTTTTTTCTGCTGACCCTCAACAAGTTCGACATCACTTCGATCCTGTTTTAGACTATCCATATTCTTACCGTACAAAATCTTTACTGGTTCCTCTCTATCGGTCTGTTCCCTCACAAAATTATTCATTTTTTCAATGGAATCTGTGCGGGCTTTCTGTTGTACGAATAAGATATCATCAAACACATTATCAAGCTCCTCTACATCCAGTTTATATTTCGGATCCTCCTGATTATGAAAATATTGCTGCAGTTCCTGAAGTAATGTCACTCCGTTTTGAGAACGGGTACTGCTTTCCATAAAGACAAAATCCATTGGTACGCGTTCAAAAGCTACCACCGTGAGAGCCTGGCTTACAATGTTCTTCAATTCATCTTTTTTCTCACGAATACTCCGACTAACAGCATCCTTTGCGCTTTCTCCTTCTCCTTTTCTTGGCTTTCTGCGAAGGATAGGTTTAATTTTTTGTTCCCAGAAGTCTGACTCTGAGGCAATATCACCATAGTACCCACGTTTTCCTACCCCATCGCTAAAATAGCGTCTGTATAAAAACTTGAAAAAATGTTCATACTGCTTCTCTTCTTGTACTGTTCCTTCGTCATCAATCTGCTTTAAATATGACTCATCAAACAAAAACTCGTCACGATAAATTTTGAGTACATTCGCACTGATATTCTCCAGGCGTTTCCACCCATACTCAAACGTTCGCTGATCAGAGTCCTTTCTCAAATCAAATTTATTTTCATTGTTAAGTACGTCAAGCATGTCCTGTATCCACGGGTACATAGCATACTTCATACGCCATCCAAGTTGAATTTCCACACCTCCGTTACCCATGGGATTTAACTCTTCGATATTTGGCATCATTCCTATGTCATAATTCTTTCTGTCGACTGTTGCCATATGACCTAGTAGAAATGACTGACGATAAATTTCCTCACCTTCTCCGGATATATCTTCGTGATACCAATCTTCAATTTTATGATCAAGATTGGGTTGAGGCAAAAACGCTATTCCCTGTCCTAGGGTGTCTGCGACCTGCCACATTTCTCCACCGTACCATGTTCTGTAAACATCAAGATTTTTCAGTGCTTGATCGCGATACGTCGGGTTTGTCAAATCATCAAGTGTCGCATGCGCGTAGCTTGAGATAGCATGCATCTCGAGGTTGACGAGTGATAGATGCATACGGGCATGGATAAATGCACGGCGGATGACCCATTCAGGAGTATCTCCAAAATTGTGAATCATATCTTTGAGAGCTTCATGCTCGACCTCATTCATATTTTCAAACAGACCGAGAAGTATCTCCGGATTTTTGCGCCAATGATTCATGGCCATTTTCTTCTTATAATAGCTACTCAACTGTATTTTTGCTGCTTCAACCAAATCTGCGTAGGGTAATTTATATAGCTCATCAAGTCGATTGGCAGGAAGAGTTTGCTTTGCATACTGGGCAGCCTGCTGAAAAAATGTTTGCTGTTCAGATGTCTTGCCTGTCGACATGAGGAAGTTAAAATTAATACCCGTCTCAAGAAGATCCTTTTCCGCATCTATTGCAAGATACATATTCTGCAAAAATTCCTTATAGCTACTTTCTTTAAGTTCCATGCTTACTGTCTCTTCTACAAATTTCCCGAGAACTGTCGTCTTCCCTCTCTTGTCATCCTCTTCTGAGTTTGGTACCCATACTCTCTTTTTTGTATTTTTGTACTGATAGAACTTCATATCTGACTGGTCCCATTGTGTATCACGTTCACTGATCGGATGAGAAAGATACATGATTTTCTTTTTCAGATTGTAGAAAACTGTCTGCGGGTTGAGCATGTATCCTGTGGTTGCATCCTGGACTAGCTGATTAAACGGCTTATCCGATCCTCCTTCGATAACCGGAGCAAAGATTTTATGTACCATATAGAGAAGGGTTCTGTTTATCTCATCAGTTGTCTCCTTGGAAGCTCTTTCACGTCTCTTATCAAGATGTTGTATTGCCTGGACTTTCGGATTATTTTCCAAAATGTGTTCAAACCTTCCGCGGTAAAACTCGAGAAATCGTTCCGGTGACTGCATGCTCTTAAGCATTTCTGTCGCAAGTCGTGAGTCTTCATCATCTCCCTGCTCGATCAGATTGAGCAGGTATCGATCTTCCTGTCTGGTCATTTCTGAATCATCATTGAGTTGGCCAATTATTTCCTGTATTTCTTCTCGTTGTGCATGTACCTCTTGCTGACGAGCTGCCCTGGCAGCATTTTTTTTCTCTTCGAACTGCTCCTGGGAAATGTTGATTGGCTGCCCTTCATTTCGCATTTGATTGATGATATCTGTCACAATACCTTCGACACGACTCCCTCCAGGAGCTGTGCTGACAATTCTTCTAAGATCATTCTCAAAAGGTGTATTTTCCTCTCCTTCTTGAGAAAACCGAATATAATCCGGAGATCCCAGAAGCCCAGTGATTAAGGGCTGTAGATAAGGGGCGTCAGGATGTTCAAAACCACCTGATAGAGTTTGAATAAGTTTATCAAAAAATATGCGTGAAGGCTCATGTGGTGGTTTATTGATAAGATCTGCGTTGGCAGCCCGGATGACTAATCGGATTGATTCTTCAATATCGCGCGTGATATTTTCAATTGCCGGAGTCATCTGACCACCGGTTACCTCCTGAGTTTTTGAAGCCATTTCAGCGTCACGGGTCTTCATTTGGATATCAGAACGAAGGTTTCCTGTCACCATATTCCGAGTTTGGTCTTTCTGTTCCGGACTCGTTGTCTCTCGATTTCGCTCATAGTTATCAATTTGCCGACGTGCCATTTCCTGTTCACGACTTGGTTGTCGTCTCTCCGTTCTTCTGTTACCTCGATTCCGTTCATTTGGACGGTTCCCGGATTGTGTTTCCTGATTGACTGTCATACAAGAAAGTATAGCAGGAAATATGGAAGAAGAGAAGAAAAATGATACTTATTGATATATAAAGATATATTTTTATATATAACTATGCTTTTCGATATATTATATCTTTAAAAATTGTCCAAGAACTTGATAGGACATGAAAAGTCATCGAAGATGTTCTCAGATACTGCGAGACATCACAATGAAGACACGTGACAGCAGAACTCATCCCGAAAAAAATAACAAGATCAAAGATAAATATTGCAGGCAACAAAAAAAGGCCAAAGAAAATAAGATAGCGTTTCATATAATCAGTATAACAAAATGAACCGTAAGTAGTAGGTTGTAGACCATAGACCAATCCAATAATTTACAACCTCCAGTCTACCTCATTTGGTCTGATTATACTTCAATCTTTAGTTCTTCTTCATGTTCTTCACTTTGTTCCTGATGGTCACGGTCATCATTATCTCGTGCAATATCTACCACGAGACGGCGATCACGGCCTTCACCAATTGAGTAACTAGTGAGCTCCGGATAGGTTTTTGCGATATATTCATGCATGATACGTCTTTCATATGATGAAAAACCCCGAAGATACGTAGCTGATTGTCTGTCCTCGACTTTTGATGCTGCCTGATCCGCAATGTATTCAAGTCGTTCTACTTGTTTTTCACGATAATCGTTTACGTTGATGAGCAGGTCAGCTTTCTCACCGGTCTCTTTGAAAACGATGACTTCCAGAATTTTCTGAAGGGCACGGATTGTCTCACCATGGCGGCCGATGACCGTCGGAGCTTCATCTTCAGTTTTAATGTTGACATGAAACATACCATCTTCTTCTGTCACCTCGACATCAGCATTCTCGACCATCTTATCAAGAAGATCTTGGGTGTGTTTTTTTATGATTTCTGCTTTATCCATAATAGTAGTCCAATTTATTAATTGTTAATTACTTGGTTGAGGGCTCAATTAGTGCCTTCGCGCGTCTTTCGTCGATATAATGCTGGATTATACTAAAGAGAGAAAATGTATTCCAGTACAGTGACAATCCTAACGGGAGTGTGTAGGAGAAATATCCTATCATGACCGGAAAAATATATTTCATTTGAGTTCCCATAGCTTTCTGAAATTCATCAGCAGTACTCGGTTCTTCTTTCTTGTCTGCTGATTCTTTTGTGGCTAGTTTGTCATCTTTTTTCTGTTCATCCTGCATATGAGGCATCGTAACTTTCGTCTGGAAGTACTGTAAAACTGCAGTAATTACCGGTACCAGATAGTAATACCAGACTCCGGCCTGAGCTGGCGGCAGAGCCAAGTTGTATATAAAAAACGTAGGATCTATACTGGATATCTGCAATGCAGGATGGTACAGCTTTTCGTTGATTTGCTGTACGATTTTCCCATCGCGGTCATTGGTCAAAAAAAGCTGAAGGGTATGGTACAGACCGTAAATCAATGGAATTTGGATAATAGCAAAGAGACAACCTCCTGCTGGATTGATTCCCGCTTCCTGATACAATCGCATTTGTTCCTTTTGGAGTGTTTGGGGATCCTTTTTATGTTTCTTTGAGAGAGCATCAAGATGAGGTTTTATCTCACGCATCTTCTTTGCAGTATCCATCTGCTGACGAAAGAAAGGGTGCATGAGTATCCTAACGAGCACTGTTATTGCAATAATTGCAAAACCAAATGCCCCCGGAATTCCAAGCTGAATAAAGAGATCGTAAAAGACCACCAGTGCATTCGTTACCGGTTGAATAAAAACAAGGTTAAAAAAGTCTATTAAAAACTGCGGCACAATAATATGAATTAATTGATAAGAAGATCAAAACTGCACGTTAGATCACTAGTCGAGTTCTTCCTTTCTGACGTCTCCGTTTCAGAACATCCTGACCTTTTTTCGTCGCCATTCGAGAAAGAAATCCGTGTGTGGTCTTTTTCTTTTTTGCTTTTGGCTGATATGTTTGCTTTGCCATAAATAAATTCTAGATAAATTGGTAAATTGCTATACTCTTATTTTGATTCCTAACAGTATAACAATATATCAATCAGTCCAGTATTGAATTTTCTCTACTATGATATTGCTGCCAGACCGCTTCTGTCACGAAAGGCATATAGGGGTGAAGCATTTTCAGGCAACTTTTATATACCCGTTCCAACTCATTGCGAACTTCCATATTACCAGTTTGCATTGAACCTTTCAACTGTTCAATATACATATCTGCAAACCGGTGCCAGAGAAAATCATAGGAAAGATCAAATGCCTTGGCAAACTCAAATTTTTCAAAATGCTTGTGATACTTCTTTTCAACCGTCGCAAATTCTTTTTGAAGGGATATCAATGTTTTCGAATCTTTCTCGTTCAAATGTTCGTTGTCTCCTTGTTTCGCTTCAGTACGATTCATGTAAATAAATCTCCCTACATTCCACACTTTGTTGCCGAAATTGCGCATCGAACGAATCTTATCTTCGGAAAGAACCACATCTCCACCTTCTTTTGTCCCGAAAATAAGAGCCGCACGGAGTGCATCTGCGCCGTATTTATCAATCATATCCAGAGGATTGATCACATTCCCTTTACTTTTACTCATCTTCTGTCCCTTTGCATCTCGAACCATTCCATGAAGAAACACATGTTCAAACGGAACCGCTTTAGTTTCATAATAGCCTATCATAATCATCCGAGATACCCATGCACGAAGAATATCATAACCTGTTTCCATGACTGATGTCGGATAGAAATAATCAAAATATTTTTTAGAGATTGTCTGTAATGTCGCAAATGGCCATTGAGCCGAAGAAAACCATGTATCAAATGTATCGTCATCCTGGATAAAATTACAAGTCCCGCATATCTGACAGGCGTCCGGTTTATCGGTACTGATGAACCATTCATCCTTACTAATACATTTATATGCTGGAATTCGTATACCCCAGACTATCTGCCGGGATACATTCCAGTCGATAAAATTCTCTAATATGCGAATCAATTGACTCTTGAAACGCTTCGGATGCACCGAAACTGCATCTTTTTTCACCAATTCTATGGCTTTCTCCTTCAGTGGCTGCACATTGATAAACCATTGTTCTTTCGGCAATGGTTGAAGGACAGTTCCGCATCGATAACATGTTCCGATTACCATATCATGATCCTTTGTTTTTTCCAGAAGACCTTCCTGTTCAAGTTTTTCAAGCACAATCTTTCGTGCTTTTGTGAAATATATGCCATCGACAATACCGGTTTTCTGCATTTTTCCGGCAAAGTCAATAACAATCGTGAGGTCAAGTTTATGTCGCTGTCCTACTTCAAAGTCATTGAAATCATGAGCCGGTGTAACTTTCACGGCACCTGTCCCGAACTTGGGATCAACATATTCATCTGCGATGATCGGAATTTCACGTTCTGTAAGCGGAAGCCGTACTGACTTTCCGATCATATCCTGATAGCGTTTGTCTTCAGGGTGTACCATGACAGCCACATCACCAAACATGGTCTCCGGGCGGGTAGTCGCGACTGTTATGTGTCCCTTTCCGCTTGCCAGCGGATAGGATATATAATAAAGCGTACCTTTCAGTTCTTTATCAGCAACCTCCAAATCGGAAAATGAGGTTCCGCAGGATGTACAATAATTTACCAATCTGTTCGCCCGATATACCAGTCCCTCATCATACAAATCCTTGAAGGTTTTGTATACTACCTGTACGATATCATCGTCCATCGTAAATTTTTTATTTGACCAATCCAAGGCAAATCCAAGCCTTCTCAACTGATTTTCCATCGTTCCGCGATTTTGCATTACGAAGTCCCATATATCTTTGAAAAGTGTTTCCCGATCAAAATCAAAACGGCTCTTCCCTTTTTTCTTGAGGTGTTTCTCATACACGAATTGTGTTTCGATGCCGGCATGATCCGCTCCCGCAAGCCACAACACTGCTTTTCCCCTGAGTTTGTTGTATCGGATCATCACGTCTTCATAGACATACATTGCATGGCCAAGATGAAGATCGGCATTGGCATTCGGAGGTGGAAGAATAATGGAAAATGACTCTTTCTGCGGATTTACCTGAGCTTTAAAGTACCCTTTTTGTTCCCAAAATGTATAGAGCTCCTCTTCATATTGTTTGTAATTATATTTGTTGTCCATATCAGTAATTGTACACTGGATTCCGTCTATGCAAGGCGAAGGATACCTGTTTTGAATGTTTGTCAAGATTTGTTGATATTGACTATATACCCGAAAAATTCTGAGATTACTATCCTTCAAACTTTGAGTGAACGTTTTTCATGAAAAACGGTATTCAAGCCTGTTCTTTTGGTCTTTTATATCAAAAATAGCTTGAAATTGCAATACAAACGTAGTATCTTTGACAAGATATGGGATGGTTTACTTCTATACTAATATGGTACTTCTATCTTTTTGTGCTGGGCCTCTTGTTTTTTCCTATTGCCCAGCGTCTTTTCGGCACATTTATTGACCATGGCTATGCATTTGCCAAGACAATTGGCATTATTACCATGAGTTATCTCATTTTCTTTTTAGGGATACTCCATATTCTCCCGTTCACCAAAGAAAGCCTCGTCATAATAAGCGTTTTGATCGGAGTTGTCATAATAAAATACTTCAAGGAAGACATCAAACAAATAAAGAAACTGAGCAGCAAATCAATTCTCCTTATCATCAGTAT
Organism: Candidatus Roizmanbacteria bacterium UBA1450; assembly: GCA_002329205.1. Taxonomy (GTDB): domain Bacteria; phylum Patescibacteriota; class Microgenomatia; order UBA1406; family GWC2-37-13; genus UBA1450. The sequence continues at coordinate 890,551 of DCTC01000001.1, read as the reverse complement.
TGAAGTCCTATTTTTTTTCAGTTTAGTGGCATTATCGTTTATCCGCGGCCAGGAACCGTCGATACATGGTCTGGAGAAATTCATGGATTTCGGATTTATACAATCCATCAATCGCGCTGAGTATTTTCCGCCCAAAGACATGTGGTTGTCTGCCGATCCAACTCACCCAGAAGGCTATCCAATTAACTATTATTACTTCGGTCACCTGACCGGAGCATTTCTGATCAAATTTACGGGTATAAATCCGTTTGTCGGCTACAATCTGATACTTGCAACCATATTTGCACAGGGCATGACACTGGCTTTTTCGCTGACCGGATCGATCATCCACAGACTGAGACAGAAGATACGGAAAAACCTTCAAATAAGCCTCTGGCCATCAGCCCTTATCGGATTGCTCGGTACCTATATTCTCAATCTTGGCGGGAATTTGCATACTATCTATATACTGACTACGGGGTATCCCAATGATAAACCCATCCCTTTCTGGCAGATATTCCAATCTCCTGGAGCAGTATCTAAAACGATGAGTACTGGCAAAGGTCTTCTTGAAAGTCTTATTCAAAACTCCAGTTACTGGTATCCCAATGCGACCCGATTTATTCCATTCACGATCCATGAATTCCCGTCTTATTCATATGTAGTTGCGGACTTGCATGGGCATGTATTTGATATTCCATTTGTGCTGTTGACGCTCGCCTGCATATGGGTATTCTTCGAGAAATGGCATAAAAAGCATGAACATAAACACATATCCATCCTCAATCTCCACTTCCTTTCATTTCTCAAAAAACATGATGGACTGCAGTTTATCAAGAAAAAAATAAAAGATATACATCTAACAAAAACTGAAATTGGAATGTCTATTCTTATCGGTGCAATGATCGCAGTCAACTACATGACTAATGCTTTCGACGGACCGATCTACTTGCTCCTTGCTTTTGTCATGTACTTTTTCTTATATAGAATTTCCTGGGAGTTTATAATATTAGCTGGTATCTCGATTGGTTCATTCATCCTCGTATCCCTACCGTTTTCCTGGTTCTTTGAACCGTTTGCCAGTTCGATTGGTGTGAACTGTAGTCCAGACTTTCTCGTTAATATGAAGCAAATCGGCCCCTTCTTATTTGAGAACGGCAACTGTCAAGTGTCTCCCGTATATATGCTTCTTGTTTTGTGGGGATTCTTCTGGATTTCGGCCCTTCTTTTGCTGACCTATCTTATCAAGAATAATCATATTAAAAACAAAACATACACATGGGTAGACAGTTTTATTCTTATGCTTTTCGGATACGGAACATTCCTTATTGTTGTCCCTGAATTTTTCTATATTAAAGATATCTACCCGGGTCACTTCAGAGCAAACACCATGTTTAAAATGGGTTATCAGGCATTCATCATGATGAGCATTGGCTCAGTATTTGCGTTTTATCGTATTGGTCTGTGGAGTTCAAGACTGCGATATATATTAAAAGCGATTTTTATCTTCTTCTTTTTATTCGTTCTCATCTATCCGCTCCTCGCGTTCCCTTCATACTATCCGGGATTGTTCGAGTCCCAGACGTATAAGGAAGCCCCGAAGCTCGACGGATCAGCATGGATGGAAAGTATGTATCCCCAAGATAAAGAAATTATTGATTATATAAATAGAAATATTCCAGGCCAGCCAGTTATTCTCGAGGCCCAGGGAGATTCATATACGGATTACAACCGTATTTCTGCCTATACCGGTACGCCGACAGTAGCAGGCTGGTGGGTACATCAATGGTTGTGGAGAGGTTCTTCAGATATTGTGGGACAGCGCATCCCTGACATTGAGGCTCTGTATCAATCCGAAGATCTTCAACTAACCAGACGATTGATAAATAAATATGACATAGAGTATGTAGTTATTTCCAACATTGAAAGAGAAAAATATCGTGAGATAAACGAAGATAAATTTTCGGAAATTGGAATAAAGGTTTTCGAGTCAGACAATGGTTTTGGGGCTCTATATAAGGTTTATTAAGCGAACATCTTGACAAGAAATAGGAGTTATGATATCGTTAATTAAGTTGTTCTTGAAAGATTTTAAGAACAAAAAAAGAGCATTACTACACGTCGTCCCCTTTATACGAGCGGTAGTGATGCTCTTTCTTTTTTGTCCCCCTTTTGCGGTAGTTTTATAGCTGAATAGTCTGAAACGGTAAATCGAGTCTCTTGTTCATTAAAACAAATAACTGTTTTCTTCCGAAATGTTTTAAATCAGTACTAATCATTTTCACTTTCTCTTCATTTGTTCCCCGACGATAATTTCGGATTGCTCTTAGATTCATAATCTTATCCTAATTCACGATAATTCCAACGTCAAGTCTTATAGTATTTTAGCGATTAATTTACCTATGTCCTATAGTTTTTATGCGTAAAATTATATTTATATATCAATCTAAATTGAATTATTCACATTCTGTGGATAACTTAAAATCCTTATTTCTCACAGGATTTTTTATATATACACGTTTTGTTTGATACAATAAAGGTATGAAAGTATCAGTCGTCATACCGGCATACAATGAAGAAAAATATATCGGAACATGTCTTGAATCACTCATGCAGCAGGAAATAAAACCTGATGAAATTATCGTTGTAAATAATAATTCAACAGACAAAACTGTTGAAATCGCGACCAAATTTCCGGTCCGCTTGGTACATGAGAAAGAACAAGGAATGATCCCTGCCCGCAACCGAGGATTCAATGAAGCAAAATACGAAATAATTGCCCGGACTGATTCGGATTCCAAGACTGATCCTCAGTGGGTCAAACATATAAAACAGTTCTTTGAACAAAATCCAGAATATGATGCCGTTTCCGGAGCTTCATATTATGATACCTTGCCGGATTATATCAACGCGCCCATATTTAACCGCTACTTAGGCACCTTGCATATAGTACTCGGTTACTACCCTTTAGTCGGACCAAACCTTTCAATGAAAAAAACTATGTGGAACAAAATCAAAGACCAGGTATGTCTCGATGATACAATGGTTCATGAAGATATTGACTTATCGATACACATTGATCAGGTAGGCGGACAAATCGGATATGATCCTTCAATAAAAGTCTACACATCCACCCGTCGTCTGGTCGGCAACCCTACTTCATTTTTTCTTGAATATCCGCAAAGAGTTCGGAAGATGCTTAAGAATCACGGAGTTCATGTCCGTGAGCTGCGCGGTGTAAAAAAACCGTCATTCAATTTTCCTTCACTCCCGAAAAAACTAAAGCGTAGCTAGTAACTATCTTGATGATGATTGCAACTGAAACATGTCAGCAAGTTCATGTAAGGATGTTACTTCCGTTGGCGATTTATCTTCTCTAAAACGGACAAGACGAGGAAACCTCAACGCGTATCCTGGTGTTTCCACTTCTTCGGATGATCCTGATTTCGATGGTTTCATGACTCTTCCCGCGGTATGAACCGGTGATCGGGTGATCTCGTCCGCTTTGATTTCAACAATAATTTCCGGCGTGATCCATACGTCACAGGTCATCAATTTATCAATTTCATAGGAAACCGGTTTTTTCTCAACTATCAGCTTTTCACTTTTTATCTTCAGTTCTTTCCACTCATCATCCGTCAGACCGGTTCCGATTTTCGCAACCGTCAGAAACTGATCATTTTGGTCATCATATACGCCGACTAAAAATGCACCGATCCCAAAAGAAGCCCGTTTTCCCTTGCCGTAATCGTATCCCATGATAAGACAATCTATCGTATCATCAATCTTGGATGAATAACTTCGTTTAAATTTAATCCAATTCCATCCCCGCGCTCCCGGCTGATAGGTGCCGTCCAACTTCTTTGCTACTATTCCTTCCAGACCCTTGGTTATAGCATCATCGAACATTAGCTCCAGTTTTTTGGGGTCAGCGATCACCTGATCATCTGCCACAATCACGGTATCCATTGCTCTATCTCCCGTATTTTTCACAAGCTGTACGAGTTTTGCTCTTCGGGTAGTAAACGGTTCATTTATATAGTTTTTCCCGTCGACATAAAGGAGTTCAAATGCAAATAACTTGAGCGGAATTTCTTTCGCTTTCTCTTCGATGCCATATTTTCGTTTCCGTTGTACGGTTTCCTGGAAAGGCAAAAAACTTTGAGCAAGAGGATCATATCCAATTGCTTCACCTTCAAGGATAACCTCATCCGCGACTACTTCATTTCTCACTCCTTCCACAACATCAGGATACATAAACGTCGCATCTTCCAATCCTCGGGTATACAATTTAACATCCTTCCCTTTTTTATGTACTTGCAATCTGAACCCGTCAAATTTTGGTTCAACAGCGCACTCACCGATTTTTTCAATAATTTCATCACCGGAAGAAAGGCGTTCAGCCCGCATCATTATGATCGGGGTAAATATATCAGGTTCAACTTTTTTCACTTGTTCTAATCCTCCCTCTTTGATCATACGCCCGATATGTCCCAGATCCGGATATACATGATAAGCACTTTGAAGTACACTTCGAAGTCCTTTGTCTTTTTGTATCATCCATGACAGCGCATCCAAAATCGTCATATCAGAGAAACCGAGCCGCAATGCTCCGACCGGTATGCGCGTCACATATCGGGTTGACAATGAATCCAGTTGACGGATCAAAGAGCCAAGGAGTCTGATTTTCTCATCCTGAGAACCTTCACCATTTGCTTTTGCCATCCGCAAGAGTGTTTCAAAGACTTCTTGTATTGACAAATCCTTCTGTTCAAAAGAAGGATTTGCTTCCTTTAATTTTTGTGCCACTTCTCCTAGATCTCCCACTTGTTTGTATTCGCGCATGAATTCTTTGCTGTCAACCTGCATTGCTGATACAACTGCTTTGATAACCATTTTTTCAGCCATTCCGAAATTGATGATCGCATATTTTGGTGAAACTTGACCCTGAAGAAGATGTACCGCTTTCTCGTATTCGTCAGGAGATAATTTTTCGAATAAATCAGCAAGGATTTTTGTAATCTCCAAACGAGAGGAGGTTTCTTCAATTGTTTTGATATATTGTGATAATTCCTGAAATGTCATGTCCTATTTGTAAATAAATTAATGATTTTTTGAATTATTGTCATGCTGTCCGCCGGCTGGCGGATGTTTCAGCATCTATTACAACAGAAAATTTCCTGAAAAGTAGGATTGTGCTCTTTATTAAATTTATTTCTAAGATCCCGAAACAAGTTCGGGATGACATACTACAATACAGAGCTACTATCCGGTGAGTACATATCTTGCTGCTTTTGTTTTACCGATTTTTTTCACCAGCCCTTTTTCGATCAAATCCTTCAAGTCACGAAGTACGGAATCTTCCGAAATATCGGGGAAAATCGAGGCAAATCCTTTATTCTGAATATAACCAATATCCTGCATATACTCAATGAGCCTCACTTGGCGCTCAGTCAAAAAAATCTGCTTACCGCCGAATTTTTCCTTCAACTTGGCATCCTTTGAAAGCCGAAGTATTTTGTCTTTGATTTTTTCAAATTCGACCGCAGCACCATAGGTAAAGTATTCAAGCCAGGTCGTCATATCTCCATTGGTCGCTTTCTGAAGACTTTCATAATACATGATGGCGTCTTTATCATAATACTCTTCAAGTGAAAAAAATCTCCGTATATCATATCCTCCCTGCTGAAGAAGCAGTGTGGAAAGGCTTCGGGATACACGTCCATTGCCGTCAATATACGGATGAATTCGGACAAACTCATGATGGGCGATACCGGCTTTGAGCAACGGATGTAATTCTTCTTTGGTTGTCCGATTGATCCAACTCACAAATTCTTTCATAAGATACGGAACCTCAATCGGCGCCGGCGGTTTGAATGTTATTTCTCCCGTTTGCGAGTTGCGAATGACAACTTGCTTTGTTCGATAAGTCCCTGCCTGATCAGGGGAAAGAATTTTGTCTACGACAATCTTATGAATTTTATGAATCGTATTTTCACTGACGTCGGGTATTTGCTTTTTCGCTTCTTCATCAATAAAATCAATGACTCTCCGATAATTCATGATTTCCTGAACATCCCGTGCGCGTGCCATAACATCTTTTCCCCGAAGGACATCTTTGGCTTCATCCTTTTGAAGCATATTCCCTTCAATATGCGTTCCATGATGTACTGATCGGACAATGGCATCTTCACGGAATTCTTTTTCCCATAAAGGCAGTATAGGAGCATGTTTTATGACCTCTTCAACTGCTTCAATTTTGGAAATATGAGTAAGAATTTTATTCGTAATATTAAAATTCGGAGAAAACATATCAGATTATCGGCCAGGTCAAATACATAACGATTCATGTTAATTATATACAAAATGAAAGAATTGTGCGGTAATAGTTATTTTCCGAATCGCCGCTGTCTATGGAGAAAATCATCGACACACGTTTTCAAATCCCCCGGTGAAAAATCAGGAAAAAGCGTATCAACAAAAGCATATTCTGCGTACTCTGCCTGCCACAGCATAAACCCTGATGTTCGTTTCTCCCCTCCGGTCCGGATGATCAAATCAGGATCGGGGAGATGTGTTGTATCGAGGAATTGGCTGAAGTTTGACTTCGATAACGATTTTGCTTCAAAACCCTCATGCATCATTTTATGAACAGCCCGCAGTATTTCATCCCTTCCTCCATAATTTATGGCAAAAGTAACGACAGTACCGGTATTGTTTTTTGTTCGCTGTACAGCATACGCAAGCTCATGTTGAGTTGCTTCCGGCAGATTATCTATATCACCGATGATATTCATCCTGACATTTTTTTTATCCATTTCATCAATACGCCGTCTGAGAAACAGCTTCAAAAGCCGTAACAAATTTTGTACTTCCCGTGGCGTCCGTTTCGAAAAATTTTCAGGAGAAAGAAGCCAGACTGTACAATACTCTATCCCAAGTTCCTGCACCGCATCGAATAGATCCGGTAAGGTATGCTCTACAGCAAAACGGTGTCCCTCAAGAGAAGGTTTCCCTTTTGCACGTGCCCATCTTCGATTTCCATCGGGAATTATTGCGACATGTTTTAGACTTTTCTCATCCATACACTCATATTATAGCAATATACCGTGATATATCTCTTGCTTTTGCTTTTGGATTCATATACACTCATTGGTATATGGATGCAATTCTTGCAACATTTCAAACGTTCCTGGCAACAACTCCTACTCCGTTCATCAATGAGGATTCATTCAAACCGGCACGTATTGCCAATGTTAATACGCTACTAAGTATTATTGTCCCGACATTGACAATCCTGGCTGTCATCATCTTCGGAGCTATGTTTATGTGGGCAGGTTACACGGTACTCACCTCAGGCGGGGAACCGGAAAAGATGCAACAGGCTCAACAAACTGCGATTTACGCAGTAGTTGGTATTCTTGTTATTGTCACTGCATTTTTAGTCGTGAGGCTTCTTGCATTTATATTCGGTCTCGAAATACCTATATGATATTCTCAACAATTCTAGAAAAAACAAATCTTTTATTACTGAATACCGGTGTTGATAGTGTTTTCGGAACTCCGATTGAACCTCCAGGGCCCAATTGGACAAATCCCGTTGAAGGTATATCCCGTGTCGTCATGTTCGGAATCAGAATGGCTTTGATTATCGGTTCCATTATGGTGCTTTTTTATCTTCTGTGGGGAGCACTTGATTGGGTTACGGGCGGCGGAGATCAGGAAAAGCTGGATAAAGCACGACAAAAAATGACAAATGCAGTAATCGGCATTATCCTGATGGTTGCAGCGCTGGGGATTTTCTCGGTAGTTGCAGGCGATGTTCTTGGTCTCATCAAGCGGGATGCACAAGGCAACTGGCGTTTCAGTCTTCCAACCATTCAAGGTGAACCGTAATGCTCAGTGCTTTAGAATATGTACTCCTTCAAACTGTTGTTTGAATGGAATTGTCAAGAGCCCTTCCTGAACAGAATACTTCCTAAAACCGTCTTTATCAGTAATATAAAATAAAATAAGTCCTGATCCTTCTTTTCTGCCTCCTGCTCCCGTTACTTTGCCGACACCGTACGGAGATAAGCCTGCAAGAAGCTTTTGAGCTGATCCCGAAACAATACCGAAATCAACAAGCAATTTCTGATTTTCATCAATACATTCGGCAAACATACGAGGATCTTCTTTGACAATTGAAACGACCATACGCCGTGTAACTTTTTCAATACCGATAAGAGTCTTTTCCATATCAATTGTCTGTTCATTGTATCTTCTACCGACCAGACGTACCATCTCCGAAGTTGATTCAATTGGTTTTCCACTATCAATAAGTATGAGATTGTCCTGGATAAGCTGGGGAATCTTGAAATTAAGCGCAGAAATATATTTGAGAAATTCAAATTCTTTTCGATAGTATATCAGCCCGCCAAAACATGAAGCACTTACATCTACTCCTGACGGCATTCCGTGGAAATGCTTCTCACACTTGTATGCAAGTGTATTAATTGTTTCTTTTTCATATTCTCGGCCGGTATAAAAATGCAAAAGCGCTGCGACAGCTGCCACACAAAAAGCTGCCGATGAGCCCATACCGCGACCTTCCGGAATCGAAGATTCGATTGAATATGTGAAGGTTTTTTTTTGAAATGCGATTTTATTTTTTTGGAGAAAATTCAACACCACATTGTCGCAATACTCCACGGCTTCTCGTATTTTCGCATCAGTATGTGTAGATTTTCCTTCTTCAACCGTAACAGTAAGTGTCAAGTCAACAGCCGTTACTAACGCCGGTTTCGTGTACACAACGGAGTGTTCTCCAGAAAGGATAACCTTACCCGGAGCTGAATATGAGATTTTCATTCGTGAGGTTTGAACTTCACTCCGTACTCAACTACATCCTCACTCCCGACAGCACCCATTTTCCGGAATACTGAAACAACCTCCCTACCGATCGTCCGCTGATCCTTTTCAAAATCGACAAGCTGACCATACACCCGGTTTTGATCTTCCAGCTCCACAAGGACAATAGTATAGGGCGTCATTGTTTCAAAACGAAGCGGAGAGACAAATACCTCCGTCCATGAGAGGATAACACCTTTTTTACCAAGTCGTTCCTTATCTTTTTTTTGTTTACGCCAAACGCGTACTGCACTTTGCATAGAATTTTTAAATAATATTCAGCTAACTTATTAATTTTATGTAAATAATTAGACTCCTAAAATCGTAACGACTGCTACTCCGCCGCTTCCACCCACATTATGCGCCAAACCAAATTTATGATGTTTTACTTGCCGCTCACCTGCCTGTCCGGTCAATTGAAGATACACTTCTCCGATTTGTTTGATGCCTGTCCCGCCGACAGGATGGCCTGCCGCTTTCAATCCGCCGGAAGTATTCACGATCAGATTACTTCCCGAATCACGCGAGGTTACCATTTCACGTGCGTGTTGTCCGCCTTTGCCCTTCTCCCAGAATCCGAGATCTTCCAGTGCCAGAATTTCAGCTATTGAGAAACAATCATGAACTTCCATAAGATTAATATCTTTCCGTTCAATTCTAGCGCAAGTAAATGCTTTTTGTGCAGCAACTACGGTCGCCTCAAGAGTATCCAGCTGTTTTCTTTTTGCAATAGAAATGGAGTCAGTGGCTGTTTCAGATGACAAAATATGTGCGGCTTTTGACGCAGTAATATATTTATGGTCATTGGTCAAAATAACTGCTGCCGCACCGTCTGAGATCGGCGAACTATCCAGTACTTTTAAGGGATATGCAACATACGGGCTCTCTAAAACATTATCGATTGTAACGTAACGTCTAAAATGAGCTTTTTCATTGAGTACTCCATGCGCATGATTTTTGACTGAGATACTGGCGAGATGCTCTTCGTTGTATCCGTATTTTTCCAGATACATCTGAGCAAGAAGTGCATATACACCCGGAAACGTAAGTCCTACTGTCTGTTCTTCATCAGATGCTGCTGAAGCCAATCCCCGGGTAATCTCACCTGCAGAGATATCAGTCATTTTTTCTGCACCCAATACCATCACAGTCGATCCTGGATGGCTTTTCAGATACACATCCGCATTCTGGAAAGCCAATCCCCCGGAAGCGCAAGCTGCTTCAATACGGTATACCGGAATATGCATATCAGTAAGCTCCGCGACATGTGCAGACAATAGCAAACTTTCTTCGACCACACCGCCGAGCATATTGCCCAGGAAAATCGCATCAATACCGTTTTTTTCTATTTTTGATTCCTTCAATACCCCGTTAAATGCGTCCAAAATCAAGTCATCCAGAGTTTTATCCCAAAATTCTCCGAATGGTGTCGAATAATATCCGATTATTGCATTTAAAGTACTCATAGTTCATGTTAAATAATGTTCATATACTGCATATACGTTCCATAGTCTATATATGATTTTTTTTCAATAATATGCTGAAATGCTTTTCGTCTTTTCTCTATCTTTTCAGTAACTTTGAACAGAATTGCATCCGAGCCGGCACCCGAACCGTATGATGCAAAGAAAATTGTCTCGCCCGGTTTGGCAAACTCAAGTGTGGCTACAAGCCCCATGAGCGCTGATGCTGAATATGAGTTGCCGAGTTTGGGGACAACATATGATTTTTCTATCTGTTCTTTGGTGAAACCGAGTTTCTGAGCTGCTTTGAGTGGGAAACTGCCGTTTGGCATATGAAACACTCCATAGGTGACATCAGAGGCCTGTATATGTTGTTTTTCCATAAGTGCAGTTGATGATGAAAGAATATGTTTGAAATAAGCAGGTGAACCGGTAAATCTGCTCGCGTGGGAAGGATAATCAGCTTTTGCACGTCGCCAAAAGTCAGGTGTGTCAGATGAGTATGAATGCCAGTCAATTATTTCAAGCATCACATTCTCCCTGCCCAAAATCCATGCATTTGCTCCCGAGCCGGCTGAGTATTCTAGTGTGTCTTTCGGACGGGCATTTGCTTTGTCCGAGGCACATACCAGCGCATTTTTTATATCACCGGATTTTACGAGTGCAGAAGCTGAGATGAGTGCTCCGGTTGCTGCCTTGCAGGCAAACTGTGTGTCATATGCGAGGTAGTCATGGGATAGATTCAACCACTCAGCCAGTGAGGTAGAAATCGGTTTGACAGCATAAGGAAAAGTTTCTGATCCGATAAACACCGCTCCGATATCTTTTTTTAAATCTTCATTGTCGTGCATGGCCATACTGGATGCTTCATATGCCATAGTGACCATATCCTCATCGCGACCAGCGACTGCTTTCTCAATTACTCTTAGAGATCGCTCCACTTTGTCACTACATTTCCCCCACTGCTCAGCAATGTCATTAACCCTTATCCTATATTTGGGGATATAAAATCCGTAATCTACGATTCCAACCATTCAGTTAAACAGTTAACAGATAATAGTTAAAAGAGAAAAGTTTCCTTTTATCTCTTAACTGTAATCTCATAACCTACGTAACAAATAGCTATCGTCCCAGCTTTTTATGTGCTTTTCCCAGCGTTCTCTCGGTAATCGATGCCAGCAGGGATAATTCTCCGGCGAGTACTGCTCCTGTGAGGACTTCTGCCAGTTCTTCTGTATTGCGTGCACCGGTAATGCTTCGTGCTTCACTTTGGGTCTTCAGTTTCGTACCTCCACCAACCGTGCCAAGCATTATATCAGGAAGATAAACAGAAAAATACAAATCTCCATTTTCACATACATCAGCACTTGTTATTCCCAGACTTCCTTCGACAACATGTGCAATGTCCTGACCTGTAGCTGCATAAAAAGCAGCAACTATATTGGCAAAATGAGCATTATACCCCATCGCGCCTGCCATCATTGACCCGCCCCAGCATTTCGCAATCACTGTTTTGAAAAGATCTCGCGAAGAGACCTTTAGATGCTCCTTCAGTAATTGTTGCGGAATAATTACTTCTGCCTGACAGGATCGACCGCGTCCTTTGATGAAATTCAACCAAGCCGGTTTTTTATCAACATCGTAGTTTCCTGCAACAGCTATACATGATGCCTCTGTGTGCCTCTCAAGGAAAGAAACAACCGCATCTGAGGCAATAGTTACCATATTCATCCCCATCGCTTCATCAGTATCAAATATCAGTCTGGTATATACATATTTACCATTTCTGCGTGTTTCTATCTCCTTCAGTTTCAGATGGGAAGAAGTTTGTTCTGCACAGGATGCTAATTGGTCTTGATGTTTTCGGATAAAAGCAATAAATGCTTGACTTTCACGTATTCCTTTCGTTTCAAAAACAGGACCTCGGGTCGGGCCGATATACTCCGTTTGTGCTACTGCCCCACCGGCAAGTGAAATAATTTTACATCCGCGGCTGACCGAAGCAACGAGAGCTCCCTCTGTTGTTGCGAGCGGGATCAGAACATCCCTTTCATGGTGCTGGCCTTTCAGTTTCAACGGACCTGCGACTCCCAAAGGCAAGGAAACAGCGCCGACCAGATTTTCACAGTGGATTTGCTTGACATCATCAACCAATACCTCTCCTATGTGTGAAAGCAGGATATTGCTCATACTTTCAATCATTTTCCTGCGCTCATCTACATTTTGTGCTTTCCTAAGATTCATAGCTATATAGTCGTGAGAGACGTATAAATCATTCATGTAACTGGATTATTAATTCGAGGAAGTTGTTCCAACCGAGTATACAACACTGGACTTTACAAGAACGGAATACGAAAAAATTGTAATGAATACAACAATATTGAATACGGAATCACAGCTATCAAATATAAAATCATGCTATACACTATCCTGAAAAAACGAAACCCTGTTGCAAACCGGATGGCAAGATAAGTCACCATTATCTTCCAGAACAGTATCCCTATAGAAAAACTGACATACACTAAACTGAATCCTTTGCCGAGAAATGAAGGTGTCCTGGGTGGTGGAATGAGCGCATACAGAACTGAATTTGTAATAAACCAGACAAGAGTCGGGATCAATGCATAACTAAAAAGCAGCATAAACGGGGCAATTTTCACCCGGTGCTGTTTTGTGGAAAGAATCATAAATAAAGCGAAATACGTCACTGTCAGCAGGTAATGAAAAACCGTCATAAAAAAAAGAATCCACGGTTCGTGCGGATAGTTTCTTAAATTGTTGGCAAAGTAAAAGTACACCCCGATACACAAAAAAATAAAAAGTACTTGCATCATATCATCATCCTGTGCGATATCGCGCATGGTTTTATAGGGCGAAACAATAAGATAGATGACTCGACGGACAAAAAAAATGAATGAAGCAATAAAGCCGGAAATGATATGATTAAAATCCATTCTGAAGAAGACTTACCAGGTGAATCAATAATTGCCCAACGACAAGGTACATCATAACAGCGATACCAATTGACAGCGGTACGATATAGGCAAACGGCATCCTCTTCAAAGGAGCTGTCAGGAATTTGTACCATGATGTCAGTACCTCATTGTGGAGATCGTTGGGAGGTAATGAATATATTTGCTGAAATTTGCGAATTAATTTGTCAGGAATTTCTGACTTCGTGTGCATGATTTAAATCAAATTATTATAGATTTCAATAAAAGCCTTTCGTGCTCGGAATATCAGGCTTTCGGTCGACTTAAAGGATTTCGTAAGCTCCTGAGAAATCTCTTTGACGGATTTGTCTTCAATATACTTTAGTCGTAAGACCAACTGATAATCATGCGGAAGTTCGTTAAAAGTCTGTTCCAGCTTTTGCTGAAGTTCTTTTCTCTCCAGATCATCATCCATAACAACTGTGGCTAGGCTATCAACAACAAATGAAGGCAGATGAGAAAAGAATATGTTTTTAACTTTCTTTTTTCGGATTTGATCAATTACTTTATTGCGTGCTATGGTAAAAAGGAAGGTTTTAATGGAACATTGGTGGCGAAAATCACGTATACTTTCCAAGAATTGAATAAGAATGTCCTGAGAAAGCTCTTCAGCTAGGTGCTTCTCAGAAATACGGCTGTATACAAAACGATACAGTTCCTTATAATACATCTTATATAATACATGGAGAGCTTGCGCATCTTTATGAAGCAGTTTTTGAATCAATTCTTGTTCTTCAACTCGTTCCATAGGTAACCATTATACACTCTTTAATCGAGGGAGACACTGTACAGCTTGCCGTCCGAGAGAACATGAACTGCATTCTCAAATATATACAAACCGTTTGCTGTCGCAAAGATACTCGATTGCAATGTCCTCTGGTACTCACCTTCTTTTGTCAGAATATATACTGACGCCTGTTTTTGGTCGAGAACATATACTTGTTCAAGATCAGGAGTTGTATAAATACGATCAAAACCGGGATCCTTGTTGGGGAATGTTGGTGAAAAACTCTCAGAAGTACCTGCAAGATATTTGGACAAATCATTTCCTGTCGCAACATATACGGCTGAATCAATGGTCATATCAGTAGCATTTGACAAATCATCTGACTGTCCGGAAGCAGTATATGAATTTTTATCCGAATATCCGCCTTCCGTTACCAGATATTTATAAATCTCTCCTTGTCTGTTGTCCAAGAGATAGATATTCCCATTGTAAATTTCCATATCAACAATTTCTCCCCAGTCGCTATCCGGTTCTATCATCGTACGAACCTTATTTTGTGAAGTAAATTTCATGACCCCTTTGCCTGATGAAGCAAAAAATACGTCATTATTGTATAAAGCAACAATGCCCGCATCAGACACATCAGCATGCACATATTCATCTAAGGATTTTTTTTGAAGATCGAGTACGTAAACTTTTTTTGCAGACCGATCAAGTATAGCAACAGAGTCATCCGCTACTGCAAGAGCATCTCCTTGCGCATCTTTTGCTTTAAGAGCAAGGTCATAGAACTCATCAAATGGTTTTTCTTCGCGTTTCAAAATCGAGGATTCTGCTTCGTTTATCATTTTTTCAATTTGGTCAAGTTCGCTGGACTTTGCTTCACCTGCATCCTGTTTGAGCTGTGCAAGAAGTGTTTTTGCATCGGAGAGCAGCACAAGGGATTCTTCCATATTGAGAAAAGCTCCTTCTTTTGCCTGATCCAGCTTGGTCTGGATCTCCACTTTTGTTGTTTCTATTCTTTTATTCAAAGCTTCTGCCTGGCGTCGCTGATAACCGAAAACGACACTCCAGGCAAGCAACGCAAAAAGTATAACTATAGTTGCGATAATAAATCCTTTACTTCGGACAAATTGGACAATTTTACTGCTGGAGTTAGATTTTTGATATTCTCCTCTATCTACGACCGGGATACCACCTACGGATAAAGATGCAGGCGGATAGGGGGAAGTTTCTTCTTCTTCGATCGCCATCGGATCATTTATTTTAGGTCCCGCTTCATCGAAAATTGATGGAGCTGCGACTGCTGTTTTTGTGGTAAATTCGACAAAAAGAGCTACAAAACCCTGCTCTTCTTCACCGTACTCTTCGCTGTTTATCTTTTCAATAATATCCTGCGGCGGAAGCATATCAACAAATGCTTGTATATCTTCTGATTTGCCGATAACATCCTGTATCCTTGTGGTTGTAAATACAGCCAGATCGAATTCTTTCAGATAGCCTGAGGCAGAAGTATCTCCTGATACCAGTTCGTCAAACTGTTTGCCGCGACGGAAATAGATTTGACCTTCTCCTACCGTCTTTACATACAAAACCCCCTGCATTTCCATGCCGATAGCTAGCCCTACGTGTGCCGGAAAGTTGAGTGAAAGTATGAGATTGCTGACGGTAGATTCGAATCCTGCCAGATCTTGAACATCTGCTGACAGAAGACCTTCTTTAAATTTTTCCAAGAGTTGTTTGCCTTCATCCTGAGTCAATCCGTCTTCAATAGAAAGTACGCCACTATAACGTCCCGCAATAAAATAGCTGGTAAATCCTTCAGCAAACTGCTTGCCGATGTATCCTTCTGGTCTGGCCTGCAACATAAATCAAATCAAAAATAGTGATACGGAAATCAATATAATGCCGAAAATAATTTGGAAAAAAGATACTGCAAATAGTAATCCGGCATTTCTTGTGGTAAATGTTTCATTCATCAGCTGTGTTTGTCTTGTTATGACTATAGCATACACCAAATATGAAACAGAAAATAGTACTGCGAATGCTTTAAAGAACAAAAGAAAAAAATCTTCTCCTGTGGGGTTGGTCAATAAATTTATTAAATAATCCATATACTATTACTCCTTTCAGCTTGGCAATCCTACATCCTTCGGCATTAATGCATTGATAATCTCCACAACCTGAGACGGTTCGGGGACCTCGTCAAATTCAATATTCTGCTGAAAGCCTTCCGTCTTCACCAATACATCGCCAAAATGAAATAATGAACCGAAAAAACCGCCTATCCTGGTTGTAATATCGCTTACCTGAATGATTGTCGTTGCAGAGAATTCTTTATATAAAATATTGAAAAAATCAAGGTCTATTATCCGTTCAGTCGTAACCATACCGACAGTAAAGTACCATAGCAAAAAATTGACCCATATATAATTAAAGATCAAAAAGGCAGCAAAAAGATTGAACACAATAATATGATTTGCATCCAATACTCCCGGCAACAGGAGATTAGCCAGGATAACAAGAACGATAAAAATGGTCGCATTTACTATCCATGGGATTTGAGTCAATAGATGTCTGCGTACAACCAATACCACTTCTTCATTTTCATGCTGTGTGGTAAATTGAATATCCGGTCGAACAAGAAATGTATGAGATAAGTTGTGTGACGGGGATAGTTGCGGTGGCATTACATTCAATTATAGCAAAAAATAAATATCGTCATTCCCCCTTGCATCTGAAAAATTCTTACGCTATAATAGTGGCTCTGGTTACTTGAGCGACCTGGAACCAACTCTTCCCATCCCGAACAGAGTCTTGAAACGGGTTAGCGCCGATGATACTCACTTCAAATCGAAGTACGGGGAAAGTAGGTCGTAGCCAGTTTTTTTTTGGCTTTTTATTCGATTTCAATTTTCTCGATTTTCTGCAATTCACTCACATCTACTTCAGTAAATTTTATAGCTTTCGGTACAGAAAAAATCTGTGAATCAATAGTGCCGGGCTTACACGAGTCTTTCAGATTCTGAACCTGGTCGGATGTGAGAGTCTGTGATTCCTGTGCCTGAGGCAGCAGTGAAAAAATCATATCAGGGGAAATAAATGCTGAAAAACTTTCAAGAAGAGAGACATACTGTCCAACGCCTACAATTTTCTCACCGGTATACTCCCCATGCTGCCACTTATATACGTCCCCGTTCACCATCATTACTTTTGTTATTTGATCTTCCTGTTTGATTTCTGCATAGATATTCTTTTGGAATATTTTTACTGAAATATCTGATATCTCATCTTTATAACTGCATACAAGCGGTCCTTCCAAATTTATTGATGATGATCCTTGATTGCCTGAAAAAAACTGTGTAAATGGATTATCAGAAGGGCTAGATTCATCCGTATTGGATGTTGGCAACCGATAAACGCCATCTACATCTAAATTGGCCTTTTGGGCAATGGTTGAGGAATTTAGAAGAAGTGCAATGAGAAGGATCGCAATAGGAAGAGTTATGATAAATTTTCCGACAGGATGCATGATTTTATTATACTTCTTCGGTATCGAATAATGTATGAGGTTTCTCCTTGTCTGTAGTATCTTCAGGCTCGCCATTCGGTAATGATTCTACCGCATCAAGTTCAGGTAGTGATTTCCCAACGATACTCTGAAGGTCACCTTGCATACCAAGTGTCGAATCAAATACCTTGCGAAGATTTTTCTCTTCCCGCGCCCACTTGAGGGCAAACCATCGTCTCTCCTTTTCAATCTCTTCCTGCATATTGGTAAACGATTCCAAAATAGCTTCAACCCTATGCTTGAATTCTACGCTTGTTACATATTCATAGAGGATTTCCATTTTCCCTTCCTGACCTTTTTGTGAGGATTTAACTGAGGCAATTTCCAATATTTGCGCGCGAAGAGCATATGCAATTCCCGTTATAAACTCAAACCGACATACCCAGACTCCGTCATTGAGACCAAAATGGTCTATTCCGTCAGGAACAACTTCGGATACCAACACCGCTATCTCTGCTTTTACTTGACGCTGGTCGCTTTTTAGCTTGGGGATCCACTGATTACTCCAATTTTTTGTTCGTTTTGTTTCCCAGATGATAGTACCACATACCTTACCGCCGCGATTTCGAACGACCTGTATGATATCGGCTCCGTTTACACCCTTGGGCACTTCCCGAATTTCATCAAATGGGAATTCTTTTTGCAACAATTCCTCGATAGCAAGCTCCAGCACTTCTCCCTGCATTTGCTGTGACCCCTGTTCCAATTTTCGCCTCAGGTCCTCATTTGCTTTTATTGCATCTGTTAGTTTTTTCTCTTGCTCGAGCATTCTGAGCTTGAACTGTTCTTCGATTCTTTTTTGTTCTTCTTTCCGTAATTTATCCTGCTCCTCATTAAACTTTTTTTGCATCTCAAGTTCTTTTTCTCTGTTTTCATCCTGGAGGCGACGGATCATTTTATTCATCTCAAGAAGCTGTTCCTGTAGTTTCTCATTTTGTTCTTTTCGTTCTTTGGATTCATTTTGAATATTCTTAAGCTCAAGAGACATTTCTTCTTTTAATTTTTCCTTGAGCTCGGTAACCGCTTCTTCCCGACTTTTTTCCTTTTCTTCCTGTATCCGTTTTCTTGAGAGAGAGATCAGCTTTTGTTTTTCTTCCTCAGCTTTTTTTTGCAATGCAAGCAATTCGTTTCTATGCTGCTCATTTACTTGATGCGTGATAGCATCAGTAAGAGGAATCGGCTGTTTGCAGTTCGGACAAATAATTGAGTCGTGCATAGGAGATAATATCTGCTAACAAAATACGCATTCATGCGTGGTACATGATAATGAAAATAAATTCAGAGTGCAAGTCTCCTTACTTGGCAAATATACCAAGAATCGATGAAACGATAGAAAGAACTATACTGAAGATGACAGCCCATAGAAAACCTCCAACAGTAAAGCCATCCACAAGGTTGCTGGCAATAAGGATAAAAAGGCCATTAATGATAAAAGACAGTAATCCGAGTGTCAGAATATTGATAGGAAGGGTCAAAATAGCGACGATAGGTTTAATAAACATATTGATGACAGCAAGTACAAGTGCGACAATAATTGCCGTCAGGAAGCTGTTTATTTCGACATTCGGCAAAACATATGCTGTAATGGCAACAGCCAGTGCATTGATCAGAAGTTTAACTATAAAACCCATAAAAATATGGTATCAAATGAAATATAGCCCGTCAAGAAAATATATTCGTAAGAGAATAGTAAGAAATCTTTACTTGACAGCTGACTTCGCTATAATGGTACATATGGTTACTTTATTGCTTATATTCCTGGTAATTCTTTTTATACTGGGGTATATCCAGCTCCCTTTTCTGACACTCCAAGACACAACTTTATTTATTGCTTTCGGTAGATCAATCTCTCTTTATGACCTGCTTGTATTTGCACTTATTCTTTGGGTGATCGGTATGCTCCCGTGGCCGTTTCGGGGACTGGCAAGTATCGTACTGATTTTATGGATTCTTGCTTTTTTTGGAATTATTGCCATCTCCGGCTTTTCAAACATACTAGTACTCGCTCTCATTATCGGAGTAATCGCTTACGTATTTCAAGGATTTGGCAAACGGTAAATCATTCTCTCTTTTTTACCAGCTTGACCGTTGTCACGATCTCACGTACTTCACCGTCTGAACCCGTGATTTGGGTTAATCCGCTTTCTTGATAATATTGATGAAGATAATCGGAAAGGGCTTGACGTACATCTTTAACTTCGGTTTTGAGGTCATTGACTTTTGCATCCAGAAGTGCAACAGACGGATCCTGAGTCAGTTTGTCTTTGATTTCTTTTTTCATTTTTTGCACTTCACGGGCTTTTTCACTCGCAGCAGCATATTCAGCGTCATTCTCGAAAACATCCTTGAGCATTGCGGATTGTTCCTTTAAATCTTTTTGTAATTTATCAAGATCCATCAGATAGCCGTTAATCATATTTTCCAGACTCATAATGCGCTCAACTTTGTTGTCAGAATCTATATTGGTAGATGCCTCAATTTCATGTTCCAGCTCTTCATTACTTTCTAATTGCTCATCATTGGTAGTCGTAGTTTCTTCCATAGTAAAAACGTAAAAATAATAATTATTTACTGTCGAATATTAACTATAAAGAATAATTGTTACATAAGTCAAGGAAGATAATTTGAACAATACGTTGTTCCTGTTATTTCGGAGCATAGCTCGTAAAAAGCTGTACACAGCTTTTACCATAACATTCACCGCAGCTATAAGTAAAATTTCCCTCAATCGCTTTTCTGTGGATCCCTGAACTCAACCACCAGTTAAATACATCAGATTCGCTTTCGCCGTACTTCATATTTTCGGTAATCCAGTAGGGAAGGTTCCTGGCATTAAAACCACCGTGAATATTGCCTGTAACAAAGATCTCATCATACAATTCCGGCCCGCGTTCCCGGGCGAGCGAACAAAGCTGTTCATCTTTCTGATAAGCCGGCAAACCCAATTGAGTACGGTGAGAATTTATCATCTCAAAAATGAAGTCAGCACTCAACGATGTCGGCTTTTCGCTATTGTTTAATTCAATTTCCAGATTTTCAGGTTCTTGCGATTGCGGAGTCGGAGAAGGTGTAAATGTAGGGGATGGAGTGAAAGTTGGTGTAGGTGTCGGAACACGGACAGAGATACCTTTAACACAGGCTGTTCCCTTGTGAGAAACCGAACAGTACTCATTGTTGTGCACGGAAGAACAATAAGACTGTGGCTGACTTCGAGGAATGGTAACAAGCTCAGATCCGAACGCTGGTTGTGTGATGCAAAGAAAACTAAAAATGAGCCCCAGATAGCTTTTCTTTGCCAATTGAGCTAGCATCTTGAAGTAACTATTGTATCATATGAATATATGAATAAACGTATTGTCTATTTTGAAACCGAAGGCTGGGAACGTGAAATTATTGATGGGACGTTCCCCGAAGCTGAGCTCGTATCAGAAAAATTGACTGTCGAAAATGTGACAAAATATAAAGATGCACAAATTATCTCTTCGTTTATTTATTCAGACCTCTCAAAACAGGTATTAGAACAACTTCCCCAACTTGAATGTATCGCGACAAGATCTACCGGTTATGATCATATTGATCTGGACTATTGTAACAATCACGATATCACTGTATGCAATGTCCCTGAATACGGAAGCAATACAGTAGCTGAGCACACGTTTGCTCTCATTCTCGGTCTGACCCGTAAAATATATGAATCAGTGAATCAGGCAAAGCAGATCAACTTCGATCATACGCAAATCCGCGGAACTGATCTTTTCGGAAAAACAATCGGTATTATCGGTTTGGGAAAGATCGGAATCAACGTACTTCGTATTGCTCACGGACTTCGTATGAAAATTGTTGTATACAACCGATCCCAAGATGCAGATTTGCAGCAACGGTACGGATTTGAATATGTAGATATCGATACACTTCTTACCAGAGCTGATATTATTACACTTCATCTTCCCCTTGTCCCCGAAACAAAACATCTTATCAATCAGGAGAATATCTTACGAATGAAAAAAGGAAGTTATATCGTAAACACTGCCCGAGGTGGGCTCATCCAGACCGAAGCGCTCATCAAAGGTCTCAACGAAGGGATACTTGAAGGAGTAGCACTGGATGTGTTGGAAGAAGAAAAAGAGCTGACAGAAGAAGCAGCTATTCTTTCCCCGCAGTTTCAGAAAGAAGCGGACATGAAAACACTTATCATGGATCATTACCTTATGACACATCCCAAAGTGATAATCACCCCGCATAATGCTTTTAACAGTACAGAAGCACTTTCAAGAATTGAGCATACGACAATTGACAATATTAAATCATTTCTCCAGGGAAATCCTACCAACACGGTTACCTGAGTCTCTACCCTGAGATTTGCTCCAATCGAGACTCGAGTTCCTCAATTCTTTTTTGTATTGCCATCTTTGTTTCGTTGGATACGTTCTCTACTCTGCTTTTGAGGAATTTCAGTTCCTCTTGCCATTCTTCTTTCTGATCGTTGATAAAATTCATATATACCACCTCCTCACCTATACATTACAAATAATTTAATCTCACAAGTATAAATAATTATTATTATAGGAAAATAAGCAATGTGTAATATATGTGTAAAAACACCTTACACATATCTAACAAAGCTATTACGGCAATTACATTCTCATGAGAAATAATTATGAAATACTACAATTTAATTAATTATGATTGTTACAGGACAAGAATCCTTTACAACTTTTCAAGACCGCCGGGAAGCAGGATCTCTGCTTGCTCAAAAACTAAAACGATTTATCCATAAACAGCCCTATCTATTGGCATTACCCAGAGGGGGTGTAGAAGTGGGTTATGAAATTGCAAAGCATCTGAAAATTCCTTTAGATGTCATTATTTCTCGAAAAATAGCAGCTCCGTTCAATCCTGAATTTGCACTGGGAGCAATATCTGAAGGTAATGTCCGAGAAATTGATCACGATGCCCTCTTGCGGTGGGGAGTTTCAGAAAAGGAAATCGAGAGAGTCATTGACAGGGAAAAACAAGAAATGGCCAGGCGTATACAACTCTACCGCGGGGGCAAGAAACTGTCTTCAATGAAAGGCAAAACAATAATTCTGGTCGATGACGGTTTGGCAACTGGGTATACCGCATTGGCTGGACTGAAATCTATCCGATCACTTCAACCGCACAGACTTATTTTTGCGGCACCGGTATGTGCCCGTCAAAACCTGAAAAAGTTATCTAAATATACCGATGACATCATATGTCTTATCATTCCAGATGATCTCAGGGCAGTTGGAAATTATTACAGCCAATTTGAGCAAACTTCAGATAATGAAGTTCTCAGATGGTTGTCCTCAACAAGACATTCATATAAAAGCCCGAACTAACCTCCTTTATTCTTTCTTTATCCATTTCCCAATTTCTCTTCTTTTATATACTTTTTTAACTGCAGACCATGCTACAGCATGCGCGGTCTCTTCACGCGAACGATTACCCTTTCGCTCTTCAGGTTCGTCATACTGTTTCCATGCTGAGTTGAATGCTTCACGATATATATCCTGGCCGTGTTCCGGTAATGAGTCCTTTACGCTATCAGGGAGATCACTGTTTTGATGATATGGCATATGTCAGAATCCTACATGAGATCTTGCAACAGATTGTGAAGAATGGGTCAAAGAGAAGTAAGTTATTCGTACTGAAAAACAGTTTTTTCAATTTGATCAAGCGTGAAGGTATATGTTCCGCCGTATTTTACTTCGAGAAGAACCTTCAGATCATCTATCACATTTCTTGAAATCGAAGTTCCTGAGGGAATTGTAGTTACCATCACAATGTCATAGGTCTGAAGGTCTCTCTCATTGGTTACCCTGATCTCCATAATTGAAATGTCAGGATATTTGTTTGTCAGATATCTTTGTGTTTCAGCTTTTATATTGTCAATAACTACATCTGTTTGTCCTTGCAGACTGATCCGGGATATAATCTCCAAATCCAGTTCTACGGATGAAGATATCCGTGACTGCATTTTTTTCTCTATTTGCCTCCGCTGGTTCTCTGTAAAACGGACGGAAGGATCACTCCTCAACACGGCATTCACCGCCCAGACCTCAGAGTCATTGAGATATACCGATACTGTATCAATACTGAATGACTTATCCATCGCTGCAATTTCTTTCTGTAGAGTATCTGTGAGTTGATCTTTAATTTGTTTTGATTGGATATCAGTTTCTGTTTGCAACGCGATTGATTTCTGTACTCTCAAATTTAAAATCACATTTGTTTCTAATGCTTTTTCAAGAGATTTAATAATTGACTCTTTCTGATTAAAGCCTATTAAAGTATCTTCCGGTACCAGGACATCGGCATCTACCCGTATAATTTCTGATCCGTCATAATCGGATCGTTCCATACGTGTTTTAACATTTTCAAGATAAATTGAAGGTTCAATTTGCTGAAGTGAAGATTGAAGAACCTTTTGTATTTTCTGATAAGACATCGCTTCGAAAGAATAGCTTTTTAAAAAGAATGACAAGGGTAAGGCCGTAATAATAAGCATAAACGATACAAAAAGTATTGCTCTCGTTTGTAATTGACGTGACCTATGACTCTCAATCCCCACCAGATGATATACAAAAATCGCAACAAAAATAATGGAAATGACATTGGCCGTAAAAAGCAGCAGCCCTCCGCTTGCTACCTGCGGATTGAGAAGTGCGAGCCCGATTCCACCGACACAAAGCGGCGGCATAAGTGATGTAGCAATCGCGACCCCTGCCAGACTGGAAGAAATTTTTTTCTGAACAATAGCAAGTGCCGCGACAGTACCGGCTGAAAAGGCAATCAAAATATCAAGCAGCGTCGGCTGGGTCCGGGAAACAATCTCGGCACTCAAAACCTTGAGCGGAGACATCAGTGTAATAATATACGCACTTATAAGACTCACGGCAATAGAGATCAATAAAAGGGATACGGATTGCGTAATATATTTCTGTCTGGCTAGAGAAATTCCTGCAGATATCTTCATGAGAGGCCACATAAGCGGTGAGATAATCATACCGCCGATTACTGTTGCCGGAGAATCCAGAAGAAGACCAAGGGTACATATTATGGTTGATATCGAAAGAAGGATGATATAGCTTGCTGACAATCGGGCATTCTCGTGTAGATGAGAAAGAGTATCATTTGGGTCAACTGTATGAATGTCGTCAACAATTTTGATTTTTTTTAAAGCCATAAGTTCTTTTACAGTAATTATTTTTATATTAGCACACTCTTTCTGTTCATATTCAATTGAATTCATACATGATCCTTACGTTTCCGAATTAAAATAACATTTTATACCTACAGATATGCATATGCTTTTTAAAAACTATGAAAAAGTGTTTTATTATGCGATAGCGTTACTCTTAGGCACACTGGTCACCCTAATTAAACTGGATTTTCCTGATATCGGAACCGCGACGCCTTTTTTGCTTTATATTTTTGTAGTAATCGTATCTGCATATATTGGAGGGTTAGGTCCGGGTTTATTTGCACTCGGATTTACCGGCTTATTATCAGCATACTTTTTTCTTCATCCCGTGTATTCGCTCCGAATCGAAGAGGGTGTAAGTCAATTCCGATTTGGAGTTTACACGATTGAAGGAATTCTGACTGTATTGATTCTCGGCGCTTTACGAACGGTAAAGGATCAGCTTATTCAAGCAAACAAACACCTTGAGGAGCGTGTGAAAAACCGTACGAAAGAACTTAGGCTTACTATGAATGAGATGTTAAAACTGAATGACGAATTGAAACGCAGCAATAGAGAGTTGGAAGACTTTGCATATATAGCATCGCATGACTTACAGGAGCCGCTGCGGAAAATTCAGTCATTCGGAAATCTGCTTGCAGATGAATATGTCGGGAAATTGGATAATGAGGGCAAAATGTATATCGAACGTATTGTCCATTCATCCAAACGGATGAGACACCTTATCGAAGATTTACTTATGTATTCCCGTGTTACAACCAAAGGTGCTGAGTTTCAG
Organism: Candidatus Roizmanbacteria bacterium UBA1450; assembly: GCA_002329205.1. Lineage (GTDB taxonomy): Bacteria > Patescibacteriota > Microgenomatia > UBA1406 > GWC2-37-13 > UBA1450. The sequence continues at coordinate 864,923 of DCTC01000001.1, read as the reverse complement.
GACATATCTTTAAACAAAATTCTGCATGACGTGGTTTCTGATATGGATATGCAAATTCAGCAAGCAGATGCTCAAGTACACATTGATGAGCTTCCCACGGTGAAAGGCGATGAGACACAGCTATACCAGGTTTTTCAAAATCTTATAAGCAACGCTCTGCGGTATCGAAGTGATAAAAGACATCCTGTAATACAGGTATATTCAGAGATAGAAGGCCATTTTTATAAAATATATATGAGAGACAATGGAATCGGTTTTGATGAGAAATACAAAGACCGTATTTTTAACATTTTTGAACGATTGCATGGGAGACAGCAGTTTCAGGGAACTGGTATCGGTCTTGCAATTGTAAAAAAAATTACCCGTAGACATAACGGTTCTGTTGATGTGACCAGCAAACCTGATAAAGGTGCCACTTTTATTATTTCATTACCAACTATTTCTCATTAAATATATGACAAAACCCAACGAAATTGTGATTTTGATGGCAGATGATGACGAGGATGATATTCTGCTGACCACCAAAGCATTGAAGCAAAGCAAATTGTTGAATTCGCTGATTGCCGTACGCGACGGTGAAGAACTCATGGATTATCTTCAAAGAAAAGGAACGTACAGTAACCCGCATGATTCTCCCCGACCTGGGCTTATTCTGCTTGATCTGAACATGCCCAAAAAAGATGGCCGGGAAGCGCTTCGGGAAATAAAATCAGATGAAAATCTCAGAGATATCCCTGTAGTTATTTTTACCACATCCAAAGCAGAGGAGGATATCTATAGATCATATAAACTGGGTGTTAACTCATTTATAACAAAACCAGTCAAGTTCGAAGAACTTATCAATGTCATAGCATCGCTTGGCAATTACTGGTTTAAGATTGTTAAATTGCCCCAAAATGGAGATTAAGTTGCAAATAGATCGTTTTTCACCTATGACGTCAGACACCTCACGAACCAACACTATTAAAATCCTTCTTATTGATGATGATAAGGATGATTATATGCTGACAAAAAAAATGCTTAAAAAAACCAAAATGATCTCTGCGACGGTTCAGTGGGTATCGAGCTTCAAGGATGCTCTCGATGCATGTCTGCACAACTCATTTGATGTTGTACTTGTTGATTACAAAATGGGCACACACAACGGTATAGATATCATCAGAGATTCAAAAAAATATAACTGCAATAATCCCTTCATTCTCCTTACCGGGATACAGGATGAGCAGCTGGGAATCAAGGCGATCCGTCTCGGTGCAGAAGATTATCTGGTCAAAGGAGAAATCACTCCGGGATTGCTTGAAAAATCAATTCTCTACTCTCTCGAGCGATATCAGGTACGGGTGAAAGAGCAGGAACTCAGAGAGAAACATATTCTTGAAGAAAGTGAGAAACATTTCCGTTCGCTTATTGAGAATAGTGCTGACGGGATTGCACTGCTGAATAAAGAAGGAATATTCACCTACATCACTCCTTCAATTAAACATATACTGGGTTATTCACAAGAAGAAGCATTAAAGATGAATGCATTAGACATTGTTCATCCTGAAGACAAAACAAATTATGAAAAAAAATTTAATGAGTTACTCAAAAAAAAAGGAAGTTACACCTTAGCGCTCATGCGTGTAAAACACAAAAACGGCTCATGGAGATGGATTGAAAGCTCTGTATCCAATATGCTTCATGATCCTCATATTCAACATTTGGTATTGAATTTTCGGGATGTAACAACACGTGTAAAACTGCAACAACTGAAAGACGAATTCTTAAGCATTGCCAGTCATGAGTTAAAGACTCCCTTAACAACGATTAAAGGGTACATCCAGTTACTGGAGAAATATTTTCAAAAACTTGATGATCAGAAAGCTCTCAAATACATACATCAATCAGATATCTATGTAGATAAATTGAATCAATTGATATCTGATTTGCTTGACATCTCTCGTATTCAGTCGGGTCGAATGCTCCTTCACTTAGAGGAAATCCAACTGTGCCCTCTCATAAAAAAAACCGTCAAAGCACTTCAGCATCTCTCTTCCAAACACACTCTGAAATATACCTGTACAGGAAATCCCAAAGTAATAGCAGATAAAGAACGAATTGAGCAGGTTCTTACCAATCTTATTTCCAATGCAATAAAATATTCACCCGAACAGTGTACTATTCTTATCAATTTGACAAAAAAACAAGGTTTCGCTCAGATTTCCGTACAAGACCAGGGCGTTGGTATTCCGAAAGCTGACCAGAAACATTTATTTCAGCGATTCTACCGCGTAGAAAATGTTGTAAATAAATTTTCCGGACTGGGAATTGGTCTTTATATTTCAAGAGAAATTATTGAACGACATAAAGGACGAATATGGGTAGAAAGCGATGAAGGTAAAGGATCAACTTTTTATTTTACACTTCCTTTACAAAACTAATTTATACTCAACATATGAAGAAAAAAATTCTGATTTGTGATGATGATGAGGGAATTGTAGATGTAGCAAGCATCGTACTTCGTGATGCCGGATATGATGTGACCACTTTGACCACCAGTGAAAAAATATACTCACTTGTTGAAAAACTGCAGCCTGATATCATTCTCCTTGATTTGTGGATGCCCAACATCTCCGGAGAAGAGATCACAATGCAACTGAAAGAAAATGAGAAAACCAAACATATTCCCGTTGTAATCGTGTCCGCAAGCCGAAAAACAGAACATATCGCAACTCGCGTCGGGGCCGATGATTTTATGTGTAAACCTTTTGATATTGAAGAACTGGAAGCAATTGTGAGAAAATATACTGCATGAATCCAATATCATTCCTCACTCTCTTCAAACAAACATTTGATGAATTTATGAAAGACAATGCTCCACAGATGGCAGCAGCACTTTCATACTACGCACTTTTTGCTATCCCGCCCATTCTGCTCATTACATTGAGCCTGCTCAATATATTCCTCGCTGATGTGCAATCTCAGGCGACAGTTATTGAAACTGTCCAGCGTGTGATTGGGGAGAACGGAACAGTAGCTGTTGTACAGGTTATGGAGCATCTGGATGCATATTCCAACCAGAGCAGCATAGCCCAGTGGGCCGGAATTATAATGTTGCTTATTGCAGCAACCGGAGTCGGAGTGCATCTCCAGCGTTCACTCAATACGCTTTGGGATACGGATACCAAACCGCACCACTCGCTGCTGTTTATCATCAGGCAACGATTTGTATCCTTCCTTTTTCTGCTTGTCATGGGTGTTATTCTCCTTTTATTATTTATTATCAACACTCTTCTCAATTTCTTGGGAGCCTACATCTCTGAAACTCTTGGTATTTCTGCATTCGTCCTGGATATGGGAAATATCTCGATTTCATTTGTTGCCGTGATCATTTTTATTGCTCTCATATTTAAATATGTACCGGAGGGGGCTATGTCCTGGAGAGATGTTTTTGTTGGTTCACTGGTAACGGCTTTCCTTTTTGTATTGGGAAGATACGTAATTGGACTTTACCTCAATATGAGTACTATCGGTTCAGCTTATGGAGCAGCAGGTTCCATACTGCTTCTTCTTGTATGGATATACTATACTGCCCTTATCTTCTTCTTCGGAGCAGAATTTACTCAGGTATTTGCGACTGTGCATGGAAACGGTATTGCATCGCGGAAACCTTCCGTTTCTTCAAAAAAATACGAATAATTTGTGATAATATAAATCACAATCATGTCAACTTCACAGAAACATATTGTAGTTGTACTTTCAGGCGGGCTTACCAGCAAAGGGAGACTTCCTTTTTTTGTAAAAAACCGCCTGGATCATGCCTATAAAATTTTCCATCAGAAACAAACAAACCGTATTATCGTGGCAGGTAAAAGTAGCCTCTTTGTCGAAGATCAACAGGACGCAAGTGATGCAGAAAAAATGGCTCAATATCTGCATTCGCTCGGAGTCCCGGAACAAAATATTCTCAAAGAAGAATATTCCAAAGATCTGCTAAGCAGTGTCTATTACATCAAAAAAAAACTGCTTATTCCCCGTCGTATTAGAAATATACGCGTTATAGGCTCCGACTTCGAAGAGGAACGATTGAAGTTTGCGTTTCGCAAAATACTCGGCAAAGATTATAGTGTTGTCTTTGATTTTGTCCACTCACAAATCAGATCAGAAGTTCTGTGGAATTTCTTCAACTATGAGCGCCAGGCTCTTGCAAATACCAAGGCGTTTTTACGAAAAATGAAAAATGGCCAACATGACTTTCTAGATAACAAATTTTACAGTGCCAAGCTCTATAAAGAAAAACGGATTGGGTATATCCGAACACTGGTACACCAAGGTGCCATAGGAAAACGAAGAAATGCACGGGCGCATTACTCACTCAAAAACATATATCGCAAGCGCGCACAAATATTCGAAAAATATGCGATCAATGCCGCCGACATCAAAATTATGATGGCTGATTTTTGGTCGGGACGGTTTCTCAATTTTTTTGGTAAGGACGACGAGAGTACGCTCTATTCGCTGAAATTCGTCCTTTATGTCAAAGACAAAAAAACGTTTGCCAACGAGATAAAAATCACCGAATTTCTTCAAAAGAAAGGAATAGAGTTTATCCCGACTATTATCGGTAAAGATATCGAGAAAGCACCGCCATGGTATCTATATCGCGTCGTTGACGGAAAAATTGCCGGTCAATTTTCATACACGTATTCTTTTAGTGAGTATTTTTATAAAAAAAATGTTATCAAACCTCTGGTTTCTCATCTGAAAACCATACGAACGTTGCCACACAAGGGTCTTCAAATGCCGGTTTGGGACAGCAAAAAATTTCGTTCAGAGATCACAACTACGGTAAAAAAAATTGAGAGCTGGTCTTCAATTGAGAAAAGTCCACTCATTCAGGATGCCTATCAGATCCTTCTTTCACATATTTCAATTTTTGATACAGCCAAAAAATATCTTACACATGCTGATCTCCATCCAGCCAATATTATTGTGTCTAAGAAAAAGCTCTATCTTATTGATTTTGAGCATATCTGTATGAATAACATTGCATTTGATTTTTGTTTCGTCTATATCTTTGCCTGGAATAATCCTGAATTCCGTGAAAATTTTACAAAAGAGTTTGTGAAGTCACTGACAGAAAAGGAGAGTGAAGAATTCAAGAAACTCTTCCCTTTCGTACATATGTATTTTCTACTATTCCTGCTGCGATTTACTTATGCTTGGGAATACAAATCAGGCAAAGAGAATGCGAAAATTGCCCGAAAAACCATAAAAAAAGAATTATCTCAGATTCTTTCAGCAATCAAATCTGATTGATTTTATGTATTCCTTCTGTTGTCTTGATGTGAAAATCTGCGCCGTCTGTCTCCAATATAAAATATGCAGTATTCTGAATTGCATCTGATCGCAGTTCGTTTTTTGTGCCCCACCCCAAATGAATGAGGAGATTGCGCATCAGGTCTCCATGACACACGGAGAGAATAATTTTCCCCGGGTAGCCAACCGCAATCTCACGAAGGAAGACTGTAAAACGTGAGACCATTTCTTCACCGGTCTCACATGTATCGTCAAGACGGTGTTTCATCCATTCTGCATCGGCAAGCATATACCATCGGTCAAACAGTTCCTGGATATCTTTTGTAAAATCCAGGTGTGACATACCCTCATATATTCCGAATGTACGTTCCCGAAGCGCTCTTGTCGTTTGCACGGCTAATTTATGCTCAAGTGCGATAATCTCTGCCGTACGGCGTGCCCGTATGAGATCAGAAGAAAATGCCGCATCGAATTTTACTTTTCGCAATTCTTTAGCCCGTTCGCGTGCTTGTTTTTCTCCTGTTTTGGACAAAGGAAAATCCATTTGTCCCTGCAGGATCTTTTGAATATTCCCTTCTGATTCACCATGTCTCAGAATATAAAAAATGGTCGATTTCCTTTTCATATATTTTAGCTCACTTATCCAATATAATAACAGGTATGCATAAAAAAATAATCTCAAGAGTCCTCATTTCATGTAGCCTCATATTTATCGCACTCTATAGCCTTTTACAGCTTGTCAACATGCGAAATTTTCAGTTTTTCGGTGAAATAATCCCCCGTGTGGAAACAGACAGAAAAGTAATTGCCTTGACATTCGATGATGCACCGGCCAAAGGTACGGATGAAGTACTCACCATACTGCAAGAACATAACACGAAAGCAACTTTTTTCCTCATAGGTGAGAATATCGAGAAAGATCCTGAAACCGTACAACAAATACTCAACAACGGACATGAAGTCGGTAATCATTCATATTCTCATACACGCATGGTTTTTAAGACTCCGGAATTTGTACGACGTGAAGTTGAGCAAACTGATACGCTTATTCAGGATCTTGGATATCAAAAAGAGATATACTTTCGGCCGCCGTACGGGAAAAAATTATTGTTTTTACCCTGGTACCTTGCGCGTCATGAAAGAAAAACTATCATGTGGGATGTTGAACCGGAGAAATATGATGATGTCGCAAAAGATACGAATAAAATCGTAGAATTTACGATTTCAAATACCAAACCGGGATCAATAATACTCCTCCATCCATTTTTTGAGAACGAAGAAACGAGAAAAGCATTGCCTGTTGTTATTCAAAAACTCAAGGAAGAAGGGTATATGTTTGTGACAGTTTCAGAATTGCTTGAACACAATAAATAAATTGTTACTATACCTCTCTATACCGGAAACACGAAACGACATGATCGTTCACCATTCCTGTCGCCTGCATATGTGCATAGCAGATTGTTGAGCCAACAAACTTGAACCCTCTTTTAATAAGATCTTTACTCATTGTATCTGACTCTTTCGTTTTGGAAGGGATTTCATGCAAGTCCTTATAGGAATTAGTGATAGGCTTACCATCCACAAACTGCCAGATATATGTGTCAAAACTTCCGTATTCTTCCTGAACTTCCAAAAATGACTGAGCATTGGTGACTGCAGCGCGTATTTTAAGTTTATTTCTGATAATGCCAGGGTTTTGCAAAAGACTTGCAACTTTTTGTTCGTCATATCGGGCGATTTTCTCCGCATCAAAGTTATCAAATGCACGCCTATAGTTTTCCCGTTTGCGAAGTACCGTGATCCAGGAAAGTCCTGCCTGTGCTCCTTCAAGGATAAGCATCTCAAAAAGTTTCTGATCATCATGAAGCGGTACACCCCACTCATCATCGTGGTATTTCGTATACAGCGGATCATCCCCGCACCATTGACATCGTTTTTTCATAATCAAAGTATTACACTCTCATCGTCACCACTCTCCCCGATCGCTTTCGGAGGAATCACGTACACATCAGTATTGTATGAATCTACAAAAACAAACTCACCTTTTCCGTTGATGACATCATCATAGAGTGCGCAATATTTGCATTGACCGTCTTTACAGGAATACACATTCAGCTGTCTTGTCGCTTTGATCTGACGTGCAACATCAATTACCCGTTCGAATGAAGTTTTCTCATCGGGAAGTTCTTTTTCGGTAAGGTCATCATTGCGTTCGAGATACCAGTAGCTTGCTTTGGAAACAGTTCTCTTTTGTGTATTGGTGACAAGGAGGTAATAAATCGGAAGCTGCAAAGAATCTCCGTCTTCATCATACTTGCTTGTTTTAAAGTCAATAATATGGACACTATCCGTCTCAGGAAGATATTCCAGCCAGTCAATTTTTCCGCAAAGAATGATATTATCCTCTTCTGATAGCCAATAATGAGGCAAGTCTTCTTTGATTTTGACGGCTTTTCTGGCGATTGGTCCGGGATTTTTTGTGACGCGGGCAATCATCTCCCGTCCTTTTCGTTTATATTTATCCTCCGTGTCAGGACTGAAAAACCCGCCTCGTTTACCGGTTACGTTTTTCCACGCTTCCTCAAACCGATCCATTAGGAGAGTGCTGAATCGCTGCTCCACAGGGAGAACTGAGAGAGATTCAATTACCTCATGGACTGCCTGTCCCAGTGCAAGCGGTGGGGACATAATCTTGATTTTATGACCGGTTTTAGGATCACGGTAAATATGTTTGAGATAATAGGCTCTCGAGCACTGAAGGAAATCATTTATAGAGGTATGAGATACCCAGACTGCAGAATACCGGTCTTTTGTCATAGTGATCATTATACACAAGAAGTTGATTCTTTCAGCTCTTTTTCAGTATCTGACATATAATAGGAGGTATACTTGTATGAAAATCCTCATCATTGAAGATGAAGAACGAATCGCGAACACAATTAAAAAAGGTCTTCAAGCAGAGCATTTTACTGTAGATACGGTGTATGACGGTCAGACAGGGTATGATATGGCTTCTGGAGAGGATTATGATGTAATTGTCCTTGACCGGATGCTGCCCAAAGTAGACGGAATAGAGATATGCAAAAGATTGCGTAAAGAAGGAAGTATTGTGCCTGTTCTCATGCTTACAGCAAAAAGCCAGACGGAAGACAAGGTCGAAGGGTTGAATTGTGGAGCGGATGACTATTTGACAAAACCGTTCTCATTTGATGAGCTTGTTGCCCGCATACGCGCTCTTGCAAGAAGACCGCACCACACAACTGAACCGGTTCTCCAAGTTCGGGATTTAACTCTCAATGTGTCTACTTCACAGGTTGTACGAAATCACGAGATTATTGCTCTATCTCATCGGGAATTTGCACTTCTTGAATACCTTCTCCGAAACAAAAATCGCGTGCTCTCAAAGGATCACATCATAGAGCATGTATGGGAATATGAAGCGGATATCCTGCCTAATACTGTTGAAGTAACTATGAGAAATCTCAGGAATAAAATTGAAAAACCGTTCCCGCAGGATCAGGAAATTATTAAAACAATTCGAGGTTTCGGTTACATTATCACAGAACACGTATGAGTATTCAGTTATTTCCCAAGTTCAGTATGTTTGATTCAGCACGAATCAAGCTGACACTCTGGTATCTCCTTATCATTATGTCTATAAGTATACTTTTCAGCGCAATACTCTACCAGGTTCTTACCAAAGAAATCAATCGTTTTGAGCAGATGCATCGATTTCGAATGCTTGCGAAACTGGAGAACGGAGCCATACTGAACCCTCCCAATCCTCAACGTCTTCGGATGGTAATTTCAGATCCTGAACTCATTGAAGAGACACGTCAACGCATATTATTTTCACTATTCTCGCTGAACGGTGGTATCCTAATGATCTCGACAGCATTCGGATATCTTCTTGCCGGGAGGACTCTCCGGCCTATTCAGGAGATGACTGATGAACAAAAACGATTCATAAGTGATGCCTCTCATGAGATTAAAACGCCTCTGACATCACTGAAAACTGCATTTGAAGTATATCTCCGCACCAAACATCCAAGCATGAAAGAAGCTCATACAATAATGAAAGAGAGTCTATCAGAGATTGATAAACTACAAACGCTTGCAGAGTCTATGCTTCAACTTTCAAACTTTGAAAAACCTCAACTTTCAAATCTCAATAAAATTGTCTCCATTAAAGAAGTAGTACAGGCATCGGTAAAAAAGACCAGCTATGTAGCTTTATCAAAAAAAATTAGTATCAAACTATCGTGTACTGATTTTTTGATACAAGGTAGCAAAGACCAGCTGATTGATCTTCTCGTCATTGTTTTGGATAATGCAATCAAATACAGCGATCCGCATAAATCGGTTCATATCAGTACGCATGTAACTCAAAACAAAGGAATAATCGAAATAGAAGATTTCGGTATCGGAATCTCACATGATGACGTGAAGAAGATATTTGAACGATTTTATCGATCTGACAAAGCACGAAACTATTCAAAAAACAACGGGTACGGTCTTGGACTTGCCATTGCAAAAAAAATTGTTGAATCACATAAAGGAATTATCTCTGCTCAATCCAAAACAGGTCGTGGAACGACTATTACGATTCAGCTCCCTTTATATAAATAGGACATTCTCCTTTAAGCAAATTTTCAGATTAACTTCGTATAGTTTGGGATACTTCCGGAGGATTACCTCTCGAAGCCCGACTCATACGGGGATATTACAAATTCAATATATATGAGAAGCGACTCCCTTCTTCGCTTCAAACTTTGGAGGGCGAAAGGAGGTGAAAAAAATATGAATAAAAAACTAATACTTCCTATCGCTGTTCTGGCAATCGCCGGTGCTGCCCTTTTTGGGACATCTGCTTATGCTCAATCTTCTCAAAACGGATATGGAAACATGACACAGAAACTTGCACAGAAACTGGGAATTGAAGAATCAAAAGTCCAAGCTGCTTTTGATGAAATCAAAGTTGAGCACCATAAGAATATGGAGCAGAAACTGAATGAACGCCTAGATCAGGCAGTTGAAGATGGGAAACTTACCCAAGAACAAAAAGCACTCATTCTTGCCAAACATGCAGAGCTTCAGCAACAGCGTGAATCAGAACGTGAACAAGTACAGAACATGACGCCGGAAGAACGAAAAGCTTTTATGGAAAACCGCCGGGAAGAAATGGCACAATGGGCAGAAGAAAATGGGATAGAATTCCAATTCTATATGGGACCCATGGAAGGACAAGGACGGGTTATGCACGTCAAATGGGCTAAATAAAGGAAGTTTGCCCGCAAAATAGTAACTCCTTAAGGACGCTTAAGGAGTTATTTTTATTCAAGATACTTCTTTTCACGGCTCTTGTGAAGATAGTCCAATAAATCTGAAATGCGGATTGTTGCTCCGCAAACAACTTTATCGGCACCGCCATAATACAAAACGATAGTATCGTCTTTTACGATTTGACCACATGGAAATACGACGTTGTCTACAATTCCTTGCCTTTCATAGGCATACTCAGGTTCAAGAACCGGATAAGGCGCACGGGCAATAACTTTTGTCACATCCTGAAGATCCAACAATATCACTCCGAGCCGATAATGTCTGTCAATCTCACTGATTCCATGGTAAAAAACTAGCCAACCTTCATCCGTCTTGACAGGAGGCCCGTTCACACCGATTTTAACAGCATCCCAAGTCCCTTTTTGAGGAGTTATTTTGCCGATTGAACCCAAGAAAGAGCCATTTTCAAATGCTAAATCTTCTGTTTCTGCAATTATGATATCGGGTTCTATTCTGTGGAGGAAGACATATCTCCCATTGTTTTTTTCGGGGAATAAAATTCCGTCTTTATCCGCAATATCGGGCGGGGAAATGATCTTCGGATATGCCCATGCATCCCAATTCCTTCGAAGAAAATCGACTACAGTAATCGACGTCATTGCGAGCCTGGGAAGCGTACCATCAAACGCTGTGTACAACATGTATATCGTATCTTCTATACGCGTCAATCGAGGATCTTCAACTCCGGCCATCATTCCCTTTTCCTTCGGAAGTTCATACTCTGACCTGAGGGGATAAATCATCTCAGTCACCCGTTCATCAATATGAAATCCGTCGGCACTTACCGCAAGCCCGAGATACGATTGACTATCTTCGGACATTGTCCGATATACGATATAGACGATATCATCAATTTCTATAGCGGCCGGATTATATACCGCCTTGCTCTCCCACGGATGTTCCGGAATAGCAGTCAAAATCGGATTATAAAGAAACTTGTCACACTTGAGAGTCGCCGGCGCATTAATTTCGAACCGTGACATAAACTCTCCAATTTTTGCAGTCGCAACAGCACAATAGCTGTCAGCGGCACCATAGTAAACACGGATTTCATCTTTCTCTATCAAAGCGCTCTCCGGAAAAACCACATCATTGATTTGTCCGACAAGTTCATAATCTTCTTGGGGTGTGAGAAGAGATTTTTCAATACGTCCGACGATCTCCTTCGGATTCTCAAGATCAAGTAGCACCGCTTCTACCCGAAACTCTTTGTCTACATTGTCACTGAGGTAGTGTTTGATGTAGGAATAAATCAAAATCCAGCCTTTGTCTGTCTTGATGGGACAAGCTCCAATCTCCACCTGATCACTGTTAATTCTTCTCAAATTGACTACATGGTCATGAAGGTTGTCATACCATTTACTCCAAAATGTCTGATCCCAAAGTGTCGAAAGCTTGTCAAACTGAGCGATTCCCACATAAGAGGGCGGCAAATCAGTATTTGCTGTCACAAGAACCGTATATTTACCGTTGATTTTTTCCGGAAACATCACCATAGCTTTTGCATTAAAAGGCGTTACAATATGCTTTTCTGTGATTGTTTCAAGATCATCGGATATCGCAACGGCGACTTTTATTCCTTGAGCAGTTGGCGGCCAATTTCCGATAGCAGTATAAAATATGAGATATTTTCCCTCTATTTGGACAACACGGGGATCTTCACATCCGTACATTTCCCATTGGTGATACGGCTGTATAAACAACTCACGATTCTCAAAATGAATCCCGTCCTTGCTTGTCGCCTTTCCGATAGTAGATAATCGCAGCTTTTTCCCTTTATGCACCATCTCTTCACCCATCGCACGATAAAACATAACAAAAGAGTCATTGTGCTTTATCACTGACCCATTGAATACAGCATATGATTCCCATGGACACTCAGAATTGGGCTTCAAAATAGGATTTTTAATATGTCTTTTCAGCATTATTGATAGGTTACCTCGCGAACTTCAAAGGAGTGGAGTTGGGGAGTTTTGTGAGTAGTTAGTTCTTCGAGGAATTCATTTAAATCTGCCGTTGCGACACATACATGAGAATCTGCTCCCCCATAATAAACAAGCAGTTGATCCTGTATAACGACAGCTCCGCAGGGATAAACTATCCCCGGTTTAAAGCCGATATTTTCGTAATGTTCAACCGGCTCCACAATCGGATGATCTGTCCGATACAAAACTTTGGTGGGATCCTCGAGATCCAAAAGCATGGCGCCGATAAGATATTTGCTGTCATCCCGGTCATCCACACCATAATAGATAAGGAGCCAACCGTCTTTTGTTTTCAACGGAGGAGCACCCGCACCGATTTTCCGGCTATCCCACTTATCGGGTCTGATTTTAATTTCATGCTCCCCTTTCAAAAATTTGGTTTGACCGTCAAAATTCAGATCATCAACAAAGTCTATCTGGATATTTGGGAATACACGGTGAAATATCACATATTGTCCGTTTATCTTTTCCGGCAGTAGACAGCCGCTTTTGTCGACGATCCCTGGGCGAGAAATGAGAACCGGCTTTTCCCAGTTCCATCGTTGAGCAAGAAAATCATTGATATGAATTGATGTCAATGCAAGTCGTGGTGGAGACCAGCCGTCGAATGCCACATAGATCATATACACGCGATCATCGATCTGTGTAATCCGAGGGTCTTCACAGCCGCCGTAGCTGCCTCCTGACATAAAATCATAGTTGACTGAGTCTGTTTTATTGGTCTCGAAGTCTTGCTGAGGAGCAAATACCGGATGCGGAGACCTCTCATCCAATGAAACACCATCTGACGATGATGCATATCCGACTGCAGAAACATAATCATACCCCTGGGCCCGATACAGAATGTGAACTTTCCCATCAGCATAGAGCGCTGCCGGATTGAATGTCGTAAAAGATTCCCAGGAGTTATCTTCATTGGGGGCAATGATGGGATTGGCAATATGTTTATTGAGTTTATACTTGCGAATATGTTTGGGATCGTAGAGAAAACCCGTATGTGCAACTGCATAAATCACCTCATCATTGACAAACCAATAGCTCATAATGGTGCCTTTGTGAAGGATGGAACCCAACGGTACCACTTTTTTTCCTGACCAAACCTTTTTTTGTTCCCATATCGGTTCTTCCAGTTCCCAGATAAGTTCTTCCGGCTTTTTCTTATCAAAGAGGGCCATATATGCATCGTAATGAGGCTGACCGTTGAGTATTTGTTTACTGTAATAGAAAACAAGGTTTCCGTCTGGACGTTCGTACACCTGAGCAAGTTCAAGCGGCTTGGCTGAAATTATCAATGGTTTTTCTTCTGCTTTCCAGCCGTTTTTGCTATCGAAATATGCAATACCAATACTCCGTTCACCGAAATAGACAGCTTTCTTTTTACCTTTCTCGAAGCCGGGAATCGCCACCGCTTTCGGGAAACCCTCAATCTCCTGAGGCAATTCGGCAGAATGGGTGGAAAGATTGAAATTAAATCCGTCAATGCTTTCCGCCGTCCAGATTTCTCCGGTGGCCTTCTTTTGATACTGATATACTATTTTTTCTTTGACCTGAAAAATCCGAAGAGGTATATCATCGGGGGAGACACTTGAGGAAATAAAAAACTTACGTAATTTTAGCTTTATTGATTCTAACGAGGACATGGATATTGGTAAACGGGATTATACTATCATCATACATCCATAAAAATATTTTTACAACATGAGAATTTGTCTTGTGGTGATACACTAACACGATAAATACGATTTTAAGGATATGTATTAGGTATTCAAAAATAAAAAATCAATTAAGCGGATCCAGGAATAGGAGGAACCATCTCATGTGAAGACCAAAAATTTTATATGAAAAAGTTCGTTCTTTATAAGTTACAACTTCGATGGATTGACTCGAATAATGGTATCATCACCCACCTGTGGTCTGCCTCTACCGTCCTGATTGCTTGTTGCAATATAGAGCATTCCGTCCGGACCGGCTTTTACGACACGCAGCCTTCCGTATGTATCCTTATAATGAGGAGATACTGAACCCAAATTACTCCCTTGTATTGGAGCTTCATAAAGAGCACTTCCTCTCAAACCGACGAAATAAAGCGTATCTCCTAGAACCGAAGCCGCAGCCGGAGCCCAGGTATCGCGCGAACCGGAATTTACGAGGGGTGTTTCCATACCTTCTTGTGTCTCATCTCCTTCAATAGTCGGCCATCCATAATTTGCACCAGCTTTAATCAGATTGATCTCATCAAGACCGGATTGTATCCCTGATCTACCATGTTCAGTAGCCCACAGCTTCCCGCTTGCATCCCACGCGAGCCCCTGTGCATTCCTATGTCCATACGAATAGACCTCATTACCAAATGGATTACCTGGCGCAGGATCTCCTTCAGGAGTAATCCTCAAAATTTTACCAGCCAGAGAATCGGTATTTTGTGCAAATGAAGGATTTTGTGCATCACCTGTCGTAACATACAGCAAACCATCAGGTCCAAAAGCAATTCGTCCTCCGTTATGATTTGCTGCTCCCGGAATCGCATCCAACACAATCTCTTGTTCTGAAAGCATCTTATCCTCATATTTCATTCTTATAACGCGATTCAAAGTATTATTCCCCTGACCGGAATACGTATAGTACAAATATACATACCCGTTGTCTTCAAAATCAGGGTGCAGTGCCATGCCGAGAAGGCCGCCTTCGCCGATCTCACGAACTTCATCAATTTCTGTAACCGGTTCAGACTCCAGATTACCTGAGGGATTCATGTAGCGAACTCTCCCAGGTCTTTCAGTAACAAGCATGCCGCTATCCGGCAGAAACACTAGTTCCCATGGTGTATCCAGATTCTGTGCAATGATGGTCGTTTCCGGTGTATTGGGGTCTGCATTGTCCGGTACTATTGACTCCCCGGTATTGGAAGTCTCATTTGAAGGATTCCTCGCAACAAAGTAATAAACACCACCGGCAACAAGAAACATAATTACGATAATAATAAGAATCTTATTCATACGATTAGTATAGATAATAAATGTAAAGAATCCGTAATTTCCTGCATGCAAAAATCATACACAACACTTATCCCCTTTTATCCGTAGATTTATTTTTTCAAACTATCCTACTGGTATATCAATTGACTTCGTATCATGAATAAAATAATCATACTAACCGGTTCCGTTCGACCTGGAAGATTCAATATACAGCCTGCACGATGGATATATGAAATCGCGCACAAGCGAAAAGATGCTGAATCAGAACTGGTAGATCTCCAGAAGGTCAATCTCCCCTTTCTCGATGAACCTGTACCGCCGTCTCAGAACAAATATTCTAAAGATCATACAAAGGAATGGTCACAAAAGGTCAATGAAACTGACGGGTTTGTCTTTGTCACCCCGGAATATAATCATTCCCTTTCCCCGGTACTAAAAAATGCGATCGATTATTTGTTTTTTGAATGGCATTATAAGCCTGTTGTATTTGTAAGCTATGGGTCTCTCGCCGGTGGAACCCGTGCTGTTGAACATCTTCGATCCATTGCTGCCGAAATTCGGATGTATGATTTGCGGGAACAAATTATGTTTCCCAACTACTGGGATAATCTCGATGAAAATGGAATATATCAGTTTACAGAGGAACATGAACAGCTTGCAAATCGGATGCTTGATAGTTTGATATTTTGGTCTCAAGTAATGAAAGATGCCCGAGCCAAACTGAGTAACCCACAAGAGTAAAAAGAACTTATATAATGAAATATATGAGTAAAAAGATTTTTTTTCTCTGTGTGCTTCTACTGATATCGCTCTTTATTCTTTATGTCTATGTGATCAAAAAGCCGAGTAATACCCGGAATTGGGAAAGTGGTCTGGCAATAATCCCTCGTATCGAAATTGACGGCACCTCAATAACCATTCAAAACATGCGCGATTTTCGATATAGCGAACAAGGACTGTTAAAGGAGCAATATAGTAATCAAAATGTAGATCTAAACAAACTAAGAAAAGCATGGTTCGTCGTGGAACCATTCGATGGGCTCCCGGTCAAATTCGGAGGAATTGCACACACCTATTTTGTTTTTGATTTCGAAGATCAGAAGCCTGTTGTGGTATCTGTTGAGGCTCGACGCGAAAAGGATGAATCATTTGATTTATTTGCAGGGATGACAAATTCGTTTGAGCTGATGTATGTATGGGGCACCGAGGATGATCTTACCGTCAGACGGGTACTGGTGGAAGATAATAATTTGTATATGTACCCTCTACTTATCCCGGAAGAATCAGCTCAACAGCTCTTTCTCGAGCTTGCAATGACAACTCAAACACTTGCAGAACAACCCCGATTTTATAATAGTTTCACCAGCAACTGTACCAATGAACTGGCAAAACATGCCAACAAAGTAAAACCAGGGACGATTCCGATGAACCTTGTCTGGTTTTTACCAGGATTTGCAGATGATCAATTGTATAAATTGAAATTGATTCCCCACGATGCCCCCTTCGACGAGATTGAAAGAAACTATTTTATTTCTGATCTGGTAAGAGAATACTATTTGAAACCAAATTTTTCCGAATTACTTAGAAGTCAATTGCAATAATCCCTCGCACAACTCTTACTTCTTGCACACAGGAGTTTGACAGTAATTCAGTATCCTAAATATCGTAATCAGTCTTATAATCTATGCTTATTACTGTATTATTAGTAACTTTCCTGAGGCTGTTTGTTCCCCTTATTTCATTTCAGATCCCTTTTGCCGGCGTATTGATTGCTCTGTATCTGGATATCGTTGACTGGTCATTATTACCCGTAAGAAATGGTATATCTTTTATGGAATATGCGATATGGGACAAACTGCTGGATACGTATTTTTTAGGAATTGCTGTCCTTACTGCATTGTCATGGAGAGATTCAATAGCGAGCATTACAGCGAGTATACTATTTTTCCTCAGAGTTATCGGCGTTTCTTTATTTATTTTTACCCAAAACAGCGTGATGCTTTTATTCTTTCCGAATTTGGTGCTCCCGTTCTTTCTGTTTTATTCATTATTTACATTTTTTACTCATACTCCTATTCTCTTTACTACGTATAGAAGGTTATATGTAGTTCTTGCCAGTTTATCCATCCCGACGATACTTATAGAATATCACCTGCATACGACACACAAAGTATATCCTGTTGATATTACTCAGTTTGTTTCAGTTCCCCTTGTTCCGGCTGATATGGTAAATTTTTATGTCTGGGCTCTCATCTACAGCAGTATTCCCCTTACAGTACTGAATGTATATGTAGTACAAGCACGTCGATATCAAGCAAAAAAGAGAATCCATCAGCTGCGATTCAACACATAAGTCATTACGTTTGCAAGAGAGAGAATTGCTACAGTAAAGAAAAATCTACTTTTTCGCCGGCAGTTCGATACTAAATTCCGATCCGCTACCAGGCTTGCTTTTGAGATTAATTTTACCCTCATGAGCAGAAATGATCTGATTTGTAATATACAGCCCCACACCTAGACCTTTTATCTCATTATGACCATTACCTCGTTCGAATCTTCCAAATATTTTTGCCTGCATATGTTTCGGGATTCCCAGGCCTTTATCCTTTACAGTCAATCTGACCGTAATACCTTTTTTTTCCAGTTTTACTTCGATAGGTTTATTGTTTCCGTATTTTATTGCGTTTGTTATAAGGTTTGTGATTACTTGTTCTATCCGGACTTTATCAAATATCACGACAAGCGAATCCGGAACGTCAACTGTAATCGGATAATCTTTCTTCCTCATACTCATTTTTACATGCTGCACGATATCCTTTACCGTTTGTGCCATATCAAATTCAGCAGCCTCAAGTTTCATTCTCCCGGTGGTAATCAGTGAAACATTTGACAAATCAGAAATCATTTTAGATAGTCGATCTGTCTGCTGTTCCACACTTTCCAGCATATCCATGAGTTTCTGGACAGAAAAATTGGCAAGAGATACATTGCGGATGTTATGCAAAGCACGCTGAATCTGCAACAGGGAAAGAGTAAGAGGAGTTTTTAATTCATGACTTGCTATAGAAAGGAACTCATCTCTTGCTTTGATCTCAAGCTGCGCTTGCCTGTTTCTTGTCTGTTCCTGTTTGATAAGATCTATAAATTCGAGATGTTTGCGTTTATATTGAGAGACTTCATCTGTTTTTTTCGCTTTATTGAGCAGAAATACAATCCATGATCCCAGGAGAATAAATAGAAGAAGGGGAAATATATTTGTGACTTCAAAACCAGTTCTGAATTGCGAGATAGGGAAAAAATAGTACACATATCCTGCACTTACCACCCCTAGTGAAAGGATTCCAGTTCGATTTGTACCATACCATCCGCTCAGAATGACAGGAATCAACAATACTAAAAGAGGTTCTATTGCAACTAAATTGTGGAAATAAAACGATACCATAACAACACCGATACTCAAGACAACACTGCCGGCGTATTGCATAAATTGTTCACGCAAATAAATACCTTCTGGAGTAGAAAAATATCGGAGAGCTTTGTATGTTTCGAGTGAAGTACGCGCCATAAATAATACTATTACTTTAGACTGTAATTATAGTATAGCGCAATAGATATAGCAATTTTCTTACATACTCATTCACCTTACTAATTGAGTTTGCAAGACAGTTGCATAAGAAGCAATTCTTCAAATATAATTGATAAAACTCTTTGATTTTCTTACACTGGATATATCTCATGAAATTTCAGACCACCCATTCACTCACACGCTTTATTTGGCTCTCCATAACAGCAGCAGTAGTGACTATTACACTTAAAACAGCTGCGTACATTCTCACCGGTTCAATCGGCCTGTTATCCGATGCTCTGGAATCGATTGTCAATCTGGCTGCTGCCGTATTTGCTCTTTTTATGATAAAACTTGCCGAGAAACCGGCGGATCAGGGTCATCTATACGGACACACCAAAGCTGAGTATTTTTCAAGTATTTTCGAAGGGATACTTATTGTAATTGCTGCTGTGACAATCGGATTTTCTGCACTGGAGCGAATTATTAATCCTCAGCCGATCGCACAGCCCGCAATCGGTATTTTGATTTCAGCAGTATCGACTGCAATCAATTTTGCAGTAGCGATCATCCTCCTCAATGTTGGCAGAAGATATAAATCAATTACTCTTGTGTCAGACGGGCATCATCTGATGACGGATGTCTGGACTTCAGTTGGGGCAGTCGCAGGTGTCTTGTTGGTGGCGCTTACTGATATTCGGATTATTGACCCTCTTATAGCACTCGCCATCACCGGAAATATTATACGGACCGGATATTCCATTATGAAGCAATCTATGACCGGTCTTCTTGATGCATCGCTCCCCAAAGAAGAAACAGACAAAATATCCTCCATTCTTGATTCCTATTGTCAGGAGGGGATTTCGTATCATGGTCTCCGATCAAGACGGTCTGCCATGCAATCATTTATGTCAGTCCATATACTTGTACCGGGAAAATGGTCCGTTCAAAAAGGTCATGATTTACTGGAACGAATTGAAAAAGATCTTTCCTCTCAGCTGCCGGGTCTCAATGTTTTCACTCATCTTGAGCCTCTCGAAGACCCCAAATCTCATGAAGATATTACTCTCGACAGGAGGATCTAAGTTCACATTACTTCCAATCTATCACAGTAATAATCTATCGCTTTCTTCATGCATACGGCAAGCCCCGGTTTCACCGAATCATAGGTCTTTTTGAATCGAGGATCTGTGGCATAGAGATTTCCCAGCCCCCGAAGCATTTCCAGAGAGCAGTCATAGAAAGCATTGATTTTCTCATGATGCTGACGGATCAAAGCTTGGAATTCCAGACTGTCGAATCCATAATCCATTGTTTCACCAAGTTTCCGATTAAACTGTTTCCAGCTTTCAACGGCTTGCTGATAATCTCTCTTTGTCCAGTTTTTTGTATGTTCTACAGATTGTTTATATGCCTCTGTATGTCCCCACCGTTTCTTGGCTTCTTCTTTATACTCCTCCATCTGTTTTTCGGAAAATGATCCGAATAAATCATTGTTGTTCATAATTGTTCCACCTCCTTTCAACGTTTCAACTGTCGCTTCTACTGTTTTGAGTAACTTTTGAATTTTCTTTTGTTTCAGTTTCAATAATTTTTTATGATCCTCCAACGCTTTTTTAACATCAAAGTCAGGTGAGTTTACTATCTTGATAATGTCTTCCAACGGAAACGTTAACTCTTTGAAAAAGAGTATTTGCTGCAGCTTCATGACCTGCTGATCTTCGTAATACCGATATCCGTTTTCTTTTATGAAAGACGGCTTCAATAATCCTATCTCATCGTAGTAATGAAGCGTGCGAACACTTACCCCGGCAAGTTGGGATAATTGCTTTACTGTATATACCATGGAGGTAGTATAAACTACAACGTAACGTTATAGTCAAGCAGAATTTTTTCTTTTTTCAGTCGTATCAATATTCCAACAATTCACAAAGAATCACGGCTTGATTGTGAGAGGTATCTGTCGCGCTGTAAAGCAGGGTTATTGCATGAAATTCCTTTTCAAGAATACGGATTTGATCAAGCAATTCTTTTTTCTCGTGTAACTCCTGTAAATATCTTTTCTTGAACATTGGCCATTTCTCTCTCTCATGACCGAACCATTTACGAAGTTCGTTGCTCGGGGCGATCTCCTTGAGCCAAAGATCAACTTTTGCATCTTTTTTCGTAAGTCCCCTAGGCCAAAGCCTATCAACCAATATTCTGTACCCGTCTGTTCTCTCGACCTGATCATACACTCGTTTTATCTGTATCATATTTCAGAATTAGAATGAACCGGTCTTGACAGTACCTTCGCGCTTGTATGAAGCTATGAGGACGCCTGAAGGTGTTGATTTCGATTCAAACAATGTAAAAGCGGCAGGGACCGTACCCTCACCAAAAAGTTTTTTTCCCTTCCCGAGCGTGACGGGAAAGATTTTGAGCCACAATTCATCCACAAGATCATGTTGGAGCAATGTCTGGATGAGGGTAGCACTGCCATGGACCTGCAAATCCGGGCCGTCTTGCTTTTTAAGTTTTTTGATTTCGTTCGGAACATTCTTGTTGATGAATACAGAATGTTCCCAATCATGTTTCTGCAAGGTCGTAGAGACAACATATTTTTTCACTGTATTTATCCCCGGCCAATCCTGTTCATGATCCGGCCAGTAAGACGCAAATATTTCAAACGTTTTGCGGCCCAACAAAAGATCTGATTTTTTACTCATTTGTGCACCCATCGTCTCGCCGAGTTTTTCATCGAAATACGGGACAGTCCAGCCGCCGAATTCGAATCCACCGGATGTATCTTCGTTGGGCCCGCCGGGCGCCTGCATCACGCCGTCTAATGTTAGAAATGTAAGTACAATAAGTTTTCTCATAACAACTATTCTAGTTGAGCTAATGTAATAATGAAGTAAGTTTTTACCAAATCTTGACAACAGTTTGTACTGATCTACTTTATACTAACGGATACATCAGGGATGAAATTGTAAAGTAAATCAAGATGCTCAGAATATCACGAACAATAGTCGCGAATGGCCCGCTACCTATTGCTGGATCTTTATGCAATCTGACCAGAAACCATGGGATCAGTATTGCGATTTTTACGGAAATAACTATAGCAAAAAATAAAGCCGTTCCCACAACAGTCCCTAAAAAGGGCTCATACAATAACCCCACGAAGATACCAAGCAAAACGGCCAAAACTGCCGCCATGAATGTACCGACGATGACTTCTTTCCACAAATAATTTACAAATGAAACCTCATTATTGAGCGCTGTATACCGAATAAATATCGTCTGACTTTGGCTTCCGATTGCGTCACTCATATAGACCATGAGCGGCAAAAAACTTACTAATATTACCTGTTGTTCAAGCAACGTCTCAAAAAAACCAATAACTTGCGCCGCAAAAAGACCGCCTCCGAGTCCTACGATAAGCCAAGGTAATCGTTTCTTCATCAAATGCCATGGCGAATTACTTATTGTGGAGACGTCAGCATAATCTTTGGAATATATCCCTTCAAGAAGTAGCATATCTTCTGTCAGTTCATCTTTTGTGATTTTGAGAATCGTATCCGAAAGAACCACTCCTTTGAATACTCCTTCTTTGTCTACAACAGGGATCTCTTTGATACAATTTTTGATTGCCACATATGCAGCACGCTCCTGGTGTGTATGCGGCCGCACATACACTACATCCTTTTGCATATTTTGCTCAATAGTCTCATCCTCTGGGGATTTCATTACTTCTTTAACCGAAATTACTCCTATAAGATGTTTCTCTTTATTGAGTACATAAATATAATTTATCGAATCAAAATTTATTGTAGGATCAACCAATATTTTTTTGACATCCCTGATCGTATCTGCAGCATGCACGATAGGCACATTCAGAGAAACCAGATGTAGAGCACATTTTGCATGGGAATTTTTATGAAACTGATCTGTATGAAGCATGTTACAAAAAGTATAGCAAGGTTTGCTTCTCCGTTTCAGTGATAAAACTTCTGTAGGGTGTGCAGACCATTTACAACCGGCTGTCCGTTGCATACTTCCCGCATGTAAAGTCGATTTCCTATTGCAAATCTTTTGTCAAAGTAATGAGAGGATCTTCTTTGTAGCCTAAATTCTTGTAGAAATTTACGACGTTTTTATTTGATATGTGCACCTGAGCCATCATTTTCGTTATACCTTTTTCTTTCAAAACATCTTCCAGTGTCTGCATCAGCATTCTACCGTAGCCTTTTCTTTGAAGGCTTTTCTTGACAGCCAACCGATGGATCGAGGCCGATCGCCCGTCATATGCACCGAGTATCGTCCCTACAATTTCTCCGTCATCATCCAATACAAAACATAAATCATTTTTCAAACGAAGCATTTCGCCGAATTTACTCAGTTCCTGATCATACGGTCGTACCCAAAGCCCGACATCTTTCCACAAACGGTATGCTTTATCAAAATCCTCAGGGGTGAAATTACGGACATGCATATAAATAATTATAGCAAGTCGTGCAGATATTCAAAAAAGTCTATCTCTCAACTCCCCAGATTCGTGAATATTCCGACAGCAAGCTCCGCCCAAATGTAAAGCAATCCCAGGAGAAATGCGATACCGATGATGATGCGATTTCCCGTAGTGTGAATGCGTCTTGCAGTAAAAACAAACATACTCCCGATGCCATACATGAGGACACCCATTATTACAAAATCACTTATACTCCAGTCCACATCGTTCGTATACTGCATGGCAACCAATGGGATCATCAATATGAGCCCGGTCACAACAGCAATCCACAAAAAAATCTGGTTTTTCATAATGATATCTGTATTATGTGTTTTCATATCTCTAGTTCCGTTTCAATTAATAAATGGTTACTGATTCACGATTATTTTGGTTGTGAATCTTTCTTGTACTCTAGTATGTCTCCCGGCTGACAATCCAATGCTTGACAGATTGCCTCCAAGGTCGAGAATCGGATAGCTTTCGCTTTTCCGTTTTTCAAAATGGAAAGATTGGCCATCGTAATCCCTACTTTTTCGGTCAGTTCGGTGACACTCATTTTTCTTTTTGCCAGCATTACATCAATGTTTATTATTATTCCCATATACTCTTCTTAAACTGTTAAATCGTTTTCTGATTTTATGTCTACTGCACTTTGGAGAAGTCTTTCAAATACTGCAACTGCAGTTGCGACTACCGTAGAAGCAAATGCGGTATATATCCCTAAAGCAACAGGACCGACTACATCGTCATCTTTGGCACCTAGAATAATAAAAACTTCCCCTACTACTATAAATCCTATAAATGTTATGATGCTGTATTTGATACTTCTCAACGCTCTAACGGAAATTGTTGAAAACGTTTTGTTCTGTTCTATGTATCCTAATAGTTTAAATGCATGGAATAACGCAACAAAAAAAGGAATAGCAGCAATATAGCCGAATAGTATAAGTGGATCGGCATAAATACTGATGAGGTCTAAGTTTGCAGCTCGCCCTTCGAGTTGGGGAAACCATATCATTCCGATAAGAGATCCGAGTGCAATGAGCAAAATTACAATTTTTAAGAATAATGTTGAACCTTGTTTCATAGCAAATACAAAATGTTCATAATAGACAAAGTATACACTGGTTTTTATCGTTTGTCAATAAATAATTATTGTAATTTAATATATACGTATTCATATCGCATGTACAATACATGGCACGGGATTATAATACTAGCAGGATAATACGTTAATTATCCCATTCTGTCTTATCCATGGCCAAACATCTTCGTTCTTTTATAGCAATTATCTTCTTATTCTTTTTATGGATATTTGCAGCTCCAAAACCTTCTCTTGCTCAAAATGATGTAAATCTTTACTTTTTCTGGGGATCCGGATGTCCGCACTGCGCAGCAGAAAAACCTTTTCTTGAAAAACTGGAAACAAAATATCCCTCACTCACGGTACATTCGTATGAAGTCTGGTACAACGGAGCAAACAGAAAATTACTGTCGGAAGTCGGAGATAGATTAAATATGAATATCTCCGGAGTCCCCTTCACAATAGTCGGTGAAAAAACATTTTCCGGATACTTCAATGATGAGACGACTGGGAGTGAGATTGAAGAAGCAGTTATATTTTGTTTAGAAAATGAATGTACTGATCCGGCCGCTTTTCTGACCGGTTCGTCGCAAAATGAAGGCAAAACCGACCATACAGATACAGCATCGGATTCTGAACAAAAACCAGACAAGACAATACCGGAGAGCATCAATCTTCCTCTATTCGGCACAGTCAGAACAAAAGATTTTTCACTCCCTGTTTTGACGGTCATGTTGGCTGCCGTCGACGGATTCAATCCGTGTGCTATGTGGACTCTCATTTTTCTCATCAGTCTGTTGATCGGGATGAAGGATAAAAAAAGAATGTGGATTTTGGGGAGTGCTTTTATCATATCATCTGCCGCAATATATTTTCTTTTCATGGCAGCATGGCTTCATATTATTTTATTTATCGGGTTTATCGTCTGGATACGGTTGGCTATCGGAGCGCTCAGCCTGGGTGCAGGGATGTATAATTTGCGGGAATACATAGTAAATAAAGAAAACGCCTGCAAGGTCACCAGAGGTGAAGAAAGACGCAAAGTTTTTGAAACTTTGAAACGATTGACGCACGAAAAACATTTTTGGATTGCATTGGGAGGAATCATACTGCTTGCAGCAGCCGTCAATATCATAGAACTGATTTGCTCTGCCGGACTACCGGTGATCTATACCCAAATTCTCACCCTGAGCAATTTATCAACATGGCAGTACTATCTGTATCTTCTCCTTTATATTCTCATTTTCATGCTGGATGATCTTTTTGTATTCATAGTCTCCATGAAAACACTGGAAATAACCGGAATTACAACGAAATTTTCACGAATATCTCATCTGATCGGCGGATTGGTTATGTTTATCATCGGATTGTTGTTGATATTTAAGCCAGAGTGGCTCATGTTCGGCTAAGTGCTGGAGCGCCATAAACTTCTCATCCTAGTCTATTTGCTGGCACTGGTTGACTATGTGGGAACTTTTTATATTAATTTTCTAACTCCAATTTCCTGAGAAAATCTTAGAAGATATCCATCTGGATCTTGAACTAGGAATTCTCTTAGTCCAATCTCTTCTTTACCTCGTCTATACCAAATTTCTTCAACATTCTGATAAAGATTAATACTATTAGCTTGGAGAGAATTTACAAGATTATTTAGTTGTGATACTTTTATTTCTAAATTGATACCACGCCCTAAAGGATATTCTAAAACTCCCGTTTCCCAATATCCGTTTCTTTCATTGATCATAATCTTGCTTCCTTCAAAAGATAACATAGCAAATTTCTTTTCAGGGCGATCATAATCTATTTTAAAACCTAATATATTAGTATAAAAATGAAGACTTTTTTTAAAACTAAAAACTAAGAGTTCAGGTATAAGAGTATTAGGCATATAATATTATATCTTTGAGTTCTCACAAAGTACATTTGGCATACCACGAAGTTAGCTGGGGGACTAGGATTCGAACCTAGATAAACAGATCCAAAGTCTGTTGTCCTACCATTAGACGATCCCCCAATATTGAAGACGTAGCGTAATTTTACCAAATCCTCACTCAAAATACAGCGTTATATTGAGATACTATGATACAATATGGACATGAAAGAAGGTATTGTACTCCTCCTCGGGAGACCGAACGTCGGAAAATCAACATTTGTAAATAACATCATCGGTCAAAAGGTGGCTATCACGTCACCAAAACCGCAAACGACGCGTTTTCCCATCCAGGGACTCTATGAAGATGAACGAGGAAAAATAATTTTCACTGATACTCCGGGTATTTTTGACAAAACCAAAGATACCATGGCCAAAAAAATCAATGAAACAACATTCGACGCCATCAATAAAGAAGCTGATGTAGTGCTCTATTTTGTCGATCCGACACGCCGTCGGGATTTTGAAGAAGCAAAAGTACTGGGTATTGCGCGAAAAATGAAAGCTCCCGTGATCTTGGTCATCAACAAATCGGACGAAAAACAAAAATATCTGCCCCAATATAAATTCCTTGAGGATGAATTCAAAGAGACAATTCACATATCAGCCCTCAAGAATCATAATTTTGACCGATTACTCGAGATGGTCTACAATCATCTGCCTGAAGCAGGAGAGCAGCCTCTTCTTTCTGAAGAACGTGTATATCCCCTTCTCAATATGGACAGTAAAGCTTTCATCGGTGAACTCATCCGGGAAAAGGTATTTCTGATGATGGGCGAAGAAATCCCGTATTCGACAACCGCAGTTGTGGATGAAATCAAAGAACGGGAGAACGGAATGCTTTACATCAAGGCCCGTATTCTGACAACCAATGAACGTCACAAAAAAATGATTATCGGAAAAGGAGCGCGTAAAATCAAAGAACTCGGAAGCTATGCCCGAAAAGAAATCGCACTTGCGACTTCGAAGAAAGTATATCTTGATCTGACCGTTGAAACAGATCCTCACTGGCAGGAAATTTTATATTCCTGATATTATTGAAATATCGGAAAATCTCCGAAAACAGTCTGAAATATATCGGTAGCTTGAGATAGGTATATCAACATTCCCATTACTGCAAAAAGAATTACCACCGCAAGCAATAATTGTTTCATACAATTAGTATACCGCTTTAAAGCCTTTTTTTGATATAATAACCTACGTAAAATTGGTGACCGTAGCTCAGCTGGTAGAGCCCCAGTTTGTGGAACTGGTTGTCGCGGGTTCGAGTCCCGTCGGTCACCCCAGCTTTTCCATCCTCAACATACTTCTTAGATTATTTTTTCCGAAACTGAACCTGTGATATGAAGAACTGCTCGGGGAAAATAACAACAGATATCATGCGCATCCGAATCTTGAGTTACAATGAAACTATGAATAAAATGCAGTTTTCAATTGAAATACAGGCCACAAAAGAAAGGGTTTGGGAGACTCTGTGGCAGGACGAAACATTCCGGCAATGGGCAGGAATCATTGATCCCGGGACATACATGAAGGGAGATTTGAAAGAAGGTAACGAAATCCAGTTTATCTCATCTGAAAACGGATACGGCGTCACAAGTTTGGTTGAAAAGGTTGTCGTTGGAGAGTATTTATTGCTCAAACACCGTGCTGATACACAGGAAAAGGGGGAACAGGAACGTGAGAAAGAATGGTCCGGAGGTGAGGAATGCTATATACTTCACGAAAAAGACGGAATGACTAATCTGACCGTTGCGTTTGATGTACCGCTTGAGCTCGAAGAATACTTTACGGAAAATTATCCCAAAGCTTTAGCAAAAGTTAAAGCATTAGCTGAAAAATTGAAGTATTAATTTCTTCGTAAAGAAACGGAATAATCCTTAAAAGGCAGATCCGAAATCGTATAGTCTAATTCCTTTGCACAGATACATCGTGTGATCTGACCGCCCCTTTCTGTTGAGTACAACAGCTCAAGTTGAGTATCCTCCATGGTATATGAAGCTTTTGATATACTTTCACCCCCACAAAGCATATGAATATGCGTCTTTATAAACAGCGTATCATCATTAAGCCATTGTGATTCTTTTACACCCAAATCTTCAGGATTCCAGGGATCAATCGTTTCATCACAGTCTTTTATGGTAATACTGAGATTTTGCTGAGTTATTACCGTTTCGTTACTGAAATTTCTCTGTTGCGTACCCCATTTCCAAATTGCAGAAATACTGAGAAAGAGAAAGAATATGATCGAAATAATAACTAATGGAAGATTTTTACTGCGTCGTTTTTTCGACATATAGATTTATGATACCAGAAACGGTTTGGTACAATAAACGATGATGGCTATCAATTTTCAGACAAAACTCACAAAAATCAAAGACTGGACGATCCTTCACTTACCTCAAGAAGCAAGTGCTAAACTCCCCTCTCGTGGTATGACCATGGTTTCTGGAACCATGAATGGCATACCTTTTAAAGCTGTTCTTGAACCGGATGGCAGGTATATGTCAGATACAAAACCAAGCCACTGGTTCAGACCGGACGAAAAACTTCTTACTGATGCTTCGGCAAAGGCAGGCGATATGGTAGACATTTCGCTTGAACCGACAAAAGAATGGATTGATCCCGAAATACCTGAAGATTTTCAACAAGTATTGGACACCTCCCCAAAGGCAAAAGAGATCTGGAATGATATTAGTCCTATTGCCCGCTGGGATTGGATCCGTTGGATACGAGCAGTCAAAACTCAAGAAACTCGTGAAAAACATATTAAAGTAGCACTCGACAAACTCAACAAAGGAATGAGGCGCCCTTGCTGCTTCAACCGTGCGTTATGCAGTGAGCCCTATGTCTCGCGCAACTGGAAACTTCTTGATCCGGAATCTTGATTTGATTGACAATCTATCGTCCAAACGGTATTGTTAGGGTATATGAGCAATCTTCTTACGTTACTGATCCGAATACTGTTCCTGGGAGTCGGGATTGCCGCCGTTACCTACATTCCGTACCTCATTTGGAAACTAGCATATTGGAACAGTATTCCCAATAAGGCGGGCAGCATATTGCTGAGAGTGATAGTGATTCTCTTTGTTGTCGGCATCGAACTTCTGATTCTGACAGGAGTGCTTGCATCGCTTTGGACAATTGAGCAGACTTCGGGGACCTGTTTCGGATTCTCCTGTCCGATCCAATAAATGTATACAGTATTGACAACTTCCTGTAAAGACAATACAATATCACTACTGGCGTTTGAGTCCGGTATCCCGCCGGACAAGCTGCATGTGAAATAAGCATGACGGAAGCTGAACCGTATCAGACATAAACTGAACAAATCCAGCACCCGATATCGTCTCATATGAATAGAGTCGGGACAAAGATATCGATCGCAAGATTGATATGAAAGCAAGGTGGTACCACGAATGTTAGAAACCTCGTCCTTGCTCACCATCAGGTGGGTTGTGACGAGGTTTTTTAATGGAGAAATACACGTATCGTGAACAAAAAGAACATCAGGAATTCATCTCAAAAAAAATTGTCATTAAAATCGGCAGCAGTACTATAACCGATGGGAAAGAATTTCCTGACAGAGAATTTATCGGTCAAATCGCGGCACAAATCGCGACACTGAAAAATGCCGGCGTCGATGTATATGTAGTCAGTTCTGGAGCTGTTGCCTGCGGGCGTACATTTGTTCAGGATTATGATTCTGAGAATATTGCACACCGGCAGCTGGCAGCGGCTATCGGTCAGCCACTCCTTATGACTTATTGGACCGAAGAATTCTCTCCTTACGGAATAATCCCTGCTCAAATTCTGGTCACAGATCAGACGCTAAAACAAGCGCACACACTCCTCCGTCAAATGCAGCCTCATCATGTACCGATTATCAATGCAAATGACACCGTTTCAGATTTTGAAATGAGACAATGGATGCAGATTTCAGGAGACAATGACGTTCTGGCAGGACAGGTTTCTGTTGAAACCGGTGCTGATACGACATTTCTTCTAACTGACGTCAACGGAATCCAAAACAGGTATGGTGAAATAATAGATCGGATTGATCCTCATCTCCCGCTCCATGACGTTATTTTCAACGGGACATCATCTTCAGGAACTGGAGGTATGGCTTCCAAACACTCAGTAGCCTCTCATCTTGCAATGTCCGGCATCCGTACCGTGATCGGATCCGGAAGAACTTCAGACATCCTTATTCGGGGCGCAATGGGTGAACAGGTCGGAACGACGTATTATTCCAACTCCGATTCTTCTATTACTTAACAACTGCAGTATCAATCACCAACGGCTTATCCTGGATATATGTCTTTCCCAATTTATAGGATACTTCTGCTTTCGTAAGTTCGATAGAAATATCTACCAAATGTTCATTTCTGGATAGCAATCCCAATCGGGCAAAATGGAGAGCTACTTCACGAGCGGAATTTCCCCGATATTCATGCAATGTGGCTCCTGTTTCATCCGACAACGCACAATATAGTTTCTTTCCCTGAACTTCAATACGGGCTATTCCTCGGGGATCCAGATCTTCCTGTTCATCAAAATAGAGTTTTAACCTCTCCCAGAAAGCACATTTTAAAAGGAGTGTCGCATCCCTGATATCATCTTCATACACATGAGCCGATATCGAATGAATGGTAAGCGTACCGGGTTTCATATCCGTTTCTGCTGCTATATATTCCAGTACATGAATCAACCCGTATGCATTCGGCAGTGCAGCTTTGAAGATGTCATGTGATCGGAAATAGGCGATCATGTGTAGCTTGTCATCAGGAGAAACAAGAGCCTGGATACTGGTAAGACACGGAGGTGACACATTCGTCGAGTCAATCTCCGGATCATACGTCACGGCATAAGCATGACGGGTAACTCGTGATTCATTTATGGTATCTACTAGATATTGAATCTGATCAATTTTGTCCCGATACTGCCTCAGTCTGTTGCCGTATGTATATGTCACATCCGACGGCTTTTCTTTGTCTAAAAAAATGGAAGCATACTGTTTGAGAATACCCTCTTCTATTCCGATTCTCTCTTTAATTTGAGGAGGCCAGTCAACTTGTTCGATTTGAGAAATATCTGCTGACTCAATCGTCCATGACACACTTATGAGCTCTTTTTGCTTCTGACCGGATTGAGACTCTTTCCATGAACCGTATCGTACAATACGATCCAGGGCCTTCACCCAAGCTTCTGGAATTGTCTTCCCTCGGACCGAAAAGTTGGTCTGTTCTGAAGGGAATGGTTCATCCTCTTCCCGTACGGGATCAGGAAACTGAACGGGTGACATATATGTAGTTTGTTTTACTTCTAATGATCGAGCAAATTCAAGTACCTGAGTAAAATTCATCTCGGAAAGATCTATAAAAGAAACCTTTTGTAATATCAATTCCAAAACGATTTCATCAATTTCCTTCTGTATCTCCTGAAGTGTATCCAAATCCGGCCCTCTACCTGCATCCCACAGACGAAGTAACATATCTTTTCCCTTACTTCCTATCGCAGTCTGTGAAAGTTTCCCTTTTCCCCAGATAAGAACGGTATGGATCGAAGGATTCAGTGCTAAATTGCGAAGCAGAATCGAAACCCCTTCCCGGCTATACAGCGAGCCGGTAATTGCAAATAATTTGCGAACTTCTGGATGTTTGTTTGCGATCATAAAAGGGTCATTCCAACACGTGCATAGAGCAACCGATGATGGGATTCCCTCTACGACCTTATATTTCTCTTTATGGTATAAATCCATACTTGAATAAGAAGATACCAATTGATAAAATGGTTAGTGAGAGGCTACAGAGCCTGACGAAAGCTAGAGATGAGGAGAGTAATTGTTCAGCACATTGACACGGGGATTCATACTATGATGATAACCGATAATCGTCTTCTATACAAGGATCATTTTTCTAAGGGTATCAAAAAATAAAATGTTGATCCTTTGCCTATTTTGCTTTCTAGCCACAGTCTTCCTTTATGCTGCTTCACAATTTCTGATGATATATAGAGACCGATTCCCAACCCGGAGATACTACTTGGGTTGCTGTCCGAACGATAAAACCTCTCAAATATTTTTTCCTCATCACGTTTAGAAATACCGATTCCGAAGTCCTTGACACTGATCACAATATCATCTCTATTTTTTTTCACATGTATGAGAATCTCCTTTGCCTTTGGTGAGTATTTGATTGCATTTGACAATAAATTGACCAGTACCTGCTCCAGTCTGTCTTTGTCGCCTGTTATTGATGCATTTAAGTCTCCGGTACAGGTGATTTCATAATTATTCGAAAGATGCTCAACGCTTTCAATACTCGCATTGATGAGGCTTTTTGCTGTAAATTCTGATTTGTGAAGCTCAAGTTTTCCAGCTTTAATTTTGGATACATCAAGGAGATCTGATATAAGATCATTTAACCGCTCAGTATAAATATGAATTTTTTGTATATACGTCTTCAATTTTGGTTTTCCATCATCGCGTACCATACGCTCTAAAATCTGCACATATCCTTTGATGCTCGTCAAAGGTGTCTTCAGCTCATGAGAGGCAATACCCAAAAATTCGTCTTTTCGTTCTTCCAGTTTCTTTCTGTCAGTAATATCCTGAAAAAAGAATGATAGTCCTGATTGAGAAGGATACACCCGTATGGCATACCAGGTATTCATAAGTGGAAAATGGATCTCGAAACGCCTTTGCTGACGATCTTTCATCAGTTTTCGACACATGTCTTTGTACTCTGTCTTGGCAAGCTCAGGGACTTCTTTCCAGAAATTGTTTCCCAGAACCTCTTCCGGTTCTTTTCCCAGAATATGTGCTCCTTTATTGTTGGCGTACGTGAATTGCCACCGTTCATTTACGGAAAGAAATCCGTCAGTGATACCTTCAAGAAGTTCTACTTTGTATCGCTGAGCACTGTAGTGATAATAGGTAAGCATGAACAGAATTGTCGTGATAATCAAACCTCCGAAAAAAACAAGCGGAACAACATATTTCTCAGAAGCAGCATTGAATGCAGGCGTTGATGTAAATACGATCGTCCAAGTATGGTTGGCTAGGCTTATTTTCCTTGTGCTTTGATAATGGCTTCCTGGCACATTTTCAATTTCAAACGGATTAGAATCATACAGTAGGCTATTTTCATCAATCCGCTCACCATCATAAACTTCGTACTCTATCAATGGATTTATAGACCTGTTGATTATGGCATTTAAAAAATCCTCACTCCGAAAGGGACTATACACATATCCAATGAGAGATTCTCTTCGCTCTTCTTCTGTATCCGGAATATTTCCGTCACTATACACCGGAAGATAGATCAAAAAACCTGCCTGTTTTTTCTCATCAATTTCCTGTACCAGGGTCACTTTCCCGGACATCGTGGGTTGGGATGTCAGGGCAGCTCGAGTCATAGCAGCTCTTCGTACCGGATCAGAATACATATCATAACCCAACGCTCTCTTATTCCTCTCATCTAGAGGCTGGAGATAAATAATTGCATGGGTATCTTCGTGGACTGGTTGGGGATACATCGTAAAGTCAACTATTCCTTGTGATCTCATCATCTGTACAAGTGTATCTTGATTGCCCTCAGGAACTTTCAGTGAAAAACCGATACCCTGGACTCCCGGATAATATTTCCGAAGTTCCACCTTTTGAAAAAATTCTTCAAATTCTTCATAAGTCACATCATTCTGCGCTGCAAAAAGACCCGATCCAGCCCGTAACAATGCGATGTATGTATCCAGATTCCCTTTGATTGACGTAACGGTCCTGTTTATTTGATTTTCAAAACGCAGCTTATCCTTTTCTTCTATCTGCCGTGAGACATATATAGTTGCGACGATTGTCACAACTAGTCCGATAAAAAGCGGCAGATACGGGAAATAAGATCTTTTCAAACGCGGTGCCAATATGGTATTAATTGTTACTTTGAGCCTGTTGAGCATAATAGGTTGGACTGTTTTATTGTACTTGACTAAATTTTGTATAGTTTTTAGCTCCGTTTATCAATTATTGGCTACCATTCATTTTTCTATTCGTTACAATATAGAAGTTATGGATAGGATTTACTATACTTACATTCTGCAATGTTGTGATGGTTCATTTTATATAGGAATAACAACTGATTTAGGACGTCGCATTCAGCAGCATAACGGGATGCTCGCAGGCGGAGCCAAATATACTCAGCGCCTACGACCAGTATACCTGAGATACTATGAGATTTATAGCAACCGCAGCGATGCGCTCAAAAGAGAATACAAACTCAAACAGCTGACTCATCAAAAAAAACAGTCACTCTGTGATCATTTTACTTGTGTCATCTCTCAACGGAACTGAGTTCATAGTGTAAATCGGTAATGAGAAATAAAATGTCGAGCCCTTTCCTTTTTTACTTGATACCCACATTTCTCCGCCGTGTCTTCGTACTATTTCGCATGAAATATATAACCCTATCCCGAGTCCGGAAAACTTTTGTGATGCCGATTCTACCCGGTAGAAACGACTAAAGAGTTTTTTTTGATCTTTTTGTGAAATGCCGATTCCATAATCCCTCACACTGACAACGAGTTTATGATCTTTGATCCTAATATCAATTTCTACCTTATCCCCGTTTGGAGAATACTTCATCGCATTGGTAATTAGATTCGTAAAGACCTGCTCAAGCCGATTTTTGTCCCCTAATAATGATATCCGTGCTTTCCCATTTAACACAATTTTGTGCTTTGTGCTGTAATGCTGGACACTTTCCACACTTTCCCGGACAAAGTTATCAAAATCAAAGGTGTCAAAGTCCATAACCAGCTTGCCTGCCTGGATCTTTGAGACATCAAGTAGTTCTGCGATTAGGCTGTTTAGTCTATCTACATAGTTGCTTGTTCTTTTCAGATACGCTTTTAGCTTGTCATCGCCCATTTGTTGAATAATTCGCTCTAGAATTTGGGTGTATCCTTTGATACTGGTAAGAGGAGTCCGCAATTCATGTGATGCAATACTCATAAATTCGTCTTTTTTTCTTTCCAGTTCTTTTCGTTCAGTTATATCCAACGCAAATGCCAGAACTTCTCCTTTTTCCCGATTCAACATCACGGCACCCACGATTGCCGGAACTCCCGTACCGTCTTTTTTGAGATATTCTTTTTCATATGGCTGTGCTATGCCTGTTGAAAACGCTTCTGATACGGCTTTCCTATCCGCTTCTTCATAATCCTCCGGTGTTATATCACGCCAGTTCAGCTGCTTTCTTTCAAATTCCGTTCTGGTATACCCGAGCATCTTCAAAAAAGCATCATTTGCTTCCGTGATATCTCCGTTTGTATTTTCATACATGACGCCGATAATATTGGCATCATACAATGCCTTAAACTGCGCTTGGCTTTTCCTCAGCTCCTCTTCTGTTTGGTGTCTCTGAATTGCAAGTGAGATAATGTTGGCGATAGACTGCAGATATTCAATATCTTCATGAGTAAAGTCTCTTATTTTTTTTGTATGCGCACCCAAAATACCAAATATCCCATAATTTCCATACAATATAACACTCATACCGCTCCTGACATTGTGCTGAGTCAATAAATTAGGTCCGGAAAAACGCTTTTCTTTGCGAAGATCACGAACAATAACCGGTTTTTTGGAAAGTAGAGTGTAGCCAGACTGTGAATGTGTCCCTGTCTCAACTATCGTGCTGTGATTCTCTACACCTCGATTCCAACCTACGCCCGCCCGTAGCAACAGCTCGTTGCCATCCGGCGACAGCTCCAGGATTTTTATAAATTCAACATCTAAATATGACTGCAGATGGTGAGCAGCCTGCTGCAGAAATGCATAAATATTTACGAATGACAATGCTTCCTGACTCAATTCAGAGATTGCTTTCTGCATTTTGAGTCTGATCTTCAATTTATCCTGCGTATTTTTTCTCTCGGTAATATCAACCATGGACCCGAGTAACCGGACAGCTTTTCCTCTCTTGTCACGGAAAATAATGGCTCTGTCAAATGCCCATATGCAGGAACCGTCTTCTCTGTAAAAGCGATATACGCTTTCCCATCGCTGTTCTTTTGCATCTGCTAATACTGTATTGAGTTCTGCCTTCACACGATTTCGATCTTCCTCATGAATATGATCCAACCACCACTGCTCATCTTCATGCTCCTGATCAATATAATAATCAAATTTCTCAGATAAGCCCGACTCCCGTTTCAATTTTTTCCCCACTAGATCCCACTCCCACAAGATATCGGATGTTAAGCGGGCGATATGTTCAAAAGATTTACAATCAAGATCAGCCAGATGATGAGAAATCATATTCAATGCTATACGAGAGAAATTGATTTTGTTGAGCAATATGTATCTCTTAATTTCTATTACTTATGACCTATATCATACAAAAGTAACGTAAAAATTCTGTAATAATACATAAGAAATACACCAACGGTATTCCATTTGATTATAACTGTTGTACTGGGCATTTCCGTTATGAACGGTAGAAAAAATTCATAATTCTTTCTTATCCACTCTTCACAATGTCTCATTACAATAGGAAGAATGACCACTCCTCAGAACATATACATCATTATCAATCCTGCTGCCGGGCAGACAGTATCCATTCTCCCTGTAATCGAATCTGTCCTGCAAAGCAGCAATGCTCGGTGGCATATTGACATGACATCAAAAACTGGTGATGCGCAAGAGTTTACACACCGAGCTATTGAGAAGGGGTATGACGCAATCGCAGTCTATGGTGGTGATGGAACAATCATGGAAGCTGCCAGATCACTGGCCAACTCGGATATTCCGCTTTACATCCTGCCGGGAGGAACCGCCAATATAATGGCAAAAGAACTGCAGATTCCTCTATTTCTAGAATCAGCTCTCCGTCTTCTCATCAGAGAAGACACCAATATACGACCAATTGATATGGGCTGCATGAACGAAACACCCTTTTTGTTACGGGTCAGTATCGGCACTATGGCTGATATGATTATTGATGCGGATCCTCATACAAAAGCAAATTTTGGACAGCTTGCGTACAGTATGGCGGCTATTCAAAAGCTTTCTGAATCCTCCCCTGTGACATATACAATCATCGCTGACAACAAAAAATATATTGAAACAGGAGTAAGTTTGGTCATTGCCAACTCGGGAAATATCGGCTTCAGTGGCGTGCCGTTTGTTCCGGATATCAGGGTTGATGACGGTTATCTGGATATTCTTGTTCTTAAAAAAAAGGATGTCCCTTCTCTTACAGCAATAATTGGTGAAGCAGTTATCAACAGGAGTTTGCATGAATCAATTGCTCATTGGAGAGTCAAGAAAGCTTCAATCTCCGCCAAACCGGAACAGCGTGTGCTGTGCGATGACATCGAATTCGACAGTACCCGGCTTGATATTGAAGTACTGCCGAAAGCAATACTGATAGCAGTTCCTCCGATATAATGAATACCTATGCGATATTTGAGAAGTTTACTTCTGTTTTTGTTTATACATATAGTTCGTTTTACCGATCACATGCATCGGAATTTGTTCGGATTACCCCAATTGAAAAGGAGTGAAATTACTCCTCAATTATTTTTGGGCGGACAATACACCAAAAAAGGTTTCATAACTATGCAAAAAATTGGAATTACTGCTATCGTCAATATGCGAGAAACACCAATTCCATCATATAAAGGCATGGAACACATCCGAACGCTTCATCTGCCGACTATAGATCTCACTGCCCCGTCTCTGTCTGATCTTAAAAAAGGAATCAAATTTATCAAAAAGGAGATTGAGCGTGAAGGTAAAGTATATATTCACTGCCGACTCGGCGAAGGAAGGGGACCTAGTATGATGATTGCCTACTTGATGAGTACCGGATTGACTCTTGAGGATTCGTTGAAGCTTATCAAAGAAGCACGTCCCTTTATCCAGCCTACCAAACTGCAGCTGGAACAGCTAAAAGTACTGGAACAACAATTTATATGAGATTGTAGATTCTCGCAGAACACTCTTCTTTCCCGAGTATCTCCATTGATTCATTCAGTGGCGGAGTAATTTTTTTACCGGATATTGCGACACGCAGCATCATAAAAAATTTGCTGAATGGTATTTGTTCCTTTGTTGCTACTTTCTGCATTTCTTCACCGATTGTTGCCGCTTCCCAATCCTCTATGGAGTCTATTCGTTCTTTGATTTTTCGAAGAGTATCCTTCTTATCAGAAAAATCAAGCTCATAGACAGTCGGTCTTTCAAAAAGAAATAAGGCGATATTCTCATAATCTTTCAACGTCTTCATCCGCTCTTTCACTAGTGGAACCGATCGTTCAACTATATTTTTGTCAAAATTCGCGTCTTTATAGAAATCTAAAATCTGCTTGGCAAGCTCTTCGTCTTGCATTTGCATGATGTACTGTCCGTTCATCCAAGTAAGTTTTTTTATATCAAAGACGGGGCCGACCGGCTGGATGCGCTCCAGGGTAAAAACACGCATGAATTCCTCTTTACTAAAAATTTCTTTTTCTTCAGGATGAGACCATCCCATGAGAGAAAGATAGTTCAGGACTGCTTCAGGTAAAAAACCTTCTGATACATACCATGATGCCCAAACAGGATTTTTCCTTTTTGAAAGTTTTGATTTATCCGGATTTCTCAAAATGGGCAAGTGGGCAAATATCGGCAGTTCCCATTCAAGTGCCTGGTACAACAGAATATGTTTTGGTGTGGAGGAAATCCATTCCTCTGCCCGTATGACATGGCTTATTCCCATCAAATGATCATCAATCACGACTGCCATATGATAAGTCGGATATCCGTCGGATTTCATGAGCACCTGGTCATCAATGTTGTTTGTGTTAATTGCAACCTTCCCGCGGATGACATCTTCAAAGACTACTTCTGTATCGGAGGGAACATTCAACCGAATGACATAATTGGAACCAGTTTCTATTGTTTTTTTCACTTCATCCTGCCTGGAAAGACAGTATTTATCATATTTCGGGATTTCTTTCTTCGCCTGCATCTCTTTTCTCACCTGATCAAGTCGTTCTTTTGTACAGGTGCAATAATACGCTTTCCCTTTTGAGATCAATTCCTCCGCATATTTTTTATAAATATCCAACCGTTCTGATTGACGATACGGACCAAACGGACCACCGATATCTACACCTTCATCCGGCACTATTCCATATGCTTTCAATGATTGATGTATTTTTTCTTCCGCACCCGAAACATAGCGGGTACGATCTGTGTCTTCAATACGAACAATAAATGTTCCTCCATTTTTTTTTGCATATACCCAATTGATATATGCAGTATAAAGATTTCCGATATGTATATCTTCTCCAGTTGGAGAGGGGGCGATTCGGGTTCGTATCATGTGAGTTATTATACTATAAAATAAAGATTGTCAGGGGAAGCAAAATACTATCTCCAATCAGAAAGGGTATAATTAGTTCTATGATAAAAGAAGAAGATTTCAAATACTGTCCCGGATGCGGATCCACATTCAACCCACTCAAAGAAAACGTGCTCATTTGTTCGGTATGCGAACTCCATTATTATATCAATCCCAAACCGGCCAATGCTGTCATGATCGAAAATGATAAAAATGAGATATTATTCGTGGAGCGTGCTTTCAATCCCAAAAAAGGGATGCTTGATCTGCCGGGAGGATTTCTGAATATCAACGAATCTGTTGAGGAATCGCTGACGCGTGAAATCCGGGAAGAGCTCGGGATAACAATCGCTGAATTCACTTATGTCAATTCATTCTCAGATGAGTATGAGCATGGCGGAGTAAGCAGTCGTTCAATTTGTGTCTTGTTCAGATGTAAGCTGCCTGATCATGCTGTATTGACACCCGCAGATGATGTCTCTGATTATCGCTTCTATTCCAAGGATCACATTCCTTATGATGAAATGGCTTTTGACGGAATGAAAGAAGCTGTTCGAAGGTATCTTCATAACAATCACTGATCCCGATTTCTTTTGAAAAGCCGGTAAGCTCCATATATCCCCAGAATCGAAGGAAACAGAAGAATATTGGTGTATTTGTACACTTCCTGTACGCTTTTTGGAAGTGAAGGCAATGTGTAGATGCTCAGTGCTCTTCTGCCGATTCCGCTGAGCGCTCCGTCGGATGCGTAATCACTCAACACATTGAGAATGAACTCCAGATTTTGCGATTCGCGGGAAAGGTATTGATTATGTATAAATCGGGATGATCCGATAACCATCATCTTTGCACCGTTTTCAGCAAATGACTCGGCAGCAAGTACGAAAGTTTCAATATCTTCTTGCTGAGGTTGCGGAATCTGCTGCGGATTAGGGCTGAAGGAACTTCTTTGTTCCCAGGATTCATCTGATGTTTCGACAAGCTGGCGAGTCTCAAATCCTTTTGTTTCTTTGGTTTGAAGAGATGATGCCCAGGGAAAAGTAAGGCTTCCAACTCCGGAAAATAAATTTACTTCATTGTTGAATGCATCTGTTTTCAGCCACATAGGGTACGGGATAAGCAACGAGAATCCCTGTCCGCCCAAGTTGACCATTTCTGCCCGTGATGAAAGTATAAAATTCGGCTGCACCGCAATACCCCGTTTCCCCAAAAGTGCGTGCAGTTTTGCTTCGCCTGAAGCTGTTTCCAATGTGCTGTCATCGATCGTTACTCCATTGGTGAATACAACTGCGTTACCTTGAGCAGTATACTTGTCAATAGCTACCAGCTCCTGATCGCTGAATTCACGCTGAGGAGAATCAAAAACCAAGAGTGTCTTTGAGGCAGGATCAATGGTAATTGGGACTTCTTCCTCCGTTTCTTCGGTTTCTATTGGTGCTGCGACATTCTGGACATCGAACAGACTTGCCGCCACTTGCTTGAATACACTCAATTCATCCTGTTGGGGAATGAGTCCTTCTTCCGAACCAATAACGGCGATTTTGGGAAGTTCGGGATTGGTCAATCGGTAGATAGCGGATGTTACATTGTACTCCAGATTTTCGACATCCAGCGCCTGCCCGATTACTTCCTGTTTTTCCTGATACTGAACAATAATGCCAAAATAGATTTCCGTTATAGATACTTCATTCTGCTGTTGTTCCCGGACCGGTATACCGATGATCCCTGCCTGCTGAAGTGTCTGCAGCGTCTCCTGATCTTCTTCAGAATTGAATGCTGAAATTTGGACAACAGTATTGCCTGTTCTTTCGTATTCTCTCAAAATATCAATAACTTCCCGCTGCAACGGCTGCAGTCGTGCAGGTATATTGTCCGAAGCATACAACGTTATGGTGACAGGATTTTCCAGTTTTTGTACTAATTCTTTTGTCGAATCTGATAATGTATGTGCCTGCCCCTTCGAAAGATCCATACGAAGAGAAATATAGGAAAAAAGAAAATTTAGGATTAAAAATACAAGAATGGAGCCGAGTACAACAGCGCTTTTTTTAAAACGATGCAAACGATATTTTTTCACAAAATTTAGATCCCGCATACGAATCTGCGGCCGGAACTGTTTTATGTTTTTAATTAATGTGTTCATATCGGATTTCATTACTAATTTCGCCTTTCCAGATCAACTACCGTAAGAAAAAGAAATAGTGCGGTAAAACTCAAAAAATAAAATATCGATCGTATATCAATAACGCCCTTTACAAAATTGCTCAGTTGTACAATTGGACTCAGATAATTCAGAACCGACTGCAGTACCGGAGGCAAAACTCCTGCCACAAAGT
This sequence comes from Candidatus Roizmanbacteria bacterium UBA1450, assembly GCA_002329205.1. GTDB lineage: Bacteria > Patescibacteriota > Microgenomatia > UBA1406 > GWC2-37-13 > UBA1450. The sequence continues at coordinate 822,536 of DCTC01000001.1, read as the reverse complement.
CAGTTGAAAATATAATCAAAAAGAATATCGTAATAACTGATGCAAGAAATGCCAGAATCTGATTCTTTGTAAGAGAAGAATAGAAAAGAGAGATTGCAATAAAGGATGCGGCAAGCAATAACTCGCCCAGATACCCTACAAAAACTTCCGGGAGATAAATCCTACCACCCACCTGTCCGGTGAGGACATACATCGAAATCGGCAACCCGAGTGTCAGAACAAAACCGATCAATGTCAGAATCCAAACTGCAATAAATTTGGATACGACAATCTGAGTCTCTGATACAGGCAAACTCAAAAGCACTTCCATTGTATTGGTCCGTTTCTCTTCAGAGATCATTCTCATGGTAAGGGCAGGAATAAAAATCATGAGAAGCCATGGCAGAATATCAAAAAAAGGCCGCATTGAGGCCGAACCTACAACAAAAATATCTTTTACAAACATAAAGTTTGCAAAGACCGCAAACAATATGATAACAATGTATCCGAGTGGATTATTGAGATAAAATGATAGTTCCTTTTTTAACAGTGATTTCATAATAAAGATCTCATCAAACGATAAGTTAATTGAGTACAATTTATACTACAAGCTTTTTAAATAGCTTTTCTACGCCGCCTTTTCGTTTCGGTTTGTCTCCGTCATATACCACTGTCCCGCGTGATACTATTACGAGTCTTGTTGCGATATCTTCTACTTCGGAGAGGATGTGAGTTGAGAAAATAATAATTTTATTCTTTGCTGTTTTCTTGATAAGGTTTTTTATCTTTTCCTGCTCAATGGGATCAAGACCGGAAGTCGGTTCATCCAGTATAAGAATATGAGGGTTGCCGAGAAGAGCCGCAGCCAAGCCCACGCGTTGCCGATATCCGCGAGAAAGTTCCTCGATCTTGGCTTGTGCTTTTTCGGAAATATCAACCTGACCGATAACTGTAGAAACATCCTCTTCATTAGACACACCTTTGATCTCGGCGACAAAAGAGAGGTATTCCCGAACTTTCATTTCGCCGTATAACGGATTGTTTTCCGGAAGATATCCAATATGCTGGAGAGTTTCCATACGGTGAGCAAGGGGATCCAGTCTGTTCACCAGTACTTCACCCTGCGTCGGTCGAATAAGTCCCAGAATAAGTCGCATTGTGGTTGTCTTCCCTGCCCCGTTCGGTCCTAAAAAGCCTATGATTTCTCCTTTTTGCGCAGTAAAGGATACATCGTTAACTGCCTGTGTCTTTCCGAACTGTTTTGTTACATTTTTAACTGTGATCATGTCTTGGATTTCTTCTGAAGCGAACAAAATTATACATCAATATAACAACTGAAGCCGTTTCGTGTCAAGGAGATCGGGTCTTTTTTCTTTAGTTTGCTGGTATGCCTGTCGAATACGCCACTTTCTGATTTCTTCATGATTGCCGCTCTTCAGTATTTCTGGGACACGTTCGCCTTCGAATTCTTCAGGTCGTGTGTAATGAGGATACTCAACAAGTTGTACCTGATTAATATTATTTTTTTTCAATAATCCAAGCACCGCATCTTCACCGCAGATTTCAATGAGATCATCAACCGCCATAAGAAAAAAACTTTCTTCCATCGTGGCTTCAGATTTTTTCAAAACTCCTGGGATCAGACGAACAATGGAATCAACAATTGCTGCTGCCGGAATTTCTCCTCCGGTCAAAACGAACTCTCCTATAGAAATCTCCTCATCAATATGCTTCATGACTCTTTCATCAAATCCTTCATAATGTCCGGCAATGATAATAATATGCTTCAATGATGCCAGTTCTTCCGCTTTGCGTTGAGTATATGTTGTGCCTTTTGCTGAAGTAAGAAGAATACGAGGTTTTTTAACAGATGTTTTTTGAATGGATTTCAACGCATCAACGACGACATCTGCCCGTATAACCATCCCTGCGCCGCCGCCGTACGGTCTGTCATCTACCGTACCGTAATCATCGGTTGCAAATTGACGCAAATCCACCAGTTCGATCTCAACTTTACCTTTTTCCTGTGCTTTACGAATGATGCTTTCCTTGAAAAATCCACGAATCATTTCGGGGAAGAGGGTGATGATCGTGATTTTCATGACTATATTATAGTACAATAGAGCAATTTAACAATACAACAATGAAATATTTTGTTCTCTTTCTTCTGAGGCTCTATAAGAAAACATCTTTTTTCCATAATCACATTCTGCAAACACTTAGCGGGTCTTCTTCAATATGCAGATATACGCCAACGTGTTCCGAGTATATGTATCAAGCAGTGGAAAAGCATGGGAGTCTCCGAGGTCTCTGGCTTGGCATCAAGAGAATATCACGATGCAATCCCTGGCACGAAGGAGGATATGATCCGGTTCCCTAACCTTACATATATTTCATACAAGTGACATATAGTAACCATATGACTACCTTCAGCAAAACAAAAGAGCAGCTCAAGAATGAACTTGATCCAGAGGTCTATCGTATAACGCAGGAAAAAGGTACGGAACCCCCGTTCTCAGGAAAATATGATCATCATTTCGAGAAAGGAACATATTATTGCACGGTGTGCGGGGCTGATCTATTTACCTCAAATACCAAATATGATTCCGGGTGCGGCTGGCCGGCATTTTATGAACCGGTCTCAACGGATTCACTTGAATATCATGAAGATACCAGTTTCGGCATGAAACGCACGGAAGTCACCTGCGGCAACTGCGGCGCACATCTGGGGCATGTATTCCCGGACGGCCCCAAGGACAAGACGGGAGAAAGATACTGTATCAACTCAGCATCATTGAATTTTAAGAAAAGAAAAAATGAAACGGAAGCAGTATTATAATACTATGAAATACGGACTATTCTTTCTTGCATTACTTTTCATTTTTGTGCTTCTTTCAACAGTCTATAATCACCGCCGTACAAGAACTGATACTCAGGCAGAATCCAATGTCACAACTATTCAAACCGATAAAGCAACAATATTTAAGCTCAAAGATAACGGCGGCCGCGTATCATGGTACAAAGGCGACGGTCACAACCTTATTGCCTATGATGCAATTGTAAGTAAACTCAACAGGAATACGGAGGTGTACACCTTTGATCCTGCCACTCAAAAAACACTGTGTGTTACGTGCACGAGTAATATCCCGAAAGGTTTTACGGGACAGGCTGAATGGCACCCTGACGGAGAATATCTTATTCTTCAGGCAGAGAATGAGAATTCCGATCACGGTGTATTTAATCATTCCGCTTGGGGAGTAAATAATGATCTCTGGATCATAAAGAAAGACGGAACCGAGGCCAAAAAAATCTATGATACTCCCTCCGGAAATGCAGTCCTCCATCCTCATTTCAACGATACGGGAACCAAACTTATTTTTGCCGAACGTGTTCCGACAGGAAAGCAAATTCCGGGAGGCAAACTTGCCGGTACGCCTGGAGGTGAAAATCAATGGGACGGTTGGCAAATCCATATTGCAGATGTAGACCTTAATTCTTCAGAGACTCTGTCACAGCATACCAGTTTATTCCAAAATTCAACCGGTGTATATGAAACCCACGGATTTCACAATGATCAGATTATTTTTACTCATACACCGCTCGGACGCGCATATATGGATGATATCTATATGTCCGATATAAACGGAAGAAATATAATAAAGCTCACCGACAATCCTGACACCTGGGATGAGCACGGACATTTTTCACCTGCTGATGAGACGCTTATGGCATACATGTCCAGTGCGCCTTTTGAAAATTGGAACGGGAGAAAGGGTGATAAAGCCCAAACACTACGGACTGAACTGTTTATTAAAAATGTCGTTACAAACAAAGCAGAACAAATCACGAATCTCAATGAAAAACTCGATAAAGAAGTCGTCATTTCTGATTTTGATTGGAATAAAGACGGGACGCAAATAGTGTTGCAGGTGGCAGAAATAAAGGGCGGCGCAGTGCCTGAATTGTGGTTACTGACTTTTAACGAATAACTATGACCCCAAAAATCATACTCGGAATGGGATGCTTCTGGTGCACCGAAGCAATCTATCAACAGCTCAAAGGTATAACAAAAGTCACTTCTGGCTACGCCGGCGGCCAAAAAGTAAACCCAACCTATGAGCAGGTCTGCACCGGAGAGACGGGACATGCCGAAGTCAGTCAGATCGAATTTAATCCCGAAGAAATTTCTCTTGAAAACATACTGTATGTATTTTGGAGAATGCATGACCCGACAACTCAGAATAGACAGGGAGCTGATATCGGCCCCCAATACAGATCAATCATTCTGTACTCTGATGAACAACAAAAAGTGATTATTGAAAAATCCATAACGGAAGCACAAGCGCTGTACAATGATCCAATCGTAACTGAAATCAAACCACTTGAAGCATTTTACCCTGCAGAGACATATCATCAGAACTACTACAAAAACAATCCTGCCTACCCGTACTGCCGCTATGTCATCGATCCTAAGATTGAGAAACTAAAAAAGATAAAAAAACAGACTTTATAGAAAATAGACATAATCTGACCAGAACCATTGTTTTGTTTACTTGCATTTTCAAATCTCTCTTTTTATAATAATTAGCAGACAATTATATTAATTGCTAATTTATTACCTATGCAGATGAATTACCAGCCTCCACAAGAGGAAAAGGACCCGCTGAAAGCATACACGATCAACTTTACTGACCTTGCAAAGGCAGGAAAACTCGATCCAGTGATCGGCCGCGATGCCGAGATCCGTCGGGTTATCCAAATTCTGTCACGACGAACTAAAAACAATCCAGTACTTCTGGGCGATCCCGGTGTAGGTAAAACGGCAATTATTGAAGGTCTTGCTCAGCGGATTGTGGACGGTGATGTCCCTGATACACTGAAAAACAAAGAAGTTTTGTCCCTTGATCTCGCGGGACTGCTGGCAGGTGCCGCTTATCGGGGTGAATTTGAGCAACGCCTGAAGGATCTTATCAAAAAAATTACCGAAAGTGCAGGAAAATATGTTTTATTTATTGACGAACTGCATACACTTGTCGGAGCCGGAGGCGCACAGGGAGCAGTTGATGCTTCAAACATGCTCAAGCCTGCTCTTGCACGCGGTGAACTTCGGTCAATCGGCGCGACAACGCTCAAGGAATACAGACAATATATTGAAAAAGACCAGGCCCTCGAGAGACGTTTCCAACCTGTTTTTATTGACGAACCATCAAAAGAGGACTCATTGGCCATTTTGCGGGGAATTAAAGAAAAATATGAAGTTCATCACGGTATTAAAATAAACGATGACGCGCTGATTGCAGCTGTCGACCTCTCCACGCGTTATATTTCCGACCGATATCTTCCCGATAAAGCAATCGATCTTATTGATGAAGCGGCAGCCGCGACAAAAATTGAAGTAGAATCCATGCCCACTGAATTGGATGAGATACGCCGCCGCATCATGCAGCTTGATATTGAACTTGCGGCACTCAAACGAGAAAAAGGTCTCGAATCCCGAAAGGATTCACTCAAAAAAGAGAGGGAGGAGCTGCAAAAGAAATATGATGAACTCACCAAGCAATGGGAAAAACAAAAAGAAATGATTTCTGCCCTTCAGAAAAGCCGGGTAGAACTAGATAAAGCCCGCGCCGAACTCGAACAAGCTCAACGTGATGTAAATCTCAATAAAGCAGCCGAACTGCAATACGGAAAAATTCCCGAAATAGAGAAAAAAATCAAAGATCTGGAAGAGAAATGGAAAGAAATTCCCCAGGAAGATCGCATGCTTCAGGAAGAAGTGACCGAAGAAGATATTGCTCAAATAGTATCCCGATGGACCAATATTCCGGTGACCAGACTCCTAGCCAGCGAATCAGAAAAACTTGTACATCTGGAAGACGAACTAAAAAAGCAAGTAGTGGGACAGGATGAAGCATTGCACAAGGTCGCCAATGCTATCCGTCGATCACGGGCCGGATTGAAAGAAGAAAACAAACCGATCGGTTCGTTCCTCTTCCTTGGACCGACCGGTGTCGGGAAAACAGAAACTGCACGTGCGATCGCGGAAGCACTATTCAACGATCAAAACGCAATGATTCGCATAGATATGAGCGAATATCAGGAACCTCATACCGTAGCACGGCTCCTCGGTGCGCCTCCGGGATATGTGGGATACGAAGAAGGCGGTCAGCTTACGGAAGCTGTACGAAGAAAACCGTATTCGGTGATCCTTTTTGATGAAATTGAAAAAGCCCATCCGCAGATCTTTAATGCATTCCTTCAAATACTAGATGATGGAAGACTAACTGACGGAAAGGGACGGGTTGTGGATTTTAAAAATACAATAATCATACTGACATCCAATATCGGAAGCGAGCTCTATACAGACGGTCAAAAAAAGAAAGAGCGAGATGAAAAAATAATGGATCGGGTGAAAGCTCATTTCAAACCCGAATTTGTCAATCGGCTTGATTCCATTGTAATTTTCAATGCTTTGGATCAGAAAATGATGGATGAAATCGTCAAGATTCAATTTGAAGATGTACAGAAGCGACTCGCTTCACAAGATCTCAAACTGGATGCGACTGAAAAGCTAAAAAATCATCTGAAACTTATCGGATTTGACCCGGTATACGGTGCTCGCCCTCTCAAGAGAATTATCAATGAAGTTCTGGTTGATGAAATAGCGCTTCAGATCATTGAACGAAAAATTAAACCCGGTGACAAAATACTGGCAGATTTGAAGGGTGATAATGTAGATATCAGCGTTGAAAAGCCAAACTAAAACTACAGCCAGTCATTCATCAAGAACATGACAACAAGCCCGAGTGATATCAGGGTAATGATAATCATAATCCCGAGAAAGGCAAACGGTGACTGCTGATACGGCAGATTCACATTCATTCCGTAAATACTTGCAATAATGGTCGGAAGTGTCAGAATAACGGTAATGGACGTAAAAAAGCGGATTACACGGTTGGTGTTGTGAGTCATGATCGTCGAGTATGCATCGCGGATGTTTACGATACTCTTCAAATTTTCTTTGGAAAGCTGGATGAGCTGATCATTGTTTAGAAATAAATCCTCAATTAAATCACGATCTTCTTCATACAGCCTGAGGTAATTGTGAGATAACAGGTTGTTCAATACTGCATTAGTTCGGACAAGTGCCAAATGAAAGTCATTCAAAACCCGCTCATATCGGACAAATAAGGCTATATCTCGATTACTTATCCTCTCAAGATCATAAGAACTTGTCCTCGTTTCCCGACTGATCGTATGTAGATAGGAATTGTATGACGTATTAATAAGTGCAAAAAGCTGAAGAAATAGCTTGGTTTTTTGAGTCGTAAAAAAAACATTCCTCTTCAGGAAAGTATCCAGCAAGGGAAATTTCTCCTTTGTCACACTCACTACATGCTCTTCCTGAATAATAAACAGAATCGGAGATGTCGAAATTTGATCATTTCTCCGAAATGGATACCGGCTGAAGATATAAATCACGCCGTCTTCTACTTCCATACGCGGAACTTCGTATTCATCCGTCGCGTCCTTCAGAAGACTTTCATCCAGATTGTGCTTTTCAACTAGATAGCTAAGATCATCATCGGTGGGAGCCTCTACATGTATCCATGAACCTATTCGGTATTTTTCCAGTTCCTGCAAATGTTTATCCCGAAGGTTGCGGTAATAATTATTGATCATATTATGTTGAAAATTCGTACTTATGCTTTTCTAAGTTTACTCTCTCTCCGATAAAAGTAACACCTTCTTTTTCTAGCCTCTGGCGATGTATATTCGGTCCGCCAGCACCATAATTGGGAGCAAGGGATCCGTCCTTCATAACAACACGGTGACAGGGAATCTGAGGCCAGTCGGGATTCCTGTGGAGTATCTGACCGATCGCCCGATATGATTTTGACCCCAATACCCGGCCGATATCCCCATATGTCGTGACTTTTCCTGTCGGGACCTGTGAAATCAGTTTGTAGACTTTTTCCGTGAGTGTCATAATCAATTTTCAATACTTCTAAAAGTCTCATATATATCTTGTCGAAACATTCTCATGCGGCACGGACTTTCTTATACAACACGCAGGATACGAGCCGCCGCATGTATCGCTTTCTGTTTTGAGAATGTTCAAAAGCCCCATATTTCGACTTTTTACAAATCAATCTTTCATCTTTTTTCGTATCTCCTGAGCTAGCATTCCGATTTCTTCTTTACTCATTTCGATAACCGGTTTAAAGCTGATCCCCTCAATGTTACCTCCCTTTTGAGGAAGGATATGAATATGTGCATGAGGAACTGCTTCTCCCATAGTTACAAAGCTGATGAAAGACGCATCAAAAACTTCCTGTACTTGAAAACCGACCTTTTTTGCAGTTTCCCAGTAGGCTCCAAATTCCGGAACGTCATATACCCATCGGTAGTGTTTTTTGGGTATGACCAAAACATGACCACGAACACGGGGAAACACGTCCATAAAGGCCATGAATGATTCATCTTCATAGACTCTAAATGAAGGAATCTCTCCTTTTACGATTTTACAGAAAATACAGTCTTCCATATATTCCCCCATCATACTATACTGGACATATATTGACAATCTATGTGATCAGTGTATGATAGTGTATGAAGGGTTTATTATCCCACGAACTTTTGTACATGTTACTATTTTCACTCTCTTATCTTTATGAATATTCGAATACCCGCAGACGTTCCGCAATCCGCGGCTGATAGATTTGTACAGAATTACAAAATGATGACACATGATACCGGACGGCTTATGCTGTTTGCCGGCGATCAGAAAATTGAACATCTTAATGACGATTTTTATGGTGAAGGAATTCCTCCGGAAGACAACAATCCTGAGCACCTTTTTACGATCGCCAGCAAAGCGAATATCGGCGTTTTTGCAGCGCAGCTTGGACTGATTGCACGCTACGGCAAAGATTATCCCAATCTCCCCTATTTGGTAAAAGTAAATTCAAAAACGCACCTCGTGAAAACTGCTCAATCAGATCCTATCAGTTCCGCTCTTTGGGATATTGAACAAATCGTAGAGTTCAAAGAAAATAGCGGATTGAATATCCTCGGAATCGGTTACACCATCTATCTTGGAAGTGAATATGAAGGTCAAATGCTGACGGAAGCTGCTCAAGCCATTTATGAAGCTCATCAGCACGGTCTGCTTTCAGTCATCTGGTGTTATCCTCGGGGAAAAGCCGTACCTGAAGAAACGGATCCTCATCTCATAGCCGGTGCTGCTGGTACTGTCGGCTGTCTGGGTGCCGACTTCGTCAAAGTCAATGCTCCGAAAAAAGACGGAAAATCAGATCCTTCACTGCTCAAAGAGGCGACCGTTGCAGCGGGACGAACACAAGTGGTATGTGCAGGAGGATCATCGACAGGAGTCGAGGAATTCCTCAAGCAGTTATATGACCAAATTCATGTCGGCGGTACAGCTGGCAATGCAACCGGAAGAAATATTCATCAGAAACCGATTGATGAAGCTGTTCGGTTTACCAATGCGATATATGCCATCACAGTCGAAGACAAAAGTGTTGAAGAGGCAATGAAGATTTTTACGGGTAAATAATCAATTTCTGCAAACCTCATAATTATCAATTTGAGAGTAAAAACTATGTCAAAAATCAAAATAGGACTCAATGGGTTCGGCCGCATTGGTAGAGCCTTTACGCGAATTGCTGCGCTTCGTGATACATTTGAAGTCGCGCATATAAACACCAGAAAAACACCCAACGAAATGCTCGCTTATCTTTTGAAATACGACTCTGTGTACCGGACATTTGATAAATCAGTAAAAGCCCTGGAAGACGGCATTGAGATCGAAGGAAGAAAAGTCTCAACATCACAATCAGCAGATCCCGCTGAGATACCCTGGGAACAGTCAGAGGTTGAGATCGTTGTTGATGCAACGGGCGCATTCACAACATCAGAAAAGCTTCAACCGCACATACGCGGTCCAGTAAAGAAAGTAGTACTCACGGCACCGGCAAAAGATGACGACACCTATCACGTTGTTCTGGGTGTAAATGATGTTGACAGTAATCGCACCGTTATATCCAATGCGTCATGCACAACCAATTGTGCCGCTCCGCTTTTCAAAGTACTTCATGACCATTTCGGTATTGTCCGGGCACATCTTACCACAGCTCACGCATACACCCAATCGCAAAGTCTATTGGACGACGCGGGAAAAAATGAAGAACGGTCACGAGCAGCAGGATTAAATATTATTCCATCCTCCACAGGTGCAGCCAAAGCAGTCGGAAGAGTGATCCCTGAATTGAAGGGGAAAATGGACGGGATTGCACTTCGCGTTCCGGTACCCACAGGCTCATTCACTGACATTGCCGCTGTTATTGAAAAGGAAACAACAGCCGAAGAGATCAACAGCGTTTTCAAAGAGGCATCTGAAGGGACAATGAAAGGAATCCTCGGATATACCGAAGATGTCATCGTTTCCTCTGACATTATTGGCTCAACTTACTCCTGTATTTTTGATCCGAATTATACCAAAGTAATAGACGGCACATTTGTAAAAATTTACGGATGGTATGACAATGAATGGGGTTATTCAACTCGTCTGGTCGATCTGGTCGAAAAGATTAGCAGTTCATTGCAGTCATCCTAAATACATAATTAGCGTGACATTATCCCTATGTCAGATATCCAATTCATTGACGATGTTGAAATAAAGGACAAAAAAATCCTTCTCCGGGTTGATTTCAATGTCAGTCTGAACCCCAATTACCTGACTATTGCTGATGATGCCCGCATAAGACAAGCAATTCCGACGATCCAATATCTGCTCAAGAAGGGAAATAAACTTATTCTTGTCTCGCATCTGGGACGTCCCAAAGGAAAACCTGATCCGAAATTCTCTTTGAAGATCGTATGCAATCAGCTGCAGGAGTATCTCCCGGACAATCATATTACCCTTATCAATGATTTTATGACAGAACCGGCAACCACTTTCAAGCATCAGCAAAAAGATGAGATTTATGTTCTGGAAAACAGTAGATTCTATCCAGGAGAAAAAGAAAATGACACGGAGTTTGCAAAACGTATGGCAGCGCTAGCTGAAGTCTTTGTAAATGACGCGTTCGGTGTATGCCATAGATCCGATGCATCCGTCGTGGGTGTAACAAAATTCCTACCGTCTTACGGCGGACTGCTCCTGCGCAAAGAAACTGAGATGCTTTCAAAGGCATTGTACAAACCTGAAAAACCATTTGTTGCTGCAATTGGAGGATCCAAGATCGAAACAAAAATCAATGTACTGGACCGCATGATGGAACTGGCTGATCATCTGATCATAGGCGGCGCATTGGCAAATACTTTTTTGTATGCGCAGGGTATAGAAGTCGGCCAAAGTCTCGTCGAAAAGGATAAAAAGGACCTTGCTCAAAAACTTTTGTTCAAAGCAGCGCAGCATGATACGTCCGTGATTCTCCCCTCAGATTGTGTCGTCGGTGACCCGAATGAGCTGGAGATCGGCGGATTGGTCTGCAAAGTTTCGGAAGTACCCGAAGATAAACAAATACTTGATATCGGACCTGAGACAAAAGCTCGCATCGGAACAATAATTGCCAAGGCAAAAACGATAGTCTGGAACGGACCGGTCGGATATTTCGAAAATATCCATTACCGCCAGGGAACAGATTTCATGTATTACGCCATTACCAATAATGCAGATGCTGTCTCAATAGTGGGTGGCGGAGATACCCTGACGGCAATTTCAAAAAAAGAATATCTGGAAAAAATCACACATATATCAACAGGAGGTGGAGCTATGCTTGAATTTATTGAACAAGGAACTCTGCCGGGTATTGAGGCTTTGAAAAAATAATTATCACCATTGTTACCGTGCTTTCATAAAGCTATGGTAGGATAAGTACAGAAATTTAACAATTTAATTTGCATACTATGGATCGCAATTTAGCACTGGAATTTGTACGGGTTACGGAAGCGGCAGCAATAGCAGCTGCACGCTGGATCGGAAAAGGTGATAAAAAACAAGCAGATGGCGCAGCCGTTGAGTCAATGCGATCCCGATTCAACACCATTGATTTTCAGGGGACTATAGTCATCGGAGAAGGCAAAAAAGATGAAGCACCCGAACTCTATGTCGGAGAAACAGTCGGGAACGGAACCGGTCCTGTCATGGATATCGCAGTGGATCCGCTCGAGTGCACTGACAGTGTTGCATATGGACGATACAACGCATTGACAGTCATTACGACCGGCCCTCAAGGCAGTCTTCTCAGTGCTCCCGATACCTATATGGATAAAATTGCTGTCGGTCCTGCCGCTAAAGGACTGGTCTCACTTGATGCTCCGGTAGAAGAGAATATTCGCAAAGTAGCGCAGGCACTGGATAAAGATATTGGTGAAGTAACCGTTTCGATGCTTGATCGGGAACGGAATATGGAAATTATGAATCGTGTTCGCGCAGCTGGGGCACGACTGAGGCTTATCACAGATGGTGATTTGGCAGTTGCTATCGCAACATGTATGGATGAGAGCCCCATTGATATGCTTCTCGGTTCGGGAGGAAGTGCCGAATCGGTTTTGGCCGCATCAGCTTTGAAGATCCTGGGAGGTGAAATCCAGGTAAAGCTCAAACCTCGTAATGAACAGGATAAACAGGAAATAGCATCCATGGGACTTGATGAAACCAAGATATATACTACCGAAGATCTTGCCTCTGGCGACAACCTGACCTTTACCGCGACCGGTGTTATTGACGGCCCGCTCCTTCCAGGCGTGATTTTCAATCCACATTCTATCATGACGCACTCAGTAGTTATGAGAAGTGTTTCCAAAACCGTACGGTATCTGACCACCTACCATCATGAACAATGATGTTAGGTTCTAAGTTCGGAGATATCCTCAAGAATCTCCCGCGCATGTTCTTGGGGTTTGACTTTTTCATACACCTTTCGAATCACACCCTCAGGGTCGATCAGATAGCTTATCCTCAACACGCCATCATAAGTCTTTCCCATAAATTTTTTTGTTCCCCAGGCTCCATACGATTTGATAACTTCTTTTGACTCATCGGAAAGAAGGAGGAAGGGAAGATCGTACTTCTCAATAAACAACGAATGTGATCTGGGGCTATCTTTGGAGATGCCGATAATTTTTATATGTTCTTTCTCAAAGACGTTGTATGCATCCCGAAAAGCGCAGGCTTCTTTGGTGCATCCCGGGGTATCATCTTTGGGATAAAAATATAAAACAACCCAGTAGCCTTGAAGATCATGAAGTGAATGTGTTTTACCTGTATGATCAGGCAACGTAAAATCCGGTGCTTGAGTAGATGTTGTAAACATACAATTTACTATTACGAATAATAACCACGCAATACCAATTCTTACGCAGCTTTTTTTAAACTTTTATACATAATTCACCTCCACAATCTACAATGCAAAGACATGAAAATGAATATTATTCATTATAAGTGAAAGGAGGTGAAAATTATGAAAGACATGCGAGAATATACTCACAAAAAAGGTATGGATCCGCTAGTAGCGGGTGCATTTACTATTGCCGGAATGGCACTCGGGACAGCAGCTACTCTTTATTTCTCCAAAAAGGAAAATAGAGAAAAAGTTAATGAAAAATTTTCCTTACTGAAAGAAAAAGCAAAGCATACCTATGACAACATGGTACACAAAGCAGAAAATAAAGCACAGGAAGTTGATTCCAAAGCGCAATCACTCCGTGCATAACACATGCTTGTTTTGCTAAGTAACCGAGGTTCAAACGCCTCGGTTACTTCATTTTATAACTTCAATAACAGAATCTGCCAAACCGGGTGAAGAGACTGTTTTTATTCCTCCTTTTTCAATGGACGGCAGGTAACTTTTTCCAACAACTTCTCCCTTTCTCAACCAATACACATCTAAATCTACAAAGGTATTCATGTTCCAGAAAACATGTGGCTTTGGAGTGTTTGAAATAAAAATCATTCCGTCAAAATCGACTGGTTTGCGCACAAACATAAGCCCTTGCTGCCACCTGCCCGGTGAATCAGCAACAATCAACCGGAGAGTTTTACCTTCTACTTCTTTTTCAATAATCTCATAATCATCCCACAAAGCACGACCATCTTTTTGCGGTCTGGACTGCGGAAATAGAAAAAAATAAGCTACTATAGTGATAATAAGTGCTGTCACAATAATACTTATTCTTATTAGTATCGTTTGCATATCATATAATAACAGTTTCTAGACTTTCCTGAATGTTCTCTTTATACTAGTACTCATGCCATCAGAACTAAAAATCCAACAAAAACTCAATGAATCACTTGCCAAGCGGAAACTTCCGCCCTCTGACATGCGTCTTTACGGTGAGACAATTGCGTACAGCCTGATTCTTTTGGCCGTAGTTCTCGCGTACTATGCAGCGACAAGACCGGAATTTTCAATACGTGTGTTGAATAGAGGTATTGCTGATGTCGCCTTTATTTTGATGGGAATTTCACTTATCCTCAGCAGTGTTTGTTATTTCTGGAACTTTGCTGATCACTTTATTATCTATAGAAAGCATTTGGGGCTTATCGGTTTCGGGTATATGCTGCTGCATGTAGCAATCTCCTTATTTTATTCAGCATACTTGCCATTTCTGACCTATTATCTTTCGGATAAACAGATTCTGTCATTCAGTGCAGCGTTGACTGCATCAGGTATTTTTACGCTCATGGCAGTTATATCGAACCGTTATTCGATGCATAAAATAGGTCCGCACACCTGGCGGCTTATCATGAGAGTGGGATATCTGGCTTATGCTATGGCTCTTCTCCATTTTGCTCTCAGAGGATGGACGTACTGGATGAACTGGTTCATGGGTAAAAGCTCACTGTTTCCTTCATTCGGACTTATTACATTCCTTTTCGGTGTTGTAGTCCTTGTTATGCGCATAGCCCTCTGGATTGCTACCTCGCACAAAAAGGTAGACTAATCACCCGCTAATCCCGATCTCCTCCGAGTACCGGTTTGACAAATGTCACGATAAGGAGAATCAATGATGCAATGAGTACAAACATTCCAAACATCACGGGTGAAACTGTTGTGACTTTAAATATATTCTGAAGCGCCGGGATTGTTACAATGCTATACTGCGTTACAAATGGCAATGCGAATGCGAGGAAAAAAACCGGTGCAATCAGCTTTCGAGCATGACGGAACACATTTCTTTGTGAAAGCCACATATCAACAAAGATAAATGACTGAATAAGTGCTAAAACACTAAAGGCGGCCGTATTGGCAAGCTTGCGATCGATGTCATAAAACCAGAAAAATGCTATCAGGACAAGAGTGGAAGCAATTGCCCCGACTGCAAATATGTACCGGATATCGAAATTCCCGAGAAGTTTCAGGTTCTTTTCCGGCTTTCGTTTCATCACATGAGGATCGCGGGGAGAAAAAGCAAGGGCGAGTGCGGGAATACCGTCAGTAACCAGGTTAATATATAAAAATTGAATGGGATAAAATATATGCGGGAATCCGAGAATAAGGCCGACGATAAGAGAAAGCGCTTCAGTTACATTACAAGACAACAAATATGTGATCGCATTCCTCAAGTTTTTGATAATATTTCTACCGGCTTCGATAGCCTCCACGATAGTCGCAAAATTATCATCAGTGATCACCATGTCAGCGGTTTCCCGAGCTACGTCTGTACCCACCAAGCCCATAGCGATACCGACATCTGCCTGTTTCAAGGCGATTGCATCATTTACACCGTCACCAGTGACAGCTACAATCTCTCCCTGTTTTTGATACAGACTTACAATGTGGTGTTTATTGAATGGCGTAACCCGTGCAAATACTTTCACTTCGGGCAAAATTCGTATGAGTTCCTCGTCTGACATTTCATCAAGCTGTTTCCCTGTGAGTACTTTCTCACCTTTTTGCATCAACCCGGAGTCCAGAGCTATTGCCTCTGCAGTTTTTTCGTTGTCACCAGTCACCATTACGACTTGAATTCCGGCAGTATGCGCCCGTTTGATTGCTTCCTGTATTTCCGGTCGAGGAGCATCATAAATAGCTGTCATTCCCACAAAGACCTGATCTTCGATTTTTTTCCCGTTGCCTTCCTTGTATGAAAAAGCCAAAACACGAAGTCCTTCTTCTGCCCACTTCTCAAGAACTTTATGTATCTCATCTCTTCTTTGTTTGGTCATGGAGACTACTTTATCTCCTTCGAGGATTTGACCAGCAAGCTCAAGAATTGATTCCGGTGCGCCTTTGCTGAATGTAAATGCATTTTCTTTGCGTTCAACTTTGACAGTCATTCGTTTGCTTACACTATCAAATGGAATCTCTTCAACAAGTTTCCAGTCGTCACGTACAACATCAGGGATTGTTTGCGTATCCTGTGCCATGAGCAGGAGTGCACCCTCGGTGGGATCGCCGACTATATCAAAGCCTTTTCCATCCTGCCGCGGCGCCAATTTGGCAGTTGAGCACAAAACCGAGTTCAGAACCAGGGTGCTGAATGCTTTTGATTTGTTGAAACTTTCATCAATATGCTCATGTATTTTCCCGTCAAAATACACTTCTTTTACCTTCATTTTGTTGGTCGTAAGAGTACCGGTTTTATCGGTCGCGATAAGCGTGATGCTTCCCAGTGCTTCGATAGCGGTCAGTTTACGCACGATGGCCTTCCGTTTTGCCATTTCCTTCACGCCGATAGAAAGCGTAATAGTCATGACAGCCGGGAGTCCTTCTGGTACGACCGCAACAGCAAGTGAAATGGCCAGTAGGAAAGCCGCAAAATATGCCGACCCTTGAAACGTAGCCAGAAAAAATACAATGAGCGAGGCGACAATTCCGATGATTCCGATTGTCTTGGTAACCTGCTCAAGCTTAGCCTGCAGCGGGCTTTTCGACTCTTCGATATTTGCCAGATTGCTCGCAATTTTACCGAAATGCGTCTCCATGCCGGTAGCAGTTACCTCCGAATAACCTCTACCTCGCGTGACAATCGTACCCATAAATGCATCATCATCTGCTTTCTTGGAAACACCGAGAGATTCGCCGGTCAAAGCAGCTTCATTGATTTCCAGATTTACGCTTTCTAAGAGTTTTCCGTCAGCCGGAATTTTTACCCCTTCTTCAATAAAAATGACATCACCCGGCACGAGGTTGTGGCTGTCAATTTCCACTTCCTGTCCGTCACGTATTACTCTGATTTTTGTGATAGTCATCTCCTTGAGAGCAGCAATAGCCTCATTGGCTTTGTACTCCTGATATACCCCGAAAAGAGCATTGAGTACGACTATTGCGACTATCAATATGCCGTCAATAGGTTCTCCAATAAAAAACGATAATAATGCAGCCACGGTCAAAAGTACCGTAAGGAAATTGTTTAACTGCTCATATAATACAAGTAAAAAGCCTTTTTTCTTTTGTTCACGGATAATATTCGGTCCATGAATTTTCAAAAGTTCTTCAGCCTTTTCTGTTGTAAGTCCACGCATAATAATAGAAAATGATGAGTAATGTAACCATTACAGTGTATCAAATTTTGCCTCATTTTATGTACCCTTCCGCTTTCAAACTTACAAAATGTGTCGAGGTTACTATCAAATGATCCACCAATTCTATCCCCAGAATACCGCCCGCATCAACCAGCTGGGAAGTAATACGTATATCAGCCTCAGAGGGATTTGTATCACCGGACGGATGATTGTGAGCGACAATGAGAGCTGCTGCGTTTGACCGAATAGCAGGCTCAAATACTTCCCGAGGGTGCACGAGACTAGCGTTGAGTGTTCCGATAGAGATCGTTTCTTTCTGGATAAGCTGATTGCGGGCGTTGAGAAACAGCACAACAAAGTGTTCTTTTTTCAAGTTTCTGATATTGCCGAGCTCTCGGACAGCGTCTTCCGGAGATTCTATACAGGTAGATCGGTCTTTGTTTTTGGAAAAGGCCCGTGATGTAAATTCAAATGCTGCAATTAGGCTGCTTGCTTTGCTTATATCCACCCCGTCTATCTGTTTCAGTTCTTTGAAGCTAATTTGTATCAGTACCTCGGGAGGATATTGTCTTATAATTGATTCAGCAAGCTGCAGTACGTTTTTGTGTTTAGTGCCTGTTCTCAGTAATATCGCAAGCAGTTCATGATCTTTCAGAGCGGAAGAACCCTTTTCAATGAGCTTTTCGCGGGGACGCAAATGAAGAGGCAAATCTTTAATTTTCATATATATGTAATGATATAACATATCATACAATAGATGGACGTTTGTGTAAATATTTGTATACTTAAATTGTGAGAAAGATTATCTTTGTATCATTATTGTTCTTGTGCTTCTTTACTACTCTTTTGACACAACCTGTAGAAGCACAAAGAATCGCGGAATGTGATGCTTGCGGGTACTGTCACGGGCGACCGGCTCCGGAAGACTGGAATAGATGTGCACAGTGCATTTATACCGGTATCAACAAAGATACGCAACCGACTGAAAACAAAACTCTTCTGATAAATACGAATCCAGGCGCGGCAAATTTCAATAAACCGCCTGTTCCCGAAGCAGGTAAATACTATACGCAACTCGGATGTCTAAACACCGGCATCAGCACGTTCCGCAATGCCAGTGCCGCGGGAGGTGTACTCAATTTTGTTTTGAATAATCTCATTTTCCCCGTCGTCGGGACACTGGGATTTGCTGTGATTATATATGGAGCATTCCTTTTGGCGACCGCACAGGGAGATCAATTCAAGATTGCTCAAGGAAAACGACTGATAACAAGCGCAATTGTCGGAATTATTTTCACCTTTAGTGTCGTTCTCATTGTGAATCTCATAGGAAGCAAAATACTGCGAATTCCTGGGTTTGAAGCGGACCAAGAGTCCGGAGATTTGCAAAAAATCAAATTTGCCATAGAAAAGCTCGCGGCAGACTCGGGAGAACTACCGAATCATCTCTCTGCCGCAAACTGTACGATCTATAACCCGGAGATATTTCTGAACTCTCCCAAAGCAGGATTGATCGAAACGGACGGCTATTTCCCCAATTGGGGCAAAAGTACCGGCGGAAAACCGTATCTTACGTTAGATGATGTAAAAGATCCCTACGGGTCTCACTACTATTTTGATCCGGATTATCGCTGCCGTCCTGATGTCAAAGGCTGCGAAGGGATCTCATGGGTATATGACAGTTATGACAAATATTCTGACGGGAAAAGCCGGGTAGTCCGTGCAATTCTCTCACTCGGTCCTGATAAAAAGGGGAATTATTGCAATCCGGTCGAACAATATACTTGTGAGGATAACGGTAAAAAATGTAATCCCCGCGGAGGAACCACCTGTCGGGATGCCAGTAATGTCGCTTATACATGCAACAATATTAAATTTACCGGTTGTTCACGGACTGATCAGGACAATACTGTTCTCGTCCTTTGCGGAGGATAAAAAACATGCCCAAACACTTAATATACATCTTTACCGGACTGACTCTTTTATCAGCTGCATTTTTTATCTATTTCGGCTACAACACATATAGAAACTACTCTCTTCCTCCGGGCTGTCAAAAACCTATAATACCTACCTTCGGCGGTTGTTTTTCCAAATTTTCAATAAAAAATATCGCAATAGATTCACAACATACATGTTTTGAAGTTACACCGAATAACTGTAATTCACCTTCTCTAACCGTTAGAAATTCCTGCCAAGAAAATATTATCATGAACGGAACAGTCATTCCTCCATCGGTAGAAAAATGTTATGAAACCTCTCAGGATTTCTTTATAACCAGAAATGATATCGGACAAATCGGCACTTCTGAATCCAGAACCTGCCTTGATCCGAATGAACACCTTTTCTTGAGCGGACAGGTCGGTGAACAATCATATAATTTCAATATTTCATTTCGGGACATTGCTGTTGAAAAAAATGAGGTGGAGATACCGCCTGAATTTCGGTCCTGTTTTTCCGTTTTTGCACGAGCATCTGATTGCGCGACCGTCTCTGTGAGATATAGCTGCTCTGAACCGTTGACGATCGGTCAGGAAATAATACAACCGAAAGATCTCACGTGTCAGACCGTACCCGGAGAAAAAGAAATTGTAAAGTATGAATCCGCTCCGGAAGAAGATAAACGGACAGCAATCCAAGGAATGCTTGGAGAAAATCCGTTTAGGATCAACTATACCGTCACCAAGAAGCAATGTGAATAAAAATGAATGGTCGGGACGGCGAGACTCGAACTCGCGACCTTACGCTCCCAAAGCGTACGTTCTAGCCATCTGAACTACGTCCCGAAGATGAGCCTTATTGTATCAGTTTTACCTCCATTTGTATAGATTCTTCCCTCGTGATGTACAATGAATACTTATGGCAAAAAATGTCAAATTGTGGCAGCTGTACATCTTTCCTTTTTTAGTCATTCTGGCAATGATGTTTTTTGAATATGCAAAGACGGAATATGTGCAAAGACTGCCGTTTGATCAAATTGCAAAAGAGACCAATGCGCTTGCTGAAATTACTCACAGAAGCATGCAGCGGGCCACTGTTTCACGCGTCATCGACGGAGACACGATCGAACTTGAGACAGGTGAAAAAGTCCGATATATCGGAGTGGATACACCGGAAACAAAACATCCCAGCAAACCGGTTCAGTGCTTCGGACGGGAAGCGGCACAAAAGAACAAAGAACTTGTAGAAGGAAAAGAAATTCTACTCGAAAAAGACGTCTCGGAAACAGACAGATACGGAAGATTGCTTCGGTATATTTATCTTCCCAATCCTGAGGCGACTGATGAAGCTATTTTTGTAAATGAACTGCTGATTGAGCAAGGATACGGTCAAGTCATCACCTATCCGCCGGATGTCAAGTATCATCCGCTTCTGCTTCAGGCGCAGCAGCAGGCACAGACAGAGGAAAAGGGTCTGTGGGGATCCTGCAACTAATCTTTCATGTACCATACTGCAAGAAGTGTCGTCAACGGAACGGCCGATACTATCCCGATACTGCTTACCAAGGTCCTGACAATTTCAGTTGCGACAATCTCCATGTTTATGACATCAGTCATGGTCCCGAATTGAGAGCTATAAAATAGGACAAAAAGCGGAAGCGAAGCACCCGCATACACAAGAACCAATGTATTGACGAGCGAGGCTATATGGTCCCGCCCGACATCCATAGACTCCCGAAAGAGTTCCCATTTCGTGAATCTTGGATTTGCTTTTTTTAACTTGGAAACAATTGAGGTTTGGGAAATGGTAATATCATCCAGTACTCCCATTGCACCGATGATGATACCCGCAAGAAGCAGCGACTGAATATTGACTTGGTCTCCTTGCTGTACGGAGATAAAGGTTGCTTCCTCTGCAGCAAAACCGGTGAGTTTGGCCAGATTTACAAAAAGAAATGCCAGCAATCCGGTAATCACCAGTGAAAGAAATGTGCTGATCACCGCAATCGTAGTTTTGGTATTCAGACCGTGTGAAATGTAAAATGTGATCGGAATAATAAGAAGCGCGGCAAAAAGAGAAATAAGGATAGGATTGTTGCCAAGCAAAATCTGAGGTACCACCATCTGACCGATTATGAGAAACGAAAAAGCCATTCCAAGAAAGGCGAAAAAACCTTTTCTCCGTCCGATGAGAACTACGATTCCCAAAAACAGGAGAAATAATCCGAAAATCGGCCACAGCCTATATTGATCAACAATAATAACCTGGTTCCGTCCCTGCGGACCAGAGATGAACGAAACAAGTACCTGATCTCCTGTGTGCAATCCTTGTGTCTCGATTTGTTTCCGGTCGAATTGGAGCACGGGTATTTCACTTCCTTTTTGATTTCCTTCCTCAATCCTGACGGTTATATTATCCGGAGAAAGTTCGGTAATAGTTGCCCTGATGGGGTCTTGGGACTGTTGAGCATAGATATGCAAGGGAGATACAATAATGAAACCAAAAAGAAAAAAGCTCATGAGGATGTTCCGTGTTCTTTGTATCATGTGGTAAGGATCAATAATTTATGCATCTGCACCGACTGCTTCGGATATATGTTTGAATCCGTCTATTTTCAGGTGTTCAACAAGACCCCGATTGATTTGCGCAATCCGTTGGGGACCTTCAAAAATCATCCCGGTAATCATCTGCAGCATCGTTGCGCCGTATCGGATTTTGCGATACGCATCTTCTGCCGTGAAGATTCCTCCACAGCCGATGATGATAAATCTTTTCCCGTATTCCTGATATGCTAATCTGATAAGTTCATTTGATCTGCGAAACGCCGGTTTTCCGCTGAAGTTTCCTTTTCCTGCTTTCCGGATCTCATCAGTATGAAATGATTTATCTTTCCGGTTTTTTTGCAGATTGCCGAAAATAACACCGGTTACGAATTTGAATGTTGCGATAACTTTGAGCATCGCCCGTACTTCATCATCCGTTTTTTCGATCGGCATTTTGACAAAGAGAGGTTTTTTTAGTTTGAGTTTCTCGACTGCTTTGAGGAGCTTTTTGAGATTTTCAGGAGGATAAAAACTGAGATTTCCTTTGAGGTTGGGACAGCTTATATTCAGTTCGTAATAATCATTCTTGACATTTGATTTTTCAAATTTTTTGAAAGCCTGCACGATATCATCAATTGCTTTTTCAAGAGTGCCGGTTTCTTCGATATTTGTCCTACCTATACTCACACCGAACGGAAACCCGAATTTTTTTCCACCGATCTTTTCTATGATTTCATCTGCTCCGCAATTTCGGAATCCTTTATTGACCAAAAGTGACTGAGATTTGGGCAGCCGTCCCAGACGAGGTACGGCATTTCCATCACAAGGTTGGTTACTTATCGTACCGATTGTCTGATAGCCAAATCCGACCGATGGCAGAATTCCGGGAAATGCAGCCATATAATCATATCCTGCAGCTAGACCGATTGGATTCGGAAATGCAGTTTTTCCGATTTTGACGGAAAGCATAGAATGCTTGTAGTCGAGGAATCTGGAAAAGAGCGAACGGACAGCAGGTATTTTCCCGCTCAGTTCTCCCCAGAACATCGCCTGCTCGTGCACAAATTCCGCCGGAAGAACGAAAAAAACTGGTTTCAGAATCAGTTTATATATAAATTCAATTTTCGCCAGAATAAATGAGTGGTAGTCATCACGGAACAATGTCCGGATGGTGATGTAGAGGAATGTACTGGTAATTGCAGAGAGCAAACAATACTGGCAAAATGAACCGATTACGTAAATCTGAAGATACGTAAAATACAGGGAAAACAACAGTCCGATCGCAGTCTGAAAGAAGAGAAGCCGTTTGTAAAACGCGCTGCCGGAGACTGATGAGAGCCAGAAAAAATACGCAACAGCCGAATACTGCACAAGTCCCCATACTGCCAAAGGTATCCCGAACATGATAGAGTATTTACTTCTGAGAACGGTTCCACAGTCTCCGAAAAATCCGATATGACAGGTCGCCAGAGGCTGAAAAAAATGTTTGTAAGTCAGATAGCTTGCGTCCAGAAATCCGATAATAAGTGCGATGATGATCGCGAGTTGAAGATACTTCTCACGTTTTGACATGTCTTATTGTACCACTGGATTATCGCAATTTTCACTCATCTTGAGCCTGTCCTTCCAGAAGAAAATATGATGCCAAGCCGAGTACCAGTACAAGAGTCGCCGCTATGTACCAGCTGCAAAGCGCGTAAATAAGAAGAATGATTGCGGCAAGAGTAGCTGTTCCGTGTATCCCGACCCTGAAGATCCGTGACAATTTACTACCCAGTACGAGAAGTATAATGCTTGTCAAACCATACCCGAGAATCACAATCCACCACCAGGATGCATTTTGACAGATCTCATCCTGTTCTCCCAGCACTGTTGTCTCTTCGAGATCATCCGCATCTTCCGCTTCCTGAATATCTTCTGCCAGAATTTCCCCTGAGGAAGTACCGGAATCAAATATCCCAAAGACATTTGAGACAAATCGGCTGAACGGACTGTCTGCCGCAATACCGAATACTTCTGAAGTACCGCCACCGTCTCCCCCTCCCTCACCACTACTATTTGTTGATGATGATGTTGAGGTACTAGGAACCTGAACATTCACTTCGGAGTTGGTACCAATAAGACCGATAGCTAAGTCGAAACCCGCCGTCTGATTTTGATAACCATTTCCTGCTGATGTAGGCATAGTAACAATAATGGTGTATGTTTTAGTTCCGCCTGAGGGAATTGAAGAAAGAGTTATCTCTCCTTCGTTCCAAAAATCTTTCATACTTTTGCTGCCGCTTCCACCATAGACATAAAAAGACCCTTCTTTGACTTCAAAATTTAATGCATCAGCAAAGTTTCCCGTTTGAGAAGTCGAGACAGCTCTTAAACCTACGCTCCGGACATTGGAATCTAAGTTTGTTACGGTAATTGTTCTGCTCTCAGATAATCCGGGATACCATACTACAGATGAAGAAAAAAGAGGTTCATCTAAAGTAACTTTAAGGTTACCGTCGATTTTGGTAACTGCAATGGCGTGGGAAGCTGACAAGAAATAAAATAATAAAGCAAAAACTATTCCTCGTAGTCTAGATTTCATAGCTTAAATTGATTCGGTAAGTATCAACGTGTTGCCTTCTTGATCGGTAAGGATAATTTCTAGAATAAAATCCTGGACATATTGATCGTATGTACAAATTCCAGCAGAGCAGGTTGCAAGATCAAAAGATGCACTTTGGTAATTATCACCACCGCTAAGAGGTACTGTACTAGGTCCGATACCGCGTATGACATCATATGCCGAATAGGTAATCGTATACTGCATGGATTCATAATTGCCAACATTTTTCAGAGCAAAAGAAACTGTTTTACCGTCTCTTCCAATGGCGAATTGATCAATTTTAGGCACGGACGCCTCCGGAATTTCATCTAGTATAAGTGGGGAAGCAAGGCGAATCGATGGATCATTTTCGGATAAATTTTCACCTTTGGGAGTACCATAGTTATTTCCTTCGATATTCCAGAAGCCGACATCATTGCATCCGTCAGATATACAAGAATGCCAATTTTCAGCAAGAAGACCATCACCGGGAATAGAATTGCGCTCCATAGATCTTTTTATGCTTCCGTTTTCACCTTCAGGCCAGACATCTCCTTTTGCTTGATCAATAATATTCCCATCCGAATCTGTAAGAATAAGATGGCCATTGCCGCTATTGGCCAAAGAAATACTGGGGTTCACTTCATCTACCATGGCTTTCAAGGCAGAATTACTGCTTGTTTCAGGATAATTTGAAATCAAAAAATAACCGTTAGCGGGTATAACTTTGTTTGCAGGAATCATTAAGGCTGGTTGTCCCGCTCTTCTGGCATTTTCGATCTCCCACTTTCCGATATTTATTGGTTGGTTCGTCATATTTCTCAATTCAATCCACTCATCGTCATCACTATTATCAGATCCCATCCACATGACTTCATTGATGACAACAGAGCCCGACACCACATTCGGCTCTTCCTCAGTCTCCACATCCCAAACTCCAGCTGTCATCGAAACACTTGTTGTTTCGGTATCGACATAAGAGGAGCTAGTCCCGGGAATACGGGGTAATACAAGCAGAATTGTAAGTAGCAATAATTTTAATATATGAATTTTCATTTCGTATTTTTTTTCTTTTTCTTAAAAAATTTCTCTTCAATTTTTTTCTCGGTTGCCTTAATTTCATCTTGGACATCCATTACTTCCATACCTACTGCTACTTCCGCATTCTCAAGAAGTGATAGTTTCCTCATTTTCCTTTCTTTGAGTAGTCTGACGGCTTCATTCTTGATCGTCATGAGCTCACTGTAAATGATTATCGTCGCAGGAATGACAACAAGGGCAATAAGACCAGTTTGGGTGCGTGCGAATGCGATAGGATACCCAAGCATCGGTATTGATACTAAAACTTTTCCTATTACATCTGCTTTCTCCACTAAGGTTGTGTCTACAGCATCGTTTGCATCACCTTTTGTTATAAAAAATTGCAAATCGTTAACTAACTTGATTTCTTTTATTCTATGAGTAATAGTTAAACTTCCATTTTCTTTACTATTAAATGTAATAATATCATCAGTTTCATAAGTCTCTTGTGTTTTTACCAAAACGATAGCACCTTTATTAATCACAGGTTCCATGGATCCTGACTGGACTGTAAAAAGTGCATAACCACCTGGAACATCTACGGTAGATGTTGCAATAATAAGTGACAAAAAGACGACGAAAAATAATACAATCCAGTATAGTTTTGAAGTCATATTTTTCATAAGCTTAGTCTGTTGCGTAAAGATCTTTTCTTTACGCAACATTGCTAAACTAATCTTGATTTTATTTGGTTTTTATGGAGTAGTTTGCTCCAATCCTATAATAAGATCAAATTGCATGTCATCTGTCATTGCCATATTGTTGTTTAGGCCGTTGTATTGTGGCTGTGATGCTAATTGAGCATCAGTCTTTAGTTTTGCCAGAACACCGAGATTGACAGTCTCCCCAGGAGCTAATACTCCATCAAACCCATGATTAGCTGACCACAGGTTTGTATCTAATTGAATACGATATGTTGTGGTCATATCAAGATGCTGACCATTCCAAACAGTAGGCTCATACCATTGCATTTCTCCATCACCATTCATATCAAAATAAATGGTAATCGTTGACATATCCCAAAGTTCACCATCTCCACCATTTGCGTCGTATCCGGTCGGATCGACTTCTGCTCCTGGGACATCACCAGAACTTATTTCTGGCTCAATTTCACTAATCTCATTACTTACAGGATTACTTACTTTTACGGTAAGAATTCCATCAACAGATCCGCTATTTGATAATGATATCGTTCCAGCATTGACTGTTTTACCAGGAATCATGTCTTCACCAACAAACGAAACCGAAATTGGTTCGTCTTCACCATTTACTTTTAAATCGAGTGAACCAGCAGCAAATGTATTTGCTCCAATTACTTCTGAGTCTGTAAAAACAGCTTGAGTTGCACTAAACATTGATGCTGAAACCAGCCCAATTGTCATAATACTTGCGAGTATTTTCTTCATTTCAAACACGCACCCCCTTTCTCGAGAAGTAAACTTGTAGAACGAGATCACCAAATTTTTTATACATAACGAAGATGTCAAACTTACAGTAATGGAGATACTAAACTATCTGTAAAAAATATGTCAATAAGAAAGTTAACGATATACGTATCGAATATTTATCTTGTATTTTTTACTATATGATCCGCCACCTTAAGCCCCATTTCGACAGCGTAGTTTGTCCCACGGTCCCAGGGATAGACCTGCTGCATATTCGCGAGGTACACATTCTTCAATGGAGTATCAAACGGAAGTATCCTCTTTGAGAACTCCTGCGTGACTATGGGCTGGGCAAACGGTACATCAAACTTCGCGATGCTTGTGACCGATGACCTGTACTCAGGATTCAGTTTCTTGAGATACGGATCATAGATGTCCAAGAGCTGTTCGGGGGATTTGGAAAAATACTCATGTTCATGCGGCAGATAATTGCCGACATACAGCAGATGCTTATTGTCATAATGAGATTTACCTATGAAATTGGTGTGTTCGACGACCGCCAGGAACGGGTATCCTTTCTCGCAGATACTGAGCCAGTACACGTTGTCATGGAAAAACGGTTTATCCAATTCCAGAACCATATTGACGGCACCGATTCCTTTGAATGATTGCAGCTTTTCAAGATATTCTTTGGGAAGACCCTGCGCCATTTTGGCAAAAAAGATATTCGGAACCGTAACCAGAACTGCATCATACGAATACTCTTCTCCACTTATTCTGATGATCGCTTTCCCGTCTTTTTCTTCAATATGCTGAGTCGGTGTACTGTATCTGATGACGCCTCCTTTTTCCTCGACCTTCTCTGCAAGCTTATTTACCAGATGCTGAAATCCACCCTCCGGATATCCCAGTTTGGTAGTCCGTGCTTTGATACGCGCCCAGAACCAGGCGAGTGAAATATCTTTATAGTAAGGGCCAAACTTCGAAACCATCAGCGGCTCCCAGAGCATCCGGTACGGTCTGACTCCCATATGCTCGGGCAGCCATTCATGCGCTTTGAATTTTTCCAGCTCTTTCCAGTCTGCCACATATTTCATGTATGCAAGCACCATCCCCATACGAAGTCTTTCAACGATTGTCAGTTTGGAAAATTCGAGCAATTTAAGCGGTGAATCCAGCTGAAGAATTTCACCGTCCACCAATGACGATGTATTGGGACGGTAAAACAAGAAATTCACACCGATTTCGTCAGCAAGAGATCGAATTGCCTGGTCCGACGTGAATATATGATGGTAATGTTTCTCCAGGTCCCACTCCCACTCGGCTTTTTTGTATCCGATGGCAAGACCTCCCGGTACGGGTTCTTTTTCAAAAATCGTAACATCAATGTCTGATTGTTGGAGTCGGTGTGCTGCTGTCAGACCAGTAAAGCCTGCACCGATGATTGCAATATGCATTTTCTTATATTACCAGATGATCGTCAAAGAAATTGACAAGATATTGCGTGGTACAATAACTAGGAAAAGTGAACAAATTTTCGGTTTACGAGTGAACTTTAAATAGCATATGAAACAAAATGCATCCAAACAAAAACAACTCGATGAAATCGCACGACAGATCGAAAACTGCGATGAATGCAAAAAAGATTCGATCGGGAAAGCCGTCCCCGGCGAAGGCAATCCCGATGCACGGGTCATGTTTGTGGGAGAAGCTCCCGGCAAACAGGAAGCTGCCAGTGGACGGCCTTTTATCGGCCGATCCGGGCAACTCCTCCGGTCATTTATCCGAAATAGCGGCCTGACCGAAGAAGACGTATACATCACAAGTCCTGTCAAATACCTGCCCAAACGAGGGACGCCGAGCAAAAAAGCGATCGTTCATGCACGCGAACTATTCTTTAAGCAAGTAGATGTCATCAATCCCGAGATCATGGTACTCCTCGGAAAAACTGCCATTTATGCCGTACTCGAAGAAGAAATCCCGGTACTCAAAGAACACGGGAAAATTCTGGAACGGGATGGAAGAAAAATCCTTGTCACCCTTCACCCTGCCGCAGTACTCAGATTCCCTCTCAAATTCAAAGCTCTTTTTCAGCAGGATTTCGAGAAATTAAAACAAATTATTGACACTCCTTGACAACTGTTTTTTCTTCTTTGTATTATGAGGTATGGCATTAACAAAACAGCAGAAATCGCGCATTATGCGACATACTGGTGAGATTGCTTTCATAGGAGTCATTATTCTTATCCTCTGGGCACTCACATCAATCGCAAAATCACAGGGCTTCTGACATCTGATATACTCGATCTTACTGTCTTCTCAACCGCATATTACGGTGTCTTCATGTAACGCTGGTATCTTTCCCTAAGTATTTGAGTCATTATCATTTTTTTCTGTTTCCATGACAAAAAAAGACCAGTTTCCGCCGCAGCACCAGAACAAGCAGCCGGGGCGCGAATACAAAATGAACCCAAAACCGGACTTTGAAAAAGAAGACCTTCTTTGCCGAAGACTTGAAGGAAGAGTTGCGATTATCACAGGAGGAGACAGCGGCATAGGACGCGCAACTGCAGTCCGTTTTGCACAGGAAGGAGCCGATGTCGCAATCGTCTATCTCGAAGAGGATACTGATGCTCGCGAAACACAAAAGCAGGTTGAAGAAGAAGGAAAACGATGTCTTCTCCTCAAGGGAGATCTTCGGAATGAATCTTTCAGTCAGAAAATCACAGACCAGGTACTATCCGATTTTAAGCACATTGATATCTTGATAAACAATGCAGCCTACCAGGAAGAACAGACTGATTTTCTGAATATTACGAGCGATCAATTGAAAAAAACATTTGAAACCAATATCTATGCTTTTTTTATCTGACTCGTGCCGTCTTGCCCCATCTCAAAGCAGGAGACTCTATCCTCAACTGCACTTCTGTCACTGCCTATCGTGGAAGCTCGCATTTGATTGATTATTCAGCGACCAAAGGTGCTATCGTTTCATTTACCCGATCTCTGGCGCTCAATCTTGCACCGAAAAAGATCCGGGTAAACGCCGTAGCGCCGGGTCCAATCTGGACACCGTTTATCCCGTCCACATTCCCACCCGAACAGGTTAAAACATTCGGACAGGATGTACCTCTGGGCCGTGCAGGTCAGCCTGAGGAAGTTGCTCCTGCGTTTGCATTCCTCGCATCAGATGATGCCGGGTATATCACGGGCCAAGTAATCCATCCCAACGGAGGAGAAATAGTCAACGCATAAAAAAACCCAGGGTCATCTCCCTGGGCTTTCCCTACACGTCGTCCCCTAGACGTTAGTCATATTTTTCAATAATGAACGGTAATATTTCGATTGTTTCCGGCGGCAATTTCTTACACTCTTTCCCGTTTCTTACAATTCCTTTGCTAGAATGTATACGGATCTTTCTAGAAGAGAATGAGCCGAAAAATCTGAACACCATGTTTTGATTAAATTTATAAGTTAGTAATATCATAATTACTACTCTTAAAGATTGTGGAAATATCTGATCAACAATCCGTAAGAGTGCGAAAAAAGAGCCTATGTCCATGATCTACTCAATACTCATCATCGAAGATGATGAAGGAATACGAACCTATTTGAAAGAACTGCTTCTCGATAACGGATTCAATGTAATGACCGCCGAAGACGGAATAACCGGTCTCAAAATCATCAAAAAATCAGTGCCCGATTTGGTCCTACTTGATCTCGGGCTTCCGGATATGAGCGGTGAAAGCGTTTGTCAGCAAATCCGAAAAGAATTTAGCGATCTCCGTGTCATAATTTTGACTGCAAAAGACACTCCGCATGATATCATTCAGGGGCTCAATCTGGGGGCTGATGATTATCTCACCAAACCATTTGTTGCAGATATTCTTCTTGCCCGTATACACGCCCGCTTGAGAAGAAAAGTCGGCGATGATTCGAAGCTAAAAATCGGAGACCTCGTACTGGATACCAAAACTCTGGAAGTCACTCGCGGAGAGAAAAAGATTCCGCTTACTCCTCAAGAACTGAAACTTCTTCAGTATATGATGCAGAACAAAGGAAGAATTCTCACCCGTGACATGATACTCAACCGTTTATGGCTTTCATCAGTCGATATCGAAACACGTATTGTAGACGTGTATATCGGTTATCTGCGGAAAAAGATTGACAAGGACTTTGACCAAAAACTCATTCATTCAGTGAGAGGTTTCGGTTACATGATCAAGGAACCGGCAGCTGACAATCTAGAATAAATATTGACCGTGCATCATGTCCTCGGAGACCGGCTGTAGTTTGGGCCGGATCTTCGGCCGTTTCCGATCTTTTATTTCAGGTCTGTACGGGTGTACATCACGTGTAATATATGACGTTGTTTTTTCTGTAAATAGTTCTGATTTGATTGAAGAGCGGTCAATAAGATTTAACATAAGAGAAATAATAAATGCTAATACAGGTATCATAAGCTTCTTCCATCAAAAGAGTATGTGTCATCTATAAGAAATCGGTAAATCCCTTCTTACTCCTCTTTAATTCGTCTCTTATTTTGTTCCCATGCTTAAGTATTATCCTAAGGCTATTAGAAGTTAAAATACGAAAGGAGTTGACAGGTATGGAACTATTGTTGTGGATACTGCTCGGCATTACCGCAGGATGGCTCGCATCCATCATTCTCGGGACACATGCCACGCAGGGATTGGTTACAGATATCATTTTGGGGACGGTTGGTGCTATTGTCGGAGGACTTCTCCTCAATATTCTCGGACAACCGGGCCTGGTAGGATTTAATATATACAGTATTGCTGTGGCCACCTTGGGTGCAATTGTACTCATCTGGTTCGGCCGACTTATCAATTCCCCTGCCCGTTAAAAAATTTGTCTTTGAGGTCTTATGAAGAAACGTCCGACTATACACAAAGGTGATTTTCGATCCCCGTGGGATATATTCACACTATGGGGAATGTTTATGAGTATCATTATTCTCCTTACATTTTTATCGACACTCATTCCGAGTCAGTCGATCGGGACTGGAAGTCTTCCTCCCTTATCCTAATTACATTCTGAAGAATGTTCCGACAAAATATGCAACCGCAGCAGAAATCCCTCCGACAAGAACAATTTCACCGATAGACCTCAGAATTGATTCTTTGGTGACCAGCCATCGGAGTATACCAAGAAGAACTAATGCAAAAAAAGTGAAACCTACAGCAAGCTGAAACGTATCCGGATGTGTTGCAAACAGAATATACGGGACAAGAGGAATAAACCCGAAAATAGTAAACGCCAAAAATGTTGCGAGTCCGGTAAATAAGGGGTTTTCCGTCGGTTCTGCCATCTCAAGCTCATACCGCATCATAAAATCAGCCCAGTATTCTTTGTTTTGAGAATATATTCTCACCAGTTCGGATGCGTCAGTCTCAGAAAAGCCTCTTGCCATCAAGAGTTCTTTGGTCTCAGCTTGTTCCATATACGGATTATGTTCTATCTCATATTCCTCTTTTTTCCGTTCCTGACGATACCGATCTTTTTCTGATCGAATTGAAAGGAAATTACCCAAACCCATAGATGCACCATCTGCAAATAGATTTGCCAAGCCGAAAAGAAGCACCGCCATATACCCGAGAGGTACAATATCCGGATCTCCCTGAGCACCGGCGAATCCGGCGACTACAGCAAAAGTTGTGACGATACCGTCATTACCGCCGTACACGATTTCTTTCAGATATTCGGAAAAAGGAGACACCTTATGCTCTTCTTGTAGATGTTTTTCCAGATCTTTACGTGAATACTCCATCTCTTCATTATACAGTTTACTCTTCTTTAGGTGAATCGTCATTCTGTTCAGGTTCGGTCGGTTGCTCCGGTTGTGGTGTATCCGGAGGTCTTTGTTCTTCAGTATTCTCTCCTTCATTCTTATTTTGTTCATCATCAGGAGGTGAGTAGGAACAAACGGAAGTCGGAACTGATCCTTCAATAAAATACTCGGTATATCCGAAATTGGCCGGTGCATTCGGAGGGACACGAAGGCCGTTGGGGCACACCCGTTCCCTAACCACTCCCTGAGGTGCATGAAATGCCAAGCTTCCGTAATCCTGAGATGCGTACTCAATAACTGCTCTCCAAATTGGTGCCGCGCCCAGTGATCCAGCAATTTGTGCCATCGGCTGGTTATCATTATTTCCGACCCAGACGCCAACTACCACTTTGGGTGTATAGCCGATCGTCCACGAGTCCTTATAACTATCTGTTGTCCCGGTTTTCACAGCGGCAGGAATCGCGGTATCCAACGTATTTCCGAAAGCTTCTCTTCGGGCGTTTCTGTCAGAAAGAATTGAAGTGATCACATAAGCAATCTCAGGATCAAGCACCTGCCTCGGCTCAGATTGCCTTTCATACACAACGTTACCGTACTTATCTTCGATCTGAGTTACCATAAAAGAGTCTTCATACGTACCTTCTGCAGCAAATGTTGCATAAGCATTGGTCATTTCAAGAAGTGAAATCTCACCGGTACCCAGAACCAGGGCTGGTCCGTAGGAGTCAGCGCTTTTGAGGCTTTCTATCCCCAATCTTTTTGCCATTTCTAAACCGTTTTCTACACCGATACGCGTCATTACCTCGACCGCCGGAATATTGAGAGAGTTCGCAAGTGCACGCCGTACGGTCACCAACCCGCGGAATGTTCGGTCATAATTTTCGGGACTATATCCACCGGTAAAAACAGTCTTTTTGTCGTGCAAAACAGTAACCGGAGTGATCACCCCCATTTCCAATGCCTTTGCATACACAAACGGTTTGAATGAAGAACCGGGCTGACGAGGGCTGATAGCCACGTTGACTTTCCCGAATTCATTATTCATCCAGTCGATACTTCCGACCATTGCCCGTACAGCGCGTGTATCCGGATCAATAACGACGACTGCCGAATTTGTGACATTCTGTGACGCCAAAGCTTCCACCTGCCGTGCTGCTGCCTCTTCCGCATATATTTGAAGATCACGGTCAAGAGTTGTATGAACTTTCATCCCATACCGTACCACTTCTTCTTCCCCGTACCGCTCAATCAGACTCTGCCGAACAAGAAGGGCAAAATGTGGTGCAATTGAGTTGATATCTGGTGTAATTTCACTAAATGCAAGCGGCTCTTCTACGGCCTGAACAAATTCTTCTTCCGTAATGAACTGCTGGTCTTTCATACTTTCAAGAACTAATCGCTGCCTTGATTTCGCCAATTCATAATCTCCTGTAATCGGAGACAAAGCAGACGGCGCAGGCAAAATCCCCGCAAGAAGCGCCGACTCCGCAAGGCTCAGCTCCTGCGCACTTTTGTTGAAATATGTCCGTGCCGCCTGTTCGACACCGAACGCACCCTCTCCAAAATATACTGAGTTCAGATACATTTCAAGAATGTCTTTCTTGCTGTATCTCCTTTCGATTTCCTGCGCGAGAACAACTTCCTGATACTTTCTCAGATAACTTCGTTCGGGTGATAACAATGAATTTTTTACCAATTGCTGCGTGATAGTTGATCCTCCCTGTGTTATTTCTTTTTCCCGCAAATTGGTAAAAAACGATCTGACTATGCCTGGGATTGAATAGCCCTGATGTTCATAAAAATTTTTATCTTCAATAGCAACAACCGCATCCTGCATGTGTTGAGGGACTGCTTCGAGAGAAATCTCCTCTTTTGATTTTGCTTCATAAAAATTGAAAAACGGTTCGCCTTCATTGTCATACAAAATAAGTCCTGTTTCATTTCTGTTCATCAGAAGCTCCTGGGATTGCAGATCACGCGCGAAATAATGATAAGTCGCGACCGGAATTCCGACCAGAAAAATCACAACAGCAAAAAAAATCGGAAAAAAATAGTTGATTATTCGTATGGTTGTGGATTGCTTATTCATAGAAGTCTATTTGAACATGATTATAAGAAAGGGAGATAAAGGAGAAGACAACAATTGGTAAGAGAAAGGAAAACCCCACACGTTATCGAAAACGAATACGTGTGGGGTAGAAACAAGCAGATATCAAATGAAAGTTAATGCGGACACAATCTTAATTCCAGTATTGCCAGGAAGAATATTTATCCTGCAATTCTTGTTCTGTCACCTGTACCGGTTCGAGGCTCAGCGTCTTTTCATAGCCGACATCCAAGAGTTGGGAAGCCCAAAGATCTCGTTCCAGTACTCCTGGTGCTCCGAGCAATATCACCGCAATGTTTTTCCCACCTCGTTTGGATGCTACCATAGTTGTCACACCGGCATCACCGGTATTACCGATTTTGATCCCGTAGGCCTGGGGATATACACCGAGCAAACCGTTCCAGTTGTACAGATCAAATTGTTTGTGATCTGTATTCTCAGCCAAAAATTCATAGTCCTTCTCAACAATAGTACGAATCATAGGGTAGTTGTTGACCGCATAGTGAGCTAAAATCGCCAGATCATGAGAGGTACTGTAATGATCGGGATCATCAAAACCCTGAGGATTTGCAAAGCTTGTGTTATTCATTCCGAGAAATCGTGCTTTTTCATTCATGGCATCGATAAACACATGTTCGCCATACTTGGCATCAATTCCTTCACGGATCACTTCGGTTGCATCATTTGCAGATGTGAGGAGAGATGCATTTAAAAGTTCTTCCAATGTCATTTTCTGTCCGGGTACAACACCGATTTTTGTAGGGATTATATCGGCAGCGTGCTGAGTTACAATAAATTCTTCATCCGGAGAAGCAAGATCAAGGGCAACTACCGCAGTCATAACTTTTGTAACTGACGCGATTGAATACTGAACATCACCGTTTTTTTCGGCAAGAACTTCTCCCGTATCCAGATCTACAACAGAGTAACTATTTGCCTTGTCATAATCTGCGGCAGCAATTGCCTGAGGAATCAATGAAGTACTTTTTTTCAATTTAAATGAGTTTACCTTTTCCTGGAGTTTGGGCTTAATTTGCTCAAAAACAGATACCTGCTCAGGGACGGGCTTCAGGAATGCGGTCGGAGGTTGAACACCCATGATCATTGCTATTTTCATGAGGATGACAGCGATCATCCCTGCAAGAAACGGCCGATAATTGATGTTGAAGAAACTATCACGATCCACTTTGACAGATAGTTTTATGTTAGAAAAGTTCATATATTGGTTTTTCTAAAATTCTAATATCGGCAATTTTGTTGCCAAATTTGGTCTCAATGAGATCCCACATATCACGATGATTGCCTTCATAACCAAGTGCCCAAATTCCGACACCCATAAGTTCCCTGTTCTTGGCAAGATCATATTTTGCACCCATAGAGCGGACATCATCGATGTACATCATTCTCCAGGTTCCGCTTTGCTCATTGTAATAGGCTTTCCAGGCTACCTGACCCAGAGCGTCCCACCCTGATTTGTCGGCCACCACATCTTTTACATCTTTGTATGTTTCTATTCTTCCTGATCGACCAGACCAGTACCAGGAGATTGTTTTTGCCTTGAAGTCCGGCTGGTAGACATCGAAGCTGAGACCGTACCAGGGCGTCCCCAGAATCAGTTTGTTTGCAGGCATCACAGTCAGAAAGTCTTCAACAGCAGTAGAAATGTCATACCAATATTCACCTTCTTTGTGACCTCCCAGAGGCGCAGTCGGCATGGCGACGTCAGATGAAGTGATTGCAAAATCGTATCCCATCATGAATATTCCGTCAGTCACTTTGGCTACTTCGCCGATGTCCTGAACTTTGGGATACTTCACGCCTGAAGCATAAACTGAGACGGTGACCTGTGAGGCTGAGACGCGGCTATGCATTGCTTGAGTCATTTTGTCCGCAAATACCGTAAATTTTCTCCGATACTGATCGCCTGCATCACCGTCATACTCAATGTCAATGTTGATCCCGTCAATTCCACGTCGTTCAACAAGTGATACAGCTTGTTCTATCGTGCGTTCTTGGGCTGCCGGATTGTCCAGAAAAGCTTTGATTCCGTTGTTGTTCATGAGTGTCAGTGTCAGTACGACTCGTGTTCCATTGTCATGAGCTTTCTTGAAAATCTCTGTGGCTTCTCCGCTCACAAATGATTGATACCCGGGGTCATCTTTGATCAAATTCCCGTCAGGAGATATTTTTACATCGAAGTATGCTAAGGTAGTCAATGTATCAAAATCAATGTTGTCCGCATTATGAAAATTCCAGAAGGGTAAAAATCCGAACACTTCAGTATTTGCATTTTTCAATTCATCATCCGAAAGAGATTGCAGCGGAAACAAGTTCGATGTCAGAGGGGAAATGACATTCTTCTGGATTGGCTGAAAAAATATCGCAAACATAAACACAGCCCAGGCAATACCAAGCCCGATAAAGTTCATGTTTTCTGATTTGAGGTTTCTCATAAAGAAAATAAATTTAACAACTACTTTTTCATTCACTATTGCTATCGAAGTGATACTCCTCCCACAAGTAAAAAGGAATAAATAACTCTCGTGGCGGGTCTCTTTAGATTTAGAAATAGATAAATGAAAGATGCAAGCAGATTGTTTTTAAAAGTGTGAGCCAAAAATATATCACTGTTGTTTTCGGATGTCAACGTTTGGTGAAAGGTATGTAAAAATACAGTAAGGAGATTATTGCAATGCTCTATTTCGAAAATTAATAAAGCACGGATACATATGTAAAATCACTTTCTTACAGTCAGAATTATATTGTTATAATAGTCTGAAAATAAAGATGTTTTCAAATATGAAGGTATCTTGAATTATTCTTACATATGAAAAAGGTCTTACCAATTTATAAACCTGTTGGGACAACCCCTTTCGGAATAATCCGGCAAATAAGGGAGAAATTACCTGAATACTCCAATGCTGTTTTGGGATATGCGGGACGGCTTGATCCTATGGCCGAAGGCGTCCTTCTTGTGTTGGTCGGAGAAGAAAACAAACAAAGAAAACAATACGAGAAGCTTCCGAAGAAGTATGAATTTGAAATACTTTTTGGAGTTGAGACAGATACATATGACCCGCTTGGGATCGTCGAAAATACCCGAAATGTAACTATTGCCGAAGTCGAAGATAAACTTCCTGATATAATCAATGAACTTCCCGGGGAACTAACTCAACCTTATCCACCCTATTCTTCCGCAAGATACAACGGCAAACCGCTTTTTTATTGGGCGCGTGCCGGAAAAATTCAAGATATCCCGATCCTCGCAAAAAAAGTAACTATCTCTAATATCCGCCTCCATGATCTACGTCAGACAACACTTCAGGAACTTGTTCCATCAATACAAAAAAAGATCAGAAGCGTGCAGGGAGATTTCCGTCAAAGTGAAATCTTGGATAAATGGAAGACACTTCCGGATCTCTCATTGGTCGCCGGGTCGTGCAGTATCAGCTGCTCCAGCGGTTTGTATGTCAGATCACTTGTGCATGATATCGGCCAAAAGATTTCTGTCGGAGCACTAGCACTATCAATTAAAAGAGTGAAGGTTGGTACCTATGACGCAGCAGATGCACTCAATCTTTAGCAATCGGTGTACCAAATACTTTAGATAAAGAAAAAGACAATAGAACTCATCGCAAGGATACCTATCAGCTGATATCCTGAGTCAATCAACGAGAGCTTGACTGACCTAAGCTGGTACATATTATTTAGAAAGGTCGTCGGCATGCTGAATCCGAGCCAAACAATAAAGCCAAAC
This sequence comes from Candidatus Roizmanbacteria bacterium UBA1450, assembly GCA_002329205.1. Lineage (GTDB taxonomy): Bacteria > Patescibacteriota > Microgenomatia > UBA1406 > GWC2-37-13 > UBA1450. The sequence goes on along the minus strand of DCTC01000001.1, from coordinate 783,854 downwards.
AATAGTGCCTCAAAGATTGTAGTTACTTCATAAAGAGGTATAAGAAATGCGAGAATACCTGCTGTGACAAATGAAAGAAGAGCGCTCCCGCCCATAAGGAAAATTATTTTGTCCTTTTCCATTTTTTCTGGCTTTACACCTGTCAGCTTCATCCACGGTTTCGCAAAAACAGCCGATGAGTAATAAAGCATACCTAGAATCATATTGGCAATAACAGCCAAGAGAATACCGCCAAGTACCATAGTGTTAAAAAAAATACTTAATACTACTTATCATACTATATAATGTATCAGGGATATGACAGCTCACTCAGTAGTCGGTTCCAGAAGGCTCGGAAGTGTCAGAGGACAAGAGATTCCCAAACAGATTCTTCGCTTAAAGATCACTTGTTCCAAAGTCCAAACAATCGCCAGTACGACAACCATCATAATAAGTCCTACAATTGCCGACTGTATTTTGTCGCGAGCTGCAGCGACAGCATCTTTGTCACCGCCTGATGTCACCCAGGAAAAAGCGCCGATCAACATGTAAAACAATGCTGCCAGACCGGCAATTACAAAAAAAATACGGATCGCAAATGTCAGAAGATCTGATAGAGTAGGGATTTGGAAACCCAACGAATCGGTGTCAACCATCAATCCCTGAACGGCAGGATCTCCTGTTGCTGTAGTGGTTGCCTCTGGACTTGCTGTGATGACAACAGAGACTGAATCAGCATTTCCCTGATTGACATCAAGCTCCTGAATAATTTCTCTTTCAGAATTATCCTGATTTTCTACAATAACGACAAGGTTATCATCGCGTACCTGCAACCGCGAAACGGTAGTATCTGTTGAAGGCGCCCAGTTACTGAGTTCTCCTGAAGGAAGATAAAACGAAGCGATATGGTTTCTCTGCTGTCCACTGATCTCAGTAAATGCACCGGCTACATAAAGAATATTATTATGAACAAGAATTGCATAGACCGTCCCGTTTGCATTTGGATTCCAGGGACTTACTGTATTTCCAGGCAAACTGAGAGAAGCAATATGATTACGAGTCGTATTGCTAATTTGCGTAAAACTTCCCCCAAGAAATAGTGTGTTTTCATAGCGTTCAACAGCATAGACGGGATTATTGACTTGGATTGTAGTATCAACAAGTTTTTGAGTATTACTATCAAACAATGCAAGGTACGGGCGAGCTTTACCGTCCACTTCGGTAAACTGGCCTACTACATATAACACATCCTCATACGCTTCAATATCCTCGACTGGACCGTTAAAACTTGGATTCCAAGAAGAAACCGCTTGAGTTTGCAAATTAATTGCAGCAAAATTATTTCTCCGTAGAGGAGCACTTCCTGATAATTTTATTTGAGTAAAATTTCCTCCCAGATACATCATTTGCTCATACGCCAACTGCTTTGCAATTGATCCATTCACTTCTACATTCAGCACGTCAGAAGATGTCTGAGCAATTTGTGGGATTACCTGTCCCGCTCCGTAAACCGGAGAAAAAATACAAATACTTATGAGAATGATGGAAAACACCCCGATTATTTGAGAAATCCTCTTCATATTAATAAGAAAGTATAAACCAGAGCAGCAGCTCTTTTATTTTATCAAGTCCCATAATAGTCAAATGAACTTGTAACCGTATTATAGCATTAAAAACTAAAAAACAAATTTAGAACTTCCGGACAAATAATATGTTTTTTTAATCTTCATAATTCTTATAAAAATTCACTAATCAGCATATAGCTATAGTATGAGTTTGAACTGAGGATTTATACAAAAATACGTAAGAGCATAAAAAACCCCGCTATATCTGCTTGCATCTTCCGATAATAGCGGGGCAAATCCTATGTCCTCCCAAATGTTGGATAGATCAAGGATATATGTGAGTATATGAAAGCTCTATATGGGAGATATGAGAGTTTCGTATAAAGACAGTAAGAACAAGCCAATTGTTCTTACATTGCTCTCACTGCCCTTTGACTTGTCCTTGTGATAGCACAGATACACTAACTCTACATCATTATGATGTGAAGGAAGGATAGGAGCTTTATAAATTAATTCCATCGAAAGGAGGTGAAAAAGACATATGAATATTTTACTCTGGCTATTACTCGGGCTTGTAGCAGGTTGGCTTGCATCAGTAATTATGGGTACTAATTCTCAACAAGGTATGCTTATGGATATCATTCTAGGTATCGTTGGAGCATTCGTTGGAGGATTCTTGATGAATCTTTTCGGTGCAGGAGGCATAACCGGGTTCAATATATACAGTCTATTCGTCGCCACACTTGGTGCGATAGCACTTATCTGGCTCGGCCGTGTTTTCAGAACAACAACATAACAGTCAGTCGTTATAAATAACCCGTCTCCGCTTACCGCGGATGACGGGTTTTTTTTCTGGGTGTAATTTATACTATAGATACATTTATTGGAAATTAATCGTGATGATGAAGTACAGTCGGACATACGGTGGGGCTATTTGGACGAATCATGCGCTTGAAAGGCTTCAGGGAAGAAAAATCCCTCAGGAAATTGCGTGGAAAGCATTCCGGTATCCCGAAGAAACACGTAAAGGCAAGGCAAAGGGTAGTTTTGAGTTTCTAAAACGTCTTGACACCTATACTGTCACTGTTATAGCAAAACAGAACGATCGGCGGGAATGGATTATTCTCTCATCTTGGATTGATCCACCTTTACCCGGGTCTGTTGATCTTATGAAGAAATCTCCGAAAATTACTACACTGCAATGGATTTTCTCCGTCCTTAAACGGGCTTTTTTCACCAAATCCTGATTTATCAGTGTATCCTTGCTGACTTGCGGTATTGATCCTTTTGCGGTAGCAGTTGATAAAATCCGACTACTCTGCGATTTATATTTTTCATACCTCTATTACACCTTATGAGTATGGTAATCACGTAAAATTTATATGATAGGATTGTAAAGAATCTTATTCATGCAGTGCCAGAATTTCTTTTATTCGTACGATGAGACCTTCCTCACCATGACTCGGAATAAATACATCTTCAGCTGACTCATAAGGGAGAGTAAAAAAGAAGTGAGAGCCTTCACCCTTTTTACTTGTTGCCCACATTCGTCCACCGTGCTGCCTCACGATTTCCCTTGAGATATACAGACCTAACCCTGATCCTGAAATGGTAACACGTTCTTCTTCACCCAATGCACGATAGAATGGCCTAAATATTTTTTCCAGCTGATCCTGTGGGATTCCTTCCCCTTTATCTGATACCTGTATTTCGACTGCGTTGTCTCGCGTGCGAATTTTGACTGATATGTTTTCACCGCTATTTGAATATTTGATGGCATTTGTTAACAGATTTGTCATAACCTGTCCGATACGGACAGGATCCGCAAAAACCATAATATGATCCTCACCGTCAAGCTTGATTCGCTTCTTCTCATCAAGTTCGATATCTTGAACTATAGTTTTAACAAGTTTGAAAAGATTAAATTCTTTCCGTTTCATATCAAGTTTTCCCATTTTCAGCTTGGAAAGATCGAACATACCGGTAATCATCGTTGTCATTGTCTGAATTTTTTGAGTTAGTTTTCTACTATAGGTATACAGTTGTTTATCCTGGGATTTTCCGAGCTTTTTTTCAATAATTGAACTATAACCCTGGATACTGGTGATGTAATTTTTGAGTTCATGGCTGACAGAACTCAATAAAAGCTCTCTCTGTTCCTCATGATGCTTGTGTTCAGAAATATCACGAAATATGATGACGGCTCCGATTGTCTTACCGAATGAATCTTTAAGTGGAGCTATAGAATCATCTATGGCAATTTTATTATGGTCTTTAGAAACTATGTTGGTTGCATTGGCATACAGTGTCCGTTTCCCCTCAGTCATTACTTTTTCTACCGTTTCCTTAAATGCGCCTGCAGTATCTGCATCTTCAAATACCATTACTTCATCTATTTGCAATTTTCTTGCATTATGATAACTCCATCCAGTCAATTTCTGTGCCCTGGCATTCATGTATGTAATCTGTCCGGATCGGTCAGTTGCGATAACAGCATCACCAATACTTGAAATTATCAACTGAAATTTCTCACGCAACTGTTGCTCCCGCTCCTGAGCTTGTTTAAGAATATATATAAAGAAATTGATAATTACGCCCTGGATAATATATTGTGACATCATCAGAACTGTATCCGGCTGAAAAGAAAACGGCTCATCAGTAGGGTGAAAAACTTGTCCTACTATGACAATTCCTACACTGAGGGCAATCAGTCCGGCCACATATCCTTTATAGATCGTAACAATGATACTTATGAGAGTAATAACAACGAATGAAGATCGTAATCCTTCCATATTTCCCGAATAGAGCGGGACCATGAGCAGAATCACGATAACAAGAAGAAAAAAAATGTAGAAAAGAACTTTCTTCATATTAATTATATTATAGCTCTTCAAAACGTCATATTATAAAACTTACCTGTTTCTTTCCGAACTCTTACGACCTGGACATCGCGTATAATGTAGAGTGGTTAAGTCCGTTATCAATTGTATTTTTTCCAACCATGACACATCAATTACCCGAACTGCCCTATGATTTTTCTGCTTTAGAACCCCATATTGACGCCCGGACGATGGAGATTCATCATGGCAAACATCATGCAGCATATGTTGCAAAATTGAACGCTGTTGTAGAAAGTAATCCTGAACTGCAGAACAAAGAACTTATAGAATTAATGAAAAATTTTGACAGTCTTCACATTTCTGAGGCTGACAAAACAACGTTCCGCAATAACGGTGGAGGCCATCTGAACCATTCATTATTCTGGGAAATAATGGGGCCAGAAAAAGAGATTGATGAAGAACTTGCTGAGAGAATTAAATCTACCTTCGGATCTGTCGAATCGTTTAAAGAAGAATTTTCCAATGCAGCAGCCAATCGGTTCGGAAGCGGATGGGCATGGCTTGTTGATTCAAAAGGAGAACTGAAAGTATACTCTACCCCCAACCAGGACTCCCCATACATGCAGGGGGACACCCCGATCATAGGCCTTGATGTATGGGAACATGCATACTATCTCAAATATCAGAATCTGAGACCCGACTACATCAAAGCGTGGTGGAATGTGCTTAAGGTTCTGGAATAAAAGAATATTTCTATCGATTTTGGTGGCTAAGATATTGTTTTCTTGTGTGACTGGGGAAGTGAGCAGTCCGATAATTATCGGACGAGTACGCTTATTAGAACGCAAAAAATAGTATCAGGCCACCTTAAGAAGACCTACCCTTATCTCATCAACACTGCCCGCATCGGCGCCCCATCAAGCTCATCAAACTTCAGCGGAAGTGCAGAGAGCATGTATTCTCCCGCCTCAACATGCTGTAAATCCACTCCTTCAATAATTGCAATATTTTTCTCCAGAAGTGCAGTATGCGGTCGGTTGTCTGTTGACCCTTTTTGTTTGATTGAAAAATAATCAATACCAACAAGTGCTACATCTTTTGACGCCAGATAGGATGCACCTTCGGGAGAAAGAAAAATAAAATCATTAAAAAATGGATCTCGAAGTCTTCCGGAATTTTTTGTTTTTAACAAAATTCTATCTCCTTTTTGTATATCCATAGATTCCAATGTCTCACGACTGACAGACACACTCTCGTGAGTACAATCAACCACTTTGCATGTGCCGACAAAAACATTCAACGGATACACACCTATTCCTGACCCATTTTCAAACACATGCTTCGGAGCATCAAGATGAGTTCCTGTATGTGAACCGAATGTAATTTTCGAGATTGTCGATGCACTTGTCTCACTTTTCAGTTCTTCAATCTCAATTTTCGGATTTCCCGGATATACGGTCGTTTCCGGGTTGAGAGAAATTGAGATGTCAATGATTTCGGAATATGGCATAGTAGGATTTTTGAAATAATATTTACTGATGTATTAACAAAATAACAAATATATACGATTCTCCTATGAGTGAAGTAATCAAAATTTGTAAGTGAGTACTATTTGAACAGTATAAAATATGCGAGTTTACTCACGCACAAATTTTCGGTTACGAACGAATATCAGAATATTCATTTCTTCTTCACCGGATGTCCACCAAATTGACCGCGCAAAGCCGAAACAACCTGACCCGTATAACTGGGATTTTTCTCCGAGTCAAGCCTGAACTGGAACGAGTCTGCTATCACCGGAACTGCTTCTCCCAGTTCTTGTGCAGTCTCTACAGTCCATTTTCCTTCTCCGCTATGACTGATTGTACCTGATATCGGTTCAAGCTCAACACCCCATTCCTGATACGCTTTATGCAGCCAGCCGACAAGCCGCGATTCAATCACACTTCCCGTATTGTATATTCGGGCGACTTCTGTAAGATCCAAATCATAATCTGATTTTTTCATAACATTGAAACCTTCACCTATTGCCTGCATCATACCGTATTCAATGCCGTTATGAACCATTTTGACAAAATGTCCGGCACCGATACCTTCGAAATGAGCATATCCCTGCTCTATAGAAAGATCCCTGTAGAGCTCTTCCATTTGAGAAAAAAGCTTTTGAGATCCACCGATCATCAGACAGGCACCGCTTCGTGCTCCGGATGGACCGCCTGACACCCCTACATCCACATATTGAATACCTTTTTCTGCCAGTTTTTGTGCGCGGGGAGCATCATCTCTATAAAAAGAATTTCCAGCCTCGACAACAATATCTCCCTCTTTCAAATATTGCGCAATGCCCTGCTTACCGAACAATGCTTCCTCTATCGCAGTACCTGCCGGAAGCATCAACCAGACAATGCGCGGTGATGAATCGAATTGATCAACCATTTCCTGATAACTATATGCGGCAATCATGCCTTCACGTGCTGCTTCATCTACTTTTTCGGGCGTCCTGTTCGCAACAAGTACTCTCCATCCTTTTTCATTCAATTGTCTGGCAATGCCCATACCCATTTTTCCCAAACCTACAATCGCAATTTCTTTTTTCATATTATTTTTTAAATAATGTATAACTCGATCATTGGACGAACAGTGGAAGCAGTTACATGCTTCCCCGTGCTTATTTTTTTTCTCCGATATATGTTCCTTTCGGATAAAACATAAGTTCCGGTTTCCCGGTATGATGCCATGTATGGACAATCGGTTCAATAAATTCCCACTCACTCATAATTTCCTCCGTCGAGACAAACAGAGTCTGATCTCCGCGGATGATGTCATATAAAAGTGCTTCATAATCATCTACAAAATCTTCCTCTGTATATGCTTCGCGGTAATTAAAACCCAAAGAATGTTCTTTCACCTCATACGTAAAACCCGGTTTTTTAGCAAGAAAATTCATGCTGATTTTTTCCTGAGGTTTGAGATGATAATGTAATGTGTTTTTCTGAATACCCGGTACCGAGTACAGGCAGAATGGAGATTCGCGAAAGGTGACGACGACCTCGATAAGTTCACAGCCTTGGGCTTTGCCGCTTTCAAGGAAAATCGGAACACCTTCAAATTCTTTCTTATTTGAGAAAGCTTTGATGCGGAAATATGTTTCGGTTTCTGAATCTGGAGAAACTCCTTTTACCTCCCGGTATCCTTGATATTGCCCGCGCTCCGTTTGTTGGATGACTTCCTGTTTCGACATGATTTGCAGCGAAGACAATGCATCGCTTCTTTTCTTCTTAATTTCGTCGGGGTCAAGAGATGTCGGAGGATCCATCAGGAATAGTCCCAACAGCTGAAGCATATGATTTTGACCCACATCACGCAGGGCTCCAACTTTGTCATAGAAATCTCCCCGTTTTGTGACTGCAGCCCGCTCAAGAAGGCGTACTTCAATTTTTTCAATATAGTTTTTATTCCATGCCGGAGTCAAAAATGAGTTACTGAACCGGAAGACAAGGATATTTTTCACCGTTTCTTTTGCCAGATAATGATCCACCCGATAAATTTGTTCTTCTTTGAAAAGCTCTCCCAATTGTTTATCTAAGTCAATCGCGGTTTTTCGGTCAGTCCCGAACGGTTTCTCAAGGATAACACGTGTCCATCCTTCTTCCGGACTGCAGGGTTTGGTCAATCCAGACGAATGAAGATTGGTAATAATATCTGAATATGCATGGGGAGGAACCGCCAAATAAAATAATTTGTTTGAGCAGATACGCCATTCGCCATCTACCAGACCGAGTTTGGAGGCAAGATCATGGTACGCATCGGGACTTAGAAAATCTCCACCGACATAATAGAATGCTTCTAGAAATGCATCGTACTTCTCCGGCTCTGCAAATTGCCCTTTTTCCATAACGGATTTGAGATATTCTCTCAGCTGCTGATCGTCATAATCACGCCGGGAAAAACCATATACCCGAAACTTGCTTGGAAGATTTTTTTTCAGATACAGGTCATATAGTGCTTTCAGGATTTTTTTACGAACGAGATCTCCGGTAATCCCCAGAATGACAAATATTGTAGGAAGTGTAAACTTGGATGGGATTGCAGATACATTTTGCATGAAAAGATTATACCATCTTACCGGCACTCCTCGACTGACTATGTTGCCTCCGTTCTCTTCGACTGGTGCGAATATACAAGAATGGAGCACATCATCTGAACCAGATACAACTATTGACCGGAATTCTTAAGGAAGTCTTGGAGGTGCACTGGAATGAGCATTGATTGCATCTCCTTTATGACAGCCGAAACAAAAGTATCAAGATCTGAGAGATCTTTTTCCACTATTCTTTTGACACCTCTCTGAACAAGATCATCGTTATAACGTTTGATTGAAGATATTCCGATTACTCGATCCGTTCCAATTCGCTCAATATCAAATATATGAAATGATTTATGAATCTTGCAGTCACGATCAATCAGAATAATGTCAAAAACGAAATCATCATTTTTATGGATATATGCATCTATCTGGTCTGATGAAGTAAGAACCATAACTTCAAACGTATATTCGAAGTCATTCTCCAGTTGATAAAGACTCTCAAACAGTCGTGACAATACCAGGAAATTATCTTCTAAAATAAGTATTTTCTTTGTGAGTATCATTTCATCTCAACCTCCACAATGCGCTTGAGGATTGCCAGAGACGAAGCATACGTCGCCTCTACACCCTCATACCCGAGATTCCGAGTCCCGAGGGTAATCGCCTTGGTGAACGGAGTATCTGAAGCATAATGAATGATGCCGATATCTATCGGCGTGTTGAGCATAGTTACAGTCGTATTTTCGGGATAACGATCAAAATGAGTAGTTTCATACAAAGAGCTCAAATACGGTCCGTCTTCCATTTCGACTATCGTATAGTCCTCGATAAAATACTGCTGTATCGCTGCTTCCGGATGAAGGAATGTACCCTTTGTTGATACTACTTTTTGATTCGAAAGAACGCTACCCGTTTGGAATTCTTTGAAGTAATCCTTGGTAAATGCATTATTGAAAATGTACGTATTATCGCTATATGTATCATATACCTTGGTGGGAAGACCGATATCGCCCAAATTTGCATGGAGAAATGAAGCTTTTCCGAGAATATACACACCGCGAAGATTATTAACATTGTGAAGTATGGTGGAGAGGACCATATACGCTCCCAGTCCGAGCGGATAATCGATATTCAAAACAAGCGCTTCCGAGTCATGTGATTGATCCGCACCCCATCCGATTTTTTTTGCAAAACCTGTATTTTGGATATCATTCAAAGAAAATACCTGCGCATTGATATCCAGGTAATGCTTCGCATCAATAAAATCGATCCCCATATCCCGCTCATACGATTCGCGTTTTTCTCTGATCTCCGGATGCTCCGCTTCATATTTTTTGAGTATATACCAAAGAAAATTCTCTCGTGATCCGGGATGTTCGCCTGTTTCAATTTCTTTCCAGTAATTTAGGAACCGTTCTAGTTTATGCTCCTTCAGATAGGAAATCAATTCTTTTTCGATATTCGTCACCCACCCGGTAAGATTATTCACAATGCTGTGCGTATTGGAAGAAACAAAATACAACGGTTTATTTCTTAACTCTTTATAACGCGTATGCTCCATGATATTTTCAAACCACCGCTGCGCTGCTTTTTTATAATCCACATAGTTCCCTCGAAGAAGCCTTACACGGAAATGCACATCTTTCTCCTTAATTTGGTTCAGGCGGTTATATAGTTCTTTATCCCAAATGCGGGTCAGCCGCTCCCAATTTTCTTCATCAATTTCGAGCACCTTCTGCAATTCGCTTGTATTTTTTGGTGAAATTTCTTTTTTGAAAGAGGACATCTTCATATGGATTTTATTCCACTCGATTTCATATGCCGTCAAAAGACCCACCATATCATCCAGATCAGTAACAGAGTTAATAAATACCGCCAGCTTGTCAGTACCATCAAAATACATTTTGCGTCGACGAGCCGGCGCGTGTACTTCCTGCCAGAACTCAATTTTCAAACCTTCCCGGTAAAATATATCCCCAATTTGTGCAAGGACTATATCTGATATCTCAAAGATATTTTTGGGAAGGCGCAGATATGAATACATAAAAGCTTCCACATCTACCTTTTCCTGATCTGCATATTTATGAATCGAAGGCCTCATATTTTTATACAGCATGACTACTTGTTCTATATTCATCTGTCCTTCTGCCCGCAGAAATGAGCGATATGCATTGATATAGATCGTTGTCGGAGATTGTTCTTGGTCCATATGTGTACTCATTTTAGCAGAAGATACATGAAAGTGCCGTGAAAAAAATTCAAAGAGGTTTGATATTTAGACCATTGCTATCATATGCACGGTACACATGATCATTTTTTAGGACTACCCCTGCTTTGTCACCAGCACGGATATTTTGATGATGTTCCAGCGAGACTTTTACCGACATAGATTCACATGTAAGGGTAACCAATTGAGTCATTCCTGCAAACAAAATATCATCTACCGTAAATTTACCACCACTTACAATCTTGTAATCATCTGGTCGTGTCAGCAATTGGACATGTTTCAATGATGAAGGTATATGTTGTGCTGATTGAACAGATCCGAAGACCGTTTTGATTTTTGTAGAGGACTCTCTGGTCCCTTCAATTATATTTACCGGACCGACATATTCGGCAATATCCAGACGTGATGGTTCATGATAAATTGCTTCAGGCACAGCAACTTCAAGAAGTTGTCCGTCCTTCATAATGCCGATCATATCTGCAATCAGGAAAGCCTCTTCAATATGATGCGTAACAAGGATAGCGATCCGCTTATATTTCTTTACTGATTCCCGAATTGTGTGTGCCAGTTTTACCATTCGAGCTTGATCGAGACCGGAAAAAGGCTCATCAAACAACAACAATTTCTTATCATGAAGAATTGCCCTTCCCAATGCAACTCGTTGCTGTTGACCTCCTGAGACCTGATAGGGGAATGATTCTTGCAAATGGTCTATGTGCAAATCTCTGAGCATTGCCTGTATCTCTTTCTTACGTTCGGCAGCTTCCGTTTTATCAATCCCCAGGGTAAGATTCTCTCGGAGGGATACATGAGGTAACAGATTGTGATCCTGGAAAATAACGCCAATATTTCTTTTCATCGGAGGAAGGCAAAATGATGCACAACTGACTGTTTGATCATCCAGTAAAATAGCTCCGTGCTGTACAGGTAAGAATCCGGCAATCGCATTCAACAAGGAGGTCTTACCGGCACCGCTCGGACCCAAAATGGCCAAAATCTGCCCTTCTCCCAGTGCAAAAGATATTCCGCGTATGGAGAAAGATGGCTGAGAACTAACTTCAGCATTGATATTTCTGACTATACATTTCATATTTGTTATACCTGACTCCTAATATACCATACGAGTGACGGCAAAGAGAGCAGCAGTAAAACTAAAATTGCCGGTGAGGCATACACATAAAGGCCTTCACTTGCCGTTTGCCAAATGCGGACTGATAAAACATTCATTCCCAATGGAAGCAAAATCAGCGGGATAGTCAATTCCCTAAGAGACAAAAAATATATATAGCTACCGCTTTGAAGAATATATTTCCTCAGATACGGCAGCACAATCAATCGAACTTGATCAGTTATATGAGTCATAAACGTTGATCCAATTTTCAAATAAGCCTTCGGTATTGTTTCTGCTGCTGGAGAAATAGTAAGAAATGCAATGCCGAGAAATCTGAGGACAAAGGCAAAGAATAAAAAACCCAATGCGTACGGGATTCCCAAAGGCGTGGAATATTTAAGGGCAAGTACACTAAAAACAATAACTACTGCAGGCAATGCATGAAGGAGAGTTGTCAAATAGTAGATACTTTTTGTAATGATATTTTTGGATGAAAACACCATATACAACTGAACTGTAAAAGCAATTAGTTGAGAAATAGCAACGACAACAAGAGCAATAATAACCGTTGTCATGATCATCTGCACAAAAGAAGATGTGTCAAACCAGATATTCTTCAGGACACTTTCTTCTTTCATAAATTGGAAGAACCATTTTATTAGCATAGTAAGAGGAACTGCTACAGTAAGTGCAATCAAAGAAAGTATCCAGCAAACAGAAAAGAGCATACTGCGTCTATTTACATGATGTGAAATAATTTCATTGTCATTTTTTCTCGTACTGCTAACTATCCCAGAAGCAAATCGGGAACCTGAAACTAGTGTAACTGCGGAGACTACCAACAATGCGACACTTAGCACGGCCCCTTCAGCATTGTCAAATCTTCGCACCATACTTTGATAGAGCTCCGTCGTAAGTGTATCCATGCGGAGAATTGAAACAGCTCCAAAATCTGATGCCACGTATAGAAACGGAATAAGAAAAGCACTCAATAGTGCATGCTTAACATGGGGAAAATAAATATAACGAAGAGTGTCAAAAAAACTCCATTTGTAGAGAGAAGCAATTTTTAGATGCGCCGGATCGATCATCTCAATGCGATTTTTTATGAGCAAAAAGGAATAGGGATACAAAAATAGACTTAAAACTCCTGCTGCCTGCCAAAACTCAATCAGAGAGGATCTTCCCATTAGTGACAAACCCCATGCAGATTTGAAAATTGCTATATATGATATTGCAGCAATGTACGGCGGAAATACAATTGGAAAAACCAAAACGAAAGATACTAGTTTTCTGTACGAAACAGGCAACAATAAGACAGCATACACCGTGATAACTGCCAGTACAAGAACCGCCAATCCCGAGAATGTTGAGAGCCCAACTGTGGTAAAAAAAGGGACTGCATAATAAGAGAACAAATCCGGCAATGTACCGAGAGGGACATTCACAATTGAGTACCCGATAAAAAATAACGGTGTTGAAGCAAGAACAGTAAAAAATACAGAAGCTGCAGTCAGCAGCTTCTGTATCGAAAATAACGATGTCATGTTAGAGCCCTTGAGATTTAATGAGATCCAATGTTTCTTGTCTTTTTGTTGATACTTCATGAAGGTTTGTATTCATCTGTTTAAAATCACCTAAATTCTTAGTATTTTCAGATTGAATTCCTTCTACAAGAGGAAACTCAAAATTGAGCTCAGCAAACTGCTTTTGTGCTGCTGGGCTCAATAGGAAATCAACAAATTTTTGTGCATTTTCAGTATTCTCTCCTGCTTTGAGAATCCCAACACCCGACACATTGACAAATGAACCATCTAGACCATCTTCCTGGTCAGTATACAGTATAGCTATATTGTCTGATTCCTGCTGTTGAAGATGTCCATAATAATGATTGACGAAACCAACGGCAAACTCTCCTCTGGCGACAGCCTGACGCACATCAGTATGGCCGGGGAGAAGAGTTACGTTATTGTTTTGAATGCCTTGAAGAAAATCGTTAAAAAATGCTTCACCACGTACGGTTCGTATAGCGCTCATATGCGTCACAACTGATTCGTTTGTCATTTTTGCCATAGCAACCTTGTCTTTCCATACTTCATCAGTAATATCATAGATAGAATCAGGATATTCCTTTTCAGACACGATATCAGTATTTACAATAAGCACGCGTGCTCTCCCTGAAATACCTGTCCACATACTATCACTGGCGCGATACTGTGCGGAAACCTCATCTAATGATTCAGAAGAAATTGGTACGAACATTTCTTTCGAACCCAATTCCTGTAATAAGCTTGCATCGGTCGAGATGTATACATCGGCCTCTGTCTGTTCTCCTTCCTGAAGGAGAATATTCGCCAATTCTTCCGATGATCCGGATTTGAGAATGACATTAATTCCTGTCTTTTTTTCAAAAGACTCAATAATCGGAAGTATTAATGGTTCTTTTCTTCCCGAATAAATAACAAGCTGATTTTCTGCATCAGCAGCAGCATTACTTCGTCCTCTTTGTTGACTAGTATAGTACCAGCCACCTACAAGGATTACCACAAGAGCCACTAAAAGGGCGACCACTTTGGTGTTCATATAAGTATGATGAAATTAATAATAAAAGAGCAAACCAACAAATAAGGAATGAGAGGAATGGCAGAGTTGGGAGTGCGCCGGGAGTGAACGCGTCTTATTGCTCCCTGCTGAAAAAAAACGATTTCATAGTATTGCTTTGTTAGAACTTTACCGCATTATAAAAAAGAAAAATTATGATTGCAAGGGCGGATTTTTGGGCTGACCACCTGGACGAATTACTGCAGCTTTAATTAATGATGCGGTTTCTGCTATTGCAAAAATACCGATCAAAACAGACCATATACTAATCCGTTGCAAAGCTGTATGAAGGAAAATCAGCCAGACAATAAAGTAGACCATTGAGTGGATTCTTCTCCACCATGGCCCTAATTTCCTTACGCTCACATCATTGGACGTCACGAAAAGCGGTGCCAAAGCGTATAGTGCTGACACACCCATAAATTCAAAAAACGGAGGCACAGTTAAGGGAAGACCACCGAACACAATGGGGAACAGCCTGATGGAAGAATAATGAAGGAATGCAAGTAAAAACATGGTAATCCCCAGCTGTCTTCTGATGGTCATGATAAAGCTGGTCATCATATTCCGGATCCCAAACCGTCTCAGGATACCGGGAAGGATAATGATACAAAAGATGACAATTGCTGTCTGTCCGCTTATGAGCCCGACCTCATATATCGCCGCCCTATTGCTATTTTGTGTCGTCCAATAGGCAAAAAGAATTAAAAATCCGACGATACACGCATACAGCAGGTAGAAACTCCTGACAATATCCTGCTTATGATGGATGCCTTGCCGAAAAAAACGAGTAAGAAGTGATTCTTTGTTTTCCATACGATATATAATACAATAACAACACGTACCCTCAATCAAGTTTACCAAACAGATATGATAAAGGCATTTTATAAACCGAAAGGTATTTCATCGTATGATTTGATCAGAAAACTGAAATCAAAATTTAAAGGTCAAAAAATCGGACATGGCGGAACACTGGATCCTTTGGCAGACGGGGTGCTTGTTATCGGGATCGGGAAAGAAGGTACAAGAAAGCTCCATGATGTTTTGAAAGGAACAGACAAGACATATGAGGCGACAATTGAATTGGGGAAAGTATCCGAAACTGACGATGCCGAAGGTCCTATCGTGACAACGGGCCCCACAGCCAAACCTGCAAAGGATACCATTCACAAAGCTTTGCACTCATTTGAAGGTAAAACTGAACAAATACCTCCCCGATATTCAGCTATCAAAATCGACGGAATCCCGGCCTACAAAAGAGCCCGAAAAGGTGAGCAATTTACCCTTCCCGGTAAAACAGTCGAAGTAAAACAATTGAAACTCCTCTCATATCAGTACCCTATTTTGCAGGTTTCCATTACGGTAAGCTCAGGTTTTTATGTAAGATCGTTTGCCAGAGACTTAGGAAATCTGCTCGGTACCGGTGCGTATCTTGTTTCACTTACCCGGACGGCAGTCGGGGCTTACACACTCAAGGATGCCGAAAAACTCGACGAGACTACTCCCGAACAGCTTCAGCAACGATAATGTATCTTGTAAAGAAATTGAAAAGAGAGTATAGTGAAATCATATATGGTCGTGCGTCTTGTTACCAGTTTCCCTCGGAAGGTGGTGAAGATCCATGCCAGTTAAAAAAACAAAAAAAACTGTAAAAAAAACAGCTAAGAAGAAAGTTGCGAAAAAGCCGGTGAAGAAAGCAGCTGCAAAGAAGAAGGTCGTGAAGAAAACCGTCAAGAAACCAGCCAAAAAAACCGCAAAGAAAAAAACAAAAAAATAAACAAACTAAGATCACAGTAATGATGTGAGTCGTGCTGTGATCTTTTTTTACCTCAACTGTATACTGCTATAATAACGACATGATCAGTGCAAAAAGAATAGAAAAGATAAAACAGGTAGTTCAAAAAAGGCAACATGGTCTGACAGTTGTTCTGGAAGATATCTATGATCCTCACAATGCAGCTGCAGTTTTACGCTCATGTGATGCATTCGGCGTCCAGGAAGTCTATTTTATATTTAAAAATCAACCGGAATTTAATCCCCGAAAGGTAGGTAAATTATCTGCAGCTTCGGCGAATAAATGGCTCGATTTCCATATCTACCATTCATCTGAAGAGTGCCTATCGCAACTAAAAGAAGCAGGCTACACCATTTGTGCAACCATTTTGGATGAAGAAGCACAATCAATTTATGACACCGAATATAAAGACAAACAAATTGCGCTTCTTTTTGGAAATGAACATTCAGGCCTTTCTAAAACGGCTATACAAAAAGCCGATACCAAAATATATATTCCAATGCGCGGATTTGTACAAAGCTTCAATTTATCGGTAACAGCAAGCATGCTTCTTTTTGAAGTAACAAGACAGCGATTATCAAATGGCACATTACAGGAGTTATCACCGCAAAATCAAAAAAAGCTCTATGAAGACTTCATCAATAAGTAATAGTTGTTTGAAAATTTCTTGCATTCACCGATCATTTAGAGTACAATGCAATTAAGTTGCAATTAACATATGAAATCAGACAGTCTTCAAACTTTGAAAGAGAAAGGCCATCGAATCACTCAGGCACGAAGTGCTATCATTGAACTTCTGGAAAATACTGATCGTCCAATCGCAGCTAAATCTCTCTATACCATGCTCGAACGCATAGGGATAAAAGTAAATATCACAACAGTCTATAGAGAACTTGAGTTTCTACTTCAAGAAAATATTATCGAAAAAGTACCTCTCAAAGACACAGAACTTCATTATGAAATGAAAGGCAGGCCTCACCATCATCATTTGTTGTGTACTAGTTGCGGCAATATTGAAGATATTGCTCTAGAATCGGAGCATACTCTTCTGGAAGAAGCACACACAGTATCAGCCTACAATATCAAAAGACATTCACTCGCCTTCTACGGTCAATGCCCCAAATGCCAGTAATTATTGAGCGAGCAATTGGTCAATTCGGGCAGTATCGTAACCGACAACAACTTCTCCGTCAATCCAAAGTTGCGGAACACCCATTTGACCTGATTTTTGTACCATTTGCATTGCTGATTCCCGATCTTTTGACACATCAATATCTTCAAAAGAAATATCTTTTTGAGTAAGGTAGTCCTTTACCATATGGCAGTAGGGACAAGTGGGAGTAGAGAAGACCTTGACGCTTTTCGGACCGACTTTCTTTTTCCCTTCTAAAATAGTTTCAATAATTTCTCGGAATTCCTCTACTGTTTTGACTCCCATATAGAGACCTTTCATTGCCCCGTCTTTGAAAAAAATGACAGTCGGCAATCCCGCAATACGATAATATGATGTAAAACTCGGATTTGAATCCAAATCAATCGTGACAAACGATAGATCTCGGCCTTTATATTCTGTTTCCAAGCTCTCAATGACGGGTGTCAGATGTTTGCATGGTTCACACCATTCTGTTTGCACAATAACTCCGACCAAACCTTTCTGTTCAACGACTTCTTTTTTAAATGATGTTTGAGATATATTTTTCATAATTCTGAGCAACTGTTAATGAGTTTGTTTACAATCTGTTTTTGTTTATTCAAATCCTGAATCCAGTCCTTGAGTAGTGTTTTCCCTTCTCTCGTGATTCGGTAAACTACTCTGTCTGGTCCTTCCTCACTTGGCTCATGCGCTTTGGTCACACAATGTTCCTTGTGCAACCGGGAAAGACACCGATACACGTTACTTATATTTACCCCACAACTTAATTGAGTCTCGATATGTTGTTGAATTTTATATCCATAACTCGGCCCTCGAGAGAGGAGGTATAGGATGCACGGTTCATAATAATTCTCAATGACTATTCGGGGACAGTGTTTTCTCATATCTATATGCAAGTTTAATATAGTTATGAAATTTTTGCAACCTCTTCTCCGACAATTTTTTTTCAAAAGCCCTCTCTCAGGGTATTTTTTGCTTTTTTATGAAGAAAAAAAGAAAAATATCAACTAATAAAAGCATACAAAATCCGGAAAAACCCAATGATCCGACCAGGAGCGAATTTCCGCCTTTTAAGAGGAGAAGTGCCAAACCGGCACTGGCGTTGATTGCGCCATGCAAAATAGACGCGGCAATAACAGAACCGGACTTCATACGAATAAACGTGAATATCGGAGCATAAAGAAGCGTAAAAATCATCATCATACCTACTCCAAGTATCGGGGCATCAGGATAATTGTACCCTTGAATTATGATCGGAGCATGCCAAATCCCCCACACTATTCCTGTAAAAGCAGATGTTTGCCAGAAACCACTCTCCCCTATCTCTTTATATAAAAATCCACGCCATCCCAGTTCTTCTCCGAATGCAGCAATTGCATTTACTGTTATTGCCGCAACCATCCCCTGCAGAAGTGCCAGCCAAAACGGATGAATTGGAGCAGCTGCGATTTGTTCTTTCATCAATTCCAAGTCTTCAGGAGATAATGCTTTTCCGTACGTCTCAAGCAAACCTTCCATCCCTGGTGAAAATTCGACCCCGGGAATAAGAAGACCAATACCCAATGTGCCTATCGCTGTTATAAATGGGAACAACCAGGCAATTACAAAATATTTATTCGGACGGAAATAAATCCCTAACGGTTTTTTAAGTGATTCTTTATACACAAATTTCTGGAGAATGATTGCCGCCGTCATCGGCATGAACATATAGAGTAATAACACGAGTAACGCACTCGATGACGTGAGTCGTCCGCCTGCCAAATAATATATAGCTGCAATTCCCCAACTTAATCCAAATGAAAGAAGCAGAAACTGCTGAACCCGTTTATTTTGTAGTACCTTCATACCTCATTCTAGCACTCTTTCGAGCACAGAAACTGCAGCAGATGGTAAGAATACATTTATACATATTCAAGGAAGACATTTTCGATATATTCTGATATACTTATCACTTCCTATGAATATCAGAAATATTGCCATTATCGCTCACGTCGACCATGGTAAAACAACCTTAGTTGACGCATTGCTAAAGCAGTCTCATGTCTTTCGAGACAACCAAAAAGAGATGCAGGAAGAGCTTCTTATGGATTCCAATACCCTTGAACGGGAAAAAGGTATCACTATTTTGGCTAAAAATACTGCAATAGAATATAAAAGTGAGCGTATAAATATCATTGATACACCAGGCCATGCTGATTTTGGAAGTGAGGTTGAACGAGTGTTGAATATGGCAAGCGGAGCACTGCTTCTTGTGGATGCTGCGGAAGGACCCCTTCCTCAAACCCGTTTTGTTTTAAAGAAAGCCCTAGAGGCCAAACTGCGCATTATCCTTTTTATCAACAAAATTGATAAAAAAGATGCCCGCCCCATCGAGATTCAGCGAGAGGTGGAAAATCTATTTCTAGATCTTGCTGAAGATGAGGCCGCTTTAAATTTTACAACTCTTTATGGAGTAGGCCGTGACGGAAAAGCTTTCCGAGAAATTCCGGAAAAATATGATTCTGAAATGCCTGGAGATCTCTCCCCTCTTCTTGATGCTATAGCAGAAGAAATCCCAAACACGCATATAGATGAAGATAAACCGTTTCAGATGCTGATTTCAACGGTTGATCACGACCCGTATGTCGGACGTATTTGTATCGGAAAAGTCACACGTGGGATTCTTTCCAAAGGGGAACGTATTTCACTTGTCGATGACGGGCAGGTCATCGGGACCTATACAGCAACAAAACTGTTCACCAGCAAAGGTTTGGGACGTATCGAAACCGACAAAATTGTATCAGGTGACATAGCTGCGCTTGCCGGTATCCCCGAACTTACTATCGGACAGACAGTCACCAATCCGGACCATCCTGAGCATTTACCCAAAATTCAGGTTGAAGAACCGACAATTAAAATAAAAATTGGCCCGAATACCAGTCCGTTTGCCGGCCGTGAAGGCGAATTTGTGACTTCACGCCAGATTCGGGCACGACTATATAAAGAATTAGAAACAGATTTAGGGCTTCGTGTCGAAGACGATCAGGAGACAACCTCATTTATCGTAAGCGGCCGCGGAGAGCTTCATCTTGCTGTTCTTATCGAAACAATGCGACGGGAAGGATATGAGATGGAAGTCTCGAAGCCACAGGTTATTTATAAAGTAATTGATGGAGTCAAATCTGAACCATATGAAGAACTGACGATTGATGTCCACAAAGATTATATGGGAGAAGTAACCGATGAACTGGGAAAACGCAAAGGAAAAATGAGCAATATGACACCGCAAGGTGATACTGGTGTCAGACTAATCTATAAAATATCCAGCCGCAATTTGATAGGTATACGCAGTAATCTGTTGACGAATACCCGCGGTACGGCAGTCATGCACACCTATCTGCTCGGGTATGAACCCGTGGGGACTGATATGGACAGTATCAGACGCGGAGCTCTCATTGCGACGCAATCAGGTCAGACCGTCACGTACGGACTAGCAAATGCACAAATCCGTGGCACCATGTTCTTCGGACCGGGAGTAAACATTTATGAAGGAATGGTTGTCGGACTTTCATCACAAGATCGTGATATAGAAGTCAATGTCTGCAAAGAGAAAAAACTTACCAATAACCGCTCATCTGGTGAAGGAGTAAAAGTTTCTCTGGAGCCCCCTACCATCCTCTCTCTTGAGCAGTACCTCGACATCATCGGAGATGACGAACTACTGGAAGTCACACCGAACAATTTAAGGTTGAGAAAAAAACATCTTACTATCGCCGATCGGCGTGTTGCAAAGAGAAGCTGAGTACTCCTATCTTGTATGAGACGTGCACTTCAACCTCTGCTCTTGGAAGGTGACACTCCAATTGAATTACACACCCAGTGTGCTATAATATTATAGGTTTATTTACTTAAGAAATTCGCATTTCTTTTGACGTAATAAATCGTAGTACTTTTACAAAGAGGGAAGGAGATATATTAAAAAAGAACACAATTCCGGTGCTTGAGATAAGCCTTAGATTATAAGACTTACGTCAGGCACTGGAACAACCCGTGCTCATTTTTTCCATATCAATCCCAAATGAAAGGAACATGCCTGACAGACTAATGGGGACAGGTCCTGCAGGAGACCTGATGAATGTCTTTTCGACAATCATGAACTGAGAGGAGAAATCCTCAATGACCGCCGTTGAGAGTCTATACTCGAAACGCAACTATAATCCACTGTTGTATCAAGTCCTAAGGAGGACAACATGTCAGACGAATTGCTTCAAACTCACGCTCCGATCCGAATTCCGTTCGTTGTCAAAGGGCAACGCAGAGCGGCAACCTTCTGGGTACCTAATCCCCTGTATCAAGAGATGAACCAAGAAACCTTGATGCAATTGCGTAACCAGATCGAGTCACAATTGGTTTCTAGGGAAGTCGCTGATGGCGAAGAGTTCGTTATAGCGGCTGCAATCGAGATCGATATTGTGCCAGACACCCCAAGTAACGGAAATGGACATCCGGCGCGATCAACGCTCTTTGATGCTCTTGCAAAAGGGTTTCGGCAAGGGAAAACCCGTGCCAGACCTTCAGTCGAGGAAGTCTTGAAGATGTTCGATCGCCGTGATATTTCAACCTTTCCGGATCTTGGACTTGCTGCGCTCGTACTTCACACGAGGCTCAATGAGCATCGTGTCCATAAGCTTGTACTTGACATGGTTCGCGAACACGTTGAAGACTATCAATTTGATCCCGACAAACCGCTTTGCAATTGCGGTAACCCTGCCTGTGACTTGGGACATATTGAACGTGTTCTTCGAGCGTATGACGACCGGCTTGAGTCAATGCTCACCGCAGACTAACATGCCCGCATGACTTTTCATTTGCCTGTGGGAGGGGGCCTCCGGCCCCCTCCCTGCTCTATTTCAGAGCGCCTTCCCTCATTTTTCCTTTTATTTATATGTCATTTTCAGAACTACGACCACATTTCCCCGGATATATTGATGTCGCTCCCACCTGTCAGGACTCCGAATGGCGTTGGCTTGAGTATTTCCACTCCATGAGCGCCGAACAAACTCAACCAAAAAAAATTTCCGTAGTCAGTATCGATAATCCGTCCATGTATTGGAATACTGACGTCGTACAAAAAGGAAGAATCGGTGATCAGATGATGGGTTCGAAAACATCATTATGTCTGACCGGAGAAATTGCCGGTTTTGTGGCTGCAAATACCCTTTCACATGCCGAAAGATTGCGTGCTTATTATCATCTCCGCAATGAACACTTTATGTTTTATGGAGGAGTTCTTATGAGGCCACTTCTGATGAAACCGTTTGAAAGAAAAGGTTTTGAACCGTTGCGGGATATGTATCAAATAAACGGCAACGAGAACTGGTATCTGGAATCACTTCTCGCACACATTGAAGCACAGAATCTCCCCCTGGATCGGGAACGGTTTATCGAGAATGTAGTTAATTTTTCTCAATCATTTCAAATATCCCGCACATAGTATCTGATCTCTCCTGACTCCGGATCAAGGAGTTCATACAAATACGTAATATCTTCATCCGTATGCCGTACACAGCCTGAGCTTCCTGGATCTTCATCTGACAATTTATCCGGATTGCCTGCTATTCCGTGCAGTCCAAAATACCCAGGTAGCTCCCAGTTACACTGCTCTCCAGAGCATTCAAGGTAAGGCTCGGGACCAAAAGGCGGCTCTGATGGAGTCGGCACGTCGAGTACCAAAAAATAGGGAGCTGTTTCCGGATTGTTGAATGCTTCCATTTTGTCCGTAAGCACCCAATACTCACGTCCCACCAACTCAGGCAAAGGCGTCGGTCGTTCGCCCGGTATACCGGTTTTTACCTGAAATTTTTTTATGAGCTGGCTTTTCTGCTGATTACCCGGTTCTCCTAAATAGAGATATTCTATATTGGATTTGCGATGAAGCATAAACCAGTATGCCGGTTTCGGAACATCATCTCCGGACAGCGGTTTCGATATGCTTTGAACCTGAGTAAATAATATACCTGCAAGAATCAATACAACAACACTTACTAACGGTATTACCTTTTTCATACATGCCATTGTATCAAAATCTTTTTCTATTTTGCTAAAATACGGCATGCGGAACCAATTTCTCACAATTCTCATAATAGGTTTTATTGGGGCTCTTATCATATTCCTGGAAAGCGGACAACTTGCCTTCAACCAATCCCTCGGTCAAAGTGCCCCGCAGGAATCTCCCGTGAAGGAAAATGAAATCACCGAAGAACAAAACACACCGATTCCGGATCAAAAAGTACTGGAAAACAAGTATCACATTTATCAGTCATTCAATAACTGCGGACCGGCGTCGCTTTCTATGGCTCTCTCATATTACAACATTCAGATTTCTCAGGATGAACTCGGACGGGAATTGCGACCGTATCAAAATCCACAGGGAGATAACGATGACAAATCCGTGACTTTGGAAGAAATGGGAGTAAAAGCAACAGACTATGATCTTGTCCCCTATCATCGGCCGCATGGAGATATAACTCTGCTCAAAAAATTCATTGCAAACGATATCCCGGTGATTACTCGTACATGGCTCGAGACGAATGATGATATCGGACACTACCGGGTCGTCAAAGGTTATGACGATCGGACGAAGGAAATAATCCAGGATGATTCCTACCAAGGACCCAATCTAAGATATTCCTACGAGGAGTTTAATGAACTATGGAGTAAATTTAATTATGAATATCTAGTTCTTGTTCCCAGCGAAAAACAGGATATTACTGAACGAATTCTTGGAGATGAAGCAGATAAAAAAATCGCCTGGATGCATGCAAAAGAAAATGCTTTGCAGGAATTGGAGGTTGATCCTGAAAATGTGACGAGCCGGTTTAACCTTTCAGTCGCCTACTATCATTTAGGTCAATACGAAGATGCAATACGGGAATATGAAGCTGTCGCTTCGCGGCTGCCGTTCCGGACTCTTTGGTACCAGATTGAACCCCTACAAGCATATTATGAAGTCGGAAATTATGAAAAAGTGTTTGAGATTACAGACAACATTCTCAATAACCAGAACCGTGCATATTCAGAAGCATATATTATCCGCGGAGACAGCTACAACAAACAGGGAGAGACAGAATCAGCCCGACAAGAATATGAGAAAGCCGTATATTATAAAAACAATTCCGATGCGGCTCGTCAACGACTTGAATCATTATAGTCTTTTTTCATCTTTCACATGCGTATCAAAAAAAGAAACTGATCTTTCAAGTGCGGTATAGAGACTTGCAGAAATATTGTGGTCATCTCCTTCATATATGTACAATTCAGATTCTTTATCGGATTCTTCCAGCAGATCATGAAGCTTTTCCGAAAAAGCAACAGGCACCGATGTATCTGCTGTTCCGTGATGAAGCTGGATTGGTCCTGAAATATCTTGGAGATACGCTGTTGCCGAAATTGAATTCCAAAATGCAGCATTGTCCGTAGGAGTTCCGAATTGATCAATCAATGCTTGACGCCATCTGCCGCCTCTGGTACTTGTGATTGTCAAACCCGGCGTAGGCGTAATGGTAGACCCTCTTCTGTGCCAATTGTACAGTAGGTCAGGGTATGAAGCGACAACACCTGCCCAGATAACCCCTGCTTTGATATCTTCTCGTACGACCATAGCACGGAGCGTAATATGCCCGCCCATCGAATGCCCCCACATGCCGATTCGTTCAGGATCCGCATCCGGATGTTTTTTCACTGATGCAAGTGCATTTAACACATCAATTGTATAATCATTTGAACTATACCCGCCACCTGCTGTCCCCTCAGAATTCCCGTGACCCCGATAGTCCGGACGAAATAAGATATATCCGTTTCGGGAAAATGCATCTGTATACGCTATATAGCGTTCAGTTGTTCGATACTGTGAGGGTTGAATATATCCGTGATTGAATATAATAACAGGCCAACCTGATTCAGGTTTTTCTCCAAACGGGATAGTGAGCAGACCGTACTGTTTGAGTCCGTCAGAGCTATATGACGCAATATAGCGGTAATAGTTCGTTCCGGAAGGCAACGTTTCTTCGATGACCAATTCACTTCCGGGAGTTTCAATAAGACGCAAAGCCTCAATAGAAAGCGGATGAGCCGTTGCGGTTTGTACCTCTTGCAAAGTTTCATTAATTCTATCTCGGGCTTTTTCGGCAAATCGAGACGAATTATTGAAGTAATAAATACTGCTAACCGCAAGCATTGTTACTCCCAAAGTTATAAACAGGATTATTCTTTTCATGTATCAGACGAAAAAGCACACAGATAGTGATATCTGTGTGCTTGTAATTGCTAGTTGATATTATTCGACAATCAGTGTTCCGACCTGTCCTTGGGCACGATGTTGCCCGACCGAACAGTAGTATTCAAAAGATCCTTTCTGATCTGCTACAAATTCAACTGTTGCCGTATTTCCGGATTCTGTGACCGGAATAGATACGCCAAGTTCATCAATATTGAAGTCATGCATCATATCCACGCTTGTCATAACGATTCGTACTTTCTCTCCCTGTTTTACTCTGATTTCATTGGGTTTGTAATAGAATGCTCCTGCTTCGACCTCAATAATCTGAACAGCCTCCATCTCATCTCCTGCCTGTTCACCTTCAGCCGGGACAGTCATATCCTGATTCACCGATTCATCAATCGTTGCTGTATTATCCGGCGTATTTTCAGCTTCTGTATTATTCCCGCTTCGTGTCATCATGATGCCGACTGCGACAACTGCAATAACAACAATGGCACCGATGATCATCATCATGCTATTTCCCTTTTGAGGTTGTGTACTTCCTTCCATAGATAAAAAAATAATTTATAAAAATTCAAGCGATAGAAAAACATTTTTACACACATGCTTTACTTTGTAAAGTAGTTTCAAATAGTAAAGCATGATACAATTGAAACCTATGGCAGATTGCAATGTAGAAAAGACTATCAGAATAATCTCCGGCAAATGGACAACTACCATTCTCTATCAGTTAATGATTGGTAAGAAACGTTTCGGAGAACTTCAGAGGTCAATGAACGGGATCAGCTCCAAAACGTTGACAGATAGACTTCGTATGCTTGAAGAGAAAAAGCTTGTTACCAAGAAAGTGTATCCTGAAGTTCCGCTTCATGTTGAGTATTATCTTACAGAAAAAGGAGAAAAACTCAATAAAATATTTAGTGCCATGGATGAATGGGGAAAGGAAATTTAATGATCATCACACATGAAAAAACTAATAACAATACTATTCGTTGTCATTCTTGTGATTCTGGGATTTATCTATACCAAACAACCTTCGTCAGAAAAAGCACTCCTTCCGATCAATAATAAAGTCTCCCCTACTCCATTCCCTTTTAGAGAGATGACCATTCCGTATTTGAGAGAAAGAGAGTATAAAAGTGCATTGAAGGAATTGGAGTTAGTCAATAAATCCGGCGCCTACACGTCCTATTTGACATCCTATGACTCGGATGGATTTGAGATAAACGGTCTGATCACTATTCCAGCAGGTGAAGCGCCTGCAAATGGCTGGCCCGCAATTATATTTATTCATGGATATATCCCTCCTGCTCAGTATCAGACACTGGAAAAATATGAATCTTATGTCGATTATCTCGGACGAAATGGCTTTGTAGTTTTTAAAATTGATCTTCGTGGACATGGCAATTCGGAAGGTGAACCGGGAGGGGCTTATTATTCACCAGATTATGTTATTGATACCCTCAACGCCCATGCAGCGCTACAAAATGCAGACTTTATTAATCCTCAGGCTATCGGACTTTGGGGTCACAGTATGGCTGGCAACGTGATACTGCGAACGCTGGCTGCAAAACCTGATATCGCAGCTGCCGTGATCTGGGCAGGAGCTGTTTATTCATACGAAGATATGCAGGAATATGGCATAAGCGACAGCAGTTATGTACCTCCACCTTCAGGCTCTCCCACACGCCGACTACGAAGAAAGATTATCGAACAGATGGGACAGTTCTCACCTGAAAGTCCTTTCTGGAAACAAGTGGCAGCAACAAATTATCTATCTGAAATCAAGGGAGCACTTCAGATCCATCATGCGGTCAATGATGATGTCGTCAGCATTGAATATAGCCGAAATCTTTTGGAGCTTGCAAAAAAAGCAAATGCGTCAGTTGAACTGGTTGAACATTCAAGTGGTGGCCACAATATCACAGATCCGAGTTTTGTACCAGCCATGGAAGATACCGTTGATTTTTTTAAAAAACATCTCTCTCAATAATCACTGTGCCCATAGGTTTTCAAACAAACCTCCGTACATTGCAGTTGCAAACCAGACCAAATTTTGAGTGTAATAATTCTCCGGATCTTCCCAATAAGATATTGTCTCATTTTCGAATAGCTTATTGAGTATTTTTTCTGAATATATTTCCTTTGCACTATCAGGATTTTCTACTAAAAAATACCCCAAATTTCCAGCGTAGGCCACAGCTGATTCATACTCTTCCCACGGTTCACCTGCGTGAGTATATGCCACATAAAGGCGTTTATGTTCCTGCCATTCTTCTTCGAGAAATGATAACGAAGAAAGATATCTTTTTGCGTCTTCGCTCCGGAACCAGTGATAATCAAGAGCTACACGAAGCGGCACTCTGATAGCGTTGTATCCATACTCGGTACCGACCGGACCGGGAGGTGCAGAAGGCCTCACATCAAGTGAGGTCAGATTTAAAGCACACCATTCCGCAGGAAGAACTTCTTCTCCATCCGTTAAATCAAAAGTGCAACGTTCCAACAGGTCATATGAAGTATCTACAGCAGACATCCAATCATTTTCTGTATCCACCTCTGCAAATATCCGATAATGTGATGGCGACAAATACGAAGGATTTATTGTAGCTTCACCTGGCCCTGTTGCCCAATTCCCGGCTGTTATATATGCACTTCCTCCGACTTTTGCGGTTTCATGCTCCCAGATGCCGTTGATGACGGCTTTTGCTTCCGATAGATAGGTGCTATCTCCCCATTGTTTGTAGGCAAATATAAGTGCCAAGGCAATATCCGAATCAGCATCCGTTGCGGTCCCCGTGTCGTTTTCTTTGCGTTTAAAACTCCACAGAAACAACCCGTCTTCCGTTTGCAGATTCGATTTTGTCCAGTTGTATACCTCATCAAAAACCTGCTTATCATTCATAAGCACAGCCCGAAGTAATGCATAGGATTGTCCTTCTGAAGTCGTATCCGAAGTTGCAGGATCAATAACCCGTCCCTCATGTATAAATTCCTGTTTATACGAATGCCATGTAGCATGAAGAATACGACGAGGATACTCTGTTCCCCATATTTCTACACCCCAACCGTCACGCGAAAAAGTTGCGATGGGCCGTGAATTTGCCAATGCTTCTCCGATGAACGGAAAGACTCCGGTATTGACATCATTCAAAAGCTGCGGTGAGATCAAAAAATAATCAATATTTTCAGGATTGCTCTGAAGGATATCTTCCTGAATTTCTGGATCATACTCAACCTTCCAGTAATGGTGAGCTTCAGCAAAATTTCCGTTGTTTTTTTCCATTAAATCTACAAAACCATAATTGTCCATTGCATAAAATGCAGAAGGATACTGTTTCGAAAGTATGTATTCAATTGCCTCCTCCTGTCGTGCAGTTTGGTTGGATGTATATAGACTGTGACCTTCTCTCATATGAAAGCTCAACCACAAAAAAATGACAGGAAGAACTATCAGAAAAAACACATTGGGCAGATAAGTCAGATACTTCTTTTGAGGAATTATGCGCTGCAGTTCTCTTCCCAGATAATTTCCCATATAGGCAATATTCATAGCAAAAAAAGGAAACAACGGGATGATGTAAAACTCAATAACAATTCCTCCTCTGACAAGATAACCGATCAGAGAGAGTGTTAATAGCGACAGAATTCGGGCAAGTTTATCTTTGATTCCGATGAGCAGATTCATCACAGTCGCTCCAAAACCCAGAAGAATAATAACCGGATCTTCTTTCATCCAAACGCTTGCATTGTACCAGAATGTACTTCCCGCAGGGTCAAAAATACTTCCTCCGTCACGCTCTGCCTGAAAAACCAATGTTTCAATCAGACTCACATGTTCACCGGAATTCAAAACACCTTCTGGGAACAATTCACCTTTTAGCAGCGCATAAAGGAAATAGATTGATACAACCAGAGCGACATAACTGATCCATTTCACAACCGCAAACACTTTATGATGTTTATGTCCCTGAAGATATACAACGTACAAGAAAACAGGCAGCATAAACACTGAAGTCTCTTTGGTCAGAAAAGACAGGCCGAACGCTATCGCGCTATAAATGATATTTCTGAGCTTATTATTGTAATAAACAAGAAAGGCAAGCGAGACCAGTACCCAGAATGTCATCATATTATCAAGAAGTACTCTTCGCTGAAAATAAATGGCCAAAGGTGAAAAGGAAAAGAGAAGAATGCTTACAGCACTAGCCAATCTGCTGCCGGTCATTTTTTTCATAATAAGGTATACGAGTATGCTGGAAGCGATATGCATAAGCAGCATAAATACACGCCCGAAGTTTACGGAAAATCCGAAACTAAAAAAATCAGGGATAACCGCATACCATCCGGCAAGCATTATCCACCCAAAGGGCGCATGATCATACCAATAGGTATAGGCATCCATTTGACCGAAATTTATCAATGACCATGCTCTTCCTAAATAGATTGCTTCATCATTTTCATAATACGGGAAATTGAACATATTGACCGCATGAGCAATTGCACCGATGAGTACTATCAAAATAATCAATCTCTCCTCCCGCTGGTTAAAAAAAGATATTAGTTTATGCATACGTATTTATTGGAAAAGATATTCTCTGGAAGGTTTTATATTACGGTGGGCATTGATATGTTCTGTTTTTTCCCATGCGGCAAATCCTTTTGCGTGCCGATAAAGCGCTCTGAGAGCACTCAGACTCAATGCGATCTGATACGGGAAAAAGAATAATAATAGCTTCAATGATGAAAGAAACGGATAACGGAGTTCATATTTTCTGGTAAATTCAAACAGCCCAATATTGAGAACTATCATTTGAGAAATGAGAGTTAATAAGGGAATAAATGTATATACAGCAATATAAATATCGAGTTTGTAGGCTATAGCAGTATACGCCATAAAGGGAATAACTAAAATTGTCAAACTCTGAATAAAAGGAATAAGCAGTACATAAAAAGCGAGTAATTTTTTCCTTCCTCCGTCAAGGTAGAGCCACTCCCCTTTTAGAAATATCTGTAGAAATCCCTGAATCCATCTGGTTCTTTGTCTTATGAAATCCTGAATAGTATGTGGAGTTTCCTCACGTGTTGCAAGTTTCTCATCATACACAACCTGGAAATTTGCACCAGCAGCGCTTAATCGGATACCAATATCCGCATCCTCTGTGAGACATTGCTCATCCCAACCGCCAACTTCTTGTACAATTTCTTTTCTGAAAAAAACCGTATTCCCGCCAAGCGGAACCAAGCCGTGATTGGCAAAAAAATGTAATGTCGATTTAAACCAAAAAAAATATTCAAGAACATTAAAAGTAGCAAACCAGTGAGAATCAAAATTCATGAGTTGCACTCCTGACTGAACAACATCAAGATTTCTTTTTTCTGTAAGGACTGTATTTACAACCTGATAAATATCTTCATGAGGCTGATCCTCCGCGTCAAAAATAACAATCACATCATTTGAGACGTAAGGAAAGGCAACATTGAGAGCATGTGGCTTATTGATCGGCTCATCCATAAACGTTACAAGTTGAATGTGCTCATTCTTCAACTTGGAAATGACATGCTGTACTTTCTCAATAGTCCCCACATCATCATACCGGCAGACGACAATGAGTTGCTTGAGATTTTTATCATAATCAATTGAATTAATTGCTCTAATAGTATCTTCAATCACCTGTTTCTCATGTCGGGCAGGTAATATGGCAGTAAAGGAGTGTTTCGGAACTGCATATTTCTGAGGGACTTTATTGTTATTAATTCGTTCCACATCTTCCCAGTAGTACAACATCAGGTACGTATTAAAAATCCCCATCACGAGCACAACCGTTGAAAAAATGATTAAAACTACGGAAAGGGAATAAGAAAAAGTAAAAAACACAAATAGGTAAACCAAACCCGCAGTAATAAAGCCGAGAAACGCAAGCACCTGATAACGCGGATGAATCAGAGTAAACCGTAAAGAAAAACAATACTTAATAAACTCAATCACATCATTGATACTCAATTTTGATTGTCCGAATTCTCGTTCTTTAAAATGAATGGGAACTTCTTTTATAGTTGCATCATATTTGAGTGCATGATGCAGTAAGCCAACAAGGAAAACATATCCTTTCGCTCCAATATATCGCAATTGAATTTTTCTGAGAAGCTGTGCATTTATCGCACGGTATGCGCTCGTACAGTCCCTCACTTTTCTCAATCCCCCGATATACCGAGCAACTTTGTTCCCTACGCTACTGTTGAGTCGGCGCAGCCATGACCATTCGAGTGGAAGGGATCCTCCTGCAGTATATCTCGAACCGATTGCGATATCTTTGCCTGTCGCAATTTCTTGCACAAGTACAGGGAGAACATCCGGGTCATGGGATAAGTCCGCATCCATACCGACAATGATATCCGCCTGTAGCTGGTCCAATGCATATCGGTAACCATTGATATAGGCGATTCCCAATCCCTCTTTCTTTCCATTGAGGAGATGAATTTTGTTATTACTTCGGGCAAGACTCTTTACCACTGCTCCCGTTCCATCAGGAGAAGTATCATCTACAACCAAAATATCAAGAGTGTAATTTGGAAGAAGTCGTTCCTGGTCAAATATTTTTTGGATAAGCTGTTGTATAGTTGCCTTTTCATTGTACGTAGGAATCACAACTACTATCTTTTGATTTTCTTTATTCATAAATCGGTAATAATCAATATGCTAGAATTGATCACTATATATGCAATGAATAAGCAAACAATAAGAGGAAGGTAAAAAAACTGTAAGGTAGAGATGTTTAAAACACCGGTTGAGCGGAAATCATTACGTAAGAAAAAGCAAATGCAATTATTTTGCAGCTTTTGCAGCAGAATTCTGTCTTCGTGACTCTAAACGTCGTTCTTTCATTTCTTCCTGTTCTTCTCTTTTCTTTTTCATTCTGGCCATTTCTTTTTCTGCATTCTTTTGACATTCCGGATTGGAACAGTGGTACGTGGATGTCGTTACTTCACCGTATTGTCCAGCCATTTTTTCTACTTTGACATCAACAAGTAGAAGTCTACTCGAACATCGGTGACATTTTTTAGTTGTGAGTTGGGGGTATGTGTTTCTCAGATATCACTATTATAACCGATTTTTGCTTCTTTAGTGTAAGGATCCGTATTCTCGTTCAAAAATCTGATACAAAAGTATTGACAAGGGTGATTCTACATTCTAATCTTTATATATATGGCACAATCATCATTTTCACAAACCCTGACTCAGTTGGAAGACACACTCGATGAATATTTTGGTAAAAAGGCACCAGAAATGCCAAAAAATATTAAGGAGCTTATTGTAAAGTTAGCACCGTTTCTAGTCATTCTCGGTTTGCTCTTTATGATTCCGGGTCTATTTGTGATTGTCGGCATGGGCGGGCTCGTCTCTGTCTTTGCACCATTCGGAGGGATGCCAATGATGAGAGCGTTGCCGGGAATGTGGATTGGGGCACTTCTTCTTATCCCTGTTGTTATTCTTGAAGCAATGGCGCTTCCGGGATTGTTTTCCCAGTCTAAACAAGGCTGGAGGTATATGTATTGGGCACAACTTATTTCAATTGTTGCAAGTGTTTTGCAATGGAATATCCTCGGAGCTGTCATAAGCGCTGTTATCGGATTCTACATTCTGTTTCAGGTCAAAGACTTGTATAAATAATCATTTATTGTCAACCGCCCGTTCCCACGGAAATTCTGCATGTCCGAAATGACCGTTTCGTGCCGTTTTTCCGAATACGGGATTGAATAGTCCTAATTGTTCGATTATCCCGGGTACAGTAAGATCCAATATCTGTATTGCACGCTCCCGAATCTGCTGTGAAGATTTCTTTTCCGTACCGAACGTATCAATAGTTACGTTATCCGGATGTTCCTGACCGATCGTATAGGACATAAATACCTGTGCCCGGTCAGCGAGCCAAAACTCTCCCCATCACTCTCCATTTTTACACAACCCTTATAAAGGGTGCATAACAGTTGTCAATAATCGATTTATTCCCATTTTCCGGAAAGCAGTGAGTGACTCGGATGACGATCCTTATCAACTTTAAGTTTGGAAAAAATATCTGCAGTATGAAATGTCTCGGATTCTCTTTCAGCACGTACACCCAATCTGCCTACGTCCGCACCGACACCGACTAGCAATAGTTGCGTGCCTCTATGATTCAAATTTTCAGTTACCGACACTGTAGAATAATTGGAGAACGGAGCAGACGGAGATGACGGTCTTACACGAACTGGACGATGAAGAAAAATATAATTAGCTTCTTTCTGGATTGAAAAAGCTTTCTGAACTTCGCCGATTCGCTGTGGCAGCTCCAGAGAATACAGAAGATGTGAATGATCTCTGTGTTTGACTATCGCATATATTCCCTCTCCGGCAGGACGGGAAGCACCTTTCCTCGGAGGAACAGGTATATTTCTTTCCGTGGCAAAGCCTCGTCCTCCAACCATCTGTACAAAACCCCACGTAGTATCTCCGCCGTCATTTACAGACGGCATACGTTTATTGCCCATCACAATATAACGTGCGCGATTTGTATCGGCGGGATCCAAAACAAAGAAAAAACGGGAAACATCCGATAACCCTTCTACTTTTTCTACTCCTTTTTTGGGTTTATAGAAAAAATATATGTCTCCCTGTTCTACAAATTCAAGATCAATTTTCCATTTTTGTACCATGGTATTACCTCCTAGGAAAAGGGTAATATATGTACCTCAACGGATCGTAAAGGGAAGGTGGTAATACTGTAAGATGAAGTTATAACGAAAGTTCCTGATTCAGCCGGGGTTGGTGAATAGTGCCCAGACCAAGTTCATTTTCGATGCGATCTGCAAGCGCCTGTCTGGCTGGATCCTCTCCATGAGTTAATATCAGCTGTTTCACATTTTTTATATGCTTTAACCAATCTATGAGTTGCTGCTGATCCGAATGTGAGCTCATCGCATGTGTTGTATTTACTGAAGCGTTGACCGAAATCATTTTTCCGTCGATAAGAACCTCTTTCTGTCCTTCCATAAGCTTACGTCCGAGAGTCTCTTCACCCTGGTATCCGACGATGAATAATCTGTTTTTTTCATGAGGAAGATAATGGGCAGCGTGACCTACGATTCGGCCTCCTGTCATCATCCCGCTTCCTGCTATGATGACTTTTGCTCCGTCTTTATAATACAGTCCGTGACTCTGATTTCTCTTGGCGATGATCTCAAGTCCATCAAATGCAAAAATTCCTCCGTTTTCGAGATCTTCTGCTATGTGGATATTGAACATTTCAGGATAATCTCCATAAATCTGTGTGGCCTGATCGGCCATTGGACTATCTAAAAATACAGGTGTCCGGGTCTTCACTTTACCGTCTTTTTTGAGATGCATGATCATGTGAAGGATTTCCTGTGTCCTCTCAAGTGCAAAGGCCGGAATAAGGAGAGTCCCGCCTGACTCCTCGACCGCATTAATCTCACTTTGTAGCATGGCAGTTGCATCCTCCTCTGCATGCAGTCTATCTCCGTATGTCGATTCCATGACAACCGCATCAGCATCATCTATAAATTCTGTTGTTTTGACAATATCCTCCGGATAATTCCCCAGATCACCGCTGAATACAATTTTACTTATTTCAGAATTCGGTCTCAAATCTTCAATCTCAAGTATGGATGATCCCAAGATATGACCGGCATCCCGCATCGTGACAACAAAATCTCCAATTCTTTCAGGAGATCTGTACTCCATCGTTTTAAAACGGTCAATAGTTTTATATGCTAAATCTTTGTCATACAGCGCTTTTTTACGGTCTTGTATAGCGATTTTTGCACTGTCCAAAAGGGACAACTCTGTAAGGTCTCGTGTGGGCGGAGTCATCCAGATCTTCCCCTTATATCCGCGCGGTATCAAAATAGGAAGCCTGCCACAGTGATCAAGATGAGCGTGAGTCAGTACTGCGCCGTCAAGTTTCGAGCAGTTATATTCATACGAGTTATAATTTAGCTTTTCAATGTCAGGAGTTCCCTGGAACATCCCCAGATCAATAAGGATTGAGCTTCCCGATCCTGAAGTCAGGACATAGGACGAGCCTGTGACGGTGCCTGCAGCACCCAAAAATTTTATGTGCATCTCTTATTCTACCACCTCATTCTTCCCAAGGACTCATAAGCTGGAAATAGTTTCCGTCGGGATCAGCAAACGTCGCAATCCACATCCCCTGCATCTCATACGGTTCTTTTATGACGGTAATTCCTTTGATTTCCTTTATTCGGTCAAATTCTTCCTTTACTTCCGTGGTCTCCAGATTGAACATAAGCCTTCCCGGATCTTTTGTTTTTCCTTCCATTTTTGAGTGGTGCCCAACTGTGAAAAAGCTTGAACCGACTGACCATCCAGACCATTCTCCATCTTTCATATCAGGCTTTTTTTGGAAAATCTGTTCATAACATTCCGCCATCACCTTGGGCTGCATGGTACCGACCATGATTGAGTTGAGATTTAACATAATAACTGTTGAATGAATAACAGCAACCATTGTACCCTTCATAATGTAAAAGCTTTGTATGGGATTTGGTTTAAAGTTATTTTTCCAAATATTTCGCAGAAAGTAGTTTATACGGCTTGGACCGCATAGCAAGAAGAGTTATCACAAGCCCTATGATCCCGGTTATGGTAAACACCAGGGCAATCCCTCGGCCTTGCCCCACACCAAACCAGCCACCGATCAGATCTACCCCGCGCCCTGTTGTCATAAACGGAATGAAAACAAATTCTGCAATCGGACCGATTAAAAATGCTGTCAAGGGTGAAGCTGCCTGCTCGACGCTTTGAGAAAATCCAAACACCCGCCCTTGTCTTTCTGGCGGTACCACTTTTTGTATTATAGTCTGCTCAGATGCTTCG
Source organism: Candidatus Roizmanbacteria bacterium UBA1450 (assembly GCA_002329205.1). Lineage (GTDB taxonomy): Bacteria > Patescibacteriota > Microgenomatia > UBA1406 > GWC2-37-13 > UBA1450. The sequence continues at coordinate 747,339 of DCTC01000001.1, read as the reverse complement.
GCAAATGGAGAAAGCGTGATCCATAAGGCCATACCTCCTGCCAAAAGAATAATCCATGGCTGTATGGTAAAAAACATTGCGACTGTCCACATAGCAATATTGGCAAGGAACAATGTCCGTAATGGATTTTTGCCAAGTCCGACTTTTGCAATAATCAGCCCTCCAATTATAAATCCTAGACTCAGAAAACCCCATAAAATTCCCCATACCTGTACAGATACTAATGTTAGTCCGTAGGCATCCACCAATGCCATAAATACGCCTCCCAGAAAATTATTTATAGTCGCAAAAAGGATAAGTGCCAGCAGTCCTGGAATGTTCCGGATTACTTTGAATGTCCCTCTGATATCAATTTTCTTCGGCTGTTCCTCGAGATGTACAATTTTTTTCTCAGGCATAGGTATTAGCAACAAATGCACAATTGCAAGGATGGTAAATCCAACAGCAAGATACAGCACATAGTGCATTCCCCAGTATCCAAGCACCAGTCCGCTGGCAAATGAAGTCACAGAGAACGCCACACCCATCATGGAGCCGACAAGTCCGTTTGCTTTATCACGTCTGTCTTCTTCAACGAGGATTGTCACCGTAGTCGGAACGGCAATATTTCGAATATTTCCGGCGATCACTCCGCCCATCAACAGGAACATGAGAACCCAGAGCTCCACATTTGATACGGAGTGAAACAGTTCTTGTGGAGTCAAGGTGAAATACATTAATCCAAGTATGAATAATATCCCCGTCACAATACTGGAAATGAGCATTGCTGTTTTCTTTTTGTTGTGATCGACTATTGACCCGAACCAGAAACCTGTAGCAGCAGTCGCGACCAGATAAATCCCGGCAAGATATGAAGTCGCAAGTACCGATTTTGTTTCCAGGTAAATCCAAAAGGTCAAGGCAAACCAGACAAAATTATTCGTGACTCCGGCGATGAGAGAGTTGGCAAGAAGCCAATAAAAATTTTTCACAAAATGAGTATAGCAAAAAAAGAGCTTAGGTCTTGAAGAAAGTTCGGAGATACAAAATAGCAGAGATTGTGCTCAAGAGGACAATCAATCCTACCATTATCATCGGAGGGATAGTATTCGGATATCCGGCCTTGTTCATCATAATCATTGTTGCCACAATACTGCTACCCATAAGTACTGAAAATACGAGCCACGGAGCTGCATAAAAATATCCACCTGTCTTTTTTCTAAAAAGCATTATCCCCGTTCCAATCATCGCCGGCAGGACGATGGAAAGATCAATAACCTGTATCGGATTCACCCACAATCCGGTCTCGATAAGTGTTTGGGGAGTTTGTCCAGATATAAGTGCCGGAATAATCTCAGCCAACCACAGCAATCCAAAAAGCCCGCCCGTCAGGATGAGGACAATTGCAGCAAAATAGGTAGATGCCGTATTATTCTTTTTTCTCATCGTAATTTGTTTCTCTCCTTCACGTAACGCGTAGAAAAGAGTATAAAACGTAAGTCCGAGGACGGCTACATACAGAAGAAACAAGTAATTAAAGTGGGCAAAAAATGCATAGATCGTAAACGCATACATAAAATACATAAGAGACCCTATCCAAATATAGTATGCCCGGATTGATTTTTGTGCCCAAAAGTAGGTTGTTGCCAACAGAACTATGACAGCAATCACATTCCCTACGTCCTGCCCTCTCGCCTGCAGAGCCCAATTTGCCGTTTCATACTGATATGCTCCAGGATCAAAAATCCCGAGGAGACTTGTTATTGCGGCAAGAATTGCAATACTTAAAGAACCTGTAATGAGATATTTAGATACCTTCATATTCTAATTCTCAGCATAATATATTCTGCCCCGAATAAAAATACATCAGAATTTACCACTCTCTTACTATTTTGTATCGGATTCTTTTCATAACCTCCTTAATAATATAGGTATGTCAGCTAAACGATTGCTGCTCATGGCTCTGCTTCATTTTATTACAATGTATTTTCTGATGTATTCTATGGTGAATACTATCGAGAATATTCATCTGAATTTCAATCAATTGTATATGGCCGGGATTATGACAGCTCCCATGCTTATCATTGAGATCCTTCTGATGGGCAGCATGTATGAAAACAAACGCGTTTTAAACGGAATATTGATCGGAAGTTTTGTATTATTTGTCGTATTTTTCTTTTTTATCAGGAAACAAACGGCTATTACCGATAATGAATTTTTGAGATCTATGATTCCACATCATTCCGGCGCGATATTGATGTGTCGTGAAGCATCTCTGACGGACCCTAAAATCCGTGAGCTGTGCACATTAATTATTGAGTCACAGCAGGAAGAAATCAAGATCATGGAAGAGCTGTTACAATGAAACGATTAATGCACCGGAACCGTTTTCAAATCGATCTTATCCATAGTATATTTAATCCAAAAGTAACCGACTATAGCGGGGATAATATTTCCGGCTCCGATCGCAATCCATACTCCAATGATTGTAAAATCGAATACCTGCGTCAGCATTAAACTCAACGGAATCGAGATTCCAATAAATCTCAGGAAGAAGATCCAGAACCCTGGCCATGATTTCCCGAGAGCCTGAAAAGCATTGGCCTCCACCATCATCGCAGCAAGAAATCCATAACTCATTGCAACTATCCAGATATAGGAAAGCGTGTAATTAGTTACTTCAGCATCTGTAGTAAATATCCGGATAATAAAATGAGCAAATATTACAGCTAAAATGCCCAATATCGAAGCAGCAATAAAGCCATATTGCAAAGCGTCTTTCAACGACTCTTTTGCTCGCTTCAGATTGCCCGCTCCGATATTCTGTCCAATAAGAGCCATTGCCCCGAATCCGAAACCCACAGCAGGCAAGAATCCCAGGAATTCGACTCTGTTTCCGATACTAAATGCAATGGTTCCTGCTTCCCGGAAACCGAGAGACGTAATAAATAACAACGCTGCAATACCGATCGGATTGATAACTTGTGTAAGCGAAGCCGGAATTCCAATTTTCAGAACTTCTTTTACTGATTCCCATTTGAACGTCAGATTGTAGAAATGAAAACGTATCTTGCGGTGAGTACTTGATAGTACACGTATAGCAACAAGTATGAAGATCGTTTGCGATATGAGCGTCGCATATGCTGCACCGGAAATTCCCAAAGCTGGTATTCCATATCCGCCGAAAATCAGAAGAGGATCCAGTACCAGGTTGATAAGGGTTGAGAGCGCAAAAAGCTTCGTCAATGTAAATGTGTCTCCCTGAGAATTGAAGGCAAACATAATTGTTATCAGGATGAAAAACAATACAGAACCCGCTGCTGTGATAGTAAAGTAATCAGAGGCCGGTGCGAATATTGCTCCGCTTGCTCCTGATGCCGTCAATAGTTCCTCCCGAAATACCAATGAAACAGCAGTAAAAAAAATTGCAGCAAGTATGGAAAGTACAAATGACTGCCCCAGAACTCTTTCTGCCTCCCGGTCATTGTGAGCGCCGATATTCATCGCCATAATGACACCCGAACCGATCGTGATTCCCATACTAAGAGACGCCATCAGGAAGAGGGTAATCTGGGATATACTGACTGCTGCAATAGCTTCCGGGGACAATTTCCCCACCCAGAAGGCATCGATGATATTGTATAGAGTATAGAAAAATACTGATAACATCATCGGCCATGCTACAGACCATAGCTCTCGAAGGACAGAACCGCGTGTAAGATCTTGGCCATCCGTGTGCTCTTCTTTTTCAACCTTTTGTTCTCTTTTCATACGGATTACTCTTCTTCGTGATAATTCACCATCCACTGTACTCCGAATTTATCCGTGAAAGAACCGAAGTGATCACCCCAAAACATTTTTTCAAACTTCATTTCTATTGTACCGCCTTCAGAAAGCGCATTGAATATTCGCTCAGCTTCTTCCATACTTTCCGGATGAAGAGAAATATAGACATTATTCCCTTTACTCAGTTTCATTCCCATTTTTTCTGAAATATCAGAACCCATGAGATAGTTCCCGTCCCCGATCGGGAGAGAAATGTGCATGATACGTTCTCCTTCTCCATCTGGCATAGGCTGTTCCTCTGAAGGGATATCCTTAAACCGCTGAAGACCGTTAAATTCACCACCAAATACTGATTTATAAAAGGTAAAAGCTTCTTCCGTCTGACCGTCAAAGTTTAAATATGGATTTATTTTCATGTAACTATTGTAAATTTATAATAATTCGGAACGTTTTTATTTCCCGTCATATGCTTTCTTCAGAGCGGCAAGATCAAATTTCTTCATCTTGAGAAATGCCTGTGTCACACGGGCAATCTGTTCTTTATCCCCCTCTTCCATCATACGATCCATTTCTGTCGGTGTGACCTGCCAGGAAACTCCGTATCTATCTTTCAGCCAGCCGCACTGTTCTGCCTCCGGGACAGCTGATAATTTATCCCAATAATAATCTATCTCTTCCTGATTATCGCACTGTACCATAAGTGAAACGGCTTCATTAAAAGAATAATTGTGTTCACGTGCCGAGTCCATCGCTGCAAACCACTGATTTTCAATCATAAAATCAGCATACATGATTGCACCTTCTTTATCAGGCTCCATACCGCTGGGGTAACGAGCTTCTGTTCCCTTGTGTGAGTTCTTAAATACTGAGAGATAAAAAGTTATGGCTTCTTCTGCCTTGCCGTATACGTCTTCGACAAAAAGGAGAGACGGTACGATAAAAGGCCTATCATCACCTTCAGGATCGGATAATATAAGTTGCCATGAGAGCCCATATTTGTCCTGTATCCATCCGTATCTTTTACTAAAGGGATATTCATCAAGAGGCATAAGTACCTTCCCACCGTCAGATAATTTTTGCCAGAGGTCATCAATCATTTCACGGGCATTCTCTTCTCTTGAAGGATCAATGTTTACCATAAATGATATCGACGGATTAAATTTGAATAAGGGGCCGGCTGATATCGACATAAACTGATAATCATTGATCGTAAAGGACACAATATCAGCATCACCTGAAGGTGTATCATGCAGCGTTGAAACATTGGTTATTTTTGCGCTTGGAAATACCGAAGTATAAAATTCTGCAGCTTCTTTTGCTTCCGTATCAAACCACAAGTGCGGGACTACTTTTTGCATAAGCTTGTATAGAAATTAATGACGAACCATTATTATGAAGGAAGAATTGTAAGAGAAAGATAAGAAAATAGAAACACATCTATTGTAGTGTTAATTAAAAATATTAATTCAGTCCGTACCCTCTCCTATATTTTTGAGTCTGTAGTTTGCATAATCTTACAAACCTATTTCGTAACCTCAACTTTACACTTATAAATAGTCTGTACCCTTGTACACTCATTGAAAATTATTTTAAATATGAATAAGAAATCCACCTTAGAACTGAATACAGGAAATTTGATCCCGATTATTGGGTTGGGGACTTGGCAGCTGACGCAGAATACGGCAGATATCATCGCAACAGCACTAGATCTTGGGTATCCTATGATAGATACATCCAGTGACTACGGTACGCAGCCCGGGATCGGAGAAGGCATTAACAAAAGCGGAATACCGCGAGAGCATTTATACCTGGTGACAAAGGTCGAAGAGACAGATGATGCATACGAACGAACTGTATCCAATCTGGAAGAGCTTCAGCTCGAGTATGCTGATCTCATGTTGATTCATCGTCCGCCAGATACCGGTGCCGGAATAGATCTATGGAACGGGCTTATAAAAGCAAAAAAAGATGGCCTTGTCCTGGACATCGGAGTTAGCAACTACTCAACTGACCTTATTGATGAGCTGGTAGAGGCCACCGGGGAAACTCCCGTCGTCAATCAAATTGAATGGAGTCCATTTGGACACAGCTTGGACATGAAAGAGTACTGTGATGAAAAGAATATTCGTATTCAGGCATATAGCCCCCTTACTCGGATGAAAAAAAGGGATGATAGGCGGCTCCTGGAAATTGCAGCACGTTATGAAAAATCACCGGTTCAAATACTATTGAGATGGAATATCCAGCTGGGGACGATACCAATTCCGAAAGCAAATCAGGAAGAGCATCTCAAAGAAAATTTAGATATCTTTGACTTTGAGATAAGTGAAAAAGATATGGAAACACTGGCAGGTTTCAACGAACACTACTCTTCCTTAGGATCTTTGCCCTATGTTTGATATCGGTATTAATCAATAAATGTCAAGGCAACTCCTGTTTTATCAGCCCGTCCGGTGCGTCCGATTCTATGGATATAGTCTTCGTATGTCTCGGGCAATTCAAAGTTAATTACATGAGACACATTATCTATATCAATTCCGCGCGAAGCAACATCTGTTGCAAGGAGAATACGAATGCGATTCTTTTTAAATGCATCAAGCGCTCGCTGTCTTTGGCTCTGTGATTTATTTCCGTGGATGGTTGCCGTCTCAAAACCGCGGTCTCGAAGCTGCTTGTAGAGACGTTCCATACCATGTTTCGTACGACCGAATACTAACACTTTGTCAAATCCGGGTTTGATTAGCAGATCATGAAGCAGATCCACCTTATTTTGTCCTGCAACTCTTACAATATCCTGGTCAACATTGGTTGAAGCTTTTTGACTGGCAACTTCAACTGTGGTCGGATTGTTAAGAAATCTCTCAGCTACAATTTTTGCCTTCGGCGTCATTGTCGCTGAAAAAAAGAGCGAATGTCTTTGGTGCGGCAATAAAGAGATAATATATGAAATATCATGAATAAATCCCATATCCAGCATACGATCTACTTCATCAAGTACGATTGTTTTGTATTGATTGAGAAACAGTGCCTTCCGTTCGACCAAATCCTTTATCCGTCCGGGGGTCCCCACCACTATCTGAGGATCACGACGTAATTCGCGAACTTGTCTAAAAATAGGCACACCACCGATAACCAACGAGAAATAGCAGCGGGTACCTCTGGCAAAAGCTCTCCCTTCATCCATGATCTGGAGGGCTAATTCTCGTGTAGGAGTGATAATAATCGCTTTCTGCGATGAATCAGTGATAATTTTTTGAATAATCGGCAACAAAAAAGCCGCAGTTTTTCCTGTCCCTGTTGAGGCGAGACCAATTACATCCTGACCTGCTAATAGTTTATGTATTACCTGATCCTGTATGGGAGAAGGTGCTGAATAACCTTTGGCAGCTATGTTTTTTTCAATTATTGAGTGCAGTCCGAAATCGGCAAACGTATGCCGGGCAATATAGTCTCTTTTGATCTGAGGCTCAGCTTTTTTTACAAGCATCTGAGGATCGATACTCATATAACGAATGCGATTCCCTGTCCGCCTCGGAAAAGAAGATCTGCCGCGATTGATAAATTGTTTTGATGATCCATTGGGACCACGAAATGAACGTCTTTGAAATGACATAATTAAAATGGGTTACCGAATATCTCTGTGAGGAAGACCTAAACCCAAATATATATGGAAGATCTCGCGTCGATGGAGAAAAAGGTATCTAATAATAGAAGAAGTATAGCATATCCATTGCGTAAAAACAACTATGGGATATCAATACCGGGGCCATTTGTATTCACCGGGGACGGAGGGTTTCCGATGAGCTCCTACATCGGGATGACGTTTATGCCAGTCTGCTACTTTGTTCTTCCACAACGCCTTGCCTTGGGTTTTATCAGTAATTATCGTAAAACAGCCCGGGAATTCTGAAGTAAGATATGTGGGAGCATCTGCCGGATTTCCCAGCCAGATAAGAGTATTATTTTTACAGACCCTCACTTTGTCCTGCGGCGGAAATAACTCTTTTTTTGCATCATATTCTAAGAGAAAAACTGAATTGGTGATTTCAAAATCGGGTTCAATTCCGTTTTCCATCTTGAAAACATTCCCAAATCCAAACGGAGTTTCTCCATATCCGCTCACTTTTAGTGTGGGATCGCTTTTCGAATCCCATTTATACGGGTATGGCATCGGCTCCATACGAAGAAGAACTTTATCGAATTTGATAACAGAACCTTTCGCATAATCATTTGACCCTGCTGATGGCCGCACACTCAGACCTGAATAACAGCCATCAAACAACGTATCGTACACTTCCCCCGAGTAGATATGATCATTCTCGATACAGTCATCTCGAATATAGTCGAACCATGAATGCTGTATCTTCCAGTTATCTTTTGAATTGCTCGTCCGTAAACCATCATGGACATTGAACACATGCAGCCCTGTCCAAGTCATCTTATTTCCGTATGAGGTCGCCGAGGTTGTATTCTCCATCGTTCCCCGATTGGATCCTTCATTGTCGTAGCCGTGCTTACTCTCGTTCCAGGAAATATTCAAATCATGCCAGGATGTTGATGACGTAATGTAGCCTCCAGCCCAACACATACTATCCATGTTTGAACCGCGCAGCGAAACCATTTGGTGAGAGATACTGCTGGGTATTTCAAATGAGGCTTTCCGTGCATCAAATTTTTTATTATTTGCCGTAGCCGGCTCGAATTTTCCGGAATTATAAAATCCTGTTATAACCTGTAACGGTCCAGCGTTTTCAAGACAGACAAATGACGGATCGCTTCCTGATACGGATGGGGTAACGGTTGCAGTCGGCTGTGCCGTCAGGGCAGGTGTCGGGACAGAAGTTGAAGTCGGTACCGGCGTCTGCTCTGTCTTCCCGAAATTGCTAAGTAGCGTCAACAAATCATCAATCTCAACAGCGCCGTTTTTATTAATATCAGAAGCCGTACTGGACCCACCTATTGACAGCGCAAGTGTTGCCAGATCAGTCTGAGTCACTTTTCCAGAACAGTCAATATCTCCCTTCAGCGTACAGGTTGCTGATACTACATGATATGCAATCCCAAAAAGGAGAAATCCTGTCATGAGAAAGAAAACTCCGGATTGTTTTATCGGTTGTAATTTATTCATTGATAAGTTGTTAGGGCTCAATGGTCAATTTGGGAGGCCGACTGCTCTCCCGTGAATTTATAGATAGTCCGTCGCTCCCCTTTTGATCCAGAACAATAGTAAAATTCCCTGATTTCATCAGTCTGATTTCATCCGTAAGATCAACTGTAACCCACATATCAGCTTTTCCGTTTGTATTGACTGTCCGTACAACCGGAACCTGTGAACTATCCGGTCTATTTGAGTATGTCATAGTCGCTTCATCCCAATTTAAAGAATTTGAAATCCGGATATTTTGAGTTGATGTTGATTTGTTGGTAACGTAATAAGTAAGCGTTGCTGATTGTATTGAGAAGAGATTGATATCTCCCGGGCTGAATTGCATATAAGCTATCGTATCAGGACTTCCGTCAATTTCCATCACCGTCGTTTTCCCATAATTACGGGCGCTCCGCTCTTTGACAACATGCGTATCTCCAATGGGCAATAATTCAAGTGTCTGCGGTACGACAGAAGGTTGCGGTATGACAGCAGTGCTCTTGGCAACTTGAATATCAATATACGGTTTATGAGTTCCTTCCTTTGAACTGATATCCAGACCGTCTGACTTATTCTGTTCAATAATAAGAGTAAAACGGGGAGAGGCACTATTTTTGATGAAATCAGTAACATCAAGTGACACGTCAGATCCGACCTTATTTCCGGTAATAGTGGAGACTATACGGCCAGAGGCCAGATCCGGTTTGTTTTGATACGTCACCGTTTTTTCATTCCACGAGATGATGTCACTGAATTTTACTGTACTCGGATCTGTCGATTTATTCGTCACGCGAAACACAGCCCGTGCCGAAGTAATTGCTGTGCGGTCAAGAGAGCCGGTATCAAACTGGAGCAATATATCCTTTTTTGGACTTCCGTCAACTTCTAATTCCGCTGTCGATCCGAAGTTTCTATTTTCCTCATCAGAATGAATAAAGGTATCATCTGTTGGGAATAGCCGGATTGCCTCCGTACCGGGAGATATACTTATAACAGGATCGGTCGGAACAATTGAGAGTGGCACGGTCGGAGATGGTGACGTGCTTTGGTTCGTTGTAAAAACCAATTTTTTAACCTGATTCACCTGTACATTGTTTTCACAAGCCTGAATGGCAGCAATACAAGTTGAATTTCCTTGACATGCCTGTGCTGCCTGATAACAACCGAGCGCAGTTAGTACGGTAGGACTTGCCTTTAGATTGGAGCTGTTTATGCGGAACTCCAGTTCCGAAGACACGGTCGGTTTATCAACGGTAAAATAAAGGGTTGCGATTTTTACTATTCGATTCTTAGGAACCGGTTTTGCCGGAACAAAAGGGGACGTCTGCGGTCCGGCAGCACAGAGTACACGAACCGAGCCCACCGGTTTCTCAGCCGCTTGATCCACTTCAACACCGCTCAGCCACACCTCACTCAGATAATTGCTCAAGTCATCCTTCTTTGAGGGATTGCTTCCGCACACTGCTTGTGTGGTCTGATGGAGCTCAGTTGTGCCTTGATTTTGGGAAAGTGGAGTCGAAGAATATCCAATTGAAAGGACATCAGCAGGATAATCAACAGTCATCAAAGCCATTTCTATCGCTGCATTTGTTGTGGTCAAAATGACATCAAGAGCGATTTTATCCCCTTCTTTTAGGACAACCTTTCCACTGCCGTCAGTTTTAAATGAAGTACCGTTCTGATCTTTTAGCACAAAAGAGAGACCTGCACTTTGGGCCGCCTGCGTAGATTCTGTCACATACGCAAACCCCAAATAAATGAGAGCCGGTATTAGGAACAGCGAAACAACTCCAGAAAAAAAACGAATCCGGTTAGTTTCGTAGAAAGATTTGATATGATGCATCAGCAGCACAACTGATAGTATTGGATCATTGTACGTTTAATTTCTATGATATGCAAATAACATATAACGCACGATCATTGAAACAATGCTCCTTTGTGCATATATATCTCAAGCGCCAGAAATAACATATACAAACTAAGCAATATCAAACCTTCCATTCGGGTAATTGTATTCTTAGTCCGTGCAAAATAGAAAAAGAGAGAAAGCCCGAGAATCAGAAAAAGCAAACTCGTCAGATAGCTGTTTGTTAATTGGATCGGATTATTGTATGTTAGCGACAATACACCAAATAACAAGGTATTAAATGAAGCTGAGCCGACATAATCTCCAAAGGCGACTTGATTGCTGTTCATAAACGCAGAACGCACTACAATGGACAACTCAGGAATATTTGTCCCGATTGCAATCAGAAGAAGACTGATAAAAAACGGTGACAGCCCCAGCAGTTCAGCAAAGTAATGTGTCTTTTCAACGATAAAACGGCTGGCAATGAAAATTATGGCAAGGCCAAATATGATCCTTAGAAGCTCTTTGCTTATTTTAATGCTTGTTCTTGGAGTGATTGCTCGAATTTTTTCCAGAAGGCTTCGTTTGGTCTGAATTATGAGTATCAATATCGCAAACAATACTATCGTAATATATGCGTCAATTTTCCCCACTACTCCATCCATGGAAACGACGACCGGCAATCCAATGACAACCAACGAGGCTGGTAAATTAAATCCTTGAAATTCTCTTTGAATTTTAATTTTGTTACCGGTTATGGCAAGGAGCGGGATTATAAGCATAAAGATAACTATTGTTGCACCAATGAGATTCCCTACAAAAATCTCAGGCTCATTTTGCAGTATTGAGTTTACTCCGACTGATAACTCACCGATTGACGTAAAGCAACCAAGTACGATAAATGAAACCATGAATGAAGATACACGAAGTATACGGGAAAGCCTCTCAACCGATCCTATCGCCAGACCGGAACCGATCCAGATCCCGACAAAAGCCATCAAATAGATAAGGACATGTGTGAACATCATTTCATTATACCGAATAATACTGCAAGTTGCGGATAAAAAGAGAGTTTAAATCCGGTCAGTTACCTTTTTACTTATATCGTTAACAAAACAGTCAAATTCAAGTAAAATGAATATAAGCGGACCTTGTAGTTATACATTCACATGACCAAAGCATTCTACTATTGTTGCATACTGTGTGTTTTTCTTTTTATAGGAACATCAGCGGTTGCTTCTACTGAGCCATATGCTCCGAACGAAATAATTGTCAAATACAAAGAAGGGCAATCTGAAGAAGAACTAACGAAATCTGTCGCGTGGCGCCAGAAAACGGATAAGACTTTTATCGAAAAGATACGGAAAATGAAAGAAGATCTCCGGTTGAAGATTACGAAAGAAAAATCCCCTGAGGAAAGACTGCAACATATTCATCGTATAAAAAGAGAAGCAGGTGTCATTTCATCTCGAAGACTGTTTCAAAAAGAAAATAAATTGACCGAAGAAATCGGGCTTCCCAAAATCGCCGTTATTAAAACAAATGGTAAGGTACCGCTGCAAGAAGTTATCACGAAATACGAAAACCTCGACGGTGTTGAATATGCCGAAAAAAATCCGGTGCTCAAAGCTCGGTATATCCCGAATGATACGTTCTATTCGTCCATGTGGGGCTTGAGCAAAATTAACATGTCTGAGGCATGGGATATAGCAGGTACCAATGTGACGACTGTGGCTGTTCTGGACACCGGGATTGACTATACGCATATCGATTTGCCTGCAAATATAATCAAAGGTCCCAACTATGTATCTGATAATTCAGATCCTATGGACGATGAGGGCCATGGAACTCACGTCGCCGGAACAATCGGAGCTGTTACAAATAACGCCGCCGGCGTCAGCGGTATAAATCAGTACATCAATCTTATGGCGATAAAAGTACTCGATGAGAATGGCCTGGGATATACAACGGATATCGCACTTGGCATATATTATGCAGCTGACAATGATGCGAAAGTCATCAATCTCAGCTTAGGCGGACCTGGCTCCTGCCCACTGTATCTGCAAGATGCAATTGATTATGCATACGCGCAGGGCGTCACTATCATAGGTGCAACGGGTCAAGATACAGAAAATCCTCCCAATATCGATATTGACCTTGACACACCTACTTCCTGCGATCACGTTATCGCGGTTGCGTCGACCGGCCCGACAGATCAGCGATCTTCATTTTCCGGTTACGGAACCGGCATTGATATTGCCGGTCCAGGGGGAGATAGCACTATCTGTGGAATGAATATTGCCTGTACCATCGCCTCCACGCATCTCAATAATCAATATTCGCTATCTCAAGGGACTTCTATGGCTACGCCTCATGTCGCCGGTGTTGCGACTCTTATCTTGTCCAAAAATCCGAACCTTACACCAGATGAAGTAGAATCAATTCTTATCAGTACAGCTGATACGATTGATACAGATCAGCCTATCGGAAAGCGGGTAAATGCTCGTGCCGCTTTACTCGCGACGATTCAGACCCTTTCACCGACAGTAACACCCTCTCTTACCCCCACACCTACTTCAACACATGTAAGTCATACCGTCACCTGGACAACAGAGACAGCTTCTTCTTCACAAGTAGAGTACGGGCTGCTTGACACCTACGGATACGAAACAACCGAAGAGGACACTGACCCGCGGGTAACAAATCACTCAGTCACCATCAATAATTTATTGCCTTGTACAACATACCAGTACCGCACGCACTCCCGTGATAGCGGAGATGTCGATGAGGTCAGTTCTAATCAATCGTTTGTAACCGAACGATGTATCGGGAATTCTGAAGTGTTATCTACTAGTACTCAGATGTTAACTGCTACTGCAGGTGGCACACTAAATCTGGAACAGGCAACTTCACAAGGAATAACTGTTGAAATTCCAACAGGCTTTACTTCCGGAACTGGTGCATATTTTCAGATACAGAGATTGGAAAAAACTCCGGTATTACAAAGCCTTTCTTCACCTTCCAATTACACACTTGTTAATCCATATATATATCAAATCACAGCATACGAAGATCCTGCTACTGCCATTACAACATTTGACGAATTCATTGTAATGACCGTCTCATATGCTTCTTCGCAGATATCCGGATTAAATGAAAGTTCACTTATGCTCAGCAGGAACGGCGGCAATAGCTGGAATACACTTTCAAGCTGTACTGTTGCTTCAAGCCACAATACCGTGACCTGTCTGACACAAAACTTTTCAATTTTCGGACTTTTCGGACAAACAGTGACATCTGCTGCTCCGGGGTCTACCAACACGAGCACCAATCCACCGCCTTGTTCGGAGACTCCTCCTTCTCATTCTCCGGATCTCTTCCAGATAGATACAACAAAAGACAACGCAACATTGTATTTCGCTCCTGCCGGTGCACCAGTCACTTCCTACTATATTGCGTACGGGCTCGATGCCGGAACGAATCATTACGGAACTGAATTTACTTATGGGAACTCAACCGGTGTCATAAGCCATACGATCGGTAAGCTAGCACCAGGGACTACATATTATTTCAAAGTAAGAGCTGGAAATGAGTGCGCAACAGGTGATTGGAGCAATGTAAAAATGGCAACAACTCTCAGTGATGCAACAAATAAAACGGGAGATAGACTTTCAGCGCATGATGATAGAAATTCACCAGCTCAATCTGCAAATAGCAGTACTTATACCATCCCTACGGAAGCGGCAGAAGCAAGCGCAAAAGTTACCGCACTCCCTCAAGCAGGGGGGAAAGAAATTTTCACCTTCGGTGCCTTCGGTATCGCACTCATCTTCTTGGGTGTCCTATTCTGACAAAGGATGCTACCAATTCCCCATACCGTATCTCCAGAAGACAGCTGTCATATTCAGACCGCCGCTTGTAAGGTTTACGGCTTTCCTCAATTCATACTGGCTGATTGTTTGATCAAGCGATTCCTGCGGTGGTATATTGCCGGTGTAATATGATTCAAGTACCGGCAAAGCGCGCCTATCTCCAAGCTGTCCGAGTGCCCAGATAGCATCATTTCTTGCGCGGTATCCCTGACTTTCATCCTGCAACAATTGAACAAGGGCTTCTGTACAATCTCCGACATATTCTCTTTTCGCATTCTGGCACTGCGTCTTTACCTCAGATCCAATCCAGATAGCTGCTATAACAATAATAAGTAAAATAATACCAACTCCGACCGCTCCGAAAAATAATATCGGTTGTATCAATTTTTTTTTCTTAAGATTACTCCCATTTTTCATGGTAGATAAAAATATCTTCGATCTGAACTTGAAAAAAAGCGGAAATTATAAATGCGTGTCCGAGGGACGGCTGATAATTACTTTCGGTCGAATATATGCTCATAGTTGCTCATAAAGAGCTGCATTTTCTCAGGCGCGGTGAGACGGAGTATCTCAGCCATAAGGCTTTGATCTGACAAAGATTGCGGTCTGCACCCCGAATTCTCAGGCAATTCATCGGGGATATATTGATTCCGCAGTAATGCATACAGCTGATGTTCTACCGGAGATAGACCTACCCCGGTAAATGTTTCCATATGAGTAGCTTGATGTTTGCTTGCCGTGAAAGACCGATGAGCAAGAAGAGTATCAGTTTCATCCGATTGAGCAAATTCCGAAATAAATCGGAAACTTTCAGGATCCAGTTGTCCTCCATTTGCTATATACTCTGCATGAGCTTGAGTGAAGTCTAACGGTGGTTCTTGAACGATAAATTCCGTAGGCGCTGATGACCTGATTTTGGTTTCTATCACATCCTTATTATAACCTGTACGTCCTTATAAAAGCACAAAAAGACATACCGGCGCTTCAAGAAACGTCTTATTTTCTCTTGAGAAAATTATATCTGCATTTTTGACAATACCTCATAAATGAGGAATGCCGGCCAGACGAGTGACTTAAAAATTCCCCACAATATTTGTGAGAAACCGTCGGCATACTGCATGTTGTATACCAGAGCACCGATTACACCCATACCGTATACGGCACCTTCTGAAGATTTACACATATCTTTCAGTATAGTCCTCTTGTGATTTGAAGTAAATACGGCACCCTGATGAAGTGTTTATTGATCAGAATAACCAAGGCTTTTTCTGAACTCGGTGACTGAGTTTTCACGCCACGGAAGGACGTATAAGACAACGTTGTCATTCAAAACAGCTGATATCTTTAATACACAATCCCCGACTTGGTATTCATTTTTTTATTTCAAGAGAAACTGTGTTTGCGTACTGGGAGTAATCGAACCTCCACCACCCTGCTGGAATGAAATTCGGAATACACCTTGATCTATACCCGTTATATTGCCGGCATACGCCTGAATATTTCCTCCCGTTTGGGACGCATGTTCAAAAGGCAGATATAATTTCCATCCGACTTCCAAAAATGGATTCGTCAAAGACAATTGCGGAAAACGATCCAGATATTTGTTCAGAGCGACAATCTCAGAAGCTCGGGATGTGTCATTCAGTTCATTTTTTGCGATTGACAGCAATGTATCTCCTTTTTTCACGGTATAAACCTCGAGGAATTCCGTTATCGGGATCTGTCCTGAGCTTGGACAGCTCTCATATTCCATGTTTTGAACGGGATCATACAGAAGCCGTTTCCCGGTCTTATTAAACGGTTTGAATTGTCCGTACAAATACCCTATCACGAGAGAAACAAGAATCACAACAAAAACCGGAGTATTAAATGCATTCTTTGATTTCAATTTAGAAGTTTTTTTCTTCATATAATTTATTTATAACGGTATTTTTATAAGAAGTAAAGAAACCTCAAGAAAGATCATCCATTTATGAACAGAACTGCTTCATTTTATGAAGTTTGTAAATTAATTTATTCCAAGGGTTGTATAGTATATATATGCATATAAACATTCGGAAAATTCTTTTGTTTATCGCGATTCTTCTCCTAATGGGAAGCGGTTTGATATTTTTTCGATATCAATCGGATATTTCAAAAGCATATGATCGGGTATCAGGAAATGGAACACACATTGACACTGACTGCGGACCGATAGAATATACCGAATTTGGGAAAGGGCCGCCGGTGTTGATGGTGCACGGAGCCGGCGGAGGATATGATCAGGGAAAATACTTTGCAAGTATTATTGATACAAATTACCGCTGGATCGCACCTTCCAGATTTGGATTTCTCGGTTCACCCGTACCTGAAGGTGCGGATTCCTCAATGCAGGCTGATGCATATGCCTGTTTACTCGATGCTCTGAAAATTGAAGAAGTAGGAGTCGTCGGAGTCTCGATGGGAGGACCTTCTTCTATCCTGTTTGCCGCTCAGTATCCTGAGCGCACACGCTCTTTGGCATTGATCAGTGCTGCCAGTCATGCCAATCCGCCGCGACCAGGTCCGATAGCTACATTATTTAAAGTGTTCCTGAATGATTTTATCTTCTGGTCACTGGTCAAAACGACACCGTCGACGTTGTTGATGACATTAGGAGTTCCTGTAGAGGTGCAGAATCAGCTTCCGGCAGAAGAAACAGCCGAGCTTCACGCTTTTTTGAATTCGATCGTTCCGATGGGCGCTCGTATTCAAGGTCAGATGCTTGAGCAGCATATGTCAGAATACAATACGGATGTTCTTCAAACAATTGATGTACCGACATTGATAATTCACGCTAAAGACGATACACTGGTCTTCATGGAACAAGCAGAATTTGCGGCAAAAAACATCCCCCAAGCACAACTTATTCCGATGGAAAAAGGTGGCCATCTGGCGCTCATGTTTTCATTCAATAAAGAAGCAACGTCACGTCTTCAGGATTTTTTGAAAGAATATAATACCGAATAAGCCTCCCGAGAAAAATGTAAAAACATTGTTGGAGCGGCGTATACGACACGCCGCTCCAACAGGTCTTTGCCTCATCATCAATCTTTCCATCGCCACCCTATCTGCTCGGCAGCTTGACTATAGCTGAATTTCGCAAGCCATTGCCTGATTTGATCAAGAGGAACATCCTGATAGATTTCTGTATCCAGTACCCCGGACCTCACCTTCAAAAAAATCTGTGCAATGGCGTGCATAGCAAACCGGGACTCTTGACTATCTCGCATGAGAATAGAGAATGTGTCGAAAGGAAGTTGCATGTATGAGTAACTATTACGGTTCCCATACAGTATATGGACGTCTTGTCCATTCTTCCTCACGACTACTTCATGATTTCTCCTTTCTGCAGAGAGATATACAAGTCCTGCATATTCGAGAACTTCCAAGAATTGAATCTTGCCGAATCTACCATCCGCGACATATGCCTGCTCGTCTTTGACAGACTCCAAATCCGAGGGCTGCTTACTCATTGTGTATGACACGATGTGAAACCCTCGCGCCCTTAGTAATTCCCGGACTTCCAAAGTCAGCTTCGGCCCGGCAATGACCATGATGCTTTCCCAAATATACATTACGCATCTCCTCTCAATCCACGTTGTGTGTTGAAAAGGTACAAAGACTTTGTGAAGATTATTTCAACCAAAGACAAGCTTTTGTCTTCCGCATCCATCATCTCCAGAAGATATTATAATAGAATCTATGCTAAATTACTATAGGACTATTGATCCTAAAATAGACATCAATACCTTAAATAATACACATCACGTATGTTATTAGCTGTCGCAGAGCTATAATTTTTATCTTTTCTATGTAGTAACTTACTGATTTCGTAATATTTTCTCCATTGCCCTACCCTTCGCTAGCTCATCGATCAGCTTATCCAAATAGCGGATTTCTCTCATGAGCGGATCTTCGATTTCTTCTATTCGCACACCGCAGATGACGCCTTTGATCAGAGAGCGGGCAGGATTGAGTCGCGGAGCTTCTGTGAAAAACACCTCGAAATTTGTTTGTTTTTCAAGTTGATCTTCAAGCTCCTTCTGGTTGTAGCCTGTCAACCAACGGATGATTTCATCGACTTCTTCCTTTGTCCGTCCTTTTTTCTCAGCCTTCGCGACATAATGAGGATAGACGCTAGCGACAGTCATTGTGTAAATCCGATGTTTTACCATGAAAAAAGTATATCAAAATTTATTGACGTAGAATGGTACTGGAATTTATTATTGCTTTATTCACAGTTGAGCTGAAGACGCTGTCCAGGCCGAAGCAAAGTAGATGATAAACCATTTTCCAGCATAATATTTCTATAATTTGCCCCTCCCCCAAGCTTGCTTTGTGCAATCATCCATAAAGAATCTCCTGGCTGTACAACATACTTACAGGAATAGGTATTATTTCTACTATCAGTGCCAAGAGCTTGAGTTTCACCTATATTCGTAATATCTTTAGGGAAGACCGAAAGAAGACGGGAAAGAAAATTTTTGTAAAATCTTTTTCCTCCCACAGGACTACTGGTTGTGTTTATCTTCATTTCTCCACTCCAATCTCCCGGCATACAGCCGTTTTGTGCACGTATCTTAAAATAGTAAGCCGTGTTTTTATCGAGCATATTGATCGTATAGGACAAAACACCTGTCGATGGCCCCAACGAAGTCCATGTACCGAATCGCTCATCTCCTGAAGAATAGCCATATGCAATATAATAATTCGTGACCTCACGTGCCAGTGGAGTAAAGTAGACTATTGCTTTATTGTTTGATACATCAATCTGAAATAAATCAGGGACATGAGGTGGTTTCGAGTCGTTACAGGATGGTGTGCCAGTTGAGGTTGGAACTCCGTTTGATCCTGCTGATGTCGGGGCTCTTCCAAATAATCCGAATATTGAAAAGCTTGAAGTTGTACAACTGATGGTATTGGTTATTGTATTAATGGTACAGTCGTCAAGAGCTTCCCAACTTCCATTATGGTAGTGATACAGCCATAATGTGGACTCCTCAATACCTACGATGTCTGCATCGGTATACTGATAGGTAATTGTGACAGGCGCATCAAATGTATCTAGAACGGTTGTACCGTTAATGATAGCCTTTACATCAAACATCGTATTACCAACCTCCCGGGGCACATTATTCGGTCTCCCGAGCGATGACAGAATCGGTGTGCTTGAGACTGACTTTATCTGGATCACCACTGATGAGGCGTCATCGGTGAAATTGCTTGGAGCAGTGACTGTCAGTTGCTTCCCACTTTCGGTAAGACTGGTCGATCCACCTGCATTTGCTGTAATTGATTCAGAGTTGGTCGTAGAAGGCGCCACATCAGACTGACATCCGGAAGTCGTAAATGTTCGATCAGATGAGGTTGAACTGTTTGATGATCCATCTGTCGCGACAACGACATAGTGATACGTGGTGCAAGCCAA
Organism: Candidatus Roizmanbacteria bacterium UBA1450; assembly: GCA_002329205.1. GTDB lineage: Bacteria > Patescibacteriota > Microgenomatia > UBA1406 > GWC2-37-13 > UBA1450. Next base: position 727,258 of record DCTC01000001.1, on the reverse strand, counting down.
CAAACTGCTCAGAGTCCGGGAATTTCCGCTTGTCGTACTCGTTTCACTGCCATGCGAACTGGTAAGTCCATACTGAACTTTATTTGTTGTGCTTTCACTTGTGCTCCAGTTAATCACTGCTTCCGTTTCTGTAATTGACGTTGCTTCAATATCACTGATTTCCGGGTCGGTAAAATCTCCCGTTGTAAAATTCCACGTAGAATTATTTGCAATACCTCCAAAGTAAGCGTTCGAACCGTTTTTAAAGGCCGTGTTCGGAATGGTGACATAATAGCCGGTACTTTCAGTGAAAGTCGTATCCGGATTGATGGTAATTGTGGCAGTGCCTCCTCCGGTTACTTTTCCGTCAGTTACGGGAATAGTTTCGACAGTTGTGTCATCTGAAGATTTTTTTATAACGATATTTCCCGAATCGGCAGTAACTGTTTGGCTAAACGTTAGGATCAGATTGGCATTTAGTGTCACCCCGGTGGCATTATCGGCCGGCGATAAGGTACTTATCGACGGACTGGAATCTGTAGTAATACTGATATTTTTCGCAACTACTGTCGGCATGTCCCCAGGAGCCCCAAACTCTACGACATACCCAGCTAAGTTATTTCCTGAACAGGGTAAATCATTCCACATGCTCGAAGAGATATAAAACTGAGCACAATCTTCACCTGGTACCCCATTTTGGTAATCATTCGGCTCACCGCTCGCCCAGTTGGCATACATATCATTTACCGTACTTCCTGCTGCTGCTCCTGACCAGAACTGGACACCGGACTCAGGTCCATCCAACCATCTCCATACACCTTCCTGTGCTGCATCACTTGCACCCATCCAACCATCGCCCTGCAATCGGGCGGCGACGAAATCATTTTCCTCCTGAGAAGTTATGGTGACAAGATATCCTGTCGAGCCATATGCAGTTTGTGCTAAAGCGGCAGTGCGGGCATTATTTGCCGAAATTGATCCGGATATAAATTTATACAAATGTCCGTTATCCGGGAAAAATACTTCTCCTCGAGGGACTAGGGATACTTCAAGAGTATCTGATCCTGTGGAAGCACGGGTATATGTCAATGTTGCTAATGCATTATTAATATCTGTTTGTGAACCGCTGAAATAAATTGTTGAACCTGATGTTGCCCCATCAAAGGTCAATCCTGTTGTCGTGGACATAGACAGTGTCCCGTTTGTTACTAGCAATTTAACGGGAATAGGTTCGGTTCCGCTCCCTGTGATCTGAAGATCTGTGATCGGCATAGCCACATTTACCGTGCCTGTAAAAGAACCGCTTCCTGAAAGTGAGAAATCTGCAAGTACTATTGAAGGGATGAAAAAGAAGAAACTTATTATCAGTAAAATCTGAAGAGATACTTTCCTGTTCATATAATTAATGATATCAAAATCCAGGCTACAGGAGGAGTGAAAAGACGATTATTTTTTAAGAATGTATGCTTCTTCCATAAATAAAAGACCAATGAGGATAAGAGGAATACAGATAATGGCGGATTCAAAATGAGTAAAAGCAAAAAAAACAATTCCTCCCACAACGAATAGGATCCCTCCAATCCACGGATGCTTCCATGCATAAATCGTCAGTATCGTAATGATATAGTTGGGAATAAGGTGAATGAGAAGTCCGATAAACCACTGTGGTGTCCCAAACACATCAAGTGCAAATAAAGCAATGAAGAGGTTGATGAATATTGCGAGGATTCTCGGAAGCCAGTACAAGGCTTTTTTCATTACTTCCAGTATAGTACCAGAAAATAATTCTGGCAAAAAGAAATCTGAATTCCAAATTTGATCAACTGTTCTCTACGTGTTTTTTGAAGTTATCCATGATTGCCTGCCAGCCTTGCTGCTGTAGCTCTCTAGAGTTTTCAGATTCAGGGTCAAATGTTTCTGTAACCTTGACACCTTCAGGTAGAGATTCAAAAACGACGGAGACATGTCGTCCATCAATCATGTCATATTCTATTCGTGCATGTTCTTCTACTTGGGTATATTCTCCGGTAAAATCGAAACTGGCGCTTTTGTCTTTTGCGGCCATGACTGTTTTAAATTTTCCTCCCACCCGGACATCATTTTCTGCAGAAGGCGCCTCCCAATCATCGGAGGCAAACGCCCAATGTGTGATATGATCCGGATTTATCCAGTAATCCCAGACCTCATCTATGGGAGCATTGACAATGGTTTGTACAGTGATGGGTTGAGTATTCATAGTAGTTCGATTGTAACAGAGAATGTGAAAATTGTACAACCTGTACAACCGCGGGGTTTGAACCTCGGGATACAAAAAAAGACAGGATGAACCTGTCTGGTGAAAATAGAGATAGCTGCTAGAATCTTTAATCTTCAAATATTTTCTAGATTCTATTTCATTGGAGCAAAAGTTGCCTGTTCGAAAATGGAAGAAAAAAATGTACTATCTGAACCACCACCTCCACTATACGTCCAAACAACATTATCTTCAAGCAGTTGCTGTAGAGTAGACTTCCCAAATATTATTTGACTTAGATCAAGATTTTTTTCAACGATATCTAAGTATATTGCTGTCATTTTGCGATTTTGATCTCTATCGTATGTTCCTAAATCCTGTTCATATAAATTCCGACCATCTTCGGCTCGTAGAGCCTGAACATTGATAAGACTCAGAAAACCATGTTGGGACAATCCGTCAATCACAAAGGCCGGTTCACCAAATACTCCTACTTCATATAGACTTGTCATAGGTAGTATCCGCCCACCAATAGAAGCTCTGTATTCAACAGGTAAAGATAATATTCCTTCTTTTGCCTTAATGGCCTCTTCAAGTTGCTTACGCATTGCTTCAATTAAGGCATAGTTTGGGTATTGTGGATTTTCAGATTTTTCGGTCATAGATTGAATTATATCATAAGACGATGAAAGAATCAATGCTATAGGATATATACGTTCCAAACTTATTTCATCCGACTAACTCCTCCAATACCTGGAGGAACCAATCCATTCGAATCTCTTGCTACATAACAATAGAAACCTGAAACACATTTATTATTAATTCTTCTTGATGTTGAACCTCCACATGACATATACGGGAATGAAATATTGAAGATAAAATAAGACAAACGACCAAATATGTAGTGAAGCAAGGTAAGCAGCACTATATCAAGAGATATTTTAATTATTGTAAATTACGGGTTGAAAAATCATCTTTTCAACTCAACAATCAGCACATGAGTATCGGTATCTCCAACGTTTTCTCCGATATGATTTTGCTCTTCGCTCCAGAATGTTTCCCCTCCTTGGAATTCACGGATCACACTTTCGCCGTTTTCAAATGTGAGCTTTCTCTTGAATGGAGATAATACATGAAGAATGAATGCATCATGATGATGGAGTTGTGTTTTATCCCCCGGTTTATCTCTATAGTCATATACCCGAACACGTTCATTCTCGAAAACGAGTTTATACTTATCAGGATCTGTCTCTGTAGGAAGCGGAATTTTTGACATGAACTAATAGTAGCAGGGATTTATTCCGAAATCTAGGATTCAGAATATTTATTTGATTCGTTTACCTTCTACCTCCACTTGAAAACCGCCATATGCCATTCTCTTCATCTCAAAAGGCATCGACATGTCTTCTTTCCCTTCCATCTGTTTGCCCATTTCTTCCATCATCTTCGCATTGACCTCATCCCGGTGTTCTTTTGATTTAAAAACGATAAAAGAAAACCATACTGTCTCGTCACTCTTCGCTCCGGCCATTTCAGGGAATGCACGTGCTTTTTCACCGCCCATATCTTGTGGGACCAGGTCATTCCCGCGACATTCATAATATTCCAATGCTCCAAGCTTCATCCATATATCCCGACCTTCTTCCGCCATTTTTTTGTATTCTTCTGTTTTATCATTCGGTACTACCAATACAAATCCGTCTACATATTTCGCCATAGTACTCACCGCCTTTCTTTTTAAAATTTTGACCAGCTATTAGTATACAGGAGATTCAATTTACCCGAGGTAAGACAAAATTGAGATTAAAATGCAGTATCCTTCCTAGCTTGGGTAATGATAAAACAGACTATTTGGAAAGCGATAAACCTTTTTCGTTTAATGTTTCTTTTAGTATCCTTAATGCTTTTGGACCGAATCCATGTAATTGCAAAAGTTGTTCCTCTGTGTAGTTTGTTAATTGAGAAAGGTGACGAATCCCAGCACTGTCCAATGCGCGAAATGCAGGGGCTCCTAACTTCGGGAATTCATCTCCGAATTTTTCACCCATTTCCTCACCCGAACAAATTGGACAAACCGGACATGAGCTACTTTTATCAAATGTATGTCCGTTTTTACACGTTCTGATTGACATGAAAAAATTATATCAAACGTGAGGGTTGAATTTCTGATAGCTAGATCACGCTTGTTTCCTGCCTCAAATTAACAATTTTTCCGGTACATGACCAATTCTTACTTACAACTTTGATATAATTGTGACGGATGCTTAAGAATATTTCTTCGAAGAGGGATTTTGTTTACGTCAGACATCTTTCAGATGTCTGACTTGTCATGCCATAATATCCAATACTTCTATAGGCACTAAGCACCGCAATCACTGCCCTCTTTGCCTATGGTCACGTCATCTTGATCTTCAAACACCCGGAGACAGAAGGTCTTCTTGTGGTGCTAGAATGAAGCCTATCGGCTTGACTCTAAAAAACGTAAAAACAAATCACTTTACCGGTAAAACTTCCGGAGAGGTGATGATAGTCCACCAATGTCTAAATTGCGGTAGTTTCTCATGTAATAGAATTGCCGGGGATGATAATCCTCATGCTATTACTAGCTTATTAGACACTGACAGTCATATTCCTCCTCATCTGAATCGAGATATTTGGCTGCTGGGTCCAGAAGACAAAAATGTAGTGTTAAGTGCACTGTATGGTTATGGCTATCTATGAAAAAAAAGTTATTTTAATACTAGAGGATCGTAACAATAATATAATCAGACCATTCATGCGAATTTTTCAGATATTTTGTGTTAATTGCACGCTTCACAGTTTCTTGTTTAATAGTACGGACCGTCTGGTCTACTATCACAATATCACATAATTGTCCTACGCCAGGGTCAAACTCCGCTCGCTTCTTAGCTTCAAGAAGTGCGTAAAGACCTTCTCCTATCGATATTCCCCTGTTATACTCACTCTCGATTAATGAGAGAGTAGCATGTTGAGATCCGCTTCCGATGCATGTATAGGCAATCGAGTCAAACTTAGTAATTACTCCAGGATTGGTAATTAAATATATATGTGGTTCTACATCTATACCCACAATAATAATTTCTACACCTAAATTATATTCCCCAAGAATGTTATTAATTTTTTTAACTAAATCAGGATCAAGTCGATTGTGATTAGCCATAAATACATCTATAGTCATCCCATATCTGCTTAATAAATTTTCTTCAATAACTTTCTTCCATTGGTTTGCATAAGCTTCTTTTGTCAACAACGCAATTTGCTCGACCTCATGATGTTTTTCAACTTCAGGTATAGTTTCTTGTCCAAATGATTCACCTTTTAACAATTCTGTCCTTACTTTCGCCAAAATTTCATTACCTTGTATTACATCACCTGCGAATAATCCACATACTTTAGAATTTAAGGGTATAGCTTTATTATTTTCAGAAATTTCGTATTTCGTAGTCAAAAGTGGATTTGCTAAAGTCAACATTTTATCCGTGATTGCAATTATTTTGTTTCCATCTGCAATCGCCCCAATACAAATTGTCATTTTTTTATGAAAAAATAGTTAATACTCTCTACACTGCTCTTCATAATACTCATCTTCACTAACTACATCCTTTAATTTATTTGTGGTTCCAGTCCAAACACATTCATTAAATTGCAGTTCCGTTAAACTATTCTTCTCTCTTAGTTCATCACAAGCCCAATATGACTCATTTGTCATTTCTTCTGTAACAAGAAGCACTTGAAATGCTGGATTTTTCTCAACATCTTCATTTATTCTTGCAAAAATGGACCTTCGCTCTTCCTCATTAAGTTGAGCAAGGAAGACTGATTGAACGGTAAATGCTTCTGCTTCGGAATCAATGCATTCTACGGTTATATCATTAATTTCTTCATTGATATATTGACCAACATGAGTAAGCTCATGTACAAGCAAAGTAGCTATCGTTAGATCATCATAAGACTGATATTCAGGCTTTACATAAATTTGAAGATTATCTAAAGTTGAGCCATCTATAAGGAAAATACCTTCTGGGTTATCTTTGCCTGCTAATTCATCAATGTACTGAATATTTAAACAATTACGAAATTGGAATGCCTTTCCTATATATGTATCAAAATCCTCTTCCACGTTTAGTCTTTGAGCTATTAGATCAAGTGCTCTGTCAATTTCTTTTGGTGCTGGATAAGGATAAGAACGCAAACACCTATCACTATTATCTCGATATGAAAGAAACACTACTAATGATGTTCCGATTACCCAGAATACTATTAAGAAAACCGTAACCATTCGGAAGCGTTTCTTCCAAAATGTCACAAATAGGAACAACGTTGTAAATAATGCCCATAAGAAAACTATTCTCCACATGTTTTCTTGTCCGATAGCTGCTCTTTGTTCATAAAGAAGTCCATCTGCAACCCTTAAAAAGGGAAACATGGCAATAAAAAATAAAGTAGTTACAATTCCTGTCAAGACAAGTCTTGAGAGTATCCTTTTTATTGAGAAATTATATTTTTTCATATATATCCCTTAGATTAAAGACACTGTTTTAATAACTTTATTTACCATTAGGTCCCCCTACAATAATATATATTAATAGACTAATAATAATTCTTAATAGAATCAGCAACAGTAACGCAGAAAAAAAACCTATCCAATATCTTCCAAAATCTGCTGCTAACCAAATGGAAAAAACTGTTATCAATACAATCATTATTCCATGAATAACTCTGATCGCTCTAAACCAAATTTTCCCTTCCAGATTTTGGTTTGTAATCGGTATAAAAAAATCTTTTATATCGTTACTGAGTAATTCTTTCATATATTTAATTTATGGACAATAGGAATAAATTTTATTCATTAGGTCTCGCCTCATATCTCCTATAGCGCTATGATTACATTTCTCAACATATGTATTAACACAGTTATCCCTGCAGGTATCATCCTGACATGCGAAGTAACAATTCTGATAATCGCTTTGATTACTTTGGCTACATATATCTGCAGATCCTTCTGCTAATTTTATGTCTTGCTCCAACCTAGAAATCTCATTGACTTTATCAGAGTAACAATAATATGTCCCATTCGTGATACCTTCAGTGGTTGTATATGAGACCAAACTTGAATTACCGTTACTATTATTTCCACTTGCCTGTCTCCCCTTTGCCTTACATTCATCTTCAGATTCAGCCAACACATACATGCCATTAATCTCACACTCTCCTTTTCGATTACATTCACTTTGTTTCATCTCAATAATACCCAAATGTTCGTATCTACATTTAATGATCGGATCAGGATCGGGAGTAATTGTAGGATAGTTTTGAATTTTCTTTGTGGTTGGTGTTGGAGTTTCTACTTTTGGGGCATCGATAGCGTCGATATTTTTTCTAATATCATCACAAACATCTTTTGCAACTTTATAGACTTCTCCATTAATAACACACGGATAATTTTCATCTATGGATTCATTTGATTCTGATGAAAACACTTCTCTCATCCGTTCTTTAGCATTTGCCAAAGCTGTATCTCCCCATATATCGTACGCAACAAATATGAACAATGGAATTACAACTATTGGAATAATAATTGGAGAAGCAGTAGTTTTTGTAAAATTTTTATTGAAGTCTTTTCTAAATGCAGAGATGAAGTCAGAGACTTCTTTAATTTTCATATTCATCTAAGCCTATTATAGCACACTAACTTAACATACTTATCATTCATCCCTCACAAACTCTAAATGTGGAATATGTATATTCTGAGTACTTTTCTCTATTTGCATTTCTGATATCGATACAGCATACCTCTAAGAAAAAATTATCTTTCTTAATAAATTTGATTCACTCTTGTACTTATTTTATAATCAGGATAAGGAAATCCTTGATTTACAGATCGTAAGTTAAATTTTGAAAGGAGGTGAAAAAAATAATGGAAAAAGAAGAAAAGAATGCTAAAAAAATCGGAGTTGGTTCTTTATTAAGCTGGGGTTTAGGAGGGCTATTAGTTCTCGGCGGCTTTATTGAGTTGTTCAGTAAGCCTGTAATGGGGATATTTACTCTTCTTGCAGGTTTAGTGATTTTCCCTCCTGCAGTGAAATTCCTAAAAAACAAGACTAATATTGAGCTGACACGAGCATTAAAGATAATAGTCTTTTTCGTTTTATTAGCAATTGGTGGATCTATGGCTGATACTTCATCTCTAGCAAGTTCATCTGGTGCTAGTAACCAACAAGCTCAGCAGAATGAATCTAGGAATAGTGACTCGTCAAATAAAACCGTACCGACAGTGACCAGTGATAACCGGCAAGCTGATGTACCAATGGAATACAAATCCGCTTTAAACAAAGCTACTACATACGCCAACACAATGCACATGTCTAAAAGAGGAGTATACGACCAACTAGTCTCAGAATATGGAGAGAAGTTCTCAGCAGAGGCTGCTCAATATGCTATAGACAACGTAAAAGCAGATTGGAATGCCAATGCTCTGGCTAAAGCAAAGAATTATCAAGATACTATGAGTATGTCGCCAGCAGCAATTCATGACCAATTAACATCTGAATACGGAGAGAAGTTTACGCAAGCTGAGGCAGACTATGCTATACAACGACTTACTGAACCGCAGCAGTAGAGGGTTGTCTATTTTATGACTGGAGGAGAAAACGCTCTGTCCAGTATAAGTAGATAAGTAGGTTTTATGGGGAAAATTCATATTGCCCCCAGTTGTACAATCTCAGGAGTTGATGCAAGGGACATAAAAAAGCAGGATATGCCCGCCTTATGAAATGCTCCCCGTCTGGGATAGTACTCGAACGGAGAGGTGGATTGAAGATTTTATTAAAAACTCTTTTCTATCAACGAATTTTTCATAGCTTACAATATTATCACTCTTTTCAATTGAGATTATAATGAAATAGTGGTTATACTAGTATTATGACTGAACAAAGTCTTGTTGAACTACTTGAAACATTCTTTCAATATAAGGGATATCTAACAGCAAAAGAGGTATCAGCCGGATATGGAAGAGCTGATCTTGTCCTTGGTAAACTTAATAGAAACAAATGTAAAATAAGAAAATCCCACAATCAACTTCAACCATTGTTTAAAGAGTATTTTTTTGAAGTGCTAAGAAATATGCCTGATATTGATCATAGTGAAAGACCTATTCATATTGATGACTTAATCAACAATATTTCATTTTCCGAAAACAGTTTAAAATACAAAATTCTGAACTACCTAGAGAATAACCGATATATTCATAAGATAGATAATGATTACTATTATAAAGTGAATGGATGGGTTCCACTTACCTCTGAAATCGTAGCGATAGAAGTAAAACTTTCCAATTGGAAACGGGCGTTTTTACAAGCGAATCGATATAAATCTTTTGCTGATAAAGTTTATGTTGCTATGCCAGAATCCAAAGCCCATTTAGTGAATATTGATTTATTAAAGAAACACGGAATAGGTCTGTATGTATTTGTCTGTCCATCAAAAGTAATTGAGGTATTACAAGCAGAAAAAACATCTGAATCTATTCCTGACAAAAGAAACTTAGTCTCTGAATATTTTTGGTCATCTGAAACTACTACTTTGTGAATATTGTGCCACCATGTGTTTTACTGTACGCTGATATGAATTTTTCCGCTGTAGTTATTCTTAAACTTTCAAATCCATCTAGCACAAGTAGATCCTTATCCTCACTGATAATTATTGGTATATTTGCGCTTAAAGCAAGCTTAATGAAAATGGCATCCTCAGGGTCTCTAATCGGAATTTGAATCTCATTGGTGCTCTCCAGTGGCTCATGCATTATCACAAGTGATTCATAATCTAATAAAATTTTTTCAGGAGAAAAATTTTTTGGGCGCCAAAATCTTTGTAAGCTTTCCATATATACTTTTTCCTTAAATTCTTCTTTTGTTTCGGTAGCGCCAATTAACTGAATCTTTTTCAACAATGAAAACGTAAGTAATTTTCTTTCTGGACTTTTATAGCCGAACATTCCTTTCAGAAGAATATTAGTATCTGGAACTACTTTAATCATAGGTGATAATCAGTTAATCGAGTGCACTTAAAAGCTCTTCGAGCTCTTTTTGATCTTCTGCATAGTTCCAAATTTTAGCTTGTTTAAGAACTTCACTCCAATTTTGGATATGAAGTGCAGAGATATCGGAACCAAAATTCACTTTATATTCAGAAACCTTTTGAATAGCCTCATCAAATCTCGCAAGTAAATAATCAATTTGTGTAACTCGATCTAATTGTTGAAAGTCCTTTAATTCTTGTTGTCTCCTAAGTAAAAAATGAACTTTTCTTTGTTGGGTTTTACTCTCGTACTCTGAAGGATTCGTGCATGCATGACAATCACAATTATAATTAATTCGTTGAGGAGTCAACTCAAACTCATTCACATAATTCAAAATTTCAGGTACGTATATCAACTCATTATGATTCCTTTGTCTAGCAAAATTATTTCTATAATGGCTCAGTGAAAAGGTTTCTCCACCTGCAGGAGAACTAGTAAAGCCAAATGCACCTAGAGCAGCAAGCACCAATCCAAAAAATCCCACCTGCTTTACTATCACTTTTTTTCCTTGTGACAGTTGAAAAACAAGATCAGCTAACCCAAAAAGCTCTCTAATATCGGCTTTTCTATCATTAAATTCGGATACCATCAGATAATAGCCCTCAATTTTATCTGCAATTGCTGGATCTGTATAGTGATCTACAATGGCGTTTATCACAACTTTTTCTCGCAGACTATTTGCACCGATACTGACTGGAGCGAGTATTGGCAAAGGTTGTTCCCTTCGAGAGACATTATTTATTGACTCACCTAAAAGAGTAATATTTGTAGAAAAAATTGTACTATGCAAATCCTCAGAACAAAAATAAGGAGCAATAATAAATTCACAATTTTGGTTATATTGAAAATCAATTACAGGAATAACTAACTGTTCAAGACGATAAGTCGGATCTGCAATAAGTTTTGATAAATCTTGGACTTTTGAATAAGGAAGTTCCTGATAACTTGCTTTTAATCGCTGATTTTGAAACTGAATAAAGTGGGTAACTGGATCGATAATTATTCCTTTAAACTTTTCTGTAGCCTCAGAAAAAATTTGATTTAAATAGATTGTGGTATGAGCATCAAAAATCACATAAGAGTAATCAATATCCGAAATAAATACTGATTTATCTAATACTCTTGGTATAAAGTGGGTATCTGAATTAGGCATAATTTATCATCTACATATTCATCTAAATCTATTATAGCAGAACAAAATAAGCTTCTTATCTTCTATCTTATTTTTTTAAGGACTGGAATAGCACGGCTATATAGTTTCATTAACCTTTTCATCTTCCTTGTCGGTTTTCCTTTATAGAATCTCCGCTTCATCGTTTTTTCTATTTTTTCAGCTCTATCCCATGTATTCATTACAACTATTGAAGAATACCAACTACTTCTCATATTTACACACTTTGAGGAATAGGTAAGATCATAACAATGCCTACAAGCGAAATAATCCCCACCCTGATATAGTTTTGCTACTCTTCGGCCACAATATACACCTTGTTTATAAAGTGAGCAAATAAACCAATATCGCACCCCTCCAAAGTAACAAGGAGTACTAACTATTGGAACAGTATAATTAATATCCTTTTGCTCTCCTGTACCATTGTCTGTTAATGTGTAATATATCCTCATCTTCTTCCCCTCTTCATACGTGCTGACCGAAAAGTTAATACTATTTTTTTTACCAGAGTACGAACTAGTCCACGTAATACCACCTAACTGAAATGGATTATTGTTGTAAACATATCCATTTTTCTTAAGCCAAGACATCTCAATTTTCCTCAAATCATCAGCGTTTTGTTTATTTGAATAGCTATATCTCCCCATATGTCTTTTTGCCGAAATCATTAGAGATTACTACAGTATTTGAACTCAAAACTAGTTTACACTTGATCGATTATTTAAACATTTCTTCTATAAATTCTTTATCCTCCTCTGAGAGATCATCATTCTTCTTAGTTACTAAACTAGACTTACCACTAGAAGAAACTATATTACCACTATATTTAGAGTTTCTTTTTCTTTCTGTAAAGCCCTTACTCTTCCCTCTTTTTTCTAAAATTGGAAAATATTGTACAAAATCCTTGTACTTTTCTTTCAGATATAACGCTTTATCGCTTTTCTTTAAAACAGCATCCAGTAAATTTTCTAAATAACAAAAAGCATGACTCCCCACATGCCCTTCTGTCTTCTGATCTCTATAGCCTGTGACTTCATATATCTCCCTTTTTTTATCAATTAGAAAGATGAAGCCATACTCACACAGATCTTTATATATCCGCCGTGTTTTCCCTTCACTCCAATTGAGAAAATATGACAGACCCTCATAATCAAGCTGAAATGTTCCATAGCCGTCATGTCGGCTATCCCAGTCAACAATCACTTCAAGGATAAGCCTGTATAGAATAATGTGCTTTTCATTCAATCCGAGAAGAAGAAGTAAAAGATCCTGCCTTTGAGGTCTGGAATAGCCTTTAAACCTCCTCATGTATTTTTTAATGATAAGAGTATCCATATGAAATTTTCAGTGCACAAATAGAAGGAATTACTTCTTTTTCATTTGCGCTACAGATAGTTTTTGCATACGGATCAGTTCGTCTATCGTCTCTGTCTTCTCCCACTTTTCAAGTGCTCTCAACTCTTCTGATTCATTTATTGCTTTTCGTATTCCCCAGCGGTTTACCTTGTTCCCAGTATTTTTAACTATCAAACTAATAAGATGAGCGATTAGTGTAAAATCCCCAATCCATGAAATACACTCCACTGACCTAGACTTACGAAACAACGTCAGGAGTCTTATTTTGGGACTTCTCCTTATAAGTCCTGTTACCATTTTGTCGATTGAGTCGACTGTTTGGATTTCCATAAACATGTAATGAACTTTTAATAGATAAAGGCTTGTTCCTTTCCATCACCTGCTCCACCAATAACTCCGTCAACCTTTCCAGAAATAAATCTCTTTTTTTCATGTCCTTGAATACAGTCGTGTCTTAAGCTCATTAATCGCTTCGACCATAGCACGGGCATCAACTTGTATATTGTGGTTCCAATAGTCTGAAAGAACTTTCTTTGCTTTTTGGTCAGGATCTAAAAAAACGAAGTTAACAAAGTCATGAGGAGTACGATCAAGTTCTTGAATTTCAAACCCTAGAGTTCTTAAAACACATGCGCCGTAAAAATCTTTAATTTTGTACTGTTTTACATTATTTTTCATTATTGCAGCAGTAATTTTTATCACTGCAATAATAGCCTGTAGCTAAATGAATTTATGCAAAACGTTTTACATGCTATTTATTTGGCAAGCACTCAACTCGCTTATAGTATTGCGAGTCAATATAGTACACAATATTTTGAAGTCTTCTTGTTTTGTAGGTCAAATCCATAGATTCAAAATGATCAGGGAATATCCTTTTATACAAATTTTCGAGCTTTTTACGGGATGAAAATTCCTGGGCAATTTTTGAAAAAAACAAACCTTTTTCGATGTCTTGAACAATATCTTTATAGTTCATCTTGTATATTTTTTTTGATTGCCATATATAGTGCTTTATTAGAAACTCTTGCATATCATCTGGACGTGGTAGCACGTCAGCGAAATCAGAAAGTGTATTTTTCATTTGCTTTTCAATGTCGTCCCAATGGATCTCTATAAGATCAATTAGTTCTTCTTTTTTAAGTTGGGCTTTTATTAGAAGACTTGGATATTTACCTCTCTCCTGCATATCTTGTATTTTTTTAAAGCTTTCATCATCAAACATACTGGTTAATTCCATCAAACTCTTCTTTTTTTTGGGCTTTGCTACTTCCCTTTTACTGATTGCTTCTTTTACACAGACATCATTTGTGTAAGATACATAGGGCAATAGAAATTTTCCTGTTACGATCCAACCTTCAATCGGAGATTCCCATCTCTCCCTATTGACATTTATTAATACCTGAAATAACTCATTTAGCTTGTCTTTTACTGGCTTATTTTTGGTCATATAGTAGTAGTCCTTCGCCGTTTTTGGTTCGCACTTATCAACATAGCCCAAATCTACTCGTAATCGCTTTATTCTCTCCTGTAAGAATGGATGATTTGCTAATACCAAACTGGCAATTATGAATTTAAAATCATACATACTTTTTAATGAAAGTATCTTTTTGGTATCTTCTTTTTTTCGAGTACCCCAGTATTGCATCAATTGCTGACTTGCGGAGAAGGTAAAATTGTCCAATTCTAAACCTCTTTCAAACTTCAATAAGCGTTCTATAACATAGTGTCTATCTGCTCCAATAAAATGAAAGTTAAAATCCTCTGAAGAAAACCGATTTAAGTATAAGAGTAATAAAATCAGTTTATCTCCATCAATATCTACATCTTGAATTTTCATATTTACTGTCTTATATTTAGTTATGCAAACATACTTATTCTAAATCATAACATGTCAAAATTAAATACTGAATTATTAACAATAACCCAAGCCGCAACAATGTTGAATGTTAGTAAAGATACATTAAGACGCTGGGACAACAATAACTATCTAAAAGCCGTCAGAGTCGGGAAGAGAAGAGACAGAAGGTATAAAAAGGAAGATATTAATAATATTATCAGAGAAGGAACATCATGAATAAAGCTGTTATATATGCACGAGTATCGACAGAAGAACAAGCAGACAACGGAAAGAGTATTGAGACTCAAGAGAAAATCTGTTCCAAATGGGCAAAGGACAACGGATATCAGATTACAGGAATATACAAAGATGAAGGAAAATCAGCAACTAATTTAAACCGACCTGCACTCAAAGAACTCCTCTCACGTTGTCAGGATCTTGGAGATATAAACGCTATCCTTATTCAGGATACTGATCGACTGGCACGCAATACCCTTGATCATCTCACCATAAAATCAATCCTAAAGAAGAATGATGTAAAGCTCATATCAATCAGTCAGCCTATGATTGATGATAGTCCTGAAGGGAATCTCATTGATACTATTATCGCCTCTGTAAATGCTTTTCAATCCCAAATAACAGGCAGAAAAACAAGTAAGGTAATGGAAGAAAAAGCACGTCTAGGATGGTATCCAGGAGGGCTTCCCCCACTCGGATACAAAAATGTAGACAATCCCTCTCCTCTCTCTACGCTAGATAAGAAAATCATAGACTTTGATGAACAGACAGCTTCATATATGAAAAAAGTCTTCGAGATGTACAGTACTGGGAATTACAGCATTAAAGACCTTGCAGATTTCCTCAATAAGAAAGGGATCATCTCTCCCCGTGGGAATAAAATACATGTGAGTACTCTCAACAATTTCTTGAGAGATAAATTCTATATTGGTACATTTACATGGAAAAAACAGGAATACAAAGGGAATCATCCCCACCTTATTGAAAAATCATTATTCAATAAAGTCCAATTGGTTCTCGACTCCCACAATCAGTATGCCTCACGCAAACGAAAACACAATTACTTGCTCCGTGGCTTCTTGTATTGTAGTGAGTGCGGTAGTAGATACTGGGCGGAAAAACACAAGAAAAAAAACGGCAATATCTATGACTTCTATTTCTGTTCCTCTTGCAAGGGAAGCACCTATGCAGATGTATATAAACTTGAAGAAAAAGTAGAAAGAATATTTGAAAAAATCGAATTGAGTAAAAAGTACACGGATCATGTGAGAGATACAGCTATGAAGATATTGGAGGACAATAGAAGGAATCAGGACAGTGAAACCAGAAGGTTACAATTAGAGAAATCAAAAGTTGAAAAAGCAATGAGAGAGACAGAAGATGATAGGTTTGTACACAAGACACTTACACCTGAAGTATTTCAACGGATATATGAGCGGTATGAAAACGAACTGAAGGAGATTGAAGAAGAGATGAAGAATGTAAATAAGGACTACTCACAAGGACTAAGGATTTTAGAAAAAATATTATCCCTTGCTGAAAATATTGGAACTGCGTATAAAATGGCTACTCCTCCTCTTAAGCGAAAATACCTCAATCTCTTTTTCAAAAGATTTACAATAAATGGAGATAGAATAGTAAAATATGCGCTTTCTAACGATCTGAAAGAACTGATTGAGAATGGATCAGTTCGAGTAAGAACAAGTGGGCTCCCCGACGAGGATTCGAACCTCGAACCTTGAAGTTAACAGCTTCCTGCTCTACCGTTGAGCTATCGGGGATTAATATCGGCTATTATACCAATTCTTGAGAGTTTTCAAAAGGGCAACGTGAGCTCAGTCTGATCATTTCCTGAGTCCTCCATATACTTCTGCCAATCTACAGGAATGGAGACTTTTCCCATCTCATTCATATAGAAGATTTCCTTGTTCTCGATACCGTAATCAAAGAGCTTCTTTGTCACCATGACATCGTCCAGACAGTACTTTTTCAGTTCTTCCCACTTCCCTTCTTTGTAGTAGTCAATAGCCATAAGTCCGTGTCCGGTCTTCTTCTCATTGAGTGTCGCAAATGCGACATCATTCAGGCCGATACGGCGGCCAATCTTCTCACGGATGGAATCCAGGATATCAAATTGAGAAAGTGAATCCACTTTCCCGGGATAATACGCCTGGAGAACCGGAAGATCGAATGTCCGGCTATTGTAGCCGATGATATATGATGCGTTCTCAAGCAAAGGAAAAAGATTATTCAACTCCTGTTCGGTGAATACCTGCCCTTGATCATCCGCATAATTGTAGACAGCCACAACTGATATCCCGAGCTTCTGCGGGTCATCAAATTCTCTGAATGTATGTTTGGTCTCAAGGTCCAGAATGAGCGGAAATTTTGACATATCAGTTTACTTTCAGATTGGTATCTTTGATTATTTCAACTTCAAACATTTGCTTCGGTGCTTCCTCGAACTCGACCGTTGCGATATTTGCTTTATTGAGCTGTTGTTGGAAATTCAGACGTATGTCATCTACCAGACGGAAAAATGCATCCTGTTCTTCATCCGTGACATTCTGATATTCAGTGCGGAAAAACTCATCCAATTTTCCCAGACTCCATAGAGCATCAATAAATTCCATATTCCCGAAATCTAGGTCTGTTACGTTCCCTGAAAGCGGCCGGATTTTGAAATTCATCATCCGTACTTCATGCATCATGTCTTGGGCAGTTGGCTTTTTGGCCAGTACTGACAACTGAAAGTCTTTTATTTTTTCAAACAGATCGGTTTTTTTTGGTGAATTCATAGAGTATAATGGTGAAATGATAAAACAAACAATACAGGCAGATCAGATTGCTGCAATGAAGGCGAAAGATACCAACAAACTGCAGACCTTACGTTATATTTTAGCACAGATCAAAAACAAAGAAATCGAAAAACATGAAGATCTTACAAATGAAGAAGTGGTTGATGTATTGCGCAAAGAAACCAAAAAACTGCAAGAGGCAGCTGAGGCTTTCAAACAGGGCGGACGCGAAGACTTGGCAGCAGAAAATGCCGCTCAGGCCGATGTAATCGCAGTATACCTGCCCAAGGAACTCTCCGATGATGAACTGAAAGCCAAAGTACAGGAAATCATCGCACAAAATGAAGAAATGTTCAAAAAGAATCCGAATGCAATGATCGGTATGTGTATCGGCAAACTCAAATCAGAAGCTGAATCTTCACGCATTGCAGCGATCGTAAAATCTCTGCAGTAAGTCTTATCCTTGTGTCATCCCTGACCTGATCGGGAATCCAGTGTTCAAACCTTTTTGAGGATTCCCGTTTTCACGGGAATGACAGATTCATGTTAAACTTTAGGTATGCAACGGGTCAAACGAACTCTCCTTTTTTTGCTGATTTTATTTTTCATCACTTCACTCACGCGAAGTCTTATCGAGTATGGCAAAAACCAGCAGTTCTACCAGGATTATAAGGACGAGTATCTGAAAGAAAAAAAACGGAATACCGAGCTGCAGACACAGCTGGTCAAGACTCAGGACGTCAATGAATTTGAAAAGATTGTCAGGAACAAGCTCAATCTGCACAAACCCAATGAATATATCCTGGTGATCCCCAACCCCACTCCGACAGTACTCACTCCCACGCCTACACCGATTCCCAATTATCAGCAATGGCTCGATGTTTTTTCAGGCAAACCAAATTGACAGATCAAGCTAAAGTAAGTATAATTGTGAAACAAGTTGCAGGGTATCCGCAACTTCTATCGTTCTATCCGGGGTAGTGTACGGCTGCACAGGAGGCTCATAATCTCCTAGGCCAGGTTCAACTCCTGGCCCCGGAACAAGAAAATATTGCTTCGCGGTGATCAAATTTGTTTTATAATATACTCATAATTGTTTATTGATTACCGACAAACTTTATGCTTCTCTCAATCGTTATTCCCGTTTACAACGAAAAAGACAATATTGCTCCTCTCCTTGAAAGACTTGTTCCGATAATTGAAACGTTTGATTTTGAAATTTTATTCGTCAATGACGGATCCCGTGACGGGACTCCTGAAATCATTAAAGATCATGCAAAAAAAGAAAAAAGAATAAAATTGCTCTCCTTCAACCGCAACTTCGGTCATCAGGCAGCTCTTGTTGCCGGATATCGATTTGCCGAGGGAGATGCCGTCATCACAATGGATGCTGATATGCAGGATCCGCCTGATATTATTCCCGAAATGGTTCAAAAATGGGAAAAGGGCGCAAAAATCGTGTACGCCAAACGGGAAAAACGTGATGTAGATAGTTTCTTTAAAAAACTGACGGCTCAACTTTTCTACCGTTTTATGAATGCGATGTCTGACCGGAAAATTCCCGAAGATGTCGGTGACTACCGGCTTCTTGACCGGGAGGTAGTCGACTTTCTAAAAGCGCTGCCAGAACATTCACCATTTCTTCGCGGACTAGTAGCATGGAGCGGCTACCCCGAAGAATATGTATATTTTGTCCGAGAGAAAAGACACGCCGGAAAGACTCATTATTCGCTATCCAAAATGATTAATTTTGCGATGGACGGGATCACCTCTTTTTCAGTTAAACCGCTCCGCATTGCAAGTTATATGGGGTTTGCTGCAGCGACTGCAGGTTTTATCGGCATGATCTACGCTATTATCGGTAAATTCTTGCTTCCTATTCCCTGGGTGACCGGATGGACCGGTCTTTTTGTCGGCGTCATGTTTATCGGTGGGGTACAGCTTATAACGATCGGTATCATAGGCGAATATATCAGCAAAATTTACCTCGAAGTCCTCAACCGGCCCCACTACACCATCAAGGAGAAAATCAATATATGAAAAATCTGAAAATCATCCTCATTTCGGTCGTCCTTGCTTTGGTCGTTTACGGGATCTATTCATGGGTGACAGCAAGAGATACATCTTTGTCTCCCATTCCCGAAGAAGGTATCAAAGTAATACAGGTTGCTCCCACTGATAAATAATTACTCTCCGATTCTGAACCGGAAAATGTCACCGTTGCCGCCCAAAAACAGCTGATCTATCGTAAAGAGTATGAGGTACGAGCTGACATAAACAACCAGACCGATCACGGCCCAGGTAAATGTCTTTTTCGCATCTTCGACTTTTGAAGGATCTCCGAGCGATAATAAATATTTGTAGCTTCCTATGACAAACATGATAAATAAAACAAGCAAAATCAGTGCATTGGTCATAAACATTAGATTTCCGGTAACCACTTCCAGACATTTCAGAGTCGGCACATCATTCACAAGACAAGTGTCAGCCGGATCCTTCGAAACGCTGTACGGGACACCGTCCCCGTTCAAATCATCCCAGTTTTTGATCTGAGCCGAGACTTTGAGCGGAGCTAGAAAAAAACTTGAGAATAGGATCGAAGACGTTAATCGTTTGAGAGCTTGTTTTGACATAGAATATAGTGTAGAAGAAAACAAACTGAATAGCAATAACCACAAAAAAACTGCTGCAGGTTTCCCTACAGCAGTTTAAGATGTTCAATGTAATTATTTACAGACCTGATTCGGATCAAAGGTATCGATAACGATATCCGAACAACCATTAGTTGCATCAACTTCCGTACACAAGCCTCCGGTATTGGATACACACGTACAACAATTCGTATCTGTAGTCGTTGTCTCAATAAGACCCGGGAGAGTCAGAGGACATGATAATCCAAGACAAATTCTTCTCTTGAATATCACCTGCTCCAATGTCCAAATAATGGCAAGTACCGCAACAATAAGTATCATCCCGATCACTGCTGCCTGGATCTTCTCCCGTGCCGCAGATACCGCATCCTTATCCCCTCCTGATGTCACCCATGCAAACGCACCAATGAGCATGTAAAAAAGTGCTGCAAGTCCCGCTATCACGAAAAACGCACGGATCGCAAACGTCAATATATCCCCGAGTGACGGTATCTGAAAGCCGAGTTCTCCTGTTTGAATAGAGGTACAGGCGGGATAGAGATTCGGCGTTGTATCATCACATGCTTGAGCATATGCTGTTTCCCGTGCTACAAGAAAAACAGTAGTTAATATAGCCAAGCTCAGGATATATATTCCTGCTCGTTTCAAAATTGATTTCATAACAAAAAGTAATAATTAATAATAGTGTTAAATTTTCAGCTCAGCTATGTAATATTTTCCTGATATGTCAGTTTGCGGGACATGTTTGTGCCGGATCAAAAGCATCAATTACCGTCGTTCCGTCTTCACAGACACAACAATTTCCTTCATCACTCGTAGTTTCTATCAGTCCGGGCATCGTCAGAGGGCAGGACAATCCAAGACAAATTCGTCTCTTGAATATCACCTGCTCCAATGTCCACACTATTGCAAGTACGGCAACAACAAGGATAAGACCGACAACCGCGGCCTGAATCTTTTCACGAGCAGCAGAAATCGCATCTTTGTCTCCGCCTGATGTCACCCATGCAAATGCACCCATCAACATATAAAAAAGTGCTGCAAGACCGGCAATCACGAAAAATGCTCTCAGAGCAAATGTCAAAATACCGCCCAGTGTCGGAATTTTGATTCCATCAACTGAAATCGTCGTACACGCCGGTACTTCAGCCGCAGTCTGTGTACAGGTGATAGCTGATACAGGTTGCTGCATCATGACAAAAAATGCCGTTAGGATACCTATACTGAGCAGATAGGGTCTTGCTTGTTTCAAAATTGTTATCATAAATATTAAAAATTAATAATTTTGTTATAGCGGGACAGCTTCTCCGGTATCATCATTACATTTGTAAGCTGATGTATTGAGAATTTGTCCTAAGGTATTGGCACTTCTGTTCGGACAGACACAACAATAATCTCCGTCAGTTCTCTCAATAAGACCTGGGAGAGTCAGAGGACATGATAATCCAAGACAAATTCTTCTCTTGAATATCACCTGCTCCAATGTCCAAATAATGGCAAGTACCGCAACAATAAGTATCATCCCGATCACTGCTGCCTGGATCTTCTCCCGTGCCGCAGATACCGCATCCTTATCCCCTCCTGATGTCACCCATGCAAACGCACCAATGAGCATGTAAAACAGTGCTGCAAGTCCCGCTATCACGAAAAATGCACGGATCGCAAACGTCAATATATCCCCGAGTGATGGTATCTGAAATCCAAGAGTACCCGTATCAATCGATGTACACGCAGGAAAACTGTTTTTTGCCTGAGCGGAATCGACTGGATATTCCGCAGCCGTAGCTGGATCTTTCGGTAAGACACAATTCGTTGCAGCCGTCGCATCATCAACGGCAAATACCGATTGGCTTGCTGAGAATGCAGGAAGGAAGAAGCTGAATGAAAATATTCCTAAGATGAATAATAATATGATCGTATGAAGAGGTTTGATTTTTGACATAATAAAATGAAATGATATTTCCTTCATTCTATATATATTTTTCTCTCCTTGTCAACACGTGATTTACGTATCATTTGCCCGATATTGGAGTGCTTCTGAGATATGAGAGGATTCTATCGCATCACGGCCGTCTAAATCAGCAATTGTCTGCGCTATTTTTATTATCTTGAAATATGACCGTGCGGATAATGAAAGTTTGTTTATGGCCTGCTCAAGTATCTGGCGTGCCGAATCTCTCAATACACAAAATTTTTTAACATCTGAAGAATGCATTTCGCTGTTGAAAGAGATATGGGTATATGAAAATCGAGTTTGCTGGCGTATCCTGGCATTCATAACACGCTCCCGGACGATTGAACTACTTTCACTATCATAATCCGTTGTCAGTTCATGCACATCAACTGGTGGGATATCGACATGCAAATCGATACGATCAAGAAGCGGACCTGATAATCGTTTCTTATATCTATTGACTACGATCTGTGCACAGATACATCTTTTTTTCGGATGTCCATAAAAGCCGCAGGGACAGGGATTGGATGCCGCAAGAAGCAAAAACCTCGATGGAAATGTCAATGTTCCAGCAGCCCGGGAGACCGTGACGACTCCGTCTTCCAACGGCTGACGCATAGCTTCTAGGACACTTCTTGGAAACTCCGGAAATTCATCCAGAAAAAGTACGCCCCGATGAGCGAGCGAAATTTCCCCCGGACTCGGATTGCTTCCTCCCCCGATAAGTCCTACACGGGAAATCGTATGATGAGGAGCACGAAACGGTCTGATCCCTTGAAAAGTCTGCGGCGTCAACTCACCGATCACCGAATATATTTTTGCCACTTCCAGAATTTCCTGTCTATCCATACGGGGAAGAATCGTAGGCATTGCTCGGGATAACAGTGTTTTACCCGCACCGGGCGGACCTTTCAGATGGACATTATGAAATCCTGCGGCCGCAATCTCCAAGGCACGTTTCGCCTGCTCCTGTCCTTTAATCTGAGAAAAATCATAGAGATAAGGCACTTCTTCTTCGATCGAAAGCGATTCCGGTACTACAGATTTCGAAATAAGTTTCTGCTCTACTAAATGATCAATGAGTTCCTGCAAGGTCGAAACAGCATAAATATCAATGTCATCAAAAATAGCGGCTTCTTCTACATTATCTTTCGGAATAAAAATTGTTTTGATCAACTTCTCCTGTGCCAGCAAAATAAGCGGGATAATCCCGTTTACCCGTCGAACATTCCCTTCGAGTGATAGTTCTCCAATAAACATATGACCGGAAAGAGTCTTGGGAGGGACCATCCCTGAGGAAGTAAGTATTCCGATCGCAATTGCCAGATCAAAAGCAGTACCGGATTTGGGGACATCAGCAGGTGCAAGATTGACGGTGATCCGTGAATCCGGCATCTCATAGCCTGCATTGGCAATCGCCGTTCTGACGCGCTCTTTAGCTTCATCGATTGCTTTTCCCGGAAGACCGACGATGGTAAAGGTGGGGAAACCTCGTCCTGCCACATCCACCTCAACCTCGACAACTATACCGTGTAGTCCAAAATTGGTACCGGCCGTAATTTTTGAAAGCATATATGTAATTATATATCACATAATTGCATATATGAAAACTTTTTCTTTCACAATAGGATCACACGCCTTGACTCCTCAAAGAAGATTGTCTACCTCATCTGTTATACATCTACGCCTTCTGTGGCGCGTTTCTTGTACACGTACACGGCAAGAAGTGCACCCGCACCGCCGATAAGCAGCAAGAGCACGGCACCCACAAGGTACATCGGGTTCCGGGAAGTGTCTTGAGTCGTCGGTTCGGTAGGTGAAGCTGCTTCCTGATTTGTTTCCGGAGCTTTCTCAACCGGAGAAACCTGCTGCTCTGGTAGGAATTCCGGCGTGACATCTCGTCTCGGATTGGAAGCAGTTGTCACGGGTGTATACAAAGCAATATTCTCTGCTGTCAGAAAATCTCTGTTTTGATTCAAAAAGTCAGATATTTTCAGTTCGGCAACCGGCACGTATTCATCACCCTGTTTTGTGAGATATTTGATCAAATAAGGCTCATTCGGGATATTTTCGGATGTAATTTTGAAATAGCCGTTGCTGTCGATTGGTGTCACATACTGAGGCACGGGCATACTGACAAGATACAATCCGGCATATCCTTCGCGGAGAAGCTTTCCGTTTTCATCATATGCAAATCCTTCGATATATGAAGGAATTGAGTTGAGAGTAAAACCGCCTTTCAGACTTTCGGATTCCGAAGACTGCATAGTCCGCAAATCAATCTTTCTAAATGATCGCTTGTAATACTCTCCTGGATTCAGTTCTGATTGTTTGAGAGTGACTGAGAATCTTCCTTCGTTATCGGCTCCTCCTGTCCCTCGACCGTACACTTTTCTGTCAGAGCAGACTTCTACTCCATTATTGTTTCGACATGTGTCGACAATGACCTCGGTAAAGGGATGAGAAACCCGTCCTCTGAAAATCAAGTCACCATTTGCGGCTGTTCGGCTTTCCGTATTGAGGACCACAAGATCATATGTTTTTCCGACATTATCTGACGGAATAAAAGGAATATCTCTGTGTTGGATTGCTCCTCTCTGTAAAATTGCCGGAGAGTCATTGAGATAAAAATCGGAGTAAATCTGGGCTGCATTTCCTTTTTGTGTCCAATCTTTGGTCAGCGGGTGGACATATCCGGACATAACGGGAGTGAGACGATAATCACCGTCTTCGACAAAAAAAGAAAAATCACCTGCTGATCCTGTCATAAACGGATTCATGATCAGATTATTTCTGGATTTCGCATACCCTGCATCAAATGTGCCTTGTGGATTTTTTTGGAGCAGGGATACCGATACCCCGGGGACCGGTTCAAGGGACACAGCGTCAAATACACGGCCATATGGATCCCAGCCTTTCCCGAATTCACATTCATCCTCTTCGAATTCAGTTATATCCCGCCAGGTGAGCTGGTCCTGCTGCTGACCGCCTGTCCCTACTGGATTCCTGTTTGCCGGAGTGGGTATGACTTCGGGAACGTAATAAAGTACATATTTTCGTACTGCAAGCCAGGTCGTATATCCCTGGACTTCGGCGTATGAGACATTGAGATCTCCTTTGGCATCTGTCATTAACTCCGTCTTTGCATCTGCAGTCCAAAACGGATCAGTCACATCATTGAGATCTGCATTCGTTTTATAAAAGAAACCATAATCCGGTGCCAGTTTATCAATAACCGTACCGTTTTGAGATACGGAAGAGTCTCCTGCTATACCATAGCGGATAAGCGGATGCTGATTTAGGAATGTCTTCACATCACAGGACGCACTATCGCTGCCGCCACCGCAATAGAATTGCTTATCAGTTTCAGAAAAACCAGTTGTACAATACCAATCACTTTCTCCGTCCTTGTTGTCGTCCAGCGGTTTTTGATGAGGTTTTATACACTCCATAAGGACAACTTTCTGATTTGGAGGAATTTCCAGACCGGTTAAGTCAAGTTGAGCGCGGTGACCCCAGTGTCCGCTCCAATGAATTGTATCAGCCTGCGGATTTTTGGATTTTAGCGGATTACAGCTCACATTATCTTTTCCTTCACTACAATGTTTGAAGGGAACACAGAGAGGTTTCCATACTGCAGGAGGTGCTTCTTGAGCTGACGCGATTTGCGGGAGAAGTAATAACGCAAGCGCAATTAGAAGTATTCGTATAGTTCTCATAATTACATGATTGCAGAGAATTACAATATTGTCAATCTTCTTTATCTATACTAATATGAAATATGAAGGATATATCTTAACCTATTCCAATTATGAATCTACGTAAGCTTATCATCATCGGAGCGCTATTTTTGTATTTTCTCCCTCTACAAACCGTACGCGCACAAACGGATTTCTATGGTTTTCCTCCTGTTGACAAACCTCCGATTTTCTGCGGCAATCATGAATCTTTGAGCTGCCCCAATGAAGTCATGCCGATATATGATGAAATCGGAGAATCATGTGCGACAAGCTACGCAGACTTTCTCACTGATCCTAAAACAAAACACTATTGGGTCGAAGATCCGGAAATAACAGCACAAGGAAAAGCTGATGAGCGTGCTCGCCAATTTCTCTATTGGGTACTCACGACAAGTGCGATAGACAACGCACAAATTCTCACGGACATCTGGCTTTACACTGCTATGATTGCACTTTTTGGCGTCGTACTCGTAGCAGCCGTTTTCGGCATTGGATATATTATCAGCCAAAAAACCAATTATGATTTCAAAATCCGTGTCTGGCCGACAATTATCAAAGTGGGCACCATGCTTCTCTATGTCGCATTTTCCGCGTCTATTGTATTTGCACTCATCGAATTTTCCGAAATATTAATGAGATTTTCGTACGAACGTCTCGGTGGAAGAGAACTTTTTAATATTTACTTTGCCAATCCCAACAACTCCAATCTCCTCGGCGGCACCGAAGACAGCTACAGAACATTTGTCGGATGCCGTGATCTCAATATCCGCGTCAAAGAGGGAATAGATGCTGAAGTCTTTATGCTGAAGCTTACCAATGTCAGTTATTATGTGATGGGAACTATGCTCCTTTTGCGGAAAATACTGTTGTGGTTTTTACTTTTCGTCTCTCCGTTCCTTGCTCTTCTCATGCCATTTATATTTATCCGCAACACGGGTTGGATCTGGATTGGTGTGTTTTTCCAATGGCTGTTTTATGGCCCGCTGCTTACCCTCTTTTTGGGAGGTATGGCACAGATCTGGAAATACGGGATACCGTTCAGTTTTGACTTTTCACGTGTTAGTGAGCCGGGAATATTTCGACCTGAAGGATATGTCTATACAACTGGTATAAATATCGTGTATGGAGGACCGGCACAACGAGTGGATTCTGTTATGGGCTTCAATCGCCCTATTGCAGCAGGAAATAACGGGAGCTATGTCGACACCTTTGCCGAATACGTCATCACGCTTATTATGTTGTGGGCTGTCACTTTTTTCCCCTGGTGGCTTCTCCGCATCTTCCGTGATTACTGTTGTGACGGTATTTATGCCATGAAAAATATTCTCCTTGCTATGTATGACAATATGCGTGGCGGACCATCAAAAGGTCCTTCACCTTCAGGACCGCCGGCCAGACCGACTATGAAACTGGATACAGATGTCCCGGTCAAAACCGACATCCGTGTTTCTCTCGGATCTCTTGAGCAGATGAAAAAGAGCATGACAGTGGATCTTGCCAAGAATCTCAATCTTTCCGCCTCACGAATTACGGATATCGCACGAGTTGAGACAAATAAACAGATGCAGAGCGTTGTAACTCAGAATCTTACGTATCTTGCCAATCCGGTAAAAGCGCAGCGTCCGAACGAACGACAGCAATACATGAACCTGCGTTCGGAACTCTTTGCTCGTGCAATCAAGAATGACTCAATGGCTCGAACAATTATTGCTTCCACTTCTACATCCGTATCCGAGAAAGCACGGATCCGTGAATCACTCATCAAATCCATGCCGCAGACCGTGACCATCTCTCAGATGGTTGTAAATGAGACTCACGTGCCAAAAGAAAAAGTAACAAATATTACGAATACGTATACCAAAAATATTACTAATAATGACCAGGCGATCCAGGCAATCGCAAAGTCAACAAGTACTCCTCCGCAAGTCGTCAATAATATTCTTAATACATATAATAAGTACTCAAATCATCCAGTATCAAAGATCGTGACAACTATTGCAAAAGAAAACAATACGACTGTCAACACAGTAAAGGATGTTCTTCGACAGGCAGGGACTATAAGCTCACAGGCGCAAATTCTTCATCAAGTAGCGACAGTCGAAAAACTGGACAGAAAACAGATCTCAAAAGTATTGACCAGCATCCGCTCATCCGTCACACATGAAGAATCGACTTTGCAGACGATATCCTCAACTACCCAATTCCCTCCGCCTGAAGTCGGACAAGTCGTCACCCAGACATTCAACTCCGTTGCAAGTAATGAACAACTTCTGGAGCAAATTGCCCCTCCGAGCGGGCAGCCACCAGTTATCGTCAAAGCAGTTGTTCAATCATTTGTCAAAAATATGGATCAGCCGGCGAGCCGTATTGTAGAAAAAATCTCTTCCGAAACGAAGACAGAACAGAAAGCAGTTTCATCCATATTGCAGGAAACATCAAAAGTCCTCCAGACATCTTCTGTAATCAAGGATGTTGCAGAAAAATCAAAAACATCAACCGGCGATGTGCATACTATTATCAGTAATGCTGTAGAAGTCGCAACCACCTCTGCTGAAGAAAAGCCTACGATCTCTGCAGTTGTACGGACAGCCTCAAAGCCCGCTCGTGCAACTACCAAAACGATCCAGAATGTCCTCAACGAGATATCAAACAATAAGATCACCATGCAAAGCGTCGCGAATCAGACCAATATGCAAACGGAGCAAGTACAGAATGTCATGAAAAGCTTTGCCAACAACATCAATCAAGCTTCGCACACAATCGTACAGAAAGTTGCGCAGGAAACCCAAATACACGAAAACCAAGTACAGCAAATACTCCAGACAGTATCACAGACTGTGTCAAATTCAAAAACAGAACAGACAACGATCGCCAAATCCGCTCATGTTCAAAACGATACAGTAGAGAAAATATCCACTACTATTGGCAAGACAGTTGAAATCAGCAAAAAATCTGAGCAGCCGGCAATTGAACATGTTGCGACCGTAACATCAGTGGAGAACCAAGCCATCCAAAATGTCATACAATCATTTAGTCAAAATACTGATCTGACGACACAAGTCGCTGAAGAAACACATCTTCAGCAGTCAACCGTAGAACATGTCCTCCAGTCATTTAGTTCTCACCTGGATCAGTCCTCGACAAATCTAATCAATACCGTCGCATCGGAAACAAATGTAACAAAGGAACACGCAGAACAAATTATTCAATCCGCAGCGACTGCTGTCTCAAATTCTGCTCACTATCAAGAACAAATCACACAGGTTACGAATATTCCGACGCAGAATATTCAGCAAATTGCACATTCTGTGACGACTCTGACTGCATCTCCTGATGAAGCACCCGTTGCCGAAACTATTATTACTGAAACATCTACTGCCGAAACTCTGACTGAACAAGATGTCACCAATGTCATCCAGCAGTTTGCATCAAATGAACAATTGATCAATCAGGTTTCACAGGCAACGCAAATTGACGCAAACACCATAAAGACGACCTACGAGTCATACGCGCCTCACCTCACAGAAGCACCCGCTCAGCTTGTACAATCCGTTGCAGAACAGACCAATCTGACCACAGAGCAAGTTCAAAACGTAATGCAATCTACCGCTGAAGTCGTTACAAACTCACCGGAGATTGTTTCACAGATATCGCAAGCAACCCATATCTCCGAACAGCACATTCAAAAGATTTCCAATGCAGTACCGCAATCCGTTTCGCCCACTTCGCCAAAAGAATCACTAGTTAAGCAGGTTTCCCAGCAATCCAATATAACTGAGCAGGAATCACAGAAGATTATTCACAACCTGATGATGTCAGCAATTGAAAATGATACATTTGTGCAAAACCTTGCCGAACAGACTCAACTCAAAACGCAACAGATCAAAAACATAATGACAACTTATGCAAACAATATCAACCAGCCTTCTGAAAATATAGTTCAGACAATAAATGAATCGTCCGGAATTCCAAAAGCTAGCGTCCAGACTGTGCTTATCACACTTGCTGATTCGATCATCTCGTCAGACCAGATTATCGAAAAGGTAGCTCAGGAAGAAGGCATGGAACCTCAGCAGGTCAGCGATGTCATGCAAAAACAAATGGAAGTTGCCAGTGAACCGGAAAAACATATCGAAAAAACAATTTCTATCCCGCAAAGCATCTCACTTGAAGATTATGAAGAAGTCAAAGACATGTGGACAAAACATTATGAAGAAGGTGAGGTACCGGTTACTGAAACGATTAAAACCCGCAAAGACTGGGTTGAACAGGAAATCGTTTACATTACCAATACTCTCAACAAAATCCTCTCACCAGATGAACGTATTCAGCAGGAAGGCCTTGATGAACTCGGCTATCTCCTTCCGATTTTCCTGATCAATAATCTCAAGGGTGAAGAGCTTATTGTCTATTTGAAAGCCAAACTTGAAGCTGCCAAGATGATTCAGAAAATATTGGAACGCGAAGAGTCAGTCAAAGAAAAAATGCAGAAAGAACAGGAAGAGGACGAAGTATTTGTCGATGTACCGCAAAAAGAAGAAGAACAAAAAGAAATGCATATGAATCTCGAAGAGGAACAAACACCCCAGAGCATCGAAGATCGGGTCAAAGCAGTCCAGGAAAAGCTGGAATCTGTTGACACACCAGCACCCACAGGTGACGATGCAACAGATTCCCTCAATGCCATCAAATCTAAACTCCAAGAAAAAGCTGACAATGAAAATTGAAACTGATACAATACCCACATGAGCTACTATGACGAAACCCAATACATTGCTCATGTTGACCGAAATGATACGATTCTTGACAAGGTAGAACGATGGGAAGCTCACAAAAATGGCATCCTACACCGAGCAATTACCGTTGCTGTTTTTTACAACGACTTTGCGATCCTCCAGCATCGCAAGCACCCGGTATTTGACAATGTCTTCGATCTTACTGTTTCGTCCCATCAGCTTTATACAGAAAATCAACTTGAGGCAGATACAGACACTATATATCGCACTCTTGATCGGGAACTCGGATTGCAGAAGGGTGATTTGACTGCATCACCGACTCACGAGGGATCTATTTACTACAAAGCCCGTGACCCGCACAGTACCTATATCGAACATGAAGTTTGCCATATTTACACCTGTAAAACAGCCACTGTACCTCGGATAAATCTGGAGTATGCCTACGGATACTCGCTCCAGAAAACGGAAGAAATTACAAACAAAAAAAGTCCACTTTATGCGATCCTTGCTCCATGGGTCCGTGAAATGATTAAAAAAGACCTGATTTAAATTCGTCGCAGATCTCCACCTGAACGCTCAAGTGCCTGATTGTACAACTCAATAAGCTTCTGGAGTTCGGATGAGATCCGAAATTCTTTTCCGTCTATAGTCCTGATGGGAAGTATTTTTGAACTTGTACTACTCAAAAAGGTAGAGTCATATGTGCTCAACGACGTATAGGGAATTTTCTTGTACGTGATAGAGAAATCACTTGTGCGTATGGCACGTTCTATTGTCTTCATGGTTACCCCCTCCAGAACCTCTTCTTTTGGCGGAGAACAAATATGGCTGCCTTTCATGACATAGAAATTCGTCCTCGTTCCTTCGCGGACACACAAATTAGTATCAACGAATAACGCATCATAATGACCTTCCCGTTTCGCCTGGGTATAGTAATAATAACTCGGAAGCATATTGAGAGATTTTGACTGGGGCATCCAACGCTCGTATACATAGCTGCAGACTGTTACTCCATCCCGATACCAGGATTTTTTTGGATACAGCGGAGCGAGAGGAAATATAAAGAATTGAGCATCTGTTGCATCGGGTCCGCCGATAAGCAATATTTTGATATTCAGTGAATCCGCGTCCACTTCTGCCAGAAGTTCTGTAAGTGCAGATTCAATATCAGATCGCGTATACTCGTGTATTAAATCAATACAGTCTGCTGAGTGGAAAAGCCGTTCGATATGTTCTTTCACGAAATATACAATATGATTCCTTACTTTAAGAGTTTCATAAACACCGAATCCGTACATCGATTCGATCCGGTCTGCAGGAATAATGGCTTCTGACAAGGGCTTTATCTTCCCGTTATGCGAAAAAATCTGTTTCATTGCTTTCATAAATTAATTTCATAAACATAATCGCTGCCTTATCAATTATCTGCAATTGGCCCAGGCCCTATCTCCTCCGCGAGATAATTTGAATGCTGTCGTTTCTATTGACTCTTTGGCGCCGAATCGGAGATCAGGATTGGGATCTGCACCCATCAGACGACGTGTCTCTTCCCAGGTCGTGACCGAATACTGAAACATCCCTCCATATTCCCCGTTGTTTGCTCCTGGATGAGCTCCTGACTCACAATACGCAATCTTTTTCAAAACTTCTTTATCAACGCCGTATTGTGCACTGTATTGATCAAAGTACTGCTCAAATGCACTCGTCGGCATGGGTGTCGGCGTATTCGTCGGCGTCGGTGTGTTTGTCGGGGTAAGCGTGGGGGTGGGAGTAAATGTCGGTGTGGGTGTAAGCGTGGGTGACGGAGTAGAGGTGGGTGTTGGAGTATGCGAGGGGATCACCACGATTCCCATTACTTCTCCGTTTTGCTTCACGGACATTGATGACCATGCAAGTATGATGACAGTAAGTCCTGCGACACCATATAATTTCAATTTCATGCAACTTATTTTAACATAATAAAAACTACGTTAAAAAGCGCTATAATAATCTTAATTACAAATTATCACTTTATATGAGTAAATTTATTGAGTTTGTACGGGAACAGGGAGTCATAGGACTTGCTATCGGATTCATTTTGGGAGGAGCTGTTACCAAAGTTGTTACATCCCTTGTGGAGGATATTATCAATCCGCTGATTGGGATTGTCGGTGGTGGGACCGAGAGTTTGGCGTCAGCTATGATAAGGGTTGGGAATTCGGAGATAAAATACGGTCAGTTTATCGGCGTTCTTATCAATTTTGTGATTATCTCAGCAGTTGTATATTTCGTATTCAAAGGGCTGGGATTGGACAAACTCGATATCAAAAAAGAGAAAAAATAATCAGGACAGTTCGTATTTCTCAAGCAGTTTCTGATTTCCCTCAATCTGATAACGCAACAGCTCTGAGTAAATTCCTTTTCTCTTGGCAAGTGTGCCTGGAGCTCCCGAATCTACGATCTTCCCTTCATCCAGGACCAAAATCCGGTCAGCATCCTGAATGGTTGAGAAACGATGAGCAATAATAATGACGAGTCTGTTTTTCATCAATTTCTCAAGAGCATCCTGGACCAGCTTTTCGCTTTTTGCATCAAGTGAGCTGGTTGCTTCATCCAATATGAGAATCGGTGCATCCGCCAGAATAGCACGGGCAATTTGTATACGCTGTTTTTGTCCGCCTGAAAGACGTACTCCCCGCTCACCTATCTCAGCGTGAATACCTTTGGCAAATTTCATTACAAAATCATAGGCGTTCGCTTTTTTCAGAGCTGAAATGACATCCTGTTCTGATGCGTCAGGTTTGCCGTATGCGACATTTTCAAATATTGTTGATGAAAATAATTCATTTTCCTGAAATACGAGTGAAATGTGAGACCGGACCTGCTGATGGGAAAGCTTTGCATAGCTTTCATTATCCAGATATATCTGCCCTTCTGTCGGATCATAAAATTTCAAAATCAAATTGATAAGAGTCGTTTTTCCTGCACCGCTATGGCCCACAAGCGCTATTGTCTCTTTCTTCGAGAGCTCAAACGATACGTCTTTCAATACTTTCCCGCTGTCCGGATACTCAAAAGACACATGATCAAACCGGATAGATGGATGTGCAAACTTCGGTTTAGTAATCTTTTTGGGTAATGATTCAGTCGACTCAAGCTCAAGAACTTCAAAGTATTCTTTCGAACCTGTTTCTGCTTGCTTGATACGCTCAAGTATAAAACTCATAGCAAACAAAGGCCTACGGATCTGATTGAGGTACTGCAAAATCAAGACAAGCTCTCCCAAAGACATAATGCCAAGATACGTATTCCTGAAAATTATGACCGCGATCACGATAAGCCCGATTTCGAGACCAAAATTTCGTAAAAAATTGTAGATGTGATAAATCCAGGACTGTTTATCATAGATCTTGACACTTCCTCCGAGTTTTTCTGATATAAATCTCCATTCGGAATCCTGTGTATTGTAGCTTTTCACCAACCGAATATTGCTTATGACTTCCTGAATACGCCCTCGTGATACATCATCTATCTGATTTTTTTCAACCTGATACGTAGCCCATTTTTTGGTCGAATAATGACTTACTATGATATAGAAAGGGAAAACCAAAAGCGCCATCAATGCTATCGGGATGCTATAAAATGCAAGTACGACAATAATAAAAATACTACGAAGCAATGCCGGTACAATAAAATTGGTCGCAGCGCCCAAAAAATCCTGAAGAGCGAGAATTCCCCGATTGAGCTGATTGACAATTTTCCCTGAAATTTGTGTATCAAAATAATGCTGTGGTAAAGTGAAAATTTTGCGGTAAAATTTTTCTGTCAGGAATCTCCCCACACGTGCAGCCGTATAATCCCCAATACGCTGGTTCACGGCCTCAAGAAGTACGGCAAAGACACTGGTTACAAACATGACTCCGATCAGGAGATACAATCTCTCGATACTTCCGTCTCCGGTATTGAGCTGCATTTCAATCTGATCAATAATAAGTTTCAATATATACGGAGACAATAATTCGAGCGCAGTAGTGATAACTATGATGCCGGAGATTACATAGATATATTTATGATACGGTCTGGCAATTTTTATAATTTTAAAGATATTATTCATGAAGATATTGTAGCATGATAACAGTAAAAATTTGAAATTGAAAATAGGTTACAATGGGACTATGCACAATCGGCTATTGTTGGCAACTGTCTTTGTTTCGGGGATGCTCGTGATGATTCTTGAATTGTCAGGGACCCGCCTCATTGCCCCGTATTTCGGATCTTCAACTTACACCTGGTCCGCAATGATTAGTGTTATTCTCGGCAATTTGAGTATCGGATATTGGATCGGGGGAAAGATGGCCGATCGAGAAGCTACAACATCCGGATTGTCTACACTCTTGTTCGTGAATTCACTGGTGTGTCTTTTCCTGTATTTATTTGCTGGTAATATTCTCATTTTTTTATTCAAACTTATTGAAGATACGGCAATCGGAACTTTGATTGCTTCTTTCATCCTCTTTAGTATTCCGAGTATTCTTTTCGGTATTGTCTCACCCTATGCGGCAAAGCTACAGTTAAATTCACTTGAAAACTCAGGAAAAACAGTCGGGAATCTCTATGCACTGGCAACAGTCGGCAGCATTGTCGGAACTTTTATAACCGGTTATTACTTACTTTCAATTGTCAGCAGTTATCTTCTGATCTTGTTTGTCAGCCTGGCGCTTCTTATAAACGCCATTCTGCTTTCTTACCGCAAATTTCTTTTTCTCAAACTGATGGCTGCTACGGTAATCATCGTCAGTGGTATTTTTATTTCGCCATCAC
Source organism: Candidatus Roizmanbacteria bacterium UBA1450 (assembly GCA_002329205.1). GTDB lineage: Bacteria > Patescibacteriota > Microgenomatia > UBA1406 > GWC2-37-13 > UBA1450. Next base: position 691,887 of record DCTC01000001.1, on the reverse strand, counting down.
ATTATCGTTTTACTTCTCAGCAAGTACTTGCTGTCGAACACACACAATATAGCGATTATTACGTCCTGGAACATGTAAATGAAAATAATGAGACTTTGAGGTTCCTCCTAACCGAGATTAAATCAATTCAGTCAGGTTATACCGTCGGCGATAATACCAATCTGTTTGCTATGTATACCAAATTTTTTACCATTCCTGCTTGTTATGGAGCCAATAACCGCATTCTCATGATCGGCGGCGGAGCATTCTCCTACCCCAAATATGTCCTGGAGGAGTTCCCCGATAGCACCATTGACGTGGTGGAGATTGATCCTGAACTCACACGGATTGCAGAAACATATTTTGACCTGCCGCAAAAACGTGACAGAATGTCTATAATTAATGAAGATGGCCGCGTATTTCTCAATACAAACCATAAAACATATGACACAATCTTGGTTGATGCCTTCAATACTTATGTTCCGCCGTTTCAGATTATTACGCAAGAAGCACTTTCAAAAATGTATGACTCTCTCGCCGATGACGGGATGGTCATCATGAATGTTCCCTCTATGGTGGATGAAAGCACATATACTCTGCTTGATGCTGAACTTCAAACAATGAAAACAGTATTTAACAACGTTGAAGTTTATCAGGTCCGCAAAGACAGAGAATTGCATGAAATGCAGGGATTTATTCTGATCGGGTATAAAGGCGCCCCGCAGATGTCGAATACCTGTCTGGCGAAAGAGGAAGGTCTTCTTGAAAATAAAATGGAACTTGAGCCAAAACAAAATGTCCCTCTTTTTACGGATTCTTTTGCTCCGGTAGAACATGTGATCTTCAGATAATTACCCATGAAAAAGGGCCACGTAACAGAGTTTACACTCCGAACGTGGCCCAGTCTCTTGCTACAACTTGTGGCGTCTATCCTCCGCTTCGCAGCAGAGGCAGGAAAATCTCCTCTCGGATCAGTGTGACGATCACGGATTCGGTGCGTTCCTTATCACCCCAGGAGATGGTAAACTCGATACAGGTGTCTTTTTCAATGACAACCTGGTAGTTCCAACTCGTACTTTCGCCAGGAGCAAGATCGAAAGATGACGGTGTCGTATTCGAGCTTGCAACCACTGCGGGCTGGACCGTAAGGTAGATCGTGGCAGTAAATTCTCCGTCGTACGCCACAATCCGATAGATGATCTGATACTGTCCTGCTGCCGGATGTTCTACCCGGAAGATCCCCGGTGATGGTTGTGAAACGACGAGTCCGGGAGGGGGTTCAACGCTGACGCTCAACATACCGTTGAGCGTGTCATTCTGAATGAAGTCGAACTCCTTGGAGTCTCCTTCAGTCATGGTGATATAGTCGTCAACCAACTGCGTACCCGGTGTCGGGTTCGGCGTAACTCCAGGTTCCGGAGTCTCAGTAGGATCTGGTGTTGTACCAGGATCTGGTGTCTCTGTTGGATCGGGACTTTCCGTAGGATCAGGAGTCGGTGTCTCTGTGGGGACAGGCGTGGGTGTTGGTGTCACATCTGACACTACAACTGTTGCCTGAACCGTTTGGGAGACTTCCGAAACATTCGTGATGATCACAGTCAAAGTGACCGTGTCTCCGACCTTTACTTCATTGTCCGAGACCAATAAAGCAATGTCTACGCCGGTCGGGACTACGACCAGGTAGATATTGGCCGTAAATTCCCCATCGTACGTCATCACCTGATAGGGAATCTCGTAACGGCCAGCTGACGGCTTCTCAACCTGAAACATACCGGGTGAAGGTTGTGAAATCACCAAACCGGGTGGAGTGTCAACACTGACGCTCATCATACCCACAATCGTGTCATTCGCAAGAAAATCGAGAACCAAAGTCTCGTCTTCTTTCATGGTGACATGATCGTCTTTGAGCTTCGTTTCTCCATCAGCCAGGACTACCGCATACCCTCCGAAAAGGGCAACGAATACGACCAACATCAGTACTGCACACTTCGTCTTCATCATAACCTCCTTCAGATTAGAAACCAGAGTCATCAAGTTACTGTCAAAGAAGTTCATCTTATATTCCTTTTCTTCATTACCTCGCCGATTGCGGAACTCTGAAGATCATATATCTCCCGGACTCGATACGGAATCCAGAATAGATCCTGCAACGAGTTTAGGATGACAATTGTCATGTACCCTCAAAATTCCGCAATCGGTTTTACCACAAGTTGTTAAAGAGCAAGTCTACACGCCTTTAATCTCCTTTCCCGTTACTACTCCCTGCAAAAGCTTTTTTGTAGGATAGAAACGTTTGGGAAGATATAAGAGTATGTAGAAATAATTTATTTGAATAGAATATTCTGACAGCAATTGCCAGCTATCTACTCACAGTAATCATACACCACAATAGCTTGGAAATCAAGTACTATAGGATATAGCTGTATATGTTCTATACATATGAAATATGCAAATAGTTCAGCGTTCTAACAGTCTTTACATATATGTATCGAATACTCATAATGAACTATTATTGGATATGTAGGGAATATTTTTTGAAAACAACCATGAAAAAGGGCCACGTAACAGAGTTTACACTCCGAACGTGGCCCGATCTTCTTGCTTGACAACGTGTGGTAGCGGGATAACGGCCGCCGGCCGCCCTGCTCTAGCGTTGAGCAAGGAAAGGTTCTTGAGTTGTGGAGATTTGAGGGATATAAAGGTAGGTGATCTCCTGTTCTACCCCTTGCGCGTTCACAACAACGGTTCCGTCAGCGGTCTCAGTCAGGCCAATTTCATCAAAGACGAAACGTTCGATCAAGAGCCCCGATTGGCCCGGCGCTCGCGCCCGGAAACGGAGCTTCAGAAGCTCGCCTTGGAGCAGGAACTGTTCAGTCCCTCCTCCATAGACAACAAGACGTCCCTCACTGATCATCTCAGGATTGTACGCCCAGTTAGCACCTCGTGGAAGAATTGCTCCGCCTTCGACACCGATAAACTCAAGTGTCTCAGGATCGAAGTTGATCTGCCCGGCGAAAAGGTGTGACGTCTGTGTCGCTGAGACCATCAGAGAGACTTCGACCTCTTCGGTCGCCGTGACGGTGACTGCAGGCAGTGAAACAGCCGCTTCGAAGGATCCCGATGGCCGCTCATCGCTGAGCACCAGCCGGAGCTCGTTCATGCTGCCCCACCACTCACCGATAGGAGGGTCACTGAAGTAGAACTTACCGCCGATAAAAAACTCTACCCCAGGATCCTGACGACCAGATTGGTAGATCGTCATCATGGGGATGACACCGTATTGGAGTGTCTCCCCGCAGCCGATGATGTAACCGCTGTCATCAACGGCGATGACCTCCTGCCCTTCCGGGACAGGTACGCCGCCCATGTACGCGCGGCCATAGACATAGCCTCGGATGCTGCCCCCCATCATGGCAGGGCAATCGGACTCATCATCCTGAGCATACACCACACCATAGCTGCTGAAGAGTCCCAGGACTACAACTACAACAATCAATACTACAAGCTTCGTCTTCATGACAATCTCCTTAAGATTGACTATAGATACGCTTGAAACCCGCCGATTGCGGAACTCTGAAGATCATATATCTCTGTCATTCCGGACTCGATCCGGAATCCAGAAATAGATCCTGAAACGAATTCAGATGACAATCGTCATGTACCCTCAAAATTCCGCAATCGATAGTACCACAAGTTGTAAATGTACGCCCCCCCCTTAGCCTTTGGCTATGGAAGGGCAAGCAAGTCTACAGGATACGACTCCTCCTCCTGTCACGACACAGTACAAAGCATATTTGTACGGGATGATCAGGATGAAGAATGCATCTTATGTAGAAAATTGTTGAATATCTTATTCTGATAACAAATATCAGAAATATTCACCTATATAATACTTGAAAATAGTCATAAAATCAAGGACTATAGGATAAATAGTATTGATTATCCCATGAAAAAAAGCCGGGGGTTACCCGGCCTTTTGGCTTGCTTGACAACTTGTGGAGCGATTGTACGGTCGCTAGCCGCCCGAACCGTGCGGAACGGGGAAACGAAATGTCAGTTGTTACTGTAGCGGATCAGGACCTGTTCCAAGTGCCTTCGGCAGCGAACTGCTTACCAAAGGCATATAGAGCTCGATCTGCAAGATCGGCATTTCGTCATCCGCAGGGACAACAGTTGCTTCGGCAACATCAGAGTGTAAGGAAACAACGTAATTTCGTATAAAAATTTGCATGTTTCAGCTCAAAAGATGCAAATTTTAGGCCGTTATTTTAATGTTTCCTTACAGCCAGGGCAGTCACCGTCTCCTGCATCTTCGCAGTGGTCTTCATATGGTTATTCCCCTATTCTCAGTACTCACTGGGTAAAAGCAGGGTCGTTACCGACCTATCGTATTCCGTGATCAACCACAACTTGGCGCCCTTCTTCGTGCGGTAGGAACTGAGGATCCGGTCACCGCCGTGCACAGCCCGTTCGTTGGCCTGGCGGTCGTGCTCGTCAAGCTCGCCCCAGTCGCCGACAACATGGCGATGCAAAAACTCCTGAGGCAGTTGGCCTGCCTCCTCCAGTGCAACGAGTGCACCAGGCGTTGCCACCACCTGACCCAAGGCAAAGCGCGGGAGCCGCGGGTTCTTGTTCACCACTGGCGCGTCTGTCTGAGGCGCTTGGTGGAATGAACTAACCCACAGCCGTGTCGTCGCATCCCATGCCACATCCAGCTGAGGGGCCGGCGGGTGTATGAGCAGGACCGACAGCACTTGCTGCAGGATCTGTGCGAACCCGCCGGGCAGCGGCCGTACGTGAACCAGACTCGCTTCCTCAATCCACATGTGACATACGAGCCCTCGCTCACCGCTCTTGGTCATGGGGTGAAGCTCTACTGGGCCAAACATGGCTTCGACCTGCTACAGCCATGCGGCTGACGCAAGCTTGGGCCGATCAATCATCAACAGCCCCACCAAGTGGTGGGGACGTCCGCTCTCGACAACCAGGCCGTAGCCTGAAAACTGAACTTCGCCGTCGTGCAAGAGGAACAAAAGATCGCCTCGTTGTGCAGTACCCGGTGTCATGCGTGCGTCCTCCTCGCCACCGCGACGGGTGGCAAACACAAAAAAGGGCCTGCTACACACATGGTTTGTGCGGCAGCAGGCCTCAAATAACAGAAACTCCGTATTCAGTTGTGCTCAGTGGCTATCTTTGAACTGTCAACGTGCAATTTGGGAAGTAATAAGTATACCAAGTCCAGTAAATGGCTTGATGGGACAATTCCTACCCTGCTGTATCCGACGCCTTAGGGAGTTTGCGTGCTTACCCCGCACCCAAACTCCCCCAACGGAAAAGAAAATAACGCGCTGCAAAAAAGGGTAGGAGTTTAAAGATTCTTGCCCCCTGCCTATCATCCCCTATGCTGGATTCCTGCTAGGAGCGCATTAAGGGCACCATATAATCGGGTATCCGTAAACCAGCCTTCGGAAATAAGTAGTGCCCCAGACGGAATGATGCCGTTTCTGCATACGTTGCAGCCCACATCCGAAAATATCAATACTCTTTAGCAGTGGGCTCATAAATTGCACTCGAAACTGAAAGGCCATGGGGGAAAACTGAGGAAAAGTGGTTACGTGTAAGTGGTTTACTGGATGACTCTGCCTTCCAGGTGTGTCGTCGAGAGAAGAGGTAGCAGATTGATATAAGTGGATGGATCAAACTGTACATAAAAGCTTGGCTTTGACATATCCGTCCGTTGACGTGTCTCAATATCTACTGCATTTGAAGAGATGATGTTCCCTCTGATTTTGAGTGGTGTTGTACTCAGGTTAGTGTCATAAGACAGATTAAACGAGTCGCCTACAAGAATTGCATTGATCTCAGAGTAACTGGAATGTACTTGAACCTGTCCAGTAACAAGGAGACCGATATTACTTCCCGGATTCCCCACAGTATATGCATCATTTCTAAATCTCAAGTTTCCATTGATGATAAGTACATAAGTGCCAGCGGGCAGCCTATTGCCTGAGTGAGTCTCTAGCCATCCGCCTGATGCAGTAGTAAGCACAAAAATTTCATCAGAGCCTGAGACAATTTGGCTCAATGAGGTTATTGTCCTAACCTTTTTATTCGCCTGAGCATAGGTGAGGAATGTAGATGGATTAATACGGCCAGTAGCAGTATATGCAGTAGATGTCCTGAGATTTGAAGCAGACATATGCCCAGAAGGAGTATCAATAGAGATTGTTCCATGAGCGCTCGTGACACCTGCATTCCCCGTGATGAAGAAGCCATCTGCCGTGTCAGTGGAATCGAAACGAGTGCTACTATCTGGAACATAGATATCTAAATTGCTCTTTTTGTGAAGTGAGGCATTGTTTAGCTTGTACCATGGGCGTGGTGCATTGACAGTCAGAGAGACCCGCGTGTTCGGTCCGGGGCACGCTTTAGCAGGTCCAGGACCAGTAAGATCAGGTGGTCCACAGCTGGTATTGGACGTACCGTTGTTGGCCATGCATCCGATTTGATAGGTGCCGGCGACTGTAGGTGTCCAGTTTATCGCCATTGAATAGTCATTAACATTGCCGAGTGTGGACGGATTTTCGTATCCAAGATCTTGAGCCCATGACATAGGACCATTTGGATCTCCTCTCGTAATGTGTGCTGAAAGATTGCCTTGGAGCGATTCAAAGTCAGCCGAAAGTGTTACAGATTGTCCCAGTTCGATTTCGTTATCACTTATTGTCAAGTCGGAGCAGTTAGGAACAACAGGATCCCGTTCGATATAAAACGTAGCGAGTGTCCCACCCCCGCTGAATCTCATTTCCATTTCACAATCACCCGTGGCATTACGAACGCCACCCCAATCAAAATCCGAGGCTCGATCTGTCGAGCCATCGGAATGAGCATATCGAGCAGTTCCGCTTATACAATTATAACCTTCTGGCGGCCTGAGCCATATCTCGGGCGTAAATTGGTTATAACTGCCTATTTTTGTTATTGTCCAAAATGTTGCGCTCCATCTCCCGTCATAACTATAACTTTCTTGCAGTAGTTTTCGTAAATTGTCGTGATAACCCAGTGGATAACAACCACTTGAACCTGATGGACAATGATTATTCCCTAGAAGGTCATCTATACAACCATCATAATCAGCCGCACAAAATGGATTACCGGATTCACAGGAACCGGGAGCCAAACTACAGTAGGTGGTAATCGTTTCATCTCCACACGTACGTACAGCCCCAGCAATACGCTCTGAGGCTACATCTCTGTCGGCCAAACCCCGTGCACAAAAGTGATTGGACCAATATTCTGTATTTCCGTAATCATCATCCAGCCAGACATCCATCTTATTTGAAGCGTCTATACGATTAATTGTCGTACTGAAATTTTTTTCAGAACCGGTGTTAAATACCTTAAATAGGGAAAAATTCCCATTCGCATCTGGTGGATTACGGCTCCAGTTGCTGCCTTTTACAGGATCTTTACTTTGAGATCCTTTCCAGGAGATGTGTTGACCGTTCTCAATAGACATAACACGCACCCACACTGGACTATATCTCATATCACCTGAGCAGTATTCATCTGTAGATGAGCCACATCGTGGCCATGAGCATGTTCGGCGGAGACGGACTTGGGTAGCAGGACAGCCACCTACACCGTATCCAAGAGAGGTAGTCGTACAATCCGGATTTCCACAACCAGGATCTTCTGTAGGTCCGGGAGTATTTCCTCTGGTAGGTTCTCTCGGTTGTGTAGGCTCTCGTGGCTGAGTAGGTTCTCTCGGTCGGGTAGGCACTCGGGTTGGAGGGTCAGGAACAGGTGGTGGAGGTTCAGGTGTCGGTCGTTCTTCAGGTCTGCTTCCTATACAAGCGTTCAAATTGTATGGTACACAACCGAGGCTACCGCTACAACTTTCCCATGAAGAACAACCACCATCATTGGCACAGCAATTTTCATCAGCTCTCACTGATTTACTAACATACACAATCGTCAGTATGATGAAAACCGTAAGAAGAACACATGGAATGGTCCTTTTACACCTCATAGATGTTCATAGATTTTTAATGCCGCCATATCTTCGTAGTATTATTCTGGATATATACTCGATACCATGTTCATCCTTGACTATTTTTGATAGATCGTCTCCTTTTTCAGGACGATGCTGAATAGTGACAACATCTCCAGGCCGAATTAATTCCTTAATCTGTTTTCTAAACCTATAGGCAGTACCTAGCTGATCTATGATCGGTTCGCCGTTCTTCAGTTCTTCTACATCTTCCACCCGTATATCAGTAGCGGAGAATTGTGAAGTCATATCGAGCCGCGCTTTGAGGATTATCTTATGTTGAAGGGGATGTATAAGAGTAATATACATGTCATGTGAATCGGTTATGGGTTCTAGTTTGTAGACCTCCCCTATAGTCATTTTAAGCGTGTGATCATCTAATTGTCTTGTGCCGTAACCCGTCAGCCAGTATGGATCGTTTCTTTCATACAGGACGGATCTGCCCGTATCGTCTTCTTTATCAATGAGGATTGTTTTATATACGTTCTGATCAAATGTGATGTTTGTCTTGATGGTATCGTTGACTTTTCCTTCAGAGTAGAAGGTATCATAGTCATTGTGAGTGATTGCTTTATTTTTATGTAGGAGGTAGTAGATAACAGTAGAAACATCAACAAGCACAAAGAATAAGAGCACTGCAAACAAATACTTCCGAGAACGCATATCATTTCATTATAGTGAAGTTTCTTTCTTGATTCAATACGTTCAGTCAATAGTACTTCGGAGATGCTGAATATTTTCGTCTATTCCGGCAAAAAAGTCCTGATGATGTAGACCGCTCATTTTCAATTCATCTCTAATTGTTTTCATTAATTCGAGTTGTTGTGGATCCTCATCATCTAGACCTACAATACTACTCTGATTCGCACTATGAGTTCGCCAAAATTCATGTATCCAATTCATGAGGACTAATCCTTTCTCAAATTCTTCAAGATTGTCCACACTACCTGCAAAACGGGAAGCCCATTCTTCAATAAGAGAGTATTCGGATAATATGAAATAAAGATATCCGTATGTCTTTTTTGCTTCCTGATCACTCATCTCTTGACCTTGTTCTAACAAATATCCCCTCAGATAATTTGGAGAAGAGAGGACATCTCTTCCACTAGGATATATGAAATTGATATATGATCTGACTCGCGGTGTCGTATCCATAAACTCTTTAAAAGAAGGAGAGAGCTCATATACTTGGTCGTATAGCTGTTTCATCATTTCAGCATCATCCTGATCAAAGCCATTTTCACCGCCTATAGGAAAAATCAGATGGGTATCAGCAGTTTCAAGATAACGCTCAAACTGCATAGGACCATCATCAAATTCCTCCATTTTTTTCGTTCTTAGAAGATTTGCTAAATATTCATTATCATACACGGGAGGCTCTTCTACTTTTCTCCATTCCACCTCACCCGATGTACCCACGATAGGATGTAGTTTGACTGCTTCATTCCCTTCAGCATCAGTAACAACAATTTGTTTGTCTTTATAATTGATTGATCCTACCTCCTGTCCTTCGTTCAGATAAGCTACAATTTCTTGATTTCCTGGGATTGATACAAGGCCATATTTTGGAATATAGATAGAATCTACGTCTGCGAGCAATGTCTGCATAACTTCGTCAGGTTTTTCGGCCACGACTTCTTCATTTGAGATACGCAATCCTGGTATGACAAATGCACTGCGAGCAGCCAGTTGAGCTGCATCTTTACCAATGAGAGACATAAGCTCCTGATATGACAAAAGAGCGTTATTCTGATCATTGTTTTCACCTAGAGTGGCATTTCTATAATAGAAATAATCGACTATTTTACCATCAGGCATGATAGCAGGCATACGATATGGTACTGCTTGCCAAGCTTGAATCATATCTTTTTCATCTATGTTTACCTCTGACCATATGTGTGGCATTGAAAAACTCGTAGTCTCTTCCTCATCATCTGTATGTTGCAGCAAATAGTCTGTATATATGTGCAATCCCGTTGCATAATCGAGCGTAGCCTTGAGATCAGTACCTGAAGCAGCACGTTCAACAAACGTGAGATTCTGTCCATTTGCATCTTCTACAATAGAAGGTTCATGAAAAAGATCAGCTATAAATGAATTTGCAGTATCATCACCGCCTTCGTTTTGGATTTCATCTAATGTCGCAGTAATACTAAATTCTCCAGAAAGAGATATTGGAGGATTATTCTCTCGTTTAGCTTGATCAATATAGTTCTGTTGTAAAGGTTGGGGTATCTCACTTGAATCAAGTCGAGTCCCTCTGACATCTTCGCGTAAATTGCCTGTAACAGTTTCGGTGACTACGGAAGTACCATCAAATTCGACAGTAGCAGGGTACCAGTTCTCTCCAGCGGCGTTGACTATTGGAGTTTCTGATTCACGAATGACATATCCAGGGAGTAGTTTCTGTACGATTTCTGAATTTGTTGAAGTATCTTCACGCAAATTTGTTTCAGAATCTATCTTATAGAGGGAGGGAAAGTCTACCCGTATCTCTGTCTCATTGTAAAAAACGGGAACAGAAAGGGATTCTGTATCGCCTACTGTTTCTGGTGATGAAGGAATCTCAGATGTCTGAGATAATGTCTCAGTAGTAGGTGCAGCAACAGCACCTGCAGGAGAAATAATCGTACCTAGACCCACTGTAAACGCTGAAACTCCTAATTTTATACGTCGAAGTTGTTCATTATGCATAAAAAAATTATAACTATAGGATATTGTTATGTCAACCACTCAAATGCATATCAGATACACATTTGACATAGTAAGAAGCCAAAATGTACAAAATGAGCAAGAAAAACAATTACTATAACCCTCATTTATCTTTCCAATCAACCTTGTATGTGCGGCAGGCCCTCCTCAAAAAACTGTAATTCTACGTTGTCGGATCGTTCGTGTCGTCTGTCTCTACTCTGTCAAGGTGCAATATAGGGAACTTTCATTATAGCAACTTGGCAGGTAGGCTGTTGCTACTCCCCGGATATAGCGCCGTCGGCTCCGGGAATCCGAGAGCGCCATCAAGCGAACGGATTTCCCCGACGGCGCTATAATCACCCTCCCCTCTTGCACGACGTAACCTGAAGAGCACACAACGCAGGTCTCAGTCTGGTACAATGGGTTGAACGATAACGTGCGCGCGTGACTCGGGCGCCGCAAAAAAGAAGGCGGGAGCGTACGCTCCCGCCCCTGCTTGCCTGCTTTAGGCATTAACTGCCACGGCATCAAAGAGACAGTCGAGGATGCCATATGCACGTGACGTGCCCGTATGCTCCTCGTCATACTGCGCCAAGGGAATTGGCAACCAGATCGGATGGTTGGCTTTATCCCATGTGAACGGCTGGATCACCATTGTGAAGCGCCGGTTATCGGCGCTACGGCCCACCACCACAATCGCTTCCTGCCGCCCTGGATGCTCGCTGGGCGGCATCTGCATCGCCGCCACTTTCGCCTGATGCTTGGTATTCATGACTTTCCTCTCATATACTTGATGTTGTTGAGTTGATGATTACAGGTTTACACACATTCCAAGACGAACGGTTAGCAAGGTCTTACGACCTTTATTCCACTATTTGGTTGATCCTTTCTTTAGACTTTTCATCTTCCTTTCGTCTCGGCACAGTGAGTGCCGAAGGTCGATGATTGCGGAATTCTGAGCATAAAACCTGTCATCCTGAACTTGATTCAGGATCCAGGAAATTGACCTAGATTCCGGATCGAAGTCCGGAATGACAATAAAGCTTAGCCTCAAAATACCGCAATCAACGTCTTTCAGACGTCAGAGTGATGAATATTGTCATAAAAACTGACAAATCTCATTTCTTACTCGATATGAGCTAAAAATGAGTATTCCGTTTCTTTCTTTTCCACAAGTTGTTAAAGAGCAAGTCTACGCTCGTTTTTCCTCTATCCGTCACTACTCCCTACAAAAGCTTTTTTGCAGGATAGAGCCGAATAAGAAGGGATATTCAAGAGTAGAAATTCTTTTTGTGTTGAATATAGCGTACCGGCAGCTTGTGCTGATATACATATTCAATGTATAAATCTTACACTATTATAGTTCTAAAGTCAGGTACTATAGGGTATATTTAAATGGATGTATCATATGTGTAAAGAGATTCGAAATTTCCAATAACTATAAGTATAATATCCTATGGGTTTACGGGAATATCGAGGCTTGAGCGATTATGCATCTTCTGCAGATCATCTTCGTCGCAACCGATCAAATTTTATTGAATGGTTCGACACCCGCTCACGAGACTCAATACAAATCAACAACCATCGATATACACTATTGTACGGATCTGATTCGAATGAAATCGATAAAAGAAGCGCTGCATTGGACGAATTCCTGCTGAGCCCTCCGCGAGCAGATCAGCACAGTTGGGGAAGAACCATTCTGTCAGAGATTGTATTTGAAGATATGCTCCAAAGAGAACTCGGTCCTGTACTCCAGTCGTACGATTTGCGGGTTGTACCCGCTACAACAGCGATTGATTCGTCGGCAAGCAACAAACCTCCATATTCTGACGGGAACGGGCTCGAACTTTCGGAAGAAGATTTACTGACATTTCAGTCAGGATTCACTCCATATGACCAGAAAGGAGCCGATCTCATAGTGATTGACTCAAAAAAACAAGCTCTTATCGGCTTTGATACCACGATCGGCAATCACGCAACTGTCAACACCAAAAGACGACGAACTCCACTCCAACCGTTTCCGGCTATGCCGGTTGCAGTCCTCGGTTTGCAGAATATGCCATTCGGCCCGTACAAAGGCTTTGTGCCTTTTATTGATAATGTGGTGCGGAACAATATCCTCCATTTCGGGGAAATGCACCTTGATAAATGGCGGTGGGACCGGAAGACTACTGCTTTTGTAAAACAGACGATGACAACAGGTATTCAATCCGCAAGATATGGAATCAAAAGAGATATAACTCCAGGCAGTTATCCGTACCTGAAAGAGGTGCAGACGAAGCTTAATCTTGCTGAACGGCTTATACAAACATATTTATAAATAGCTCTGCAACTTGCCTAGTGTTGAATATTCCTGGATTTTTTTCTTTCGTTCCTCCAATGTGAGCGTACTGACCACTCCCGGTCCATTGATACAGCCCCCTTCACAGAAGAGAATATCAACCAGTCTGATCTCCTGATTGGATTCAAATTCCTGCAGAGCTGATTCACATTCCTTCCAACCAGAAACGATTCGAATCTCCTCATCACGAAGAATATCCCGGACACCGCTGGTGTCAGTGAGTCCACCGTCATACGGATAAATACGAGTTGAATTTTCGGAGATATCAAAAACTGAAGTTGTGTCGTCTGACTTGTGGACATGCAATGCTTCGAATACTTCCTCAAGCTCTTTGTATGTCAAGACCAAAATAGAGAGCTCAGGATAATCTTGGGACGATTCAAGTTTCTTGACATTGCAAGGACCGATGAAAACAGGTTTATAGCCCGGATATGTTTCATTTACTATTCTTGCTGTCGCGATCATCGGCGAATCCACACTCAACGCCAGATATTTTTCAAATTGGGGATACTTTGTCCGTACGAATCTCACAAAACTGGGACAAGGGCTGGTAATAAAACGGGCAGCCGGATCACTCTGCAAAGCTTTCAGAACTGCTTCATTTGTTCTTTTCGCACCTACTGCGACCTCGACTACATATGAAAAACCTATCAGTTTCAAAGTTGAAATCAATTCTGAGCTTGTGTACATAATCGGAAACGAAGGAGCAACCATTGCGGCAAGTTTCGATTTCTGACTGATGAGGTCCAAAAGCTTTTGTGCATCAGGAGTCATGGTGTTTTAAATAAATTGCGGGTAATAATACATATTGTTCCGCCCCCAAGCGCCGTCACGAGTTGAGTACTACCCATCACGGTCACAAACATCTCAGGCACGACATCGAAATTAAAGTAGATGGTGGCCATGCTATACAAAATTACCACTTTTGCAAAAGCACTAAGTATTACCGCGGCAGGCAACGGAACGCGTTTATGAAATAGCCCAAACGTCTTCATCAACACAATATTTCCCAACCAGATAAAGGGTAAAAAATACAATAAAAATGGAGTGTATGCACCGAAAAGCAATCCATTTCCTATTGCACCAAGACTGGGAAGTACTGCTACAGGCAATATATTCTTATTCGGAAAACGCAACACAAACAGAAAGAGTAAAAAATTGACAAAGGTACCTGTGAGCCATTGGGGGCCGGGGACAACCAAGGGTATGAGGAAGATTCCGATTGTCAAAATAAAATCCAGTCGGAAGAGGATAGATGTACGTAACGCAACAGTTTTTGGCTGCATATAGTTACTATAGCATGGATTTCGATCATTTATCTATACATCATGGATATTTAGGCCCGAGCGTCATCGTTCCCCAGATACCGACATCTGCATCAAAATAATGCTTTCTTATTACTTCTCGATCGGCAACTGTAAATGCAGAGCTCACCCCTGACTTCTCCAAATCCTCCATGATCCGGGGAAGATTGTCTTCAGAGATTTGTATCAGCACTTGTCCAATTCCTTCTTCACCTAACCCGCGATAAAATTGTTTTAGGATATATGACTGTAATACCGCAGGAGAATGAATATCGGGCATCGCACCCACACAAAACAGGACATCATACCGCGGTATGATGTCAGCAACATGATGATAACTTTCCTGAATGAATGTAATATCATGTTGATTAAAAAAATCTTCGCCAGAGACGGGATTTGTTGCATGAGGAGGGACAACATCCCATTCAGCAGCATTCCGGATATCAAGGCCGTACAGTTCAGCATTTGGCATATACATTCGTAGCTCAGAGAGTGCAATACCTGCAGCACATCCGGCATCGACAATGCGCGGTTGTATTCCGAACTGCTCAAGAGCATACCTAACCGATGGAAGGGCTCCGTTGTGGTGTAGGATTTCATCATATTGATCCCATCTTCTCCCCCAGTAGCTTCCGTTCTCGGCGGCTGTTACCCGGTCCACATAGCGTCCGAAGGAAGACCTCCAATGTTCTTTGTCCTGTTTCAGTTTGTTGAGAGATTTTTCCAGATCACCCCAGTGCTGCGTTATATGTTCGGGCATACGGAGCTATTCTATCAGAGAGCAGCAAATCGATCAAACATTAATGTGTTCTAGAATACCGAGTAATTCATATACTTGAGGATGTGACAGATTATATTAATTTCTTTTTGCGGAAGTCACTCAGATACTGTCTTTTAACCAGAATAAGCGCTCCCATACCGGCCAACATCGCAACAAAAGAGACAAGCCAACCGATAAGCGGTATTGAGATCAGGAGTCCGTAAATAAAAAGACCAACCAGCAAGATAAGAAACGGCGAGTATTCTTTCTTGGAGATATACCCGATCGCTTTTTCACCCACGAGATACGACGCAAATAGGACAGAAAGATACATATATATCAGGTATCCGGCAAGTAAAATCAACGCAAGAGGAATTCCGATCACCGTCATCATGAGGACCAACAGGAGGACCGGAGTCAAAAAAAGAATCAGGAAACCCATGCCCAAACTGTTCCAAGGAGAAGCCGCGATATAACCGGAAATTTTTTTCGTTGCTTCAGGGATCAGCAAGAGAAAGATGGTTCCCATGACATAAAGAGAGAGAAGATACAAAATCCGGGTGACGATACCAGCCGTATTCATTGCGCGCTCCGCTTCTTCCGTTCTCTCATTCATTTTTTCCTGATCGACCGGAAGTGCTTTCATGGTGACTTCTCCTTCGACAACCGCTCCCTGCTGCACCTGTGCCTCGGTATCGCTATAGTAAGTCAAATCACCGCCGATTACCGCATCAGGTGTAAGAACAAGTTGTTCTACTCCTGCAAGTACATTTCCCGTAATACTGCTTCCCAGCTGTACTGTTCCCGCGCCTATTGTTGCGCCGCGTGCGATCGGACCGTACACGACCAAATTCCCTGCGCCCGAAACAAGGCTCCCGTCGATACTTGCGGAATCATCAATAGTAATCGATCCGCCCATCGCAGTCACACTTTTGCCTACAGCTCCGCTGATAAGCACCTGTCCACCAGCGACTCTCACATCATCAGAGACGGTACCGCGGATATTTACCGTGCCGCCTGCTGCAAAGATATCACCGTTTATCGTACCCGTTACATCAATATTTCCTCCTGCAATATATACATCACCATTTACCGTACCGGCTATCGTCACTGACTCTCCCGCCGCAAAATAATCCTGATCGACTACCGCATCCTGTGGAAGCAAAACATGGTTCCCGCTTTGCATCTCTTGTGCATGAACGATGGAAAAAAATGAAAGAAAAAGAAGAAAAACTGTCACAACGAGAAAACTTCTCATATAATTTCAAGCTACCAGATATATGTAAGAAATACAATACAAAACGTTAAAAAGAATGAAAGAAAAAATTCGAGACTTGCTTAATCCGTAATTTTCGGATGAAATTTCAAAAAAAATTTTGATGTCAACTGTTCCCTAACACTTTCATGACAAAATTTGAAGCAAAACCCAACAGAGACTTTACCTGCCACTCATTTGTATTAAAATTCCCCAGGACATCACTTCGAATAACCTCAGGGTTTTCAACTATCCATTGTTGTACCTCATCGATACTACTCATTCCAAGAGAATTTCCATAATGAACTACATCTGCCATATGCGCCAGATGCCAACGATCAACGCCGTGAACATCATGTTCCAGCGCTGCGTCCAGAAAAAGCACATAGGGTAATGTCCCCTCTAATTGTTGTAACTGATCAGTGATAGCCACTTCCGAAGGATCTTCCTGATACATCATCGTGTCCCGTCTACCGATATCAGGTACTACCGTAAGGATCTGGTGAAGTGTGTGTTCCGGTAGAAAACCCACATCACCTCGAAAATGCATCCCGAGTCTATTGGCGATACTTCCCTCCGGCAGAGCCTCTGCATAACGCAGTTTACCTCCAACGTAAAATCGAGCATGATTAATCAACTGCCGTCTCTTTTTTTGAAAAAAAGCCGGTGTGAAAAGTAAATCATCAAATTCTGGCAGCTGAGATGCAGCCTGTTCTTCCAGCATATTCCATTTTATAAGTCGTTCTAATTCATTTTGAGATATATCTGTAAGTCGTCTCATAACATCTGGAATAAGCAGCCTTTGCTCCTGATCATATGGTGGAGACGGTGTCAATGTAGACAAGCCCATCATACCCAGAAACTCTATATGAGCATTTTCTGGTGTAAGAGTTACTTTTTCTTTTCGCGGTGACATACTGTTTTTTAAATGTATGGGAATATTATATTATAAGCCTTATACGTTAATATATTCATTAACGATTACCTTTTGCATAAAAAAACCCTCGTGTCGAGGGTTTTTAGAGTGTGGAGATGCCGGGAGTCGAACCCGGGTCCGCAAAGGCAATTTTAAAAACGTTTAGCAAGGGATAGCATATCTTTTCCTCAAGCCTGGTGCGGGAGATATACAAACCACCGTCAGGCTGCCAATTTTATTTCTTTTCGAGCCGCATCAAGATTGGTAACTTTTTGCGACTGTACCCCGAAGGTTGTACCTCTAAGAGCTATCGGAGGTCACTCAGAGAGAAAACAACGAGTTTAGCTTATGCAGCCATTGCAAAAGCTGGAGTTCCGGTGAAGGAAGCTCGAAGCTCAGCAAGTTTTGCTTTAGCAATTTCTCGAAGTTCTGCAGTTGCGTCTGTGACGTTTGCAGTTATATTTTTCCATTTGACGCATAGGTGCGCCCCTGCCATTTATAAAAGTGCATGATCTTCACGTCGAGGCCTTGTCATCCCCATTATCATCGAGTTAATAGCTATAAGTTAAAAGAGAAAAGTTGTGTAACTCTTATCTATTAACTCTTAACTATTTTTTAAGGTATTCTTTCATTTCCCGTTCCTGCGATCGTTTTATTTCTTCTCGCCGTTCTACGATCTTTTTTGCTATCTCACCCTTTGCTCGGGCAAGAGCAATAGAAAGCTTGATATGACGTCCTTTAGTATAACATGCTATAGGTATAATAGTCAACCTGCCGCCCGCTTGCAGCTTGGTCTGAAGTTTGATGATTTCTTTCTTGTGAAGAAGGAGTTTCCGCCTTCGAACCGCATCATAATCATGCGGTTGTGCAAACCGATAAATCGGTATTTCAGCATTAACCAGATATAATTCGCTATCTATAATCTTACCAAATGCGTTCTCGAGCTTGATATTTCCCTGTTTGATTGATTTTACCTCTGCACCCACAAGAGCAATACCCGCTTCATAGGTGTCGATTGCTTCATACTCTCTGTGAAATATCCGATTGGTAACTTTCATATCCCTCGATTGTACCACGGATTGAGGGTATTCTGTAGAGCTTTATTTCGATTTCGGATGTTTGATCGGTGTAAAATTTCCGTCTTGCCCCTCAAGATTGAGAACGTTTACGATCTCACTGCCTGTCGGAAGGACATATTTTGTGTTGTTTTTCAAAACCTCACCGGACACCTGGAGCCGCTGCCATACCTGAGCTTTCTCATCAAAATGCGTATTTGCCGCATCCGCAACAACCTTGATTGCCTCAGCTTCAGCTTTCGCCCGCAGAAGTTTGGCCTGTGCCGCACCTTCCGCCTCAAGGATATCGGCAGATTTCTGTCCTTCGGCCTGCAAAATCTCGCTTTGGCGCATACCTTCGGCCTGCAAAATTGCAGCTCTTTTTTCACGCTCCGCTTTCATCTGCAAGCTCATTGCTTCCGTGATCTCCGGCGGAGGATCGATTTTCTGTACTTCTACACGTGTTACTTTTACACCCCATGCGTTGGTTGCTTCATCAAGGACAACCCGAAGCGTAGTATTGATGTGATCACGTGCTGTGAGAGACTCATCCAGAGTTTTATCTCCCACAATATTTCGTAAATTCGTTTGAGCAAGCGTAGTCGCTGCAGTTCCGAAGTCTTCGACCTCAAACTCGGCTTTTACCGGGTCCACAATTTTGTAATAAATAACGGCATCGACAACAACAGACACGTTGTCTTCTGTTATGACTTTTTGGGGTTCTACATTGATCACCCGTTCGCGCATATCCACTTTGATCATATTTTCAATATAGGGAATAACGAGATTCAGTCCCGGCTCAGCCAGCGACTTGTATTTCCCGAGGCGAAGAATTATTCCCCTCTCCTGCTGTTGGACTATTTTGACAGAGGCAAAGAGAGTAATTACTGCAAATATAAAGAGAAATATGAGAAAGGGCATAGATTAGTACTAATTGATAATTATTTAAAATCAACAAAAACTGGATCCTGAATCAAGTTCGTGATGACAGAAAAAGCGTTACATTTCTGTCACTTTGACGGTCACACCGCTTACTGATTTGATCATAACTTTTTGACCTTTTGCAATTTCATGATCTGATTCTGCACGCCAGATCTCACCTTCGATTTTAATCTGTCCGGGTTCATCGGGAGTAATCGGTTCGACTGTATTGGCAGTTTTCCCGATGATTGATTCTACATTCGTCTTCTGGGTCGTAATATGCAAAGATTTCTTGATCATGCGGCGCGCGAAGAAAATATAGCCGAGAGTCAGGATCACCATTGCCGCAATTGCAATCGGTAATGATCCAGAAGCCATACCGATCAGGCCGCCGAGAATAAAAATAATTCCTAAAACAAGAAGCTCGAATCCGTCTGCCGCACCGATAATAATTTCAATAATTATGGCAACTATTCCGAGGATAATAAGAAGTGAAAATTGATCTAATGCAAACGGCATATCCTTATTATACTACGATTTTTTCCCGCTATGAACACTTCTTTACTTTGCATTCAATTTCCTTGCCAGTATATCATCTAGAGTTTCATTCTCTATAGTCATATCAACATATTCGATCTGTTTCAACAATGAGTGAAGGACCTTTTCTATGAGTTTTTTTTCTACTTTGATAGTAAGCAAGGGATAACGATAGTTTACTGATGCGTTCGGGGGAAGTTGGAGATTTTTTACATTGATTTTCTTACTCAAAACAACTGTCAGCGTTTTGAGCTGAGAATCGGACGTAATCATGTGCTGAAGGCTGCCATCATACAAAATACTGCCGTTCTGAATAACAATAATACGTTTTGCAAGTTTCTGAATATCCGGCATATGATGGGATGAAAGAAGGATAGTGGCTTGAAAATGCTTATTGTATTCCTTCAAAAAGGATATGATTTGCGATTGCGCAAAGATATCCAAACCGATCATAGGTTCATCCAAAAAAAGAACCTTGGGTGAATGAATCAAAGCTGCTATCAGCTCAGCACGCATTCTCTGACCGAGGGACAGCGTTTTTACCGGCCGGTCAATAAAATCAGATGCATCAAGCAAATCAATCAGTTCTCCGCACACTTTATTATATTTGCGATCTGGAATCTCATAAATCTCTTTATTCAACCTCAGAGTATCACTGACAGGCAATTCCCACATGAGCTGATTTTTATGACCCATGATAAAAGCTATTTGTTTCAAAAATTGAGGTTCTTTGCTGAACGGGATTTTATTGAGGACCCGTACCATTCCGGATGTGGGGTACAAAATACCCGAAAGGATCTTCATGAGCGAAGTCTTCCCCGCTCCGTTGGGGCCCACCAGACCGACAATTTCATTTGTATCAATCCGAAAAGAAAGGCCTTTCAATGCTTCATGATGCACATAGCTACGTAAAATAATCCGTTTGATCGGATTCCGGAATTTGATCGGCGAACGGTAAGTTTTTATCAGATCTGTTACTTCTATCATATTTCAACCTCCCCAACTTTGGTAATATTTCAAAGAAAAACGCCAAAATAAATTTGAACTTAATAATAGAGCCAGCGCACAGAAAAGACTTATCCAATACCACGATGGATCAAGCACATTGAGCAGACCTTTGACCGGAACGGTAATCATAATACCAACAGGTAATACAAAAGTCAGTATAAATTGAAGCAACTTTTGATACATATCTATCGGGAACATACCCAGACGGGTTACATCCCGATATATCATGATACTATTTTCAACTTCTGTCATAAGAATTCCCAACGAAAGAATTGCGATATGAATGCTTGCCACAATCACAAAAGCGTTCATAAGAAGCGCCATATACAACAGAATATGCACGAATGAGACCGAAGTAAGTTGACTAATAAAATAAACCGCCAGACCGACATACAAGCATAAAAGAACAAGATCAACAATATCCATTCCGCCTACTAGAATCCGTAAAAAAGGATGATGAGGTTTCAACAGAATTGAGTCAAATTCTCCGGAAACCAACAGTCGTTTAAAACGGCTTACTTCCCGGAACATAAACTGTGCAAAGGTATCAACGATCATAAAAGTAAGGTAAAAAAGAAGTACCTGATTCGGAGTAAAACCGGACAGCACTTTTGTATAGGTCATTAAGTACCACACGAAAAGAAAAAACATACCGAAACGAAGGAATTTTCCAACAAGCAGAATCACTATACTCATCGGATTCATCAGAGTCTTTTTGAGGCTAAATGTTGTTAATAGCCAAAACAGACGAATATGTCTCATATTATTTACCAAAAAAACTATACTCCTTCATCCCTTTACGCCACATTTTTTGAGCAATCAGATAGGTAGCAACCAGCCAAAACATACTGATTATCAAATGATACCAATATTCTTCCGGAATGCCCGTGATATACATTCTCGCAGGAAGATACATAAGATAAGGAAAAGGCGTCAGAATAATACCTATGTATAGCAGACGAGGCAACATATCGAGGGGAAAATAATTGCCGGCGAGGACAGAAGCCACGATCAGATACATAAACCGTGGTGCCCATATATTGGAAGACCAAAAAGCAAGAAATGACAAGGAAACTGAGATAAAAAATGAGATACCCAACCCTATCACAAGCTGAAGAAGACTGAGCACAACAGCCGTAGTATTCACCGGCGGGGAAAATTCGGGCTTGAGAAGTAAAGACAAAATGAGTATTTCCACGAAAGTGAATGCTAGGGTGACTGTCTTGTCTGCAAGTTCTCTCGTGACCAAATAAGAAAAATAGGAGATCGGTTTCAGTAGTTTATTCATAATATCACCGCGGATAATTTCTTCTGCAATCTCGAATGTTTTGCTCGAAAAGATACTATTGGAAAACACAAAAATGAGAAGGATATACGTAATCATTTCCGATTGGGTATATCCGAATAATTCTTGACGCCGCAGATAAACGGCCGACCAGAAATAATGCATCAGAAGAAAACTCAAAATCTGTCGCAATCTCCACAGAATAATATGAGACCGATAAACAAAATACTGCGAGATAAACGAATGAAAGAGCGCGGAATACTTCTTCATGAAGATAGTTTAGCACAACAAGCTCGCACCTTCTCTGATGTATACTACAATTTATGATTCAACGGATGATTGCTTTTATTCTCCTCATACCTGTAGCTCCAATAATTGCGATTATGTATGTACTCCTCACATGTACATCGCCCGGACCGTTTCTTTTTATTCAAAAACGGATGGGGAAAAACAAAAAAATTTTCTCGATCTATAAAATCCGAACAATGCAAATAGATGCAGAACGACAGAAAAATAAATATCGCAATTTGAATGAAGCGGACGGTCCGGTATTTAAAATACGGAATGACCCCCGCTATACAAAGGTGGGAAAATTCTTATCTCATACGGGACTGGATGAGCTGCCCCAGCTTATCAATATCATCAAAGGAGATATGCTGTTTGTCGGTCCGAGACCTCTGCCGGTAGATGAAGCCAAAAACGTTCCTCCGAACTACCAGAAACGATTTACGGTTTTACCAGGGATTACATCACCGTGGGTGGTACAAGGATCACACAACCTATCGTTTGATGATTGGATGGAATCTGACCTCTGGTATGTTGAAAACAGATCCTGGAGAGTTGATATCGAGATCGCTTATCAGACAATAAAATTGCTCATCTATCTCAGCTTACAAAAATAGGCTCTAACAAAAAACTCTATTGAAGATAAAAGGGCGGTGCCATACAATGTAACCATATGATTGCTTCAATCCGGGAGTTATTCACCCTTCTCTTTAAATCCAAAAAAATTTGGATGATCCCTGTCCTCCTTTCATTAATCATCATTGCTATGCTGGTGATCGCCGCTCAAACATCACCGGTACCGATATTCTTATATCCTCTCATTTAAATATGCGTCAGATTATAAAAAAACTAAATCTTACTATTGTCAAAATACTCCTCATTCCTGTTTACATTATGGTGTTCGGACTTGGATTTTTGATTTTCAAACTTACGAACAGACCGAAGCGTTATAAAAATTCATATTGGGAAAAACCCGATTCAACGAGCGATTTCTCTTCACCTTACTAATATGTACATTCTCGGCATTTCCGCTTATTATCATGACAGCGCAGCAGTACTCCTGAAAGATGGGGAAATAATTTCAGCAGCTGAGGAAGAACGTTTTACCCGCATTAAGCATGATAACTCTTTTCCGTTCAAGGCTATTGACTGGATTCTTCAAAGCAACAATTTGGATATAAATGAGATTGAACATATCGCCTACTATGAAAAACCGTTATTAAAATTCGAACGAATACTGGAAACGTTCGTGGAAACGTATCCTTTTTCCATAAAACCCTTTGTTCAAGCCATACCGGAATGGCTTGGAGATAAAATTAAAGTAAAAAACACCATACAAAAAAAATTAAAATTTAATGGGTCTGTATATTTTGTTCCTCATCATGTATCTCATACAGCATCGGTTTATTTTCCGTCCTCCTTTGACAAAGCCGCAATCCTTACAATCGATGGCGTCGGAGAATACCAAACGACCGGACTATGGCAGGGGGAGGGGAATTCAATCAAGCCGCTTGCCTCTATTCGTTTCCCTCACTCTCTCGGTCTCCTCTACTCAACCTTTACTGCCTTTTTAGGCTTTCAAGTGAACAATGACGAATGGAAAATGATGGGTCTTTCGGCATACGGAAAGCCGACATATGAATCCGACATATGGAAACTGATTGATATGAAATCGGACGGAAGTTTCCACCTGAATATGGAATATTTTGCATATCGCGAATCTTTCCGCATGTGGAGCCATTCATTTGAGAAACTTTTCGGTATTCCAAAGCACAAAGATCAACCGTTCACAAAAAGACATAAAGATCTGGCAGCAAGTATCCAAAAGGTGACGGAAGAAATATATTTTACAATTCTAAATCATCTCTATTCATTGACTCAAACACCAAATCTTTGTCTGAGCGGTGGTGTGGCACTCAATTCACTTGCAAACGGGAAAGCATATGATCGGACGCCTTTCCGGAAGATTTACGCCATCGGTGTTCCGGGCGACAATGGAGCGGCGCTTGGTGCTGCCCTGTACACATATCACACTATTTTAAAACAACAAAAGAGAGCGTCCATACATCATCTTTACTTCGGGTCGTCCTATTCTGATAGAGAAATTGAAAAAGTTCTCAAATCTCATAAACTCAAATACGAAAAACTGGACAAACAATCTCTAATCAAAAAAACGGTAGATTTTCTCATCAAGGGAGATATCGTCGGATGGTATCAGGGCAAAATGGAGTTCGGGCCGCGAGCTCTAGGATCCCGTTCGATTCTTGCGCACCCAACGGAGAAAAAAATGAAAGACCGGGTAAATGAAGTAAAAATGAGAGAACAATTCAGACCGTTTGCGGCTTCAGTTTTGCAGGATCGGGTTCATGAACTTTTTGAGGTACCCGAAAAGGAACATGCGTCTCCTTTTATGAATTTTGTTTTTCAAGTAAAAAGAGATCAAAGAAATAAAATTGCAGCAATTGTACACGCCGACAACACGTGTCGAATACAGACTGTCACGAAACAAACAAACCCTCTCTATTATGAACTCATCCACGCATTTTATAAAAAAACAGGAATCCCGTGTGTGTTGAACACCAGTTTTAATACAAAAATCGAACCGATAGTAGAAAATACCCAACAGGCGGTTCATGATTTTCAAACCACACAAATGGATCATCTTGTTATCGGCAGTTATCTTGTCTCTAAAGATTGATCACAAGGAATGATATCGCTGTTTGTCAAATAATCATAAAGATCTTCTTCGATAATCTGATGCCCGAGTCTGTTGGGATGACCGTCCAAAGGTGCAAATGTCCACGGCGGAGTTACTTTATCAAAGATATTACGGATCTCAGCATAATATATCGAATCCGATTCGAAGCTTTGATCACGAAAAAATGCACGGAATCGCTTGTTTGTGCTGGGAAACGTGACATAGACCAACTTTCCCTGATAGGAATTCTGGAATGTAAGTAAATGTTTATTCTGAATATCGATTAATGTCTCCAGTCCTACCTGATCAATATATTCCTGCATGTCTTCAACTATCTTTTTTGTAAACGGATACGGGTCTCCTGCTTCTTTGAGACGTTCATATTCACCTGATTCTTTCATTTCTTCAATATATTGATCCTGCTTCTCTCTCATGACTTCCCCGAGTTCATATATATCATCATCTTTCAGTAGCCACAAAACAACATCCGGATCATATTTCTTTCCGCGGATTTTATATCTTTCTGAGCTGTATTGAATATCAAAACCCGGTATCCCCAGATTGATAACTTCAAAACTATCGTATCCGAAACAGACAAACTCGGAGTTTAATTTTTTCTCAAGAAGTTCTGTCCAGTTTTCTGAAGTATTGACATATTGGCCGTATGTAAATGAGTCTCCGATGGTAACAATTCTGAAAACTCCGTCTTTTTTTGTTATCGTATAATCTTTGGTTTCATTGAGGGCGTCATGATTTATCGTATACTGTACTTCCGAATCAAGCCATGGTGCTTTTTCTTCAACAATCACCTGATTGGGATACGGTTCATAAAAATACTTCAGTCCGGCCTCTTCATTCTGGATAAGAGTATCCTCTCTCAACGGATTAACGGCCGTCACACCAATCACGTTATTTTTTGTTTTAATATAGGTAAACAAAAATAGAATAACTGCAACTTGTACCACAATAAGCAGACTTATAAATACCTGTTTATTGAAGAATTTTTTCATATAATGGAATATCCGTAAAAAAATACAGCAGTTGTAATAACAGCATACTACAATACTAAACTAAAATACTTTTTATGAAACAAGTACTTATTACCGGCTCCTTAGGACTCATCGGGTATACAACCGCTCTTTATTATCTCAAAAAAAATTATCGAGTTATCGGAATTGACAATGATTTCCGAACAAAATCATTGCATAGCGTACCTCTTTCGAACCAAAAACTCAAATTCCTTCAACAAAATTTTCCGTCTTTGTATACACATTTCAACATAGACATACAGCATCATGCGGAAATTGCAAATGTATTGCATAAATATAACGATCGGATATCATTGATCGTACATACCGCAGCACAGACTTCCCACGACTGGTCAAAGCTTCATCCCGTCACTGATTATTCCATTAATGCAATAAGCACGTTACACTTATTGGAATCCGTAAGAGAATATAACCCGGGTGCAGTTTTTCTTTTTACATCCACAAATAAAGTATACGGAGATCTGGTAAATACTCTTGAGTTTGATGAATCCGACCTACGCTATGATCTGCCCCGTTCTCATCACCTGTATGACGGCATTACGGAACAATTCTCTTTGGATCAGTCAACACACAGTATTTTCGGTGCATCAAAACTGGCAGCGGATATTTTAGTTCAGGAGTATGCACATTATTACGGACTTCAGACCGGTGTATTCCGACTCGGGGTCGTTGCAGGACCGGGGCAAAGTGGAGCTTTCCTTCAGGGATTTCTCGCGTACATGATTCATAAAATCAAACAAAAAGAAATATTTAAAATTGTAGGATATCACGGGAAACAGGTCCGGGACATTATTCATGCTGAAGATGTGGTTTTGGCTTTTGATGCATTCTTTTCAGCTCCGAAACCCGGTTCCGTTTACAATATGGGCGGCGGCCGTGCCAATAGTGCTTCCATCCGTGAACTTCTGCAAAAAATCGAAGTATTATGCAATACAAAGACTACTGCTTCGTATGATGGTACTGTCAGACAAGGGGACCACAAATGGTGGATAACGGATACATCTAAATTCAAGAAAGATTATCCGAATTGGCGTCCAATGTACACGCTGGATGATATCATAACGGCGTTGTACAATCAGACTACATGAAAATTCTATTATTGCACAATTATTATCGCTATCCGGGCGGTGAGGAGACGTACCTCCGCTTACAGCGCGATTTATTAGTAGAACACGGACATGATGTATTGCTATATACAAAAGATAGTGCAACAATCGAATCCACAGCAGACAAAATAAATACCGCCGTCAATCTCCTGAACCACACCAATACGCACAAAGAACTCACTCCTCTCATTGAATCATTTAAACCTGATATTGCGCATTTCAACAATATTTATCCCCATATTACAAGCGGAGCATATGATATTTGCAATGTATATCATGTCCCTATCGTCCAAACCATTCACAACTATAGATATTTCTGTCCCAAAGGAACATTGTTTCGGGACGGAGCCGTATGCGAGGATTGTGTTTTGCGTGCATTTCAATACCCTGCTATTCAGCATGCGTGCTACGGCTCTTCCCGTTCAGCATCAGCCTTTTTTACCATAAATAGATTTATTGAGAATCTCAAAAATCACTTTGGCCATATTGATCAATTTGTTTTCCCTTCACCGTTTACAAAAAAATACTATATAGAAAAAATTCCTTCAATCGGCACCAAGAGTACCGTCATATCTCATTATGTCAAAGATTATCATGCAGCTAGTCCAAAGAAAAATTTTTTTCTCTGGGTGGGGAGGATGAGTGAAGAAAAAGGAATTATCGATCTGTTAACTGTTTTTACAAAACTACCTCAATGCAATCTGCATGCAATAGGTGATGGCCCGCTTTTCAACAAAGCATTTACCTATAACAAATATTCCAATATTTCTGTTTATCATCACCAGTCGCACAAACAAATACTCCATCAGATGCGAAAAGCACGCTGTGTTATCATTTCTTCAAAATGGTTTGAAGTATTGCCGTATGTATATCTTGAATCACTCAGTACGGGAACCCCGGTACTCACGCCCGATACCGAAGTTTTTCATCGCACGATTGAGACCAGACAATCGTATTATTATCAGTTCGGAAACTTCGATAACTTGAGAGAGAAAATCATCGAAATAGCGGATATCCCGCTCGGGACACCAAACAAATTTTACCAAGAGTTTAAACACCACTTTTCTGAAGAGTCGCATTACTCAAAACTGATCTCTTTATATAACCATTTGGTAGAAACCAAAAAGTAGTATGTATCGATCATTCATTTCCAAAAATTGGCGACTGATATTTCTCATCATCAGCATAGTCCTGATCCGACTCCCTCCCTTTTACTTCACACCGATTCCAAGCTCCATATTGATGTCTCATACTTTTTCGCGATTGCTTATAAGTATTTTGTTTGCCTATTATTTGTATCGGAAACCGGCAAAACAACCTCCGAAAATTCTGTTAACTCTGGTTTTTATATGGTTTCTCACACAAAGTCTTTCCATCATACATGCCGTCAATATTTCCGCTTTTATAGATGTTTATAAAGATATTGTATTTAGCATTATTCTTTTTTTTACTACGTACTACACGACGACGGAAAAAAATGTGCTGCTTCTTACCAAAGGCATAATTGCAGCTACGGTTGTGCAACTAGCTTTTCAGATAGGGATATACTTTTTTCCGAATCTTGTTCTTAGCGGACTACAAAGATTAATTCATACTTCGTATTTAGATTTTTTTGATTATCAATTTTCGAGAGGGCGTTTTTTCGGGGATACATTGGATGAAATAACAACCCCTTTAATGATTTTTTTCCTTGTTAGAACCCCTTCATGGAAAAATAAAATTCTTCTTCTTATCGTATTAGGGGGAGTTACGTTTATTACATTAGCTTCAAATTGGCGTACAAAATTTGTTTTGTTTATCCTGTCACTATTGGGTTCGGTTATCACATTTCAGCGCTTTCACAAGAAAATATTACCCATACTGCTCGCATTCGTAGCAATATTTATCGTCATCAGCAACTTCCTCTCACTCCAAACGTATGGTGTGAATGTTTTCGACCGTATTGTATATGCAGAAGTGGATGAAACAACTCCGATTATTGCCCGTTTTAATTATTGGAAAGAAGCGGCAGAGATGGGCAAATCCTCACCGTTCTCCGGTGTCGGACTTGGCAATTACTTTGATAATCTCTCCAGTTCGTCACAAAATCTATCCCGATCTTCTCAATTAAATAGGTATACTCACTTTGTAATTATTGATGATCCTCACAACATCTTTTTCAGCATATTGGCTGCGTCAGGCTTTACAGGGCTCATTAGCTTCATACTGCTCATCGGCTATTTTGCAATACATGATTTAAAACATTATTTTTCAGCACAGACAGCCGAAATTCTCAAAGTCTGGATCGTCGTTTTTTGGTTAATGTTCGCATACACTTTATTTAATCCATGGGCATACTTCGGTTATCTCGGTTTCTTCTGGTTTAC
The DNA here is from genome assembly GCA_002329205.1 of Candidatus Roizmanbacteria bacterium UBA1450. Classification (GTDB taxonomy): domain Bacteria; phylum Patescibacteriota; class Microgenomatia; order UBA1406; family GWC2-37-13; genus UBA1450. The sequence continues at coordinate 662,272 of DCTC01000001.1, read as the reverse complement.
CAGAGGAGTAATTGAAAAGTTATCACATCATCATGAGTAAAAAAAAGGTTGCATTTATCGTTTACTCTCTCAAAACCGGAGGTGCCGAACGAAATATCGTCAATCTGTACCGTTTATTACCGAAAGATACCTACACAACAGAAATCATTACCGTAAAGAATATTTGCGAATTTCCCGATCTTACCGAGGATGATTATATACCGCTTCTCCAAACGAGCAAGACTCTTTCATTCTTTGCCAAACCCTTCGCATTCATGACTATATGTGCAAAACTCTTTTTGCTCCAAAAAAAGAAATCATATGACCTATTGATCGGCGGAGCTGAATATCTCCCTTCTTATTTATGTGTTGTGATCTCCAAACTTTTTAAAAAAAAATCCTTACTTATCGTAGGAAACAATATCATTCAGGAAAATGCTCGTCGTAATGTGGTTTTGAGAAAACTCAATATCCTGCTATTTTCTGTCTGCTTTCGTCTATCAGATCATATTATTTGTGTATCCCGGGGATTACAAAACAATATTACCCGCTATTTTTCACTGGGCAACGATTCCGTATCTACCGTCTATAACGGTATTGAACCAAGAACAATCCGTACAATCCAAAAAAACAAGCTATCGATCCTGAATTCCTCCCCAATAATTATGGCTGTGGGCAGGCTTGCATATCAAAAAGGCTTCCACCACCTTATCAGAATTTTCTCACTGATTCACCAAACGTTACCCCAACCACATCTGGTCATCATCGGTGATGGCGAAGAAAAAGAAAAACTCCAAGAAATGTCATCCTCAATTGGACTGAAATCACATATTCATTTCTTGGGAACTGCTGACCCATTTGCCTATCTTCCTCTTGCTGACCTTTTTGTATTCACGTCACTTTACGAAGGATTCGGGAACGTTATTGTCGAAGCGATGTCTTTCGGATTGCCTGTCATTAGTACGGATTGTCAATTCGGTCCTCGAGAAATTCTCAGAGAATCCGGCATACTTTGCCCTGTTTTTCCGGCTTTACCATCAATCAAGGATCCATTGTCCCGTGAGGAGAAATATTATGCAAAACGGATAATTGATATACTTGTTGATGAGAAGAAACGCAAGAGTTTTGCACAAAGGACAAAAAATCGGGTACGATTTTTCCATATTGACCGTATGATTATCCAGTACGATCAAATTATTAACAGACTACTTCAGCATGTATAAAGGAGCTTATCGCATACTAAAAAATTTGATTACCGCCTGCGACTCCGCATATGTGATCGGTAAAATCAAACACTCTGTGGACTCCAAAAAGGTTCTCCTCATCTCTCCTATTGCATCTCAGACACTGGTGAGAGCATATTACCAACCTTCACTACAAAAAACTCTGGAACGTTTTGATTTTCTATTGCCTGACAGCCAGTGGGTGAAACGTTCCTTGTATTTTTTATATAACATCCGCTTGAAACACAGATTATACGGTCCGGAGCTTATGCAGAACGTGTGCGAGTTGGCCGCGCACAACAACTATCGAATATTCTTATACGGCAGTACCGAGACAACCCTTCGTTCATTACAACATAATCTTCAGCAGTTATTTCCTGAAATACAAATTGCTTCAGAACCATCGCTCTTTCGAGCATTATCAGAGAAAGAACAAGACAAACTCATCAAAAGGATAAAAAAATATAATCCGGACATTATTTTTGTAGGGATCGGCAGCCCCAGGCAGGAAGAATTTACTGTTTGGCTTTCTCAGAGGATAAGTCCAGGAGTCCCTGCCGTTATTATACCGGCGGGTGCGGCCTTTGATTTTATTGCAAAGACAAAACCTCAAGCTCCGAAATTGCTGGGAGATTTGGGTTTTGAATGGTTGTTTCGATTGGCAACTGAGCCAAAACGCCTTTGGAGGAGATACCTTATCGACGGGATACTTTTTGTATACCTTATCATTACACAAAAAATTTACTCAATGTGGCATAGGTAAAACCAGCTATACTGTACATTGCGTCCTGCGGATTCCAGAATACAATTACTTCCGAATGAATTGATGAACTCTCATAAAGAATTCAATATAGAAAACCCAAACTTCAAACAATCCTCATTTCGTTATTTCTGTTTTTAATTTTTTTAAATTATTATTTGCTGATTTACAAAGACATATCAATCCGTTATTGGGATGAATACGCATGGATAGGACGGAGCTATTATTTTGACTTCCTGATAAAAGGAGATATTCATAATTTTCATTGGCAAAGCTATTATGCAGTTAACCAGCCGAAACTTGCCGAGTATTTGTATGGTGCTCTCCTGTATCCAAAATTCCTCTCTCAGAAGGAATACTACGACAATGACTATATCAAATTCCTTATTGACAATAATTTTTATGAAATAACATCAATGTATTATCATAATTACAAACAAAAAAGCAATTTTATAAATTGGGGACTAGATCCCGATAAAGCAATTTACTTGTGGGGTCCGCTTCCCCAAAGACAACTTGATTCAAATGCAGATGAGCTGATATTACAGTACGGCAACGATATAATACCAACAATTGAAATTATAAATACGGCACGGGCAGGAAACACAATAATTCTGACACTGACCGTTGTAATCACTTTTCTGCTTACAAGACGGATCAGTTCGCTTATTACAGCACTGCTTACCAGTATTATGTTTGGGATGAATTTCTTATTCATTACCTCAGGATTGAGAGCTCATTCAGAAGGTCTATTTGTATTGTTATTTCTCACAACAACCTACCTTCTTGTCCTCACCGTAACCTCCAAGAAAGACACACTGTTATTATCGTTATTGACGGGTATTTCAACTGCATTGCTTACACAAACTAAGCTGAACGGAATCATGCTTTTTTTCTTTGTAAATGGTACTTATCTGATAATACTATTGAAAAATTTCTACAATAAAGACCTATTTTCAATACAAAAGAAGTTGATTGGAATTTTTCTTTTTAATAGTACTTGTATCATTTTATTTATCGCCCTTCATCCGTATCTCTATCCGAACCCCATCGAAAATACCCTCACTATGTACCGGATACGATATCAGCAAGCTCAAGAGCAGGCATCTCAGTATCCTTCACAAAAGCTCCCTACATATTCTGATAGAATAACTTCTGTCTACTCAAACTTTATTTTTGACTCTGAAAAGCACTGCCATTTCAACGGTCAATTCTTTCTTCATGAACGATTTTGCATGAGCGCTGTTTCTTTTTATATGAAAGTGATACTGTTTTTGGGGGGGACAGTCATTTTTCTAAATAAGATACGACGAAACGTCACACATCCGAGAGTGCTGATTTTCACCTGTTTTCTCTTTATCAATCTGATGGCATCTTTCTATCTCTTGCTTAATTGGGATCGATACTATGTACATTTTATATACTTCATGATTTTATTCCAGGTTGTTGCCGTTACTTCGATTTTACAGTTTGCTACCAAACGCTACAAAAACAATCAGCTGTACAAAGCGCTGTTTAGGGCATAATACATTTTTCTCGGCCGGTAGCTGTCTGCCGCCTGTTTTCCGTCTACTTCCTTAATGACGATCTTGGGGACTTCAAACAGTGAAAGATTATCTCCACCTTTCATTCCTTCTTCCCGTAGCGGAGACCAGAACCCGATAGAATCGGCGCGACCGCTGGCTTTTATACCCTCAACCCATCGTTTTACATATTCCGCCTGTTCGTCTTCACTTGCTCCGTACGTTCCGATTTCCGTTACTTTTACCGGACGTTTTGTCCCCGAGGGATCCAGCACATCCGCATAACTTTGAATATTTGCGGCAATTTGATTGACAGCCTGATCGTGATCCATCGTTATCAGATTTGTTCCGTTCACGATATATTGATGATCTGCCAAAGCTGCACCGAAAGCACCCCAACCCTGAAAACCCATGACCATCGGCACTTCATCAGCCGGTATTCCAAGGCGTGCGGCGACTGCGGCTTTCGTTCTCGCGATGTCTTCGCGCACCATATCCGCTTTTGTATAACCTCCTGCCGGATCATCTACCTCCACCCCATAATCATTATGCATAAATGTTACCTGATTCCCGATATCATACCCTCGATCTTTGGCGGCCTGATACAATCGGACAAAAATCTCAACCGGCCATTGTTCACCATATGCCGAATACAAAGGACTTTGTTCCCAACCCATATTTTGTCCGCTTTTCCATCGAGGTTCATTGGCAAATATAATCTCAATTTTGGGCAATTTATCTTTGAATTTATCGAGGACTCCAAACAGTGACTCGATGTGATCATCCACAAACTGATCAACTTGCTCGCGTGTTGCCGTCTCTCCCAATTCCTGTTTTATGACCTGATGGAAGAATGATGTATGAGCCCTCAGACTTTCGCCGCTTTCGGCAACATGAGCCACAAATTCTTCAGTTGTACTTCGATATCGGTCAAGGGATGATTTTAGAAAGCTACCTGATGGTGCAAGACCGCTGAATTTTTCATAGGTCTTTTTGTAAACCGGAGATGTATACGGTTCTGCGCCGTCGACTGATGTAAAGACGGTAATAGGATTTTCGTTCAACTTCCCGCAGATTTCAGGTGTTGCTTCTTCCCATGCTGATCCTTCGGCACCGAGTCTGTGTACCATAAGCGGAACACGATTATGAAGCATAACCATATACGAATTGCCGTCCGCATCCATCTTCTGTTCGTACGAGAGATTCTCACGCACTTCACCTGTATCAAGCGCATAAACACTTGCATATGTATCAACATATGCTTTCATGTCAACCTCTTCAGGCACGACAACCCATTCGGCATTTCCGTTTAGTTCGATAAGCTTAGCTTCTGCATGAATTATTTCTTTGGTATTTTGATAATCCGTCCTGTCGGTAGCATATAATCGTGCCCGATAGTCGGGTGTGCCGTCAGAACTGTCGGAAAGACGCTCATAGCGTACGGTTTTATCAGGCGTAATACCCTGACTCATAAGGTAGGTTCTGATTCGTTTTTCTGGAATCAAAGCATCATTTTTTGCCGCAATAATACCGTTTTCTCCCATACCCGCAAGAAATACTCCAGCCTGAGGCAAATTTGCCAGCTGTTCAAGATTCTCTTGAGTCTCCTGCAACGTAGTTGCGTTTTGGGCATAGGTTTCCGCTTGTGTACCGTATGCTTCTGCCAAACCTTCCCATGTGGCAAAGCCCACTCCCTGTACCGTACCGATATTCAATGAATCCATATCAGAATTGGTCAGGACACGGGTTATGATAAATTTATCATTCTGATTTCCGTCTCCAGTACGGGATATCACATCGACATATCCGTCACCCGAATGCACGGCAAGGCTGAATTTTGCTTCCGGTCCGGTCTCGACTAATTTACCGTCCCGGACTTCCATACCGGTTTTGAGAATGCTATCTACTTCGACGACACCGGTTCGTTCTTCCGGTTTTTTTACCGCTTCGTCAATTGCTGCATAAAGTACTGCCCGCTGGAAAGGGTTAATTTCTTGAGCATTCCACGCCCGAAGTGAAACCGATTCACCGGCACCTGCCAGTCCGCCGACTACCTCTTTGCTGAACGTGCTGGCAAAATCTGCTGCATTACGTACAAGTGAAGCTTCCGGCATATTCATATCCCGTTCTTCATAACTGACGATGGTGGCTGAAGTGGGAATCGTAACAACACCTTTTACCGGATCAGTAAATGAAATAGTGCCGTTCCCGTCTGGGACTACTTCTTTCGTCAGATCAAGTGCCAGTCTTCCGTTTTTATCTACTTCGGTTAACGTATCAGGACCTTCACCCAGTTGCAGTTGTGCAACTCGCGAAAGTGCATAACCGCTGACGACCGGTTTCTCACTATCCGGATCTTCGGGTATAATGCGCAAGAGGGAATTCTGAGGAAGCTGTTGAAGAACATCATTCAAATCATCAGCGTTGCGTAAATTTAATGTACTAGAATCAACTAGACGAGTCTGATCTAAGATTGAAGAAAGAGGCTCAGCTACTTCCACCAGCCCCGATGACTCAGGCTCTCCCTGGACAAGCGGGAGTTGACTCCAATCAATAGTTCCTGCTTCTGCTGCTTCTGGCTGCGCCAGTGGTGATGTCGCTTCCGGGCTGGGTGGCGTTGAGGCTCGAAGTCCGGGGGCATACGCCGCGGCGCCGACTACAGCTGCGCCCATTCCCAATGTTTTCAAAAAAGTACGCCTATTCATTTGCTGACTCCATCCTGAACCTTCATTCTGATTTAACGGTTTTTCGGGTGTTTTAGACATAGAAAGAGATAATTTTAAATATATACCCTATAGTATATGAAAGAGGAGCAGCATAATCAATAGTCTATCCTATAGTAATACACACTGTATACACATATTTACTGTTTTGTATCTTCTGATATGGAAGCGATCACATAATCCTGAAGGGCAAAGCGGGCGGTGTGAATGTTTATATATCGGCCGAGCTGCAACGGCTGTTCTTCACGAAAAATCAGTTTATCATCTGCTCGGAGCAGATTGACGCGAGCAGTAATAGTTACATCAACTTTTTTTTCTGTGTCAATAGGATAATTGTTCCCTACACTACTGTATACCTCACGGGAGCCGACGACCCGTTTCTCAAGAATTTCAAACACGACATCCTGACCATCAAAATACGTATCCCCTATCTCAACAGCTTCGCCTTCCCATGTATTTGCATGTTTTTTTTCAAGTGTAATGATCCTCTCCTCTCTTATTTCATCAAATGGACGATCGGAAAGAGCCATAACAGTCGCGCTCACCTGCGTCTCGGCAAATTCGAGGTCCATCGGAGAACCGATTGCCAAAGGGGATCGTTTAAAAGTGTATCTTCCCGTTCTCTCATTTTTTGTCACGTCAAGTTTTACGGTCAAATACACATCAAACTGCTCGGTATTCCACCAGGGATAATACCGGACAGAGAGAACTTCGACGGTCGGTTTGCCGGAGAGGCTTTTTTCTACCATCCCTTTTTGGAGAGATTTTGCCAGCCAGTATGAGGGTTTGGCCGTGTTTGCCCACCACAATCCCTGTGATACTTTTACTTTTGCGTATACTGTTTCCGTTTCCGCAGTAAGAGATCTGAAGACGAATACAAAACCGACAAAACCAACAACGGCAAGGAGCGTGATAAAAAAATAATTATTGCGTACAAACTGTGCTATTTTTACAACTGTCCGAAATGAAATACCGCGGAAGGTCACCATAGATACACATTATACAACAGTCAAGGCGCCTGATTTGACAAGTGATCGATTATCTATTTTTTCAGTAGCCTTAGTTTCTTTACTCCCGTACGTATTATGAATTTTGAAGAAACAGAAAGGATTTGGAATATCGTAGATACTACCTGGGGATGAAAAAAAACGCCAATTCGCTGAAATAAGGGAACAGGCGACAACAACAGATGGAAAATGAATCTCTCAATACCCGACGCGACTCGAACAGGAGTCCGGAAAACATCAATATGTACGATATATCTGTGTGCAGCAATTCGAGGGACCAACGGCGGATTGATTTGTCTCAGAAATGATTCCGGGATCGGCGTATCGTAATATTTTTTCAGAAGGAGAAACACAGGATACACATAATTTCTCAATCGGTATTCCTGTATAAAATGTTCAATATCCGGCCACAATGAATCCTGTTGCATTTCGTGTCGGATTACTCGATCAATAAATGCGAGCCGGAATATACCTCTGAAGTTGTGCTGGAACAAATGCAGTGCTAAATACGGGATCAGAAGCGACGGTTGAAGAATCTCAACAATGGAGCCTTCAAACTGTATAGATCGCCTGCTTTTGAGCATATCTTCAGACATTAGTTGCAACCATGAGGCCGGATACAGCGCATCAATGTCTCCAAAACGCACGATCCCGCAGGCCGGTTCGGTATGAACATCAAAAAGAATCGGGAATTCATGTACATTTTTGAGAAATGCAAACTGTGTTCTGAGATTCTCTGTATCAGAATCGCCAAAACAGATATATCCTTTTTGCTTAAAAATCGCTTTGATTTTTTGCCACTGTGACTTGTCTACCAATATATCGCAATCAGCATAAATCCGTTGCGGTTTTTTCTTTTCATAAAACAGATGAAGAGATAATCCTTTCAGCATGACATAACGAATATTGTGCGTATTGAATTCACGGATTATTTCAGATATTTCTTTGAAATAGATGCTTGACTGGACGAGATACGGATACGCCAAGGGAAACACTACTCCGTTTCTTTTTACCTTATAGACTTTGCCTACTATCTGCTCCGGACTTACGTTTTGATCCTTTTCTTTTGTATTATCTCCTTTTGTAATAAGGAAATTATCTCCTATATATACAACTCTATGGGTGTAATAACCAGATTGCGTTTTGACAACGACGATGTCATCAACCCGAATTTTTTGAAAAGACAAAGGCTTATAAAAAACAACATCGCCGTCATGCAGCAAAGGCGCCATACTGTTACCGAAGGTTTTTATTCTATCAGTTTTGCTTAAATTTATGTTCATACGCTATTCAAACTGCGCTTTGAGAGTAAAAGAGGCGGGATATCATACCGTCCAAACTTTTCTATATGCTTGAGCTGTTTTTCTGATGGGAATGATTTATCTATCTGTATTAAATGAGTTCCAATTTTTTTTACATTTTTATGATGAGCGGGACGATTTTCCGGTTCTCCCTCTAAAACTAAGCATGTGTAGGTAATGGGCTTATAGGGATGAATAAGAGGGTTTGAGATATGCTGGAGATCAATCAACAGGTGATACTTTTCAAATGCCGATTCATATGCCTCTATCATAATCTTTTCAAGAATAATTGGATCTACCGGACCGGTCAGAGATATGTCAACATCACGAGTAAACCATTTTTTCTGCAGGAACCCCCCACTGAGCCATACGTCATATCTTGAAACATATTTAATTTTCAAAAAATCATCCAGCCATTTACTGAATATTTCCCTTGTCGGCGGATCAAACGGGACGTGAGACTCAACAGGACCTTTCCGGAAATAATAAGAATAGATATTCATACGGTCTGCTCATTTTAATATAGAATTGCGTTGCAGTATATATTAGAATAAGTTAAACATGCGAAAAAGCACTATATTATTTGTTCTAGCGGGGCTCTTAGGGATTGTCATTATAGCGGAAATTGTATACATCTTTTTTGTTAGAAAAAATAGTCTTCCAGCAGATACAGCCACACCAGCTAAGATTCTCCCGTCAAAATCTCCTCCACCGCTGACGCCTACTTCTGTTATTGAGACTCTTCCTTCTGATTTACAAGATGACATTGTTGAAGATGCCAATACCCGATTCGCTCTAATTATTGAGGGAAATGATACGTTAACTTCCGGGACAGCTACCGTTGAATTCGAAGGAATGGTAAAAGGTATTACATCAGAAAACAACCGTTATTTCATACATCTCATATCTTCGAAAACAGACAAAGATACCGTGTTTTATTTCACAGAAAATCAAATAAGCCGGGCTTCGATATTTCGGGAAATCAACGATAGTACAGAGCGGACCACAATTGACAAAATCTCAGACGGCAGTACAATTAGGCTGATCATGGAGCTAGACCTTTTGTCCGAAGGGGAAGCTTCGTTCAAATCAATTACGATTACCGAACTGGACTCATGAAATCACGCAAAAAAAAATATATTAAACCTACGATAGCTGAAAAAAAAACACATGTGAACTTTTTTTTAAGAGGTAATCATTGGCTGGATGATATTGAAGGCCTGCTTTTCCAGGAGGTATATGCTTACACCGTTTATCTTCCTTACATCAGCAACAACCCGCCGCCTGAACCGGAACCGGATCCCGGAGGCGGAGGCTCTTAATATACATTTTTCTGCAGATATTTTTGTATTTGCCTCCCTTTTATAGTCTTTGGGAAATAAATTGAGTTAAGCTCCGGTATTTTGTCAATAAAAGAAAAAAAGGATTGGATATTTTGAGGATAAATTGCGCCTCCCACAATCTGCCTCATAAGATCTCCGATATCAATATCGTTTTTGGACAATTGTTTCACTTCAATTTTTTTTGATTTGTGGATGAGAGCTAATGAATGAATAGGATATGCTTCCGTGGTCCGATAGGGATACAGTTCTTCGTCTGACTCCAAAGGCATTTGATATCCCACCCATTTTCTTCGTTCATATTTGACAATAAGGACATCATCAGAGTAGGGTGTGAAGACATCTTTAATACGACTCACCATCGTGGATTTCCCTGCACAATTGGGTCCCGTGAATACATACAGCCGCTCATGAGTAGGATCGAATACGGATGACGAATGAAGAAAGAATCCTTTCGTCTTCATAAGTAATTTTTGAATAATTATTTTTAATAAGAGTTGCATGTGGCTGATACTGATATGATAAAACGTCTCAATTTCATTTTTTTTCTTCAGACTGAATAAATGCATCATATATTCTGAATGATCATCTTTTTTTCGGCGCTCCAATGAGATATTCCATTCAGCCACAAAACGCAAATGAAAATCGGGTTTTCTTTTACAATGAATAAAAATATATGGCGCGTAATGCTGATAGAGATTCAAAATAAAATTTTTTTTGACTTCAACTTCTTCGATCTCTGTACAGTTTACTTCTATACAAAAATTGGCGACATGGAGATGGAATGTGTCAATCATTTGGGGCGTTTTACTTTTGGCAAAGTTGAGCATATAATTAATTCCTATGAATTCGTACAAGATTAATAAGGGTTTCATTGATGAGACAGTCGGTAAGAATACCGTTATTTTTGACCCTGATGAATCAAAAGTCTATACTCTCAATGAAACAGCCGGATTTATTTTCAGATCAATCAAAAAAGGGCTGGATACTGATGATATTTCCGGACTCCTGTTGAGAACATATGATACCACTACAGAAACCGTAAAAAAAGATCTGCACGATACAATCAAACTGCTCATAGATAGAAAAATAATCACAAAACAACGATAGTAACAGACTGTTCTTAGAAATCATGACAGTTCAATCTCCGCTCGATACACCAATCCACAAACCATTCACGATCTTCAAACTGCATACCTCCGTACAGAACAGGATAGTGTACAAGATGTTGCTCGATAAACTCTTTAGCCGCATCTTCGGACTCTACCATCTTGAGTGTTTCATATACCTTTGTAATATATCCCGTTTCGCGCGGAGCAGATTGTAAAGCCATAAGATAATACTCAAGTGCTCGTTTTTGATCATGGTGAGACATATAAAAATCCCCCATGAATTCCATATCCCGAGGCACCCTCTTATAAAAAGACACATATGTGTCAACGGAATCATCCATTTTTTCAAAAAATCCTTTTTGGTATAGGTCTGCAATGTGTCTTCGGTATGCTGAACCATACAAAGGATATATTTTCAAAGCAAGCTCTTGGTTTCCTTTCAGGTCAAGATACATAGCTGATGCGATAATGACACCCAATACACCGACAATACTGGCCAGAAGGGGGACTTTATATGTATCATATACCGCTTCTTTTTCTTTATATACCAGTCCGGAAACAACAAAAAAAAGAACAAACAGATATGGGAGCTTTTGGTAGTAATTGAATTGAAATAAAATAAGCAATGCAATGCACAATGAAAAAATCATCGTATCAATAATATTCTTATTTCTTATAGACTGCCAGGATCGTCTTACTATCAATGTAGTAATGATGAATATCAAAATCGCCGCAATAATCCCCTGCTCTGCAGCTGCATCAAGATACATGTTGTGACTTGTCCCGACGACATAATCAACATTTTTAGTAAAAAATAAACTTGCATAATAAAAATTATTCGGACCGTATCCGGTGATCGGCCGTTCCTGAATTGCTTGCATTGCCTGTTTTATAAATTCCATTCTTCCGTTTGAAAAATCTTTGTCGTTCAAAGATGGATCATCAAAAACTATAATTCCTCTTAATTCCGTAATGACTGGCACATACCTTTCGGTTGCGATAGGAAGGAGTATAAAAATGATCGACCCGAGAATTATCATACCGCTTATCATTGCCGTTATTTTTTTGTTTACCTGTGTCGCGTGAATCAATACGACTCCAATAAAGCTTATATATGCTGCTCTGAGATAACTCAGCCATAACAATATCAATGAGACGCTGACAGCGAAAATACTGTATAATCGCGGCCGATAGAGCAAGTACACATAAAACACCACAATAAGGAGAAGCAGGAAAACGCCATGTGGATAGTGACTGATATCTCCTTCAAATCGATACAAAAGCTGGTCGCTATGCTTTGGTCGGAGAAAAAAAAATGCATCTCCTGAGATGTAGAGAAAAGCACTATAACAAAGACTTATTGCGGAAGATCCCATAAGAAACGGAATAAAATATGCTTTGATTGCAGAAGCATTGTTGTACACAAATAAAAAAATGAGAATTACCGCCAAATAATACAGCTGATGTTCAAATGCATCCTGAATATTGACGGCAAAAATAGTAGAAAGGATACTGGTAAACATGAAGAGTCCAAATAGCAGAACTATATCAGGAGGGACTGAGATTTTTTCTTTTCTGATCAGATAGGTACTAAAAAAAATAATCGGAGTAAGATACATCACAAGATGTACAATATTCCAACCGAACATGACACCCCACCCATCAAATATGAGTAAAAAGGAGAGAAATAAATAAAATAATACAACCCGCAGTTTACGAACCATGATGCATTACAGTATACTGGATATAGTTTTTTCTCATTTTAATTGCTATTATAAAGATAGTATGATTAAACAGTATTTTCGTTTAGTTCCATTACTATTCTTATCAGTACTCTTTTTACTCACGCCTCCTCAAACTCAGGCAGCAGGAAACTGCAACACGACATCTCCACGTAAATATGTATACGTCTACTTCTATGATGAGAACGGTGTAACCTGGTCAAAACAGGAGACAAATCCCTGTCTACCTGCTGCTCAAGTAAGCGCAAGAACACCCGTTGATATCACAAGACCGGACCAGCCTCACACTCCACAGGAAAACTGGATGGACACGCACGGAAACCGGGTTCAGTGGCAGTGCGGAAGCGGAAGTATCGCCCGAGCTCAGGCACGAACGTTTCGGTCCGGTTGTTTTCCTGCCAATGCGATGATGTATCTGGGTTTACGAGTGGACCCTCCCTATGATATCAACGCCTCCATTTGGGAATATCGACATGAAGGAGAGGTAATTACAAGCGGAGTCGGGTCAAGAGCGGAAATACCTCTATCAGAAATGTCTTTCTCAAATAGTGAAAATGAACTTCATGTGCAAATGGTGCTGCTTACAACGGATATCCAAGGATATAAAGTCAAAATGCCCGGAAATATTGTCTCGGAGCCGACCAGTAGCCAAACAATCACCCTCGCTGACGGGCCAACTACTCTCGCAACCACAACTGCCAACCCCTATTATTTCCTTGATCTTGATCCTCAACCCACTTATACCGTCTCTGCAGCCCAGCCTGCCGTCAACTACTCAGTCGGTTATACACTCTGCTACAATGCGACGAACTGCCATACAAGCGGCATCACACTTGGGAATTCGGTACAGGTAAATTCTCCCGGCGGTGGATATACAGATCTCTGGTGGCATTACTGGGAATACATAGGCTGGTACCGCCTCAAGCAGACATCTTTTACTGCTCAGACAGGAATCGTCAACTTTATCCCTCCCGATGTCGTCAAGTATGACAACTGGGATACGGATGAAGAGCTCTTAAGCATTTTCCCGCCGACCGAACCCGATGCTGTCGGCCTCATAACATCAACCGGCTCGATCGATATCGGACCGAATACCAGTAAAGTTTCGAACAAAAACTGGGCTAAGACAAACTATGCTGCCAATAAAGGATATCTTGCCAATCTCGGATCATTTCTTTCCTATGCAAAAGCACGAAAGGAAATCAAACAAGTAGCCAATATGGGTGAAGTAGAATCAGATAAAATCAACATCTTTGTGGGAGATGTAATATTGGAGCACAATACCTTCAATTCATCGCAGGATAACTTCGTTCTGATTGTGCAAGGCAACTTGCGATTTCAAAGCGGCGGACCGAATCAGTTCAATCCATCCAGGCAATCGAGGGCATTTATTGCAACCGGTCAAATCAGAGTTGATCCGGCGATACAGGAGCTGCATGGGATTTTTATTGCCAATTCTTTTGACCTGGCGTACGGATCAACCAACTCGGCGACACCGCTCAAAGTTACGGGAAATCTCATCTCAAATACTCCCATTTATCCTCTAAAACGGAATCGTCCCGTCAATCAATATCAACAGGCTTCTCTTTATGTTGTCGGGTTTCCGGAGTTTTATTTTGATCTTGTCCCTCATTTGTCTACGATTATCCAGGAAGGAAGACAGCTTCAATAACGGACCTAATAGAAATATTCTGTACTACAATAGGATATGCTGTCCCCTTCTCTTGTATTAATTCGAAAATGGATAAGCTACCTGTTCCTTCTGATGCTACCGACACAGCTTGGAACTTTTTTCTTCCTTCCCCAATCGTTTATTGACGGTATTCGGATAGATTATCTTGCTCCTGCTTTCTATTTGACGGATACTCTGTTTGTTCTATTATTATTGCTGAGTATTCCTCACTTCCTAAGAAGCATAAAATCTTTTACTCGAGTATACCGTCACCTTCTTGCCAACAGAAAAATACTGGTTATTATAGCTGCTCTTGTTCTGGTAACTGTTTTGGCTATTGAGCCTGTGATCGGACTGTATCGGATTTTCAAATTAATTGAGGTATTCGGTATTTTTTTTGTGATTAAACAACAGGAAATGCGTCTAAGAACTTTTTTATTCATTCTGATTGCCTCTGCCGCACTGCAACTCCTACTCGTAGTTTATCAGACGACAACAGGTCATACCATGCAGGGAATTGCTTACTTTCTGGGTGAACGATCCTTCACTCTCAGCACACCGGGTATTGCGAAAGTGTCGCTTGACGGTCGAGAAGTTCTTCGTGGTTACGGATCATTTTCCCATCCGAATTCCCTTGCCGGTTTTTTTCTCTTATTGTTTGGTTATATTCTTTTTGAACAAAAATTCCGTGCCGAATCTATTCTCAAATATCTTTTTTTGGCTATTACTACAATTCTTATCGTATTCTCATTTTCAAAAATTGCCATCACCGGACTTGTTATTCTATCTGTTGTGTCAGCAGTCAAAAATTCAATCAATTGCACATTATGCAAGGTGTCACGGATAATTATCCCCGTAATCGTGGCGCTTATCGTATTTGCTGCACAAGGGGATACCGAATCTCAGGAAAAAAGGATTTGGCTTGCTCAATCCGCGATCTTGATCATCCAACAGCACCCGATTTTTGGAGTCGGATTGGGGAATTATTTGTACGCTCAGAGTCAATTTGCTATTCCGTACTCCTATTTTTTTCTTCAGCCTGTTCACAATATTTTTTTGTTGCTTCTTGCAGAAATAGGAATTCCATTATTTGCGTTTGTCACATATCTTTTTCTAAAACATATAAAACAGATTATTTCTTCACCTGCAGCGAAAGCCGTATTATTTGTTATTGTTTTTACGGGTATGTTTGATCATTACTGGTTGACTCTACAACAAAATATTCTGTTGCTGCCGGTTGTCTTTGGACTTCTCCAAACGGATGAACATATGGTACAATAGTGCTTATCTGAAATAAATGCCCGGTCGTCTAACGGTAGGACAACAGACTCTGGATCTGTTTATCTTGGTTCGAATCCAAGCTGGGCAGCACAAATACAAGCTTGGATGAGAAGCGACGGTATGAAATACCTAGTCCCCTTGTGGGAAATCCAAGCTGGGCAGCACGTTTCATCTATTTAGTTACTTGCTAAAATTGCTCTTCCAAATCAGATAATCAGCTTCATTTGGTTTTCCTCCGGAGCTATCAAAATTTACACTTTTGCATTCTTTCCGAACCCTTCCGCTTCGGGGAACGCTTTTAGTTCTACTACACTTTGTGCCTGAACATTTGAAATAATTTCATGAGAGTAAAACAAACTACTTATAACATGGAAGATACTCAGAATAATCAATACAGACAATGATCGTTTGTTGTTTACGAGAAACTTCATGGAAAAATCATATCGATACGAACATGACAGTCTTAATACTACTTGTGATACTTATATAGTATCAGACAGGAAACCTGTCATGCTTCGAAAAAATGAACGGTTAAAACAAAATCATTCTGATACAATTGCCATATCGATATGTTTGAGTCATTGTATTTATGAGTAATTTCTCCAGAATTAATCCGGGCTTCATTTACCAGGAAACTGACGATGAAGTATCATTTTTTGATCCGGATACTTCTACTTTGTATTCTCTCAACTCTACAGCGTCTTTTCTGGTAAAAGAACTGAAAAAAGGAACCGACAATGAACAAATAATAAAAAAATTTGTTACTCTATTTAACATAGCCGAGGATATCGTGAGAAGGGACATTGAAGAAATGCTGCACGAACTTAAAAAAAACAACATTCTTACCTGAATTAAAATATTGTGGGACAATATGGAAGAAATCCTGTATATCCGAATTGCAGATTGTATTGTAGAATGCCGATTTCATGAAGGGCTCTACCCTTTTGTGAGAAAGGAGTTTGTGAAACGTTTTAAACGTAGATACGGCGGCTTTATTTACCCTAATAAACAGCCTGAAAAAGCTGCAGCACGAATTGATATCAAAGACTACAATAAATCTCAGTTAATTACGAAAAAAGAAGGGAAAACACTCCGTCATTATGTCTATTTTTTTTCACAACGGGGTAATAGTGCCTCAACCTACTACTTCATAAGCTTTGCCCAACTCAACATAATCCTCAGAAATTTAGTTCAAAATCAACTGAGATCACATTTCGGTTTTCAGCTTCACGGCGCCGCTTCTCTTGTACACAATAAAGCAGTGCTTTTCCTTGGTCCCAACGGAGCAGGAAAATCTACCGCGACCAGTCTGTTAAAATCCAAATTCAGGCCGCTTGCGGATGATGCGTGTTATGTACGGAAAGTTGGACAATCGTACTATTTGTATCAGACGCAGGAATTCGAAAAACAGCCGATTTCAAAGTCATTTGACCGATATGAGATAAGCAGTGTGTTTTTTTTGCATAAAAGTGAGAGAAATCAAATAAAACCCGTGACAAGTGAAGATACCATTTATGCAAAAATGATAAAACAATGCAATTTCTATAGTGCTGAATCTGTTGAAACAGAGATGAAAACACTCAGAGATTTTTCGAAAAAAGCACAATTTTATCGACTTTATTTTCAAAAGAAACGACAGCCCCTCATTGATCTTTTAAAATGAATCACTCACATACCTGAACTTGATTATGCACCAAAATTCCGTCAGCAAAAAAATTGTGCTCAAAGCCATCAATTTCCAGGTTGTATACCTGGTATGATCCAGAAACGTGTTCAATACTTTTTATTTCTATAAGCTTGCCGTCTGTATTGAGCACTTTGTCTCCGACTGCCACGTTGCCGGCTTTGGACCATCGTTCATTATTCACCCAAATACTGTGTTCCTCTGTTATTTTTAGTACTTCGTTGAGTACTAAATACCCATGATCCGTTTCTCTGACTGAAACTTCTTTTACCGTGTTTGAAAGCAATTTGTTATGGAATGTGTCATATGTGAGTACCTCATCTCCTGCTTCAATATCTTGAATTTCTTTTGTGATATTATTTGCAAGTTGAATGTTCGTATCGGGAAGAAGACATGTCGAGACACAAGTATTGGAAAATGCAAGTGTGCCCTCATCAAAAAGATTCCAGGAATCTAGGTAGCGGGGATCTTGGTAAAAAAGGTTTACCTTGAGCTTCTGTTTTTTTAATTTCGGTTTAATATATTTTTGTTTCATGCGTTACTTTTTTACGACGATAATTTTTTGAATTGTTTTTTCATAATCAAGGTCCTGCATCACGTCGACTGTAATTGTCATGGCGATTCGATCACCGGTCTTCAAAAGATCAAAACCTTCCTTACCGCTAAACAGATCATCACCGATTTCATATTCTGACTTCAATATAATAGCTTCCGTTATATTTAATCGGTTACTTAAACCTTCCGAACCTTTTATTTCGAAGTACCACAAATCTTTCATTTCCCCGTCTCCTACATCAAAACGTCCCGAACCGATATCGATAATTTCACCCTCAAGCGTATATTCCATCAGCGCGGAAGTTAATACTCCTTTGTTGTAAACACTAATACCCTGGAAGGCTGCAATAGCCTCTGGTTTCACTGCCTGGATTTCAGGATCTTTTGTCGGGGTCGGCTTTTCATCCGTACCTTGTGAAGAGTTCGCGGTTGAATCTACGGGAGTTGCGGTTCGATTCGAAGAAATTGACGGCTTGATAAAAATATACAGAACTTCAGCGACAATAATTAATCCCAGAAAAAAAATGGTATAAAATATTATCTTCTTCATCTTTGTACACGGACAATTATTATTTCTTGCTTCCTATGGCTACTGCATACACTACGGATTCCGAACTGCCATCTATATCAATCAGCTCTTCAAGTTTTCTATCATGGAAGCCTCCGATTGCACAGCAGTTCAATTCCATTGCTGCACAAACCAGGCTAATATTTTGGGCAATATGGCCTGATTCAATAAGAGCATATCGATACCCGCGCTCACCGTATTTCCCGACAGTACGGTTAAACACCCCTGTAATAACTATAATACAGGACGCAGACAAAGTCCAATTCTGGATAAAAATATCGCGAAGATCAGAATTGATACCCTCGGTCAGCTGTTCAAGAGCATGTGACTTCAGATAATAATGATACACACCCTTTTGCAGATCTGAATGTAATGCGATAACATACATTTCAAGAGGATATCTGGCTCCTGCTGATGGATAAAACCGACGGTGAGAGGTCGTTTTGGGCATAACTCCTCCCGCAAAATACAAAATAGTGCTTATTGCGTCAATGGTAATTTCCTGTGAACCAAAATTGCGGCATGATTCTCTCGTCATTAATGTATGTTTTAGAGAGATATTTGACAGTATCGGGGTCGGTAGCGGAATCTCCGGAGCCCTACCATATCCTTTAAATTGAATTGTTTTCCAGGAATCC
Source organism: Candidatus Roizmanbacteria bacterium UBA1450 (assembly GCA_002329205.1). Classification (GTDB taxonomy): domain Bacteria; phylum Patescibacteriota; class Microgenomatia; order UBA1406; family GWC2-37-13; genus UBA1450. The sequence continues at coordinate 643,164 of DCTC01000001.1, read as the reverse complement.
GGAGCCTGATCCGGATGAGTATGCTCAATGGTATGGATTTTGGTTGAGGTGTGGAAACGAACACTGTCGGACTTCGTACCAGAAATGAGTTGATCCAGAGATGGAATGGTTTGTTTCTTCTTTTTCATGCAAACGGATGCGGAATTTTATTATAAATTACATTCTGACAATTATAATGATCACAAAATCTCTTTAGCCTTTTAAGTTCAAGTACCTTTTCTCGTTCATCTGTATAAAAAGACTGTAATCCGGGAATAAATACTTTATATACATATAAACCCAAATGACTTTTAAATTCAGGAAGGGTAATATCCCGATACCAGATATGATAGCCGCTTTGTTCAAGCTTTTTTAAGACTATACTCAGTTCACTTTTAGGATCTTTACAGCTCGTTGTTTGGGGAAATTCAGCATAATCTTCGTTGTTAATCAAAGTATTGATGTAGGGAGTCTGTCTTTTTTTGTACCAATACAAAACTCTGTGTTCCGGAGAAATAATAAACCTTGGATTGATCACATTGTGCATTCCGTAATAATTCAGTATCTGCCGTGATGACAGTCGTGATTGCAACGCCTCTTCGATACTGCCGACAATACCATTTATTGTCTGAAGTGTTGATTTTAACCCGAATGAGACGTTTGGACCCAGAGGGGTTTTGTCAATAAGTATTGTCATATAGGTCGGAATGCCTATATCACTTTCTATCACATAGATTCTCAGGTCCAGCCAGTATCTGCGAATGGTATCAATTGCATGTCTGATTAAGTCGTCTTGAATCGTTGAAATATCCAGTTGCTTTGGGACAATCTTATTCAGATACATTGCCAAAGCATTATCCCGTTCGACAACTTCATAAATACCTCTCAGTAACGCATCTTCGTGAGTATCTCCGCAAGCGGCTCCTGACGACGTAACAGGATACAATCGAGGCTCATGAGCATGTTGTAAATAATTGAGGTATACCTGTTGAGCCGGGAGATATCCTTTGTTGCCAAGAGTGTCTGTTCCCAAAACCCAACCCAGTGGGACATCGGGTGATAGTACTTGTCCGGCATCCAATCCAAATGTCACCCTTTCAGTAACAGGGATATCTGTTTTAACCACTTTTTTCTGAAATGAAAGTAGACAAATCCTCTCTATAGCTTCCCACAGACATTTTGATAAAGCCAATTGAGATGAGAAAATAGAATAACCGGCAGATGTTCTATTCTCAATATCTACAAGTATCTCTTTTTGAGAGGATGATCGAATTTTCCAGGTAAGCTCAGCTGTGTATGCATGGAAGTGCGGTTCATCAAAAAGAATATGAGAAATATTAAATATCTGTTTGATAAACGGCTTTTCAACAAGAAACTGATACAAATGCTTCAATCGTTTATTCTTCATACAAAATCGTTGCCACTTAAAATTCTGTTGTTATGAATTGGTATAAATATCTACGGCGTTTTGATGAGTAATTTGTGTTTTTGGGGTGAGTTTACAATTCCAGAGAGAACTTGCACTTCCGATACTCTCAGCTCCTTGGTATCGGTTAAATTGATACTGTTTTTCCTGTATCAAAAGCCCCTGTTCTGTCACCTGAGATTGTATTTGCAATTCACGCTCACGCGCCCGATCGCTGTTGCTATAGCAAAAATAGAGGCGGGAAGTTTGTTTTTTACTCAAAGCGGTTATTCCCTGATTGATAAAAACAGATACTCCTGCTTCAGTGTAGGGAGGGTCTGTGAAGACCATATCATAAGACTCGTTCAAATGAGCCAGTAATGGATTCCTTACATCATGATGAATTGTTGTAATAGGATATCTGTGTCTTTTTGCAATTGATGAGATGCTCTCGAGCATCCTGCTGTCAACGTCAATAACAGTAATTTCGACATGCTGTGCGATGCTGGCGATAGCTATTGAGGTGTGGTCATCATCACCGAGAAACAGAATTTTTCTCTGAAGCAGTTCACCTTGTTCCTGTAGATAATGAGCACGCCTGATAAGAGTTGCATCGGTCGCAATAAATTGGTCAAAATCTCGTTGTGCCTTCGGTCGGTATTGAGCAATCTCATCAACCTGATTTTGCAGCCGCTTATTAATAACTTGGTCATCATGGTAATAGTATGTATCCAACAACTGAAGCAGGTCCTCTCTCATCTCTTTTTTTATAATTACCTGTCGCGAAGGCGGCTCGAGAAACGAAGACATGGCTGATAAAATCCGGCCCATATGTGTTTTGGGAATCCCAGTTGCCTGTACAAGTAGATTATTTTCGACTGATGTATTTTCTACAAGAATTGCCAATAATTTCAGCACATCATAGACTTTGAGTTCAGTCTGCGCAGCAATTGCTCCAATAGATTGATAGGATAATCCCTCACTGATTCTAGACATAATTTATTATTAATACAAATATTCTTTTATTTCGATATTCTCAACGACTGAAGACGTCAAAGAATCCGTTATTGCTTTTGTAAATTCCGTATTACTTATTTGTTTACAGCTCACCAGATCAACATGCAAAAGCCGGTATTCCGGCCAGGTATGGATAGCAATATGTGATTGCGAAAGCACATAGATCAACGTTTGTCCGATAGGTGTAAACGCATACGAGTTCCTATCGAGAACCGTAAGTTGAAGTTCTTGTGTGACTGAATCAGCAAAACGGGCAAGGAATTCGCGTGAATCAGGAATTTCTTTTAATTTAATGAGTCCGACAAAATGAGTGATAATAAGAGGAGCTATATCCATCGTTTCTTATTATAGCAAACCTTCCAGTAGGCCTTATCTTACCGTGCTAAACCAGGATTCATTGCAACGAAGATTTGGAGTGAAAAACCAATTACAATCAAAAGAAGTCCAATAATGCCCATAAATCGCTCTCTCCTCATCTCTTCAAACACCACTTCATCGATCTTATGCTCTTTCCAAACCCGATGATGGACCATAATCGCCGTAAATCCAACCAAAATTTCTCCCATTGTATGAAGCGTGAATCCGAATAGTTCGATCATAGCATAAAGGATTTATAATTATACCTTTATACTACTCAAAGATCCGACAGATAACAAATGAAGAATATCGTTACTTCATTCGGGCAAGAACTTGCTCAAGAGTATCGGAACCCTCCCATTTTGTTACTTCATTTCCGTCGTTGTCTATTTGAACAAACGTATGCGGTGCAGTAACCTCGTATTTTTGTTTTAAGTCCTTTTCAGAATTGTAATAAGCTTTTAAAACAAGAATATGTGTAGGTATATTTTCCAGTTTGGAAAGCATATCTCTTTCTACAGCCTGACAGGATTGACATCCCTCTTCATAGAAAAAAAGTAATATACTTCCTTTATTCTGTGATGCATGTGCCAAAACTTCCGGAGAATAGGGAATATATCTTGTTGTGTCAGCTTGAACAAAGTTAGTGTCTTCACTTGATGCCGCCTCATTGGTTATTGCCGTTTTACGTTCCGTCAACTGCATTGAGGGACGAAAAAAAGTAAAACCGAATATAATGAACGATACAACGAGAAATGCTATTCCAATAATCCTTACAAGCATAAAACAGTGCTAACTATTAACATTCTCAGTATACGAAATATCCCTGATAATTACTGGAGATACTTGCTTAAGCCGGCAAATTGATTTGCCGCACTCCATATGCACTGTAGTTATCCATAATGTTGCGAACTTCATCAATCCGGGTATCATGGGTGGGGACTGCCAAAAGGATGCCGCCGCCGCGGATATGTTCTTCATATTCCTTTGCCTCTTCCTCAGGTATTCCCAAACCGACAAGTGCACCGACGAGACCGCCGGCAAGTGCACCGGTCACAGCTCCTGATGCTGTGGTTGCAGCTGCACCCGTCAATCCCAAAGCGGCAGCAATGGGACCTCCGATCAAGACTGCGCCCAGACCGGGAATGGTAATCGCTCCGATTCCGGCCAGCAAGCCTACCAAACCGCCGATAATACCACCTGTTGCCGCGCCTGAAACGGCACCTTCAGCGACATGTACACCTGTATTTCGCTCTACTTCTTCTGCTTTTCGAACGTCTTTCATAATAACGGACATTTCCTGCGGATCATATCCGAGGTCTTTTAATTCTTCGATTGCTCGCTCGGTATCCTGTTGATGTTTAAAAACTCCGATTACTGTTTGAGCCATAATAATTATTTAAATTGTAATATGGGTACAATACTGAACTCATATGGAGGACATGAAATAAAGAGGTAAAGATATAGTAAGGGGCAATTAAAATAATTTCATTTGATTTTTTTTAGCTTGCCATTTCCTAATTTTTTTTTGAATTTGCTCATTTGCTTCATCTGAAACCTCCTCAACTCCGCTTTTTTGCAATAAAGCTGCAAATGAAGAAATAGTACGATTCTCATGCCTTCTACGCTTCGCATAAGTAAGGTATAATCTTGTTTTAGCTCTCGTAAGAGCAACATAAAACAGTCGTTTTTCCTCATCGATATGTGTACTGTATCTCTGAGATGCAAATGGAAGGATTCCTTCTTCGAAACCACACAAGATAACATTTTCAAACTCAAGACCTTTTGCAGCATGGATTGTCATCAATGTGACACGGTCAGCCTTCGGATCAAAAAACTCATGTTCGTATAAGTAGTCCAGATACCGTACAAAAGCAGTAAGCCCTTTATTTTCAAACTGATAGGCAATAGTTATAAATTGCTGAATATCAGAATCTTTGGGAATATTTTGATACTGGATAATAGCATCCAGATATTGCGATACAGAAGCAGTATCATCCATGCGCGACAGGTGATCAATCAAATGAATAACATTTTTGATTTTTTCCGTGTCTTTTTTTGCAAGATGAGACTGATGGACACTCATATACAAAGCCTTCTTATAGCTTGTTCTTTCCGATTCTTGAATCGTACGGACTGCGTGCCTTATTTTGGTCGTTAGTTTTGATCCTGTCGAGTAACAAAGCTCTTCCAGGATATCATCCCCAGGTTCGTTGATGTACCGCAGCAGTATGGTGATAAAATATATGATTGGTTTTTCAAACAGTGAATTACCACCGATTATCTGATAGGGAATCCCGGAATGTTCAAGTGCGCGAGAAATGCTTTTGCCGGTATGATGGGTTCTGTAAACTACAGCAATATCAGAAATCCGGCAATTTGTTTGGTTTGACACCTCGGCCGACTGCAGCAGATCAACACCTCCTATCAGAGTTTGAATTTTCCGGACAATCCATTCAGATTCTGCAGTTTCATTTAAAGTAGCAATTATTTTCACACTTCCCTTTTCTTTGCGAACAGGTTGCAGTACCGAAGACTTAGGGAAAATATGTTCGCATGCCGTAATGATTTCTTTTGTTGAACGATAGTTCTTAGTCAAAGTTATTGACTCGGAGTGAGGGTAATCCTTTTTCACTTTATCAAATACTTCGGAGCGGGCACCGCGGAATCCGTAAATAGACTGTTGAGGATCGCCTATTAAAAAAAGGCTTGCTCGTACTAATTTTTTGATTAATTCGTACTGCAGTATATTCGTATCCTGAAATTCGTCAACAAGAACATGTGTGAACTTCACCGAACTCGTATCTATACTATGTTTTAATTTAATCAACAAATCATCATAATCAACCATCTCCATTTCGCTCAATTTAGCATTGTATAAATGCAACAGTTGTGCGTTTTCCTCGTCTTGAGAGTTGTCACCGTTTTTCGCCAATGAAATACTCAGTGAGACTTCCTGAACATCCTTCTTTCGGAATGTTTTCCCATACAATTTATGAAGTATCATCTCAAGCAGTTCCTGGCGTTGCCGATCTGTAATAATCCGTATTTTTTGAGATCTCTCCCGCGAAAGAAGATCATACGCGAAACCGTGAAATGTTGAAATATAGGGATTTATCCCCCAGATATCCATTCGTTCTTTCATTTCAGAAGCTGCTTTTTTCGTAAAGGTCAATGCCAGAATTTGAGCAGGATCAATATTCTTTTTGGTAACCAAGTACCCGATACGGGACACAAGAGTTTTTGTTTTCCCGGTTCCCGGACCTGCTGTTATAACAATGTAGGGATTGTCTGATACTACTGCGTGGGACTGTTCTTTATTTAAATCTTTCAGGAAGTCCATCGTGACTTATTGTACTACTTTTCAAATCGATGAAGAACATAATCAATAGTGTCATGCCAATCTCGCCCTGAACAGACAAGTCCTTGACTGTTGGGGTGAGGGCCGCTTGAAGATTCGGCAGTACCGAAACCAAGGACAATATAATTCCCTCTTGCGGTCGGACAGCCGTACTGCCCGGGAGTGTACCGATAATAGAAATAATTATATCCATCATTACCATGACCACCACAGGAATTATTTCTGTCATCAAGCGGATCGCGATATGATTTATCCAAATAACCTGCTTCAACAAGAGGATCCAAGAATGTAATCCCGTCGCTGTCTCCATCTGTATTGGAAGTATCCCATCCGGAACAATTTGCCTCGCCATAGGAAGGCGGCGACGGCGGGTATTGCCCGTGGTCGACATAATAACGCGTCAATGCATACATAATTTCCTTCATATCAGTCTCACGCTTCGCATCACGAGCCCGTTTTTGCGTAAAAACATAGGACCCCAATCCGAGTGTCATGAGGACACCTATAATACTGATTACAATAATTAGCTCTATCAATGTAAATCCTGATTTTGATTTCATACGATCACCTTAAGTATTGACTTATTTTATGATAAGAAGGTTTAAACCTTTTTGCAACTAACGTGGTGGTTGTAAATATCCTAGAGCAAGCTCATTTGATCACCTGAACTTTTCCTCTCGGTATCATCTTTGAACAATTTAATGGTACCGTATACTCCGTCATAACCCGGTTCAATATGTACATCCCCTTTTCTCAACCGTTCGATAACTTCTGAAAGCTTTACAAATCCTGCTTCGCGGATTTGATCAAGCGAGATATTTCTTAATAGCTCAAATTCATTTCCAAGAGATGATATCACTTTGTGATATTCCCGTTGAACCGTTTTTGATCCGACTCCTTTTCCCTCTATTTCAGCGAGGATCTCCGGAAGTGGGATAATATACTCAACCTGCTTGTGAGTTGTCGGTTTAAAATGTTCTGGATGATTTGCAATTTCTCCTACCCGATAATCAACGCCGACCGTCAGAGGATTGTGACACTTCGGACAAATTCCATTTACTTTTCGGGTTTCTTCAGGGGAGAGCCGGATACCGCAGGACCTATGTCCATCATAATGATATTTTCCCTCGTGAGGGAAAAACTCAATAGTTCCAACTAGGCGATTATCATTCGTTTTTATTGCATTAATTATATTTAAATAATTCAAATTACTGGCAATAACAGTTGCTTCTCTGCCCAATTTCTGCGGAGAATGTGCATCAGAATTGGAAATAATGGTACGGGACTGAAGCTCATTGAGACGCCAATTCATGAACGGATCCGATGAAAGACCGGTTTCAATCGCTTTTATTTCCGGCGCCAAGTCTTCGAAGGCCTCCTCTATTGAATTAAATCCCGATTTTGAGCCAAACATGGCAAACCAAGGTGTCCAAATGTGGGCCGGGAAAAAAAGACTGTCATCATGAGACTCAAGCGTAATTGCAAGAAGATCTTTGCTATCCATTCCGAGAATCGGCCTCCCGTCTGCTTTTAGGTTCCCGATTCGTTCAAGTTTGGAGTTTATGAACGATGCTGTCTCAAAATCAGGGACAACTATACAATTATGCAGTTTCCTCACTTGACCACCTTTGGAGTAAATATTGCTGATCTCAACAGTTAGAACAAATTCTATCTGATTATCTCGTACTGTTATCGGCAGCGTCTTATCAATCTCTTTTGCAATTTCTGGTTTTAATCGATACAAGCCCTCCTCTGTCATTTCCAATTTCTCCTGCATCTCAGCAAACCACATAGGATGGGTAAAATCTCCAGTCCCCTGAACAGTGATACCCTTTATTTTCCCCCAATAATAGAGACCTTCTATCGTAGAATCTTTGCTGGTTGCACGTGAATGATGAGAATGTATGTGTAAATCTACAATCTGTTGATTCATGAAAGATGTACTTCAATATTATCAATAAGCCTAACCTCACCAATCTGCGCTGCAATAAGAATCACAACATCTTCTGTGATTTCATCTGTTTCTAAAAAGTCAGACATGTTTCGAATTTCGATATACTCTATTGTAATTCCTTCTTCACGTTCAGTTATGTCCGTCATCTTTTTAATTACATTCTGTGCGTTTTGTTCACCTTGTTGAATTATCTCTTTCCCTTGCTGTAACGTTTGATAAATTATTAGTGCTTTTTCTTTGTCTGAATGACTTAACCGCACATTCCGGGAAGACATGGCAAGTCCACTCTCCTCTCGCATGGTTTCTCCACCAACAATCTTTATAGGAAGATGTAAATCACGCACCATTTGTTTTACAATCAGATACTGCTGATAATCTTTCTTGCCAAAGTAAGCCCTTGTTGGCTGAGTAATATGAAATAATTTCAAGACAACTGTTGCCATCCCATCAAAATGACCGGGACGATACTTCCCCTCACCGACATCGGCAAGAGGTGAAATGTGGATATTCGCCCCAAATCCTTTGGGATATATTTCTTCCGTATCCGGAATAAAAATAATATCAGCAATATCTCTGATCAGATCTACATCTCGCTCTATTGTACGTGGATATCTTTTCAAATCTTCTGGGTTATTGAATTGTTTGGGATTTACAAATATTGAGACAACCACAACATCATTTTCTTTCCTGGCTTTTTGTATCAATGAAAGATGCCCTTTATGCAAAGCACCCATCGTCGGTATAAATCCTATAGAATTATGATTAGTTTTAGCTTTATTGATTTTAAAAATTAATTTTTTAATATTTTTGCACACTGTCATATCAGTAATTATAATGAATATTCCTACTTATGCACACTCTGTGGATAAAATTACTACAAGAATATTATCTTTTAAACATTTTGTTAATAGTCCTTATATCCATCTCAACCTGTAATGGTCTCCCATGAGGACAGGTATACGGATTTTCTACTTCTTTCAGAGATTCAATAAGTTCTCTCATTTGCTTTTTTGTTAAGGAATCTCCGGCTTTTATCGCACTACGGCAAGCCAGATACGTAATCATTTTGTGAGCATAAGAATCTATCGTCTGAATACTTTCTGAAGCTTGCACCATCTCAAGAAGTTCTCTCATAAGGGATTGAATATCCCGATCTTTCATAAAATCTGGAACGGAATACAAGGTATAAATTCCTTTTTGCTCTTTAACATCAATACCTAAATCACGCAATTGATTCTGATATTCCTTAACAATTTCCTGCTCTACTGATGATAAATCTAATGTTTTTGGTGCAGACAATATATGGAGATCTTTTTTGGTCAGACCGTTCTGGTAAGCTTTTAAGAAGCGCTCATAGAGCACTCTCTCATGGGCTGCATGTTGATCTATAAGGAGCATTCCATCTTTTGCCTGGAGCAAAATATAGACATTATGTATCTGAAGAAGATCTTTGGTATCAAAATCTGTGGGTGACCCAAGAACTTCTTCTCGTAGCTTCCTGGCCGCATACGTTTGTGTTCCGCCGTCACGAAGCTGTAATTGAGTGGAATCATCAGTATTTTGCCAGCGTCTGTCATAATAACGCAGATTTTGAGCAGATAAACTCTCTACAATTGCATCATGGACTGTTTGGTAGACTTCTTTTGGCTGAATAAATTTTACTTCTTCTTTTCGCGGATGGACATTTACATCCACAAGATGATGTGGAATTTCCAGGTAAAGAACTGCATATGGGTAATCTGTAGGCGAAAGAAGAGTCCCGTATGCATCTTTCAAAGCGACAGCGATAGTTGTATCCGAGATCGGACGACCATTGAGAAAAAAATAATATTGTCTCGAAGTTTTATAAGATAGCTGCGGTTTTGAGATATAACCGGATATATTGATATAATCATGTTCTTTTTGAAGTGATACAAGCTCGTTTACGATAGTCTCGGGCAGTACGGTACAAAGTCTTTCCCAACGATCTTGTACAGCTGGGTATGTGGCACTCTGTTTGCCATTATGAAATACCTGAAATCTGATCTCCGGAAAACTTAAAGCGTAAGACTCAATCAGTGACAAAATATGTCTATATTCTGTCTGTTCAGATCGTAAAAATTTCTTTCTGCCTGGTGTTGTGGCAAAGATATTACTTACAACAATATCTGTGCCTTGCGGCATCGGGACAATTCGTTCTTCAATCTTTTTTCCGTTTTCAATAACCACTCTATATCCGGCAATCTCCTCAGAAACACGACTAGCAATAGACATCCGACATACAGAGGCAATACTTGCCAAAGCTTCTCCTCTAAAACCAAACGATTGAATATTCTGAAGGTCATCTTCTTCATAAATTTTGCTGGTTGTATGTCTCAAATAGGAGAGTTGGATATCGTCACGGCTCATCCCAATACCATCATCGATTACTTCGATTGATTCCAAACCAAACCCGACGAGTTTGATAGTAATTGTTTTTGCTGATGCATCAATTGCATTATCCAGAAGCTCTTTTAAAATATACACAGGACGTTCAATTACTTCTCCGGCAGCAATTTGATTGATCAGATGATCCGAAAGATGGTGGATAACTCCCATAGGGTATATGTTACACTGTCTTTTTTAATTCCGACAGAATATTGATTGCATCAAGTGGTGTAATGGTATTTACATCAAGTCTTTTTACTATTTTTTCGACGTTACTTTCTTTTTGTTTCACGGGTTGTTGTGAGGATTGTTTCTTTGTCCTCTTCTCTCCTGTCTCAAGTTCATGCAACTTTTTCCAAGCTGTATCAATTACAGATTCGGGCAACCCTGCCTGCTTTGCTACAGCAACACCATAACTATGGGAAGCGGCACCGGTTTGTATTGTATATAAAAATACAGGTTCTCCATCTTGATCAGCCACCGCCATATGCGCATTTGAAATCCGGTCGGGATGAATATCTTCCAGATCCTGAAGTTCATGATAATGTGTTGCAAAAAGAGTTTTGGGTTTTTCTGTCGCCGTTACCAGATGCTCTGCCACTGCCCATGCGATACTAATTCCGTCATAGGTGCTGGTTCCCCGACCTATCTCGTCCATTACGACAAGGCTTTTTGAGGTTGCCTTGTGTAAAATTTGAGCACTTTCTACCATTTCAACCATAAAGGTAGATAGACCGTCAGCGATCATATCTGAGGCACCGCTTCTCACAAAAATCCGATCAACAACACAAAGACTTGCTTCTCTTGCCGGGACAAAAGAACCAATCTGATTCAGAAGAACAACTGTCGCAACTTGCCGCAGGAATACTGATTTACCGGCCATATTCGGACCAGTTATGATAGTCAGCTGATGCTTTGCGTCATCAAGAAAGACGTCATTGGGGACAAACTGCTTATCCTCAAAAAGTGATTCAACCACAGGATGTCTTCCCGCTTTTATATCAATCGTCTGGCTATCAGTAAGTATTGGTCTGACGAACTGTTCCTGCTCAGCAATATCTGCAAAAGTCAGAAGACAATCTAAAGCAGCTATAGCATCCGCTGCCTTCTGAATAATGGTAATCCGGTCAACGACCCATGTGCGAACCTGACAGAAAATACTATATTCAATATCGTGGGTTTTGGATTCTCCAGTCAGAATTGATTCTTCTCTTTCTTTCAGTTCCTGTGTAATATATCGCTCTCCATTCACAAGTGTTTGTTTCCGAATATACTCGTTAGGAACGAGATGCAGGTTCGATTTACTGACCTCAATATAATAGCCGAAAACTGAATTAAATTTAACTTTAAGCGATGAAATTCCTGTTTTTTGCTGTTCTTCCTTTTCTAAAATCTGCAACCATTCTTTATCTTTTCCAATTGAAAGACGGAGTGTATCAAGCTGCGGATTCACACCTTCTTTAATTAAGCCGCCTTCCTTAAGATCAAACGGAGGCTCATCCACAATATGACTATCAATATGTGTAATAATTTTTTTTATTTGCTCATCCACGGCTTCATAAATTTCTGTAAGCAGGGGACTTTTTGCTTGGGCAATAATCTTTTTAATCTGAAAAATATGAATAAGCGAATCTTTCAAACTTACAAGGTCCCGGGCATTGCCGGCTTCAAGAGAAATGCGAGCGATTGTCCGTTCGACATCATGCGTTGCGCGAAGCTGTTCCCTGAGTGCGTGACGGAACTGTCTATGCTGGAATAACTCATCAACAGCATCGTGTCTTTTTAAAATTTCCCTTTTCTCAATAAGCGGACTTTTGAGCCAAGTTCGCAGTTTCCGGCCTCCCATCGCAGTTGCCGTACGATCAAGAAATTGAATAAGGCTTCCCCGCGTTTCACGATTTCTGATAGTAGAAAAAAGTTCAAGGTTGATAATTGTTGCCCGATCAAGATACATATGATGCTCTTTCGGGATGTGGGTGATGGTTTTAAAATGGGGAATAGTACTTTTTTGCGTGTATTGAAGATACTGGAGGAGTAATCCGGCAGCGTATACCGTCCGTTTATCTTTTGAAACATCAAAAAGCTCCAGCTGACGGCCAAACTGTGAGGAAAGGATATCCCGAGCTTTCATCTTAAACTGTTTTGACGAACCAAAGGCATTAATATTTAGGCTATCATGCTGTGAAAGACGACCCAAAATAGCAGGATCATTATACTGTTCATCAAACAGAACACACTCAGAAGGCCTCAGTCGGACAATTTCATCATCAAGCATGGTTTCGTCTTTTTCATCAAACTGAGTCATATGAAAATGACCGGTTGTTAGATCAGCAAGGGCAAAACCAATGGTTTTATTCTGAAAAAACAATGACATAATATAGTTGTTTTCTTTCTGAATAAGAGACTGGTCGTCAAGAACCGTTCCAGGCGTCACAATCCGAATCACTTTACGATCAACCAGTCCTTTCCCATCAGGAAGACTCACCTGCTCACAAATTGCAACTTTAAAACCAGATTTAATCAATTTAGCCAAATATGAATCGACTGCATGATAAGGAACTCCTGCCATCGGAATCCGACCATCCTGCCCTCTTGCTCGGCTGGTGAGTGTGATATCAAGGGCTTTTGCACCGATCTCTGCATCTTCCAAAAATAACTCATAAAAATCACCCATACGAAAAAATAATAAGCAATCCGGATAGTGTTTTTTAACTTCCATGTACTGCTGCATCATGGGTGTAGTAAAGTCATGCATAGTAGTGTATTACTGTACCATATTTTCGTGTATCATGAAATATATAGAGTACAAACTCTTGCATTATACGTTTCGTGCTGTACGATTACTATGACCGAACGCATCATTGGCTATTCTCTTTTAGCAGTAGGTATTATCCTGATGATCATTTCGACAATTCAGATCATTTTTATCTTTACCGGAAGAGCAAAACCAATCCAATTTTTCAAAACGGAAAAACAAACAGTACAGTCAAACTCCCAGCAGTCCCTGGATGCTGAAGATCTGCTTGAGCGAGTCCAGACAGGTGACCTCTCAGCTCTTTTAAACAACTCAGGTAATACCATCCCCGAGCTGAATATTATAAGTCCTGAGACAATAAACCAGATTCTCAATCTTACTGTTTTTTATTTCCTCATGCAGTTTTTATTGAGTTTGGGTTATAAACTTGCTTCCCTTGGTGTACAGATGATCCGCCCGCTTAAAGTTGAAGTGCGACAGAACAAACTAGCATCAATAATTGCTCCCGATACTGAAACATCAAGTTAAACTCAGGTTATGCCCACAAAAACCCCGACACATCATTTCAATGCCTTAAAGAAACGATGGATTAAAAAACATCAGGAGATTCAAAAAAACATTGAAAAAAAACATAAAGAGTCACTCCGATGGGTCAGTACCAATTCCAAACATGTCGCAGTGGGATCAATAACGGGCCTCCTCATGCTTGCTCATCCTGCCAATGCCACAGTTCTTACTCAAAACCTGCTGCCCCCGCCACCTGCGGAAGAACGAAAAGCTTATACAAAAGAAGATTTCATTCAGGAATTAAAGAATAAACTGCCGGAAACAGTTCAGGAGCTAAACCCCGAACAGGAAATTTCTATAGCACACACCCTTACGACATATTTCAATATGCCTGTTTCCGCCTCACTTGAAAATAAACGACTCAACAGAAGCTATGGAATAATTGGAGCCGAACAACATCTTATGCGTTATCCCGGAGATACAATGGATACACATTTCCAATCAAGTGAAGATACAAAATACTGGTCTTCTGGCATGGCTCCAGGACGTGGAGCCTGGGGATATTTTGCCCAATCCCGAGATTCGATGACTCAGCAGGATGTAGATCGTGAGAGATATTATATTGCCGTTCAGACATTTCTAGCACCGGGATGGCAGGACAATCCAAACGAACTTTATAAATTCTTTAAGTACCGTAAAATGCTCGTCGTCAACCCGGAAAACGGGAAAGCTGTGGTCGCAGTAATCGGAGACGCCGGTCCGGCACCTTTTACAAAAAAGCATCTGGGCGGATCTCCTGAAGTAATGGGACACCTTGAAAGAAAAGACGGAGGAGCAAAAGGACCCGTGTTATACTTTTTTATCGACGATCCTGAAGATAGGATTCCGTTGGGACCAATCAATATTGAATAACACCGTATCTAAAGATATTGTTATAGAAAATATATGAAAAAGCAATTTTATACCCACCTGATAGAGATTGACTCTATTCATACAGAACTGGAAACAATCCCTCTTGAGAAGCACGAAAAAGATGAATTGGTGGCTATAGTTCATTCGACAATTCATCATGTAATTATTGAAACAGTTTTATCTGAGCTTCCGGAAGAAGATGGCAAACTGTTCCTTTCACATGTAACAGAAGAAAAACATGATTCGGTCTGGGAACTACTCAAACAAAAAATTGAAGGTGTAGAAGGAAAAATAACGAAAGCTATAGAGAATTTGAAAACGGAACTTCATCAGGATATTGATGAAGTTAAAAAAGAGAAAAAATAACATTTACTTCTCCCTTACACTCATCTGGTACCATTTTTGTCATGGAAAAACACCTTAAAACAGCAGTTCTCCTCACGAAAACACTGGAACACCGGTTTCGGATTTTTGGATTCGAATTTGGACTCGATCCTCTGATTGGACTCTTTGCGGGAGCAGGAGATATCCTTTCAGCACTGATTGGATTGTATTTTGTATGGATTGGTGTACAAATTCATGTACCTTCTTCAAAGATATTCCTCATGCTTTGGAATCTCGGCATAGATTTTATTTTAGGTTCAATTCCTCTTTTGGGAGATATCTTTGATTTCGCCCATAAAGCACATACGAAAAATTTAAAAATTCTTCAAGAGCACTATGAAGGGAGATTAATACAGTAATAAGAAATCGATGCTGAATATCAAAGGTATTATTACAAGACAAGCAAGGCACCTTGACGTGAATTTGTACTACATGAAAAGCTTATTGTACCGGCCTTATCAGGTGTAAATTCGAATATATTCTCTCCTCTTTTCAAAGCCTGTTCAATGCCCAGCTTCGGGACGTTCAAAAATCCCTGACAACCATATACATTTATGCCGTTTACGATCCACCTCACTGGGATATTTTTCTGCACGGTAAACGTATTCGGGTGATATCCGTCAGACAATACATCCATCTTCACAATTTGATATCCATTTTCCAAAATAACTTCACCCTGTTCCTTTTTATAATCATCAAAAGCAAAGGCTTCAACATCAATATACAGCTTTGCTGTATTGAAAATATAGCCAACACTGACCAACACAATTATTACCGCAACAACCTTCATAAACCACGGATACCAGGATGCCTTTGTAAAGAATGACGTAACGCTTATAGCCAAAAGCGCCGGTACGGTTCCTAAAGCAAATACTCCCATAAGAAGCATGCTATACCATGGATCAGCTGTTCCCAATGCAAATACCTGGACCGTTTGTGAAAAACCGCAAGGCAAATAATACGTTAAAGCCCCCAGAAATAAAGCCGTTTTTTTTGGTTTCCTGGCAAATGACTGCTCAATTTTCCAGAACCAATGAGAGAAACGGTTTTTCGGCACTATCGATGAAAGCGAAATGATTCCAAGCATATCAAGACCAATTAAAACCATAACAATACTTATGAAGACATTCAACATGACCGAACTTTGATAATTGACACGTACAATCTGTCCCACCAATCCAAGAAGGAACCCGAATACCGAATACGCTAAAACACGTCCAACATTAAAGGTAATCGCCGGGACTATCCGATCTCCTTTTATCCGTCCGATGGTGGATAAAAACAAAGCCCCTGAGGTCGCCATACACGTAGAAACAGATGCCAGTACCCCCAAAATAAATACTGCGGGTATGGTGAGTGTGGCGTTACTTAAATTGGGTATTATCCGCATCTCAGAAAGTACAAGATAAAAGACCGCCATAATAATGGCGAGAAAAATCGCTGTTATGATTCGCTGCCATCGGGAAGTTTGCTCATAAGGGCTGACAGCACAAGCTTGATTCATATAAGGATATCAAATAATACCACGTATTCTTACCATCATTTTACACTATTTCCTTGTCATTTTAATGCATCTCTGTAATACTGGTCTCATATGGCACAAGATAAAACTAAACAAAAACCGGATACGGATCTCGAAGATCATGGAGTGCAAGAAATTATTCCCGAAGATGAGGAATATTACACATACAATTTGAAACGTGATTTTGACCGCTTGGATGAAGAAGAGACAGAGGATATTTCTGATATCTCAGGAGACGATCCTCTCGCTGATTCAGATGACGATACAGGACGTGTGGTAGATCCTGCTCAACCCGAATATAGACCGAAATCAAGCAATCAGGGCGGACCCCTTGCAGAGGATGAAACCGCTGATGAAGATAATGATGGTGGTTCTGAAGTCGGAGAACCAGGACATTGGGGTGTTGATGAAGATACAAGCTGATTTTTCAACATGTATTCTGCCAAATGCTATAAAAACTTCACTGAAGAGGAAATTGTTGATCAAATAAAAAAAGAAGGATTCTCTCCCTATAAAATCCACAATAACAAAGACTATACATACTCCCCTCACTCTCATCCTGAAACGAAATTACTTGCGATATTGGAAGGCAGCATGACGGTGGAAGTTAACAAAGTAAAATATTTGTGTGAAAAATACGATAGAATAATAATTCCCGGCACTATTACACATTCTGCTTATGTCGGACCAAAAGGATGCATATTTCTTTGGGCAGAAAAAATCATAAATAAATGAATATCAAAATCATCTATGAAACGTATTCTAGTTCAACCGAAACTGTTTCCGGACTTATAGCAAAACAACTTACTGAATTGGGCCACTCAGTGGATGTTTCACGAATGCAGGACAGTATGAACTTCATAAATCAAAATTATGACTTGGTTATTTTTGCGACACCAAGCTGGTTTGACCGGGGACAGGAAGGTCAACCTCATATGGCTTTTCTCCATTTTATGGATGATCACACGAATACAGACTTTACTTCACTCAAGTGTAGTTTTGTCGGATTGGGAGACTCCAGTTATGCTCATTTTTGCCTTGCTATTGATATATTGGAGGATTTTTTTACCAAACGCGGTGCACATAAATTGGGAGAAACCCTTAAACTTGATAATTTTTACTTTAATCCCGATGAAGAAACAGTTAAATTGAATAAATGGATAGAACAGTTGCCGATACAATGACCACTAAAAAAGGCGCTCTGGTTTGAGCCAGAACGCCTTCGTAATTCCTTCTTAGCGATAAAAGACGGGTTTTTCGACCTGAGGTAAGATAAGACTCATTCTTCTGTCTTTTTTATTGATGCGTTCAATAAAGACTTTTACTTTATCACCCATCTTGAATTCTTCCTGCCCGGAAAGTTTACTGACATGAATAAGACCTTCCACACCTGGTTCCAGTCTGACAAAATATCCATATCGTTCTTTACGGACAACCTCTCCCTCATGTTCTTTCTCTTTCGGATATTTATTTTCAATTTCTTTCCATGGATCATTTTCCAGTCTTTTTATAGAAAGATTGAGTTTTAGGTCATCTTCATTCTTTTCAACAACCAAAACCTTGATCTTTTCTCCCTGTTTTACATACACGGATGCGTTAGTAACCTTTTCCCATGAGATTTCAGAGATATGAACAAGACCTTCAACTCCGTTTACTTCACAGAAAATACCAAATTCCGATACTCCAAGCACTGTTGCTTCATACTCTTCATCCAGTTTTATTTTGTCAAATCGTTCTTTCAGATCTTTCTGAGAGATGTTGAGAACGGCAGCCTTTTGAGAGACGACAAGTCGGTTTTTTTCCTTATCTACTTCAAGAACTTTCACTTTGATTCGTTGTCCTTCAAGTTTTGACGGATCATCAAGAAAATCTGTTGTTAGCTGAATCTTTGGAATGACTCCGCGGATGCCCATAAAATCGACAAAAACTCCGCCTTTCCCGTACTCTCCGCAAATAACGTCAATATCTTCTTCATTTTTCTTTTTTTCTTCAAGGATGTCCCATTTCCCTTTTTCAAAAAACGTTCTCATTGAAACAACGGGGAATCCTTCTCGAGATTCTTCAGAAATAATGCGAACATGAACTTTATCTCCTTCTTTGAGATAAGGTAAATAAGTTGTGATTTCTTTCAGTTCTTTTTCACCGAGAACGGCCTGTGCCTTTGCTCCGACATCAAATAAAACGTTCTTTTTTGTTAAAGCAAGAATGCGAGCATCCATTTCTTTACCTTTTTGAATGTTTGAGACTGCTTGACTTTGAAGCAGTGCTTCCATCGGGTGAACCTCCTTTCCTGTGGTTTGTTTTTTGGGTTGATTTTTTGCCATAAATTATTCTCCTTTTCCTTTGTAGGATAGGTTATTACTATACCATATTTTCAATAAAATACAACGTTTTTTCTGGATCTAACGCTATTTTACTGAAGGTTATCAAGAGCTTGCTTAGCATCTTCATTTTTCTGAAGAAGTGATTGAAGAGTATCTATTTCTGCTTGTGTTGTTTTTTCCATAACGTCGGTTATGACTTGACGATGCTTTGCATTGCTCTGATACAGTTCAATCATAAAATCATTTGAATACGAACCTCCTTGTTCTTTTATATCTTTAAGAAGCGGTGGAATCCGAAGAAATCTATCTTCTGCCTGAATGAGTTGATCAATTGCCAACTGTTCTGTTCCTTTATTGGCAAGTTCAAGTGCAGACGACATGTTTTTATCTGACAGATGCAGATATAAATTTGCTTTTTTGAAGTTGTCACGTGTAGTAAAAACCAATATATTGTCTCTCATTATTTTTACAATATACAGAGGGTGATCGGGTAATAATCCAGGGTACGGAAGCTGGTATATGACTTCTTTTTCCTCAATATTTATGGATTGGGAGCGGGTAATGTTGTGGATAGAAGGAATGAAAAAAAGTGCAGATATAAATGTGATAATGATTATTAAGACCTGTTTCATAAACGATTTTTGTAAATAATAACCCCGTTCTGTCTTGAAAATAATTGATGAGATTTCAATGAGAACGGGGCTTATTTACAATTGAGTCTAACTCATATATGAGTTATTTAACTCTTCTTTTAAGACTTTTACCAGCGGTAAAGCCTGGTGTTTTTGTTGCAGGGATTTTGATTTCTGCACCTGTTTGAGGGTTGCGGCCTTTTCGTGCAGCGCGTCCTCGAACTAAAAATGTTCCGAAACCAGTAACCACTACCTTTTCACCTCGCTCCATTGCTTCAGCAACAGTATCAAAGACGGCATTGACTGCATCTTTTGCTGCTTTGGAGGTGAGTCCGGCTCTTTTTGCTACTTGAGCAATTAAGTCAGCTTTTGTCATGTATTATTCACCTCCTTTCTACAGTTGTATATGCTTCTACTCTCTTCCGTCATAAACGGATTGGCCGTTATTTGAAGACAGAGCGTAGGAGTAAGATATAACATAATCTCCTTTACAGCTTATCTTCTACTGAGCCTCTTGTCAATCCGTACTTAAATGATCGTATTGCTACAATCTATATCAATTATACTTTGCCGTGGCTTCAGCACGATATTCTCTGAGTACCGTGATCTTTATTTGCCCCGGAAATACATCAAATTTTGTTTCAAGTTCTTCTTTCAATTTTGATGCGAGGATAGTTGCTTCATCATCCGAAATCTCATCAGGCCTTACAATAACCCGAAGTTCACGTCCTGCCTGTAGAGCATAGGCCTCTCGCACCCCTTTTTGTTTGGTTGCTGTTTCCTCAATGGTTTTTATTCTCTTCAAATACTCCTGAAAGTCTTCATGACGAGCACCCGGTCTGCCTCCTGAGACCGCATCTGCGATATACACAATAACAGCTTCAACTGAAGGAAATGGAATATCTTCATGATGTGCCGCTACACAGTCAACAACTTTCTTCGAGAAACCGTGTTTTTTCAATAGTTCCACACCGAGGTCAACATGAGATCCTTCCTTATCTGTCACCACTTTTCCGATATCGTGCAGAAGACAACCGATTTTGACGGTATTTACGTCCGCTTTCAATTCATGTGCAAGGGCGACACCTATACGTGTTTCTTCCAGTGTGTGCAGGATCATATTCTGCCCGTATGAGTAACGGAACTTAAAATGACCAAGTAGCCTGACAAGTTCATTGGGAAGATTGAAAACCCCTACTCTATGTACCAGATCTTCACCTGCTTTAAAGATAGTTTCATCAACTTCTTTACGTACCTTATGAACAATTTCCTCGATTCGCTGCGGTTGGATTCGGCCGTCCTTAATTAATTTTTCCATCGATACGCGGGCAATTTCCCGGCGGACTGCATCAAATGAGGAAATCCTGATTACACCTTCTTCTTCGAGATCGACATCCACTCCTGTTGCCAGTTCAAATGCGCGGATATTTCTCCCGTCTTTCCCGATGATACGACCTTTATAATCATCACTCGGCAACTGAATAACAGCCAATGTGTACTCAGATACATAATCAGTTGCGCCATAACGCATAGAATCGATAAGTATTTCTTTTGCTTTTTCTGATGATTTTTTTTCTACCTCCTCCTGTGATTCTCGAATTTTTTTAGCAATTTCTCCTTTTAGCTTATCTTCCCAAGCCGAAAGAAGCAGTTTACGTGCTTCATCTTTTGTCATTTGGGCAATTTTTTCCAATTTGACAATGATTTTTTCCTTTGCTTCTTCAAATTCTTTTCTGCGCCTTTCTGCAGACTGCTCTTTGTCGCGCAAGCTCTGTTCTTTGCTTTGTACAGCTTTTTCTCGTTCCTCAATTGTTTGTTCTTTTCGTGACAGTCTTTTTTCAATTTCCAGACTGTCACTCATGATTTTTCGGGCTTCTTTTTCGGCCTCCTGCTTAATTTTTAACGCTTCTTCTGTGGCTCGCAAAACTATCTCTTTCGATTCATGCTTTGCTCGCTTTATCTCTTCTTGTCTCTCCTTCTTGAAGATAGAATTAATGAGTGATTGTAACATACGGTAGATTGTATTGAAGGGAGGTGTCAACTATCTGAGTCTCTACTTATTGGCATGGCAGCTATACCTATAATTCAGGAAGCACATGGTCAATAACACATGCAACTATATATTCTTTTTGTTATTGCAATAAGATAAAAAGACTTGTGATAGCATACTAATAAAATAAAATGTAATCTAATAACACCTAACTTCATCAATTATTAACCCTTCTATTGTACCTCTTCTTACCTGTTTCTTCAATATGATTGTCAAATCAATTATTCTTCTCTACTTTTTCCCACGCACTTTTTACAGCTTCAAAGGAAAAACCACGACGGGAAAGAAAGTCCATAGCTCGTTTCTTTCGTTTCAGCGGTTCCAAGTTTTTGTATCTGCTCCATGATTTACGCAAAGCCTCCTCGGCCAGTGAATTCTCATCCAGTTTTTCGCGCTCAAAAAAGGAATTTATTTTGTTCTCAGGAATTCCTTTCTGCCTAAGTTCTAATCGAAGTGCATACTCTCCCTTCGGCTTGAATGAAGAACGATATCGGACATATGCTTCAATAAAATTATCATCATTCAGATATTTTTGTTCTCTTAATTCACGGATGGCTGACTCAATATCCTCCGGACCTGCGTTCAATTTTTGTGCTTTTTTTTTCAAATATTCCCGCATTTCCTGTTCGCTTCTCTGCCGTAGATAGAGATAAAAATACGCTTTGTTAAGTAGCTTTTCTATTAACTCTCTCGACATATGGCTATTATTTTGTTGATGACAGCTTTGCTGGCGGTTCCTTTGTCGGTTTATGAATGGGAAGTTTCTCGTATACCTTCTTGGTTATTTCCTGGCGTAATTTTTCATCACTTCTCAATGTTTCTTTTGCTTGTTCCATTCCCTGACCCACTACGTTTCCTTCATACTTATAAAAGGCTCCGCTTTTTTCAAGGATATTCTTTTCAGCAGCCATATCCACGAGAGACCCCAAATTATCTACACCATCAGGCAGTATTGAAAACTCAGCTTTTTTAAACGGTGGCGCGACTTTGTTTTTAACTACCTTTACCCGTACCCGTGCGCCGAGTACTTCATCTCCTTTTTTAAGTGTCTGTATTTTACGGACATCCATACGTACCGACGCATAAAATTTGAGAGCCATACCCCCCGTTGTCGTTTCCGGGTTGCCGAACATAACACCGATTTTCATACGAAGCTGGTTGGTAAAAATGATTGTGGTTTTGGACTTTGATACAACAGCAGTCAGTTTTCGTAAGGCTTGAGACATCAATCTTGCCTGAAGGCCCATCTGAGCATCTCCCATTTCTCCTTCAATTTCTGCACGCGGTACCAAAGCTGCGACAGAGTCGACAACGACGAGATCTACCGCACCTGAACGTACCAATGTTTCGGTAATTTCGAGTGCCTGTTCACCCGTATCTGGCTGTGAGATAAGAAGTTCATCCAGATTCACACCCAATACTTCAGCCCATGAAGGATCCAGCGCGTGCTCTGCATCCACAAAGGCGGCTGTACCGCCTGCTTTTTGAACTTGAGAGACAATAGACAGTGTTATTGTTGTTTTACCTGAAGCTTCAGGACCATACAATTCAATAATTCTTCCTTTGGGTATTCCACCCACGCCGAGAGCTATATCCAACGGCAGAATTCCGGTTGAGCACACTTCTACCGCTGTACTGGGGCCATCCCCCATCTTCATAATAGATCCTTTTCCAAATTGTTTCTGAATCTGTTCTATCGCAAGGCCAATTGCCTTACTTTTTGCGCTTTGTTCCGGAGTATCGTTTGTTTTTTTTACAACCATATGTGTTTTTCAAATACTAATTGATGACATTATTACAGACAAAAAAGCAAAAATCAATCGAGTAATGAAGTAATGATATAACAAAAGAAGGATTTATTATTATTTCTTATCTAAGTCTTACGGAAAGTTGCCCTTAAGATCTCTTTCTTAGATACATCCCTGCCGACATAGCAGCAAGGCTGAGAGGTAAAACAAGAGTAGATGCTCCTGTTTCGGGAATTTGCTGAACGCCACCCTTGGTGGCATTGTTATTTACATAGGTAATTGTTTTACCGTTTGTTCCGTTCGGGACAGGTGTTCCGCCATTGGTGCCGCCCTCAATAACCTTAATCTGTACCGGTGTCATTGTTGGTGTTCCTGAAAGTTGCGCAACCATACTACCTGCTGTTGTTGGTGTGGGAGTAGGAGTTTCTTCGCCTCCTCTAAACAGGAATGAAAACGGATTCCATCCGCCCTCATCTTCATCCTCTGCGGGTGTGACTGTAGGAGTCAAAGTGATAGTAATATTATTGCCGTCTGCAGTTGTGTTTTGCTGTCTGACTCTGTTGCTGATCCAAACAAACACGAGAATCAATACAATGAATCCGAGAACGAGTGATACAAGTTTATTAAATTCCATGGAGGTATTATATCATTATAGGATACTAAATGCAATGATTTCTTACTCTGTTTTCACTATTGTAAAGCTGTATGTCAGGAGCCATGCGCCAATGTATATAGAAAGACTTTCTCTGCCCCGTTTTTTTTGAGTACTTTTGCGGCTTCTTTGGCTGTACTTCCGGAGGTAAATAGATCATCAACAAGTAAAATAGTTTTATTTAATACAAATGCGTTGTTTTTTACGATAAAGGCGTTTTGTATGTTTAATACCCTCTCACTTCTCCTGGAAAGCCTTGCTTGGGGACACGTATCCTTTACTCTATCTAAAACGTCAATTATGGGAAAGCTTAATTTATTAGACAGAAAGCGGGCAATGATTAGAGACTGATTAAATCCTCGTTTTTTTTCCCTTCTCGGATGAAGTGGTATGGGTTGTAGAAATATATCTTTTCCGATTTCAGAAAGATACTCCTCTGTTTGCCACCAATGCTCCGGTATTTTCTGCGAGAGCTCTTCAAAGACACTATATGCAAGATTATATTTTATATGTTTAACAATCTTCTTTCCGATATTGTTGTAGAGAATAACTGCCGTTGCTCCGTCAAGTCCATATTTTTGTTCACATCTGATATGTGTTTTACCTTTTGGTGATGTTTTAAAACAATAAGGACATATTGTTTGTATTATCGGTTTGAGAAATTTCCGGCATTTGGGACAAAGACTCTGTCCAAACTTCCGGCACCCTATGCAAAACCTGGGAAATAAAATGTCCAATAACATAACTGATATATATAAATATAACAATTAATCTCCTGTAACGCATTTGATATATTTTGAGCTGTTGAAAATCGATGTTAATATGTTTATTATTTGTGGATAAGTTATCCACATTTTATTCTCTTTTATTATTCATCTTTATGCTATCATCTTTCTGGGATTCGTTTTTAGAATCAATTCAAGAAAAAAAAGAAAAAAATCCCATATTTGTTTCCATCCTGAAAGATGTGCAGCCTGTTGAAATAAAAGGTGACACTCTTATCCTCGCCTGCCCGAGCATGGGAGCAAAAGGCTATCTTGACAAGAAAAAGGAAGAAATTGAAGAACTGGTTTCATTCAAAGCCGGAAAAAAAACAACCGTAGAGATTGTCATTCAAGAGAAAAAAATTGATGGAGAAGCGCCCCTTCTTGAGTTTCAACCTTCCAAGGAAGACTTGTTCAGAAAAGCCGGCCTCAATATTAACTATACATTTGAAAATTTTGCGGTTTCTCCCACAAACCAAATTGCTTTTGCAGCAGCACAATCAGTTGCCAAATCTCCCGGGGTATCCTACAATCCGTTATTTTTTTATGGCGGTGTTGGGGTGGGAAAAACACATTTGGCTCAATCTATTGCACGAGTTATCCTTGAAAACAATGCTGAAAACAATGTCTATTTCTGTTCGAGCGAACGTTTTATGAATGAGCTTATTGAGTCAATCCGTGCCAAAACAACAGCAAGATTTCGTAAAAAATACCGTTCTCTCAATCTTATCATCGTCGATGATATCCAGTTTTTAGCGGGAAAACAGACAGTGCAGGAAGAATTTTTTCACACATTCAACAGCATTGTCTCCGCTGGAGGACAGGTTGTATTGACATCCGACAGGCCGCCGTTTGAAATTCGAAACCTTGAAGATCGGCTCCGATCACGTTTTTCCGGAGGACTTATCGTTGACATCCAACAGCCGGATTTTGAATTGAGAGCCGCTATATTGCTTATCAAAGCACGGGAAAAAAATATTTCTATTGATATGGAGGCGGCAAAGATAATTGCAGAGACTGTGCATGATACCCGATCACTTGAAGGGACACTTCTTTCTTTGTATGCCAGAACTCTAACATCAAACTCCACCCGTATTGATCTTTCTATAGTTGAAGATTTTTTTCATGCGAAAACCGAGCATACCAAAAAACGTGTTTCTCCGCAGGATGTTGTCAAAACTGTTTGTTCTTTTTACAACATCAAACAATCTCAAATTAAAGGATCCACCAGAAAAAGCACTATTGCACTTGCCCGACAGGTTGTGATGTACCTGCTTCGGACGGAGCTGGACCTCAATTTAGAAGAAGTGGCATATCTAGTAAAAAGAAAGGATCACACAACGGTAATTCACGCAATCAATAAAGTCCGCGAAAAGAGTATGAAAGATGATACATTCAGACATGAAATTGAGATGATAACAAAGTCGTTGCAGTCATCAACATGATTTCCACAGGTTATGAACACACGTTTTTTGCCGGTTTTATTTGTCTTGAAAATCCCTTTTTGATTTTATACACTTATGCACAGCTCCTATTACTACTATTTTATATATAACTAACTATGAAATTCACAATAGACAAAGATCTTTTCTTCAATAACATAAGCACCGTACAAAAATTTACTTCAGACAGATTGAACACATCAACGGCTTTACAAGGGGTATATATTACAATAAATACAAATACAATTCATTACTATGCAACTGATCTTAATACATATTGTCATACCAGTTCCCAAATCAATGCAGATCAGGATACAGACCTTGTTATTGAACCCAAGAAAATACTTGAATTCGTTCAATTTTTGCAGGCGGGCGATATTCAGGTAACAGTAGAAGAAAACAATATTCTCATACAACAAGGTAAAACAAAAGGTGTGTTTCCTGTTATTGTTGCTGAGGATTTTCCGCTTCCGCCAATACTGGAAGAAGAAGCCCAGGAAGTAAAACCGGAATTTTTACTAAAAAATCTGCCATTTCTCCTTTTTACCGCTTCCACAGACGACGCTCGTCCGGTGTTGACCGGTATCAATTTCGTCGCTTCGGAAGAAGATCTGACTCTGGTTTCAACAGACGGATTCCGTCTATCTCTTGTGAAAGAAAAAAGAAAAGGAACCTTTTCATCGATGATTATCCCTGCAGAATTCCTTAAGGAAGTTCTTCGATACGTCAAAGATGCGAAAAACGTATCTTTTACCTATTCACAAAAAGAGCATATTGTATTATTTAAGGTTGGAAAAACCGAGTTTTATTCCCGTCTCATTGATGGAGAATTCCCTCCGTATGAGCGTGTTATTCCGGAAGAAAAGAAAACAACCGTCATTTTAAAACGTGAAGATTTGTTGAGAAATACCAAACTTATTTCAATATTTGCTCGTGATTATTCGAATGTCATCATCTATGATTTTTCAAAAGATGGATTGATTTTATCTCCAAAAAAGGAAGCGAACGCGGAAAATACCACGACACAGGATATTCAGTTTGAAGGAGAACAAATACGGGTCGCGTTCAATTACAAATACGTAATAGATTTTCTCAACCACATTGATAGTGAGGAAATTGAGGTCGAATTGTTGAGATCTGAAGCGCCCGTCGTATTTAAAATACCGAAAAATGAGACGTTTATGCATATTATTATGCCTGTCCGACTACAAGAAGGATAATACTGTATAATAAAAAGCATATAATCCTATGGAAGTAAAAGATAAAACATTTATCGTTATTTCTCCCCGTTCAATCGCGCTATTTACACTGATACCGCTTGCGTTATATTTCCTGTGGTCCGTGAGAGACATATTATTTTCACTGCTTATTGCGTTTATCCTTATGAGTTCTTTGAGGCCGGGTGTTTCCTATCTCGTTTCCAAGAAAGTCCCTCGCGGATTGGCCATAGGTCTTGTATTTTTCGGTTTTGTATTATTCTTTTTGTCTCTCATCTCAATTATTATTCCGCCGATTGTGTATGAAACAACAAACCTTATCAGGAGTTTCCCGGTAATCATTGAAGATCTGGCACCAGAACTTGAGTCAACTATTGATTTATCGAATCTTACTTCATTTATCCCGGATCTGACAAACAATCTTTTCGGTTTTATCTCTGTCTTGTTTTCAAATACGTTATTCGTTGTTGCAACATTGTTTTTCAGTCTATATTTCCTTATTGAAGAAAATCTCGTTGACAAGTTCCTCCATCGGTATGTCTCAGATAAACGAGCAACACAAATTTCAACCACTCTCTCCAATGCGGAAAAAAGAATGTCTTCCTGGTTTTGGGGAGAATTGGCTCTTATGACGATTGTCGGCGTACTGACATATCTCGGACTTACTCTTATCGGTGTTAAATATGCTTTACCTTTGGCTGTTCTTGCCGGGCTTCTTGAAGTAGTCCCGAATATCGGACCGGTTATTTCTTCCATTCCGGCAATTATTATCGGATTCAGTACTTCTTATTTTGCAGGTTTTTCTGCGATGGCCCTTTATATTATTGTTCAGCAATTGGAGAATAATCTTATCGTTCCGATGATTATGAGAAGAGCTGTCGGAATTAATCCGATTCTTACACTTCTTGCATTGCTTATTGGCGGCCGTGTGGGTGGTGTTCTTGGTGTACTTCTTGCTATTCCAATCCTTCTTTTTAGTGAAACAATTATTCAGGAGTACCTGCATCCCCGGCTGGGCAAGGAACAAAAAAAATAAATTGTGCGTGAATACTACGGTTATTCTTCGGGAATTTTATACAAAAACATATTTATAATAAACCATGGGAAAAAACAAGTCTCTCTTGGAAACGGTAAATCTTCTTTCAGAGCTGGTTGTGTTTGAATCTTACAATTTTGAAGAATTTCTAAAAAAATTAATAACACTTATTCTCACCTGCGTTCCGCTTGACTCTTGTCTTATATATTTTTATGACGAATCTCATCAGGAGTTGATACTTGCAGCCTCGAAAAAACCACACGGAAATCTGATTGGAAAAATAAAAATGAAACCAGGAGAAGGAATCACCGGTTGGGTTGCCGAACATAGGCAAACAGTTGTATTGGAAAAAGAAGCCTATAAAGATCGTCGATTTAAAGGATTTAAAGAACTTCCGGAAGATAATTATGAATCGTTTTTATCCATGCCAATTATTGATAAGTCAGGTGTTGTCGGGGTGATTAATATCCAAAACCTAAAAGAATACAAATTTGAAAAATCTCAAATAGAGATATTAGAGGCCATGGTAAAGATTATTGCTTCTGCCTTTCAAAAAGTTGTACTAGATAGACAGGTTTTCTCACTCCAGACAAAGTTGGAAGACAGAAAGATAATTGATCGGGCAAAAGGGATACTGATGTCGAAAGACCAAATTACGGAAAAGGAAGCGTATGATGTCATCAGAAAGGAATCGATGAAAAAACGAAAATCAATGCGGGAGATCGCAGAAGCTGTCCTCTTGGTCTGGGGATGAGCTGTTATGGTATAGTTAAAGTATGGATGAATCAGTAAACCAGTCAGGACCGATCCAGCCTTCGGGTACTCCACCACAGGAAGAAACAGAAATAACCCCTGATCAACACAGAACAGTGAAAATAGTTCTTATTGTATTTAGCCTCTTATTTTTTATTGTTATCGTGCTTCTCGGTTGGAATATCTATAAAACTTCACGAATTGAGACAGACGAAAATTTAAATCAATCGATTTCACCAACTGTAGAGATTAAACCTTCGCAACCGATCACGGAGGAACCCAGTACACCGTTGTCCCCTACTCTCATTCCTCCCAGTGCAGAAATTTTTGAATCAGACCAATTGGGTATTCGATTTGTATATCCTAAAATAACAAACGGATCACAGCCGATAGCTACGTATGAGGATGGTGATCGTGTATATGTCTACCCTGCTGCAATGGATCCTCAAAGCGGTCAATGGGTAGAGGTTTTTGAAAAGCAGAGCGAGGAATCATTGGAGAATGCAATCAACAGACTATTTCTACAGGGAAAAAATCAGCAACAGTGCTATGTAACAATACTTGAAACAGAGAAAAACATAAATGCTGTAACAGCAATAATTGATTATCCACAAGACGAAAATGACACTATGGAGCAAATGTTTGAAAAAACGCAGTATTGCTCAGAAGATTATGCAAAAACAAATGGAATCCGGTATTTCTGGTATGATCCCCAACACCCGGACATGTTCCTTTTTTTCAGTATCGGACAATACGGAATTTCGGTATCTGAAGGGGTAAATTGGCAGGATACGATAGAAATAATAAACTAATGCGTGAATAATGCAGTTAATTTGCGGGAATTTTATACTTGAAATATTTCCTTCCCTCGTTATAATCAATATATTCTTCTCATTGACGAGAATTCTACTCAACCACACAGTTGTGGCTTCTTAAATTGAGAGCGACGCTGCTCTTCTCTACTACGATCTGATTCCATAGCTTTTATGTTTTTTCAGAAGTAGATTTTATTATTTCCATTTTTATTATGATTTCATTATCTGAAGTAAAATCTTTGATTAAATCAAAGGAGATATTATTTATTGATCTTAAGTTTACCGATATTCGCGGTGTCTGGCAGCATATGACTATTGCGGCTCGTGATTTTGAGTCCGCAATTGTAGACGGTATCGGGTTTGATGGTTCAAGTATTCGCGGTTTTCAGGACATTTATGACAGTGATATGCTTCTTTTCCCCGATATAGCAACAATATTTAAAGATCCATTTTGTGAAAAAACATTGTCATGTATCTGCGGAATAGTCGATCCGATGACCGGAAAACCGTTTGAGAAGGATCCGCGCTACATTGCTAAAAAAGCAGAGGCATATCTAAAAAAAACAGGTTTTGGAGATGTTTCCTACTGGGGACCGGAAGCTGAGTTTTTTTTGTTTGACGTACTAACAATGCACTTTACTCCATATAAACAGCTCATAGAGATTGAAAGCCATGAAATACCGATGGATCGTACGGGATCAGAAACAAGAGGAGACGGATATCCTACGCCGATGAAACGAGGATATTTTCCTGCCGCTCCGTTTGACAAACTACAGAAATTCCGTTCAGAAATGGTGGAAATTCTTGAGGAAATTGGAATTGAGGTGGAAGTACACCATCATGAGGTAGCTGCGGCAGGACAGGTTGAAATCGATTTGAAGTACGATACGCTGGTTTCTATGGCTGACAAGCTGATGATTTACAAGTATGTCGCGCGGAACTTAGCAAAAGCATACGGTTTAGTTGCTATATTTTTACCTAAACCGATATACGGAGATAACGGATCGGGAATGCATACACACCAGAGCATCTTTAAAGAGGGCAAAAACGTGTTTTTTGACAAAAAGGGTATGGTGGTTTGTCAAAAGTCGGACATGCCTATGTGGCCGGATTATTGATGCATGTGGATGGCTTGCTTGGAGTGACCAATCCGACGGTCAATTCATATCGTCGGCTTGTCCCTCATTTCGAAGCTCCGACCGCTGTTGCATTTTCTGCCAGGAACCGCAGTGCAGCTGTGAGAATCCCCATGTATCACAAGTCGGAAAAAGCCAAGCGGGTCGAGTTTCGATGTCCTGATCCCACCTGCAATCCGTATCTTGCCTTCTCTGCACAGCTTGTTGCGGGAATTGAAGGTATGAAAGAAAATATGGATCCGGTGAAACTTGGATTTGGACCGTATGATAATGTAAATGTTTGGGAGTCAGAAGGAGTCCGTCAGACTCCGAAAACACTTTTTGAGACACTTGATGCATTTGAGAAAGACAGCGCATATAAAAAATCAGGAGTTTTCTCAGAAGAAATACTTACAAGTTATATTAAACTAAAAAGAGAGGAAGCTACAGAGGCTCTGATGCATCCTACAGTCTCTGATTTTTTCTTTTACGGAGATATGTAGTTTAAATTAAGAAATTCGGTAATTATTCGTTAAATATGCGGGAATTATTTGAATTATAATTGTTTTATGAATATTCCCACGAAAAAACTCATATCCGGTTTTGAAATGCCTGTGTTCGGACTCGGCACGTGGCAGATGGGAGGACGGGAAGAACGAAACCCTGATAATAATGATGCATCTGATATTGAGGCAATAAAGCGGGCAATTGAGGCAGGTATTACTCATATAGATACAGCTGAAATGTACGCTGCCGGCCATGCGGAAGCGCTTGTCGGAGAAGCTATTAAAGAGTTTGATCGTAGTAACCTTTTTCTTACTTCAAAAGTACTGGACGGCAATCAAACCTACAATGGAGTGCTGTCTGCGTTTGACAGATCTATGAAGCGTTTAGATACTAATTACTTGGATCTCTATCTCATTCATGCTCCAGATGATTCTGTACATATTTCCGAAACGATACGGGCGATGAATGATCTGGTGGATCAAAAAGTTGTGAAACATATCGGAGTCAGTAATTTTTCAGTGAAACAATTTGAGCAGGCACAGCATTTTTCAAATCATAAACTTGTTGTAAACCAGCTTCATTACAACCTGGAAATACGGGAAATCGAGAAAAACGGTGCAATCACCTATTATCAGAAGCATGATGTGATGATAACCGCTTGGAGACCGCTGCAAAAAAGCATTATTTTGTCGGACGGAGCTGAAATATTACATGAAGTCGGTAAAAAATATAATAAAACACCGGCACAAGTTGCAATAAATTGGTTGATATCTCAGCAAAATGTAGTAACTATGTCAACTATGCGGGATCGAAAACACCTCGATGAAAATATCGGAGCGGTCGGGTGGAAGCTTTTACCTGAAGACATTGAATATTTACGTGAAAAATTCCCGAACCAGAAAAGCAAGTCTGATGTATATCCCCTCTCTGACAAGCTTTGGTAACTCATGCGTGAATAATGAGGTTAATTTGCGGGAATTATTCCTCCAATATTTTTTTCGTCTCTACTTTGTATAGCTCAACATGAGGTTGATCAAACGTATTTACCTCCATAAGTTTTCCTAGATACATCATCTCTATCATTTTAAACTGTAAAAATTCTCCCAGCGCTTCTTCATCGATTTTTTCAAAGCCGATTTCCATATATGGTATGTGTTGATTTTTATAGGCGATTTTTGTCCCTTGTACTATTGCATTCATGATGGAATGGATTTTTTTCCCTTTAATGACAGGGACAAGATTGTATGTTAGTTCCTCCGGTACGGTCGTTCCGTTAAGATTCTCTGTTGCATACACAAATGTTGTGATTTTGTCTTTCGGGCCGCCCAGATAGAGCTGGCCAACAGAGTGTAAATCAGTTGATCCGATAGAGACTGTCGGAGTAATTCCTTTACCATTCTTTCCAACACTCTCCCCCATGAGTTGCCGGTACCACTTTCCCAGTGATTCAAGTTGAGGGAGAAATATAAAATTGTCATTGATGTTTTTTCCTTGTTGTGACAGTAAATAGAGGATAGAAGCAGAAGCCATGGCTGGATTATCTTCAAAAAAAACTCTTTTCCCGCATATATCCCGCATATTTGCCGCACCACGTCTGAGTTTATCAATATCAAACCCAGCTAAAGCAAGCGGAAACAGTCCCACGGCAGAGAGTACAGAGAACCTTCCACCGACCTGTTTCGGCATGAGTAGGACATCAATTCCGAGTTCTGCAGCTTTTTTGTGCATATTTGAACCTTCATCAGTCGTAAATACAATGCGATCAGCAATATCTGGAAATTTCTGAGATAGAGAAGAGGAGAGCACTTCTAAATTTGTCATAGTTTCTGTTGTTCCACCTGATTTGCTGATGGCGTTGATGAGAAGTTCATCTTTTGAAGTACAGGAAGAGAGGAGAGGAACAACTTTTGAGAGGATAGTCTCATCCTGCGTATCCAGAAAAATCATTTTCGGAAACCGATCAGGCTCCAGCAAATCGTAATAGCCGTGAATTGCATCGTAAATAGCTTTTGTCCCGAGATTGGATCCCCCAATACCGATAACGATAATATATTTCAGAATCTCGGTTTTCTTTTTTTCGACCAGTTCCTGTACATTTTTCAGTAAAGTATCATCTGTCGGCAGATTGATAGAACTTTCAGCCGCTTCATAATTACCCGACTCCATGACGTTCACCAGGTGGTCTCGGTAGGTGTCAAGAGTTTTTCCCGTTTCCGCAATTTGGTGTTCTTCCAGGTTTGTTGTGTTTTGGTATTTGAAATACATATGTATTAATTTATTGTTTTAAATCGAGGAAATTTTGCGAAAGTCAGTGTAGAAGGACTTTTTGAGCTCAATTTGGAGACCCGAATAGGGAGGGTCCGAGTGAAGATCAAATTAGTCCGTCTGCTGACGAAGCTCATTTTCGAGATTGAGACAATAAAAATTAGTAATGTTAAATAAAAGTTTTCAATATAACCGATGTCCCATTATTTGATTGTATTTTATACGTAGAGACAGAGGAGGGGATAAAGCAGGAGTGGCCTCTTGTGACACGTACGGTAGTGTTTCCCGCCGTGACAGAAATATCACCGTCTCTGACATACAGATGGTTGAAGCGGTTATCTGTCTCAATTTGTTGCGCATCTGTTATTTCAAGAATATCAACAGAATAGAAACGGGTACGAAGGAGTTTTTCACCTTCCCGGTTCCGTTTCATATACTCAATCGTATTATGCACGGGATCGGTATCAAGATGCTCAAAATAATCCTCAATATCAAGTTTTCTTATGGTGCCGTCATCTTTTATTTTTCCCTGGTCAAAACTCCTGATCGTCGCAGCATCATCACTCGCGTCAAGCTGCACCTCAAAGACGATATTTCCAAGAGGAGCATATTCTTTATTTTCTTCCCATGAATGATGAATTGCACCCATCGATAGATCAATAAGGTCATATTTTTCCGTTTGATGCTGATTCACAAAATGCCATGGATTTTTTTCTTTGATAAACCCGTGAGCTTCGCGTCTTGCATTTTCAAGAGTGATATCTCCTGACAAAATCTTTTGGCTCAGATCCTGCATATATGCATAAATTTCCTCACATATTGTTTTATATTCATCAATATTCAATCCTTTTTTTACACCCAGCGTAATAAAGCCGTTTTCCAGAAAATACCATGATTCCGGTTTTGGAAGCC
The DNA here is from genome assembly GCA_002329205.1 of Candidatus Roizmanbacteria bacterium UBA1450. Lineage (GTDB taxonomy): Bacteria > Patescibacteriota > Microgenomatia > UBA1406 > GWC2-37-13 > UBA1450. Next base: position 608,373 of record DCTC01000001.1, on the reverse strand, counting down.
AGCGGTCGCTTTTCGTTTCTGGTTTAATATGAAGCTGAAAGGAGTTTCCTAAAGCTTGGTTTAGTTTGATAAGAAGAGGCATTTGTTCACCTTCAGCAAGTGTGTCCCTGATTGGGATGGATGCCATCTCTGCATTATTCAAATCAAATAAAGGGTTTGTAGAATCCATGATACTCGTTGCCAGTTTTGTTTCTCCCCATAGTTCGTAGCTTTGTCCAACCTTTACATTCTTAAATTCTTTACGGTCACGCCAGCCCTTTAAATCAATAATGTAATGACCGCCCCATGTGGGTTGTTCGATAATTGCGGGAATTATAAGATATGGTCGTGACATAAGAAAATAAATGATCGCCTACATCATAACGGATTTTACACGGGTATTCAATTGAAGTTGCCTTTTGTATACAGTATATTTAATAATGTAATGAGAAAAATAATCTTCAGTTCTCGTGGAGAAATATCTACCATTGTTGTTGTCGGCATGTTGGTCCTTATGGGAGTGGCGACACTTCTTACAACTACTCTAAACCGCAACACTCAAACAACTCAAACACGAGCAAATGAAGGGGATGGCCCTGGAGGATTGTGTTCCCCCAATAGAGGTGGGGCAGATGCACGGGGATGTGGTGGAACAGATGGATGTCGAGATTGGGAGTCCTGCCAAAACGGGACCTGTCTCTGGCAAAATGTTCCGTATGAGCAGCAATGTCGCGGAGGAGGAGGGACGGGCGGAACGTCTCAAAATTCTGTTCCAGGATGTTTCTACCTTGAAGGAGATGTGAATAAAACTGGAGATGGAAAATTTGATGTAACAATTCGTTTTGTCAGTCAAGGTGGAGACGGTGACATTACGCTTGCCAAAGACGGCGTACATGTGGCCGGACCGAACGGATGGAATAAAAATGTCAGCAATTTTTTTACCTACATTCCCACCTGGACAGGATCGCCCATAACGGTATCAAACGGTACAAAAACAGTGACGTATACCGGACGCGTCGCAAATTCTGCGGCTTGTCCCAATGCTCAAGCGACGCTTACCTGCACCTTTTCCAGAGATTCCGGCAGCTGTGGAGGAACTACCGCTCCGGCTCCCACGAATCAACCGGCTAGTCAACCAACAAGTACGCCAGTCGCCCAGCCGACCAATCCTCCTGCTTCACAACCCACCAGTCCGCCCACAAATCAACAACCTACGCAACCGGCGCCCACTGCCACACCTATACCAAACACAACAGATGGAAGATGCACATATATAGGTGATGTTGACTGTATAACCTTAACACCGGCGCCCGGACAGTGTGCGAGTCCTGAAATATGGTGTGCAACGCTCAATCGCTGTACCGGACGTACGTCTTGTCCTACACCCACACCTAAACCAAACACCGTTTATCTTCCAATCGTTCAGAATGGCGGTGTAACACCGACACCGAACCAAACATTTCTTCCTCTACTTCAAAACGGTCCACCTCCGACGCCCACACCTTATACGCTTTATGTACCGATATGGGGATCATCACGAATTACTCAGTCCGGCACGGTAACGGTACAAAGCGATACCGTAGCAGACTCATGTCTTATACGGCCCAACGAAGGACCACAAACAAAAGAATGTAGTAGTTACTTTATGACTCGTTCTGATTGGGAGAGTTTAACTAAATAACATATGAATAAACGAAAAACAAAAAAAAGGATAGTGACACTGGGAGCAATTCTTGGTGCGTTTTTACTAACTGTTTCCGTGAGCCCAAGAGTATTTATTGCCGACTCTCCACAGGTGAACCCCAATTTTTTTGCAGAATTGCGGAAGGCTCCTGCAGATTTGGTCGCTTTCGTCAGAAATCCATTTGCGCCAGGAAAGACTGATGAAGGCGTTATGACAGCAGAATTACAAGTAACCGATGCGCCGACAGGAGCCAGTTTTACACCTATTGCAAAAGGAGTTTATGCGGCCGAAGATCCGGCGACCGGCCAGTCTTATGTCAAAATTGAAGGGGGAACACAGCTTGAGGTGCACAATATAACACTTGAAGACGGACGAACAGTTACTGTATATGTTCCTTTGGAATAAGAATATGTTGTGAAAGAATTATAAGTTGTATAGAATGATTTATATATGTATTTTGGACCGTTTTTCTTTGATACAAAAGAAATATTTTTGATCATAGCCAGTTTTCTGCTGGGATTCGCACTTCTTTTCGGCTGGGATATCTGGTGGTTTGATAAACAAGTCCTTCTGACTATGGTGATTCTTATGCTTATCACAAAAGGTCTCCTTCCGGCAATTCACAATGAAGCATTTTTTATTCTGGCAATTGTCTCAATATTCCTGACATTGTATCTCCCGATCTTTCAGGTGATTATCTTCTATTTTATAAGCTTTCTGTTTTTCCGCCTTCTCAAAGTCATATAACTACATAAAATAGTGTATAATCTAGACAGCATGAAACAAACTATCCTCGTTTATGCCCGGGCTCTTCGTGTCAATCAGTGGATAAAGAATTTTATTATCTTTGCAGCTATTTTGTTTGCGGGAGAATTATTTGATTTTACACTTCTTTATAAAACAATTGGCGCCTTTTTCATTTTTTGTCTTTTATCATCCACCTCATACGTCCTCAATGATATTATTGACTACCAATATGACAAGAAACATCCGACAAAAAAGCACAGACCTATAGCTGCGGGGTTAATTTCAATTCCACAGGCTACCTTTATTGTTTTCGTTTTGACGCTCGCATCTCTCCTTATCTCACTGACGTTCTCTCTCGGCTTTTTCTTTCTTTCATTATTCTTTTTACTTCTTCATTTTTATTATTCTCTGTATCTTAAGAGATATCCTGTTATTGATATATTTACGATATCTCTTTCTTTTGTGTTGCGAACGCTTGCCGGTGTGGTCGCCACAGGGTATCATGTGCCGATTTGGCTTTTGATGACTATCTTTTTTATATCGTTGTTCATGGCTTCCGTCAAACGGCATGCAGAGCTTGTGACCCACGGCAAGGATACACGAGAGTCATTATATCGGTACAAAAATCATATGTTGTATTTCCTTTCTACGACATTTGCTACCCTGACAATTGTTTCATATGCATTATACACATACACGCTTTATATTGATCCATCGCAGCAAAGCACCTACAACGGTCCGTCAATTTGTGAACAATTGTATGAAAAACCACGGGATATTCAGAACTGCGAAAAGCAAAATATTATTACAAATATCTCAGAATATTTTCCCAATCTGGAAGCACGAAAACTCATGATGCTTACAATTCCATTTGTTGTGTACGGGATCTCCCGTTATGCGCAACTACTATATGAAAAAGAAGAGGGAGAAAGGCCTGAAAAAATCATTACAACCGACAGACCACTCCTTATTACAATCTTTCTGTGGGGCTTCATGGTCTTTCTTCTGATATATGTGCTCTAATGTTATATTTGATCACAGTAATAATATACCTGTCCCCAGTAATTCCCCAGAAGCGTTCCATCGGAACGAGGATTAGAGTCGGTGCTTAATTTTCGTGAAGTGCAAGGTTTATTATCAAACAATATACGGTAGTTGAAAATATTTCTATCATTATAATACTCGCTTGCCGGTCTGCTGCAGAAAGGATGTGGTGAGGCGGAGAGACAGCATGACCCCGGATTTGATCTTGTCAAACATAAATCATTGGTAAATACTAATTTGATACGCTGGATATCAGCGTTATTGGTGAGATCAAGTTTCACAGGCAGTGTTACTCTTCTTGTTTCACGACTGCTGCTGCTTCCTTTTAAAGCATCGATTACTGCTACTTCTTTATCATCAAGTCGTACGGAGATATTAGGATATACCGTTTTACCAGCCTCATATGTTGGAGAACCATACCCGACAAATGTTATTTCTGTTCCCCGATCAAATCCTGGGATTCTCAAAATATCACTTCCGATTATATTTACGATGAGGACGACTCCGAAGGTAAAGAGGACGCCGACGATGGCGCTCGTGATCATACGTTTGCCTTGAGCGATTTTGAACTGATCACCTTGAGCGGTAGCAAGGATGAAGGCGCCGTAGATAATGACGACAAAGGCGAGGGTACCGACAATGGGGAACATAAGATTGTTGAGGATAAAGTTGAGGACACCACCTGCTGCGCTTGCATCACGGAAGGAGTTGAAACCGGTATCGATACAGCCGAGTTGGGTGTAGTATTTACCTTCAGCAGGTTGAGGGGGACGGTTATGAATGATGTTATTGGGATTATTGGGGTCAGGAGCGGGATTGGTGACGATACGGAGGGTGATGTCAGAAGAGGCTTGAGTATTTTTGTCAACGATATTGGGATAGAGACAGAGGGCACAGGAGTTCCAGTTTTCCGGAACCGGTCTTCCTTTACAATACCCGCATGAATCACACTCCGCTACCCGTTGAGCTGAGGCGCTGGATGGTGCAAAAAGAAGCACACTGATGAAGAATAATAAAAAGATCATTATCTTTTTCATGATTTACAGTATAGCGTATTTGAAGCTCTTACGTTGATGGAGTAAAGAGATGGGTTATAATGATATATATGAAACGTGTTTTTCTATCTGTTTTATTGGCTTTGGCATTGATATTTACCACTACAGGGTATGGTTTAGTGCAGGCAGATGAGCTTGAGGATATCAACAAAAAACTGGAAGAACTTCAGAAATCACTGGATGATTCAACAAAAGCAACCGAAACAAATGAACAGCAACTGGCAAACCTCAACCAGCAGCTGGAAAATATCAAAGGACAGGTAACTAAAATTGAAACAGACATAACTGTAAAGGAAAAGGAAATCAAAACAGGCGAAGAGAAACTGGCTTTGCAAAAGGAGCTTCTTGATCAGCGGGTGGCTTCATTTTACAAACAAAAAGGACGATCTAAAGATGCATTGCTTGAAATTCTTGTTTCCGATAATTTTAGTTCATTTCTCAAGCAATTTACCTATCAGCAGAATCTTTTGGATGATGACAGACAGGCAATTGTACGCGTGGTCATGTTGGTCAAAAATATCGAAGAAAAAAAACTGGCTCTGGAAAGTGAAAAAGAGCGACTTATTCCGATCAAACAATCAATTGATGAGCAATCGAAATTTTTAGAGGGAGAGGTCTTAAGCGCCAAGCGGCATCAGGAGAATCTCAAAAATGAAATTGCCGCGCTTTCTGCCAGACAGCAGGAAATCATCAATGCAAGATCCGGAGGATTTACAGTCAATATCGGAGACAGTGAACTGGCAGATGATTACAACGCTTCTATCAAAGGATTTCGCGAGTCAGCACCCGGAGGATATTTTGCCGTCTTTTCGTTCGGTGCTTATACCCACAGAAAAGGTATGAGCCAATACGGAGCACGAGGTCGGGCAGGGAATGGACAGGATTATAAACAGATTTTGAGTGCATATTACGGCAAAGAACCGGTGAGCAAAGATACTGGCGGAACGATCAAGGTGGCCGGATACGGCGATATCGATTTTGAAACAACTTATCTTTATGGAATCGCGGAGATGCCGTCTTCCTGGCATCCGGAGGCACTCAAAGCACAGGCTATTGCAGCAAGAACGTATGCGTATCGTTACAAAACACAAGGAACGGAAATCTGTACAACTGAGGCTTGTCAGGTATTCCGAAAAGACAAATCAGACAATCCTCCCGATGCATGGAGACAGGCGGTAGACGCGACCAAAGGTCAGGTTCTTGAAGATGTTGTAACTTTCTATTCATCTACTTCCGGAGGATATCTCTCAACAAGCGGCTGGGATACAACGGACCGAGGCGGCGGCGGAAATTTTATTGATAAAGCATATGAAAAGATGGGAGGATCCCCATGGCTTTATAAAGCGTGGTATACCCAAGGATACAGCGTAAACAGTGACAAGTGCGGACGGGCAAATCCATGGCTTTCTCCTGAAGAAATGGCTGATATCGTAAACGCTGCACTCGTGTTGACAAAAGGGACTAGTGAGGAAGTTGAACGTATTTCACCTGTTTCTTCATGCTGGTCCGGAAATCCATACAGCATGTCGGATCTCCGGGATGTCGCTAAAAAATACGGCGGGATTGACAGTGCAAACAATGTCTCCGTAAGCCAAGGTGACGGAAGTACAAACGGTGTGACTATTAACGGAGTAACATTGAGCGGTGCAGATTTTAAAAAAGCATTCAATCTTCGTGCTCCCGGCCGGCTTTCCATCCCGCAGAGCGGTTTTGCTTTCTTCAATATAGAAAAAAAATAAGAATTCTTACGGGTATTTAACCCTTTTTGACGGGATATATCCTATACTTCTTCGTATATGAAAATCACCAGTCCAGCGTTCGGAAATGAACAGAAAATACCATCAAAATACACCTGTATGGGAGACAATATAAATCCGCCTGTCTCAATCTCGGATGTCCCTTACAATACGCAAAGTCTCGTACTTGTCGTCCGGGATATGGATGCCAAGCCGAAGGCGTGGATCCATTGGCTGCTTTATAACATGCTCCCTACAACAACCGAAATAGAGGAGGATACTGTACCACAGGGTGCCACAGAAGGAATTTGCAACGGTGGAACGTACGGATACGAAGGTCCTTGTCACAAATACTTTAACGGGAGACATTTTTATCATTTTACCGTGTATGCTCTTGATGCCGTGCTGGAAGCTTCGGATGATGCTGATTTCGAGGAAGTTTCATATTCGATGACCGGTCATATTATTTCAGAAGCGACACTCATAGGGTATGCAGACGGTACGGGGGAAGAAGTTTAATCTTTTTATAGAGGTCGTTTTTTTAGCAGCGTTCTATTTGCGTAATTCATTCCCTCCTGCGTCAGAACGGACAGCACCACCAGTGCTATAAAAAACCACCACCAGCCGAGGATTTTATACCAGCCATAGTCCACGAAAAGTTTTACAAAGAGGAAATGGATAAAAAAGAGAGAATAAGAGTGATTACTCAGGAAATTAAACCATTTTTGTATATGATTTTTATAAAATTCATTTTTATTAATTACTATATGGAAATAATAAAAGATAGTAGTAAAAAAGATTCCATAGGAAAGATAATAGAGATTCGGCGGATACTTATTCTCGGTTAAAACAAGCGTCTTGTGTTGTCCCAACAAAATATCCCGCGATAGAAAAAATGCAAGAGAAGAGAAAGCCAGAGTTCCGATAGCAACATATTTGTTCGCGTGATATTGTGAGAAAAGCAGCGTTTGAATGAGGAAGAAACTCCACGGGAGCCACATCACAAATCGGAATGGAACTGGAACCGTATAAAAAAGCAGAAGTACGGTAGAGGATGTGCTGGCAATTGCTAAAATAATAAAAAGTCCTTTTTTTGCTTTATACATGAAATGAATAATTGGAATCAAGAAAAGAAGATAGGTAAACAAAATAACGAGCCAGCCGATATCTCTGCCCTGTCCCAGCAAGATTTGTTTTATGATTTTTTCGAATGTGACGCCTTGAGGATTACTTACCAGTCCCAATACAACAAATAAAACGAGGTAGATATAGTACGGGAATACGAGACGCTTAAGTCTCTTGAAAATATATTCAAAGGATAGGAGCACAGGTTTTTCCTTTTGGAAAAAAATGAACGCTGAGCAAAATACAAATAACGGTACAATAATGTGTGTATAGTCCCACAACATATATACTGTTTTGTCCCGCCAAAAATATGCAGTAGCATGGACAAAAATCATGAGAAGAACCGCTAAACCACGCAGAAAATCAATCGTTGTATTACGGGACGATGGCATTGAGGTAAAATAGAACTATCAACAAACAAATAATAATTAATTCTAGCATGAATAAAGCAGATAACTCATTTTTTTACAATCTGGTCATCTGGCCGCTCAAGCTCCTGGGAATGCTGGTGCAGCTAGTACTTTTTGCGGCATTTATTTTTGCCGGATGGTTCATCCTGCAGATGATTGGGATACTGACGGTACAGGTTCCTGTATCGGGAGCATCTATGCTTCCGACTCTTCCTGAGGAAGGCTATGTCCCTTTTCAGCGCTATTATTATGATGAACGGGTTCAGAAGTTTATTCCTCAGAAGATCCAGCGAGGTGATATTGTCGTTTTTGAAAATCAGGAAACTCATCAAGAGCTGGCAAAACAGCACAAAGATTCAAGCGGTTTTGTCAAACGGGTTGTCGGTATTGCGGGTGATACTATACAAATACGTGATGGGTTCGTATATGTAAACGGAGCGAAACTCGCCGAACCATATATCTATAAACCGCGATCAACCTTCGGTGGAAAAGAAGTTCAGGATTGTGAAGTTGTATCAGTCCCGGAAGGAAAATTATTTGTCCTTGGTGATAATCGGAAAGTAAGTATGGATTCCCGACAAATCGGTTTAATCTCAATTCGGGATGTACAGTTTTATATCCCGTTTGAGAAACAGGAAGATCAGTTCGCCAACAGATGGAGAGACGCCTCACATGATTTTGATACGGAAAATGAATCACTCTTTGATGTTGATGCATTTGTATCTCTGCTCAATAAAAAAAGAAGCGAAAACGGATTGAAGCCGCTTCATTATCAGCCGAAACTTGAATATTCGGCCAAACTTCGTGCAGAAGTGATGCTCCGATACAACGAGTTTGATTCAGAAGCCCCTCAAAGCGGATACTCTATGAAAGATGCCATGGCTGACGCTAATTATTTTAATATCGTATATGGTGAGTTTCCGATGATCGGCTATTATGATGCGGAGGAGTTGTATGATGCATTTATGGAACAGCCGGGAGCGTCGGAGTTTCTTTTGAATAAAGATTATGATGAAATCGGTGTCTCGACGTTTGTGGGAGAACAAAATAACTGTCCGGTGCAGGTTGTGGTGCAGCATCTGGCTGGATATATCCCGCCGGATTATTCTCAGGGAGAAATTGTCAGTTGGAAAGACGGTCTTTCACGACTGGAGCGTGTTCAGTCAGGATGGGCAAAACTAAAAGATTATGAAGAATATTATTCTAAAAATAGAACTGCTGTTGACCGGATCAACGAGATAATAACACTCCGTATTTCGCGTTTTAAGCAAATTATAAACAGAATGGAATCAAATCAATGGCTGACCGAAGAGGAAAAAGCATGGACTCGGGAAGATTCTTCTCTTGCCGAAGAACAGGATAGACTCGCTGACCAGCTCAATAATGCTAATTAACCTTATGTTTCGATTATTCATTAAGTGACTTATTTGCTGATTAAGAAGACTGTGACTGGATTTCTTCTATTCGCTTCGAGAGGTACTGCATGGTATTTATATATCCGGTAAAATCTGATGAAGGTGCATCCTCAAGCAGTTTTAATAAGCGTTCTTCAACTTGCGTTTCCAGATTGTCAATTAGATCCTGACCTTTTTTTGTAAGGACGAGAATTTTTGCCCGCCTGTCTTCCGGATCGTTCTCTGTTTTAATAAGCTTTTCTTTTTTTATGGAGGATACAAGTTCTGTGACGAACGGCGGTTCTACGCCCATTTGCTGCGATATCTCGATAAATCTACAGCCATTCGGATATTCTTTCAGTAGTCCGAGAAGGCTCCAGTCCAGTGTGGAAAGTTTATGTTTCTGAAGTATGGGTGAAACATAGTTTTTGACCAAGCGATATGTCTTCGCCTGCAGCCGCAAGAGTGTATATGTCTCAAAATCAGTTTTATTTCCAACTAGTTTTTGTAATGCGTTTTTTAACATAATAAAATAAAATGAAAGACAACCCTATTATAATTTCTGCTCGTGTAAAGAGCAAGGTTTTGAGCTCATTTCTTACGGGATGTTAACAAAGTTATGTAATTGTAGAAGTGTCTGAATATAAGTTGTAGTCCGGCAAATAGGAACGGTTTTTTTGTGCAACGGACTACAGCTTGACATTCATACGGAAACATAGAACAATGATACTATGCCACAACAGGAAGAAGTATTATTTCAAAAAGCAACTCCGCTTCCGCCTTCATTGAATCCGCAAGTTTTGTATAGCTGGAAAGCCCCCTTGCGTGCCTATAAAAAAAGAAGCCGGAATGTCCTCCGTTTTTACATTGCTGTGGCGCTCTTATTGACGGCAATAATTTTTTTCTTGGGTGATAGGATTTTAATTATTCCGATTTGGTCAATCCTTTTTTTATTTTATATTCTAACTATCACTCCACCTCCGCAAGTTGAGAATCGTATTACCAAATTCGGTATAGAAACGGCAGGGATAACTTTGCGGTGGGATGTTCTTTCTCATTTTTATTTCACTGAGAGATTTAACTTCACAATCCTAACGGTGGTTACTCAAGCCCCGTATTATATGCATGCCTATTTGGTCATTCCGAAAGAGCGAATAAAAAAAGATGTTATGAAAATTCTTGCGGAGCATATCGTGTATCAGGAAAGACCTCAATTAGGTTTAACCGACCGCCTCATCAATCTTCTTTCATATCTGATACCCGATGATGATGAGAGTGAGAATGTACCTGCAAAGATTACTATGAAGCCAAAAGAAGAACACAAAATTAATGAAGTCAAAGATACCCTTGCATCTTTTTTCCAAAGACAGAAGAAGACATCTCCTTCACACCCATCAAACGAGCCCAGTATGTAACGCCCTCATCTGTAGTGACCAGATATCCATCCTGTTCTTTAGCGAGCATAATGAGTTCAAAATCTGCTTTACTGTCTATGGTCCCGGTGCGCGTGGCATTACGATATCTTTCGCGAAGCTTGGTAATAATCTTCCCGCATGCCATTTGAAATTCTTTTTGTGGCAAAACCTCTTTTCCCATAAACTTCTGTGCCGTGGCGGTCAATTCCTCTTCGGCAACTTTCATGGCTCGGTAAGCCCGTGTACGATAATCTTCTATTAGATGTTCAAAAATAACTGCTGAAATAGATTGTTCTGACGTGACGGGAGATTTGACTGTAAGAGAGCCCAAGAGAAGTTTTAGCAAGTCGTCTTCCGGATTGTCAAAAAAGGACGTGATTTCTTGGACTATTGTAGGAGGCACGAGGATTTCGAGCTCTTGAGAGGGAGCTTTCTCTATTGCCCCAACAAGATTTTTGACAATAGCAGCCGTCGTGTCTCCCAAACCCATCTTGGCCTCCATGTTAAACAGTAAATTGGTATCAATAATATAGCGATTCATATAAGTATTATAGCAGGAGTGAGATAGAAACTGACGATTTCCCTTTTTCATTCATAAGTGCTGTAATTAATAAGATAATAAAATGTTGCAATGGTGGCTTCAAGAAAGTCTGATGAGAAAATTTGCTAAATGGTCAGCCATTTTTAAAAGCCTTACATCAATCCATATGTAATAACCATCCTCCTGCTGGTTTTGAATGAGATACATATTTATGGTGTAAGAAATAGATAAAAGGCGTATTCACTATATTGAGCATATTTTTTCATCAACAGATTTAGATAGAGGGTTTTTTTATTGATGTCATATCCAACTAGAGAGTTCTAATATACTCATATTGTTCAATAAATACACAAAAAGGGAAATAAATTATTACAGGTTTCTTGACTAATTACCACAAAACTACATGATGTCTTTTGATACACTAAATCTGCTTGAAATACTACGTATAGTGGTATACATTTGTAATGCACCCAAGATATAAAGAATATTCCGGGTGCATAATACAAGTAGGAATAATAAAAACAAGCAGTTATGAAGTGTTTATTTTGCCAGCACACGAATACGGAGGTTATTGAAACACGCGTATCTGATAACAAGACGGCGATCAGACGAAGAAGATCCTGCCCGAACTGTAAAAAGAGATTTACAACATATGAGCGTATTGAGGAATTACCTATTCTGGTAATAAAAAGAGACAATCGAAGAGAACGATTCGATAGGAAAAAACTGTTGGGAGGGATATTTAAGGCGGTAGGAAAAACTACTGTGACAGCAGACCAGGTAGAAGATATTGTAAATCAGATAGAGCAGGACATTACACAGCAAGGGAAAACTGAGGTCAGCAGTAGTGAGATAGGCAGCATGGTCGCCTTTCAATTGAAAAATATTGATAAGGTAGCCTATATTAGATTTGCCTCAGTATTCAGACGATTTGTAGATGTTGAAGAGTTTGAATTAGAGCTTCGGAAACTGTCGTAAACGAAATCCAATTATTATAAATTCGATATACCTATTATGAAACTGACAGGTGTTGCAGAGAAAGTCTTTCTGGATAGATATTCTCTCAAGGATATAAAAGGAAATCCGGTAGAGACTCAACCTGATGAAATGTGGCGCCGTATAGCCAATGCGGTTGCTGAACAGGAGAAACCATCCCAGCGCAAAAAATGGGCTGATGCCTTTTACGATGCAATGGAAGATTTTAAGTATGTTCCAGGTGGACGGATTCTTGCTGGAGCAGGTACGGGCTATTCGGTAACGTTCTATAACTGTTTTGTTATCCCGTCGCCCAAAGATTCACGTGGCGGCATTCTCAATACATTAGGAGAAATGATTGAGATTATGGCTCGAGGAGGCGGTGTCGGTATTAATTTGTCTACTCTTCGTCCACGCGGTGCCCGTGTTGAAAAAGTAAATGGTTTTTCTTCAGGGCCTTGCAACTGGGCAGAGATATTTTCACTCGCAACCAAAGACATTATTCAACAAGGAGGGACCCGTCGTGGAGCCCTGATGCTTATGCTTTGGGACTGGCATCCGGATATTGAAGAATTTATTACAGTTAAACAAGATCTCAGCCGTATAAATGGAGCAAATCTTTCTGTCGCTGTTTCTGACTCGTTTATGGAAGCGGTAAAGAATGACGAAGATTGGCCTCTTATTTTCCCTGACAAAAATGATCCTGAATATGATGAACTATGGGATGGGGATATAGAAGGATGGAAAGCCAAAGGAAAGAAAATTAAAGTCTATAAAGTAGTTAAAGCACGCAAGATCTGGGATTTGATCGGGGAAGCCGCCTGGAAGTCTGCAGAGCCGGGAGTTGTCTTCATGGAAAGATATAACAAAATGCATAATAACTATTACTGGAATAAAGTTATTTGTGTAAATCCTTGCGGAGAGGAAGGTCTTCCGGGATGGGGTGTCTGTAATCTGGGTTCTATAAATCTTTCAGCTTTTGTCAAAGGATACGATGTTGATAAAGCAGGAACGTTTGATTTTGAAGAACTGAGAAAGACCGTCCGAATCGCAGTAAGATTGCAGGATAATGTTGTAGATATGGATCCGTATGTGTTTCCAGGGATAAAGAAAACACAGCTTGAGGGAGAACGAAGAATCGGGCTGGGGACCATGGGGCTTGGAGACACTCTAATTAAGCTTCACATCCGTTACGGATCTGAAGAATCACTTAAGTTTATTGACAAAGTATATAAATTGATTGCCCATGAGTCATATCTCGCATCGTCTGACAACGCAAAAGAGAAAGGTTCTTTCAAGAAATTTGATGGAGCAAAATTTATCAAAAGCGGATTTATGAAAACCATGCCGGCAGAAATCCGCAAAAAGATAAAAAAAGACGGTATCAGAAATTCCGTGCTTCTTATGCAGGCCCCGACGGGATCAACATCTCTCATGGCCAGTACCACGTCCGGGATTGAGCCGGTATATGAATTCGAATTTATCCGGCGCGATCGACTCGGAGAACATGCAATACGTCATCATTTATATGATGAATGGTATCACAAGCATGAATCGGAGATGAAAGCAGGTACATTGAAGAGACCGGATTATTTCGTCTCGGCAAATGATCTGTCACCGGAAGATCATGTGATGGTCCAGGCGGTAATCCAGAAATATGTCGATGCTTCTATCTCAAAGACGGTTAATGCTCCGACAACCCATACGGTAGAAGATGTGAAAAAGCTGTATACATTGGCATATGAGCAGGGACTCAAAGGTATTGCCTACATGCGGGAAGGCTCGCGTGCCGGCGTTCTTGAACGCAAATCAGACAAGGAAAAGACGGTTGAGAAACAGGAAGCACCTCGAATACAATTGCCTACGGTAAAGCCCCGACCAATGGTCGTCCATGGCTCAACCTACAAAATTGATACTCCGGTAGGGCGTGCATATATAACCATTAATACCAATGGGAATAATGAACCCCATGAAGTATTTATGACCATCGGGAAAGCAGGAACAGATGTTTTTGCCATGGCAGAGGGATTGGGCCGCATGATTTCCATGTACTTCAGATCAACGGCACATCTGCCGGCAGAAGAACGCATAAAAAATGTTATTAATGAACTGCAAGGTATCGGCGGTGGACGAACTATGGGGTTCGGTAAGGAACGGGTTCGCAGTATGCCGGATGCTGTCGCCAAGGTTTTGAAAATGCATTTTGAGTACTTGAGTAAACAGCGTGCTGAAACTCAAAATGGCGCTTTGCATGATAAGGAAGTAAAGCTTGTCAGTGAAGTAGAACAACCAGCTCTTTTGGCAGAACAAGGTCAGCAATTGGTTGCGGCCGTCGACACACCGAAAGAAAAGCATTTTGATCTTTGTAAAGAATGTGGCCAGGCATTATTGGCACGGGAAGAAGGTTGTGCCAAGTGCTACGGCTGCGGATATGCAGAATGTTAAGCTTTTTAAGTAATGGTTAGGGATTGCTTAATAAAGTTAAATACCCCGCTTGAGAAGGCGGGGTATTTTTTTGTAATAAATACTTTAACCAGTTATGAGTGAAATAATCAAAATTAATATCATATTCTTGCGAGTGTAGATATCTTTTTTCTGCTACCTTGGGATTCTCTGATAATTATCGGAGAGGGTTCCCAGAGTAGCGAAGAAAACAAGGTATCAAGCGAGCATAATACATTAATTAGTATCGCTCGTAACCGAAAATTTGTGCGTAAGTAAACTCGCTCAATATCTACGGCTCGACAGTACTCACTTACAAATTTTGGCTACTTCGCTCATAGTTGAATACTGATCGGGAATTTTATTGAAGTAATCGTTGCAGCCAAGAACGGACTTTGAATATCCAACCTTCCACTGCGCTCTCAAGCTTTCGGTCATACTTTTTGACGGTATCGAAACTGTCTTTTGCCACGGTAAGCGGTTTTTCAGTTGCTCGATCCAGTTTTTGAATATTCTCAGGATTCACGACCTCGCGTGCAAGCTCTTTCGGAGATTTGATTTCAATAGGTTCGGAAGTGGGGGCCGGCTGTATATTGTCAGCCTGTTGCGGCTCATTTCCTGAGTTTCCTGGGAACCATGGCGGAAGGAATGTACTCCCTGATGTGGGAGTCGGATTGTTCGGATTGTTGGGAGTGGTTGTCCACGTCGGAGCCGGAGTCCATGTGGGCACTGGGGTCCATGTGGCATTGGGATTGTTGGCGATCGGCGGATTGGTAGGTTGTGTTCCGGGTGGATTTGTTGGTTGATTGGGACGAGGTGTAGAAGTCGGTTGTCCCGGGCGGGTTGTTGTTGGGGTCGGTGTCGGTTGATTGGGACGCAATGTGGATGTCGGCTCCGGACGCGGTGTCGAGGTGGGCTGTTGCGGTCGCGGCGTTGCTGTTGGCGGACGAGGGGTAAATGTCGCGGTCGGTGGGACAGGGGTCGCGGTCGGATTACCTCCTGGTATGTTGGGGGCAAGTCCATATTTCGGTACTTTATTTCCACTTGAATCTTTTATGACGCAGCCATATTCGCTCCATCCGCTGGGGATACTCCAGTATTTGCCGCAATCACGTTTATCTCCTGTCAGAAGATTGCAGTAATTTGGATGACAATGCCATCGCTCCATAAAACAGCAAAACCGCGAGTCCTGATGCGCTACCATATCCGCGCAACAATCCGGTTGATGCTGAGCACAATAATACCTCTGGTATTCTACGGTTGGTGGCCATTTCGGTACATTTTGCTCACAAACATAGGTATACCGATCATCATCATAGGTGTTTTGCGGAGTTTTTGGTTTCCGTGTGCAGCCATCTGGATAGCAGATGTCCTGGTCGTCACATTTACATTCAGGAACTGATTCTGAAGCTTTACTGGAGGTGGTAAAAGATCTCTCTCGTTCGGAAGTGAATTGAGAAACTGCAAGACTGATGATCGCAGCCAAAATGAATATGATACTAAACACCATAAGGCGTATGTCTGTTTTTTTCATGTATTTATTGATTATAATAGACTTTTAGGCCAGTGGGAAGTTTAGAATCACATATGAGCATCGCTACAAAAACTGGAGACAAGGGAGAAACCTCACTTTTCGGAGGGAAACGTGTCAAAAAATATGATACCCAGGTGGAAGCCTATGGCGGGGTCGATGAGGCAACTTGTTTTATCGGATCGGCACATGACGCCATATCAGATCCTGATGTAAAACAGCTGCTTACAGACATTCAGCTCAATTTATATACGATTATGGCGTACCTGTCTGGTTATAAAATGGATCGCGAGAAAGTAAAGAAGCATCTTGCCGTTATTGAAGAAGAAATTGTTTATTTGGAAAAAACGTTACCGAAACTTATTCGTTTTATCCTTCCGCAGGGTAGCGAAGCGTCAAGCCGTCTGCATATAGCCCGTGCTATGGTCCGTTCTGCCGAAAGGAGAGTCGTCACTTTTGTTGACAGCAAAGATGAACAAAGCGAAGATGATACCGTTACACTTCAGTATCTCAATCGTCTTTCCGATCTTTTCTTTATGCTGGGTAGGAAATTTGCTACCAAGGAAAAACTTACGTAAGTTTGTCGATTTTAGCAGCCATAATAAAGTCATTGAGACTT
This sequence comes from Candidatus Roizmanbacteria bacterium UBA1450, assembly GCA_002329205.1. Classification (GTDB taxonomy): domain Bacteria; phylum Patescibacteriota; class Microgenomatia; order UBA1406; family GWC2-37-13; genus UBA1450. The sequence goes on along the minus strand of DCTC01000001.1, from coordinate 591,676 downwards.
AATCCCTGAATTTTATGGGTCATCAAATCAATAAGAACCCGGCGGTAATTATGCACATATATGTCCGGATGGTGCCCTTCATCCTCTGCAATACCGGCGACTTTATTGACAAAATCGATTGCCTCTTGAAAGTTTTTGAAGGTAAAGTCACGACTGATTTGTCTCCCATCGACGACACTCCAATCTTGGTGTAATTTTGCAAGATTTTCCTGTATGGATTGAGGCTTCATCGGAGGTGTGTCAATTGAACAAGCCTCGCACTTTTTTTCTGTTAGATCGTTCATATATGTATTGATTTTTAACAATGTATAGTGTAATTTTACTATACGTTACAAATATAAAAGCTTGGTAAGCATCATCTCGCCACAGGCGAGGGAAGATGCTAAGAAATTGGGAATGAGGTGTAAATCCTCAACTGTGCCGCAGCGGTAAGGCTGATACAATAAGCCAAGTCCGAAGACCGACCAAGTCCTCTCCCCGAAGCAGGGAAACCAATATGTCAGCAGCAATTCGCGAGTGCGAGATATGCACGGTCTCAGAGCCGACTAACGAACACATAGGAGAACTCCCGTTAGAAAGCACCTTTCCTTTGGATCCAGAGATTCAATTCCGGTCTTTAAACCGTCTCAAATCAGAGCTTGATCCCGAATTTTTGACTCCTGCGCAAGTTGATTATTATCAAAAGGAAAACCTCATCTGTTTTTTATGTGAATTTGCCGGAAAAGTTCCATATAAAAAAATTCCGGGCATTATTACCGATGAAGGTAATCTCAAAATATGCAATATGGATGTGCTGAAAATGGCCGAAAAATCTGCACGAATTCAGGGACAGGGTTCCCGGGAAGAAAGCGAGTATTATGCGTGGCAAAAGGCAATTGATGGTATACAAATGGGAGCAAATCGAATCGATATCGTATCTCCTCCCGCAATCGCGGATTACATGCTCGCATTCTCGCTCCAGGTTGCTGATTTTGATCCCCATTTGGGCGGAAAACCCGTTATTCAAGTCGTAAGTCGACTTGATGAAGATATGAATTCATTGGAAATCAGCAAAAAGGTATATCGCAGTCTTGCTAACAATGCTGGTTATTCCGTCGATGACGACGTCTTTGATCGGGCCGAGGATTTTATTACCAATCCGATTATTCATGTTACGCAAGACACAGATAGCCTGGCTCGTGCCATTGCCAGTATAGGAATCAATCAAGAAGAGATTGAGTATTCAGAACAGTATGAGCAAGAAATCAGGGAAGCACTTGAACCTATGATTCAGGAATATCTCAGACAAGTAGAAGAACTATCAATGTTTGATTCTTCGGGCTGGCCATACGAAGAAAAAAAACACGCTCTGGATTCGCATCTGAAAACAATGTTCAGTTTTGCAAAACGTATCGGACGGGAACTACAGGAAAGCCCGGCTGACCTTGGGACATTCCAACGGGTGCGAGATATTATTCAACTTCAGGAAGTAGATCCTCATCTATACTATGCACAGGCAGAGCTTATTAGACAGTCCGAACGGGCAATGATAACCGGTGGAACCTCCTGTCCAAGTATAAATTCCAGTGCCACAGCAGAAACGCTCTCCGGCTATAGTGAGGCGGGTATGTCATTTAGCACGGCAATTCAAGCATTTATAAATGGAGAAACAACAAGGAAAAAATTTCTTGACTGTACATGTCCAAGTTGTGAGAAAAAAGTGAGTGCCAAGATTGAAAATAACCGTATAACATGTCCAAACTGCAAAGCATCAGCTCCGTATAAATGTTAGCCGTTTCATCCTTTACGTTTCACGTTTCACGCTTTACACTAAATATATGACCGATAACCAAAAGCAAAACAGCACTCATACTTCGATCCAACATCTGGTAGATGATCATCACAAAGATCAAAAACAGAGTTCTTCTGCCCCGCATTCCAAAGAAGGAGAACCAATTCGGACGCAAGCTGCAGAATCTGTGTCCCGCTCTGAAGTCATTGTATCCGAATCAGAGCCTTATATAGAGGATAAAGAACTGGAGCAGTTTATCGAAGTTAAAACAGATATCCCGGAGATCCATCCTGACCTGAAAAAAGCCGGGCTTCAGGCAATTGATACAACTTCATTAGATCCGAGGCAGCGCGTACACCTTCCGATATCAGATGAAAAAGTAATGGAAGGATTGGATCAGCCTGTCTCGTCATCTTTTCGATGGCTGGCTGAAATAGCTCAGTTTATGCTCAGACGAGCTCATTTGGCGCTCAAACGTGTCCACGGGAAAGTAATCAGAGTAATTAAAAAGTAGATTTTAGCCGGTGACCACTCTGTCGATTTCTTCTTCAAAGCCTTCCTTACTATGGGCTCCTACGAATTGATTTTTTACGGCGCCGTCTTTGAAAATCAGAAATGTAGGTATAGAAAAGACAGAAAAGTTGCCGGCAAGCTCCTGATTTTCGTCGACATTGACTTTTACAAATTTAACGTCCTTTTTTTCTTCAGAAAGCTCATCAAGAATAGGGGCTACAATTTTACAGGGACCACACCAATCAGCATAAAAATCCACAACAACCACACCCTGATGCTCTAAAACTTCTTTTTTAAATGTGTCAGACGTTACTTGTACTGTCGCCATAATCTATTATTAAAATTTTAACAGTATGACATTGTACCTTATCCATTCTCAATTTTGCAAACATAATTTTAAAAAGAAACTTAAACAGTTGCGCACGCTGTGTATATAGTATTTATATATATCTTTATTGTGTGCAAATTTTCAGATGTAATTTTCAAAATTTAAGGTATACTAGCAATAGTGCGTCACATTCTATATGCATTTTACGTTTGATAACGTGTTGTTATTTTAGGAAGAATGTGGTATATTATAGGCTCTATGGATGAATATTTCCTTCCGAAGCTTTTGGAACGATTTGTTTCGTTTTTAAATGACCAAGGAAAATCAAAATTTACGGTTGTTGCTTATAAAAAGGATATAGAACAATTTATAGGCTATCTGGCTTCCCAAGAGAAGACCGACATTCGTGACGTCAAAAAGGATGATATTGAAGGATTTATTCAAAGTCTTCTTGAGAAAAAATACACGAAAAAATCCGCTTCCAGAAAATTGAATTCGATTAGAACATTCTTTCGATTCCTTAAACACGAAAATGTCATCAGTGCCAATCCGGCATTTGATATATCTCATCCGAAATATGTTCAGACTCCGCCGCGTATCCTTTCTAAAATGGAGTATCGTGCTCTTCGTGATGTCGCAAAAGAAGATCCTCGTACGTATGCTCTTGTTGAAGTTTTACTTCAGACCGGCATCAAAATCGGAGAACTTGCAACTCTTCGTATCGGAGATATAAATGATAATGTTATTCATATCCAGAAATATGGAAAAAATATCGAGCGGGATGTCCCTTTGAACAATGCAGCAGCCAAAGCTTTGCAGAAATACATAAAAGACCGCGGTGAACATGCAAAATCTGACCATGTATTCATTACCCGTACTGGTAATCCTCTTCTAATCAGAAATATCCGCCAGATTATTGATAGATGCTTCCAGGAAGTGGGTATTGAAAATGCAACAGTAAACGACCTTCGAAACACCTTTATCGCACATCAACTACGAAATGGGGCAACCCTTGAATACATATCAAATATTGTGGGTCATCGACGCATTTCTTCTACTGAGCGTTTCCTGAATCTGGTGAAACAGGAAGCAGACCGCAAGGAAAAACTCGGTGAGTTATAATACTTCTTACTTTTAATTTATTTATAGGCGAAGAGACTATCGTTACGAAACACAGCTGACAACTACCGGCTCCAAAGTATATTCTTTCCTGCTATACTGTCTCCATGAAACTTGTAGTTCACACAGACGGAGGATCTTTAAATAATCCCGGCCAGGCAGGTATTGGATTTCTTATTCATGAAGGGAATACCCTGCTTCATACGCACAGTGAAGCCATTGGGATCGCGTCCAATAACGTTGCGGAATACACGGCACTTATTCGTGCTCTAACCTACATCAAAGAGCAAATAGAGCAAAATAAGATGCAGGTTGAATCTATCGAAATTATTGCCGACTCTGAATTGATGGTTAAACAGATAAACGGCCTGTATAAAGTAAAAAATGCCGATTTGCGACCTCTTTTTAATCAGGTAAAGATACTCGAAATGGAATTGAGCATACCGATTTCCTACAGACATGTCCTTCGAGCAGAAAATGCAGATGCGGACGCTCTTGTTAAAAAAGCACTGGGCAGATAACTCATGAGCTTGTTGGCCGTAGAAGGTATCTTGTATCGATGAAAGTTAGTTCCCACAAGCTACATACTACTAGCTACAAACTTCTCTCTCCGCTATACTGAATACTATGGACCAGCATCCTATACCACGTCAGATAACGACATTTGAATTCAAGCTCATAGGCTTCATGACATTGAAGCAGTTTCTGTATTTAGCTATTTTTTTCCCGATTGGTTTTGTGGTGTATAAAGTCATCCCTGTACCATTTTTGAATGTCCTTTTAGGTATTTTGGTAGGATTGGTCGGTGTACTTTTTGCATTTGTCCCGATTCAGGACAGGCCGATGGAGACATGGCTTCGGAATTTTATCAAAAGACTGAACTCTCCAACGCAGTATCTATACAAAAAAAATAACAACTCGGTCTCATTTTTGAATGATTTATATTATGCTGAAGATCCTCATCTGTCGGTTGCCCATATGGATACAAAAGAAAAACTGAATAAGTATTTAGCGGCGCAGCAAGCCGCTCATCCGGCCGATTCCTCAGACAGCAAAAGGCACAAGCAGCAGGTTCACATTGATGATTTGTTGGACCAAACCAAACATATTGATCCTGCACAAATTAAAAAATCTGATGCACAATTGAACTCGGCTGATCCCAAGAAGGCAGTTCAGCCGCGAGTCAAACAACCTTTTGTGACGGGAGTCATTAAAAACAGAAAAAATATCCCCCTGCCGGGTATTTTAGTCAAAATTAAAAATCAAAAAGGCGAACAGTTGCGGCTTTTAAAGACAAATCCGCATGGTATTTTTGCCACATATAGCCCTTTGCCTGAAAATGAATATTTATTCGAAATCTCAGATCCAAACGGCAATTACTTTTTTGATACAATGAATATACATATCCAGGCCAATCAGCAAAATCCGATCTTGTTCTATTCGAAAGAAATTCTATGACAAAAACCAAACCGACATCACCGAAAAAATCTACCACGCAGGACTTTATTGAGATAGATGATATAAGAGATGATATTGTCCTGATGAAAGATTTTTCGGCTGCTACTGTTATTGAGCTGGGAGCTGTCAATTTCTGGCTTCTTTCAGCAGAGGATCAGATGTCTATGATCTATACCTATGGAAGTTTGTTAAATTCTTTGTCTTTTCCTGTGGAGATTGTCATTATCTCGAAAATGATGAATATAGCATCATATATAGAGTATCTGCAGTCGAAAATTGATACGCAAAAAAATGAAATTATCCGCACCCGACTTGAGGATTATCGAGAATTTATAAAAATGGTTGTTAAAAAAAATACCGTCATGGAAAAGCGGTTCTTTTTTGCAATTCCGTTTAATCCACTGGAGATGGGCGTGACGGGAATGAAGGCACAAAAATACGGAAAAGAGTACATTATCAACCGTGCAAAAACCTCACTGTATCCTAAACGGGATCATTTATTGCGATTGTTGGCAAAAGTAGGATTGAAACCTACCGTGCTGCAGAAGCAGGAATTGACGGAGCTGTTTTATAATCTCTACAATCCGTCAGCCACCGGGAAACAGCTTGCTCCGGTAGATAGTTATGTCGATGTCGTTCTGACGAACGGTTAGCCACAAATGAGTTTTTTAGCTTAATTTAAAACATGTTTTTATTCGGAAAGAAAAAAAATACCAAATCAGATAAACTTCAGCCTGCAAAAGGGAAAGCGGGGCTGCCACCTGGTGCACAAAAAGTAGCCGATGTTCTGGCCAAAGGTGATTTAAGTATCCGCGATATTATCGCTCCATCCTATGTTGAGGTTGATTTCAATCATATAAAAATCGACTCCAAATATTATCGGACGCTTTTTGTCGTAGGGTATCCGCGGTATGTTTCTGCAAACTGGCTCCACTCACTGATCACGTATGATCATCCGTTGAATGTATCCATGTTCGTGTACCCGTCTGAATCCAAAGAGATTTTGAATGAACTCAAACGAAAAATTGCTGAAATGCAGGCGACCATTGAAGCAGATATGAAAGCAGGAAAAGTCGTGGATCCTACGGTACAAGTCGCGCTTGATGACGCACTTGCTTTGCAGGCCGAGTTGGCAAAAGGTGCCGAACGGTTCTTCCAGTTCGGATTGTATGTCACGATTCCTGCAGATTCTGAGGAAGAATTGGATAATGTAACAAAGGAAATTGATTCGACATTGTCATCTCTTCTTATTGTCTCAAAACAGGCCACCCTCGAACAGGAAGAAGGCTTTAAATCTACACTCCCTCTTTTTAGAGATAAATTGAGTGAATGGCGAAATATGGATACGACATCCCTGGCAATGACATTTCCTTTTTCTACAGCTTCTCTGACGAGAAATGAAGGCATACTGTACGGTTTGAATCAACATGACGGAAGTCTGATTATCTTTGATCGTTTCACTCTTGAAAATGCCAATGCGGTAATCCTGGGTAAATCCGGAGGTGGAAAAAGTTTTATGGTCAAATTGGAAGCCTTACGTTCACTCATGATGGAAACGGATGTTATTATTCTTGATCCGGAGAATGAATACCGTACCCTTTGCAAGAATTTAGGCGGTGAGTTTGTTGATTTTTCTGCCAGTTCGGAGTACAAATTGAATCCGTTTGATCTCAATGCCGAACAGCCCGAACCGGATGAGTTATCAAACAAAATTCTTGATCTGCACTCTTTGATGAAAGTAATCATGGGAGACCTTACGCCTTCTCAGGACGCCCTTCTCGACCGTGCGCTTGTTTTGACCTACCGTGAGAAAGGGATTACTCAAGATCCGGAAACATTCAAAAATGAACCGCCGTTGCTTGAGGATTTATACAAGATTCTGATAGGGATGGAAGCAGTTGAAGCACGCGAACTTGCTGATCGGCTGGAAAAATTCGTGAAAGGCTCCGCCGCCGGTATTTTCAACAGCTTATCAAACTTTGATATCCAGAACAATTTCACCGTATTTGGTATTCGTGACCTCGAAGAGAATTTGCGTCCTGTCGCTATGTATATCGTTCTTGACTATATCTGGCATCGGGTCCGCCGCGGTGAGCTGAAAAAACGTATCCTTATTGTCGACGAAGCCTGGTATTTGATTAAAAACAAAGATTCAGGTGCATATCTCCATAATTTTGCAAAACGTGCCCGAAAATACAAGTTGGGAATGACTACGATCACGCAGGATGTAGAAGATTTTTTGGCTACCGAGGAAGGAAAGGCAATTATTACGAACTCCAGCCTTCAGATTATTTTAAAGCAGTCTACAGCTGCAGTTGATAAAATTACGAAGACATTTTACCTTACGGGAGGAGAGAAGCACTTTTTATTGTCAGCAGGAGTAGGAGAAGGACTTTTCTTTGCTGGTCAATCACATGTAGGCTTTCAGGTAATAGCCTCGGATGAGGAAAAAAGGCTGATTGAGTAAAGAATTTACAATCCTTATCGTAATTTCTGCTATAGTTATATTCCCCTTGTTATATACTCTTTACTAAATTCATGAATAGAAATCTGCCCTTTCTAGAGAAAGGGAGCACCGGATCCATTTCGTTCGGCGGCGGAAATAGCAATCCGTTCCGGTTTGTTTTTTTACTCTATGTAGTGGTAGTATCCGCCTTCTTTTTGATGGTTATTGTCCGTCTTTTTCAGCTGACTATCGTGAAAGGGAATTATTATGCACAACTTGCAGAGGACAACCGAATTCATGAAATTATTATCGAGGCTCCGCGCGGGAAAATCCTCGATAGAAAAGGTATCACTCTTGCAGCCAGCACGACACCTGATATCACCGAAACAAAAGATAGAATGTCTTCCAAGCGTTTGTATTACTCCTCAGAGGCAACCTCTCACATATTAGGGTATCGGCAAATTGCCGATTCAAAAGATTTGGAAAAAGATGCCTGCCTGAATAAGCTCAAATTGGGAGATAAAACAGGAAAAAAAGGTGTAGAACAACTGTATGAATGTGATCTTCGCGGGGTAAAAGGTAAAAAACTGGTGGAAGTCGATGCACTGGGGAATCAGATAAAAACGTTGAGTATTCTGCCTCCTGTTCCCGGAAAAGATATCCAGCTTGCATTGGACTCAGTGTTGCAGGAAAAAGCTCACGCGCTTCTGAAAGATCAAAAGGGGTCTGTTGTCGCATTGAAACCACAAACTGGTGAAGTTCTCGTTCTTGAATCTGCACCCGGATTTGATCCTCAACTCTTTGAAGACGGAGATACAAAAAGGACCCAAGAGCTGATTTTGGATGAAAATAAACCTCTTTTTAATCGCGCATTAGAAGGAAATTATCCGCCGGGTTCTACATTCAAGATGTTTATTGCATCGGCCGGATTGGAAGAAGGAGTAATCACGCCAGAAGAAACCATCGAGGATAAGGGTGTTCTGGAAGCCGGACCGCTCAAGTTTCACAACTGGTATTACTTGGAGTACGGGAAAACAGACGGGGAAGTTGATTTAATTAAATCTCTTCAACGATCAAACGATATTTATTATTATGTATTAGGAGGAAAACTCGGCCCTGAAAAAATTAAAAAATGGGCTGAAGCTTTTGGTTTTCAAAACAAGACGGGAATCGGCTTGTATGAGAATGCCGGCATCGTTCCCTCTTCATTCTGGAAAGAACAGGTTTTGGGCGAGCGATGGTACTTGGGAGACACGTACAATCTTTCGATCGGACAGGGGTATGTCACATCCACTCCCCTTCAGGTTGCGGCTGCAACAGCGGTATTTGCAAATGACGGGTATTTGTGTAGACCACAGCTTCTTAAATCTTCATCAGAAAAAGACAGAAATTGTAAGAAAGTGCCTATTTCGGATTCTACCTATAGTATTGTCCGACAAGGTATGAAAGCTGCTTGTGCAACAGGCGGAACCGCTTATCCTTTTTTTGACTTTCGAGTCGGGGGTAATATAGCATCAGAAAGTGCAAAAATTGCAAGTGATGAGGCAGAGCTTGCTCAGGGAACCCGAATTGAGGTGGGTTGTAAGACCGGGACTGCAGAATCGCATGCAGAGTCAGGAATGCCTCACGCGTGGTTTACTATTTTTGCGCCTTTCGATGATCCTGAAATTGTTATGACAGTTCTTATTGAGGAGGGTGGTCAAGGATCTGATGTAGCTTCGCCGATCGCAAAAGAGATACTGGAAGCTTATTTTGAAAGAGTAGAGTGATACAAAAGCAGTCAAAATATACAAAATATAGGTTATAATAAAACCTATACATTTTTATACATAATGGATACAGATAATTTATCATATGAGCGGTATCTTGAATTGCAGAAGGCACTCGAGACTCACTTATCAAAGTTCCCTCAGGAACATGGATATGAAGATTTGTGCCGTATTCCTTTAGCCAGAAAAGCTTTTGAATCGTACTCAAACGGACAAGCTCCTACAATGTCGGAAGAAAAAGCATACTTTGTCAAAAGTTTAAAGCCGAAAAGCGGATCGGAAATTACAAAACAGGAGTTCGATAAGCTGAAAAAAATCTACGGGAATAGCATTTCTAAAATTTCCCTCATCGATAGCGGACTGTCAAATTGGATTTCCACATCAAAAAAACAAGAAAATCTTCTTGCGACCGGAGGAGCTTGTGCACTTGAAAGCATCGATACGAGAATAATTCAATATCTCTCCCGAAACAAAAACGGAAAGGCGCTAGTCAAGGACTATGTGGAACAGATGTTCGCACGATTCCCTACCTGGACTCAGGTTACCGGAACTATTATTCCGACCTGTGGAGTCAATGTGATGTATGATGAGACATTTCCGTGGTATTTGCGCATCAAAGAATATGGTTTGAAGGATCCGGAGGTGATGACGCAGCAGGTGTATGACAGTATATATTCTGCAGTGAGGCGTTTTATACGTCTACATGACCCCAACAGTAAAGTTGTAAAGATTCCCTTTTCAAGTCTGCAATTGGATACAAAGGGTTATTTTGATATCTGGTATAAAGAGACGCAAACATATCTTTCTGAGCTTGAAGAAACCTACAACCTAGAGCATATTCAGTATAATCCGGAATCATTTTATAAATATTGGCTGGAGTATACGTATTTCGGTCCGCAAATTTTGGATATCAATAAAAAATTAATTAAGAAGTTATATCCGGATCTATATAAAGCACAAAAACTTCACAATGCCACAATACATGTTCGCGGCAAGCAGCTGGATCATCTTGATGTTGAACGCGTGAATTTATGGATGCACAAAGTTATTCTGGGGAAAGCGAAAAAAACCAAACGAATCAATACATTGCTGATGCATCCGTTTCAAAGATTGGGAGTTGCTTTGTATATGTGGCGAAGAGATACGTTTGAACAATACCCCTCTATCGGTTTTGCAGGAATGTCAGATTTTAACTATTGTGGGAAAGTAGTGCATGAAGATGGTGTATTTCATAAACCGGTACTGAAACACCTTACAGCTCAGGATACACTCCATTCGTCGTTACTTGATTCTCCGCTGCGGCTTCACTCTGGGAACTTGAATCAGGTAATTTCATTTTTAGAGCGTTTCAAAAGTCCAAACGCGGTTTCTTTTTCGAAGGAAATTTTGATCAACCTAACCCAGACCAGAGGAAAACTGGATCAGATTCAAACAAAAATAGAGACACTGCATACATTTATTGATTCATTCGTATGCGGAGAACAGATATTTACTGCTGCTCTTGCAGGCAAACGGGAGATATCAGGCTGTGCTGATAGTAAAACGCTTGAGAGACATATGAAAAACCTGTATATCCGTACGAGAGCAGACAAGGATATCATTAATTACGTCAAAATCAACCTCGGCAAAGATAGAGCAGATGAACTTATTACAGAGTTTTTCCGCTCAGTGCGTTTTAACGAAAAAACAAAGAAAATTGAGATTTCCGCATCGGATGTCGATCCAGATTTTATTCAAATGATGCAGTATATTGTCCATCATCGAAAAATGCAGGATATGAAACGATGTGAGAAGTTGCTGGAAGAAAAAGAAGCGATAGACACAAAGCTCAAACAAATGTTCTCGCAATTATCCAAAGACATTTCTCAACATCAGAGTGACAACCTCACCGAGCATGTAAATATATTGCCCCTTGGAGCCAATATGTTTGTCTCATATATGCAGCAATTCCTTTTTATACCATCTATACGCAATGCTTACCTTCATTTAGTGCAGATTGAATCTGATCACGGTATTCCGACACCGGAAAAAGAACAGATCATCATTCAGGTAATTCAAAAAATATTTCCGATAATTGCAAGGAGTCTGACCTATGTTCTTCAGGGCGGCGACTATCCGTGGAAGGAGCGTTTCGAGTTCCAGTACGATGCAATTTGATAATTGTGCGTTCCCTTAGTATAATTCGAGTATATTATTTATGAGTTAACCCATTCTATGAAAGTTTTTTTCACCGTTACATATCAGGGAGAAGATAAGTTCGGAGAATTTTATAAAAAGATTTATGAGGAAATTGAGAATCTGGGATATGAGCATGTCGATAAAGAGGCTGTTGAAACAACCTATGAAGAATATGTAGGAAAAATGTCCCGCGGACGAGAATTCCAGGTAGAAAATTATCATAGCAAAATGGATCACATTCAGCAGGCTGATATATGCGTGATTGAAACAAGCGCACACAGTCTCGGATTGGGTTTTATGGTACAACGGGCGTTGGAGATGGCCAAACCGACCATTGTGCTCTACTACAAAGATAATACTCCTTATTTTTTGAGCGGTGTTGAAGATGAAAAACTCATCGTCAGGAGTTATGACGAAGATAATTACAAAAAAGTACTCCGTGACGCGTTCAACATTGCACGCGAAAAGAGAGATAAAAGATTCAATTTCTTCTTGAGTCCCAAACTCCTCAATTATATTGAAGAAGCCAGTAAAGAGCGCGGTATCACGAAATCAAAGCTCCTTCGTGATATGATTGTCAATCATATGCGGGAAAACAAAGAAGCCGGTGAAGAGGAATAAGTTTAGATCTCTTTGATCTTTCTGGTTAGGAAACAATAGAAGTCCGCATCTGTCTCAGTTTGATTTACAAATACCGGCACGTAGTCTTCGTTTGCAGGAAGCTCTAATTGTTTTTTTTCTAAGCGAGTTAAATATCTGAAGTCTTCAAACTCCAATCCATGAATACCTCTTTCTTGTTGTGTCACGCCCCGAGATGCTTCATATATGATTTTTTGTTTTTTTAGACGCATCTCTTGATGAATGATATTTTCAAAATCTGCCAAAATACGTTCATAATCACTGTATACGTCATAGGTCTTCTGATATTCCAGTGTAAGAGCAAAAGGGTGATGATATGTCAGATATCGTTTTGCATATTCTTGATCACTGTTCCAGATAATATGGGGAGCATTGATATATCTGCAGGCTTCTAGAATCTCCGGTTTAGAATGATTGATAAAAATACAATCATCCCACGATGAAGGGTGAATCGAGCGGGTAGTATGGATATCATACACTTCGTCATATTGTTGAAGTCGTAGTTTGATTAGTTCTGCACGCTTCTCTTCATAACTTGTGGGGTTGCGTGCATCAAAAGATCTGTTGAGATCGGTTTCGATAAATCGGGTATTGAATGATACGGCTTCCGGATTTCCGACGAATACCTCCCATTCTACTTTGTCTGTCTGGCCGTAGGGATAATCTTGAAAAAGTTTGTGCCCTGCTAACTCATCACCATGTGTGCACACAACGAATAGTATTTTTTTCATATTTTTAAGTAGAAATAATAATAAAATTATTTTGATTTATTGGTAATTATTTTGAGAATGATACCGAATGGGATATAGAAAATGAGAAAGACACAAACGATCCCAATAATACCGATGATTAGTATGTCTTGAATTTTATTCATAAACTTATTGAATTCAGACGTAACAAAAGTATATGCAGGATTCAGGCGTAATAGAATGACGGTTTTGTCAGAAAAATTGACTATTGAGTGTATTAATTAGAGATTGGCGAGTAGTTTTTTCACAATAGTATTCAGTTTTTGTACGGAAGAGTCAAAGATTTGAAAAGTATTTTCATTCATATAAAGCTTTTTGTTTATTTCTATCATGATACTCAATACCTGTTTATCCCTCCGGTATAGAGATAAAGGAACAATAGTCCCGCTGTAAGGTTTATTTAAAGCGACAGAATATCCATATTTTTGAAAATGACCTTTGACATATTGTATGAGCCAAGGGGGTGTATGGAAATCGTCGGTTCCCAAACAGATATCGGGTCTTTTTGGCGATTGTTGAAGCTCTCTTCGAAGCGGTATGCTGGAAAAAGAATGGCAGTCAATAATAACGACCTGTTTGTGTTTTTTTAATTTCATTTCTACGGTTTCTGTTAATCTCTGGTGATGTGGGTTGTAATAATTTTCAAAGATCCAGTGTTTGTAGTCTACATTTTCTTTGCGAAGAGGATCACCGCTGTCTGTAAGCGTATAATAAAAGCCCATTCCTTTCGTATACATCGGTTCTTGATCATCCGATAATCGTTCGACATCACAAAAAACGCGGCTGAACTGAGCGGTTACCTCAGCAACGTCGGGTACATGAAATATTTTTTCCGTTGACCAATCAGTAAGTAAATTTATTTCATGGCGTAGTGCAATTTCGTTTATATAGTAGCGAAGATCAGGAATATTCGTTGAAGAATGTGGGATATGTAATATACATTCTTGAGGATTAATTTGTTGCATGGGGAACATATTAAATGGAAGCGATTCTCCATTTTATCAAATAAAATAATCGAGAATACTTATTGAGTTGATAACACTCGATATATGACCGGCAATCGTCCGTACGTTGCTTCGAATAATCCTTCGGGATCATATTGTGGATCAAACGGTTCTCTATATAATTCCATAAACCCTTGACTGCTGTACAAAGAATTTAATTTGTCTGAACCGAAATGATTCAATGTATTGCCTCCGTGTCGTATAGCGGCTTGAATAATCAAATGTCCGATATTACGGATCAATTTTTCATTGTTGTGGACTGCTACAATTTCACAACTATCCGGATGATCTTTGAGTGCAAATCCGATATTAAACTCAGGGGTTTTGAATGTCCTCATGCGGGAGAATTCATCTATAGAGTAGCTTGTCAGCATAAGTGGATGAGCTGTTTGTATGAAAGAATCATGAAAATCAATAGGATTCGGTACGAATATATCATTGTTCAGATAATACGAGGCTTCTTCCCACAGTTTGTATTCCTGTAATGCAGAAGATCTTCCGTCTGCATATTCTGCACTCTGAATGTGCCCGTTATACCTCATGGATTGTGCTGATATAAACTCATTCCGGTTTGAGAGAGGGTTGAAAAATTCAGGTTTCATACGAAATGCAGTATATGAATTGGGGTGTGAGAATCAGAGGACAAAACTGTCCAGAAAGCTGACAGTTTGTTGAGTATAATATACGTATGACAAAGCTCTCAACGGGGACAAGCTTTGCATCGCTTTTCAAAAAATATCGACTTCGTTCTGAAATAGAGACACTCTCAGAATTCGGAGATCTGCTTGCAGAGGAAGGGCTAATTTACGAAACGAGTTTATTTACGAAATGGCAGAGCGGTTATCGAATTCCTCGTGATCGCAGACTTCTTCTTACTATCATTCGGATATGCAACAAACGGGGTGGTATCCGCCTTATTCACGAAGCAAATGCTCTCCTTGAGGCTGCCGGACAAGGGTATATGACAGAATCAGAGATAGCTGGTATCCCCGCACTTCACCGACAGTTTTCGTTTCAAGCACCCAGAAAAATTTCCCACTATATCGGCAGAAAGCAATATATCTCCAAAGCGACTGATGCACTATCCAAAGGGAAAACTGTGCTTTTATATGGTCAACCGGGCATCGGGAAAACGGTTGTTGCAGGCGGGATAAGCCATGATATTGCTCATCAATTTCCCGACGGTGTGTACTGGTACCAATTGCAGTCCGCAAGCGTCAAGGATATTTTGGCATCAATTGCCGAGATATTCGGACATAATGTCCGTAATATTGAAGACATAACTATACGCGCTGCGACCGTACGATCGTTACTCGTTCATACAAAAGCGTTGTTTGTATTCGATAACCTGGAGAATGAAAATGATATTGATTTTCTTCTCCCCAATACTCGTTCGTGTGGAGTATTGTTTACATCCATTCATCCCTGTATCCATGCGCGAGGTGTAGATG
This sequence comes from Candidatus Roizmanbacteria bacterium UBA1450, assembly GCA_002329205.1. Lineage (GTDB taxonomy): Bacteria > Patescibacteriota > Microgenomatia > UBA1406 > GWC2-37-13 > UBA1450. Next base: position 576,251 of record DCTC01000001.1, on the reverse strand, counting down.
AACGGATCCAGGTACAGCCATTTACAAAAGAGGAGTCAATCTACCTGTTTCATGAAATTCTGGGGGAAGTCTATACGCAGACCCACACGTCGGATATTTTAAAGCTGTATTCGCTTGTTGAGGGCCTTCCGCTTGCTCTCCATGTTGTTGCCAAGCAAGTACGTCACTTCAACAAGTCGTTAAAAGATTTGATTTATCGTATTGAAAATACACGGACCAATTTGTCGGATTATGCATATGAAAATAAAAGTATTTCCTCTGTCCTCCAGATTTGTTTTGAAAGGCTTAATCCGAAACAAAAAGAAATATTTTCTTCTTTGGCTGTATTTACCGGGAGGGACTTTTCGATACAGGCAGTAGCATTCATCAATGCGATGACTGTTGCAGAAACACAAAGGCAGCTTGAATATCTGTACGGATTTTCTTTGATTGATCAGTCGAATCATGGTCGTTATCGCATGCATCCTTTTATACGAATTTTCGCATTATCGCATGTCAGTCAGGAAGTATATATCCGCGCAATCGGATATTATCTGAAAACGATAAAAAAGAAGAAAAAAACGTACTTCCTATTCGTTCAACGAGAACTTGATAATATCCTTCCAATTCTTGATAAAGCTCTCTCCACTGAAGCCTGGAACTCGGTCTCAGAAATATGGAAATATCTCTCTGATTATCTATGGAATGCAGGTAGATGGGATGATCTTAAACGATACAGCAAGCATATTTACAGATTAAGCGAAAAGCATCAAGACTATGCAGCAAAAATTCGCGTGTGCCTACTTTCCCTGAGTCTTGTCTATTACTGGAAGAATAAGCTTAAGCGCTCAGAAACATATATCCGTGAAGGATTGACGATGGCTGAGAAGATACAAGATCGTTATCTGATTATGCTGGGGAAACAAAGGTTGGGCCGTGTTCTTATGAATACCAGCAATTTTGATAAATCAGAACAGCTGTTGTTTGAAGCGAAAGAGTTCTTTCTAGGTGTTAATGATCCGGTACAGCTTACGATAACAATCACGAATATCGGCGAGATTGAATTGAGAAAACGTAATTATGATACTGCATATCGAGATTTCCTGGAAGCTTTGGAATATAGTCGGAAGATTGAAGACATATCACTGAAAAATATTTGTTTGGCTGAATCTCTTTTCTACATCGGAGGGCTCAAGATACTAAAAGGTGACTACGAAGAATCATACAGATGTTTTATGGATGGTTTGGAATATTGCAAAAAGATCAACGAGTACTCCGAGATTTCAGTAATGGGTTTTATCGGCATTGCTTTGTACTTTGAAAGCATCGGCAAACTTGCTTTAGCAAAAGCACATTATCATCGTGCTCGAGAACAGATAGAGTTTCTCGGAATTGACAAATCACTTTTCTTACATGATACATTATTCTCAATTCTGAAAGAAGTAATCGTAAAGAGTTCTACCTGTCGGGCGTTGATGAGCCACATATAGATTGGATTTGTCAGGAAAACTGACTACATATGTAATATAATTGCCCTATGACAAAGCTCTCTAAGGGGACAGGCTTTGCCCAACTTTTCAAAAAATACCGCCTTCGTTCGGAAATCGAAACACTCTCAGAGTTCGGAGATCTGCTTGCAGAGGAAGGGATGATATATGAAACGAGCCTTTTTACCCGTTGGCAGAAGGGGGATCGCATCCCCAGAGAAAGAAAAGTTGTGATGGCAATATTGACCGTGTTTATGAAACAAAAGGGAATAGTGTCAATAGAAGAAGCCAATAAATTGATAGAGGCGGCAAATCAGCGTGATCTTAATTTTGAAGAAGTGTCTCACCTTTCCAAATATTTATCGAAAGGGAACAATGCAACACTACCAGTACGGCCACATCTTTTTGTGGGAAGACAGCAACTATTAAAAAATATTTCTTGGGCAGTCATCAACAAGAAGAAAGTGTTGCTTTATGGAATGCCGGGAGTAGGTAAAACATATTCAGCAATATACATTGCACATCAGCTCCAAAAGCTTTTTCCGGATGGAATATACTGGTTCAGGGCAGATGTAAAAGATTTTCAAAACATTCTGGATGAGTTGCTTCAAGGATTGGGTAATAATCCTCAAGAATTTGGATCAATTGATAATAAATTTCAGAAACTTGCTTCTTTATTAGAAGAACGGAATAGCCTCATCATATTAGACAACATTACTCAGCTTTCACACCACGGCTTGCAACGGTTATATGATTTACCATGCACCATTATCACAACGTCAATAGAAGTGTACTCTGATGGAAGAGTCTCTCCATATAAAGTAGATGTATTTTCTCTCAAGGAATTTTTCGAGTTGAGTGAGCAAATCCTGGGGAGACCATATGTTGATGTTAATCAAGAGCATATTGAAAGGATTGGGAAAGAGGTCGGACTATTACCTATCTCTTCAGTCATCTCAATGAAGCAGATATACGCCCAACCTACGAAGCTTAAAGAGTATTTACAACAAGTAACAAACCATACGTTTAATCTTAAGGAAGCTGCGTATGACAACAAAAGCCTGTTTGTCGCAATAGATTTGGCTTACCATAAACTTGATCAGCATGTAAAGGATTTATTAGCTTCATGTGCGAGTTTTGATGGAACAGATTTTGGCTTGGAAACTGTTTCAAGTATCAATGGCATTACAAAGAAAAATGCGAGCGATGGTATCAATCAACTGATACACTTTTCTCTTGTTGAATATGCTGCAAAGGATAGGTTTAGGCTGCATCCAGCTATAAAAGATTACCTTTTGCATAAAGTCTCTCAACATCATTATCTTCATCTGGCGCAGCATTTTATAGCAAGGCTAAAAAAATTTAAAAAAGGTAGTGATAAATATATACAGTATTTTCAAAAAGAGTATGAAAATATTTTGGGATCTTTCAAAAAAGCATATAAATATGGAAATTACGAACAAGCAACTCTTCTTTGGCCATTAATAAATCACTACATTTTTATTAGTGGGAATTGGGCAATTATGCTCGAATATGATCCGTTGATTCAGGAATCTTATAAGAAAATGCATGATGAGAGAGGTTTAGCGATATATCTTATTGAAGATTTAGGAAGAGTTTACTTCTTTCAGAATAGAAAAAAACATTTGATAAGGTTGTTTCAACAGTCAATCCAAATAGCTAATCGAGAAAAAGATCTAATATTAATGGGGCTAATTAACCAAAAGAAAGCTATTATAAATATGTATTCAAACAATTTAGTCGAAGCAGAATTTTTGCTGAAAGATACAATCGATGTTCTAAAAAATACAAATTATAAAGATCAATTATCAAAATCATATGCATATTTAGGAATGGTCTACTCAAAATTAGAAGAGCATAACTTAGCTGTACTTTATATTCATAAAGCTTTAAAGAATAGCAAAATTTTGGAAGATATATCCGTTGTTGCTTTCATTTATGTTTATTTAGGGAGTGCTTATCTCAAAATGGATAAATACCCTCAATCAGATAGGTATTTAAATTTGGGACTGGAATATGCGAAAAAACATAATGTAATGATAGCTCAAGCAATGGCCATGGAAGGATTAGGAATTTTATATCAAAAATATAATAATGATAAAAATGTTGCCCAAACATATACCAAGGAGGCAAGAAAGATGTATAATCTATTAGGAATTGGAAAAGAAAAGCGATTAATATGATAGCCTTTTTTGAATATTCCTGTATGCCTTAATTAGAAATCATAGTAGAGTATAAAGTCAACTATACAGAAAAAACCTACGTAATAATTTTTAAAGTGCTAAAATATAAAAAACTATGATCGTTAGGGATATCCTCTATGCAGTTTAAAAAACAAGAGGCACAAGGCATCTTAAATAAAATCAAGAAAGAAAGAAGTTCTTACTGGAAAAGAATACAGGAACAAAAAACTATTGAGCTATTTCACCAAGTAGCTCAACAAGTTCCAGCCTACAAAGATTTTCTAAAAAAGAACAAAATAGACCATGAGAAAATCAATACTTCTCAGGATTTCCTTTCTATTCCCCCAATAAGTAAGAAAAATTATATTCGAAATTATCCTCTCAAAGATTTATGTTGGGATGGAAATATTAATAAACCTCTCGTTTTGACTGCAACTTCTGGTTCAACGGGAGAACCAAGCTATTTTGTGAGGGGAGAAGATCTAGATAGTCAGTATTCCATTTTCATTCAAAATTATTTACAAAATGCTTCATTAAAAAGTGAAAGTCCTATATTAGTCATCATCTGCTTTGGGATGGGAATTTGGATAGGCGGTGTCATTACCTACAAAGCATATGAGATAGCTGCAATTAGAGAAAATATGCCAATTTCAATCATTACTCCTGGGATTAATAAAAAAGAAATATTTTCGGCATTGAAAAAGCTATCTCCCCAGTATAATCAGACAATTTTAGTAGGGTATGCCCCATTTCTCAAAGATATAGTAGATCAGTCTGAAATAGAGGGAATAAATTTAAAAAATCTTAACATTCGATTTATGTTCGCTGCTGAATCAGTTACAGAAGAAGTACGAGATTATTTATATGAAAACGCTGGAGTAAAGAACATTTATCGAGATTTTATGAATATATACGGGAGTGCCGATATTGGGGCCATGGCATTTGAAGATACAACTAGTATATTAATTAAAAGACTTATTCAAAAAGATAAAAGTATTTTTTATGATATTTTTTCTCCCATTAATAAAATTCCTACTCTTGCTCAGTACAATCCATTATGTGTCAGCTTTGAGGCAATTGAAAGTGAAATACTCTTGACTGGTAATAGTGCTATTCCACTTGTTAGATATAGTATTGGAGATAATGGAGGAGTCTTAACCTACGATGAGATGTCTCTAAAACTTCAACAACACAATATACATATTACAAATGAAGCAAAAAAATATCATTTAGAAGATAGTATTTCTGAGTTGCCTTTTGTATTTGTATATGAACGAATGGATTTTTCGACAACATTATACGGATTGAATATTTTCCCAGAGTGGATCAAACGGGCCATAGTATCAAGTGACCTTAATCATTTTTTGACAGGAAAATTTACATTAATCACAAAATATGATAGTGATAAAAATCAATATCTTGAAGTCAATGTAGAATTAAAAAGAGGAATGACTGTAACGGAAGCAGTTAGAAGAAAAGCTACGCATATTTTAGTTAAACAACTCATGCATGCAAGTTCAGAATATCGTGAGCTTATTAATCATTTAAAAGAGCGGGCACATCCACGTATAGAGTTTTGGCCGCCAGAAGATCCATTATATTTTCAACCAGGTATTAAACAAAAATGGGTAAAATAACTCAACACCAAACACCAACTATATATACTTCCAATACAAAACTCCCACAAAATGTAAAAATTATAGAGGCATATGAGAGGTCAGTAGAAGAATATTTCTATGTTAAAAACCCTCATATTAAAAAAGGTAGTCATAAAAATATTAAGAATATAATTCAAGAATTTAAAATTGATCATATATGGATATATTATCCCTGGTTGAATACGGCAGTTCATACTGTAACTGAGGATGTATATTATACTTTACGAACAGCAAGGAATAGGAATGTCATAACTGAAAAAGAACAACAAAATTTTCGAAATCTTAAATTGGGGATTGTCGGTCTCTCTGTAGGTTCAAATGCGTTGTCAAGTCTAGTCTACTTAGGTGGTCCAAAATATTATCGTATAGCTGATTTCGATAGTATTGAAATTACTAATCTAAATAGAATCCAAGCAAATCTTCTCGATGTGGGTGAAAATAAAGCAGTAGTAGCTGCACACCGTACATGGGAAATAGATCCTTTCGCGCAAATAGATATTTGGGATAAAGGAATCCGACTTGAAAATCTTGAGAAGTTTATTGCAGAAGATAAATTGGATTTTTTTGTAGACACAATGGATAATTTATTTTTAAAAATAAAAGCAAGAGAGATATGTCGAAAAAACAAAATTCCAGTCTTAATGATTACTGAAAATGGAGATAGTACGATATTGGATATTGAAAGGTACGATTTGGAACCAATGCGACCTTTATTTCATGGACGAATACAAGAAGGCGATTTTGAAAACGCGCATAAATTTACGCAAAAGGAATGGCTCTCATTAGCCGTCAAAATTGTTGATGCTTCTTTATTAACAGAAGAAATGCAAGATTCAATATTAGTCTTAGGTAAAGATATCGCTGGAGTACCACAAATAGCCACTTCAGTAAGTATTGGGGCTTCTGCATTGGCTTTTGCTGTGAGAAGAATTTCAAATGGTTATTTAATGCCATCTGGTAGGTATAAAGTCAGTTTAGAAGATCAATTGATCCCTAACTATAAAACCACTAAAGAGAAATTATGGAGGGAAAAAAAGACAAAAAAATTTTTGAGTTTTTTTCCCTCATTAAATGATTCATAGTGGAACTGTATATCATAAAACGTATATAATGATCTTATATGGGGTTTCAAGATCATTTATCTCTTTTGATAGTAATATTATCTTCATTTATCAATTTTTTTATTACGGTTCTAGTCTATTTACGTAATCCTCGTAGTGCAACCCACAAAATATTTTCTTTATTAGGTCTATCAATCCTTTTTTGGCTTGTTTTAACTTATTTGTCATACAGACCTTGGGATACTCCAACCACATTGTTTTTAATACGTTTAAGTACTTTTTTTGCTCCGCTAATATGTCTCTTCTTTTTTTTATTGGCACATACTTTTCCTTCAGCAAAGCTGAAATTGACTCGGAAGCGATTTACATTGTTAGCAATAATCACTAGTGTAGTAATGATTTTGCTTATTTCACCTTTTGCATTTACTGAACTAGCTTATGTAAATAATTTTCCATCTCCAACTCCTGGTTTTGGAATCATCCCTTTTGTTCTTTATGTAATATTGACTATATCAGCAGCAATTTTCATTCTTTTTAAGAGATTAAGGCATTCTATTGGAGTAGAAAAACAACAGATAAAAATTGTCCTTTTAGGTATTTTATTAATGCCTGGTTTGATTATTTTAACTAATGTAATTCCTGTTACATTGTTTAACAATAATACATTGGTTCCGCTGACTCCTTTATATCCGCTAGTATTTCAGCTATTAACTGCCTACGCAATTGTAAAACACCGATTAATGGACATCCGTTTCATTATTGTAAGATCTATCGCATATATCCTTCTTCTCCTGTTTATCGCCCTTGGATATATTGCCATACTTTTTGATATTGCATACTTCGTGAATCGTGGAAGACCATCGATAGAAGCACTTCAGGATTTAGTAGTGCCTACACTTCTTGCACTCTTTTTTGCGATTTCCTTCCAGCAGCTCAGGAGAGTTTTTGAAAAAATCACAGACAGAATTTTCTATCGTGACAGATATGACTCCAACGAACTACTCTGGAGTCTGAGCCGCATTATGGCTTCCACTTTGTATCTTACTGATTTGTCAAACCAAATCCTTGAAAAACTATTGAGTGAGATGAGAATCAACTACGGTTCCATAGTCCTTGTCAGAGATAAATCCATCTTTTGGGTAGGAAGCTCAGGAGAGGTTTCCAAACATCCGTTCAATAATGCGGATATGTACTCGCTTGTGTATGACTCATATCATACGACAAAACACAACGAACACATTTTTATATTTGAAGAACTCCCTGAAGGGAAAATAAAAAGACTTATGCGGAAGCAAGATCTTACAATTGTTATTCCGCTCACAGTCCGTCATGAGCTTATCGGCGGATTGGTTTTGGGGCAAAAAGCATCAGGAGAGATTTATTCCTCAGAAGACATTGATCTATTGAAAATAGTTGCTCCGGAAATCGCGGTCGCAGTAAGGAATGCGCTTTCCTATGAGGAAATCAAAAAGTTCAATATTACGCTGGAAAATGAAGTAGATCGGGCTACACATCGTCTGCGAAAAGCAAACAAGAGACTCAAGGAACTAGATCATCTCAAGGATGAATTCGTATCTATTGCCTCTCATGAACTCAGAACACCCATGACAGCCATAAAAAGCTATCTCTGGATGGCCATAAATCAACCCAATCAGGAAATCAAAGAACCGCTGAAACGATATCTGAATATTTCCTACAATTCTACTGAACGATTAATCCGACTGGTCAATGATATGTTGACGGTCTCTCGTATTGAACGCAATAAAATTGAACTGAAATTAGCACCTCTCAACATCAATGAAGTAGTTCAACTGGTGTTTGATGAATTGAAAATAACCGCGCAAGAAAAGCATATTGCTTTTAAATTCGAACACCCAAAGAAAAAAATTTCAGTCATGGGTGATAAAGAAAAACTGAGGGAAGTTGTTCAAAACCTGGTAGGCAATGCTCTGAAATTTACACCTGAGAACGGAAAGATAATCATCGAAACATCAGAGAAAGGAGATACCTCGCAGATATCAGTAACGGATACTGCCTCAGGTATACCCAAAGAATCCCTTCCTGATTTATTTAAGAAATTCAGCAAGATAGAATATTCTTACTCCAAGCATAGCAGTCAGCCAGGAACTGGTTTGGGTCTCTATATCTCAAAACAGATTGTTTCTTTACACAACGGTGATATTAAAGTACAATCAGAAGTGGGTGTTGGAAGCACCTTTACGGTATCATTGCCTCTTTACAAGCGCAAAGGAGGTGGGAAAGAATAATTATGACAAAAGACACAGCAAAACATATATTGATTGTTGAAGATGAAGAATACTTGAGAGATTTATATCTGCAAGTATTGCAGAGTGAAGGATATGAAGTAGAAATTGCGGCAAACGGAGAAGAAGCTTATGAGAAAATGTCTCAGAAACAATATGGTCTGGTTATTCTTGACGTTATTCTTCCTAAAATGGACGGGTTGCAGGTCCTTGACAAATTGAATAACGAAGGAAAACAAAAGAATGACAATATTGTGTTGCTCACAAACTTGGGGCAGGATTTGGTTGTGGCAAAAGCGCTGGATTTCGGAGTGAGAGGATATATGGTGAAAAGTGACTATACTCCCGAAGAGCTAGTCGCTGAAGTTCGAGGCTATCTCGGAGATGGGGATGTAAAATCTGAGTTATAAGGCTTATAATGGAATTATCACTTATGAAAAACAATTCAAATCAGAGAGGACAGGCTCTTATTGTTTTAGTTCTCATGATTTCCATAATTCTTGCTATAGTGAGCGCAACATCCTATCGTCTGACAACGGAAACACAAACGACTGAGTCTCAGGAGGAATCAGTCCGTGCTCTGGCAGCGGCAGATGCCGGAATCGAGGTCGGTCTCCAAAAGGCCAGCAATGCACCGGCTCAAATATACAAATTCACGGATTTATCTTTGAATTTACCCGGTGTAGATCCGGAAAAAAGTCGTGTTATCATAACAAACACGACGCCGGATTTTGTCTCTCATCTCATTCCCAAAGACAGTCAATTTACTTTTTATGTGAAAGATTACAACAATCCGGCAGCACCCAATTATAATTCGAATATTAATATCCACTTCCATTCAGAGTCCGGCAATTCATGCAACACTCCCCGTACACAACCTGCGTATGAAATTACGTATATTTACGGAGCTACCAATAGCCACGTAGCGCGCCGTGCATTAATAGAGCCATGTACTGGTCCTAATGCTATTCAAGGATCGTCATTTACGACCGCAAATAGTGGAAGCTGGACTGTCAAGTCAACAAACTTTGAGCATCAGCTTGTCATAAATCCGTCCAGTGCCGGAATGGCTGACTTGAGTATCATCATTATCCGGCCGATATTTGGAAGTGCGCGGTTCGGATTTACAGGAACGAATCTTTTTGCTCAAGGAAAAGATATAAAATCAGAAGCATATTCGATATCAGGGCCATCAAAAATTGTCCAGATCTTCCAGTCATTACCGCAGATCCCGGCAGAGTTTTTCGTGACTTCGTTCTAATCAGGTAAACTTTTCGAAATGTATCTGATCCCGGGGAATTTGTTTTTCTTCCAAAAATTTTCGGAGTGATTCAACCACAACCGGTCCACCGCAAATATAGTAGTCATACTGGAGAATGCTTCTGGCGTCCTGAGTAGTAAGCTGTTCCAGGCCATGAGTGACTCTTCCTTTTATGCAGGTCAGTTCATCTATCTCTCCTTCTTCCCGGGACAAACATACCGTAAACCGGAAATTAGGATGTCCTTCGGCTAGTTTCTGTAACTCATCCATGATGTAGAGGTCTTTGGCATATTTCATCCCCCAAAACAGATGTAGTTTTTTATCCTTCCCAGAATTGTTGTTCAAAAGGGTAGAAATAATGCTGTAAATGGGGGCTATGCCTGTCCCCGTTGCCAAGAATATACTTTCCCGTTCAGAGGGCTTAAACGTAAACAGTCCTGCCGGTCCCTGCAATGTCGCGATATCTCCTATCTGTATATTTTTTACATAGGTGCTTCCCAGTCCGTTAGGAATCAGTTCGATGATAAAATCCAGATGCTCTTTGTTCAAAGGCGATGAAGCAATCGAATACAAACGGCGCGCAGGATGACCTTTTTCTTCGACTGGCAGATGGAAAATCATATATTGACCGGCATTGTATGTCCAATCAGAGTTTTCCGGATACGTAAACTTTAAAAGATAAATTTCCGGTGCAATTTCAATTTTTTCAAGAAGTTTTGCCTGGTATGTGATAAGCATAAAGAATGGTTAAATAGAAACAATAACAGTATAGCAATGAAACTTTAAAATATGAGAGTTTTAGAGCCGGGCGCGCTGGTTGATAGCTGCTTCTACCAGTTCGACAGGTTTCCCGTATTTCAGTTTGGAGAGTTGAATTATTGCTTGTGCGATTTTTTCGTTTCTTGCTTTTTTCAGTTCATCCATATCCTTTGTCATGTCCACGGAAAAAGGTTCAACAGGTTCGTTATTCACGATTGTCTTCATATACGCATGGAAGCGTTCGATATTGATCAAATCGCTTTCATTGAAGCGCGGCTGGAATTCACGAGCCAGATATGAAGCATCGGTGACGCCGACCCGGAATGAAGCGACCGTTCCTACATTGCCGAACACGGCATTTTTTACTTCTTCATCCATCTGTCCGATAAACTGATTTGCGACCGTCAAACTGAGATGATATTTTCGGGCTTCGGATAAAATGACGGCAAAATCAGGTGTCGCAAAATTCTGGAACTCGTCTACATACAAGAAGAAATCACGGCGGTCTTCTTCTGGAGTGTCTACACGGCTCATGGCAGCGGCAAGAATTTTCGGGATAATAAGAAGTCCGAGGAAGGTAGAGTTTTCTTCTCCAAGTTTTCCTTTTGAGAGATTGATAAGAAGTATTTTTCCTTCATCCATGACATTGCGGAAATCAAACGAAGACTTGGACTGTCCGATAATGTTTCTCATCATTTTGTTGGTGACGAATCGGCCAAACTTGGAGACGATATAATCGAGTACTTCTGATTTATGAAAGTCAGAAGTTTGTGCGATTTGATCAGTCCAGTACCGGCGGACAATGGGGTCCTTCACTTTGGGCAGCAGTTCCTGTACGAACTTCTGATCAGTCATGACACGCACAATTTCAATAAAGGTTGAGCCTTCTTCTGACATGATGGTAAGCATGGCATTTCGGACTGCATGCTCAAATCGCGGACCGATGATACCGGTACGCTGCGGATCGTAGAGTTTGTACATCAGATTGATGATAGCTCCTGTTATAAAATGCTTTTGTTCTTCCGTTTGTGCTTCCAGCAAATTGAGACCCATCGGGCGTTCGGTTTCTGAGGGATCAAAAAGAATGACATCTTCAGCTCTTTCCGGCGGGACGTATCGGAGCGTATCATCGATAAGATCTCCGTGAGGATCAATTACGCAGACCCCCCGGCCGGCATTGATGTCCTGTTTGATCATTTCTTTGAGAAGTTCGGATTTTCCGACACCGGTTTTTCCGATAATATACATATGGCGCATGCGGTCTTTCAGGTGGATATTGACCGGACGCCTGACTCCACGATAGTATCCATACCCGATATGCGTTCCGCCTGTCATAGGAACTTCAGCAGAGACCGGTGCTGTTTTTGCTTTGAGCCATTGAATATTGGGCGTTTCAACGGTTTTATTGGGAAAATGGAACATGGATGCCAGTTCATCTGCCGTCATAATGGATGTAAGCTTCGTTCCGGGCATCTCGAAGGCCGGAAAGAATTTGTAGATAAAATTCATCATAAATCCGGATTTAAACCAGATTTTGGGACTGGTAAGGTCATTGTGGTCGGAGTCAAACTGTGCAAACGCATTTGTTATATTCCGAAGATGTGCATCAGCCACATCACTATTTTTTGCTGATACAACAACGCGAATCATAGTTTCAAAGCCCGTTTTTGATGTTTTTTCATCTATGCGTTCAAGAGTTTTTTGACTTGTCTCAAACGTTGCTTCATTCGGGTCAGCTTCTTTTTTCTTCGTAGAAGATATAAATGACCGGCCGGCTGACTTCCACGCGGAATCTGCCCCTCGGATCAGAATTTGTATGATAGCACCTTCCTCATCATCCATTTTGGAGAGAGCGGAGGTGATGGCGGCAAGAGTGTCATTGGGTATGTCCCGGTAGGTCTTCAAAGGCATATAGGCATCTTTACTTGCCTTGAGCGCCTGGAATGCGACTTTGCCGTGTTCGGAAAATATATTCGGCTCATCTACCTTTTTTATGTCTGCCGAAGGATAATACCCGTAGATCGTTTTTTCCACGAGATCGACAATTTTACTGGGAGCGGATATATAAAATTTGATATCGGATTTTGTCCCGACAATCTCGAATGCCATTGCATCACTGACATCCAAAAAGCTCAGCCAGCCGCTGCTTTTTTTCAGTGATGCAAAAGAAGCAAACATTTGTTCTGCCGCATCAACTTTGATTTCATTATCTTTCGGGACGAGCACCTGAAGTGTCACCATCTCGTACGCCATTTGTTCTCGTTTTTTCAACCGGATATAAATCACAAGAAGATAGGTAAACCCAATAGTAAGTAGTGACGCTATGATCGCGCCGATGATCACAAAACCTAAGAAAATGAGCCTACTAATTATCCCATCAAAAACTGCTTGATCCATATATTAATTATACAGTAATTCACTGGCTGATCACCATGAGGTAATACCGTTTAGAAATGCGCGAAAGAATGATTTCCGTTATTTTTTAAGTATTGCCTGTACTTTTTGGACAAAGTCAGGAGGAGACATATCGCTTTTGATCCAGTGATCCTGGACTTTTCCCAGCTTTTTCTTATCATTGTCATTTCCGTCCAGATTGGTCAGATAAATGACGGGACATTTCAGTTTTATTTTTTCCATTTCAAGATTTTCCACAATCTGAAATCCATCCATTCCCGGGAGCATTACATCAAGAAGGATGAGATCCCATGTGTTATCCTTGATAGCTTGGTATGCTTCGTTTCCGTTCATAATACCTGTTACCTCATATTGTTCATTTTTGAGGAGATCGGAATAAAGCTGATGTAAAAATTGATCGTCTTCTATGAGAAGAATTCGTTTCTTGGCCATATACCCTCTAGTATATCAAAAAAAACCCCGCCTTGTGAGCGGGGTTTTTGTGATAAGTAATTTATCGAGTTACTGAAATCGTACCACCATTTGCGTCTGGCGCGTAGATGGTGACACGGCTATTTTCGGCTGATGCTTCATAACCGGTGTCATATGCTGTACAGTCTGTGATGTCTGCTCCCTGATTGCTTGCAGGATCCTGCGGAAGTGCGGCAATGTATGTCGGGACAAGAAGCGAACAAAGATCTGCTCCGGTATTGCTGATAGCAGTTTCCGTGGCACCAATACCTGCTGGTACCTGACCGTTGTTGGCGACCATATATTGATTGACAGCATTCAAGATAGCATTGATATCACTTCTTCTTTTCGTATCATCTGCCTGCTGAAGCTGTTGTCCGGGATTAACAGCAATAAGAGTAATTGCCAAGAGAACGGCAAGTATACCGATCACAACGAGGAGTTCAATAAGAGTAAATCCTTTATTGTTTCTAAGTTTTAACATAGTACATAGAAATTGATAATATATCTTCAGAATAGATAAATTCTGCACTCATGTCAAGACGTAATTCGGTTTATTCCAAAGTGGTACTGGAAGGATTGGCGCTAAGATTCATTATCTTCTTCACCGGTCTGGAATGTCGTGATTAAAATGTCATTGGTAATTTCATCATTTTCACGGGTAATCACATCAAACCCGAGTGATTTTACCATGGTTACAACTTCATCTCTGTAGAGACGCGGGACAGATGGCTTGAATACAATGGATGTTTTTTCTGAGGTCTGAGTAGGGGCATTGCCGGTAATTATATTTGTAAACCCGGCTTCTCCCAGGCGGTCTTTGACACGGTCAGCTTCACCGGGTGTTCCGGAACCGTTCAAAATCTCAATAATAATATCTTCTTTGTCGACATCGGGCGCTACTGTCGGAGAAGGTGATACAGGCACGGGGGTAAAAGTCGGCAGTGTTTGAGCAGGTTCCGTACTTGGAGACAGCTGTCCTGACATCTGTTTCTGCGCCGGTCGAATACGCATCATGTAATAGAAAAGTATGAGGACAAGTATCAACAATCCAAAAACTCCCAGCAATACATACAGCCGTTTGTTGCTTTCTTTTTTTTCACCGGTGAATTCTTTTTCTTCATGATCAACCGTGACCGGCTCTTCATCATGGACGGGAAACGTCACTTGCTGTAGTGAATTGAAGTGTTTGAGCAGCTGCTCTCCGACTTGACTGTTGAATGTTACCGGCTGGTCACCATACAATGCAAATGCCGGGACGATTGCTTCCGTGCTAAATGAAAGATTCTCAAAAGCTTTTTTTATCGTGAATGCAAAATCCTTATTTAAAGCTATAATTTTCGAAAGTTTTCCCTGCATATAATATTTACTCAGGACGCGGTTAAAAGGGACATTATCGGCAAACTCAATTCGGAGAGATTCAATTTCTTCCGGTGTGGTTTTTTCAGGAATTTCTTTTTGAAAATAGTTTTGTGAGGAAAAACAATAGAGGAGTGATGACGGCTTTAATTTATTTGCTTTCACGAAATCAGAGATACCTTTTACGAGCTCCTCACTGTTAATAACTTCCATATCCTGAACCGAGGTGGGAGGCAACTGAAGGGATAAGGCGGTTTTTGCATCGCCGCCAAAATAATAAAGAATATTCCGATCAATAAAAACTATAGCACGCATACTATCAGTATACCGTGTCCCACGAGGTAACTGTCAACCGGTTCTCAACATACGATGCCGTAGCTTGCACACTGTGACGAAATAAACCGTTATCTGCCGTTGCCGTTATGGTTTTCGCTGCCGACCCGGTAACGGTAATAGTAACCGTATAGTCATCCAAATCAAGCGTTTCTCCGGTGTAATCAGGGTTTCGGATAAGTCGGATCACTGCATTTTCTATCCCGCTTTCTGCTGCCCCCATTATCCGTATACGTGATTCTGTAATATGGGTGGCACGTGTGGTATTGATCATAATTGCAACTGCAGCCGCTGCAACGGATATTGCCATGACTGAAAATACAAGAAGTGTCACCAGAGTTTGTCCGTTTTCTCCTCGTAAGAAAAATTTTGTTGTAATCATGTTATCTCGTACTGAAAATAGTATCAATTTGTGACGTCTCTGCACCGGTGGCGTTTTCCGCAACACTCGAAACCGTCATTTGAACACGCACAGTAGGATTGCCCCCGGTATTGCCTATTTTCTGGAAGCTGAGACTGGAAACGATAGACCTAGTGCTTTGCAATTGAAAAGATCCGGTAGGGTTTGTAAGTTCGAGGGAGTTGCCATTGATCGTATAGGTAAAGTCCTGTCCATTAATATCAAGTGTTAATGTATCCGTTATATCTCCATAGCTGGCGGGAGTGACGACGGCATCAGCTCGGTCAAAATCATACTGCAATCGTCCGAGAATGTATGCGGTATCCGATTCAACTGCAGACATCCCTTGCGTCTCAAGTTGTTGTTGAACTGTTGCCGCAAACAGTGAAGACAAGACAACAAGAATTACTGAGAATAATCCCATGAAAATGAGCAGCTCTAAAAGAGTAAATCCAGTTCTTTGCATACGGAATTTTTGCATAAAATTCAAAATTTTTTTCATGGTGAATAATTGACGGTAACTTCTTCAAAAATCGGTGTTGATGAAGAATCAGATGTTTCAAAGTATGCCCGATAGCGGAAACACCGGCCGGGGTTTTCATACCCTGAGTCATTATTGTCAAATGCGATAGGCTCAACCGTTGTGTAATAGGTGTTTTCAGTCCCGTCAGGACCAGTGAACTGATGGGTTACACCGCTGCAGCTTCCGGCAACAGGATCGACTATTGAAATCTGAAACTGAAGGGATGTATTGGGTGGGAGAATGAATGTCGGAATAAATCGGTTGAATGCAGTTCCATATCCCAGATCAAAGGTCTCAGATTCGTATACACCACTTGAGGTATACTGACCACCCGGTCCTCCCTCAATAATTTTGAATTCTGCATTTGAATCTGCAGTGACAATATAAGAGTATGCATCACCATCCCCTTCAAGGACGGCATCAATGCCATATATATCATGAGGAACATTTAATCCTCCGCATCTGTTTGGATTATTCTCGTTGTTAATGTTGAGTACCTGATACCGTTCTCCTCCCGATTCTCCGACAATGATAGCTCTCCCTCCGGGAACAACCCGAACCCCAGTGGGGCTCATTGCGCCGGTATCATATGTCCCACCAGAGACTACAGAAGGATTGCTTTTATTTGTAATATCAACAATAAAAAATTCAGGATTGCTCCCTGAATTGGCAGTTACCACATATGCACGCGTTCCTGTCTCATTTACATACACATCGCGGCCAACAGTATTAGACAACTGTCTTGAACTGACAATTTGAGGACTGGATGGATTGCTTATATCAATAATTTGTAGTTGTGTAGAAGATGAATTTACAGCAACGTATGCATAATTATCCTGAATATAGATGGAATTACCTACACCAGCAAGGGATACCTGTCCCAGCTGAGGACGCGATCCTGATTTACTAGAGAGATTAAAGCTGCGAAATGAATTGCCGCTTGAGGTTGTCATATATCCGACATTTCCGGCAACAAAGACGCTTATACCCCGAAGATTTCCGGAAGGATTGAAGTAACCAATTTCACTGTACGGATTGGTCGTTAAATTAATAATACTGATTTCACGATTATTATCTTCTGTCGCGATATATGCATAATTTGATTCTCCGAAAACACCATTCGATTTGGGAGGTGAAATGTTGCTGTATGTTCCCACAAGCTGTGGTACGGGCGGATTGTCATTGGATACCGCAACATGACCAAATGGTAACCCGGAAGCATTTTGACCTGTTCCCATAAATACTCTTCCCTCAATAGCGGTAACTGCCCGTGCTTCTGCATTCCCCGGATAGTCAAGCTCAGCTACAACTGCGTCTCCCGGTTCACACCAATTTCCCTGTCCTCCTGCTCCAAGGACGACCTCACCTCCATCATTGTTGACCACATTTGTCCCGTCATGTGATCCGGTGTTAAAATCTTCTTCCGTTGTCTGTATATATGTGGCGTTATCGAGGTGGCGGGTAAGATAAAGAGTAGAAGTAATATTGGTAGGTATAGGACTAAGCCAAGAAGTGGTGATGGCAATTTTTTTTGTTGAAGGATCAATACTACCGCCCAATGCAACAATTGTATGGGATGAATCCCGCCTCACATCAGAGATTACGACTTGTGTAGTAATTCCGTTTTCGGTATGTGATCCGGATGAAAGTGCCCAACTTACCCCGTCATGAGTAACATGATAGGTGCCGTTTATGCTGATATTGTTCCAGCCCGCCTCACGGATACTGCGCATAGCTTCTTTTGTTTCACGGATTTTCTGAGCAGCAAGAGCCCTTTTTAATTGCTGCGGTCTTCCCTCACGGGAGGTAATAAGACCTCCAATAAGCACGGGAAGAAGCATGGCCAGCAGCGCAATAATAATGAGTATCTCTATAAGTGTTTGACCAAATACATGTCTTTTCATAAATTATTCGACATTCGTGATAACGCCCAGTTGGTTGACCGTAATGGTTGTCGGATCTTCAGAAAGAGTTATTGTATTGCTTCCGGGTGTAAATCCGACAAGTTCTCCCGATCCTTTTTCAAAAACGATTTGTGAATTGGGAAATGTGACTGAACTAAAGGTGAGTTGTCCGTCAAGGGAAACAGTAAAGTTAAACGGATCTGATGAATTGTATGCATCGCCTCGAAAGAGAGTGTATGTATCCGTGTCAAAATAAATGCCGTATCGATAGGTTGTTGACTCACCGTCTGTTTGCCCGTTCATTGCTTTCGTCTGCTGGAGCTTGATATCGGAAAGTAAGACTTCTAGAGATTTACTCAAATATGCCTGCTGCTGTACAGTCGTGATACTTACGACAGACAATGTAAGGAGAATAATCATGATTGCCAATACAACGCCTAGTTCAATAAGCGTGAATCCTTGTTGTTTTGCAAGTCTTTGATTCATAGTTAACGGGCTCCTACCTGACCGATTAAGTTATAGATCGGGGCAATGATGGAAAGCATCATACCGCCTACAACTACACCGATAAACAGAAGCATGACCGGCTCAAGAAGCGTAGTAAGAGTATTGAGGGAACGTTGTACTTCATAATCCATATGTTCTGACACATCCTGCATCGCTTTATCAAGAGATCCGGTTTTTTCTCCTGCTTCAACAAGTTTAATAACTATCATTGGAACGAGTCCTTTCCCGTCCCGTATCCCTTCGGCAAATCGCTTCCCGGCAAGAACTGATTTTTGAGTGTGAGCTACCAGTCTTTGCATATCTTTTCGCCAGACTATCTCTTCACAAAGCTCCAGTGCATTGGTAATAGTCAAACCTGATGAAAGGAGAAGTGCCATGCTGCGTGTGAAACGGGCAATATCAATTTGCTTAATAAGACCGGAAATAAGCGGTAAGGAAAATAATATCCCCAAGACAAATGACCTTTTTTTGACGTAGAGAAGAACGAAGCCTGCAACTATGATTATTACACCTGCAACCAGAGGAATTGTATTGTGGATGATAAGATTGGAAAGGAACATGAGCACCTGAGTCGGCAACGGCAGTTCGACATCCATCCGTCCGAAGACGGAAGCGAGTTTCGGCATCACGAAAATCAAAATAAGAAGCATCACCAGTACAAAGACAAATAAAATAACGAGCGGATAAATCATAGCTGATCGTACTTTGTCAAGGAATTCCATTTCTTTTTGGATATGTACTTTAATATCCTTTAGGGACACGTCCAGTGTCCCGGCTTCTTCTGATGCTTTAATAATATTGACTGTAACTTTGTCAAATATATTTGGAAATCGGGCGAACGAAGCATATACCTGTTTTCCCTGCGTGAGGTCCTGTCGAAGCTCCGACAGTAATTTTTTCTGGTTTCCTTTGGAATCTTCCAGAAGAGAGTCAACCGCTTCAAGGATAGAAATACCCGCGCCAAGCATTGTGGAGAGGTTGTCAAAAAGGGCGATTTTATCTTTTGTCGGAAGTGACAATTTTTTGTTATCCATAGATTTATATCGCTTCTACTTTTGTAACACGGAGAACTTCTTCAATAGTTGTTCTTCCTTGTGCGACTTTTTGCAAACCATCATCAAGCATAGTCAGCATCCCTTCTTTTTTCGCCTGCTGCATGATGATATCAGAGTCAGCCTTTTTGAGAATCAGTTCCCGGATATCTTTTGTTACTTCCAGTACTTCAAATACGGCAAGACGGCCCATATACCCTGTTGAATGACAGATGTCACAGCCGGCTCCTTTGTAAATATGAATATCTTTTTTTGTTCCGAAATGTTGTTTGATAAGCTCGGGCGGAATATTTTTACTAAAGTCTTCATACGTTACATCTACTTTTGTTTTGCACATTTCACAAATTTTCCGGACCAGACGCTGGGCAATAATTACATTTACAGTAGAAGCGACAAGAAACGGTTCAATTTTCATATCCATAAGTCGCGGCAAAGCGGTGGCTGCATCGTTGGTATGCAGGGTTGATACGACCAAATGGCCGGTCAATGCTGCATTGACGGCAATACTTGCTGTTTCTGAGTCACGGATCTCTCCGACTAGGATAATATTTGGGTCCTGACGAAGAATTGACCGTAATCCGCTTGCAAATGTGAGACTTGCTTTTTTATTTACCTGAATCTGATTTACACCTTCAATACGATATTCCACCGGATCTTCAATAGTTGTGATATTTTTGGATCTTGTATTGAGTACTTTCAAGATCGCATAAATCGAAGTTGATTTTCCCGAACCTGTGGGTCCGGTTGCTAGAATCATCCCGTATGATTTCGTATAGGCGCGGCTGACTTTTTCTAAATCCTGGTCGCTCATGCCCAAGTCAGTAAGAGTTATTGATCTATTCTGGGTTGATAAAAGCCTGAGTACCCCTTTTTCACCGTTGACAATAGGTATGATGGACACACGAAGATCCAGATAGCTGTCTTCGATTTCAAATCTCATTTTCCCGTCCTGAGGGCTCATATGCTCATCCGTTCGGAGCTGGGACAAAACTTTGATGCGTGTCATGATACGTTCATGTAGATATTTCGGGTAGACGACGACATCATGCAAAATACCGTCAATACGATATCGTACCAAAGCATTTTCTTCCTGAGGTTCGATATGGATATCAGAAACTTTATCATAGAATGCAGTCTCAAGAATAAGATCTACAATCTTTGAGACGGAGATGTCATGTGCAGGTTTTTTGTCTTTGGTATCACCCAGTATCTTATCAAATGCTTTCTGCAGATCTTTTTTGAAAATATAAAAAGTATTGAGAATGTCGCGCTCCGTTGCCAAATGAGGAAGTACTTTGGCTTGCGTCTTGTGAGACACCATGTCAATTATTTCCTTATCTCGCGGATCAGCCATGGCGAGTTTGATTCCTGCTTGATCACGGGCGAATGCAATAACCTTTTTTTTACGTGCAATTTTTTCCGGAACGATATGGAAGACGTCCTCAGGTATGGAAATTTTGGCAAGCGAGACAAAAGGAATCTTGAGATGATTTGCTACTGTGATTCCCAATTTTTCATCGGAGATAATATTCATTTGGAGAAGAGCGTCTACAAAATCAGTATGAGCATCTTTGGTATATTGTTCTACCAGTTTGATTTTGGCGTCATCCAGAATCCCGATAGATGTAAGCAGTTCCTTGAGTTCTTCAATTTTGAGAAGCATATATAGTTACAATTTTGAAACTTGCTCTATTTTGGTAATAAGAGCATCCAGATCAAAAAAACTTTTATTCACATACCCTTTTGCCCCGAGCTCCAGGGCATGTTTCACATCTTGTTCCTGTCCCAGCGTAGAAAAAATTAATACGGGGATTTTGGCCAGAGACGGATCTTGTGACATCTCACTCAGAACTTCAAATCCATCTTTTTTCGGCATAATAATATCCAATATGAGTAATTGCGGTTTTTTTGTACGCATTTGTATGAGTGCGTCTTCACCATTGACCGCGACTTCTACTTCATAGCCTTTTTCAATCAGCTGTGATTGATAAAATTTTTGAAAAAAAGTGTCATCATCAGCAATCAGTATGTACATTGCGGTGAATTCCAACTGGTAATAATATCATTTGTTTCATAATTCAGCGTTCGCTTTCCTGAAAGGCAGCGATATGTTCAGTCAGGTCTTTTTCTCCATGGCCTTCTTTAATGGCTTTCAATGACTCAGCCATCTCTTGGATCAGTGTACTGATACGACTGATATGTTGTGTATTGATTACAATTTTTTTCTCTTTAGCACTTAAAAAAAATTGTTCCAATGCTTTTCCCGCAAGTCCGATCTGTATATATCCCATTACCAGGCTTTGGCTTTTCAAAGAGTGCGCCGAACGATGGATTTCAGTGCAGGAAGCTGAGTTATTGAGGTCATTTTTTAAATCATTGAGGCCTATTACAATTGAATCCAGCAACTCCTGTGATGTCTGTAAATACAGTTGCTTATATTCATGCAAATCAATAGTCATACTTTCAGTATAAGCTAGAATGCGGAGGGTGACAAGTGAGAGAAAACAAAGATAACAAGGTATAATAATTTACATGTCATCAAAAAAATCAAAGCAGAAATCAAATTCAAATGATTCACTTCTCAGCTGGCTTACTCATATCGGTTTGTCAATCACCTACGGAGTTCTGTTTATGTTTTTAATCGCCAATATTCTCTATTCACAGTTTATGCCGGACCAGTATTTTTCATTACTCCGGGGTGAGGATGCGATGCTGGTTGAGATTTTTCAAAAAGGCAAAGAATCTCCGTATTTTCTTCGTTTATTTCCGGAAGTGAATGAAAAAATGGCAGAGCACGAATCAGTAATTTATGCAGATACTCACCAGAGGCGTTCTCAGATAGATATAATTAAGCAGTCACTCGAACAGAATCCCGAATCACGGGATCTGCTCTATGCTCTATATATTTTATATAAACAAGAAGGTCAGAGAGATCGAGCTCAAGAATACCTTGATCGCGCGAGGCAGATAGACCCAACAATCGGATTATCTTCTGAAGAGTAATTCCTGACTATACTACGATATTCCCTTGTTCTTCAATAATTGTTTGCTCTGTTGATTCATCTTGCGATTGTTGATAGAGCGGATTGTCTGTATCCTGCTGAGGGCGTTCTTGCGTGATATGACGGTAATAAAAGTATATACCCAGAAGAGTGGATAAGATGGCAAGCACAAGCAGTAAATTGTCTCCCTGTAAAATCTGGATCATGGTATGTTAAGCAAACATTTTATTCAAAAATATATTCCATAACAGATGATTGTTTTGTTGGCTCAAAAGAGTCTGAAACTGAAAATGCCAGATAATTAAAAAATAAAAATAACGCCAAAGACCCAAAAAGGAGTTTTTGTTTGATAGTAGCACTCAAGATCATAGCCTCAGTATAGATACTATGAGTGCAAAACGCAGTAAGTTATCTGTAAAATTTTGGTAAATGAACAGCAGACCATAGACCCCGGCTCCCTCGCATATAGCAGGGCGAGATTACGAGACCGTGACTAGTATCGATCTCATTATTAGTTATACAATTACACATATAATTATGCAAGCACATATTTTTATTAAAGGGAAAGTGACCGGAGTATTTTTTAGGGCTCTCATGAGCCAAGAAGCGAGTAGGGTAGGGGTAACCGGCTGGGTGAGGAATATCTACAAAAATGCACAAGTTTTTGGAGAGCTGCCTGGAGTCGAAGCAGTATTACAGGGAGAAAAAGATGCGATTGCGCAGATAATACGATGGGCAAGAAAAGGACCACCGAACGCTGATGTGGCGGATGTCATAGTCGAATGGGAAGATGAAACTGAGGTCTTCAATTCATTTGAAATTCGAAGTTAAAGTTGTGGACTCGAGGGGACTTGTCATGTTTGCCGTTGCCAGTTCCGACATTTGGGAGGAAATGGCTTACGGGAAACGGATCCTAGGAGTAAAACGAGTAGGAAACCCCTGACTCACGATTATTCGATAAAAAGGATCAGAAAGATAGATGCGGGTGGACTCGAGGGGACTTGAACCCCTGACCTTCGCGCTGCCAGCGCGACGTTCTAGCCAACTGAACTACGAGCCCTAAGTTGAGCTATATTGTAACATATTGCGGACGATTTCGGCACAACCTGATTAGCTTACAAAGTATCCCTGGATAAAATAGGCAAGGAGAATAATATGGAGTAATCCAAAAATTCCTAACAGAATAATTTTCAGTTGTTTGTTCTGCATTGTTCCCAACACAATGAAAAAAGAAATGGACATCAGGGCGTATCGGGGAACGGACGTAAGTGTCCCGGTCAAAGTCGGCAATATGAGATTCACGACAGAGAATAGGTTGAGGCCGAAACGGGTAAATAACTGCTTATACTTTTTTTTGTAGATCCTCCAAAAATCATATGCAAGCACAGCTCCAACTCCTGTACTTATGATAAATTCAATCACCGCTATAAAGTATTGAAAATTCAGCTGTGCAGTTAGAAAAATTTTTACATATCGGTACATGACTTGTGGAAGCAAAACCAGTGATGTGCTACGACCGGCATTGGAGAGCGGCTGCAAATGAAAAAATGCAAGAAAATCTCCTACCGAATACTGAAGATAGAATGAATAGATAAAAAACCCTAAAGTAGGAGATACGATAACAACATATGGAAATATGTGTTGCTTAAAAGATATTTTGGAATCTGATTTTTGATCATTGAGCTGTTGCAAGTACAATCCGGCAAACGGTATAACGGCAAAAAGACCTACAAGTCTGGTTAATCCCAGTGCGATACCGCAGATACATGCGAGATACCATTTTTTATGCTGTATAGACCAAAGCCCGCAGGCAAACAAAAAAAGGAATAGGCTTTCCGTGTAGACACTTTGTAGAAAAAAGGACGTGGGAAATGCCAGAATAAAAAGAAGCACCCATATGATCGATTTGCCCGGTATCAACTTTTTCAGGAAAGAGCGAAGCAACAACAGCGTCCCGAGCAATGAACTGTATGAAATAATCAATCCGAAAACTAACGGAATTCCCGGTACAAGATGTGAAAACCCGCGGATTAAGAGCGGGTATAAAGGAAAAAATGCCTGCGTTAACGGTAAATAACCTGAGAATGCAATCTTTAGATAAATTGCACCGTCAAAATTGGCAAATGAGTAGATAAAAGAAGGCAGCCCTGTTTTTTGCAGATCGTCGAGGTACGGGAAGATCGATGCAGATATAAAAAATGGAGAGATAATGGCAACGAGAATGTCGATGATAAGAAATATAGCAAATAGAAGTAAAAGTGGTTTTTGTTTCATAGCGAGGTCATGCATGTTCTCCTCATTTTTCTTCAATCAAAAAATATTCTTCTTTCGGCGATTCTTCCAGGGTTCCAATCATACGGCTTACGTCTTTCATTTGTGATTTATGTTCGTATAATGCAGCTTTCTTTTTATCCCATACATCTTCTGTATTGATGATCATATCTACATCATCCCGTGAATATCCGTGGGGAACATATATGAAATAATCTCTCAGCTGATCTGTCTGATCTTTCAAAACAGTGTATGAGAGTAATTTCCTTGTATAGTCAACTTTATGAAAGACGTAGTGGGTGATGAGGGACATTGCGACGTGATCAAGATGGCCGGATACCCCTCGGTTTTCATAGGTGAGCAAAATTTCCGGTTTAATATTGTCAGTGATATCACGGATATCCTGCGCAATGGCATGATATTGATTATTGGAAAGGGTTCCGTCCTTGTAGTCCAGAAAAAAAACATCTTCAGCTCCCAGTATATCTGCAGAACGGCGAAGTTCCTGTTCGCGGATTTCTGGAAGCGGTTTGCCATTATCGCCTGAGTTATTGTCACCTGCATCACCTCGCGTTGCACAGATGATGTACACATCATGTGTTTCTGCATATTTTGCGAGCGTTCCAGCCGGTCCGAATGCTTCATCATCCGGATGGGCGAAGATCGCGACGAGTGAAGGTTTGTTCATATGTGCATTATACTGCAATCATTTAAAATTTTGAGCTATAGTGCAGAATCCTTGATATAATAGTATGGATAGTTTATTTGATACTGAAAATGAAAGCAGACGAAAAAATCATATCGTTACTTTCGGAAATTCGGGATTTACAATCACAACAGCTGAATGCTCATGATGCATTTCTGAAAAAAACGGAAGAAAAATATGATGCCTATTTGGCAAAATCGAGAGAACAATATGCGGGATATATGAAAAAGGTCAGAAATCTTCTCATAGTATTTGTCGTTGTGGTTGTATTTTTGTTATATATACTTCCGATAGTGTTATCGTTTAAGTAAGAGATTTTACGGGGTGTAGTTCAGATGGCTAGAACGTCCGGCTGGGGGCCGGGAGGTCGCAGGTTCAAGTCCTGTCACCCCGACAGTTTCATGTGCGGGATACCAGTATCGTCTGCAGGTTTCCTGATACGCTCACGCTATCAGGATCTGTTTTCCGTAAGCCAATTCCTCCCAAATGTCGGAATAGGCAACGGCAAACATGACAAGTCCTGTCACCCCGACAGTCTTACCATTACTATTCTAAGCATTTAATTTTTCATTTTGACTGATGTTGTTAGAATCAATACTAAATACTCTTCCGCTCGGTCATCTCAGAAAAGAACATCAGTCTTATGGCTATAACGGTATATTAAAAAAAGGATCATGGTTATTTCGGTACGATAAAACTCAGATTGAGCATTGGCGAAGTATTGCCGATAAACAGCGTTCCCTTATGGAGAGAGATCCTCAAGCATTTCAAGAGCAATTAGTGTCTCAGTCTCCAGATGAACAATATGCACTTCTTGAGTTGTTATCTCAGCCTCAATTCGGTATTCCCCGGAATGGCCTTACAGCCGCACAACTGTCATCCAAAGATATCGGCGGGTTATACACTCATTTAATTCAGCATCATTTCCGATTTCAGGAGAGACTTCCTGAAGAGGATGCCGAAGTAGTCGAGCGGAGACAAGAATTTTCGGATGAAATATGGCGGCTGGCCATACCGCAGCCTGCGATTATGTTTACTGTATTACAGATGACCCCGGACATGTTGAGGAAACCGTATACAGAAGATGTGATTCCGTATATGCAGCAAGTTGTCAATCGAATGGGAGAAGAAGCAAGAAAAAATGCAGGAGATCAGGTATTTGCTCAATTGGAGAATCTGGGAGTTGCCGTCCGTAAAGAAGAACCTGTCTCATTTATGAGGGAAGTAAACGGAGATTTACCTTTCAGAGATCAATCATAATATATACTATTTACTCAGCATCTTTCCCGGCATTGATATGTCTATTACAAGACCCATTTGGTCTGTTTCCGGATACGGTTCGTTTCTTAGAGAAATACGTCCTTGAAAATTATTCGTAACGATATCATTCACAATCGCAAGTCCTGCACCGGTTCCGCCTTTTCTCCTTGTTTGGCCGCGTTCGAGCGCTTTTTGGACTGAAGGGTCAGATTCTGAAGGTTGTAATAGATCATCAGGCATACCGCCGATATTATCCCGGATCTGTAATATGATATGTTCCGGATTGTTCGAATCAGGAAATACTCTGATTCTTGTTTTTACATCCTTCATCCGTTTGTCTTCAGCCAGCTGTTTGATATTATTCAAAGGATTTGCAAGAACTCCCAACAGATAATCAAAATCACCCTCTACCTCAAACGGTGTCTTGTAATCGATATCATAGGTAAAATTGCCGCCATGAACTCTTGTTAATGACTGAAACACGCCGTAAATAAAACGGTTCGCATAGTGCCCGTGAATAGGTTTGTTTTCGGGGCGATTCATGGCCTGTTTGTGAATCCTTTCGATTATATGCAGCGGCCATTCGATTGTATAGGGATTTGCGATGAAAGGTAGCACTCTCATATCTTCATCATCCGTAAGTGAAACTTCGAATGCGTTAAATAAATCCCCGCCGAGATCATGCCTTAAATAGGCTTGTAAGTCGAACAATCTTTTTTGAGAATCCGTGTATTCAATATTGCTGTCAGGCCGTTCCATTGTGTTGATTAGACGCTTAAATTCATTATCTTGCCAATCCCGCAAACCACGGAAAGCCGGACCTAACAGATGGGTTTCGTACGGATCATATTCGTCATCGATTTCTTCCGGTTGCAAGGAACGGGGATCCGCAAGAATATTTCCGTTATGATCATGTGCAGGCGGTAATTTTTCAATTATTTTTTGAAAATAACCGTTCGCAGCATTCCCTATTGCTTCGATAAACGGGTGTGAAGTATCGGTTTTTTCGATTATTTTTTGAAACCCGGTTTGTTCTGTTTCTATTTGAGGCGGTTGACCTGACACTAATTCCGCGTTTGCATCAGACATATAGTTTATATGTATTATTACTCTAACTGTTTTCTAACTCTTATTTCAAATTCTTTATACCCGTTGCGAAGGAACCCAGACAGACCTTCCTCATGACCTTTGAGGATAGATGCCTGTATAGATGTGACATGCTTTGATGTGGCGTATTTCTCAGCTTTCTCAAGAAGCTCTTTTGAAATTCCCTGGTCTTTGTATTCCTTCATAACAATAAGATCAGAGATATATGCGAATCGTTTTATTTTCCGGAAGTGTTTGTTGTCTTCTTCAATATATACGGATATCATTCCCACAATCTGCCCACCAATTTCTACTACAAAAATTTTACCGTTATCAGCTTTACACAGCTCAAGCAAGTGTTCAAGATATTCGTGTGCAATTTTGATTCCTTCCATACGATGAGGATCCATCATGCGTTCAAACTCCTGAAGTTCAATGAGACACTGTTTGATTCCTTCCACATCGTTGTGCGTGTATTCGCGGATGGTATGAGACATAGAAATTAGTATACATGATCTTTGGCAGGAAATTGACAAGGGGAAGAAGTATATATATAGTTATTGTATGTCTTTTTCTGGTAAGCGTCTTATCCTGTCAGTCTTTACAGCAGGTTTGGTTGCATCTGTCGGATTTGCCACGGTCAGTGTTGTTCGTGATCATTCACTCGTATGTATGTATGATGATCCTGTTGTTTGTTCTTTTCTGTCTGATGTACGAAAAGGACGATTGTCAAAACTGCAAGGGACATATATGGAACAGCATAAAGGTGAAGAAGTCTATACTGTCACATGGAAACGTGCAGATAAGGACCAGGACATCTTGTATAAAGACGATATTGAGGAGCAACTGCATATCGTGTTCGTTGATGATTGGGTCTATTTAAAAGATTATTCTGACGGAAGATGGTGGGAGCAGTCGAGGGATATGATGGAGCAATATGAAACTCAGCTTCCGTTTGAGCCTGCAGTTTTTATTTCCAATCTGGAATCATACTTCGTGAATGATCGGAACAGAATCTACTTTATACAGGACGACATCTGCGGTCTTGATGCATGTCGGAAATATGCTCTAACGATAAAAGATGCTGCAGATAAAAAAATTCTATTTTATCTTTCTGAGAAGCACGGTTTGCTGCAAAAAGTTCAGATCGATACAGGAGATCTGGCACAGGAGATTACCTTCAATTATGAGGATCCTCAAATTGCAAAACCTGATCGCAACGTCAAACAGGCACAAAAAGGAGAAAATATTTTCCTGGAGAACTTCATAGAACGTTCTACAACTGTGAAAAACACACCAGATTATATCCGAGAATTCGAACAACATAGGATAGAATCGGAGGGGACGGATACGCAGTCCGGTCCTCAATACCTTGATTATGAAGATGTGACACCGTCATTGTAATTGCATTCCTTACCCATCTTTAACCCACCTTTGCCGTCTTCTTCAATATGCACAATTACACTTACTATACGATAAGCTGATAGAACCAACCGTGCCAACGGCTCTGAACTGTCAGCTTTATTGTTGTCTTGCAAATAGTAAAACTAATTAACATAACTCATTTTTCTTCACAGAGAAAGGAGGTGATTTGGGATTATGAAGCATATTGTATTTGGATTATTTAAGAACAGCAAAACAGCCGGCGAAGCAGTTGCGGAGCTCAAACAGCTGGATTATACCGATGATATTTCATTGGTTGCACAGCGGGAAGGTGAGAGCGAACCCGATACGCATCAGATCAAAGAAGACACTGCAGATGGCGCAGTTGCTGGTGCAGCAGTCGGAGGGGTGACTGGAGTTTTGGCAGGCATTATTGCTGCCTTGACTACCGTGACAGTTCCAGGCTTGGGTGCCTTGGCAATTGGCGGACCGTTACTTGCTTCGTGGGGTATCGCAGGTGGAGCTCTCGGAGCCCTCACCGGAGGTCTGGTCGGAGCGCTGGTTGATCTTGGGGTTCCTGAGGAAACCGCAAAAATGTATGTAGATCGTATAAGACAAGGAGAGGTATTAGTTGCCGTTCATGCCGAACATGAAAAAGAGAGTGAAGTGCAGAGTAAGCTTAATGCATACGGAGCAGAAAGTATTATTGTCCATGCCGGTGAATAATCGATGAGGAGGGTGGAGTGTCTCACATGCTATAATTTGTCCATGAAAACAGCGATAATTTATCTTCATGGCAACCTTACAGATACATCCGCCCTTGCATCATATATAAAAAAATCGTTTTTGATTATTTGTGCTGATGGCGGTGCAGAACATGCAAGAAAACAGGGGATTTTACCCCATGTTGTGATCGGAGATTTAGACTCAATCTCTGCATCCACACTGAATCAATTGAAAAAGCAACATGTCCAATTTATTACCTACCCACGCGAGAAAGATCTTACCGACGCGGAACTTGCTTTTGAGTATGCAATAGAAAGTGGCGCTGAAGAAATTGTCGTTGCAGGGTTCCTTGGTGATAGAATTGATCATCTGTCTGCAAATCTCCTGTATATCGCCAAACGTTCCAATAGAATTCCGGTTCTCATCATTGAGCATGATCAGGAAATTCGATTTGTTCAAAAGAAAATTGTCATAAAAGGACAGAAAGGAGATGAACTCTCACTAATTCCTATCAACGGCGATTGTGTTGATGTCTCGACAGGAGGCCTTCAGTATCAGCTGCGCAATGAAATGCTTCCTTTGGGGAGTACGCGAGGGATCAGCAATGTGTTCATGAATGAACAAGCAGAAGTCCGGATTAAAAACGGGATATTAATGCTCATCCATAGAAAAAGAGCGAGTTAATTTTCTAGGTTTTTATAGGCACGGAGGGCTTTTGTAAGTATCTCAATCGTACGTTGCAGTTTCGGTTTTTCCAGAACATATGCAATCCTCACTTGTTTTTTTCCCGCTTCAGGATTTTTGTAGAAACCATAACCCGGGGCCATCATAACGGTTTCGTTATTGTCCCGGTATTCTTCAAGTAGCCAGATACAGAATGCTTCAGCATCTTCCACCGGCAACTCTGCCATAATATAAAATGCTCCTTCAGGCAGAGAGACTGTTACGCCGGGTATCGATTGAAGGCCCTTATACATGAGATCTCTCCTTAGTCGATATTCTTCTTGGATTTCTTCTATGTAGGTTTCAGGCACTTTGGTAAGTTGGGCTCCAATATGCTGATCAATAAGTCCTCCGGACAGTCTGCTCATTGCAAATTTGAGGGCGGATTTCAGCAATTCGGTATTGAGACTTACCAGGCATCCCAGACGGGCGCCACACAGATTATATCTTTTAGAAAGGCTGTCAATCAGGATTGCTTGATCTGGAATTTCTTGCATAAATTCCAGTAAGGAGACATGGGGGCGGTCAATAAAAGCATATTCTCGATAAACTTCATCAGCAATTATATACAAGTTATGTTTCTTAACTATGTCTTTGAGCAGCTTAACTTCATCGCTAGTGTACACCGTTCCGGTTGGGTTTCCTGGTGATGAGTAGAGGAGCGCTTTTGTTTTTGGAGTAATCTGTGATTCGATGGTATCTCTATCGGGAAGATGAAAACCTTGCGTAATATCAGTTTGTATGGGAACGAGATTTACACCCCACAATTGCGCAGAAGTTTGATAGCTGCTGTAATACGGTTCAAATACGAGAATTTCATCACCCGGATCACAAGTTGCAAACATTGCCATATTAATTGCTTCTGATCCGGCAATTGTGCCGATGATATTTTGTATCGATATAAATTGAAAACCTAGCCCGTGATAATACTGTTCTAACGCTGATAAATATTCCGGGGTTCCTCCTGAAGGTGCATAAGAAATGGGGTTCTGATTCCAACTTTTCAATGCATCTATCATCACTTCAGGACTTTTGACATCCGGCTGGCCCATATTGAGATGATAAATTATAGTCCCTTGTTTTTTTGCTTCATCAGCAAGAGGAATAAGCTTGCGTATTGAAGAAACGGGGAGGTTTGTAATACGGTTTGAAAGAGTTTTCATTTGAGATTATTGTATCATGGTGCAGACGAGATGAGTTGTGATTTCGTCTGGGCAAAATAACGAATCATCAGGCTGTGCAGGGCTTCAGCATGTCTGGATAGTTGGGGATTCTGTATCATAATCCCTTTCACCATAGCAGCACCTTGGTACGCACTCGTTAATGCGCTATTGATCCTGACTTCGTGAATGCTGATTTTCTGCTCTACGGCTGACTTTTGATCTATAGTTGTGAAGTGCGGTGACTTTTGTCTGATCTCGACTATTTTATTGACTCCTGTTGGAGTCCCCAACCCAAGCATATCAGCAGCAAGAAGAACCACTGAGGGAATATGCTGAGGGTGAGCAGTATTGATATGCAGCGCATTTTCAGCATGCTCATTGTAATAGTCAAGTCTTTCTTGTATGAAACCCGGTATGGGGCCGCTGTGAGATTGAATTGTTTGTGCTACTTCTTCAGCAAAGTGAACTGAATCTTGGGTTGTCTTATCTTGAAAGGGAGTTTTACTCAATAGTTGTTTTGCAACTTCAGCACCCAATTCGGGATGTCTCAGAAGTATATAATCTGATTGAAGTTGGAGCGGAATTTCAGTTGGCACCCGATCCGCTTTTGCAATATCATGTGTTATGGCTGCCGCCTCAATGATTCGTCTCTGTGTTTCGTCAACTCCCAATAGGCTGCTCATGATGACAGCACTTGCAAGCACTTCTTCATTATGGGCTTTGAAGCTTTCCCGTAATGCCGGTTTATCATAAATAAGAGAATTGGTAGATGTATATCGTTCATCAACAGCCTTTTGTAAAGGACGGAATCGTTGTTGAGCCTCAGAAATTTTATATAGTACATCGTAAGGTTTTTCAGAAGAAGGGAAAGCAGATACGGGAGTGTTCAAGAGATGTGTTAATGTATCGATATGTGCAGAAGTTGAGGGGAGAATTTCTACAATGCTAGTTCCAGTTCCTTCAAAGTTGTGGTCCATATAGAAAGTATAAACTGCCCAGCTTGGTAAGTAAAATGGGCTCAATATAAATTGCAAAAAGAGGTGTATAATATCCCCATATGCCTACCAAACGGAAAATTCCGGCTACAATGGTGACTCAGCATCCAGACCATGCACACACTCCTTACTGGCATTATCGTCCGTTTATCAGTACACAAGAAGAACCATATGAGTTATATCTTTCATTCAAAGAGCTCGGTGCTTCAGAGTACAAATGGGATTGGGAAGGTAAATTAGTTGATGAAGCGATCGTTGAGAGGATCATGGGTGAATATTATGATTATTTTAAAGAAACTCAAATTGGGAAAGATAAATTTATTACCTTTCGTCTTCCAAATCCCAAAGTAGAGACAGAGTATAGATTGGGGAGGGCATTCATGGGGATCATTGCTGCATCGGGTCTAGCAAGTAGTATAGGGCTTTCCAATAATCCTTTATTTGAAGTCATTTTGCCTATGACAGAATCGGCAAAAGAAATGTATGATGTTCAATCCGCTTTCCGTGAAATGGCTGCTATCCGCCATCCGCTTCTTAAAAGAAGGGATGAAGATATTGAGCATATTGAAATAATTCCTTTATTTGAAGATATTAACACAATCGCAAACTCAGACAAAATACTTGAGGAATATCTCCAGATGCATATACAAGGCTTTGATTTTAAACCTGAATATATGCGGCCGTATGTTGCCAGATCGGATCCTGCATTGAACGCCGGGATTGTCCCGACAGTCTTAGCCATAAAGATTGCCCTTTCACGATATGAAGGTTTTTCCGAAAGACATGAAATACCACTATACCCGATGATAGGGGCAGCTGCATTGCCGTTTAGAGGGGGTATCTCTCCGTGGACAGTAGATGCATTTATGAAAGAGTATTCAGGAATGCGGACGACTACGATTCAAAGTGCATTTAGATATGACTACCCAAAAGAAGATGTGGTTGAGGCTCTGCAAAAGCTAGAAAAAGGATTCCATATAACCAGGGCACGTATTATTTCACCAGAAGAAGAAAAATACTTAAGAGAGATTATGAAGGTTTTTTCTCGATATTACCAATCTACGATAGTAAAAATAGCTCCTCTTATCAATGAAATATCTAAACATATTCCCAAAAGGAGAGAGCGGGTACAGCATGTGGGACTCTTCGGTTATTCACGAGGTGTTGGTGAAACAAAGCTTCCTCGTGCAATAACATTTACAGCATCACTATATTCAATAGGTGTACCGCCGGAACTCATCGGTACAGGACGAGGGATACGCTCTCTTAAATCGAGCAAAATGCAGAACATGTTAGACATTCTTGAAAGTCATTACATAAACATTAGACCTGATTTATTGAACACGCTTAATTATACGAATTTTGAAGTATTAGAAGAGTTGTCTAAAACAATTATAGGTTTTGATGAAGTGTATGAAGGTGCCCGTGAAATTCAGCGCTATTTGGGTGAAGAACTGCCACGAAATGATGACCAAAAAGAACATCAACAACTTACTTCAGAAATATTTAAACGACTGAAGGAGGGGAAAGAAGTCTCTCAACTGATTGAAAAAGCTGCACTTCTTCGCAGAAGTTTGGGTTGACATTCTCTTACGATGTTTTTAATTTTCTCTTAATCCTTCTTCATTTCTCCCTACTATCATGAGTTCATGACAAATTTAGGTGAAAAAATTTTTTTTAACCCGTTCATTATTGCATTTTGGATGATTGTGGCTTTTATCTTGGCAGTAAGACCCGCATCGGCAGGAGGAATCCCAAATGGTGACGGTGGAATAGGAGGAGCTGCTGGCATTTCTGTTCAGGAGCCGGTACCAACGGTTATGAATCCGAATACATTATCTAGGGAAACTGAATCGTCTAGCTCAACAAACAGTATTGCCGGTCTTGTTATTGCAAAGGATGATTCTTCTATAACCTTGCAGACATGGAGCGGACAAAGAAAGCTTTCCACATCTTCTGATACTGTTTTCAAAATGAATAACGAGATTGCAGGCAGTTCTGATATACAGAGAGGAGATATCGTGACTGGCATGGTCAACAATCGCGGAGAACTGTTACAATTAAATAAAAATAATAGTATAGTGGGGGCTTTTCAAGGCCTTTTAGCGTTAGGTGCTGTGTCTGCGATAGGTGCCGGAATTGCGACGCATATATACCTTCGTAATGAACAACCGATACAATCACTTCCGACGCCTCGGCGATATATTCTGAGATAAATCCATTACTAGTTTATATTATTACAAAAATGCCAACAATAATCACATGGGAAAAATCGATATTTGAACCCTTAGAAGAGCTTAATGATCTTCTAAATTCATTAACGGAGGACGAGTAGAAATCGACGACTTTCGTCTTTCGATGAATTCAGGTATACTATCTTTCATGTCAATTCAACCTGATCATTGGATAAAGAAGATGGCAAAGGACCAAAATATGATAGAGCCGTTTGAGGAAAGATTGGTGCGGAACGGGAAAGTTTCATACGGCTTATCATCCTACGGATATGATTTACGAGTAGCTGATGAGTTTAAGATATTTACGAATGTCCATTCCGCTGTTGTGGATCCCAAGCAATTTGATGAGAAATCGTTTGTCGACGTGAAAGGGAAAGGTCATGTGCTTATTCCACCAAATTCATTTGCATTGACCAGAAGCCTTGAATATCTCCGGATTCCTAAAAATGTATTAGGCCTTTGTATCGGAAAATCAACCTATGCACGGTGCGGTATTATTGTGAATGTTACACCCTTACAACCCGAATGGGAAGGATCTCTCATTATCGAGATTTCCAATACGACCCCGTTGCCTGCAAAAATCTACGCGGGTGAAGGTATTGCCGAAATTCTATTTTTTCAAGCCGAAGAACATCCTGAAAAGACATATAAAGAACTCTCCGGCATTTACTCTCATCAAAAAAGTATCGTTCTTCCCAAGGTATAACACGAATACAGGTATAATATAATCTCTACGTATGAAAAAAAGATCCCATTGTTTAGTAATAAGTGCAGTCTATCTGATTGTTTCCTTGCTCATGTTTGTAAGCGCGGGTGACGTATCTGCACAGAATACACCAAATAATAAATTTGGAATTCATCTTGCACAGCCTTCTGACGAAGATATTGACCGTGCTGAAGAGTTGGTAAATTCACAGGGAGGTAGTTGGGGGTATGTAACTCTTGTCATCCATGAAGATGACAGAAAGATTGATAAATGGCAGCCGATTTTCGATAAATTGAGGGAACGGCGCCTTATACCAATAATTCGGTTGGCGACGAAGCCAAACGGAGGATTCTGGGAAAGACCCCATAGTGGTGATGCTGAGGATTGGGTAGTTTTTTTGAACGAACTAAATTGGGTTGTTAAAAATCGTTATATTATTTTGTTCAATGAACCGAACCATGCAAGTGAATGGGGAGGGAAAGTGGACCCGCAACATTTTGCTCAGATAAATGAAGAGTTTGCAAGGAAACTAAAGGAAGCACATCCTGATTATTTTGTAATGATGGGAGGGGTAGACCTTGCGGCACCATCAGCAAGGCCAAGTTATGAAGATGCTGCGGTTTTTCTTCGGGAAACCATTAATGAAATCGGGATTGATGACTTCAATACGTATTTTGACGGCCTTGCATCACATTCCTATCCAAATCCAGGATTTATCGGTTCACCTCTAGCAACAGGCCGTACATCTGTCCGGGGATATGATTGGGAGCTGTCATTACTGCAGGCGATGGGGATAAAGGAATTACCAGTTTTTATTACAGAAACAGGCTGGAATGGGGATGCTCTCCCACGTTCACAGATAGCAGAGAATT
Source organism: Candidatus Roizmanbacteria bacterium UBA1450 (assembly GCA_002329205.1). Lineage (GTDB taxonomy): Bacteria > Patescibacteriota > Microgenomatia > UBA1406 > GWC2-37-13 > UBA1450. The sequence goes on along the minus strand of DCTC01000001.1, from coordinate 539,508 downwards.
TTCGTTACGCTTATCAAAATATATGGCTTCCGGATAAGCGAGTCGTCGCAGTGACCCCTTTTGTTTTGAACTATCAGGGTGAACCGTTTCTCAAATTCTCCTGGGTTCAGTTGAATAATATTGGGGTATATCCAGAATATGAGGCTGTACAAGGTATGACAAAAGAAAGTGGAAGACCAGAAATAGAAGAAAAAGGGACTATTGAGTTCTCGCTTCCTCGTGAAATCGTGGAAAAGTCAACCTATCATTTCCGGATAGAATTGAAAAATGCAGGACAAGGGATCTGGAGCGAAGAAAACGGCTATGAGTTTATTCTAGAGGGTATACCAAAGACTCAATATTTGATATCTTCGTTGGGAACGGTGAAACCAGGTGAATCTAGACTTATAGATATCTATTTTTCAACCCAGACCGCAATTGGACCATCAGAAACGCGATTTATCCTGAACCGAGATAATGAACCAATCTTGGAAAGCGGCATCTGGAACTATGAAGTAGTCCCGCTTCCTTCACTTGCTTTCAAAGCTTTATTGTTCCCCAAATTCAGGACAAATGATACTGGTTTCGAAATTCAGATATTTGATGAGTATGAGCAGATTGTATTTAAAAAGAAAGATCTGAACATAGAGGATGGCAATGGATTTATTGATAAAATTGAGAATATCGCGCTGGGGGAGCAATACAGAGTTGTTTTATTAAAGCAGTATTATCTGCCGCGTCAGGCATATATCGTATTTAATAAAGACAAAAATGAAATCCGATTTGAACGAATGATTCCGCTGGATTTTGACGGGGACGGGGCACTTCGATGGCGGGATATTTCGTCAGTCTTTCGAAATATAAAACTGCTTGGCATGTGGCTTCCGTAAAAAGGTTCTCTCCCCCGGACAATTTGAAGAAGAGAGGAGAGGTGAGAGTGGTAAGCTTTGGGTTGTCGTATTAATCCTTGTTGATTAATGATACATATATCTATCCTGAAAAAAAGGGGAAAAATTGGCTAATTTCACGTCGTTAAATGTCAAATTAGGTCATTTTTCCTTAAAATTTAAGTTGTTGTCGGAATGAAGATTTTTTTGTTTTTTTTACATTATTTTGAAAAATTAATGTAATAATTATTAAGAAAATAAAAAATTTATTTAGATAGGGGAGAGTTCGATAAATTTTGCGGGAATTATGAAGAGGAGTACTGAAAGGGAAGAGATGAGTTTGGACTTCTCTATTCGTCTCAATCTCAGGTTTGGATTATTCTCAAGCCAAATTGCGAATGATTTTTGCCATTTTGTAGACTACAATAGAAAACTTGGAATGGTCTTTTTGTACAATAACATGTACGGTCAATATGACTGTACAGATTGTCATGACTATTTATTCATTACTAAGTAACAATGGCTCGCGTAAAACTAACTGAATATAAAGCAAAACAATTATTATTCAATAAACTGCAGATTGAATATCAGGGTGTGGCTGCAGTTGTTGATGGGAAAAAAATACTATTCTCCTCTCCTCTTTCGATGCTCTCATCAGGCAAAAGGTATGCGGTAAAAGTAGACCAAGGTGTAAAAGGCCGTATGAAAAAAGGGCTGGTAGCTCTCGATGTGCACAAACATGATATAAAAAGCATAATATTAAAGATTGCAGCAAAAGGATTTTCACAGTTTGTCATCGAAGAAATCGTCCCTCATGAACAAAGCCAAGAGCATTACCTATCCTTTGAGAGGGTCAGAGAAGGGATTTTGGTGCGTTACTCATCAAAAGGCGGAATTCATGTTGAGGATGCAAAGGATCAAGTTCAAAGCTTTGTAATGCATGATTCACTTCCCTCTTCGATGAATGATGCGCTACAGTTGCCAGAAAAATTCTTCAAGAAGATGCGGGAATTTTTCGAAGAAAACTATATTTCTTTTCTTGAAATTAATCCCCTGGTTGTATCAGAAAAAAATTGGCATATTCTTGATTTAGCAATAGAAGTCGATAGTACTGCAGCATTTTTTGTAAAAAACAGCTGGGCAGATCGTGATATCGTAGGAGATCAGGTAAAATCCGAAGAAGAACAAAAAGTAAAACACTTGAATGATAAAAGTCAGGCAGCTTTATCCTTCACATTACTCAATCCGAACGGTTCGATCTGGAATCTGTTATCCGGTGGAGGCGCAAGCATTACAATCGCTGATGAGATTTATAATCTTGGTTACGGCAAAGAGATGGGAAATTATGGAGAGTATTCCGGCAATCCAAATAAAGAAGAGACTTATCTGTATACATCCTACGTTCTGCAGGCGATGCTCAAAAGTAAAAAGAAGAAACTCATTCTCATCATTGGCGGCGGTGTAGCCAATTTTACCGATATTAGAACTACCTTCAAAGGTGTTGTGCAAGCCCTCGAAGAATACAAAAATGATCTTAAAAAAAGAAAAATATTGATATATGTCCGTCGCGGTGGTCCTTTTCAGGAAGAAGGTCTGGCAATGATATCAGCATGGGCGCAGAAAAATGGCATGTATGGATATGTCTCCGGTCCGGAGCTGCCCCTTCATGCAATTGTACAGAAAGCCATAAGTTCATTACGGAAATCCAATAGCTAATTATTCTCTTTTTTATGTTAGACATCTCAACACTACGAAAAACAAACCAATCAATAATTGCTTTGGGATCACATCCCGGTATCTTACAGTCCATGCTGGATTTTGATTTTCTAGCCGGGAAATCAGAACCTGATTTAAAAGGTATTGTTGCTTCAGGACGAAAATACGTCAGGCTTTTTTGGGGAGATAAAGAAAAACGGATTCCTGTGTACTCCTCATTAGATATGATCCCGAATTCGGTAAAGACTTCGGTTACGCTGTTTCTCAACTTGACTTCAGGCCGCAGGACAATGTCCTCTACTCTGGAAGCTTTAAAAGAGTTTCCCCGATTAAAAGGAGGGTCTTTGTTTGCAGAAAATATGCCGGAAAAGCATTCTATTGAGATATTTCAGAAGCTGAATACACAACAATTTATTGTCGGACCTTCCTCAGTCGGTCTCCTTATTCCCGGTTATCTCAAGCTTGGTGCTATCGGTGGAACGCAAGCCAAACAGCTCGTACATGCACACCTGTTTGAAAGAGGGAATGTAGCTGTCTTTTCTTCGTCAGGCGGGATGACCAATGAGCTCATCAATTTAGTAACCGGCGCAGGAAAAAGGATTTCATTTTCATTATCATTCGGCGGTGATCGTTTTCCGGTACTGACGCCGATGGAGGCTTTTAGGGCTGCAGAAAAAGATAAAAGTACAGAATATATTGTCTATTTTGGCGAGCTGGGAGGGTATGATGAATATGACCTCATAGATCTTATCCAAAAAAAACATGTTACAAAAAAAATAATTGCATATATTGGCGGTACCGTCAGTGCAATGTTTGAAATACCGCCTCAGTTCGGTCATGCAAAAGCAATGGCTTCACGAGGAGAAGAAACAGCTCAGGCAAAAACAGCAGCTTTAAAAAAAGCAGGAGTCTCTGCCGCCGGGTCATTCACAGAGTTTATTGATCTCGTAAAAGATATTTCAAGTACAGATGGTCCGCAGAAAGACCATGGAGGATCCGCAGAAATGCTGGGTAAGATTCAAAGCAGAACTGCATCCTGGTTTATAAACTCCGTATCTCGTGATAAAGACGGTTCGGTTGAAATAGTCGGGGAAGATCTCTTGTCACTTGCAACCAAAAGATCATATGGCTATATTGTCGGCACAATGCTTCTCGGCAAGCAGTTAAAATCACAGGAAACGGCAGATTTTATTGACTTTGTTATGAAATTACTGGTGGATCACGGCCCTTATGTATCGGGAGCAGTCAATACTATGATAACTGCCCGTGCCGGCAAGGATCTGGTGTCCTCACTGGTTGCAGGACTGTTGACAATCGGACCGCGCTTTGGGGGTGCCATCAACCAAGCCGCCAATCATTGGATTGAAGGAGTTACCCAGAACATAACTCCGTATGATTATGTTGAGTCTATTGCAAAAAAGAGAGAGCTCATTTCGGGCATTGGACACAAAAAATACCGGATAGATGCTCCAGACCCTCGAGTACGTGCCATACTTGCATTTACCAAGAATTTGAAACACAGTCCGCACACAGATTTCGCCAGAGATATAGAAAAAATAACAACTGCAAAAAAAGGGAATCTTATTCTCAATGTTGACGGAGCAATCGCTGCAGTTCTTCTTGATCTCCTTTCCCAGAAGGAGGACTTTACAGAGCGTGAACTACAAGATTTAGTTGATTCAGAATTTTTTAATGCATTTTTTATATTATCTCGCTCAGTAGGTTTTACGGCTCACTACCTCGATCAAAAAAGAAGCGATGAGGGGCTGTTCCGATTGAGTCCTCAAGAGGTAGGTTGGGCAGAATAATTGCTATTCATCGTACTTGAATGCGAGTGCATTGATGATAAGAGTATAATCTTGTGTATCTACAACACCGTCAAAATTCAGATCCGCCCGAGCGACGATATCCGCATCGGATTTACCAATATTGTTCCGGATATATGCGATATCAACAGCATCTACAATACCGTTTTGCAAAGGTAAATCTCCTGAGAGCAGTACAATGTTCGTGAAGTCGAGAGTGTTATCTCCGGTTTTGAAAGTAATTTCCGAGTCTTTACACTTGTATGTCCCGCTGACATTTTCACTCGGTGAATTAGTGCAGATACGTTTTTGAATATGCTTGGGGCCTTTCACCAGGAGCGAATATTTTTTTGAGGGCGATATATTGCTGTATGAAGTATTCGCAACATATGCCCCGTCTGCTTGAGGGGAAAAGGAAACTTGTTTAGTGTCGATGACTTTATTACCTTCGACGAGCTTAAATTGAATTTGTATTGGAGAAGAATTCTTCGGTTGATTTGTAATTCCTTGAAGCCTTACACGATAGTTGACTGAAACGTTACCCGGTTTGTCACTGTCACCGTTATCATCATTATCATCTGAGGGAGTTTTTGTTATCGTACCGGGAGGAGGTGTTGTTGAGCCCGGTGGCTTCACGGGCTCGAATTTCTGATCTGAGTAGCTGAAACAGTATAGTCGATATTGCTCACCGCAACTTTTACCATCATAGGATACCCATGATTTATCGGTTGAATAGAGCGCTCCAATAATCGCCTGGCCTTGAGTTGAAGTCCAGTTGTTACAGCTGGTTTCGGTACCTTCATAGGGATTTGTCGTGTTATTGATAAGGGTCCCGGTCCAGGCAAACAGATTTGTTGCCCCATTTTGGGGTATCACTTGAATACCTCCGTCTCCTCCGACGTACGGTACTAATTTAAATAGCGTCTCTCCGAATTCATTTACGGATATCGGATTTTGGACACAGTCATTTGCTGCAGGGTTGCAGGTTTTTAAGTCATTGAGATCACTCGCGATAACATCTCCGTTCAGAAGATACATTGGGATGTTCGGATGAGAGATCCGATCAAATGCATTTTGTGAAATATATTCTTGTCCCTGTCTGGTGCTCAGGAAAGCAAACCAATCCCCGTCAAGATCCGCGTCGTCGGCATGTTGTTGACAGATCGCATCAGCTCCGGCCGTTCCGTTCGTGAATTTACCTGAGTATGATTTTGAAGTAGCAAATATTTTGTAATGCGCGTCATTGTCTGATCCGGCTGTCCCGGTAACGGTAATATCAACTTCCTGATCTCCTGTCCCGAAAGCCGCGAAATATGTACCGTTGGGGCCGGCTATATCAAACGTCCACCCGTCTACTGCTTGCTCCTGGAAGGTGATTGTGCCTTTTCCCGCCTGTTTAGTTGTAAAGTACAGACGTCCGAAACAGAACGCATTTTTTGGCAGAACAGACGTACTTTTTTTTGCTGCACGTGTAAGTACGAGCGTACTATACCCATTGCTACCCTTTATCTCCCGCACATCGACACCTGTCTCCAATGATGAACAGGAACTGTCAGCACTGGTCAGGGTTTTTTGTACATTCAATGTGAGAATTGAACTCGGAAATCTGACGAGAACCGTAGCTATAGAGATAGGTTGATTCGTAGAAGCCTGAATATCTACCGTTATTTCTTTATTAATATCAGCAGTACGTTTCGCAGGAGTAAAAAAGAATTCAACAGGATGGTCGATCGCAGCCTGAGATCTTTGACTGTATTCATAAAAAAAAGCAAGCATACCAGAGGCTATTGCAATCCCGATAGTCAAAAGAAGGATGTTTTTTGATTTATGTAAAAGAGTATCTTTGAATCCCATTTATTTATTAAAATTATTCATCTCGATGTCGAGTATTCTGTCTCCAAATCTCAAAATCCTGAACACTGACCTTTCTATCCCCGTTAAAATCTGCATTTTTCGTTGATAGTTTTCTTATGTATTCATTTTGCCATATTTGGTAATCTTTTTCATCGATAAGATTATCACAGTTTGCATCACCCATGTTTTTCTTCGGGCAAGTATCTCCCGGTGATACAGTAGTCGTGATTGTAGGGGAGATGGGTTCATTTGGGGCTTTTTCTAAAACCTGAAAGGTAAATGCGTCATACGTCAAAACCGAGGCGGGTATTGTGGCTTTGTATCCTTCTGCAACCGAAAATTTGACCTTGTAGGTTCCGGCGGGAAGGGGTGGAATATTGATTGTTTGAGTAAAAGTAGATGTGTCTTTGGGTAGTTCGAATTCCTGATTTATAGCACCAAGTGCCTGGCTGGCACCTGTAATAGTCAATTTGGCTTCAGGGTTTCGTAATTTCTTTCCGGACACTTTCAATTCAATAGATTGTGACGGATCGGGAATAGCCGGGGAGATGACTGCTTTATTGGCATACGTTATCCAGAGGTCATATAACGTTGAAGTCGAAGCTCTCCCATTGATCTGAGAGGTAATTGTGGGGGTATTGGCATTTTTCCCTGAGGCGATCGCTTTATAGGTATAGTTTGTCCCTTGTACAAGGCCGTTACATTTATATATTTTTCGATCGGCAGTGGTAGAATCCAAAACACAATCTGTAATTTTAGTATTTGTATTTAGAGTATAGGCGGCCACTTTCGGCGGATTATGCGTTGACGGGACTGCATCTACTTCATTTAAACTTACCTGGGCATAATAATTCGGAATAGTGGGACCATCACCCACAACCTGGCAGCAGCTTCCGATCGGTCTACCGTCCAGAATATCCTGATTACAAGCCTGATTTACATAAATAAGACTCTCGGTTGCACAAATTCCGAGAGCATGGCGAGAATCAGGAATAAGATTATCAATAAGGATGCTGGATGAAGAACAATTCAATCCGCCTGAACAAGCAGTGGCACCGTATTGAGGATTACATATATCTCCACATTGTTGATTCGGCGGTACGGTAGTTGGAGTAGGTGTTCCGGCTGTCTGAGCCGCTACATTCGTTTGGGAGTTTAGGGATATAATAATACCTGTCAGGAGAGAAAGTATCGTTAGCGTAATAATATGCCTTTGCATGTATGCTTTTACTATAGCAACTCTTTTGTGAAACAGCAAGATACTGTTATAATACTCACTCATATATGTTTTCATTCGATATAAAAGCCCGTTTATCACATTCAAAAGCTCGATCCGGAATATTTGATACTCCGCATCGTAAAATACGAACTCCGGAGCTTGCTATTGTGGCAACAGATGCTCAATTGAAATCGCTTCCTAACGAGATGCTCCACGAACTTCCCAACCCATACTTTATTGTTAATACTTATCACACATACACCAAAGAAATTATCCCTAACATAGAAAAACGGGGAGGAATCCATACGTATATGGGGCTTGAAGACAGGACTATCGCGACAGATAGCGGCGGGTTTCAGGTATTTTCTTTGGGTTTCGGACGTAAACACAAGATCGGGAAAATTCTTCCTTCGAAAGAACAGTATCTAGCAATAGGTGAAGATGATTCGGCAAATCCGATACAGATAACTGAAGAAGGTGTGAAGTTCGAGTTTGACGGTAAACCACTTGAATTAAATCCGGAAATATCAATGGACCTTCAGCACAAGATCGGTGCCGATATCATGATGGCATTTGATGAATGCACCTCACCTCTGAATTCATATGCTTATATTAAAGAATCAATGGAGCGTACTCATCGCTGGCTCGATCGCTCGATTGAAGCACACAAAGGTCATGAGCACAGGCAGGCATTATTCGGAGTCGTCCAAGGCGGAGAATATGAAGATTTGAGAAAACGATCAGCCAGCGTAGTAGGAAGTAAAGATGTTCCGGGTTTCGGGATCGGCGGTAGTTTTGGTGATTTTAAAGAAGCTTTAGGCACAACCGTAGGATGGGTCACCGATATACTTCCTGATGAAAAACCTCGACATCTTCTTGGTATCGGGAAAATCCGCGATATTTTTGCCGGAGTAGAAAACGGTGTTGATCTTTTTGACTGCGTGATACCTACCCGAGAAGCAAGACACCGAATGCTCTATACAAAAAAAGGGAGGTTGTACCTTCGGAAACTCAAACATCTCGATGATCCTATTGACCCTCAATGTTCCTGCTTTGCATGCAAAGAAAAAATTCCTTTACATCAGTTGTGGGATTGGTTTCTTGCATATGACTCTCGTGCGACGACTTATATGACTATTCATAACCTGTGGTTCTACGCACAGCTTATGCAGGAGATTCGAGAATCCATAGAACAGAAAACATTTTTTCAACTAAAAGAAACCTATTATAAGTATTATTAAGAAGGTGAAATCTCCAATTTTTCTAGCCGTATAAATAAGATCAGCGAGAGTGTAAAATTTAGGTAAGAAAGTGTATTAATTTATTCAAGTTTCTTCAACAGGTTGACCCTGCTTTCTAAATCCTCTTCTGATTTCGTTAGATAACTCCCAATACATATAATATCAGGTGGATATTGTTGTGAATTTATGGTCGGAATTGTCATATTATTTACTCCTCCATCAATCAATATTTCCCCCTTATAGTTTTGAGCTCTAAGCTGTTGTATTTTTTGGAGCATTTGAGGCAAAAACGGTGATCCCTGAAAGCCAGGATTGACTGTCATAATTTGAACAGCAGGAATTAGATCAAGGTCGTAATGACGAGCTATATTGTCAATATGGGTGTTTGGGAAGATATCTAGTCCTATAGAAAAAGTGTACGTGTTATTTAAATATCCGATATTTATCTTATGTTCCGCATTAATTAATACGATATTTACCCGTACATTGAGTTCTTGTATTTTTACGATTTGTTCCAATTCCGGTGAAAAATTTTGCACCATGAGATGAAAATCAAATACGGTTTCTTCTTTAATATGAATTTCTTTATGCAGTAAAAGATCATATATCTCACTAATTTGGGTCGTAACATTGGGAACAAGATTCCCGTCTGCTATATCAATCTGGATACGATCAAAGTATTTCTGGAAAAGCTCGATTTGTTCGATAAATTCTTCTGTGGATGTTGTAAGGAGTGTTGGTACGGTTTTCATATACACTCATTATATCGCACTCATGAGACGGATACGCTATTTGTTAGTATGCAAGTTGTATAATACTGTATGGTTAAAAACCGCATATTAAAAGAATTATCCGATTTCATCTCCATCCAATCAGTATCATCTGATCCTCAAAGACTTCCTGAAATGAACAAAGCAGTAGATTTTCTTCAAAGCAAATTGAAGTTAATAGGATTTCGGGTTGAAGTACTGAAAAACCATAATTCTCCGGCTATGATATATGCGGAATATAAGGTAAAGAATGCACGAAAAACGATCGGTATCTACGGTCACTATGACGTACAGCCAGAAGATCCTGTTGATGAGTGGTCAGTTCCGCCATTTGAACTGACTCAGAAGGATGGCAGATTGTACGGGAGAGGAGTCGCGGATAATAAAGGACATGTTATGCAGAATATTACAGCTATTGAGGAATTGATATCTTCACAAAGCCTTAAATCAAACATAATTTTTATTATTGAAGGAGAAGAAGAGTGTGGTAGTGAGAGCTTTGAAAAATATATGCAGCTGAAAAAAACTGCATTGGACTCTGTAGATGTCTATTATATTACCGATGTCGGTATGCATGCCAAACATATTCCTCAAATTATCTATGCGTTGCGCGGATTGGTTTATTTTGAACTTACAGTTGAGATAGGGAAACGAGATCTTCATTCAGGCGTATATGGTAATTCTGTTTTAAACCCGGCACAGATACTTGCCGAGCTATTGGTAAGAATGAAAGATATAAAGACAGGGGTCATACAAATTCCCGGGTTTTCTGATGATGTGCGAGCAGTAGATCCATCGGAAAGAAAACTCCTCATGAAGAACTCATTAACTGACACTGCGTTTGCAAAAGAAACAGAGACATATACCGTTATTTCAATGCAGGGTCTTCCTTCATTTCTTGCACCGAAGCTATTCCCTTCGCTTGATGTACACGGGATAGAGTCCGGTTTTACGGGATCTGGTCCCAAGACAATCATCCCAAGACAAGCTCGGATGAAATTCTCCTGCCGCTTAGTAGAATATCAGACAGCCGCTGATATAAGAACAAAAGTCTATCAGTTTATTCAACGTAATATGCCCCAGGGAGTTCAGTACAATCTGCAAGCAATATCGTATGATGATCCTTTTTATACTACAATAGAAAATAAGTATATTCAGAAAACAGCAAGGATATTGAGTTCACATTTCGGAAATGAAACTATTTTGATGAGAGAAGGAGGGTCGGTTCCTGCAGCTGAAATTATTCAGCGGCTTTTTCAGAAACCAGTCATACTGACAGGTTTTATTCTTCCTGAAAGTAATCTTCATGCACCTGATGAAAATGTTGACAGAGAAATGTTCTGGGAAGGAATAGAGGTTTTAAAAAAGATATACGGAGACACTAACTTTTAGTAGGCAGCTCCTTGAAAACCTTCACATTGTTCTTGTGCCCACTGGATATATTCTGGGTCACATTCGTCGTTCTGTTCATCGGAAGGTTCACAATTTAGCCATGCATTGGCAGGGCATCTCCAATCATTATCTATTGTTTTCTGGTCTGGTTCTGGCACTTCAATTTCATCTTGGGGTGCAACAACAGGTCGGTTAATAAAAAAGAGAACGGTTACCAATGCTGCCAAAAGAAGGAAAGATCCTATGAGATACCGAGGTTGCAGGTATTGTTTTTTGAATTTTTTTAAATGTTTCATAGACTAGACTTTCCCTTTCTTCGGGTTTGAGGAACGAATTTCTTTGCTTACAACTTTTCCTTGCTCGTCAAGTTGGTATACATACACTTCGCCGGTACCTATTTCGAGCTCTGCGATGCTTTCATCGGGGATCCCTTCAAGGTATTTGACAAGAGCTCTTAAGCTGTTGCCGCTTGCTGAAACCAGAATATTTTTGCCTGTTTTAAGTTCAGGCTCAATATGTTCGTGATAGTACGGCAGTAATCTATTGTAAACATCCTTGAGTGATTCACCATTGGGGATAGGTTCATCCCATCCTCTACGCCATTTGGTAAACTGTTCGTCTCCGTATTCTTCCTTGACTTTCCATTTATTTTTGCCGGCAAGGTCTCCATAGTTGCGTTCTCTTACGGCCGGTGTAACAATTGTTTCGAGATCAGGAATTCCTAATTCGTCTTTAATTGTTTGTGTTGTCTCCTGAGTTCTTTTGAGATCGGCCGTGTACGCTTTATCAAGAGGGATGTCTTGTATTGATTGTGCAGCTCTTTTTGCTTCTTCGTATCCTTCAGCAGCCAGTTCCGGATCTTTCCAACCGGTCCAAAGTCCCAACTTATTCCATTCCGATATTCCGTGACGTACTAATACGAGATATGACATAAATAAAGTATAATCCAAAATTTGAAAAGATCAAAGATCTATCTTAGGGCGTGGGTGTCGGAGTCGGTGTGTATGTCGGGGTCGGCGTAAATGTCGGAGTCGGTGTAGAAGTCGGACAGACGCTTGAACCGGTGGCCCAAGATGATACGTGATTCGTTTCACCATATCCGTCCTCAGCCCGTACTCGGCAAGTTACCGGCATTCCGTCACCAGGCATTGCTGCATTGTAACAAGGGAAGTCAAGATAATGATTTTCCGTTGTTGTATTACAGTACCAGAACGAATTGCTGTTAAAAAGACCATCATCGGTACACTGTAAGAAGTAATGGTCAAATTTGTCTTTACAGCGAGGATCTTTTTGGTAATCAAAATCCCAGATCCAGGATGTGCAGCTATTTCCCTGGACATAATCTATATTACATTCAGGATCATCGCCGGTTATACGCGGACAGGAAGAACTGGTATAAAGCCAGTCCGTGGCATTGGCATCACCACCACTGGGAGTCTCAGCCCGTACTCTACAAAATACAGATTGACCGGGTGCCGGTGTGGGAGCGGAAGCACAAGGTAAATTTAATTGATTACTAAATTTGGTTTCATTACAGAACCAGGTGGCAGGATCAGAAGATCCCCAGCTTGTACTTTTACATTGAACGAAATATTTGGTAAATGTCGTAGAGCATGTTTGTGAAATGGACGCCATATCCTGCCAAATCCAGGATGTACAGCTGTTCGTTTGAAAATAGCCCGGCTTACATTGCGCCTTGAGGTCAGCGCTTATCGGTGATGGTGTGGGCGTTTGGGACGTGCTCATGTTGAGAAGACATTTTACATAGTCCTGTGTGGTGCATTGTGTCCCTAATGAACTTAAAATGCTTGAACAATTCGTTGTGGCACTACAGGACGAACCGGAAGATGATGTCGGGTTTATGGTAATTGACGCAGAGGGGGTCGATGATGGAGCCGGTTGGCCAGTGGGTGTGACTACCGCAGAGGGGGTCGCTTCGGGTGTGACTTGTGGAGTTGGTACCAGAGTCGGCGAAGCAGAAGCTACCATGGTAGGTGATAATGAGGCGGAATCAGTGCCTATTGCTACTGACGGAAGTGGCTCATCTGGATCAGCCGAATCACCTTCAGACGGCGGGGTCGTAAAGGACCAGGGAGATCCCTGATTATCATATGTTGTGCCTCCACTTTGTATGCGGAAATAGTATGTCGTATTTGGCTGCAGCCCACCAATTCTAATTGAATGGTCTGTTGATTCAAGATCTCCAAATGATACTTCAGTGAGAGCGTCGGGCGAGGTGCCGTACTCAACAACCGCGATAGTTTCTTTTCCAGTTTGGAATGTGATAACAGCATTCTCTGGATCTACAGCTGAGGAATTAACACTAAAAGGTGCTTCATCGCTTGCTTGAGTGGCAGTCCCTTGAATCAAAAAAAAGGTGGCTACAATAATCGCCAGCAGCAATGGAATACCCGCTGAAGCTGCAATCAGCATGATTTTTCTTTGTGAAAGTTTATTTTTGAGTACGGTTGCTACAGGCATAATTATTTCGTTTTGAGTTTATTCATGAGCTTTCTGTATCTCATAAATAATACTACGGTGAGAATAAGCAGTAATACTGACACAATAACATACCCCCACCTCGGCTGCATAGCGTTGGATGCAGAGATTCCTAATACATTGCTCTGGTTATTGATAGTTACTGTCGCGGTATGTGCTCTGGTTGTTGTGCAGTTGATAATATTGGATAGTTCTTCATCATTTTTTATTATCTGTGACGTTTGAGTATTAAACGGAATACAATCAAATCTTAGTTCGGTTTGTCCGCTTTTTTGGGCTTTAAAATAGATTGTTGCAATTTTGCCGTTGGTTACTTGTTTGAGGCTTGGGGACTGGTTTATCGCATATACATACAAATTGCCCGGACTGATAACCTTTGCACTAACATTTTCAAACATCTCTCCTTTTTTAATCTCAGGGCTTTCAGGAGACGCAATACTGAGTACGGAAGGATCATAGGATATCCAGGTGTCTACCGAAATGACTGGGTCAGTTCCGCTATAAATGAGTACATCTACAGGAATGAGATCATCTTTGGAGGCTGTAATATTAACAGGTTCGAATGAAAAAGAAGCAGTTGTGGATTGTTCCATAATATTATTTTACTCGGACAAGCGTGTCTGATGCAAGAGATAGTTGTATCATAAAAAAAATATATGATTACAACAGGAAATGTCTCAATATTTCCCTTAAAATTGGTTTTCGATTTCAATCAATCTGTTGTATTTGGCCAGACGTTCGCTTCGGGACATAGATCCGGTTTTAATAAATTCAGCTCCGGATCCATAAGCGAGATCAGCGATAAATGTGTCTTCAGTTTCTCCCGAACGATGTGATACTGCCACATTCCATCCAGCGCGTTGCGTCATTTGAATGGCAGTAATTGTCTCCGATACAGAACCGATCTGGTTCAGTTTAATAAGGACGGCATTGGCAGCTTTTTGGTTGATGCCTTTTTCGATTCGATGCGGATTGGTGACAAATAAATCATCTCCCACAATCTGGAATTGGTGTTTTTCGGCAAGTTCTGTAAACCTTGAGAAGGTCTCCCAGTCGTCCTCAGCAAACGGATCCTCGAAAGACTGGATAGTGTACTTCTGTCCAATTTCCGCGTAGTAATCCATGAGCTCCTGAGCTGATTTAGTTTGATTATTCTTTTTTAATATATAAGAACCGTTTTCAAAAAACTCTGTTGCGGCACAGTCAACGGCAAAGTGATAATCTTTATTCCTTGAATAGCCAAGATTGCCGGCAGCTTTTTCTATCGTTTCAAACACTTCTTCATTCGAAGAAAGTGCAGGAGAATATCCGCCTTCATCTCCAACGAGGGTGGAAAGTTTTTTTGACTTCAAAACGTTGCCAAGCTCGGCAAAGATTTCTGCTGCAATGCGTACTGATTCAGCCGGTTTAGTGGATAGTGGCATAATCATAAACTCCTGAATATCAAAGTTCCATCCGGCATGTTTTCCTCCATTGACAACGTTTACCATCAATCGAGGAAATGATGCTTCGACTTTATGGTCACCACTGAAGTAATAGGTATTCAAAAAATTCCATAGCGGGAGATTGTGCGCATATGCTGCGGCACGATGAACCGCGAGCGATACGGACAAAATGGCGTTGGCTCCCAGTTTCGATTTATTCTCTGTCCCGTCAAGTCTCAGCATAGAAGCATCGATCTCACGGGGCTCTACAACATCTTTCCCTACCAGTTCGGCCTCAATCGTTGTATTGACATTTCCGATTGCGCTCATCACTCCCTGACCGAGAAAACGTTTGGGATCCTGATCCCGGAGTTCGAGTGCTTCATGTGTTCCTGTCGATGCTCCAGAAGGAACAGAGGCAGAATGAGTCGAGCCGTCTTCAAGAGTAACAAAAGTTCTGATAGTGGGTTTGCCGCGGGAATCGAGAATCTCGATTGCTCTAATTTCTGATATTTTCATAATGCAATCATAATAGCACAACGTCAAGGATTTGTAAGAGCAATGATATAATGAACTTCTATGAAACTATATCTTATCCGTCACGGTGAAAGTGTTGGAAACATAAAGCAAGGCTTCATATCAGGGCAATCTGACCCGGATGGTCTTTCTGAAAAAGGCAAAATTCAAATCATTCGAACTGCTTGGGAATTGCGAAGTGAGCAGATATCACAAATTGTTTCAAGCCCGGTAGCACGAGCACAGGAAACGGCCAGCATATTGAGATATTATCTTGGCGGCAATATCCAGACATTAGAATGGCTTACCGAACTTCATCACGGAATATTTGAAGGATATTACTGGTGGGAGGTAATTCACAAGATCCCACCGTCTTGGCGGGCTCGACGGGAAGATTTCAGGACGCCGTATCCCAAAGGAGAAAGCATGGAAATGCTTTTGAAGCGTGTGTCAGAGGGATTGAAAAAGTGGCTTCCCACTCTTGCTGATGATGGAACATATATTTTGGCAAGTCATCAAGCTGTAATTACTACAATCCGTTATTGTCTGGAATTTGGTGATTATTCATCAATACAGTCAAAAGAGCAGGAAGAGCATTTCCTTAAGTATCTCCATGAGGTAAAACTTGATAATGGTTGTTTCGCAAAAATGACATTGAGAAATGACAAGATAACATCGCTGAAAGAAACAGCATCATTTGAACCGGTAAAGCCGCATAAAAAAAGTATTGCATTTTATGCTCAAGGAATTTTTAGGCTAGAATCAGAACCTGAGACTGAGCGTATGGAAACGGCATCGGAAAATGCAGTGTATGAGCTTAAAACCTCAACACCTTGCCTATTGAAAGTCATACGGGATAAAGACAAACAGGCATTTCAAAATCAGATAGAGTTGTATGATTATCTTAAACAGAAGGGTGTAGCTGCTCCCCATGTTCAATCCGTTGATACCAGCAGGGTTTTTTTTGCTGATGATGTCATGATTCAGGATTATGTTGAAGGAGATGTCATAAGGCAGTGTTTTCTGAATCATCCAGAAAAGGTGGATGATCTGCTGAAACGGGTTTTCAAAACATTAGAGGAGATACACCGTCTCCCTCTCGGGGAAGTAGAATCTTTCTGGAAGCCGCCGTTGGATGAACAGTTTTTCAATTGGAAAAACTATATGCTTCTCAACATCAATATGACTCTTCACATAATTCAGGAAAGTATATTGGATGATGCTGTTTATTCATCTGTACAAGAAGCACTTTCATGTCTTAAAGATTATGTCCGTGAAGAACGTTATGCTCTTGAACCAATCCACGGTGATGTCGGGTCTGACAATATTATTGTTCACCACAATAAATCATGCAGACTTATTCGAATTATTGATTTTGAGTGGGCAAGAATAGGAGACGGGCTATGGGATTATGCCTATTTTTGGGGCTGGCTGGAGCGAAATAACCAGCAGGTCGCAGATAAATGGAGAAAAATACTGGAAATCCATTTACAAGATCAAATGGTCCAGCTGAATTGGTATCGGATTCTTTTTCATGCCTGGACAGTACGGGATATGACAGAGTACAAAGATCATCCCATAAGGCAGCGAAGAGGCAGAAAATCAGCAGAGATATTGGCTGCGATCTAACAGCAATCGGAGTATTCCTGTATTGACAGATAGTTCTTCTGGGATCATAATGAAGTTTGTGAAAAACAAGATAATTCTTCTACTATTACTTCTTATTGTTCTTATTGGCACTACATCCATTCATGCACAAACCGAGAGTATGATGCTGATTCCCCCCGATTCGGGGAGAGGTGCAGATCCTGCAGGCTTATTCGGACAGGATCACTATTATACGGTGACTTTTCGAGGCAACGGTGAAGCAGCAGTAAATTTAAAAGCAATATTCACCAATAGTGAAGAAGCCACCATGTCGGCCATCACTCTTCGGGTACCCAAAGTTGAACCGCAGGATATAATCGCGTATCAGGTAATTAAAGAAGGGTATTGTATCCAGTACGAACCGGTCAGATCAGCTCCCAATGATAAGGTAGTCTACGATATTTATGAACCTCCTAAATGTATCCAATATTCAACACCGAATTACTATGATTACTACTCACAAAATACAAAATATAAAAAAGCAGATATTACATTTGAAGGTGATACTATTACGGTACATTTACCGCAAGGAGTTTCTCCTGATGCTTCAGCAAGCTTTATTCTGTATTATCGCGCAATGGGCTACACAACTAAAACGTTCTTCGGATCGTACAATTATGAGTTTGAGACCCTTAAAACAGAAGTTCCCATCAGGACATTACAGGTGGGAATTTCAGCAGACAGCGATATGGTTTTGAAAGGGGCTTCATCTGAAGTTAATTATCGTTTTGACGAATCAGTTGTAAAACTTTCGACGGACAGCTCATTCCCGTCAGCAGGGGTTGCGAACCCCGCTATAGACAGATATTATCAGCAAATCGGAACGGGAAGCATAGTAAAATCGGCCTATTCACTCCAGCCGCTTGACTCATTTACTGTCGACGGATCTTATGCTGATTCGATATGGCAACTTCACGGGAAATCAATACTTATTGCAGCTATTATAATATTGGGGACATTAGTTATACTTGGTTTTCTGTCTTATCGGATCATAAAAATGCTCCGTCATAAAGCCGCAACGAACGATAATATGTCAAAAACAGGTACTTCGTCCCGTATGTTTACAGTTCTCTGGATGGGCGGGACCGGATTTGTCTCGTCAATTTTGGCAGCCGGATATACAATATTCCTATTTATACTTTTTTCTCAGATTGATAATTATTATTACTTCGGCTCGCAATTCAATCTCCTAATAGCTTTATTTTTACTGATACTTTCGATTGGTATATATCCTTTAATTCTGATCCTGCCTCCTCTTGTCATCGGAGTTAAAAAGGGGTTATGGTGGGGAGTGGGAACCTTTGCAATCGCCATTGGATGGTTGCTGGTTTACCTTGTGCTTATAATCGGATTTGTTGCCGTCACACGCATGAACGGTTCAAATCCGCGTCCTCTGCCTTATGTTTACGGAACACAAGACGGAGTCGAATCTACTCAAACACCGGTAAAATAACGTTCATTTTCTTCTGACTTTTCTATTCATTTTTGCTAGTCTTAAAGGTATGTAAATTTTTATTGAGATAAGTATCATTATCTTTATTGCAATGGTTGTTTCTATCCTTATGCGGATTATGAAGCAGCCTCTGATTGTCGGGTATATTCTTTCAGGAATTATCATCGGACCCTATGCTCTGAATCTTCTTCACAGCGGTGAAGTACTGGAACTGTTCTCAAAGATCGGTATTACTATTTTACTTTTTATAGTCGGTCTGAATCTAAGTCCCAATGTCATCAAGGAGGTCGGTAAAGTATCTCTCCTCACTGGTTTGGGTCAGGTCATTTTCACCTCGGTAATCGGTTTTATCATCTCTTTATTACTGGGTATCGATTTTATAGCAGCAATATTTGTAGCCATTGCTCTAACATTCAGCAGTACAATTATCATCCTGAAATTATTGTCCGATAAAGGAGATCTCAATAAATTATATGGAAAAATTGCTGTTGGGTTCCTCCTGGTGCAGGATATTGTCGCGACACTCATTTTATTAGTAACAACATCATTTGCTTCAAGTGAAGGCGGGAATGTAGCATTTGAAGCGGCGTTTACGCTGGGCAAGGGTTTACTCGATAGTGGTTCTCATTTCTGTCAGTAATTATGTATTGCCCCGAATTAGTAAATTTGTCGCAGCTTCTCAAGAACTGTTATTCCTTTTTTCCATAAGCTGGGGAATGGGAATGGCGACGCTATTCAGCTATTTGGGTTTTTCGGTAGAAATTGGGGCATTGGTAGCAGGTGTCAGTATGTCGATGACGCCCTATGCATTTGAAGCTGCATCCCGTTTACGGCCGCTTCGGGACTTTTTTATCCTGTTGTTTTTTATACTTCTCGGGTCGGAGATGATCCTCGAAAATATCGGATCACTCATTATTCCGGCTCTCATATTCTCAATATTTGTATTGGTCGGGAATCCGATTATAGTGGTGATTATTATGAATTTATTGGGATACAGCAAAAGAACCGGTTTTCAGGCAGGACTTACTGTCGCACAAATAAGTGAATTCTCTTTGATACTGGCTACGCTCGGTTTTCAGATAGGATCTCTTTCACGGGAGGTTTTGTCTCTTATTACATTTGTCGGACTCATAACAATAGCAGGTTCTACCTATCTGATTTTATACTCAGATCAAATATATCCGAAAGTTGAGAAATTGTTGACATTCTTGGAATTAAAAAAGAACAAACGTGAAAAAAAGAATGATACAGATTATGACTCGTTGCTGTTCGGATTTCAGCGCGTAGGTCAGGATTTTGTTAAATCTTTTGAACGCATAGGCTTGAAATTCCTTATCATTGATTTCAATCCAGATTCGGTCAAGCTACTTGAAGAGATGGATTTGCCGTTTAAATATGGAGATGCAAAAGATCCCGAATTCTTGGAGGAGCTCAATTTTCGCAAATTGAAATATGTTGTGACGACAATCCCTGAGTTCGAAACTAATCTCTACTTAGTGAAAAAAATAAGAGAAGTAAACAAACGGGCGATTATCGTAGCTATTTCCAACAACCGTGAGGAAGCCCTTGCCCTTTATGCGGAAGGTGCGTCATATGTGATTATGCCTCATTATCTGGGAGCGCAATATGCGGTACGCATGATTAACCGCCATGGACTGGACAAGACTGAATACCAGCAGTCTCGGGAAAAACATCTTCAGTATCTGGAAAGCCGTATCATATAACTAGCCAACAAGTAAGGCGTTAGGGTAGAGAAATTATCGGAGTCGGGAAATCTCCATTTTCTGGTGTAGGCGTCGGCGTCCAGATAGGGAATAATGATTGGGTAGGAGTAGGTGTTGCAGTCGGGATCTTTGTCGGCGTAGGACTGGGAGCGGGTGTGTCGGTTGGTTGCGGAGTAGGGGTCTGTGTAGGTGCCTCTGTGGCAGTAGGTGTCGGTGTTGCCGTAATCTGGCTACAGTCTTCAGGAGGGAGATGCTTCTTTGAATAATATTCTGTATATGTATTTTCTCCGGTACACAGACTGCAATGCGTCTTGGTTTCGGAACATATCTGCACT
This sequence comes from Candidatus Roizmanbacteria bacterium UBA1450, assembly GCA_002329205.1. Lineage (GTDB taxonomy): Bacteria > Patescibacteriota > Microgenomatia > UBA1406 > GWC2-37-13 > UBA1450. Next base: position 519,047 of record DCTC01000001.1, on the reverse strand, counting down.
GCAATTAAAGAAGACGGTCTCTCAAATTGTTTAACTTCAACTCCTCTCAGTGCCTGCAGCATAAATCCATGCCAAATCGGTGCTGCTGCCTGCGACCCAAAAAGACCGTTCATCGGTGTCCCGTCATTATTTCCCACCCATACTCCTGCCACTAAATCCGGAGTATATCCGATTGTCCATGCGTCCTTAAAGTCATTGGTTGTTCCTGTTTTTGCAGCAGCCGGCCTTCCGATGGTCAGCCAATTCTGTTCGCCAAATGTGTCTTTACGTGCTTCGTTATCAGAGAGAATAGAGGTGATCATATACGCCGCCGCACTATCGAGTACTTGTTGTGTTTTTGTACCCCCGATAAGTCGGTCTTGGAATGGTTCCTTCGGTTTGAGAAATGAACTGAATAGTGATGAGACTGAAAATTGTTCTTCTTCTTTCAGTGTATTTGGGTGGTATCGATAAATTTCGTTTCCGAATTTGTCTGTAATACTCAGAATAGGGTGAGACGGGACCAGTTTCCCGTTTGTGGCAAATACTCCGTATGCTCGCGTAATCTCAAATAATTCAACTTCACCACCTCCAAGAACAAGAGATAAACCATAATCGACATCCGGATCAAGTGAAATTATTCCCATAGAATGTGCAAGATCTACAGCATCCTTTACTCCGGTGAATTCCAATAATTTAACGGCCGGAATATTAAGAGAATTTCCTAGAGCATATCGAATTGTTATATCTCCTCTGAATCTGCCGTCTGAGTTTCGGGGCTGATATCCTCCGATATTGATTGGTTCATCCGTGATAATATCACTTGGATGCTTGCCTTCAATGAATGATTGAGCGTACACTATCGGTTTAAACGTAGATCCTGGCTGTCGTTTTGCAAACGCAATGTTGTATTTACCAAATTTATCATTATTCCAGTCGACACTACCTATCATCGCCAGAATTTCACCAGTTTTGGGATTCAGTGCAACCAAACCGGCATTGCTGGCATCCCGTCTACCCAGGTTTGTTACATGTTGTTTGACGAGTGTTTGACCTGTCTGCTGCATATCCCGATCCAAAGTCGTGACAACCCGAAAACCGAGACGATTTACATTATCCTCGCCGTATTTTTGATAGAGATACTCTCTTACCCAGACTGCAAAATGAGGTGCAAGATCCGTTTGCGTTTCTTCGTCAGGTTCTGCGAATGTAACCGGTTGGAGATCATCGATATCATATCCCAACTTTTCCAATATAAGCTCCTGTCGTGCAAAAAGCCGTTCACGATTACCGCCGAAGGGAGTGAGTGCAGATGGTGCCTTAGGAAGTGCTGCCAAGATGGCTGCCTCTTCAATTGTAAGCTGTGCCACATCTTTGTCGAAATAAGTTTGAGCAGCTTCTTCAATACCGTATGCTCCAGCTCCGAAGTAAATTGAGTTTAAATACATTTCTAAAATTTCTTCTTTTGAATATCTTCGTTCAACTTCAATAGATAAAATCAGTTCCTGGTATTTTCGCCGCAACGATTTTTCGGGAGTAAGAAGTGCATTTTTCACCAGCTGCTGGGTGATAGTAGAACCGCCTTGGGCATAAGATGTCTCTCGAATATTTGCCATAATTGATCGGGTGATTCCTTTTAATGAAAAACCGGGATGTTCATAAAATTGGTCATCCTCAATGACAATAAATGCCTCAGGGACAAAGTCGGGCATTTCTTCCAGAGGATAAATCTCAAGATCCCGTGCTTCACTGCTTCGAAAAAACGACTTTTCTTTTCGATCCATTAAAATAAGGCCGGTGTTGTTGCGATTCATCAGACGTTCGGGTGTGGCCAAATCAGAAACAAAGTATGCATATGTGGCTATGGCTGTCACAATCAGAAGTAGCATGGCAAGTGAAAAAATTCCGATCATCATCGGCAAGCTTAGATGAGATATCTGATCCCAAATACGGCGGACATGATAGTGCAGTATTTGCATAATAGAACGGAAGTGGGAAAGCAAAATAGCATAGAGTCGGGAGGCTGTTCTTTTGCTCTTATCAACATATTCGTGTATGTATTGTTTCACTGATTGTGGATCCATATAGACTATTATAACAGTCAGGGAAACAATATCTTGCTGAGGATAAATAGATGTGTAATAGTATAACTTTTTATGTACAATTCAAGTAATGACATCTAATCTGTACTATTATCTTGGATTTTCATTTGCTCCCGGTATCGGTCCGACACGTTTCGATATGTTGCTGCAGTACTTTAACTCAGTTCAGGATGCGTTTTTAGCTCCGCCAGAACGGCTTCAAAATATTCTTGGAGCGCGGGTGGCACAACGCTTTGTTTCATTTCGTGCGACATTTGACTTTGAAAAGGAACGCAGTCAGATCGAGGAGCAACATATTACCATCCTTACGAGAGAAGATCCTCGATATCCGCAAGCTCTACGCGAGCTCACGGATGCTCCGATTTGTTTATATGTCAAAGGTAATATAAGTGAGTTTGAATGGGAAAATATGTTTTTATTTGCGATCGTAGGGACGCGTAAACCCACTCAATACGGGATCCAGGTAACAAAAAAATTTAGCAGGGAGCTAGCTGAGTCAGGAGCAGTAATTGTTTCGGGCATGGCGATGGGAGTAGATGGATTGGCTCATACAGAAGCAATAAAAGCTGGTAAACGGACGATTGCCTTTCTCGGGTGCGGGGTAAATATTGTATATCCGATTGAACATCATGAGCTCTACCATCATATTATTAACTCGGGCGGGCTTGTCATTTCTGAATTCCCGCCGAACCAAATGACTTCTCGTGGACACTTTATTGCGCGCAATAGACTGATATCTGGTATTTCAAAGGGAGTACTTGTCGCAGAAGGTCTTATCGATTCGGGTTCGCTTATTACTGCACGTTATGCTTTGTCGCAAGGCAAGGAAGTCTTTGCACCCCCTGCCCCAATTACATCAGAGCTTTCAAAAGCACCAAACCTATTGTTGAAAGAAGGTGCCAAAATGGTCACAGACGTGAATGATATCTTGGAGGAATTTAGTAGCGAAATGGCAGGTAGAAATCCTACACGTATTTCTTATGAACTTCAGGAAGAGGAGAGGCGCTTGTATCAGCTTCTTGCTCAGGAGGCATTTTCAGCAGATGAACTTGCAAGAACGTTACATATGCCGGTTTTCAAGATACTGTCACTTCTGTCGTCAATGGAGATAGGAGGTATCATCGAAAAAAATTCTATTGGAAAATATCAGATCAGATTTTAGGCCTGATTGTCTACTTTATTCAGTCTACGTAAATATTTTTCTTGGTTTATGGGTTTTGTTTCAATAAATATGTCTACCAATTCTTGTGCTTGTTCATGAGAGAGATAATCAGAAGGGAGAGCAAGAATGTTTATATGATCATGTTCACGGGCGTTTTTGATCTGTTCTTTGCTTAACGCCAGACCGCAGTATATCCCTTTGTAGCGATTGGCTGATATCGTGACACCTACACCGGAACCGCAGATGACAATACCCAGAAATTCTTTAGGATTCTGGAGGACAGCTTCAGCCACTTTTTGAGAAAAATCAGGAAAATCGTCTTGAGGATCATGTTCATAATTTCCTAAGTCTTCGACGCGAATATTCTTGTCTTGAAGATATTCAATTAAGGCATTTTTAAGTTCATAGCCTCTATGATCTGCACCAATGAAGATGGTCATAATTATAGTATATAGTATACGTAGCGTAGTATCCAGTCATATTTTATATGTATTATCCGCTATACTACATACAATATGTTTGATACACATTGTCATCTGAATTTTAAACGTTTCAAAAAGAATGTGGGAGAAGTTATTTCACGTGCACACGAACGTGGAGTTTTGAATATGGTTATACCAGGAACAGACGTGAAAACTTCGAAAAGAGCAATAGAACTTGCTGATCAGTATCCCGGCATCTATGCAGCCGTCGGCATTCACCCACACCATGTCTATAAATTGTTGAAACGAGACGATATTACAGCTGAAAGTGAAGTATCTGCAATTGAACAAATGCTTAGATCCCCCAAAGCAGTAGCTGTTGGAGAGGTGGGGATGGATCGCCATGTGTATGAAGAAACAGTCTATGAAGAGTATGCAGTTTCTACAGAATTTATTGAAATTCAGAAAAATTTGCTTGAAATGCAGATCGATTTGGCAATAAAATATAATAAATCCCTTATCTTGCACAACAGAGAAGCAAAACAGGATTTACTGCAATTATTGCGGGAAAAATGGAATCCTCATCTTGAACATCGAGCCGTATTCCATTGTTGTGAACCACATGCAGAATTACTCGAATTTGCTCAGGAGCACAATATGTTTATTGGTGTAGACGGAGATGTGACGTATGACAAAAACAAGCAAGAATTTATCCAGAAGGTACCGCTTCATATGCTGGTTATTGAAACAGATAGTCCGTATATTCTGCCTGAGCCGCTTTTGTCAAAAAAACAGTACCCCAATGAACCTAAAAATGTAGTATATGTTGCTGAAATGATAGCAAAATTGAAGTTGACATCTTTGGAGTCAGTCGTTGCAGAAACTTCACAGAACGGGAAGATATTATTTGGACTCGGATGATTTTCTCAAATAGACAAGTTGAGTAGGGTAAGCAAACTCAATCCGGTTTTTAGTAAACGTTTCCATAACTGCAATATTAATATCCTGCTGAACATCCCGGTAGACATTGTAGTCTTGAGTGTCTACATAATAAACGACTTCGAAGTTCAGACTTGAATCTCCGAACTCAGTAAAGTGGGCACGGTCAAATCTTGTACGTTCGTTATTTTCAATAATCTTTTTAATCAACTCCGGAATCTTTTTTACGAGAGTAGGAGGCGTTTCATATCTAATTCTGAAGTGAAATACCGCTCTCCGTTCTTCCATTCTTTTGTAATTGTTCACACGAACAGAAGTAAGTTCCTGATTCGAAATAATAAGCTGTTGGCCTTGTAATGTGCGGATGCGAGTCGATTTAATACCGATGTGTTCAACTGTCCCCATGTCATTATCAACGATTATGAAGTCCCCTTTTCGAAATGGTTTATCAAAATATATTGAGAAAAAAGAGAATATATCAGTAAGAATATTTTGAAGAGCAAATGCTATTGCAATACCGGCAATTCCCAAACCGCCGAGTAAAGCACCGACTTCGTAGCCAAGATTTTGAAGAATCAATATGACAGCACTAACCCATAATCCAATTTTGAGGGCATTATGAAAAAATCTAAGAATTGTATTGTCCAGCTTATCTCCCTGAGATTTTTTTAAAATCTGATCAAGTCCGAATTCGAGGATTATCTGTAATGCTCCAATCGCATAGTAAGTAACAATGATGAGTGTTGCGCTATAGATAATAGTATTGATAAAGTCTGCCAATGAGATAAATCGGGTGGACGCATATAACGAGACAATAAAATAAAATAACCAACCCAAGGATTCGAGCGCTTTACAGAGGATGTTATCCCATTCATTTGCAGTCTTATCTGCAAAATCCTGAAGTTTCACCAGAAGAACAGCCTTGATGATTTGTAAAATAAATATGCTTACAACAAAAACTGTGAAAGCTTCGAGGTAAGATTGAAGTGTATTACCTGAGAACTGCATGTCTAAAATCTCCAAACCGAGCATCTTTCCAGTATAACAAAGAGATGCGAAAAATCAAAATTAGTCAGCTCCTTTGTTCCAGAAAATGAGGTGCATTACTACGGCAAACACAAAACCGGTTATATAAGAATCAAGCGAAGATCCGATGAATCCTCCCAATGAAAACAGGGAAATTGCTTCGAAAAAGTGAAATTCACGCGTGGTAGACAATGCAAGGTGCATAGTGAGAAGATATACAATGGAGAGAAAAATATAATAAAAGAGATCCATAACATCAGATTACTTGTAAAACGTCGAGCCAACCCTGCCGGAATCGCGTTGGATTATAATTCTGCGATCTATCAAAAGCCTGGATACTCAATTTTTCATAGCGGATTTTATCATAATAGAGTTCACTCATTTTTTGCGCAATATCTTTGGGATTATTTGGATCGGCAAAAAGTGCTGCTTCACCTGCAATTTCATGAAAAATCGGGACATCAGCTAGTACACTGGGTGTGCTCATATAGCCTGCTTCAGCGTACGAATAACCAAACCCCTCATCATGCGAGACCAGAATGTTCAATCGAGCATGCTTGTACAAAAGTAGAAGTTCCAGATCAGAAATAAATCCGGGGAAAATAAAGCGGTTGTCATTTTGGGCTAATTGAAGAAACTGTCTCAAGGATCGCTGCCAGGGATGTGGCTTAACTGAAAGCTGTTTGACGTTTGTTTCACTAAACACGTTTCCGACAAAAACACAAGTAATATTGGTCATTTTGATTGCTTGTGCCAGATTGGGCAGATTCTTATTCCATGTGGCATCGCCTACATATATGGCAAAATCCTTCAGGTTTTTTAATACCTCGTTTTTAGTTATTTGTTCAAGAGGAAGTTTCGAGAATTCCGGTACAATTTGGTCGTTTTCTTTATGAAAAGGATGGTGATGTGCGGGTGATTCCTCAGAAGTATCTAAATGGGGCAAAAAAAGACGGGGTACCGTCGGGTATATTACCCGAATTTTTTCCGCAGGTACCTTGTACAGTTGGACGATATCTTTTTTACTGACTTCTGAGTCGGTAATGATAAGGTCATAGTGTTTAATTGCTCTTTTATTGAGGAAGTTATACCACCAGCCTCGCCATCCCGTAGGGTACATTTTTCTGTACTTAAGTGGAATAAGGTCATGTATGACTGCGATTTGCTTATGTGTTTTTTTACCGGAAATCAGTGGCTTCTGAACAGGATTAAAAAATGGATTTAAAAAAATCATTTCCGGCCGTAATGATTTCAAATCAGAAAGATAATTGAAATAAAGGTCTCCAGCCGGATCAGCTGAGTTTTCTTTGTAGATAGAAGGAGATGGAGTCGTATCTCCGTCATGGATCGTATTCGGGGTGTTTGTAAAAGATTCCTTTAGCGTCTGAAAATATCTGCCAATTCCTCGTACACGACTATGAACATCTTGTGCAGTAGGATCGAATACGGCGATTGTTTTCATAAACTAATTGTAGCAGAAATACCGAAGAGAGCATCTGGATCGGATTCTGACATATTGTCAATAATTATGACATATCTTTGTGACACTCTACATGTCAATATTACAGCTAAAAAAATGGAGTCCATATTGCACTTTGATGATACTTAATTCATTCTTTATGAAAAGATATGAAATAGCGTGATGACAGTAAAATAATATATCGAAACCTGATTGAATCAATCAACTTAAAATATAAGCGGGACTGTATGATGGAGGGTAGTTATTGAGTGAATAAGTTGATCAAAAATATGATACAGATCTATACATAATAATACAATTGTCTATATTTAGATATGGTTTATTTCTTGAGCTTAAACGGCAACCGGAGCTTTGATAGGAGGGTGCGGATTGTAGTTATTGAGCGTAAAATCTTCGAAAGTAAATTCAAAAATTGAGGTTACATTTGGGTTGATGCTCATTTGTGGAAAAGGCCTTATATCTCGTGAGAGCTGTTCTTTTACTTGGTCAATGTGATTTTTATAGATATGGACATCCCCAAAAGTATGGACAAACTCTCCGGGTTTCAGACCGGTGACCTGTGCAATCATCATAAGCAGAAGAGAATATGATGCAATGTTGAAAGGAACTCCAAGAAAGACGTCGGCACTTCTCTGATATAGCTGACATGAAAGTTTGTTGTTTACCACATAAAACTGAAATATGGTATGACACGGAGGTAAACCTGCTTTTGCCATATCTTCAATATCTGCCACATTCCATGCGCTCACAATAAGCCGTCGTGAATTGGGATTAGATGTTATATTCTGTATAAGGTTTGCTATCTGGTCAATTTCTTTCCCATCAGGAGTTTTCCAGTGTCTCCATTGGACCCCATAAACAGGTCCGAGTTCGCCCCATTGTTTTGCAAATTCATCAGATTCTTTGATTTTTTGAATAAATTCCGGTTGAGAAAGAGGTGTTTTGCCATCTTTTCTAAGCTTTTCTTGGTAAAAACGATAAGGCCAATCGTCCCAGATGTGAACATTATTATCTACGAGATATTTAATATTCGATTCACCGTTTAAAAACCAGAGAAGTTCATGGATTATTCCTTTGAGGAAAACTTTCTTTGTCGTGAGCAATGGAAAACCTTCTGACAGGTCAAAACGAATCTGTCTTCCGAAAAGACTGTATGTTCCGGTTCCCGTACGATCATCTTTATATATACCGTTATCAAGGATTTCTTGAAGAAGATCAAGATATTGCTGTTCGGATGTCTGCATAATGCTGCGAGTTCAATTTGCAAATGATGATATGAAAAGACCTTTTTTGATATAATTAGACTCTATCTTTATCCCGTACTGCCGAAACCTCCGCGTGATGTCTCTTTGATACTTTCGACTTCTTCAAAGGTTTCAACTTTTGCAATCTTTACCAGTAGCGCTTGTGCAATTCGTTCACCTTTTTCAACAACAACCTCATCGTTGGAAAAATTTAACACCTGTATGCCGATTTCATCTTTGTCTCCATGGTAATCTTGATCTATTACGCCAATACTGTTTGCCACCATCAGCTTTTTTTTGATTGGTGTAGAACTTCTACTTGCGAGCATAAGGAAATATCCTTCCGGTACTTCCACAATAATATTGGCAGGGATAATTGTCGGGTTCCAGGGTTGTATAATTGTTTTTGTCCTAGCATAAAGATCAAAAGCTACCGATCCTGAAGTTTGATATTCAGGGAGTGGCAGTGAAGAATCGATCCTTTTTATCCTGATATTCATAGTAACCATTCTATCACAGAAATAGCCTAGGGGAAGATGGAACAACAGGTGTGAACGCAATTCAAGATAATATCACAATATATCAAAAGTCATCAAATGTGTATTTTAATCAGTGTTCTGATTAGATGGTAATAAGTCTTGTAATAGATAAAATGATCATTATATTTATACAATTTTATTGTTTTCTTAATAATCCAAAAGTCTTTTATTGTTCCGAAAAAAATTTAAACTATTTCCTCCTATAATGTGAACATTTGCTTGACTTTTACAGTATCTCTATATGACTTTTTAACGAATATACTATAATTCAATTTATGAATGACCACTATCTATCCGAAGAGGAAGTACTATCAATTGTGAAAGGGAACACTTATACAGTTGATATGGATATGAGACTCAGAAGTAGGTGTATGTCGACATCAAATTATCCAGAGTCAGCTTATCCGGCGGTATCATTACCAGGGGGAGATTTGGGTGATCTTGCGATTTTGTATGCTTCTGCGGATTATTATGGATTTTCAGTAGATTATGATGCTGCACTTAGTTCTCTCGTGGAATTGATTGATGGTGATAAAAATTTAACATTTAGCCAAGCACAATTTGATATATATGGTATTAGTAACTACTATTATTATATATTTAAAAATTATGAAAATTTTGAGTTGAGTAGAGAAAGCAGAGAGAAATTAAGTGAGCATTTTGAAAAATTTAGCGGAAGGACTGTTGCAGGCTTATCAACATCTTCACAAAAAGCTTCAGCTGCGATATTCTTTACGTCGTCAGAAGGCCTTTCTTCTACATACAAAGTAAAAAAACGGGAAGGAGTCTCTGAAGGGCATCTTTATGTACTTCATAAATCATTTGTTGATGAAAGACATAAATTATGGGTGGAAAAACTTCTCCGTAAGGGGGTAGTAGAACTCTATGAGGGACTGGATGCAGAGTATCTTTATGAGGTATTGTCAGAAATGACAGATAGACATATGCTTGAAACTCTTCGAAATTTTGATCTTCAGGTTCCAATATTCGGTATAAGCGAAGTAACTCCAGGAAACTTTCAAATTAACACATATCAGTAGTTTGTGAATAACAAGTTGTCCTTGTGGATAACTTGTGTATAACCATAACAGTTCTTTGCGGGAATTATTTTGTGAGAGAAGAGTATGACCACTGTCTATATACTGTAGGGGAGTATTGTATTTGGCTAACACAGAGCATGATAAATAAAAAGCGACGTCAAAATTGATCTTTGGCCACCCTCCATTGAAGAAGGCTTTCTTTACGAACATCAATTATAGTTTTGTTATCGTCAATTGAAATTGCAGCCATTATTCTCAACCACGGAGACGGGGTAGTGTATATTTCGTTTTTTTTTATTTTATTAGTTTGCACATTCTCCGTTCTCAATCTCAAATAAGGTAACATATGTCCACTTTCACGAGAGAAAGGGCAAATTAGGCCATTTTTCTTGTTTTGGGCTCACTACAGAGAGATATTTATATTTTCATATTATGAAAAATTAGTCAGCGAGGTGAATTTAGCAAGACAAACGTAGGATTGCTATATGAATACTGTCCAATTTTAGATTATTCTGAAAGCTGAACAAATTTGAGAAGTCTAATTCAGTAAAGAGAAAAAGGATAGATTACTGTCTTTATCCCGCAAATTATGTAATCAAAATTGTCCACGAATTGAAATTCAAAAGTATTCATCTCTTGAAGAAGGGGTTACTATATAAGATGAGTTGGCTATATTTCCTAATAAGAGGCTTTATGTATTAATCCAACGCTTATTAGAGCCATAATTGTGATAGATAACTAAATATTAATATAGGCTTATCAAATTGAGTTTTGCTATAAGATATATGTATTATATGGGACTTTGTAGGGCTTTAAATAAAAACGCTTATATCAAATTATAAGCTCTATTGAAAGTGGGAAAGTCCACAGGTCGTTTTCCTTCAAGTTGGACTTTTTCTAACTGCAGTTGACCATTATCTAACTTCATCTCAATTAATTTAACTCTCTTGGAAGATGTAGTAACCTTAATTTCGGTCCATACACCCGGCCATGGGAAAAGACCACGATATAAGTTGTATACAGTTATGTCAGCCCGATAGAAAGTGGATGTTGTTAGATTGTTTTTTTGATAATATCTTTGGATGATAGCAGGTAACTGTTCGAACGTGATAGATTCGCCTTTTAACGCTTTAACAAGGAGTTCTAAAGAAATAAATCCGTCATTTTTTTTCAAAAGCCGTGTATAAGTGGCAGATGATTCATCCTGCTGCTTAGTTTCAAGTCTGTGTTCATTTACCTTTTCCAAAGCTCTTATTACTTGTTGACCAGCAATGGGTATGACCTTTTGTTCTATTGTTGAACGATTGTCCTTAGAATAAATTGGTATTTCATTCTGATAAATAATATCTCCTTTATCTAAAAATTCATTCATTTGCATTAAAGTGGTTCCTGTAGCCCTATCGCCCATAATTAGAGGAAATGCTGTCGGGGAAGGGCCACGGTATTTTGGGAGGAGAGAAGGATGTACATTCCAAATTCCGTATCGCATACAGTCTAGTAGTTTTTGACTTAAAATTTCTCCGTAGGCAAACAATATAGCCAGGTGAATATCTTTTGCTTTTATGGCATGTATTAATATCTGTTCATTTGTTTTGGTAAGTGGTTTATCAAAAATTTCAATATTATGCGCAATTGCGAGTTGTTTAACTGGTGTTGATGTTACTGTTAGCCTTTTCCCGACTGCTTTATCAGGTTGAGTAACTATCAATGCTATTTTATGATCTCCGATCGGGAGTAAAAGTCTTAGAAGGTCTGCAGAAATCTCTGGTGAGCCGAAATAGGCAATATTCATAGCTTTATTTATGAAACTCTAATGTTTTTTCTATAAGAGGTCGATACCTTTCAAGAAAGGTAACTCTAATAGTACCTTTTTTATTTGGATGAGGATAATCGAGAGTAAGGGTTTTGTTTTGTCTATCTTTATAGGCGGTTACATTCATGTTATTCAAACGCAGGGTTGAAGTTGCGGTTTCATTTGTAATATCTTCCAGTTTAAGAGAGGGATCGCAATTAAAAAAAATGGCTGTATCACCATTCTCATCTTCAAATTTTGCTGACATACTGCTTTCCCGGACGGGTATCAGTGCAGCCGGATAGACAAAGGATAAGGCACACGTCTTGCTCTCAAATACACTGAAAGAAATTGGAGTTTTCTCCGAAGCAGTATGGACAGTAGGTGTCGGCATGATACTCAGTACGATTTTCATAGCTTCTTCAGCAGTATCAACGCGCTTGCCATATTGAAAACCTAATATGAAGATGAGTGTAATTACAAGTATGCTTAGCAGTAAGAATGGGCCTTTTTTCATACACCTGAGTATAACAGATAAATGGCATCTCCCGGACAATACACAGTATGATGAAACTGTAAGAAGGTATTATCACTCTTGACAAATAGTATCTCGATTTTGTATAGTAAGCGTAATCCTCCAAATGAAATATCAAATTGAAATCTTTTTTGAACAAGCAATTTTCTAGGGTAAATCGGTGATGAGGATCGCCGACTAACAAGTGACGTCTTGGATAACCTTGGTTATCGGAGCTCACCAACCCGTTAAACTAGAAAAAAAGATTCATCCCAGAGTTTCATACGGAGGATTATTTAATTAAGAAAAACTACATAAGAGGTTTAGATCCCATACTTCCAATTTGGATAATCCTCTTTTAGAAGCAGTTCGTAATTATTAGGAAAACATTGTACGGTAGCGTACATTAATATATTTTGCAATTTAGAATAATTTAGATATAATATCAATCATCATATCTTTCTGAGATTTCTTCAGCTATTGATCATTAATTCTTTACTAATTACTAATTAGAATTAATCTATGCCATCTTCAAATAAGACAAACCCTCAAGACGAGCTTTCTGAAGCTCTCGATGTATCTTCTATGTTAGATAAATATGAAGAAAAACCAATAGAAAAAATTGAATCTACTCAAGCTTCTCCAACTCCTGAGCCCGGATCCACAGGTAAAGAAGAAATTAGCGATAAACTTAAAGAAGACCTTAAATCCAGCTATGAGGCAGAAGGTATTCTAGATGTCACATACGGCGGTTATGGTTTCTTAAGAAAAGATTATACGGTCAATCCGGATGAGGATATTTATGTTTCAACTTCCCAAATTCGCCGTTTTTGGCTGAGAAAAGGTGATCATGTCAAGGGACTAGCGAGACCTCCAAAAGATGGAGAACGCTTTCATAGTCTTCTTCTGATAAAAGAAGTCAATGGGCGTGAGATTACAGAAGAAGAAAGTAGAAAACGGAATAAATTTGATTCACTCACTTCTTTGCATCCTCATGAACAAATTAGATTAGAAACTGAGCAGGATATTTTATCCACTCGAATAATTGATCTGGTTGCTCCTATAGGTTTTGGACAGAGAGCGCTTATTGTGTCTCAACCAAAGGCTGGTAAGACAACTTTTTTGCGTGATATCGCAAAGGCGATTACGATCAATCATCCCAAAGTGCATTTAATAGCTATCCTTATCGGTGAACGTCCTGAAGAAGTGACGGAAATCAAAAGATCAATTAAAGGTGAGGTTGCAGCATCCCATTTTGATGAAACTCCACGTCAGCAAACAAAAGTAGCTAACCTAGCATTGGAAAGAGCAAAAAGGCTCGTAGAAATGGGAGAAGATGTAGTAATTCTTTTAGATTCTATTACAAGACTTGCTCGTGCTTTTAATTTAAGTATTAATAACTCCGGACGTACTCTTTCCGGTGGCTTTGATCCTCAGGCTCTCTATCCTGCCAAGAAGTTTTTAGGAGCCGCTCGTAACTGTGAGGAAGGCGGCAGTCTGACCATTATAGGAACAGCTCTAGTGGGCACAGAGTCACGCATGGATGACCTTATTTACGAAGAGTTAAAGGGAACCGGCAATCTAGAGATACATCTAGACCGTAAGTTTGCGGAAAAGCGAATTTATCCTGCTGTAGATATAACAAAGTCAGGCACACGTCATGAAGAACTACTTTTAGATCCGGAGACATTAAAACGTATTACAACGCTACGGAGAATGATGTCTCTTCGAACTTCTGAAGAAGGGCTTATGGCTCTCATAGACAAATTGCCGAAGACAAAAAACAACAAGGAGTTTTTAGAATCTCTTCATAAAGGTTAAGCTCTGGAATAACCTTTCTTGTTTAATTTGAACTGACGGATATATTTCTTGCAAAATTTTATTTCATGGCTCTATGTTGGGATAAAATTAAATTTGTATTCTGACGTGAATAATATACTTTATTGAGATAATCTAATCCATCTTAAACTTAATGCAGATACCTGTTACAATAAAAGTAATTAGAAATTCATTTTAACTATGGAAGGATTAGATAGACGTGTTAGTCGTATTCTCGGGCAAGTAAAAGGAATCCAGAAAATGGTTAAAGAAGAAAGAGATTGTACGGAAATTTTACAGCAGATATCAGCTGTAAAAAAAGCCATTGATGGATTAACTTCTGAAATTGTTCTTCAATATTTCAATGATATAGTTCCTCAAGAAAAGAAAAAAGAGGTCGAAAAAATGATTGAAAGAACGATTAATCTTTAAAACATATGTATTTCTTCAGTGTTCTAGCTTGTAATCTTCTCGTTATGATACTATCATATTATTAAATATAATAGGAATGTAATCGACGCTGTGATATAGTTATCACTACTATTATTATTTCGGGTTACTGTTATGAAAGATATGCATAAAGTCATTATTATTGGCGGCGGACCTGCTGGTTTGAGCGCCGCGATTTATAATTCTCGAGCAGGACTTCAACCGCTCGTTTTTGCCGGTTCACCTCCAGGGGGACAATTGATGCTTACAACAGAAGTAGAAAATTTTCCCGGTTACAAAGAAATTATGGGACCTGATCTTATTCAAAATCTAAGAAGTCAGGTAGAAAATTTCGGTACAGAAATTAGAAATGAAAACATAACGTCTGTAGATTTTTCTCAAAAACCATTTATCGTTACAACGAGCAAAGAGGAATACCGCTCTGCAGCAGTAATAATCGCAACCGGTGCTCAGGCGCTCTGGTTGGGGATAGAGTCAGAACAAAAACTTCGCGGAAGAGGCGTGTCAGCATGTGCTACTTGTGATGGTTTTTTCTTCCGTGACAAAAAAGTGGCTGTTGTAGGGGGCGGAGACACTGCGATGGAAGAGGCGCAAACATTGACAAGGTTTGCTAAAAAGGTGTATATAGTTCATAGGAGAGGAGAGTTTAGAGCCTCAAAAATCATGCAAGAACGTGTAATGAATAATGAGAAGATTGAACTCATTCTGAACAATGAAATTGAGGAAGTCCTTGGTGAAAACAGAGTAGAAGGGATACGTTTAAAGGAATCTTACAAAAAATCAACGACTGTAGAATTAGATGGAGTGTTTGTAGCTATAGGGCATAGACCAGATACTCAAATATTTAGAAATTCTATACAACTTGATGAAAAAGGCTATATTGTAACGAGTGCGATGCAGGCTTTATCTCATTTGAACAATTCGGATGAGAAGGATGTAGCTAAATTTGATGCAATATATCAAACAATGACCTCGGTCCCAGGCGTGTTTGCGGGTGGAGATTGTGTGGATCATACATATCGTCAAGCTATCACTGCTGCAGGGATGGGTGTATCTGCGGCATTGGATGCAGAAAGGTGGCTTGAAAACAATCTAAAGTAAATAAATATCCGTTCGAGCAAATTACTAATTCTATCGTATCATATGGTAAATTCCGGAAAGGAGATGCTGAGTTCTGCACAACAGCTTATTTCTCAGACAGGTAAAAGAATGGGATTAGAGCAGGAATTAATTAATAGGCTTGTCCTACCGGAAAGAATTATTGAATTTGCACTACCGTTAGAAAAAGATGACGGTAGATTGGAAGTATTGATAGGGTACCGTTCACAGCATAATAATTTACGAGGGCCCTATAAAGGAGGCATTCGTTTTCATCAAAACGTTACAAGAGAGGAAGTTCAGGCACTGTCTCTACTTATGACAATTAAAACTGCAGTAGCTAATATCCCTATGGGCGGAGGTAAGGGTGGTATTGCGGTTGATCCTAAATCACTATCAAAAGCAGAGTTGAGGAAACTTAGTAAACTTTACGCTCAAAAACTTGCACCTTTTATGGGTCAAGATATTGATATTCCCGCCCCTGACGTTAACACAAATCCTCAAATCATGCAGTGGATGCTGGAAGAGTATGAAGCAATCAAGGGGAAAAAAGAACCCAGCGCTTTCACTGGTAAAGCCGTAGAACATGGCGGCAGTCTTGGAAGAGAAGAAGCAACTGGGTATGGGGGAGTTATCGCTTTAGAAGAGCTATTATCTCGGTTGCAGCTGGATAAGCAAAGACCTTTGACGATTGCTATTCAAGGTTTTGGGAATGTGGGGTATTTCTTTTCTGAAGCCGCATACTCAAAAGGTCATCAGATTGTCGCAATTTCAGATTCAAAAGGTGGTATTACTGCTCATGAAACAGGAAATCTTGAGCCTAAGTTGGTAATAGACTGTAAAAAAGAACAAGGAAGCATTGCCGGGTGTTATTGTGTTGGAGGTTTATGTGATAGCTCAAATGGCGAAAATATAACGAACGAACAATTATTAGAGCTTCCAGTGGATATATTGGTTCCTGCCGCGTTGGAGACAGTTATAACCAGTAAGAATATGCAGAATATTAAAGCAAAAATAATTGTCGAGATGGCTAATGGACCAATTACAGAAGAAGCACGAGAATATCTTACGCATAAAGGTGTTTATATATTGCCTGATGTTCTCGCAAATGCAGGAGGCGTTATTGTTTCCTATTTGGAGTGGGTTCAGGGAAAACAAGGCTACTGGTGGTCAAAAAAAGAAGTTATTGCGAGACTAGAAGAAATCATGAAATCAGCTTTTTCTGATGTTTGGACCAGGTCAGCTGAAAAAGATATTGATTTAAAATCTGCAGCCTTTGAAGTTGCTCTACAGAGATTGACAGCACAGCTCTAAACTTAGGGTATCTTTTCTTTTTTTGCTATAGTAAAATGGAAGAACGACCGTATGAGAGATATCCGGGAATTTATTCTGTTCCTCAAACAATACATTACTTCAAGAGCTCTGTATTATGGCAACCAGATAGAAAAATTTAAAGATGTCATAGTCGCCTTGTTGGTCGTTAAACGTGGTAAATATTCGAGTTCTTTTCTCAATACTTCTTTTTTCTTATTGATTATTACGGTTTTGATAGCGGGACCTGCTATTGCTGAAAACAACCCATTCGAAGATGATATACCCGGACAACAGACATATTTTCAAAGTACGGCTATCAGCTTTGATCCTTTTGATAATCCAGTGACAACTGTTGTATCTGCAAAACCCAGAGATAAGGTTTATCCTCATACGGTTTCTGAAGGTGAAACGTTAGCATCTCTCTCTGCCCGTTATAATGTCTCGATTGATACTATTAAATGGGCTAATGATTTAAAATCCGATATAATTAAGCCAGGTGAACAATTAGACATACCTCCTGTTACCGGTATTGTTCATAAAGTAGTGGCCGGGGACAATATATATACAGTAGCAAAAAAATATAATGTTGACGCCCAGAATATTGTAAATTTTCCGTTCAACGATTTTTCTGATCCGGATACGTTTCAACTTACTCCTGGCCAAGATCTCTACGTCCCCGATGGAACAATAGAAGATAAACCTGTTCCGCAGCAGACGCAGTTCAGATATGTCGCAAAAGCCCAAGCGGGCGTTCAGGGAACCTCAAGTTTTATATGGCCTACGTCCGGAAGTATTACTACTTATCCGGTGTGGTACCATATGGCTCTTGATATTGCTAATTCAGCCGCACCTGCCATTATTGCATCAGATACGGGGACAGTGACATATACTGGCTGTCTGGCGTACGGATATGGCTGTCATATTATTATTGATCATGGAAATGGATACCAGTCACTTTACGCCCATTTATCATCAATTGAAGTATCGGCAGGTCAGGTAGTAGGCAAAAGCCAGAGAATTGGAGTTATGGGATCAACTGGTCGTTCAACAGGAACACATTTACATTTTGAGATTCGTTCAGGTGGTTCGCAGGTAAATCCTTTAGGATTTTTACAGTGATTCCATGGATCAACAGATAATATCTCGAAGATCAATATTATTTATAGGGCTGTGTGTAGGTCTTTATATATTATTTTATACGTTAGGAGATTTATTGCATAATCGTGACTCGATATCCGTATGTAATGAATCTACAGGTATTTCAGTTGTAATCAAAACTTCTCAAAAAGAATATTTTGTTGTATCAAAAGCTTCTATTAAGGATATTTTAAGTTGCATCGGAAAGAATGTACCATTCTACAGACGAAAATTAGATAATGTGTCGGTAGATTCTGAATTTAAATATCAAGCTATCAGAGAAAGATATCAAGTCGGAAATGAACGAAGTAGTCATTATTTAGAAGAGTTATCAGATATAAAAGATAATTTTTTGATTATAAATTCAAATAGAAAAGTCTTGGTAATTTTACGCTCAACGGTCTCGCCACATCTGATACAAAAAATAATCAGACAACATGAAATAGAAAAAGTCTACATGCCTGCTAATTCGGCTTACATGCCTGAAATAATGCAAAAGGTGACCACGGGTATGGATGTAGAATTGTACACGCTTAAAAAGGGTGAAAATACAGGGAGTATATTATTTTGAAGGAGTAAGGAGAATATCCCGTATTTCTCTAAAAAGATTTACTGCTTCATAGCCGATCCAATTTTCGCCGATGAGTTGTTTTGGTAGTCCGGGGTCAATTTTAAGTATTTCCACGTACCCAGTTACTACTTGTTTCATTTTGGATACCTTATCTTGATCTTTAGACAAAATCTGATGCCATTTTTTGAAGAGTGCGCGATACTGTGCTTCCAGCTTTTTCTTGCCCCAGACTTTTTCAATTAACAGCTCACGATCTCCAAAAACATGGTTTGATTCAAATGCTTGAACATATTGTTCCTCTTCTTTTTCTGATATAAGTCTTCTCAGTGTAGGAATAATCGGATGCGGAGTAAGCCAAAAAGACCGGTGCCATGGACCTAGGCCCCAGCTTGCAACTTCACGTCGAAGTTTATCTCGTAGTTCTCTTTTTTTCTCCGGAATCTCATAGGATAATATTCGAAAAATTCCATCCCATTTTTCCTTTGAAAAACGAAAAACAGGGAAGTTTAATGCAATGTCATTGTATCCATTATCAGTGAGTGAATAAGCCGGTATTTCTTCGGTTCCTTTCGGAGTGATTAATCCTTCTTTTTCTAAGTCTGAAAAAGTCGTTCGTGTTTTTCTATTTAGGGTTAAGTCATAGACGTCACAAATATCTTGTGTAAAACTCACTGGCGAGGACTTATCGTCAGACATTAAAACTAGAGTTAGTAAAATTTTCGTTCGTCTATCTTTTATTCCCATACTTACAAATTAACAAAAAAAAATACGCCTGTCAATAGTACTGTTTAATAGAGCTTTGTAATGGCTTATTTATTAGGGCATTTGTCAATTAAGTTTGTTTATTGCTAAATAAATTGTCGGTAAGATTTAGCTATTCTGAAGATCTAGGAAAAAATCTTGGTGAATGATGAGCTTAAAGTCAGGGTTAGTAAAAGATTTACTTACTAAAAATATGATACGCAATAGATATTACGCACGTTAATTTTTTGACCACATTCAATATGTAAGCTCATTATTCACAAGTCATCTCGTACTATATCAATAAAATAAGTGAAAAATGTTTATTTACATGACCTAATATATAGGTTTTAATAGGGCCCTAATAAAGTTATCGTTTAATAAATTAACTTAGATTCATTTTAATTATAGGCATATAAGCTATAGAAAATAAATTATGTTTAATATTAAAAAGATGTCTATTTGAATTATTGTAATAGTCTATATAATATAATTTAACCTGTAGTATTAACTGGGTAAATGTTGAGACTTTGACCTTTGCTGGTTAAGTTGTAAAATTTCAAGATTTATACAAAAAAGGGCTCTATAAAGCCTAAATAGCAGCCTAGATTAATTGTTGATTAATAAAATAAATTCACGTATGTGTCAATATAAATTCCATAAGTCAGGGAAGGAAAAGATAGACTCCGAATTATTGATACACGTCTGTTATATTTTTCATGATGATGCACGTATCATAGAAATCTCACATAAGTATCGATTATGCTGTACCTCTTTTATACTTGTTAAACTTTAATTACAATTATTGATATGGCAACAAAGTCTACAAAGCAAATATTACAAACTGCCCAAGAGAAAATAACTCAAGCAAAAAATAAAGATGAGTTACAACTTGTCCGTCAGAACGTTTTGGATTGGTTAAAGTGGCTTCATGGTAAAAATAAAATTTCTTCTAGACAACTAACCGAAGCTCTCATACATATTGATACTCTGAGCAGTAAAAGGTCGTCTGAGTGGGGAGACCCTGGTGAAAATAAGGTACCAGAAAGAAATAAAAAAAACGTGAGTAGCAGCATAGTTAAAATGCTCCTTATAGTTGTTGTAATTGGAATTGTATCTTTTGCTGTTTATACTACCAATAAAGTCCTCAATCCTAACTTAAGGGAAGAAACTCCGCAGACCCCTACTATTCCTTTCCGAGGTACTCTCAAAGATTCTGATGGCAATCCAATAGATACAAAAAGAGACGTTCGCTTTAGATTGTATCTGTCTGAAGACTCAGCAGATTTTTTATATGAAGGTACATGTATTGGAGAGAATGGCATAACACCAGATTATAGCGGTCAATTTACCGTTGTTTTAGGAGCTGATTGCGGAATGGAATCGATTCCTGAGAGTTTACTTTCACATTCAGTTTTATTTTTAGGTGTAGCAGTAGGTGAGGTAGAGGAAGTAAAACCTCGTTATCGTATCTACCCCTCATCATATATTCAAAATTCAAAATTACTGAACGGAAAATCATTAGGAACAAAAGAAAATACGATTCCATTTATTGATGAAGAAGGACGAATTAACTTGGAAGCAAGTGGCCCAATCATAAAATCAACTAACGGAATATTTCAGATAGAAGGGGCATCATTAAGCCTTAAAACGACCGATGGGGGAGTGGGTAATGTTGTTTTTCAACCAGCTGCCGGTGCAAATACTATTATTGCCACGGGCAATCTAGGAGTTGGTTCTTTCTCACCTACTACTAAACTGTCGGTCGTGGGGACAGAACCATATAGTAGTATTGCTTCTATAAGAAACCTCGCAGTAGATGATGTTAAAGAAAATAATGTACTTGACTTAGAGCTGGGTACATCAGACGAAGGTGTTAATTCCGCTTTTATATCATTTTATGCTGGTTCGACACGGGAAAATAAGGGATCTGCCGTTGGTTCCGTGCGGCTTAATAATGGCGGAGTCGTATATGAAACGAAGGGTGCTGATTTTGCTGAGTATTTTAAAGCGTCAAAAACATATAACGCAGGGACAATTGTTTCTTTATCCCGACAGGGGATTGCCGCCGCCAGAAAGGGAGAAGTAGTTGTGGGAGTTGTATCTGAGAATGCAGGATTTGTTGGGAATTCCCAATCAAGAGTATCGGATGATTGGATACTTGTTGGTATGGTAGGACAAGTAGAAGTTATGGTAACCAATGAGTACGGACGTATAGAAATAGGTGACAGTGTGGGAGTGGGTTCTATCCCTGGTTTTGGTACTAAAATACGTTCCACCAGAATTGGATATGCATTAGAGGAAATGCAGCTCTCCAAGTTCAGTAACGAAAAGTGTCCTGAATCTTTTCGGTCGATGCGCAGCGAAACAGGCACACCAATACAGTGCGGGAAGATACTTATCCTGCTAAAACCAGAGTAAGTTATTACTACTTTATTAATACACTATTAAGAGATAGGCAATCTTCATTTTAATAATAAAAAGTAATAATTAGAACAAATTTGGGTATTTGTGTGTATATTTTTGATCTAGGTAAATGTAACCATGGATTGTTGCAAACACTTTTTGTAAGCTTTTAAATAAAGCCATTGACATCCTTGTAAAAACTCTCTACAATCAATTAATATGAGTACACAGTCAAAATCTATTAACAAGATCTTGCAATTCGTTATATATGGAATTGTGTTTTTATTTCCTTTATTCTTTCTTCCCGTTACCAGAGATTTCCTCATCTACAGTAAATTTTATTTTCTTGTATTTGCTGTATTCGGTGTGCTATTTCTATCTTTCGGAAAATTTCTTATTGGAAGAAAATTTACTTGGATTCACAATCCTGCAACACAATCTTTAATTTTGATTTTGCTCTCATATATTTTGTCTATCGTACTCATGTCTCCCAATAAGGTTCAGGCAATTTTTAATCCACAATATGGATTAGTCATGATAAGTGCATTTGTGATTTTCTACTTTTATGCATCTCATGTGTTTTCAAAGGCACAGATATCACCAATTTTATTATTGGCAATATCAGGAGCATTGGTTTCTGTTTTTTCACTGATCATAATGGTAGATCCATTTCAGAATGCTTCGCTTCCAGCGTATTGGTCATTTCTTACAAATACGACATTTAATCCAGTAGGTTCCTCAGTCCACTTTCTTGCATATTTAGCTTTTGTTCTTGTCGGATTAGGGTTTTATATGTGGAGAATGTATAAATCACGACATCATAATGATGATCAAAATAAAGTTATGATGATAATTTTAGGTGTTGTAGTATTATTTACCCTCTTAGCTGGGATATTTCATATTTTTGTTATTGCACAACAGATCATGAATGAGGGAGCTCAGATTGTTATTCCTCCATTCGGTCTGTCATGGTTTGCTGCGGTTGAAGTACTGAAGAATCCAATGACTGCAATATTTGGCGTAGGGGTTGATAACTTTGCAACGTTGTTTACTCAAGTGCGTACTATCAACTACAACTTAACTGACCTGTGGCAGGTAAATACCTTTAATACATCTCGTTCTGTCATATTACATGTACTAACGGAATTGGGATTATTGGGTACAGTAGGATTTACATTGTTGATATCTTTGTTCCTCAAAAGAGTAAAAGAGGTTAAAACTGAAACGGCTGCTCTGTTTATTACTTCTCTGGTAATTATTTTCCTTTTGCCGCCGTCAATCATTACCTTTTTTGTCTTTTTCCTCAGCCTTGCATTGATGGCTGCAGATCTGCATAAGAAATCTTCACAGGAAGAATACATTGTTGATCTTTCAGGTCTAATGCCGATATTTATCGGAGTAGTTGTGATTACAATGCTGGTACTCGGCAGTACTGTGTACTTTTTGGGAAGACATTTCCTAGCAGAGTACTACTTTAAGAAATCATTAGATGGAGTTGCTTCCAACAGCCTTCAGGAGCTTTATGAGAATCAGGTCAAAGCAATTCAATACAACAACGCAAGTGAAGAATTCCACAGACAATTTGCACAGACCAATCTCTTGGTAGCAAATAATATTGCAGCAAAGGAACAAGATGCATTAACTGACCAGGATAGACAAACCATTGCTCAAGCTATACAGGCATCTATTGTAGAAGCAAAAACTGCTGTTTCCTTGAATCCATTGAAAGTAACCAATTGGCAGACATTGGCTGGTGTCTACCGCCAAATTGTCAATGTTGCAGAAAATGCCCCGGTATGGGCAGTATCTGCTTATCAGCAGGCAATCGTTCTGGATCCTCGGAATCCTGTTTTGAGACTTGATCTGGGTGGTATTTATTATCTCTTCCAGAATTACGATGAAGCACAAAAGATGTTTGAGCAGGCAGTGTCGTTGAAGCCAGACTGGGCAAATGCTCATTATAATCTGGCGTGGACATATTATCAAAAAGGACTATATGGCCCGGCTGTTGACCAAATACAGATAGTGGTTGGTCTTATAGATCCGGCAACTCAGCAGGAAGACTATAAAGCAGCTCAAAAAACATTGGAAGACTTCAAGACTAAATACCAAGAAGCTCTGGAGGAACAGGCGGAGCAACAGCAGAATGCTGATCAGGAAGGAACAGTAGTCCCGACACCGACACCGTCCCCTGAAGAATTGAATTTGCCCTCTGCTCCTGCTACAAACCTGGATGAGAAGATCGAGCTTCCAGAAGAAGCATCACCTGAAGCAAATATTGAACCGTAATTAGCTTTTATACAGGTACCCTGTCTTGAAGGCGGGGTACCTTTTTTTTTGGTGTGTTTATCTCAGTTTGACGGGAAGTATGCTAACATGATTAAATAAAAGTAGATAGTAATACTAAAAAAACTATATTATGCTCCGTATAATTTTGTTAGGTCTGATAATCGGTATTTTTCTAATTCCTCAGCGCATTCTGGCGTATGTTCCTTTTACTGCCGCTACAAAAATAGTTATGCACGATGCACCTCCTGTAGGATCGATAGTTGCATTTGAAGATAATGAATATCGACTAAGCGATAAACCATATGATTCTAAAATGGTCGGCGTTGTGGTAGATCAAGCGGATATTATAGTTGAGGAAGAAGGTGAGGCGCTGGGAAGTATTTTGATGGTCAATAAAGGAGATGCCCAAATCTTGGTGAACGGAGAATCCGGAGCAATTAATATCGGTGATTTGTTAACAGCATCAAGTACTCCCGGGCAAGCTATGAAAGCAGATAAGGATGGGATTATTGTTGCGGTCGCAATAGATAGATTTGAACCTACAACCTCGGATGATAGTTCACTCATCAGAGCATTAGTAGACATCCGATTTACAACACTGGGAGATACGTTTTCTGCTGACAGTATTGGACTATCAGATCAAGGAATGATTAGCACGCTTAAAAGATCGGTATCAGAAATATTTGGGTGGGGATCAGGTGGACTCGCAGGAACTTCTCCAATTTTTAGGTACACACTGGCCACAGTCGTTGTGGCTATTGCGTTTGTGAGCGGGTTTTTATTATTTGGCCGAATTGCCTTGCGCGGCGTAGAAGCTTTAGGAAGAAATCCATTGGCAAAGCGGACGATACTCTTCGGAATTATTATAAACTCATTCTTTACTATACTTTTGGTAGCATTCGCTATCCTTCTTGCATACATAATCGTCATAGTTTAAATCACATAAACACTTATACAAAAGAGATGTGTAATAGTGTTAAATTACATATTTGATACGCACAAATATATGTTAATTTCCTTCTTTTTCTATACAATGTATTATTGTAAAAATTACCAAATCAGATAAAGCTTAGTATTAATTATTGCAAAGCCCTAAATAGTGAATAAATGTGCGAACGGAAGGTATGCTATAAGGTCATTATCGTCAATGTATCTTACAATTCCATAAAACTAATATGGGGCATAAAGAAAGTCTATAAACGAATTCAATTTATTTGAACGAAAAGTTTAAAAATTAAATAAATTATTAATTTTATTAATGTTTAGGCATAAAAAAGCCCTATTTGCACTGGACATTGGAGTTTGTTTTATGTTTTAATGAAAGCATATACCAAACTTTTTATGTCGATTGAACAAAAGGAATACAATCTATCTCCTAAAGAATTTGCTCGCCTTGTAGGTGTATCTTCTTCCACCGTAAGGAGATGGGAAGAGGAGCATATTTTTCAATCGGTTCGTACCCCTTCAGGTTATCGTAAATATGCACTAAGCGATGTTGCAAAAGCACAAGAATACAAAATTCAAGTAGCTAATCTTAAAAAGCAAAAAAGCCAAGATCATATATATAGCCAAATAGCACAGACATCAAAAGCTTTTCCCCTTATAACTGTGCCTCGAATAATATTCGAAAAACGATATGCCGTAACGGCTATAGTACTTTTTGCCATAATGAGTGCAAGTGCATTTTTTGCTTATCCAAAGCTTTCCAATCATTTTGCAAAAAAAACTGCAGTCGTAACAGTAAGTAGTCAAGAGGACGGTGAAAAGAACCGATCGCAGGAGCCGGTTTCTTTGGATGTATTAGCAGCAGAGTCAAGCCGATTAACCAGATCCATAATTAGTAATATCGCTTGGAATTTCAGATCGAAAGTTGAGATAGAAGAATTACAGGTCAATGGTCCTGCGATATTTTTAGATGATATTGATGCAAGCGGTCAAAATGTAACCCTTGGTAGCGGAACGATTACTGCCTCAAATATATTGTATTCCGTTTCCGCAGGTGAGGGGATACGTATCTCAGGGCAAACACAGAGACCTCTTATTACCAATATCGACCCTGGATCCGCGCAAGAAATATTTAAAAATATTAAAGTCGGCTCATCCACAATAACTGCAGACAGCAATACTGATACTCTCACATTTGAACAGGGAAGCGGAATTACTCTTTCTGTTGACGGAAAAAAAATTACAATTTCCAATTCTCAATCGGGTTATGCCTTCTGGACAACTTCAGTAGATGGAACTACCTATGACAATATCACGGACGGAACTGCACTTGATTTTAAAAGCGGAAGTGACCTCACAGTTACAAGATCCGGTGAGAATGAAATAACATTCAGTTTACAGAATGTAATTGATACGGTTACGGGTATTAATTTCCCCGCTGGAGGTTATTTATCGGGTTCAGATACGACAATTACTTTTGATAACTTTTCAGTAGATGCAAATGGAAATATTCGTATAGCTGCCGGGGCTGATTTTTACATTGGTTCCACACGACTAAACAGCACAAATAGCGCTTCAGGAGCGTCTCTGATCGGAGTTGATGGGACAAATATAACACAATCATCATCAGGGGACCTGCAAACGGTACTGGAAAATATGTCATTGGCAATTGGGGGAGGCTCTTCAAAATGGACTACAAATGCAAACGTAATTTATCCGAATAATTATGCAACGTTACACTTTGCAGTCGGAGGGACAACCCCAAGTAGCTCACCATTCGGCGTCGATATTAGTCAGAACATTGTTTACATAGGAGATGGAGCAAATGATGCAAATACTCCTTCATTAGTTTTTAATGCATCGGACGGAGTAAATAACGGTACATTATCATATTCAGATTCCGATAGGTTTATTTTTTCAGGAGGAGATGTAACAGTAGATGGGGTGATATATGCAGGATCGGGGATACAAGCTATTACCTTGGCAGATGGCATGCTCAATCCCAGTGCTCTACCCTTGATAACGTCGGGGACATCTCCTACTACAAGTTCTGTGTCTGGCCTTGAAGTAGTAAATAATCGAATAGGGCTTATACGAGGATGTTCAAACGGTGAGGTGTTGAAGTGGAATTCCGCTACCGCGAGATGGACTTGTAGCCCAGATTCATCCGGGGTATCGGGGGTTATTGATGTGCAGATGGATGGGGCAGTTCCACCGGGATCAGCAGACTCGCAGTTTGATACTATTAATTTCGTCAATAATTTTTCGCTCATTGAAAATACTTCAGGTGTTATTGATGTTGACTTGGCAAACAATGTTGGAATAGGCACAGCACCTTCAGGATCATATGCCTTGTCGGTCAATGGTGCGACAAATACTACGACTCTTTACCTTTCAGGCTCTCAAGTTAGCGCGACTGCAAATGAAATCAATTTATTAAGTGGACGTTCGGGAACCTTGTTGGACACGAATAATGTTGCATCAGAACTGTCTGGCTGGGATCAAAATGGATCTGACGATGTTACAACATTCGCTGGTTTATCAGACACTCCAGGTAATTATGTTGGACAAGGTTCAAAATTGGTGAGAGTTAATGCAGGGGCTACCGGACTTGAGTTTATTGATCCCACTTCTGTAGGAACCAACTATTGGAGTCGGAATTCTGGAAGCGGATATGTATATCCTGCAGCGGTAACCGATCGTGTAGGAGTAGGGACCTCGGCGCCGGGAGAGATGCTGGATGTTCAGGGTAATATAGCGGTAAGCGGTACGGTAGATGGACGTGATATTTCTGATGATGGAGCAAATCTTGATACCCTTTATACCACGATCGGCCTTTCCGCATTGACATCAGGGGAGGTGGATCAGCTGGAAAATATTGGAAGTAACACAATTTCTTCAACCCAGTGGGGATATTTAAGCAGTCTAAACCAAAGCGTCGCGACCACAGATACGGTACAGTTTGCTGGGTTACAGATAGGGGGAACGACACCGAGTATCACAAGTATTGTCTCGGGAACGGGAACTAATTGGTCAGGTGCAATTGATACTGCATTCGCGACACAACTTGCTATCAAGTCATATGTGGACGCACAGATAGGTGGAGCGGCGTATACATTTGAAAACGGAATTTCTGAGTCGGGAAATACTGTCACACTGGGCGGAGTTATTAACCAATCAACAAGGCTCTATGACGGGACCTATGAGTATCTATTTTTAAATAACGCAACAGGAAATCTCGGTGTGGGGACAACATCAACAGGAACATACAAAGTAAACGTCAGTGGCTCTTTGAATACGACTTCTCTTTATTTGTCAGGCGCAGAGGTGACGGCATCTGCCGCAGAACTTAGCTTATTAAACGGAGTAAATCTCACTCTTTCTGCTGCCGAATTTAATCTGCTTGACGGACGATCAGGCACCTTGTTGGATACGAATAATGTTTCAGCGCAGCTTTCCGCTTGGGATCAGGACGCATCCAATGATCTGATAACCACTGATATCGGAGTTACGGTACAGGGATACAATGCAAATACCTCGTTCATTGGTCAGACTATTGAAAGCGGTGAAATTACGGACGGAACTATTTTAGCATCAGATTTCAATAGTACCCTCACATTTGCCGCTGGGAATTTCTTGGATTTATCAGCTATTAATCATGGAACGACGGCTCCTCAGGGACTGCGGTTACCGAATGCCTCATCCGCAAATTTGGCATCAAATAATCCATCGGTTGGTGTAGGATATCTTGCATACGATACTGATGTTGATAAAGTAAAAGTATTCAATGGTTCTTCTTGGACAGATATTAGTGGAGCCTCAACGACTCTACAGGAAGCATATGAGGCAGGTAATACCATTTTGATGAACGCAGGACAGGGAAATATCAGAATCTCTAACGATGGTTCGAATGAAATATTATTCCTTGATGAATCAACTGGATGGCAATACATCGCCAGGATATAAGCTGGATGTAACGGGAGATATCCGAATTGCCAGTGGCAGTGATTTGTATATCGGAACAACAGCTTTGAGTTCCATTTCCGGTGCCGGACTTATTGGAGTAGATAGTTCAAGTATTACAAACAGCAGTGCGAGTGACCTGCAGACAGTTCTGGAAGACTTGGATAGTGCCATTGGCGGAGTGGGAAGTTCGGCAATTTCTGCTGTTGGAAACATAACTTCCGGTGATGCATTTACGAGCGGTACTCCCGGTTCCGAACTATATTTCACGTCAGCAGGAGTTCTTGGTCTCGGCAATACCGCTTCGTCTGCTGCCCGGATAGAATTTTTCAATGACACCATAGATAGAATTTCGTTGCTCAGTTCTTATGTCGGAATCGGAACCACTGCTCCTGTCACGACTCTTGATGTCCAGGGAGCAATCCGGCTTGGTGCAAGCGGGGGAATATCCGATACATTGAATACGATTTCAGCAGGAACGGCTCCAAGTGCAAGTCTTTACTGGGGTAGTTATAGAATCTGTACAACTGGTGATTCTTGTGCAGGCGGGGCAGGCGGAGGGGTAGACAGCACGGGAGGGACAGGCTACTTAGCTAAATTTACGGATCAATACAATGTTGAAAATTCTATTCTTTATGAATCCGGAGGGAATATTGGAATAGGAACAACTGTAACCGGTACCTATAAAGTAAATGTAAGTGGATCTTTAAACACTACAACTCTTTATCTGGCAGGTACACAAGTAAGTGCAACGGCTACAGAGATCAATTTGCTGTCGGGGAGATCAGGGACATTACTGGATACAAACAATGTAGCTACACAACTATCGGCATGGGATCAGGATAGTTCAAATGATCTGATAACAACAGATATCGGATCAACTGTGCAGGGCTACAACGCCAATACTTCATTCCTCGGGCAGACTATCGAAACCGGGGAAATTACAGATGGAACAGTACTGCCTGCGGATGTAGATGACAACGGTCAGACCCCGGGAGACGGACAGGTACTGACATACAACAACGCAAACAGTAAGTTCAACTGGGTTGATGCGACAAGTTTAGGTACGAATTACTGGAGCAGGAATACAGGGAGTGGATATGTGTATCCTGCGGTGGTGACGGACAAGGTAGGTGTGGGAAATACGGCACCGACCGAATCATTAGATGTGACGGGGAACATAGCAGTGAGTGGGACGGTAGACGGACGTGATGTATCTGCAGATGGGTCAAACTTGGATACGTTGTATACAACGATCGGACTTTCGGCATTGACATCAGGAGAGGTAGATCAGTTGGAGAATATCGGAGCGACAACAATATCTTCGACACAGTGGGGATATCTGGGATCATTAAATCAGAGTTTGAGTACGACTGATGCAGTGACATTCACAACGATAAATACTGGACAGGGAGCAAATGAGCTGTATGCGATGGATCAGAATGTACGGACAAGTGACACGGTACAGTTTGCAGGACTTCAGATAGGAGGAGCAACACCTTCGATTACGAGTATTGTGTCAGGGACAGGTACAAATTGGTCGGGAGCAACCGATGCAGAGCTAGTCACACGACAGGCAATAAAATCATATGTTGACAATGCTATTTCAGGTGTGACTGTGGATGTTTTTACGACATTTACGGCAGATAGCGGCAGTACAACAGCAGATAGTGCGGGTGACACTCTCACGATAAATGGATCAGGGAGTATCTCAACCAGTATCTCAGGAGATACTCTTACTATCACAGGGACGGATAATGATACAACGTATACGGCAGGCAACGGGTTAGATCTTTCAGGAACAACATTTAACTTGGGGGGAGCAATTTCTCAAACAACAAGACTTTATAACGGAACCTATGAGTATCTCTATCTCAATAATAGCACCGGAAATGTTGGAATAGGTACAACATCGACAGGAACATATAAATTAAACGTTGGTGGATCTTTCAATACAACATCGCTGTATCTGGCTGGTTCGGAAGTAACATCTTCAGCTGCAGAATTGAATCTACTCGATGGTGTGAACCTTACTTTGTCTGCTGCTGAGTTTAATTTACTTGATGGAAGAAGTGGAACTCTTCTTGATACAAATAATGTAGCAACTCAACTTTCCGGTTGGGATCAGGATAGTAGTAATGATGCTACTATTACTTCTCTCACGTCCGGATATATCCCCTATTTTAACGGAACAAATTTGGCAAACACGATTGTGTATCAATCAGGAGGTAATGTTGGTATTGGAACGACATCGACCGGTACATACAAAGTAAACGTAAGTGGATCTTTGAATACATCAACTCTTTATCTTTCGGGGACTGAGGTGACATCAACAGCTTCGGAATTGAATTTACTCGATGGTGTGAACCTTACTTTGTCTGCTGCTGAGTTTAACTTACTTGATGGAAGAAGCGGAACTCTTCTTGATACAAATAATGTAGCAACTCAACTTTCCGATTGGGATCAAGACAGTAGTAACGATGCCCTGATCACATCTCTCACGTCAGGATATCTGTCATATTTTGATGGTTCGAATTTGGCAAACAGCAGTATATATCTCACGGGAGGTAATCTCGGTATCGGGACAACCGCTCCAGGATATGCGCTTGATGTAAACGGTGATATTCAAATTGCAAACGGCAGTGAACTATATAGTTATGGGAGTGCTTCATTGGGTAACAGATTATATACAGGAGATAATTATGTGACCGATGGGGAAACGTTTACCGCCAGCATAGATGCACTGGACCAGCAGGTAAAAGCTCTTTCGAATGGTGAAGCCGGTATGTGGCAGGATCAGACAACATATATCAATCCGATAAACTTTACCAGCCTAGCGATTACTGATTCCGGGAGATTGGGTATCGGAACAACGAATCCAAATAACCCGCTTTCTGTGGTCGGGAATGCAGACTTTACGGGAAATATCGGGATCGGAACAACTGATGTGAGTACGTATGCTCTCAATGTTGCAGGAAGTGCAAATGTAAATAGTCTGTACATCGGAGGGACACAGGTATCAGCGACAGCAAGTGAGATAAATATATTATCGGGTGCAACACTTTCTACCACAGAGCTCAATTATCTTGACAACGCAACAGTCACGAGCGGAGGAATTGTGTTTGGTAACGGATCAAACTTTACCCAGGATGCAGCTAATTTCTTCTGGGATGATAGCAGCAATTATCTGGGTATCGGTACAACTGCACCAAGTGCCACACTTGATCTATTTGGTACAACAGCAGGATTGCAGCTCAGTTATGATGCAAATAATTACGGTAAATTCACGATCGGATCAGATGGAACACTAACACTGGCAGGTGTGAGTG
Source organism: Candidatus Roizmanbacteria bacterium UBA1450 (assembly GCA_002329205.1). Taxonomy (GTDB): domain Bacteria; phylum Patescibacteriota; class Microgenomatia; order UBA1406; family GWC2-37-13; genus UBA1450. The sequence goes on along the minus strand of DCTC01000001.1, from coordinate 486,747 downwards.
CAGGTGGATCACTCACCAACATCGCACGTTTTGCGACGACTGGTGTCGATATTGATGTCCCGACATCATTCAATGCGACCGGAGATGTATCCATTGCCAATGATCTCCAGTTCACCAATCAAACAGCAAGCTATATTAAAACGTATGGGCCATTGACGATTGAAGCGGGTGAGAATTACGAAAGTAATAACTTGAAATTAAAGACATACAACAGTGGTCGAATTGTGCTGGATGCTGCGGGAGGGGTTGCACTCAATCAGGCACAAAACTGGGATCTTGCCGCTTCTACTACTGCTTTGAATATCGAAAGCGGATTGCTTAATTTTGATACAACCAATAGTCGAATCGGAATAGGAAATACTGCTCCTGCTGCAAAGTTCGATGTCTCGGGTACCGGTTGGATCAGAGGTGGAACTGGTAATACAACGGGGTTATTTGTCGATGCAAACGGTCAAATAGGACTTGGTACTACCAATCCAACACAACAACTGAGTGTGAATGGCCGTATCAATATGTTGGATGTGGGATCAACTACTCCCGGGAATAATCTCTATGCAGACGGAGGAAATTTGTATTGGGGAACAACTCAGCTGGATACCGGAGCGACTGGGACGGTTACGAGTTCGGGAAGTGCAAATTATATCCCATACTTCAGTACTGGTACAGATCTCGCAAATTCTTCAATATATACGGACGGAATAAATATTGGTATCGGGACTACTGCTCCGGCAGCAATGTTTGACGTTGTAGGAGATATTAACATCTCTACTTCATATAAAATCGGAGGATCCTCAGTACTATCAGCAAGCTCTTCGGATGAAAATATATTGGTTGGATTGGGGGCAGGGAATACTGCTCCTTCCGGAGCCTCTCAATTGACTCTGATCGGTCATGGTGCCGGTTACAATTTGGACAGTACGAATGCTGACCAAAATACGTTTATCGGAGCTTGGGCGGGGAGTAGTGTTACCAGCGGATATAATAATGTCCTTATCGGAAATGATGCAGGGGGAACTCTCACTACCGGACATCATAATTTCATTGGAGGTTCTTGGGCAGGAGTAGGTTCCACTGCTAATTACAATGTTGCATTGGGTTATTCGGCAGGAGGAAGCAACACTTCTGGGAATAGTAATACGATGGTAGGTGCTTATTCAGATGTTACTTCAGAAGGTAACTACAATACTGTACTAGGATCAAATTCGAGCTCAGCATACGACTCTTCAATAGTATTGGGATATAATACCGACGCTACTTCATCCCATCAGTTTGTAGTAGGTGGTGATGATGCAAATGGATATATTGATGAAGCCTACTTCGGAGGAGGTGTCGTAAGCTCAAGTCCAACAACCGTTACCTTAAATGCCACGGGTGGATCAGGTACAGATATTGCAGGAGCGAGTATGATTCTAGCCGGAGGAAAAGCGACTGGAAATGCAGATGGCGGAGATATTATTTTCAAGACATCTGATGTCGGTTCATCCGGAACATCATTGCAGTCTCTTACTGAAAAGATGAGGTTGACAGATGAAGGATATCTCGGAATTGGGACTACAAATCCAGGATACACCCTCGATGTAAACGGCAGCGGAAACTTCACCAGTCTATACATCGGAGGCACTGAGGTATCAGCAACGGCCACAGAACTCAATATTCTCTCGGGTGCAACACTTTCTACCACAGAGCTCAATTATCTTGACAACGCAACAGTCACGAGCGGAGGAATTGTGTTTGGTAACGGATCAAACTTTACCCAGGATGCAGCTAATTTCTTCTGGGATGATAGCAGCAATTATCTAGGTATCGGGACGACCGCCCCAAGTACAACACTTGATCTATTTGGTACAACAGCAGGATTGCAGCTCAGTTATGATGCAAATAATTATGGAAAGTTCACGATCGGAAATGATGGGACTCTTACTCTTGCTGGAGTAAGTGCTGGAGGATCTTTGACCGATATTGCACGCTTCTCGACGACACAAGTCAACTTTGATGTTCCGACAGCCTTTAACGCGGCAGGTGATGTATCTGTAGCATATGATTTGTATTTCACCAATCAAACAGCTTCATATATAAAATCTGACGGACCACTCAGCATCGTAGCGGGTGAAGCGTTCGAAAACAATGATCTCACATTGGAAACGTATGGTACCGGAAATATTATATTGAAAGCTAAAGGCGGAAATCTGTGGGCAGATGGCTCGGCTGTCGGTATCGGGACCACGGCTCCGGCGAGAGCTTTGCATGTATTAGTCGGCTCGACCGCACCGCCTGTCCGATTCCAGGATTCAGACGGTTATTGTGAAATTGATCCTACTAGTACTACATGGAGCTGTACTTCAGATGCTACTTTGAAAAAAGATGTTGAGACGCTTTCAAACATTTCCAATCTTGAAAAGGTCAAACAACTCAGACCTGTTTCGTTTAAGTGGAAAACACAGCAGGATGAAAATGCAAGATTTGGTTTGATTGCGCAGGAGGTAGAAGAATTATTCCCAGAATTTGTACAGACGGATGAAAATGGTTTGAAGTCAGTTTCATACGGTTCATTTACGCCGATCCTTATATCTGCGATGCAGGAGCAGCAGCTGAAAATTGAAGGACAACAGAACGAATTAACAAAATTGAGTGATGAGTTGGCCTTGGTTATCAACGAAGATACAGGAGCAGTAACGAGTAGTCTGTTAGATATACTTGCACAGGAAACTGAGAACATTGAAGAAAGAACAACAGCAGTCGAGGCTGAGATTGATGCACTGACCGAAAAAGATAATGAAATAGAGACACGTTTAAGCACAATTGAAGACAGATTAAGCACACTTGAGCAAGCTTCTGCTTCTGCATCACTTGAAAATCTCAATAACCGTGTCGGATTCCTTGAACAGCTCTTTACTGGCATGCAAGCATCGGGATCAGCTGATCTCAGCAGCTATCTGGCGGAAATTATTGATAATCAGATACTCGGGCTTCAGTCAGATGAGGCGACTCTGTCTGCTCTTACTATCACTGGAGATACAAATGTAAATAATCTTGCAGTGACAGGTGAACTCAGTAACGGCCTTCTCACAATCAATGGTTTTGATGACTCACTTGCCACACCTTCAGCCACGATTTCAACACTCGGAGGATCTCTCAAATTGCAGCATCTCGGTTTGGGTGAGATCGAATTCATGGCAGGTAAGTCTAAAATCGATACGGACGGAAACTTTATTATGTCTGAAGGAGATTTGGTGATAAAGACAGGAGTGATCAAAGGAAATGATCAATTCAGAGGAATTGATATACCAGCAGGGCTTGGCTCAACTTACCTTGATATTGACTTTGAAACAGTTAAAGATACAGACGAGTATGCAGTGAATATTACTCCAAGCTGGCTAACAAATATTGCTGTTATAAATAAACGGACGGACGGTTTCCGTATTCAGTTCTCAACACCTGCTCCGTTGAACGGAAAAGTGGACTGGATGATTTTGGAATAATTATTGCTGTATGAAAACTAGATTACGAAGTATTCGATTATTGAAATTGGTTTTGTCTTTTTTCTCCAGAAAGAGAACGGTTGTATTAGTCGGAGGGAGTTTAATTTTAGGCGTAATCTTTATTGCATTTGTTAATAATAAAATTGGATTATTTAAGGCGAGTTCATTGGATCCGGCAGCATACTGGAAATTTGACGAAGGAAACGGTACGAGCGTGAATGATTCGTCCGGCAGTAATCATACAGGAAACCTCGGTACAGGCTCTTCCGCTCCGACCTGGAAATCTGCTGATTTCTGTGTGAACGGTAGCTGTCTTTTGTTTGACGGATTGAATGACTCAGTGAATGCAGGTGATGTCCTTGATTTCACGGGTAATACTGAAATGACTGTATCTGCGTGGGTAAAGATACTAGAAGTTCCAGATGCTCGGGCTCATATTATTTCAAAATACGATGCCGGGACAGCCGGACAATGGTATCTTGCGATTGATGGAAATAGTAAAGTAACTTTCTTACGTGAATGCGGGCTCTATGGAGAGACCGGTGTCACGCCTGTAGCATTGAATACGTGGAATCATGTCGTTGGAGTGTATGACGGTACCAATATTCAAATATATTTAAATGGAATTCTTGACAAGACTGCTGTTGATTCCTGCTCAATATCCGATACAAGTGTCGATGTGAAGATCGGAGCAGGGGACAACGGTACTGGTACGGAGGATGAATTCAAAGGCTTTATTGATGAGGTGAAAGTGTATCCATATGCCCGTACGCCTGACCAAATAAAACTGGATTTTCAGGGAGGCGGATCTCAAGGTTCAAGTATCCGCATAGGAGACACAGATTACAGTTTTTTAAACCAAGGATTGATTACCTATTGATCCCGGTATTGATGCAGAAGGCGAAACGATTTCCAACTCATCAGGGACTTCTCATGATATTACGCTCTATGGAGATAATTCTACCGGAGACAATGGGACCGGGATGGATTGTACAACTGAGGGGAAATATGGTACTGGCTGCGAATTTGACGGAGAAGATGATTATATCGATTTGAATAATTTCAATTATTTTGACGGCACCTCACAGATGACAGTCGCTATGTGGATACGTCCTGATTTTACCCCAACTGAGGCTAATTTCCGATATCTTTGGAGTCCTGCAAATTTCAATCTTCGCTTTAATCCTAATAGAGATGATTTTACATTGGGTGTCAATGCGACTGGAGGGAGTTTGAGCATCGATACTCAAAATCTTACTTGGGTGCAGAATACCTGGCATCATATCGCCATAACATACAACGGCACAAATGCGATCATTTATTGGGATGGTGAAGAAATGTCGCGAGGCTCAACGACAGGAGTACTCAACCCATCAGGACAAGCTGAATATCTGGGAGCAATGACAGCGTCATCGTACAAATGGCTCGGAGGAATCGATGAAGTACGCACTTACACACGAGCGCTCAGTGCACAGGAAATCAGATCTCTCTATAATTGGTCTCCCGGACCTATCGGATACTGGAAACTGGATGAAGGATCAGGGACGACCGCATACGACAGCAGCGGCAACGGGAATAATTCTAGCGCTTGGTCAGGGAATACCAAATGGGTTCAGGGGAAATACGGTTCCGCGACCTCACATGACGGTAGTGGAGATCGCATCACAATACCGAGTACATCAACCCTCGACTACCAGCCGATGTATACCTGGTCAGTTTGGCTCAAACCGACAGCAGGAAGTTATGAAATATTTGATAAAGCCGCAGACACAAATAATGGATGGAAAATCGGATCGAATGGGAATAAATATGCTTTGACTATTTATTACACCGGTGATGACTTGATGTGCACGGTTCCGGCTGCAAACATGGCAGTCGGCGAATGGCAGCATATTGCCTGGACGTGGGATGGATCAAGTAGTTGTTCCGGGGTGAAATTTTATAAAAACGGAAAAATAATATCGTTTGAATCGACAACAACCCCTTCGGGAACGAGAGAGATTGATACTGGCAAACAAATTCTCATCGGCGGAAACGGATATACCGATTATCCGGGTATGATTGATGATTTTAAAATCTACAATTATGTCAGGACACAGGAACAAATTCTTGAGGACATGAACGCCGGCCATCCGGCAGTAGGAACCCCGGTGGGATCAGCGATAGTTCAATATAAATTTGATGAGGGATATGGTGATACTGTGCATGATTCGGGCCCGAACGGATATGATGGAGATCTTGGAGAATCAGATACAGTCTGCCCGACAGCAAGTAATGATTGCCCGACGTGGACCAATGAGGGGAAAGTAGGCAAAGCACTAAGTTTTGATGGGGAGGCAAGTGATGATGTTATCGAGCTTCCTGTTGGCACCTCTTTAAGAGGAAAAAGTGAATTTTCGATTTCTGTGTGGGTAAAGACTGCCGATCTTGCTGGTGTCCAGCAAACAATATATGAAGAACCTGAGGCTGGGAGCACTAATTCTCGGGTTAAGCTTGCTATAGATTCAGATAACAAATTTGTTTTTTCCGGTCGGGCGAGTCAGTTCGGTTTGACAGTTTGGGTAGACAGTACGACTTCACTGAGCACAGATACCTGGTATCATGTTGCTGCGATTTTTGACGCAAATACCGATATCCACAAATTGTTTATCAACGGTATCGTTCAGGAAAGCAGTGTGACAGAAAGTGCAATCCCGGATACCGCACCGTTTATTAATCCGAGAATAGGAGCGAGAGTTGAAGTAGCTACTCATGGATTTGAAGGAGTCATTGATGAATTTGCTCTTTACCCCTTTGCGCTGACTGAAGAGCATGTGAAGTTACTTTCTCAAGGAGGCAAAAGTATGGTTCTCGGCGTACAAAATACGGGCGTAGGCGGAACGTCTCCGTCAAATACTGCCAGTCGTGAATATTGTGTTCCGGGGGATACGAGTACTTGTGCTGAGCCTTTTGGAGAATGGTTATTCAATGAAGGAGTAGGAAGTACTGCGTACGATACGAGCGGAAACGGGTATGACGGTACATTAGGCAGTGATGTTACTGCAAGTGACTGGGTCGCCGGGAAGGTAGGACGAGGACTCAATTTTTCCGGAAGTTCGACAAATGATGTGGTGACCGTAAATAACGGAGCTTCCGTCCGGAGCAAGAGTCAGATAACGATCGAGATGTGGATAAAACCAAGTGTAGTCGGGACATATAACAGAGCTTTGTATGGTGAGACTATTAGTGGTAGCGGTTCCAACCGATTTTCGTTTTATATTACCTCAGGTGGTGCATTGGGTCTGGGGGGGCGGACTTGGGACGGCGGGACGTTCAACACATGGGTGAATACGTCAAACGGTCTGATAACGGCTGATAACTGGTATCATGTCGTAGGCGTGTTCAATTCTGATAGCAACCTTCATAAAATTTATATAAACGGTCAACTAAGCAACTCAAATTCTGCAGACTATGCTGCTTTCGTGGATACAGCCCCGCAGTCAGGTCCTCATATCGGAGGACAAGGGTTTTTATCTATCAATGAGATGTTTAGAGGAACAATAGATCAAGTCAGAATATATGACTATGAACGAACACAAGCACAGATCGCATGGAGTATGAACAAAGGCGCCCCTATTGCACACTATCGTTTCGATGAGTGTCAGGGGACGACAGCAAATGATTCTTCCGGCAACGGTCATGCGGGTACAATCACCATCGGTGGCAGTGGAGAAAATACCGTCGGAAACTGCAGTACTGCATCGACAGCCTGGGGGGATGGTGCCAGTGGCAAATTAAATTCGAGTTTGAGTTTTGATGGGACGGATGATTACGTGAGTGTTCCTTACTCAAGTGATTTGGGAATTACAGGTGATATAACTATAACAGCATGGGTTAAGCGGTCAAGTCTTAGTCAAAAAGGACAAATAGTTGCCAAAACAGATGGGAGTAATTATGATTTTGAATTTGGGATTGAACCAGACGGAAGTAACTCAGATAAACTGTTTTTCTATGGAGACGCACCAGGTTATTTTGTACATCGTTCAAATAGAACAGTTTCTGATTCAAACTGGCATCATGTAGTGTTTTCAAGAAAAGGAAGTACAACAACATTTTACATTGATGGAATCTCTGCGGGGGAGGATAGTGTATCCGGAAATTTTAATAATAATTCCATTCCTCTTTACATTGGAGGGGATAATTCTACCGCATGGTTCAATGGTCAAATTGATGACGTACGCATATACAATTATGCGCTCACGGCTCATCAGATAAAAGAGCTTTACAGCGGTGGAGCCGTGGTATTTAAGTAATAATTCTCCTTGTTACGGCATCCAAAAACGAGTAGAATGAAGTATGATGGGACGACTGCATATATCACCAAAATTATCACGCATCAAGACACATATCCGATACTTGTTTTTATCTTTACATAAAAAAGTTTTTCCCAGAAAGAAGAAATCTTTGCTTTCGAATAAAACTATCCTTGTCTTTTCTGTAGGAATAGTATTTGGATTGTTCTTCGTCTGGTATTTCCTTCTTCGGGGAGAAGGAGCATCCGCTGCATGGTGGAATGACACCTGGCAGTATCGGAAATCAATCACGGTGAGTATTGATTCAAATACATCTGATGTCACGGATGTGGAAACATTGCTGACTATAGACACTGATGATTTGATTAGTACAGGAAAAATGCAGGTGGATTGTGATGATATACGCTTCACATCACAAAGTGGCAAATCCTTACCCTACTTTTTAGATTCCGGCTGCAACAGCAATTCAACGAAAGTGTGGGTACTTGCGGATGTTATTCCCAAAAATACGACAACCTATACATTGTATATGTACTATGGAAATGCTTCGGCTTTATCCGAATCTGACACGGAAATTTTTTACAAAGTCAGAGGGCTGATTGGCTATTGGCCAATGAATGAAGCTAGTTGGAATGGTACAACCGGTGAAATTAAGGATTACTCCATCAATGGTAACAATGGGACACGCGTCGGCAACGCGACCACAACTGCTGACGGAAAATATGGGTATACGGGAACATTTGACGGAAATGGTGATTATGCGAGTTTTGGTGATCAGTCGACGTTTGACCTGACATTACCTTTCAGTATATTTACGTGGATAAAAGTCGATACTATGCCAAGCGTAAAGGGGAGTGATGCCGAAATTATTAGTAAATATGGTGGGACATCTGTACGTCAGTGGACTCTGTCCATAGGAGGAACAGATGGATTATACTTTTGGAAATCACATAACGGTACGAACGGCGAATATATTGCAAATGGCCATTATCTCACCGGAAGCGACGTCAATGTTTGGAGGCATGTAGGTTTTACGGCAGATGCAAGCGGTAATTACCGACTGTATTATGAAGGAACAGTCGTAGACAGCGGGACATTTACAAACCAAACCATATATCAAGGCGGAAGTGCCGATATGAGAATAGGCTCACGTGCGACAAATGCCAATTATTTTATGGGGGAGATCGATGATACACGGATTTATAATCGTGATCTTTCACAGGAAGAAGTAACAAAGCTTTTCTCTGAGGGAGGGAATATTGCAACAGTATCAGAGGCTACGGCAAATCCAAGTCTGACATTTGGGACGGAAGAAGTAACTCGCGGACCGGTCATCTACTGGAAATTTGATGAAGGATATGGCACGACCGTGAATGATTCGTCGGGAAATTCAATTACGGGCACCCTCGGGACTGGCTCGTCTGCTCCTGCATGGAGAGATGAAAGCATGTGCGTCAGCGGAAAATGTCTTCAGTTCGATGGCAATGATTATGTTGGAGGAATATCAGCCAATCCAGGAGATGAATTTACGATAAGCGGGTGGGTAAAAACGAATAATATCACTACTCAACAGACAATTTTTCGACACAGAAAAGCATTTAGAGACATTTGGCTAATGCTCTTTAATGACAAGGTTTCGTTTAGTTTCTATGACACAAGCGGGACACAGTATGCGGTGACAAGCAATACAAGCATTGCAACAAATAGCTGGTACTATATTTCTTCTACCTATGACGGAAGCGTAATGAGAATATATATAAACGGTGTACAAGACGGAAATACTACGTCAGTGAATACTTCTGTCGAGTGGGTTTCTCCCTTAGATCAAAATATAGGTGCGAATAAATATGATAATTCTCAGTATTTTTCGGGATTTATCGATGAGGTGAAAATATATCCTTATGCCAGATCAGCAGATGAAATTAAACAGGATTATTTGTTTACATCTGCAAAAGGATCGTCCGTGGTTTTAGGGGCAACGGATAATTCATTTCTTTCAGACAGCTTGGTTGGGTACTGGAAGATGGATGAGGTCTCGGCAGATACTTGTGTAGGGGGTGTGAATGACTCTTGTGATGCGTCCGGCCAAGGTAATGACGGTGCGTGGCAAGGAACACTCAATAGTACAGGGAAATACGGGAATAGCGTTTCCGTGAATGGAGGTGGACAGTATGTCAATTACGGGGACAAGGCGGCGCATGATCTCACGCTACCATTCACCATTTCGACATGGATCAATATTGCCAAACTTCCAAGTGTCAAAGGGGCGAATGAAACGATTATAAGTAAATACAACTTTGCACCAAACAGACAGTGGACACTAGAGATCGGTACGAGTGATGAGATGTACTTTTGGAAATCTCATAACGGTACGAACGGAGAATATCTGGTTTCAGACCATACGTTCACTTCGGCGGACGTGGGCGTCTGGAGGCAGGTGGGAATTACTATAGATGCAGCAGGTACGTATCGGTTCTTTGTAGATGGTGAACAGGTGGGATCAGGAACGGTGACCAATACAACGATTTATACTTCTTCGAGTAATATCAATATGTGGGTGGGAGCGAGAAACACAGGACCAAATTATTTTGAAGGTAAAATTGATGAAGTTCGTTTGTATAAACGTGCATTGGATGCTTCAGAAATGAAGAAACTGTATGAATGGGCACCGGGACCTGTGGCGTATTATGATTTGGATGAAGGGACGGGAATATCAACGATATCCGATAAAAGCGGAAATGGAAATACTCTTACCATGACAGATTTTGATGAGTCAAGTTGGCGTCCCGGAAAATATGGTTCTGCCCTACATTTTCGGGGAAATGATGCAAACGATGAATTATCTGCAAATTCCATACTGAATGATTTACCGACAGGAGATTTTACTACATCATTTTGGTTCAATTGGGAAGGCGATGGGAGTATGAATTGGGATGTACCGATCGGCAAAAGAGAAGTTTCCCCAGGAGGATGGTGGGTTACGTATGAAGGGACGAATAAAACAATTCAAATGCAAGCAGATTTCGGAACATCAGACCTCAATTATGTAAGTGCAAGCAACGTGTACTCATTCAATGAATGGAATCATGCAACAGTAGTATTTAAATCAGCGACAAAAACAGCTGAATTTTATATCAATGGAGTAAAAACGGGTTATGGAGCGACGACTCAGGCTGGCGTTGGTACATATCAAGGTGATAGTGGGAATACATTTAGAATTGGACGAGATAATGAAGCTGGCCAACGATGGAACGGGATGCTTGATGAAATAAAAATTTATAATTATGCCCGTACCCCTTCTCAAATAATCGAAGATATGAATGGAGGTCATCCTTTGGGTGGATCGCCGGTCGGTTCGCAGCTTGCATACTGGAAGTTTGATGAAGGATATGGTGATTATGCGTATGACACAATAGGGAACAGTAATGCATGGCTTGCAGCAGGTGATGTCTGTCCGGGTGATAGTGAGTGTCCGACATGGACCAATGACGGCAAGTTCGGGAAAGCCATCTTCTTTGACGGAGGAGACCTTATCGAAGCGGAAATGATCGCAGGATATGACAATAACGGTACAGACCCTTATACCGCTACTCTCTGGTTCAAGTCCGACACAAATCCGACATACAATTATGCGTTGATGGGGATCGTAAGCAACTTCGGTGGGAATCAGGATCGGTTTATACAGGTGACATCAGCCGGTGTCCCGAGGTTTTATGTATATGATGGGCAGGAACGGTATGCAACAGGAACCACAGTTGTAACTGATAACGCCTGGCATCATTTGGCAGGAATTTTTGACGGGACAACTATATATATCTATGTCGACGGTGAATTGGAAGGTACGGCTACCGTTACCGGTTCAGAAAATCATACCAATCCCTATATCCGTTTTTCTCATCAGGTCAACAATTATTACAACCATACAGTCGGCACTATTGATGAAGCAAAAATTTATGGCACTGCTCTCACAAAAGAGCAGGTTTTACTGGATATGAACCAGGGAAGATCTATGGTTTTGGGTGCACAAAACACTGGTATCGGTGGTACAACTCCATCAAATTCCACAAGCCGGTCTTATTGTCTGCCTGGAGATACATCGACGTGCAATTCACCTGTATTTGAGATGAATTTTGAAGAAGCGACTGGTCAGATTGCTTACGATACAAGTACGAACGGGAATAATGGAACTCTTGGAACATCTGCTTCTATCGGTTCCGATGACCCCACATGGGGACTTGGTCCGGATCACATGGCCGGGAGTGCTCTTGAATTTGACGGTGTGAATGATTTTGTTGAAATTGACGGGGATGAGCATGTGATGACGGGCGAACAGTTTACCGTTTCGGCATGGTTTAAATCTGGTGATACAGGGACGAGTCGAAGGACCATCTACAACGAAGGATCTGAGGTTGGCTTCACCTTTACCAATATGTTTATTGCTTTAAATGATGGTGCAGCTGGAAGGATACGAGCATTTCTTCGGGATGAAGATACAAGTTCTGCCGATATTATGTATAGCGGTGGATACAACGATAATAACTGGCATTTTGTATCATTTGTGAAACGATCAGCTTCAAGTCATGAACTATTTGTCGACGGAGCTCTTGTCGGAACAAGCAGCACGACAATCGATGGTCCCTACGATTCAATCACTGCACAAACCATTGGAAGACGTGAACAGGAGTCGGCAGAAGGAGATTATTTTGTCGGCAGCATTGATCAGGTTCGTGTCTTTGACTACGCCCGCACACCTGCACAAATTGCCTGGGAATACAGCAAGGGAGCACCGATTGCACATTACAAACTTGATGAATGTCAGGGAACGACCGCGTACAACACAGCTTTCAGGCCATCAGGATTAGCTGGAAATGATGGGGCAATCACTTCATCTACGACAGGAAACACGAGTGTCGGAACTTGTACTTCGGGCAGCAGTACTGAAATGTGGGCAAATGGTGTAAACGGAAAATGGAACGCAAGTCTTGATTTTGATGGCGTAAATGATCGGGTAGTCATACCCGATATTGACTATGGTCAGGAAACAACTATTTCTTTCTGGTTCAATTCGACTAATAATTCAGGCACAGGTTATCAGTATATGTTTAGTCAGGGCGGCTTCCAGGTAGCCAACTCGATAAATATCTACTTCAATGAAGACAGTGAAACAATAAATACGCCGGGAGCGATACTGGTAAGTGTCATGGATAGCAATGATAATCCACCTCTTCTTGCCGATGATATACAGACACAGGTAGGGCTTTCTGACAGTGCCTGGCACCATCTAGCTGTGGTGATTAGCGCATCGGGAACAAAAGCTTATGTCGACGGAGTCCAGCAGGTTTCTTATGCAAACGGGAATAATGGAGTCAATCCATCAGGAAACATTTATATCGGGAGCCGTTATGATCTGAACTCGGCACGTTTCTATGACGGAAAACTGGACGATATTCGAATTTACAATTATGCCATGACACCTGCACAAATTACAGAAATGTATAAAGGTGGAGCAGTCGTATTTAAGTAATATTTCTTCTTGTTCCATACATAAAAAACAGGTAGAATGAAGTATGATGGGACGACTACATTTGAGGACAAAACTTTCACGTATAAAAACATATATAAAGTACTATGTTGTATCGTCATTGAAACGGCTTTCATTCAGGAAAAAGAAACGCTTTACCTACAAAACCGTATTCATTCTTACTTCTGGGCTGTTTCTCGGATTATTTCTTATTTGGTTTTTCCTACTGAGGGGCGGTGGTGCATCAGCTGCATGGTACAACGATGGATGGGGATATCGGCAGAAATTTGTCATTGATAATACAAAAGTGAGTGGCAGCACTGACATGGAGAATTTTCCAGTGCTTATATCTGTCACGTCCGATACAAATTTGGCAGCACAAGCCAACGCAGACGGTAGCGATTTTGTCTTCACGGATAGTGCTGGGGCCAAATTGGACCACGAGATAGAGTATTATTCAAACGGAACCCTGGCTGCATGGGTGCGTATCCCTACACTTTCAACTTCGATAGATACCACAATCTATATGTATTATGGCAATCCGGCAGCTACCTCTCAGCAAAACGCAGCTGGTGTATGGCCCAGCCATTATCGTGGGGTATGGCATCTCGCCGAAACTTCCGGACAGCATCTGGATTCGACCAGCAACAATAATGATTCAAGTGCAGTCAACGTAACCACGCAAGGATCAGCAACAGGAAAGATAGGTGGAGCATCAGATTTCGCTTCCGGAAACGAAGTAATTATTCCGGACAGCAACAGTCTGGATATTTCAAGTAGTTTTACTGTTCAAGCCTGGGTTAAAGCTGATACCATCTCCGGTTCTGGATCTTGGAATTCGATTATCTATAAAGGGGGCAATTCAAACTATTTTCTCGAACTGACGAATTCCGATGAAATTGATGCGGGTTTTTACGGGGGTGGAGGCTGGCGGGGTACGACAACCACGAACTCACCGGTAAGTACGGGTACGTTCTATCATCTCGCCGTGGTTCATGACGCAGCAGCTGATACTATCAAAATTTATGTCGACGGTGTTGAAAAAGGAAGTGTAAGTGGCGTGACACAGACACCGCTTGTAAATACCAGTACTTTCACGATCGGAGAAAATTTCTACAATGAAACATTTGATGGGATCATCGATGAAGTTCGGTTATCAGATACACCGAAATCAGTCGATTGGCTTCTCACTGAATATAATAATCAGAATTCTCCTTCTACTTTCTATACCCAAGGCCATCAGGAAATCCGCAAGAGAGGGCCGAGCGGTTACTGGAAATTTGATGAAGGATACGGGACGAACGTGAATGATGCAAGCGGCAACGGAAAGACAGGCACGATGGGTGCCGGAACATCCGCTCCGACATGGCGGGATGAGAGCATGTGTGTCAGCGGGAGCTGTTTGGAGTTTGACGGAAATAATGATTATCTGAGTTTTGGTGACAATTTTGACGTGGAAGACGGAAAGGACTTTACTGTCTCAGCATGGATGAGAACAAACAGTTTTTCAACGATACAAACACTTGTGTCAAAAAAAACAGGAACAGGAGCAGGACAAGGGGGGTATATGATCAACATCGGTACCGGCGGAACGCTCAATTTTTATGCAGCTGACGGTACGGACCAAATTTGGAGAGGGAATAGTTTCAACCTCTCAACGAATACATGGTATCATGTCACCTTTGTATATGATGATGACAATGCATCAAATACCATTTTTTATATAAACGGCAGTCCCAGTTCCGGGAATATGACAGGAACCTTGGCAAATGTAAATTCTATGGCCAACGGGCAGCCATTTGTGGTGGGCTCCGAACCTGACAGACAATACGTCTTTAATGGTTTTATAGACGAAGTAAAATTTTATCCGTACGTAAGAACTGCAGATGAAATCAAACAGGACTACTTATTTTCTTCAACAAAAGGTGCCTCTGTTGTACTCGGGGCACATGATAAATCCTTCATGTCTGAAGGGTTGATCGGATATTGGAAGATGGATGAAACAACAGGAACTACCGGACCAAGCTGGACTGCAATAGATTCTTCAGGAAATGGTAATGACGTGACAGGAGGCGGAAACGTTTCACAAACAACAGGTAAATTTGGGAACGCAGCAAAATTTGACGGGTCGGTTGATTATCTTGAAGGAAATGCTATCACTTCGACATTTGATCCTACTACCGGTTCTATGTGTGCGTGGTCGCTTGCTGATAGCGATTCAGCAGAATCAACCGTGGTTTCATTCACATCATCAACAGGAGGTAATCAGGGAGTATATATTGAAAATGATTTTGGAACATGGAATATGGGATATGATAATGGTACAGACAATCAGATTAATTCTAGTTTTGATTTCAACATCAATACATGGACACATCTTTGTTTAGTGTGGAATGGAGATAAATTGTACGGATATCAGGACGGCAAACTGAAAGATACAATCACAATTGAAGATGGCGCAATTTCTGCCACGATTGATTATTTTAATATCGGTATATTGCAGAATGACTTTATCTATATAAATGACTATTCAGGGAAAATTGATGAGGTGAGAATTTATAATAGACCCCTTTCACAGAACGAAATTAAGAGTCTCTATGAATGGTCCGCGGGCCCTATCGGATATTGGAAATTAGATGAAGGTACAGGAACAACCGTACAGGATAGCAGCGGAATCGGTACGACCGGTGTGTTTAACAATGACCCGACCTGGACAGTGGGAAAGTACGGAAAAGGAGTAAATTTTGACGGTACTTCTAGTCAAAGGATTGACATGGATATACCACCTAAACTCGAGATGGGTATACGTGATTGGACGATGTCGCTTTGGGTGAAATTGAGCACAACTAATTCAGGTTCTTTATTTAGCCTTATTGATAAAGGCGGAACTGCCACTACAACCGAAGGGTACTGGCTTTATCATGATTCTACGAATGTCGTAAAATTTCGTCTCTCTGATGGAGCTACCAGACTGACAGCTACCGGGACTAGTACCATTTCTGATAATGCGTGGCACTATATTACGGTTACTCTTGCTAGAAATGGAAATGCTACGTTGTATGTTGACGGTGTGGTTGATGGAACCGGTGATTTTTCTTCCTTTAACGGGACGGATATCACCAATTCCAGTAGGGAGTTCCGGGTCGGGGGACAACTGTACGGCGTATTTGACGATATTAAAGTATACGATTATGTTCGTACTCAAGATCAAATTATCCAGGATATGAATGCAGGTCATCCGGCAGTCGGTACACCGGTCGGATCAACGGTTCTCCATACCAAGTTCGATGAAGGTTATGGATCTACCGTGAATGATAGCAGTTCACTGGAGAACAATGGAACCTTGGGGACCGGGACATCATCTCCGACCTGGAGTAATGACGGCAAATTCGGCAAAGCACTTTCATTTGATGGAAACGATTATGTCGATTTCGGAGATAATGATGAGTTGAAATTGACATTCCCGTTTACCATTTCCGCTTGGGTAAATATTAATGAACTCCCGGCAGATGAATACACCATTATTTCCAAATGGAATTCATTCACAAATGATAGAGAATACGCATTCCAGATAGTCGGAGACAATCGTTTGAGATTTGGTTTCTCCAGTAACGGCTCGGATTCGGAGTTTGTATATGCTGATACCGCTTTTTCATCAGCTGATTTTGATCAATGGATTCATGTCATGCTAACCGCTGATGAAAATCGAAATTACACATTTTACAGAAATGGGGTGCCGGACGGCAGCGGAACATTTTCTCTTACCTCAATCGCAAATGACACTGCTTCAGCCATGATCGGAGCCGTACATTATAGCAATGCTTTACCTAGTCGGTTCTTCAAAGGAAAGATTGATGAAGTAAAGTTGTATCCCTTTGATTTGAACTCGGAGCAGGTTAAAACTGAATTTAACGGTGGCAAAATGTTGGTATTGGGTGCAAAAAGCACTGGCGTTGGAGGAACTACTCCTTCAAATGCAGCCAATCGTGCATATTGTGTACCTGGAGACACTGCATATTGTGACGCTCCGGTAGGAGAGTGGAAACTAAATGAAAAAACAGGAACAGTAGCATATGATACATCGGGAAATAATTTCAATGGTACCTTGACCAATAGTCCTACCTGGACCACAGGGAAGTTTGGAAGCGGGATCAACACAGACGGAGCAGATCAACACATAAATATCACTGATCCGCCCGGAGGGGAATTGGATTTCAACAGCACAGATAACGGCACATTTATGGCTTGGGTTCGTTCAACCACCGCCTCAAGTGACACATTCCTCTATAAAGGGTTTGGTGGAGGAGATCCCGGCTATAGAATACGCGTGGCATCCGATGGTGATGCTGTATGCGGTATCGGGGATAATGCTCCGGATACTACAGAAGT
This sequence comes from Candidatus Roizmanbacteria bacterium UBA1450, assembly GCA_002329205.1. GTDB lineage: Bacteria > Patescibacteriota > Microgenomatia > UBA1406 > GWC2-37-13 > UBA1450. The sequence goes on along the minus strand of DCTC01000001.1, from coordinate 469,066 downwards.
GACAGCGAATAATAGTGCGATTGTTGATGGAGAATGGCATCATGTAGCTTGTGTCATCGGGGGCTCCGGAACAACATTATCAATATACGTAGATGGACTATTTCAAGGAACAGTTTCAGATGCTGAGGGATCTCTTGAATCTGCTAAAGATTTGAATATTGGCTCAAATAGTGGAAGCAGCTACTGGCCTGGCGATATCGATGAAGTACGTATTTATAAATACGCTCGAACTCCTGCACAGATTGCCTGGGATTACAATCGGGGAGCTCCAGTTGCACACTATAAATTTGATGAATGTCAGGGGAGTACTGCGTATAATTCAGCTCTAAACGGAGACGGGAAAGCAGCGGGAAATGATGGAACGATTACGATCGGAGCGACAGGTACGGCTAGTGTAGGAAACTGTTCTACAAGCAGCACCGCATGGGGAAATGGGGCGAGCGGGAAAATCAATTCAGCACTGGATCTGGATGGAACGGATGATTACGTTTCCATAAGCGACTCTTCGTCTATCAGCTTCGGCGACGGTTCTACGGATAAACCGTTCTCAATTACCGCATGGATAAAAATGGATGATGCTACGGATTTTCAGTTTATAAGTAAAGTACCTGCTTCCGGTGTGCTGTCCAACTTGGAGTGGGCTTTGGGTGTAGGAGCAACTGATAGGTTGGGTGTTCGTTTATACGATAATAGCGCACTTGCTTATATAGGTAAATACACAAATGCAACACTAACAGCATACGAGGGACAATGGATACATGTAACAATGACCTATGACGGATCTGAGAGTGGCAATGGAATAGGCTTATATATTAACGGTCAAGAAATCGCAGGAACTTCAGAATCTGCCGGTTCATACGCGGGTATGGAAAATACATCATCTGATTTGCGTATCGGAGCCATTTTCCCCAGTGACGCGACCTACAAAAAATTCGCGAACGGCCAAGTTGATGACATACGGATTTTCAATTATAAATTGACTGCTGAGCAAATTGGTATTATTATGAATAACAGTGCTGTTCGATTTGAATAAACTTCTAGTTGGCATTCACAAAGTTAATCTTTAATTTAAGAAAAGTTAAAGAGCGAGAATTATCAATTATGTTGTCATATTTGAAATTAAGAATAATTCACCAATATCCGAATTGGCTCTTTATTGTAATTGTCCTGCTACTAGCTGTAGGAGCTTTTTCATATCAAACCTTTATTGTTTCCGGCGTAAAGACAAAGGCGGCAATAGAAAGTACAATTCATATTGAGGCAGAATCTACTAAAGGAAATGTAAAGATTTTTTCTGATAGCAAAGCCTCAAACGGAAAATTTATCCGTTTTGAGAAAGTACCTGCCACGACTGTTACCCCGTCAATTTCAAATACTAAGGTACCGACACCGACTTCCGGTCCGACGACGACTCTTCCACCCATCCAAGTCGGAAAAGGGATCTGGATTTCAAAAGAAGAGATAATGTCCTTACCAACAACAGGGACGGCATGGACGACTCTTGTACGTGAAGCCAACAGTAATTGGGGCAGCGCAAATCTTGGAGATAACAATAGTTCTCATGATGTTAAAACCCTGGCGGGAGCACTGGTTGCAGTACGTACCAATGATGAAGCTTTGAGACAAAAGACAATTGAAGGTCTACAATCGGCTATGAAATCGCCACTCTCACGTGCTCTTGAACTTTCACGAGGATTACAGACGTACATAATCGCGGCAGATATCATAGGATACCGAACTCCTGAATTTGAACAATGGATACGGAGTATGTTGAATGCAAATGTATCCCCTCATACTGGCGGATCAAAACTTTGCAATCAATCTGGTGTTGAATTAAGTTGTAGTGGCATAGGTGGTGTTCTTTGTACAGCGTATCGTTCTCCCAACAATTGGGGAGGGCATGCACGTGCATCTGCGATCGCCGGAGCACTTTATTTGAACGATCAGCAACTTACGCAAAAATTGGTGAATGCTCATAAAGCCTTTATCGGGATTGATGTATCCAACAATCTGTATTGCCAGGATACCAACTGGCATGCCAATAGTGCCAATCGATATGGAGTAAATAAAAAAGGGTCAAGTATAAACGGTACGAACGTATCCGGTGTATTACCTGAGGACTGGAGGAGAGGTGCCGAATACAAGTGGCCACCTGCACCATCAGGGTACATGTGGGAAGGGATGCAAGGATATGTTGTGTCTGCGGTTATGCTTCACAGGGCAGGATTAGTATCATTCAACGCGGGAGATAACGCGGTCGTCAGATCAATGGATATGTTATACGCCAAGGGAGAAGCCGCATCTAATTCTCCGCAGTTCAGTAATCCGGCAGGAAGTGATGATACTTGGATTCCTTGGGTCATAAATTATTATGCTGGAACAAATTATCCGACTTCCGCAGCATCATCGGGTAAAAATATGGGATACACCGATTGGACTCATCAAAACACGAATGTCCGGGGGGATTCTGACCAACAGGTCATGGCAGAAAACAGTTGTCCAACAATTCCATCAGGAATGACCAATTCGTCTATAGAAATCTTTACACAGGAAGGTTTATATAAGGTATGGAGTCGGATGAGATCATACGCAAGCGGCGGAAATGCTTATTATTTTCAAATAGATGATAAATGTCCAGTGTTGGTAGGGAATTCCCCAACACTTTCATCAGATTGGACATGGGTAAATTACAAGGATGGGAATCCAAACTCGATACATTCTGTCCAACTTTCAGAAGGTTCGCATACAATGAAACTGTTTGGTGCAGAGGAAGGCGTGGATGTTGATAAAATCATATTAACGCAAACAATCAGCTGTATACCGGAAGGTTCAGGAACCAATTGTGACCAAAACACAGTATCTGCAACCGTAACTCCCGACCCTGGTGGTTGTCCCGATAAAAAATTGGGGGACGCCAATTGTGATAATCAAATTGATGATGAAGATTTCTTGATCTGGAAAGACGAGTATGTTCGAAAAAAATCGTCAAAAACAGCCGATTTTGATCACGATCAACATGTCGCGGTCCGTGATTTTGAAATCTGGAGACAAAACTTCCGTCAGCGGGATGAATAATGAAGACCAACTTCAAAAACGAATAGACGCATAGGGGATTTTTGCCAAAGTCTCCACCACAAGAATAATGTAGGCAATCATGCTGTGGCAAATCCAGGCAATAATAAATCCACCTTCCCACCAAACAATCCCAACTGCAATCGTTATTGTGCCCATAATCATAACGGGAGCAATGATCCAAGACACCAGGATATTGGCGATAGGGGATATCAAAGATATTTCACGAAAATAATAAAAAATAATTGGAACCGTAAATACCTGAGCGGAGAGTGATATTCGCAACTCTTCCAGGAAATATGAGGAGAATCGAAAAAGGAATGTATTGCTTCTCTTCTGAAATTTTTGTAACGTTTCATCTATGCACACATTCCCAAATAATATGATACCCAGTGTAGCCGCGAAGGAAAGCTGAAAAGAAATGCTGGTAAGCCATGCCCGATGAATAAGGATCATTATTATTGCAGAGAGTAGGAGGGTATACAATGCAAGGGTTTTTCTGCCGTAAAGCAGTCCCACTAATGATAAGATTCCCATAATTCCAGCTCGAACTATTGGTGGCTCGATACCGACGAAGGATATAAAACCAATAATTACCATTATCGTTATTACCAGCGCGATTTTTCTGCCGATGACAGGCGCCAGAAACTGGAGGATGATTGCTGAAAGCAGAGTGATATTCATTCCCGAGAGAACAACAATATGAATAAGTCCGACCGCTTTTAGTTGGTCATAAAATGTATTAGTTACAAAAAGTGGACGTCCGAGTAAAATACCGTTCAGAAGTGATGCATGAGGTTCATGTAAATACGAATTGATTAAAGAGGTAATCTGCTCCATGTATGCACAGAATCATAATTCTATAAATTCATTAATTTTGTTGAAGGTACTTTGGTTCATCACTTTTTTTGAAATCAACTCATCAACAGTTTGGTAAGGCCTATTGTCAATTACTTTTTGAGCGGTTACTGGTCCGACACCAGGAAGAGTATCAAGCTCTTCAATAGTACTGTTGTTTATCGAAACCTTATAGAAATTTTCACTCGCTGTTGGTATATGTGCAGACTGTTCTTCACTTTCTGTACTTCCATGAGGGTATAATGGCTGCAGATATTCAAGAATACGGCTTTCTTCGCTAAATGTTCCGAGCGCAATATCAAACATAAAAGGTACATATATTTTATCTTGGTCTCCTACCATGCGAGCCATATTAAAATTTCGTGCCACAAAATACACGTCCGCTTCGTGAGATATACCTTCAGCCATTTCGATGAGGTCGGCAATACGAGCCCCCGGGGTAGCTTCATACACACCCGGTTTATTGACGGCCCCGGATACATCCACGAAAATAGTTTTGCTATCTATTTGATTATTTGCAGGTTTATCAATTATTGTGCTTTTAACTTCTACAGCAGTTGCAGTTCCTTTCACCGTATCAGTTTTATTATCACGTAAGTTCATTAGGAAAGGAATAATAGTAAGTAGGAAGGCAATACCGATAAGAATTTTTTCGATAGGATACGAACCGAGAACAGAAGTAAATTTATTAATAAAATAATTGTTATGTATTTGCTCATCTATTTCCATCTCTTATTATTCTACCAGAAGAGGAAAGAATCAATTATTTTTTTACGTATCGGATAATTATATATGCAGAAAGAGGAAGAAGAAAAACTATAAGGCCAATTGTCATATATCTGAACGGAAAAATGACATAATTTGTGGCAGCAGTGAGTTGATCGGGATTATGACCAACTCGTATGTATGTTTGCGCTTGATAGAGCCCCATAAATGACCCAGGTAGGAGTGCAGTTGTAACTGAATCTGCCTGCAATTGATTTTCACTAGGTTGGCTCGTCAGCAACCGTTGGGAGTTTGCCAAAATATATTGATTTGCTATCGGAATGACAATGGTTTCTGCTTTTTGTTGTGACTTGACACTGATTTGTCCCGAAACAGGAAAGATACGATCTCCTGTATTTGCAACGGTGAGAATAATCGGGATAGGCTGGAAACTATCAATAAAAGCAATACGGTGATTTAACAATTGGAAGGAATACTGTGGTCTGACTTCAAATAGTGCGATTTCACCATCGATATCAAGATTTCCGTCGGCACTGAGGGACAAATAAATGGCAGATCCGATACCATTTTGCAGTATAATCCTACTGGTATCTTCAAATCCTTCTGCAGGTTCAGCTTCGGCAACAAGAGAAAAATAATAATCATGTTCCTTTATGTCCTCATTGGTACGAATGACAAGATCAAATTCTACTGCTTCCTGGGAAGAAACGAGAAATGGGGAATCCAGAGTGAGGATAGGGTCAGATGTAGAAAAATGAGGGAGTTCTGTCCCGGATGGAGAAGGATCGACCGGTATTAATTCGTAGGATCCCTTTGAGTCTGTAATTGCAAGACCATACACACGAAGTTTTATCACAACAGGATCTCCGGTATTGGTTAATGTATACGGAATAATAATTTCCGCACCAGGTTTTGAAATGATATGAGATTGAGCAGGAGAAAGCATAGTAGCAAACTGCTGGGCATGTACCTCGCCATTCCCAAAGAGGAAAAGGAAGACGCAGAATATAACTATTTTATATCTATTCAAATTTTGCAGGTGGATTACATCTATTTTCATACGTCCGTTTAATATGGAATGGTTACAAGTTTAATAATCGTGGAATACGTCTCTTCAGAAATATTGGGGGCTACCACTTTCCAGTTCAATTTGATTGAGGACTTATTATTCAGTTGTCCAGCATTTATGAGAGTAACCGGATGTTCCAGAGAAACTGGTCTAAACCAGTTTTTGCTGATAAAATCCTGAGAAATTTGTCTTCCTGATAACGAATAACCCCAGCCTGGTACCTCAGAATCAGTCCAAAGTTGTGCCCGGGTTGGTGTGCACAGGTTGTTGCTATTACATTGTGTCGGCTCAAGCTCTGTTCCGGCTGCCGAAGAAAATGGAGCAACTGTTTCCATTAGCAGCTGAAATCCAATTGAACTGCCTGCATTGATGTGAAGAGTTACTTCTTTTTCTTGCATGGGTGATACTTTGAAAGAAGTAAAAGCAACTTGTGACCGGTCAACAGAAAAAGAAATATCATTGTTTTTTTCCGGTGATTTTATCACATATCCTTGTTCATTAAATATATTTTTTTCAGAAGAGGATAATACGGAAAGTCCAGCTGATGAGGTCGCTGAATTGGGATCGATTTGTTCAATTTCGAGAATATATTCCTGACCGGGCGGGAGTAGGGTAGGAGTAGGGGTATCAGTCAGAATATCAAAGTCAAGCTGTGCGTGAACTTTGAAAACGAGCAATAGGTATACCATCAAACTGACACTCAAGCCGCTGCAGAAAAAACGTTTCATACTTTAATTGTACGATACAATAAAAAAACGTGGAACATATCCTCATGTGAGAACCTGTTCCACGTTTGATTTAATTGTTTATTCTGATGCCAGTTCTAGCTTGAGACTGGGAGTCATAGTTGCGGCGATATAAGCATCTTTTATGTTTTTGTAGCCGACAGATTCCATGAATGCTTTTGCATTTTCTTCCAGTTTGGCATTTTCAGCCGACAGTTTGCCGATCATTTGATGAATGATAGGCGCTTTTGATTCTGTTTTCCATCGAACAGAGCCTTTTTGGAATTTCTCTGCTGCTTTCTCCGGTTCAGGGCTTACGGTACCTGCTTTGGGATTAGGCATCAGGCCTTTGGGACCCAAAACTCGTGCATATTTTGCGATTTTCGGCATCTGTGATGGATGAGCGATCAATATGTCAAACTCAATCTTGCCGTTTTCGATTTCTTTCAATACCGCATCGTCAAGAATCGCAACACGAACGGTTCGACCTGTCGAGTGAGGCAGACTGACTTCGCCTCGCATTCCGTCTTTCAGGACATTCAAATGAAGCTCAACCGATTCATCAAATTTGGCGAACGAGATTTTTTTAAGAAGTTCAATCGCATCAGTCAGTTTATAAACTGCTTTTGGATCAACTTGTTTTTTTGCCTTAGCGTACTTATCACCATGTTTTTTTGCAGAAGAGACTGGTACAGATTTTTTACTTTTCTTTTTTTTGTCTGCTTTCTGTTCATCTATGTTTTCTTCTTCGTTTTCTGCTCCCGATTCCATCTTTTTACGCTCTGCCCGTTCTTTCTGTTCTTTTTTTTGTTGTTCTTCGATTTCATCTATACCGAGAAATCGTGTTCGTACTTTTCCCATTATGTGTATAACAAATTAATAATTATTCGGTTTCAATACCCATACTTCGGGCAGTACCGCGTACGATCTGTTTTGCTGCTTCAACATCATCAGCATTGAGATCTTCCATTTTTTTCTCAGCGATCTCTGTGATCTGAGCATCAGAGAGTTTACCCACTTTTTTGGTATTGGGTTCACCGGATCCTTTATCGATTTTCAATATTTTTTTGATCATATCCGTGACAGGGGGAAGCTTGGTGATGAAATCAAAACTTCTGTCTTCGTAGACGGTGATTATGACAGGAATAATATTCCCACGCTGGTCTGCGGTTCGCGCGTTGTATTCTTTGATAAATTCCATGATCGGAATACCGTGTTGACCGAGTGCCGGACCGACCGGAGGTGCAGGAGTTGCCTCACCTGCCGCGAGGTTCAGTTTGAGTTGTGTTTTTACTTTTTTAGCCACAATTGTATTAAATAATTAATAACAAAGAGATAAGAATAATAAATTATTGAAAATTTTTTAAATCTTACATCTTTCAATATAAAAAGGAGACACACACGAAGTACGAGAAAAAATATGTATTTCGGCGGTCAGCCTTCCTATGTTGTCTTGCTGTAGCAGAATGCGTAGGCGGATGACTTCACAGGTAATCGTTATTGTAACAAGGAATAATGAAAAAGTAAAGAGAGGCAAATGTGGTGGTGTTCCCTCCCGACTGAAGCCGGGAGGGAACGGGTTGAAAGGAATTGTTACTGACTGAGTTGATAACGGTCGAGCGTGAACCTGCTCGTGATGTCTTCCAAGCTGGGGAACTCACCTTTGCAGGCCTCGAACCAAATGCCCCATGCGTACAGACTATCACCTGTGACGACCCGAGGTGTCCGGATTTCGGCCCAGAGCGATCCGTTGTCTTGGAGTGTGACCCAGATGAGGCGGCCATCTTCATATGAGAGCTGGATATACGGTTTGGCCGCATCCAAGTGGAAACTGATGTCCCATCCCTCGATCGTCGTCGGTTCCGTAATAACCACACCTCCTTGATCAATGCTAAGCCCGCCGTCACGTTCTCGTACATTCAGATACGTAGACGGCGAGGAGTCCCCTTTTGCGAACGTCATCTCGAAGATGGCATCCTGGCCTTCGATTAGGATGAGTGAAGGCACGGAGTGCCAATTCAACTCACCCATGTAATACCCGCCGAGAACAGTAGCCCAGCCTTCTGATGTGAGCGGACCGGGATACGGCGTTCCGCCCTCACAGTCCTCAGACAAAGCGCTGAAGTTTCCAACAGGCACTTCCTGAAACTGGAGAGGGACTCCGTTTACCCCACCGCAGGAACGAAATTGAACCATCTCTGGTCCTTCTGTTCCAGCAGCCATAGCCAACGGTACGAAGACGGTATACGGTGCGTCAGATTCTGCTCCCACACTCGTCGGGAGCAACAGAGCAAAAGCCACAAGTACGACTGCAACGATCCTGAAGGTATTCATTTGTTGACTCCTTTAGAGTAGGAAAGCCACACAAACTCGACCATGCACGCTGCATGATGAGCGAAAAAGACCGAAATATATTCGATATTTATTGCTCATCATGAGCACAATAGTATTCCTTTCTGTTAAAGTTCGCATAAAAAGCAAAATAGACCATGCAAATAGACTATGGGCTTATTATGCAGGAGTAATTATAGTTTAAAAACAGTGAAACGTCAATACTATAAGATATATTTATACACATTGAATATGTTGCGGGGTAGAGTAAAAAAAGAAAGATATTCCCCGGCACGGGCAGACGTGCCGGGGAATTGATGTTGTATTACCGATCCCACTCGAGGTCAACCGTTGCCGGTTGGAACTCAATGTGGGTCTCCTCTTCTGCAGAGGCGGCGTTGATAACGGGAACGAGGCTGTCGCGGCGATAATCATTGGGGTTTCGGACATCGTCATCTCCTCGGAGGAGCGGTGACAGATATCCGTTCCATGCATTGTCGTCACAGCCAGTATACTGAAGCAACAGGAACTTGCCCGAGTGCGGTATCGTGCTTGAGGGGACGTTCTCCCGCAGTGCTACCAAGCCGATACATTCATTTCGGACGGCCCAAACGGGAGTATTGGTGTTGCGGTAATCATTGAAGCGACCCGCAACATAATACGTACCGTTCGGGAGATATCGGCCTTGACCGACGAGCTCCGCAGACCACGGAGTGCCGGTTTCACCGGGTTCGGTCGCGAATTGGATTGGATTCGGATTTCCCGATTCCCACACGTTCGTGCCGAGTTCGGTGATAAGGGCAGATACACCATCCTCAGTCCATCCCACCTCGTGGTGGTAGACGAAGGATGACTTGATCTTCTTGAATCCGAAAACCATCTCCGAAGGGCCAAGAAGTCCGGCTGCATAGGCAATCTTCTCACCATTCGGTCCTTCCGGACCGTTCAGATCGAGATTGTAACTGCCGTCACGCGTCCGGCCGATCGTGGTTCCAAACTGACCGTTGACCCAGTCAATCTCCGCCTGACCCGTGTACTCACGAACAATGTATTCGGGGTCAGCGTAGATGATCGTGAATCGCTCAATCTCTTCAGAGAACGGTTCATAGCGGATGGCACAGTTAGGTGCCTCGACGATCGGGCCATGCATTGCCTGAAGACTCGGGAAGTACGTGACTCCCGGATCAACAGACAGTGTGAACGTCGCGATGCCGTCGACAGGTACTTGTTCCTGTCTTTCAAAGAATACCGTTGCGGTATCCTGGACGGAGACTGTGAACGTGACCTGCCGTCCTGCATAGATCGGATGATCTGTGGGGACATCTGCCGTCATGTTGAGACACACCGGAGGAACTTGATCAGCGATGAATGGGGCAAAAAGTCGGTGAGGTTTGAATTCACAGACCTCAGAGCCTTCAGCACCCTGATCATCAAACCACTTGACGATGTAGCCGCCGAAGTGGATCGGGGTGTCCTGGAACTGCGTGTTCTCAGCTGATCCTTGCGCGATCTGAACGAGCTGACCTTCATCAGGAACTTGGTAGAGGATCCAACTGGCGCCGCGTCCGGTAGTTGAGCCTGTCATCGTGTCTCCGATGAAATCGTAGGAGACTGATTCGCTCACACATCCTACCGGTTGTGGCGTCTCCGTGGGAGGTGTTGG
>DCTC01000001.1:224373-458570 GCA_002329205.1 Candidatus Roizmanbacteria bacterium UBA1450 | reverse complement strand
CGTGGGAGGCGTTGGTGTCTCCGTCACCGGGACCTTCTTCCCGCAGAGGTTGAAGTGGGAAGAATCTTTCCCGTAGTCTACTACAACTGACGTCGCAGTGAGACCCACGGTTCCGACTTGCCACTCGTCCTCCTTAAGCTCCGTAGGAGCAACAACTGTTCCCTCAAAGTCAAAGCTGATACCAGGCGCATGGTCGAAGTCGAAAACTACAAACTCCAGCCATTCGATCTCGCCATCCAGACTGGTCAACTTTACCTGCTTGACGATACGAGCCATGACGTTCCCTTCACGGGTATACGTCCAAAGTTCGGAATCCCCGTCAAGGAACTCAACTTTGAACTTGCCGATCGGGGAATCAAACTCGTCACCGTCGTCAAACGTCACGCCGCTCTGATCGAAAAGGATTTCTCCTTCCGTACAGAACTGCGGTTCGGGCGTCGGTGTCGGCGTTTCGGTGGGTTCACCACACGGTCCATGGGACAGATTGAACTGTCCATGTTCCGTGGTGATCCACGTCCACGCATCTACGACTGTCAGATTCAGTTTCCCCGTGTAGGTATAGTGGGCTACACCTCCGCTTACCTTCTCAAGGGGTACATCAACCTCACTTCCGTCGCTGAACTTGACCCGGATTTTGGCGGGTGCCTTGTCCGGGTCTGCAAGTTGATTGATCACGAAGTGCCACTCGGAATCGTTGCACTCATGATCCTCAAGGGTAGGCGGGCGAACGTGAATTTTTTCGCCGTTCGTTCCGCCAGCAGCCTCTACCGATTGTTCTTGTGAAACACGAACTGCAGGCAGATAGACTTCTTCCTGTGCAAAAACGGGCTGGATTGAACTGAAAAGCAATACAATCAAACCGATGATCGACAGAACAAAACGCTTCGTCAACATAATGAGCCTCCATGAGATAGTTGAACTGTCACGATCTGTGTTCTTCAGTACATGTTGCCCGTTCGTTTACTTTTGTATCATGTGCCTTCTCATAATACAAAAGTCTGCCGTAAACGATGAGCAGACAAACATCTATCGAATAAAGATAAAGTCCTGTCTGCTCACCATTTCGCAGAATTGTATTACGAGAAATTGTTACAACATCAATTATTAAGGTGTGAAAGGATACACTAAGCCCATAAGCAAAAAGTGGGATAGTTCCAATCACGTTTGGGTTTACATATCAAAACAATCCATGCAAATGGACAGCTAATATATAAGGCACTTATTTTATCAGATTAACTATGAAAAATCAATTGCTATAGGATATTCTTACTGGTTGTTAATTAATTTCAATTCGTCCTTTTACGTATTGTTAACATACCATTTAAAAACTAATTGTGTATTGAGGTGAAAACGTGTACCATAATACTATGGAAGGCAGTACCTCAGAGGGAATGGCACCTGTTATGAATCGGCTTCAGGAATTGGGCAATACACCTCAAGAAACAGACCCCACAGCTCAAAATTTTACTCCTTTATCGGAACATAAGCTGAATTGGATAGAGCATTTGAAAGAACGAGCGCTGAACGCATGGAGGAGTATTATCCACAAAAACAAAAATACGGATAAATCCGATACGCTCACTCAAAATAATACGGAACCGAAGTCTCCTTCCCGGAGAGCATTTTTGGCGGGAGCTGCAGCAGTAGCAGCAACAATGATGCTTCCCAAAGGAGCTGAAGCATCAGACAATACCGGCTCAACACCTCGACCACAAGAAAAAGCAAAATCTCCTGAACAAAAAGCTATCCTGACTGCTCATGAATATACACCGCCCAATCCCAGCCCCGACTTCCGCAAAGGACAAGAAATTGGCTATGTTCAGGCTATAGAAACTTTTGAGGACGGAAGTAAAATTTGGCCTTTGGATTGGCATTTGCGCCCAATTCATCCGGAAGATATGGTATACAATCTGCCCGGCCAGCGTTCGCTTGGAAGCTTTATACACGTGACTCACCATCTCAACCTTGGACGTGAGGATAATGGAAGATATGCACCCGTGGATAACGGCACACGTGTCACTACGTTTTGTAACGTCGCCGCAAGCGATATGGCAGATATATTTCAGGTTCATCCTGTCTTTTCGCGATTTGATGAAAATGGGAGAGCTTTATTGGCCAATAACATGCACGATCGTATAATAAAAGAAGCATCTCGTACAGATACACAAGCAGGTGTCGTACTTATTGACAGACTAGAAGCTCAACGACTAGCTAATAGTGGATATCCTGTCTTTCTATCGATTAAAAAAGAAAAAGAAACACCGAACGCACAATGGATGAACGGACATATTGGGCTCGTTACCCCACAGGCAATGCTCAATGCGAAAGATCCGCATTACCGGCAGGGTGCACTTTTTCTCGTTCAGGCAGGCTCAGAGAGCGGAGATGCGGTGTATTACGACGAAGAGAATAAATATAATGAAGCAAACGGATACTCTCAACCGATATTTGCAATCGATACCCGTGATCTGAGAAATGCACGACAGGAAGCAGAAAAGGTTTCTGTTTCCACGTAATCAAAGCTTTTTGACTTGCAGGAAATCGAGTTCAACCGGGGTTTCCCGATCGAAAATGGAGACAAGAACCCGAATTTTACCTTTTTCTTCATCAATTTCTTCGACGGATCCGAGGAAATCTGCAAATGGCCCTTCGGTAATCTTGACAGCCTCTCCGATGGAGAATTTAGCTTTGAATTTGGGTTGTTCCTGTTCAACGAAGCGCATGATAGCCGAAACTTCTTTATCGGAAATCGGAGTAGGCTTTGTACCTGCACCGATAAATCCGGTTACACCTTCGGTTGTGCGGACAACAAGCCAGGACTGATCATTCAGTTCCATGCGGACAAATATGTACCCTGGAAATACTTTTTCTTTCTGTTTTGTTTTTTTACCCTTTTTAATGACCACAACCTCACGTGTCGGGACAATAATTTCGAAAATTTTATCCTCAACACCCAGACTCTGAATACGCTGTTCGAGATTATTCTTTACGCGATTTTCATGACCGGTCTGTGAATGAAGCACATACCATTTTCCTTGATCTCTGTTTTTTACAGGAGTTTCTTGTTTTGTTTCTTCTTCATTTTGTTCGGTGGTTTCTGCTTGGACTGCTTCTTCCTCTCCGTTTTCATTCTGTTTGATGTCTTTTTTGTCTGCCATGAATATAAAATAATAGTAAATTACCGATACGCCTGATTTTTATCTGAGAGTAGTCATAAACTCAAGGCCGTATGCTAACAGGAAATCAATTATACCTATATAGAAGCCAATAATCAAGGATATTGCAACAACGACAACGGTAAGTCTGACTGTTTCTTCTTTTGAAGGCCAGGTAACTTTTTTCAGTTCACCGATAAGATCATGTACTAATGTGGTTGATTTTGCTGCTTTGATTGCCATAGAGTATTGTAACAAAAATAATTGATTTCGATAAGAGCCAATAATGTCGTTTCCATTTTATAAGATGTCAAATCTCCGAATATATCTCAAATGTATTGTAAAAAACAACATATGCTTTTAGAGGGTAGAGCGGTTTCGTAAATATTACTGCATCCCTCGGAATAAGGACTTTCCCGACATATGAAGGAATCTCTGTATAGGATTTATTGAAGATAAATACCTCAGCATTTCTGGCGTAATAGAGTGCAAGGTGATAATCAAGTTCACTGGTAACATAAATCGGTTCATCATCGCTTCGAATTGCCATGATTTCACTATACAAACTGGAAACATCACGTTTGTAGTGATATTGTATGTTGAGTTTATTGAATTGTTGCGTCAATGAAATAATGTACGTGAGTACAACAAATGAAACAATAATGGAACTATGAGGTGCTATGCGCTGCACAATGGTGCGGGGTTTCGGAATATTCATAATACCTCTGTCTATCCAAGCTGCTATGATCTCAACAGATGTGATAAGGAGCAGAATCAAACCTGGCACTGCAAATATAAAATATCGTGGATGATAGAGTGGTGTACTCACGAGTGAGATGAGAAACAACATTACTGGAGGAACAAAAGCCCAAAGATACAGTGAGAAAATTTTGTGGTTTTGCACAGTATGATTTTGTGAATTTGCGGGTTTAAATTTGATTTTGGAGCTTATAAACAGGATGAGATATCTGATGATCGGAATTATCAGTAATAAAAAGAGCAATATATTTAAGTAACTGTGAAAGCCTGTATAGCCCGCTTCCCCATGATAATATTTCCCAAATACCCGTTCGTACCCTGTATAAAGTACGAACGGAAGATATAGGATATCTTTTGCGGGAGGAACAATAATCCAGAAATCTCCTGAACCAAAATCGTGTACAGTGAGCAGATAAACCGCCCAGGGAAAAAATAAAAGTATCGGAATAAGAAATTGAAACGATTTTGCTAATAAGTTCAATTGTTTTCTGAGAAACGATAAAGTGAAGTATCTATAGACTTTGACTAATATACCTATCTGTTTTTCCTGGGGGAAGAAGGAGAGAAGATGCTCAAATAGTTGCACACCCAGTATTAAAACGGAAAAATAATGAGTATAAAGAGAGGCAATAAGGGCAAGAACGTATAGTTTTTTCTTGTTAGTCCACAAGGCATAATACGAAAGAGTGACAAAAAAAGTCACCATCGTATACATTCGTGCTTCAAAGGCATAAAAAAGAAGAAATGGATTGATAGCAATAAAAATAAAATAGAAGATTGATCTTTTAAAAGGAATCCGGAAAACCTGCGTCATAATTTCATACAGAATAAAAAGGGTTAAACCGTAGAATACCAGCGAAAGACTGCGCATCGCGATTTCTGAATCTCCAAATAGAATCATCCAGTAATGGAGAAGAATGTAGTACAAGGGCGGATTAAAGTCTATGGCTGTCGTTCGGATAATATCAAAGATATTTTGTTGTGCCATGACGAATGAAAAAGCTTCATCCCGCCATAAATCCATTACAAAAAATGATAGCGGTGTTTTTGTAAATAACCAGGTCATAATGGTGTAACGTATAACGTGCAGCGTGTAACGTTTTTAAAGGTAGAATGACGTTACACGATATACGCTTCGCGTTACACTTTTTATACTTTTTCTGTTACTTTGTATTTTATCTTTTTTCCGAACAGCAGTCGAGTATGTGCATCAAGAGCAGGCAGTGATGACAATATAAAAGACACAACCGGCAACAGATACCATTGAACAAAGAAGAGCGGGAGCTGTCTGAGTTTTGTTTTCTGGTTGAGTTTATGCCTGAGTTTAAAATCAAGATAAATATAGAGAATAAGCATAGCTGTTGCTAACGTAAGAATGAAGCCAGTTAGCTGAGGCAAAATAAAACCTAAAACAGTACGATTAAAAGTCCGATTGACCAATGGCGGTATCCATCCGCTTATAGTAAGAATAAAAAATGAAGTGGGCCAGAGCAAATGGGTTTCAAAAAGGTAAAAGAATTTTTTTATTTTTATTGACCATTCAATATGATCGGACGTGAACATATTGTTCCAAAAATATGAGATATCCGTCACTCCCCATGCCCATCGTTTTTCCTGTTCATATCTGCTAAAAAATGTTTTGAGGGTTCCGCCGGAATATACAGCATCACCATTGATAATCGTATAAAGCGGTCGGGTTTCTACTTTTTTACCAAATGTAAAGAAAGCCTGATAATAGATATGCCAGTCTTCAGGAATGATATCTACATCCCAATATCCGATTTTCTTCAGCATCCATAAATTGGTGGAATAGGTGGAAATATGAATAAGATTTTTTTTCTGTGACAAAAAAGCAAGACGGAGAATAGAGGAAAGGGTTGCCTGCATACGTACAAAGAATGGAAGCTGCCAAAAATTGTTATAAAGTAATACAGGTGCCCAGTAAAAATGATAATCTCGTTCCGTATCTTGAAGAAATTCATACGTCATGTAGGAAAAATAATTTACCGGAAGGAGACTGTCCGCATCGCATATGGTGATAATGCATTGTTTAAAATCATATCCGTTTTGATGACAATATTCTTCTACTTCGCGTGCAGCATACGTCTGATTACTTGCTTTTCCCGGTACTTCATGTTCCGCAAGGACATGATAAACGGAAATAATATCTTTGAATTCGCTTTTCCATTGGTTGATTATTTTTTGAGCTTTTTCCGGAGCTTCTTTTTCTCTTTTTTCAAATGCCAATACGAGGTGCAGATTTTTATACGGGTAATTATTCTTACTTATTGCCTTGATTGTTTCATTGACTTTATACAGAGGCTCTTTGTAGTTGGGAATAATTATGAAATGCTGCAGATCTGAGGCCTCAGGGATGGTTTGGAGAGCTTTGTCAAACGCAAAATCCTGAAAGGTATTGATAAGAGCATAGGATAATGAAGCATAATATGCGGTCGTGAGAGATTTGAATAAGAAATACAGGTCAAACGCAATAATAAAGTAAGCCACAATAGCTGGATGGAATGGCGATAGCCATACAGGAAGAAGAATGATCATCCATGTGAAAAAGGGAACAATCATTTCACCAAGTCTTCTGAATTGTTTTGATGTGACAATGCGATCACCCATGTATATATTATACCTGTCGTTTGGTTTTTTAGGTGCTCTGTTTTGTTTTATACTGAGTGTATGAAGTATTGGGCTCAACTTATTTTTCTATTTATAAGTGTTTGTTTTTTTGCTATCTCAGTACAAGCAGAAAACAGATACGCAGAATGTGACGCCTGTGGATACTGTCAAGGGAAATCGGCTCCACAAAATTGGCAGGCGTGTGTAAATTGTATTTATCCCACAATTGCGGTAGCAAAACCTCAGGCAACAGATAAGAAAACCTTGTTAATCGAAACAGATCCCAACGCTCCGAATTACAATAAACCACCCGTTCCAGCAGCTGGAAAATATTTTTCACAACTCGGATGCATCTCTACCGGAATAGATACATTTCGCAACCCTAGTGCACCGGGTGGTGTTTTGAATTTTTTTCTGCAAAATCTGATTTTTCCTACTGTCGGTACCCTTTCTTTTGGCACTATCATCTACGGAGCATACCTTATGATGACCTGTCAAAATAATCCAGACCAATGTCAGAGAGGAAAACGATATGTATACGGTGCGATTGTGGGACTTACATTCACGTTAAGTTCGGTGTTTGTGGTCAATACGTTAGGTTATACCGTACTTCGTGTTCCTCAATTCTTGGAAGGAACGCCTACTCCGACACCGACAAACACGCCTACTCCAACACTTACCCCAACCAATACGCCTACTCCAACAAACACGCCTACGCCTACACGCACACCAACTCCGACGATTACACCCACTCCAAAACCGCCTACACCGACATTTACGCCCCGTCCCACATATACACCCACTCCTACTCGGACACCCACACCTACACGTACACCGACCCCAACTCGTACCCCAACACCGACAAGGACACCCACACCGACCATAGCTCTTTGTATGGGAGTACAGCATTGTACAAAAGGTACGTCAACGTATTTTGCATATTGCGGTGACTGTAAGGGTGCTGGTTGTTCTCCGGGATATACCTGCTCGCAATCCGGATATACCTGTGTGACGTATCCCGATAAAGTTTTCTTTTTTGATGAACTGTATCCTGTCCCGTGTAATATCATTGCAACACCGACACCCCCGCCGTCTGTTTTGAAAGTAGTCGCAGCCTCAACATGTACGAATCCCGCCCCCCCTTCAGGCACCGGTTTGAGTGCGTGTCCTCATATGCAGATGCGTATTACAGATACGGTGACCTCTTCAAAATATTCGAATGATTTTGGTATTGTTTCGGGACCTTCGAATAGTTTGCCAACCCAAAGTGACTTTCACACTTTTACTTATACTATGCCCGGAAAATTTAATGTGTCAAACATGAAAGTTGAAATTACGTTCCCGGATGATTATTTTGATGGCACTTTAGATAAGAATTTGTATCTACGATCAATAACTTTTGATAATAAAACCTGTTCTAAAGGTACGTTTAGTTCTCAAAATAGAGTACTTCCTCCGGATGTGGGAATGTATTGGAACGGTACATTTACGTGTACAGAATGGCGATGACGTCAAAGAATTTATTATCTGAATTTACATTTTTTTGTGTTACACTGATATCTCCCTTATGCAAGTTGTGAATAAATATTTGCCGCAAAAAACCACGAAAATTGAGTTGCCTTTTTTTTGCACCAGTATTCAGGCAGGATTTCCTTCACCTGCTGATGATTTTGTTGATACCCAACTTGATTTGAATGAATATCTCATAAAACATCCGTCCGCTACTTTTTTTGTTAGGGTAAGTGGCGATTCAATGGTAGGTGCAGGTATTTTTGACGGAGATATGTTAATTGTTGACCGAAGCCTAGATGCTCATGATGGGACAATTATTATAGCCGTACTTGATGGTGAATTAACAGTCAAGCGTTTGAGAAAAATGAAAGAGACAATGCTGCTCTATCCGGAAAATGATCAATATCAGCCGATTGAGATATCAGAGGAATCTGACTTTTCAGTATGGGGAGTGGTTACGGCAGTGATTCATAAGCCTAAATAATTAGTTATTAATTGATTCTTTTCATGTATACACCTTCAAAGGAAGTGCTTAAAAAATACGCGGATGTTCTTATTAAATTTGCTCTCTGGGACGGGAAAGGAGTGCAAAAAGGAGATGTTGTGATGCTTCAAATCCCTGAAAGTGCGAAACCCATGCTTATTCCACTCCAGACCTCAGTACTTGAAGCCGGAGGTTATCCTATGATTCATTACATCCCGGAAGGGAATGCACGTTCGTATTTTGCTCATGCTTCTGAGGATCAAATCCTCTGGCAGCCCAAAGAATATCTTTTAGAACGAGTAAAGACAGTTGCGCATTTTGTTAGTCTAATTTCTACGGACGATAAATTTGAATTGAAAGGTATAGATAGCCAGAAAATTATGGCAGCAAACAAATCACTTAAGTTCTATATGGATGCTCGCCATAAAAAAGAGAATGAAGGAAAATTGACTTGGACCCTGGCTCTTTTCGGTACGCAGGCGATGGCAGATGAGGCAAAATTATCACTTGAAGAATATTGGAATCAGATTATTAAAGCCTGTTTTTTGGATATGCCTAATCCGATATCGCAATGGAAAGAGACATTCGGCCAGATAGACAAAACACAAACATGGCTGAATTCTTTGGAGATAGAATCACTGCACATAGAAGGTGAAGCTATTGATTTGAAGGTAAAACTCGGAAAGAATAGAAAATGGCTGGGAGGAAGCGGAAGGAATATTCCTTCATTTGAATTGTTTATTACCCCTGACTGGCGTGGCACGGAAGGGCACATATCATTCAATCAACCCCTCTACCGGTACGGAAATCTCATTACAGGGATTGAACTGGAGTTTAAAAACGGCATCGTAACATCCGCACGGGCAAAGGAAAATGAGAAACTGCTTACTGATATGATCGCTGTTGAAGGAGCAGATAAAATCGGGGAGTATAGCTTGACCGACAAGCGCTTAAGCCGTATTTCGCACTTTATGGCCGAAACATTATTTGATGAAAATATGGGAGGTCCGTATGGAAATACACATCTTGCGTTGGGTATGGGTTACAAAGACAGCTATACCGGAGACCCCAGTACACTTACAGAAAACGAATGGGAAGAAATGGGCTTCAATGACAGTGCTATTCATACAGATATTATTTCAACTACAGATCGCATCGTAACTGCCACTTTGCCTTCCGGAGAGAAAAAAGTAATATACAAGAACGGTATGTTTATGCAGTAAAGAATTACTATCATTTCGGTTATGTACGCTGTTGTAGATTGTAATAATTTTTTTGTTTCCTGTGAGCGGGTGTTCCGGCCTGATCTCAATAGAAGTCCAGTCGTGGTTCTCTCCAATAACGACGGATGTGTTATATCCCGATCAAATGAAGCTAAAAGACTGGGTATCCCTATGGGAGCTCCTGCTTTTCAATATGAAGAGTTATTTAAAAAATATAACGTCCGTGTTTTTTCCGCAAATTTTTCTTTGTACGGTGATCTCTCGCAGCGGGTGATGAAAATAATTGTAGAATCAGCTCCTGAAGTTGAAATTTACTCGATTGATGAAGCTTTTATAAAATACGACGGGTGTAGTTTCCGTCAAATTATCGCATATACCGAGTTGCTGAGGAAGACTATCCTCAAATGTATAGGAATTCCTGTTTCAATCGGTATTGCCTCTACTAAAACTCTTGCAAAAGCAGCAAATGAAATGGCAAAAAAAGGATGGGAAACGAAAAAGTATCCAGAAGGATTATATGGTATCTCAGCTTCTTCAGAACAGCAGGAGCTCGTAAATCTTCCCGTCGCAGATGTATGGGGAATTGGAAGGAAACTCAGCCTCTTTCTCAACAAACACGGAATCTATACTGCAGCACAACTTGCAGCGTGTGAAGATGAATGGGTAAAGAAACATCTCACCTTTTCCGGACTGAAAACAGTACGTGAACTTCGGGGAATAGAAGCGGTTCCGTTTGAAGAAGTATATCCTGCCAAAAAGTCCATAATTAGTTCAAAGTCATTCGGTTCACCCGTATCCTCATTGCAGGAGATGCGAGAGGCTGTCGCTTCTTTTACATCCAGAGCGGCAGAAAAATTGCGGGAAGAAAATGAAGTAGCAGCGCATATCGGTGTAGCTATTACCACCAATTTTCATAGCAAACACCATAAACAATACTATAACTCTCAATCCCTAAAACTTCTTCAGCCAACTGCACATACTCCTGAGTTGATATCAAGTGCTGTTACAATTCTTGACAGAATTTATAAAGAAGGCTATCGGTATAAAAAAGCCGTTGTATATTTGTTCGGCTTGCATGATCGGTATTCAATTCAACAAGGTATGTTCGAGAACACACTTCCCTGGGGAGTACTTCCGGAAATGAAGAAAAAGAATAAATTAATGAGCATGGTAGACCGGTTGAACAGGGAAATGGGTAGCGGCATAATTCACTTTGCACGCGAAGGAGTAAGTAAGAGATGGTATCAAAAAAGGAAAAAAGTCTCACCAAAATATACAACAAGATGGAAAGATCTCCCGCTCGTACGCTAAACTTTTCGTTTGAAATACTTCCTATTTTCTCGCTATACTACAGATATATGTACGAGCTTATGGTCAGCAACCCCATTTGGAGTTATCTCTCAGAGACACAAAAAGACCTTATAAAAGAAGGCAATTTTTTAGCAAAGGCAATTGAAAACAGAAGGTTTAAAGATTACTCATTTCTGGTATTTCCCTATGCAAAGGCATATGAAGGGTACTTGAAACAGTTATTTCTTGATGTCGGTTTTATCTCACATCTGGATTATATTTCCGATCATTTCAGACTTGGGAAATACTTGTCTCCGCACCTTATTCATCGTTTAAAAGAACGGTCGATCTACGCTCAAATTCGACAAAGTTCTACCGAAGATATGGCCAAGAATATCTGGGATATGTGGAGCCGCGGCCGCAACGAAGTTTTTCACTATTATCCGCACAATCTTCGACGGATCGAATATCATGAAGCACATGAGCTGAATGATGGTTTTCTGCGTATTATGATCGAGGCATACGAACATTTGAAAAAAAAGAGCAGTAAATAAATTGAACAGATATAAAATCCTTCTCTTTATATTTAGGAAGCCTCAAACCTTATTTTTATCTAACAAAATATCGCGTCCATATTCCGTACCACTTGGGAAAAAAACTCTCTGGAATTATGTTTTCGTATAATTAAATTTAACAAAGAAGATTTTATTTTGTTTACGCATGTCACGAAGGCTTTTATGACCAGTAACTAGGCAATAAAAAAAGTGATCAATAATGAAAAAAACATAGACGTTACTCTTGTGGCAGAGAAGATGTAGTGAGATTTTTATCTTTTTGTTTAAATAAATTACGAAAGAATGAATCTTTTTTGGAAATCTGGATATTCACCAGAATCGTGACGTCATTATTTTTAACCTGAATCAGTGCTTGTTCGATCGGGAATTCACGTGAGTTTCCGTTCGGTTCTATTACGACGATCTTCTGATCGATCATAGACATAAAATTGGTGTGTTCATAAAGAACGTCAAATGAACCTTTTGGATTATGACAGCTCACGGCTTCGGCTTTACCTTTATAAAGCGTTTCTTCAGGCGAGATAATTGTTATATTAAGCGTGTTTTGTTTCGTCTGACTCATGTTTTTGAAGATGGTCCAAATCAGCAAGGGTTTGGATATTTCTAAAGGCTTCTGGAGGAATGTGGTCATATTTTCCTGCCAAAATAGCTTCGACGTCTTCTATGGTATTGGCAAGCGGGACATATGAACTTGTATCTTCCTTTTTCCCTGATGCCGTTACAAACCGCTGCGTCATATAATTTTTGATGATTTGTGCCCGTTTGAAGACTGTTTGATTCTCCTGAGAAAGCTCTGATTCTCCGATAAGTGAAGCTATACGTTCCAGATTTACGGATTCTTTTAAGAGTCTTTGAGTCGCGAGGTAGGTTTTATAGTGTCTTTCACCGATTAGTGCGGGATTTAAGGCGCTTGAATTGGAGGATAGAGTATCTATAGCCGGAAAACGTCCTTCCTGGTAAATCCACCGGGAAAGGACGACACGAGCATCAAGATACGGCAATACAGCCTGCACTCCCGGATCCGTAATATCATCTGCGGGGACATAGACGGTTTCAAATGTTGTTACTACATTCTCAGAAGTAGAGTAGAGTCGTTCATGCATATCGGCCATGTCGGACGCCAATGTGGGCGGATATCCTCCTTCAGACGGTATTTGGCTCATAAGAGTACCAAGTTCGTATCCTGCTTGTGCAAATCGGTACATATTATCTACAAAAAAGAGGACATTCTTTTTTTCCTTATCCCGGAAATATTCAGCAAGCGCTGTTCCGGCAAAACCAGTTCGGAAACGGATAGCCGGGTTGCGGCTCATCTCTCCATAAACGAGTGTCACCGAAGGCAAGACGCCAGTTTGCTCCAGAGACTCGAGGAGTTCCTGTCCTTCGCGGCTTCGTTCACCGATACCGGAGAATACGGATACGTGAGAACCCTTTTCCCGTGATCCGATATTGTGGATGATCTCCGTAAGGAGTACCGTTTTTCCCACACCGGCACCGCCGAAAAGACCGATTTTTCCTCCCCGAAGCAGCGGAGTAAAAAAATCGACGATCTTTATTCCGGTTTCCAGAATTTCTTTGGGGACTGCGACATCTGTAACGGCTGTTTGATCTGCAAAAATAGAGAAGTGTTCATCGAAATTAAATGCTTCCTTACCATCGATCGGTTCGCCAAAGACATTCATTGCCCGTCCCAATACTTGTTGACCGATGGGAATAGCAAGCGTTTGTTTCGTATTGATAACTGTTGCTCCTTTGTAGAGATGTTCGGTCGGCATGAGCGCCAGACAATACACGGACGTAGCAGAAGCGGATGTATATACTTCAAGTACTGCTGAAGTGTCATTTTCCATTACATATAGATCATGTCTTTGAGGCGGTTCATCAAGAAATGCGACTTCTACAATTTGGCCTTTGATACTGAGAATAGTTCCTTTCTGTTTCATATTACTTCCCCCATAAATAAATTCCTGATAATCGTTCTAACTGTTTTTTATTGTTTATATACCGTTGAATTTTCAATTTTTCTCTTTTGAGGTATTTCATTTCATCCTCAATATTACTTAGTAGAGCATCCATGGCTTTGATACGGGCTGCATATCGTGCAAGCTGCGTCTCATACAGTGTCTGTCGCATGAGTGATACAGTCACATTGTCATTCAAAAATTCAGCGATTTCCTCACCCGATGGTTCAAAAAGATACATGGGGATGTTGCCTTTATTTTTTGATTGCTGCTCATTTTTTTCTTCATCTTCCAATAGCGTATAGATGCTTGGAATTTCAGTGGAAATAATATCCTGTTCAATAACTGTCTTGAACTGAGCATAATACACATGTATCGTTTTATATTGTATGAGTTCATAAAGCAATGGTTTTAGATCATTTACCTTTATATTATTATCCGGAATTTCAAAGAATTGATATTCTAGATTTTCATTGTATTCTTGAATAAAATCTTTACCGATTCTTCCTACTACAAATATATCACCTTTTAGATCTTTATCTTTGATAAAGGTATTAAAAATTTTGCGCAGAATGTCACCGTGAAACCGTGAATTAGCAGTAATGAGAACTTTAGCTACGTCTTTCGTTTTCAGCTGATCAGCACGTTTTTTGATGATAGGGTAGGAGAAACGTAATGATTCAAATATCTCTTTTAGCTGGTGTACAAAGCTTCTCGCTTGTTCAATCGTACTGCGCGTTTCCTTCATCTTCATGACGGAAATCTCCTGATATGCAGTCGCAATAGTTCGGAGAGTGCCGAGAAAATTTTGTTCTTCTACTACGTTGTTTTTACTTTGCATAGATTCATGATCTCTTGCGTTTCCTTAAGAGTGATGAGAAATTTTGAAATAGATGTCGCCTCCATCATGTTTCTGATTTTTTTCTGAATTTCAGGCTTTGAGTATAAATCAATGAGGTTTGTCAGCAGCTCTTGATACTCCTCCTCGGAGGAAAAATTTGTTACACCAAGCCAAACCAATCCGAACAATACAACCTGGACATCCCGTGGAATAATATTTTTTTCTTGCTGGAGAATGATATTGAGAGCTTTACCTTTTTCAAGCGTACGTTTCGATTCGGCAGATAGTTCGCTTCCCAGATGGGCAATATTCTGAATCTTTGTGAATTGAGATAAAGTTGATAAAATTTCGACATTAATTGAACGTAGAAAATCATTTTGTGTCTGACGTCCGACACGCGTTACGGAAAGGGGAATGTTAATAGCCGGTCGTTGTCCTTTGTTATAGATGTCAACATCAAACAAGATATGACCGTCAGTCATACCCATAAGATTCGTCGAGATATATCCCGTGATATCTCCTTCTACAGTTGAAGCAATAGGGAGACAAGTAATGGCGACAGAGTCTTTTTTAGGATGTTTAAAATTACCGGCCCGCTCTAAGAGACTGGCATGTGCATAAAAAATATCTCCCGGATAAGATTCACGTCCGGGAAATCTTCGACTCAATAGGGAAATTTCCCGATAACTCTGGGCATGAGTAGAAAGATCATCAAGGATGAGTACCACATCTTTCCCTTGATCCTTGAAATATTCTGCAATGGTCATCGCAGTATAGGGAGTGAGATAAATAATACTTGGGCTGTCTGAAGCGGATGAAGCTACGATTACTGTTTGTTGAGCAAGGTTGTTTTCTTTGAGATAGTGAGATAATTGATTAATTTCACTTTTTCGTTTTCCGATCGCAGCATATATGGTGATTGTATCCTGTTGTTGAATCTGAGTGGTAAGGGCAGAAAGAACGAGTGATGTTTTTCCGGTTTTTACGTCACCGAGGATAAGTTCTCTCTGACCTTTTCCCAGAGGCAGAAGAAGATCAATTTTCAGAACACCGGTTAAAAACGGTTGATTGATTTTATTTCGCGCTTCGATTCCCGGTGCAGGTGTAAAAAGCGGACGTTTTTCTTGAGCAGTTATGGAGCTCTCAGTATTGCCGAGAACAGCTCCAAGTGGATTGATTATTCCTCCCAATAACTCAGCACTGACGCCTATGCTAATAGGTTCGGTGGTACGTGTTACTTGCGTATGTATTTCAAGGGGAATATTGGAAAAGAGAAGCGCATGTACCTGACTTTCTTCAATATCAAGTATCTGTCCGAGTTGACCATTTTCAAAAATTATTGTTTCATTTGGATGTACTTCCGGAAGTCCTTCAATGGTCACCAAGGGATGTCTCATTTCTTTCACCTTTCCGTATACGCCGGTTTGTTTGAGATACTGTTGAAAAATGTCCATAATAATTAGGTCTTTTTGAGAAACGTATTGAGACTATCCTGCAAGCTTAAATTGGTAATTTCACCATTGAAGCCAATTACTGCACCTGCAAGCAGATTCTGATCAACTTTGAGATTCAGTATGATATGCGGTTCAATTTCTTTACGCCACCAGGTAATGATCTCTTTCAGTTGTGCGTATGTGGGGTAAAAAGCGAGAGTAATATCTACTGTGGGAGCATTTTTCAGCATATCAATAAGTACCGTGAGGAAATTGGTAGCGGATGCTCCGTCACGCAGTTTTATATTGTGATCTTCGGCCAATTCTAAAATTGCGTTTGTAATATTGTAAGGAAGAAACTCATCCAGTACAGTCATAATATCTTTTTTTGTGTCATAACTCGCATCAATCGCATGCTGCAATGCATTTACGCATGCATTACGCTGTTCTGATGTGAATATAAGATCAAACAGACCTTCATATTGGTAATTGTCGTTCATAATTAGGACGAACGTGAATGATTCTTTTTAAATTTGTCTAAAGCTTTAAAAAGGATATTCGCCTGATTATCCTTAGAAACATCGGTACTGAAATAATCCGATACATATTGTTTGATAAGTGTTTCAGCCTGTTCATCAATCTTCTTAAACATTTGTTCTCGGTATTCATTAATTTCTTTACTCACATCTTCGATTTGTTTCATGGAATTTTCCTTCATTTGGGAAAGTATAGACAACGTTTCCTTCTGCAGATTGTTACGGAAGTTTGTTTGCTGCTCCCGCGCCTCATGTTGGAGATTGGCAAATAATACCTGTGTCTCGCCTTCGTATTGTTCAACCAAACGTCCGTATGTCTCTTTAAATTTTTCTACGATCGCACCTTTTTGGATATCAAGCTGGTTTTGTGCGCTATCAGTTGTATCTTCAACTAATTTATTGAGCTGAGACTCAACGACGTGCTTGGTGGCAGAAGCTTCGGAAACAATTTCTTTTGCTTTTTTTGTTGCTTTCTCGATAATTTCGGTAGAGCGGAGTTCAGCTTGCTTGATCAATTGGATCATCTGATCCTCGATTTCCTGCTGCTCTTTTGGTTTCAGTTTTCCTTTTTGAATAGTTATGATCAGAAAAGCAGCTAAAACAAAATTGAGAAAAAGGCTCATCATAGGGAGCCATATAAGTATAGGTAATAATGCGTCTGTTGATAAATTCATAGAATGACAGATAATTAATAAAGGGTCTTATTTCATTATATACAAAGCTGCAATAATTCCAACTAATGCAACGATAAATCCGATAACCACATTCATAGTTATTCCAAACTGGATTTTTTTGAATGCGAGAGGATTACGTCCCAGTGCCTCTACACCCGAGAGTGAAAGTCTGCCGAAGTAACTCAAACTCATAAAAATTGTAAGAAGAATTATGGCAGCCCCTGTTCCAAACCGGATTAGAGAGGCAGTTGTAAAAAAATTTGCTGCCCCCGAAGATCCCCCTGACTGAGAATCTGTTGCCGGATTATTGTTGTTGGTTGGTCGGACAGCTACACGGATTTTGCTGATTACTTGTTCATTGCTATTTGTCTCATCTGCATCTATGTCTTCAGCAGCTGTCCCAAGGATAGGACCTGGACCTGTTGCCTTCATACCTACACCTTCCCATGGTGATGATGTTATAAAGTCTCCTTTTTTGATCGGCCCATTTGCAAGAGAAACCCATACATAAGCTTCGCCATTTGTTGCAAGGGGATAGGTCCCTTCAGCTTCACCTGTATTCAGCTCAATGGCAGGCTTTTCTGTGACAACACCAATCATATCTTTTTGGTAAGCTTCGGTTGTAATAACATAACCTTCTTCCGATGAAGCTACGATGTATCCGTCTAGGACAGATTCTCCTGATATTGGTACGCGGGTACTGAAACCAAAAGAAGTATTTTGCGCAAATACATCATTAACGTTCGTATATAAATAGAAAAACAGACCTAGTATAAAGGTAGAAATTAAAAAGTACTGACGTAATTTTTTTAAATTTATCCTAAAAAGACGCATAAATTCATTCTAGTATAAAAAATTTCATATGTATAGCTATTCACAAAATTTTCTATGATTAAGTTAAGATATAGTCGTTTTGTTTTATATTAATAAAACAACCTACCATACAAGTATTGTTTCAAAATATTCAACGAAATTATATTTCTCTTAATGTATATATATTGCAACGGATACAGAATTCTGCAATAATGAAAATGTAGAGGGTATGAATAAAATTAGGAAATTCATTATTGCTGTAGTTGTCATTGCAGTGTTTGCTGTATTATCCCTCTTTGCCTTTACATACTATTCACGGGCAGAATCACCCATCATCCTTCTGACGCAATTGATTTCACCGGAGGGGGATTCATCGGCAACAACCCGTACAATTGAAACAAGAACCCTTCCCAATCCCACATTCTTATCAGAGCCCGATTTGTTGACTGATGCAACTCTTGAAATAAACTTGCCGACACTTTTTAGTGCTCCGGTTATCTTTGAACAGGATATAACCGCTCCCAATATCCTGTACAATCTGACGGCTGGAGACGGTATCGAGCTGAGCGGCGACCCGCAATCACCTACCATAACAAATACGGGTGTGCTTACATTTGAAGGTTTGACAGGAGATATTGACCTCCAGAGTGACAATATCCGTATTAGTACCTCAGGCAATACGATCACACTGAGCGCTGAAATTCCTGAACCTGATATCCAAAGGCTGACAGAGAGTGATATTGAAGCATTTATTTTTGATGATGATAATACAGGGATATTGAGTTCAGGTACTCTTGCACTTGAAGCATTATCATATATCGGTTATGTCCCGCCGGAAATCGTTACTGGCGATTACTATAATATTTCAGGAGTCGGGACTCTTACTTCCGGTACTTTGAATCTGAACACGTTATCGTATATCGGGACAGTACCGTCTTCTATTGTTAGCGGCACGTATCCGTTGGTGACAGGTGTGGGGACGCTTGAATCTCTGACGGTTGCCGGACCATCCACTGTGCGGGATATGCTTTTTGTCGGTACGACAACACCGAGTGCAGATATGGGACGGGTCTATTTCAATGATACAGACGAAAAATTATACTTGTATACGTCGCTCGGATGGATTGATCTTACTGCCGGGGGAGGAATTACGTATACAACGGATGGAGAGGGAATAGAATTATTCGGAAACGAGTTCAGATTGGAATTAGACGGGGATTCTCTCTCTAAATCGGCAAGCGGGTTAAAAATTTCTGATACCTATCCAGGACAACTCTCTATAACAACAGTCGGAACGATTACAAGCGGCACGTGGAACGGGTCAGAAATTGAAGATCAATACATCTCAGATGCCTTAACAATATCAGCTGATGGTTCGGTGGATGATGGAGCACTTTCATCCAATGTCTCTCTGCTTGGTCAGTCAATCGAAACAGGCGAGATAACCGATGGTACGATACTCCCGTTAGATATTGATACCGGAGGAACGCCGGCTCAGAATGGTTACTCACTTATCTACAACAGTACTACTGAAAAATTTGATTGGATATCTCCTGCCTCTCTCGGAATCAATTACTGGGCGCGAACGAGCGGTATTTTGTCACCTGTCAATACTGATGATGTATTGCAGATAACAAGTTCAACGAATACGCCGTTGACATTGACAAACACAGGATCAGGACCTTCTTTCCGGGTGAATGATGCTGATTCTGATCTCACCCCGTTTATTATTGACGGGAGCGGGAGAGTCGGAATAGGGACATCAAATCCTACCCACCAGTTGGATGTCGCAGGGAGGATCGGAATCAATTCTACACAAGTTGTATATCTTCCGAGTCAGTCTACTTTTACCGGATCTCTTGTACTCGGAAATGGAGGAGGATCACTGACGTACACAACTGGTTCAGAAGGGAGAAATAATACATTCCTCGGTATGGATGTGGGTAGATTCAACAGCACAGGATATCACAATACGATTGTCGGACAACTTGCCGGTTATGCCATTACGACCGGTAATAATAATACGGTAATGGGGCGTGCAGCAGGAGCATCTTTAAGTACGGCCGTGAATAATACGATTCTTGGTGCAGATGCTTCTTTTCAGACTACTGCAGGAGGAGGAAACACGATAATCGGCGGAGGTGCGAATTACAATAATCAGAGCGGAGCCAACAATGTAATTATCGGTTATCAGGCAGGATTCGGTAGTTCTATTCACAGTAAAACCGGAAATATCATGATAGGGTATCGAGCCGGTTATTTTGACCACAACAACAACCGACTATATATTGAAAACAGTAATTCGACAACTCCGCTTATTTATGGGAACTTTGATACTGATGCAGTAACAATAAACAGTTATTTGGGAATTGGGAAAACTAATCCATCTTATAATCTGGATGTCGCAGGGACAGGGAGATTGAGCGGAAATTTACAGGTAGATGGTGCTTTTATTGATAGTGTAGGCATTTCCGGAGCAACCGGCAATATCCTAACCAGTACGGAAACAGGTACGAGCTGGCTGCCGCTCAGTACCGTTTTTGATAACTCGTATTTTAAACAAGGAGGCAACAGTTTTACTTCAGATGCAGTCTTGGGTACAAATGACGCTTACGGACTGGCATTAGAAACAGACGGTACGACCAGAATGTATATTGATACAACCGGAAATGTCGGGATAGGGGGAAGTAATCCGGCAACAAATCCTTCGCTGTATGTCAATTCAGATGGGAATGTCGGTATAGGCACAACGAGCCCTACTGCCTTTCTACATGTCTATTCTACAAGTACTTCGGCAAGTGATGATTGGCTGAGAATAGGATCCACAAATGAAGATGCTATTTTGAGGATTTATGGTTCACGCGGGAATTTGGCTTTCCGTTCTTCACAGAGTGCTACAAATACCGACGTGATCGATTTTGGAAATGGAGTCGGCGGAACATTCAGTGGCGGATCAAATTTTTTCCTTATTAATCCGAATTCTGTCGCTGACGACAGCTGGATTTTCAATGTGAGAGAAGGGAATACAAGCAGATTTGCAATAACAGGAGCTGGAGATGTCGGTATTGGTACTACTGCTCCTGAAGCCGGATTCGATGTTGGTAGAACAGCATGGTTGAGAGGCAGTGCAGGCGGATCCTCCGGCTTATATGTAGATTCGTCAGGTCAGGTTGGTATCGGAACGACTGCTCCAGGATCAGAGTTTGCCATTGGCAATATTCAGACAGGTACCGGAACTCCTTTGGTAATCGACTCAAGCGGAAATGTCTGGAAAGATGGCTCTGCGAGAAAATATAAAACAAATATTGAATCATTTACTACTGACTTCGCCAAAATTCTTGATTTAAAACCGGTTTCGTATGATTTTAAAGGAACGGGGATGCATACGATCGGATATATTGCTGAAGATGTGGATGCCGCAGGCCTCAAGGATCTCGTGGTATATGACACAGCCGGTCAGCCCGATGGTATTAAATATGATCGTATGGCAGTATATCTTTTAGAAGTTGTAAAAGAACAGCAAAAGTCCATACATGCATTAAAAGAAGCTCAAGTTTCTTTGGATACGGAAGGCACGGTAGAAATGAAACTAACCCAAAACAATGAACTTCCGTCAAGCGAATTCGAAAAAATCGATATCATAAAAGAAGGAAATTCGGAATTTATTGCCTTACAGCATAAAGTTGAGTATGAGTTAACAAGTGAAATTTCCAACGTGAAGAATACGGTAGAGAGCCTCAAAAATGAGATGGAACAGATACAGGAGAAGGTTGATACAATAGGTTCTGAAAAGGTTGAGACAGATCCATTTTACGCATCAATTTCAGGCGAATTAAAAAGACTCGAACAGGAAGTAATCGGATTGAAAACAGATCTTTTGACTGCTTCGATATCCGCAAACCTGGATGGAGTGAACTCAACTCTCTCTGACCTGACAGTAACCGGAAAAACAAATCTATATGATGTGGGCATTGTAGGTGATATAGTCGCAGGTCTTATTACGGTTGATGGAGTTGAGGCTAGTATTAATTCTCTTGGAGAACCTTTGAAGCTCCAGTCTGACAAGATGTCAGAAGTAGAAATTATGGGAGGCTTAGTGCGGGTTACTACAGAAGGTGATGTTCATGTAGGAGGTCAGGTTGCCGCGCAGAAGTTTATTGTGAATACTGAAAATGAAGTCACGGCGTCAGCAGGGGAAGCAATTATTCCGTCCGGAAAGGATGAGATTATTATTAATACGGAGAGCGTCAATGAAGGCTCGCTTATATATGTGACTTTTACTTCTGACTATACTCCTGCTACCCGTTATTGGGTAGAGAGCCGTAAAAAAGGAGAATCATTTGTCCTAAAAATGGATAAAGTCGTAGACCAGGATAGTCAGTTTTCTTGGTGGATTGTCAATTAGTTTGCTCTAATTAACCTTGTTTGACTGCCTGTACGATCGCGTCAGCATCTATACCTTCGTAGGCCAACAGTTCTTCGGGTGTACCTGATCGGGGTGTTTTCGAAACTGCAAGATGCGTAATCTTGATGTTCAATCCATCTAATTCTTTTCTGACTGCATCGCCCAGGCCGCCATCCGGATAGTGATCTTCAACTACAATGACATGGCCGGTCCTTTGGGCATGTGAACGAATAGTCTTCGCGTCGAGTGGTTTGATACTGTAAGCATCTATAACAGCAATGCTGATGTTTTCTTCTTGTAGTTGGTTTTTGGCTTTCACGGATTCATGAAGGGTGATTCCAGCAGCTACGATGACAGCTATATCCGTATCAGATTGATATACAATTTTTGAACCTCCGATTGGAAATTGTTCGTCTGTAGAATATATCGTCTCTGTTTTTGCTCTTGTCAGACGGAGGTAGGAGAGGCCTTGGAGTTTATTTATCTCATCAGTAATTTTAACGGTCGAAACAGGATCGGACGGATATAAGACCACACTGTGAAGAAGCGCACGCATCATTGCGATATCTTCCAGCGCCATCTGGGATGAGCCGTCTTCTCCAATTGATACGCCTGAGTGAGAGCCGACAATTTTTAAATTTGGATCAGAATATTGTGCCATTCTAGTTTGGTCATATGCTCGTGAAAGAAATGCTGCAAAACTCGAAGCAAAAGGACGCAGCCCTATTTTTGACATGCCAAGAGCAACGGAAATCATATTTTGTTCAGCAATATACATCTCGTAGAAACGGTCGGGAGCGATTTCTTTCATTTTCTCTGCATAGGTAGAGTTGGATGTTTCGGCATCAAGTACTACGACACTTTCATCCTGTGCAATCAGCTTCAATGCTTCGCCGTAAGCTTCCCGGGTTGCTAGTTTGTTATTCTGAGCGGGGCGAAGGATTTCTTCAAGCTTTTCTGGCTTGGTGAGATCCATCGGTATTTCACTCCTTTCGATAGTAACTTGTTCCGGCTGAGCGACTTTTCCTGTTATTTCTTTATTAAAGTCCCCAATTTCTGTGATTGCTTCATTCAGCATGTCATCCGTCAGAGCTTTGCCATGCCATCCGTCTTTATCCTCAACAGAGGTAATACCGGCACCCTTTTTTGTTTTTGCGATAATCATTGTCGGTTGTGTTGAGTCCGGAGAAAGTTGAGCATATGCTTTTTGTACCGATATAAGATCATTCCCTTTTTCTACTACGATAGTTTTCCATCCGAACGATTCAATACGGTTTTTATAGGTATTCAAATCCCATTCAAGCATAGTCGCTCCTCTTTGCCCAAGTCGGTTGACATCGAGAATTCCGACCAGATTGTTTAATTTATAGTGAGAACCGAGCTGGAGAGCTTCATAAATCTGTCCCTCGGTAAATTCTGAATCTCCCATCAATACCCATACAGTAGGTTCTCTTTTTAGCTTCTTCTTTTGCTTCTGTAGTTGATATTTGATTCCCAGAGCCATCCCCACTCCAACTGAGAGTCCCTGGCCCAAAGAACCGGTAGCCACATCAACCCACGGAAGTTCTGTAGTCGGATGTCCTTCAAGGCGAGATGTAAATTTACGTAATGTCAATAATTCCTCAGACGTAATTATTCCGGCAGCTTGATACAGAGAATAAAGTAGAGGAGAGGCGTGTCCCTTTGAAAAAATCATACGGTCGTTAAAGATATAAGAAGGATTTTCAAAATCATAATGTAAATACGAATCAAACCAAAGAACAGTCATGAGTTCTACAGCGGATAATGAAGTCGTAGGATGGCCTGATCCGGCCGTGGTGGTAGAAGTAACAATATCATAACGAATAAGTTTGGTTAGTTCTTGAAGTTGATCTAGTGACATATGAGTCTAGTATAGCATAGGCTGGAGGTTTGACGACAAAAGATGGTAAGAAGATGAAATATCCTATAATATATGTTATAATACATATTCGTTACATATTATTAACCCAATATGAATACAGAAATTGCACGTAATAGTAATGATTTTTCGCGAGTAAATCGATTGGAAAAAATAAAGAGAGGTATCGGATTAAACCTTTCTATGGTTGCATTCGCTCTTATTTCATCTGCCTGCGGCGGAGAAGTAGGGTCTACAACTAATTCCGTTTCAGCACCTCAGAGAGGTCGAGATCCCGAGGTATGTGTATTGTCTTATCCCAATGCTACCGTCTTGAATATCGTAGGAAATGATAATTATCGGCATGTGAGGGTAGATCACAACAATGATGGAAGTTTCGAGTATGAAGGGGCAGCAGGTTCGGCACCCGGTCTTCAGTATAATGAAGGACCCAAAGGTCTTGATGGGCAACCCATTTGGGAGAAACCAATTCAGGATAGGGTTTGTTACTAATAGTATTATTGTACTATTGTATGGCACTTACATATCAGGAATCGGGAGATTCAAAAAATATATCTGAAGTACGAACAGCCAATATATTCATGTTGGGTATTATCGGCCTATCGCTTTCAGCATATGTATATCTGCACAAAGAACCAGCAGTAAATCCGGAGGAGCTATATCCTCAGCCTGCGTGTTTTTCAGAATTGCCACAATCAGTACAGAATGACTTTTTATTGAATCGGGAATTTGTCATGAGACATCCTGATTTGTCAGAGAGCACAATTTCGGCAATGTTGGAGAATTACTGTCCAGAAGAAAATATTATCGAGTTACCTGGAAACTTTGAACCTGTTTCAATAAATCCTTAGCTTCTTTGTTTTCTTCAAAATGTGTTCGTACAGGATCGAGGAGTTGGTCCAACAAATGAATGACTGCATTTTTAAGATCAAGCGGATGAAGCTGTTTATTCTCATAATCATGTTCAAGTTCCTTATATGATTTGTAGACTACACTACCGCCAAATTTATCCGGACGTTCAATTTTTATCTCATTAAATCGTTCAAAAAGAATATATTTACAATATTCTAAAACCGGATTTTCTTTCGTGATACCTTCGGGAGCCCATGCTTTCATAATCTTTCTTTTAATGTCTTGCGTGGTATCAGTCATATATATGGCGGAATCAGGATGCGACTTGGACATTTTGATTGCAATGGTTCGTGAGGTTTTATCCTGATTTGAATCAGCTGGAGGCTGAGAAAGTCCCATAAGCATATGATGGCTTACGACGACCGGTTTCCAAAATCCGAGTTGTGGTCCGATTTCACGGGCAAGCATATTTACTTTCCGTTGATCCATCCCCAGCTGGGTAATTGTTGCTCCCAAGATAAAAATATCAGCGGTCTGCATACAAGGATAAATTATTTGTGCAGCAGTCAAGTCCATAGATTCATCACGACCCATAATCTCAGCGGTACGTATAAAGCGTTTAAGAGAATTAGTTTTGGAAATCTGCAATACGAGTTTCCAGTAATCGGGATCTTTTACCAAGTCAGAAGCCCAAACGAACTCAACATGAGAGAGATCCATTCCACAGGCTTTCCATACTTCAATAAAATACTTTCCGACAATTTGAATTCGCTCAAGATCACCGTTCATTTTATTATTTGCATACGCATGCCAGTCAGCTACAAGCATTTTGAACTTGATGCCGGCTTTGGTCATTTTGTTTACATTTATCGTACGAAGAATTCCTTGAGCAATATGTATTTGCCCCGAAGGTTCAAACCCGTCATATGCAATAATCTGATTATCTTTTTGAAGAAGTACTTTCAAGTCTTCGTCTGTAATAATTTCTTCTCCGACTTCCTGTATTAGTTTTATTCGTTCTTCAAGTGTCATGAAAGATAGTATACATTATGAAGTAACCAGTATCTAGCTGATGATAATTATTAATCGGACAACATCAATTGAAATATGATGTTTCGAATATGAAGTAATATAGGGGTACCCCCTAGGGGTATGTCTGGTCATAAATATTGTAGATGGAGAAGCCGTTAGACTTAATTATTCAAACTGTCTGATAATTCCAGCGATCTGTTCTTTTTTTTGTTCAGTTACCGGTGTTATGATAATTCCCATACCGGCTTGACCGTATACGACTAATGAACCCAGAGGTGCAAGCAGTATGGCTGGCAGTGCAAGGAGATCTTCCTCACCTCGAATAGTGAGAGTGGCTGATTGAGGATGAGATTCACCGCTATGGATAAGGTCAGATAAGACTTTTACAACATCAGATTTTATTGTTCCTGGTGGATTAGATAAGGCATTTTTGCTCTTTTTTTTAGATGACGAGATATCCTGCCTTCTTGATCTGTTATCGATCACCATAATATCTGCCTTGAATCCGGCATCGGTCAATGATTTCGTTACAATATCTCCGACAAGTATCGTGAATATCGGTTTTCGAACCAGAATTGATTTTATTGCTTTTTCAGCTGTGAATGCGGCAAACCGTTCATCTCCCTCGATGATAATACCCAGTGGCTGACGTAACAATTCCCGAAGCCGGGGAGGGAGAGTCAACTGCCGTTTCGTGGTAAATAGCTGCATGTATGGATCACCAATTCTATTGATAGCACCTTTGCGTATCCTTTCAGACCGTACAATTTTATGATCTTTTCCTTTAAAAAAAGGAACGGTTACAATCTCAAGAGGAGGTAAGCGATTTGCTTTTCTCTTATTATTTATCTTAACAGCATTAGATCTTGTTTCTCGAGTAACAATAATTGCCTGTATTGTGCTGTCAGTATGTGCTATTCCATATATATCATCGAGAGGAAATATGGAGAGACGGTCACCCCAGCTGTTTTGATATATATATTCTCTGACAGCTTCTTCTCGAATATCAAATGACTGTAGTACGTTTGAAAGCTTTTTATGATGCACAAATCCATCAGTAGATATCCCTATAGATACGTGTTCACCGACATGGAAAGCAAAATCAAGAATACGTTGATGGCCTGCATGTAAATGATCGAAGGTGCCGCCAAGACATACATGTGAGTACTGTTGCATATTGAATCTTTAATTTGTTTAGGATTGTCGTACCAATCTTATTATATCACCGATCAATTGATAGATACAGGAGACTGTTACAGTAGGAATTACTTTGAGATTTATCAATTTTAAAGCTCAAGAGCGCACATACTTTATTAGTCGAGAATCCTGACACTTGTTACTTGTGTTCGCTGATACATGAGTAAGCAGATCTTTCATCAGAAAAATTAT
Organism: Candidatus Roizmanbacteria bacterium UBA1450; assembly: GCA_002329205.1. Taxonomy (GTDB): domain Bacteria; phylum Patescibacteriota; class Microgenomatia; order UBA1406; family GWC2-37-13; genus UBA1450. The sequence continues at coordinate 431,108 of DCTC01000001.1, read as the reverse complement.
TTCCTCTCTAAAGCCAAAAATGGTAGAATAATCGGGCAGGGTGAAGGCTTGAGATACTTTTATTACTAACGTATAATAACGAACATATATTACTATGACAAAAAAATACCAGCCGCAAACTTTTGAAAAACATTGGCAGAATGAGTGGGAAAAGAATAAAACCTACAAAGCTGCCAGGACGAGTAGTAAGGGGAAAAAATATGTGCTGGATATGTTCCCGTATCCATCAGGAGCAGGACTTCATGTCGGCCATCCACGTGGATATACGGCAACTGATATATTATCCCGTTATTATCGCATGCAAGGGTATGATGTACTTCATCCGATGGGATGGGATGCCTTTGGATTGCCTGCAGAGAATGCTGCGATAAAGGCGAAAACAAACCCCAAAACACTCGTACCTCAAAATATCGCCAACTTCAGAAGACAGATGAAAATGTTGGGATTCTCTTATGACTGGGATCGCGAATTTGCAACAACTGATCCAACTTATTTTAAATGGACTCAATGGCTATTTATTCAATTTTTCCGAATGGGACTGCTGTATAAAAAAAACACTCCCATTAATTATTGTCCGACATGTAAAACAGGGCTTGCTGAAGAGGAGGTATTGCCTGATGGAACACATGAACGTTGCGGAAATCAGATTACCAAAAAAGATCTTCCTCAGTGGATATTCAGAATTACCAAATATGCAGATGAATTGGTAGATAGTCTGGAGGGGCTCGAGTGGCCAAAGGGGATATTGGAGATGCAGCGCAATTGGATCGGCCGTAAAGAAGGCATTACCATCACATATCCTATTGAAGGGACTACCGAAAGCATAAGTTGCTTCACAACGCGCCCTGATACGAATTATGGTGCTACCTTTATCGTCTTGGCACCGGAGCATCCACTCATTGAAAAAATACAAAAAGGGAAAGTAACAAGTACGACAGTCACACCCAAAAATTTGAAAGAAATAAATGACTATGTGGCTCAAACAAAGGCAAAAACTGAGCTTGAGCGAATTTCAGAGGGACGCAAAAAAACGGGGGTATTCACCGGATTCTATGCGGTCAATAGACTAAATAATAAGAAGATTCCAGTGTGGATTTCAGACTTTGTTTTAAAAGATTTTGGTACCGGAGCTGTAGTCGGTGTACCTGCGCATGATCGTCGAGACTTCGAATTTGCGCAGGAGTTCAATCTGCCAATTGTTAGAGTGGTTGTTAGCAATGATGGGGACTCATCGCCAATAAAAAAAGCCTCTCAAGTTTATGAAGATGAAGGAATTACCATAAACTCAGATTTCTTAAATGGACTGGATACTCATAAAGCCAAAGAACAAATCATGAGCTATCTGGAGGAAAAAAACTGGGGTAAACGGATTGTTAGTTATCACCTGAGAGATTGGATTTTTTCGAGACAGAGATATTGGGGTGAGCCTATTCCAATGGTCTATTGTGAGAGTTGTGCCGAAAAAAAAATATCTGGAATTTCGCAGAAGGAGAAAGGTCTGGAATTTCGAAATCAGGGAATTGAGAAGAAAACCAAAACATGGAAAGCAGAAATTGAGGAATCAATGTATGGCTGGTTTCCTTTATCGGAAACAAATTTGCCTTTAGATTTGCCGGACGTTCCGAGCTATGAGCCTCTGGAAAGCGGAGAATCACCGCTTGCGGGAATTACTTCCTTTACTGATACAAGTTGTCCAAACTGCGGAAGCAATGCGAAGAGAGAGACTGATACCATGCCTAATTGGGCAGGTTCATGCTGGTATTTTCTCTATTTTGCAAGCAGTGAAGTTCAGTCTTCAAATTTAGTTCAACATCCAAGTACTGATAATTGGAAATCAGAAATCGGCAAAGAATCTGAAAACTGGATGCCGGTAGACTGGTATGTCGGTGGAGCGGAACATGCTGTACTTCATTTGTTGTATTCACGCTTTTGGATGCATGCTATGTACGATCTTGGTTTGGTAAATAAACAGGAACCGTTTATGAGATTGCGAAATGTAGGCATGATACTGGCAGAGGATAATAGAAAAATGAGTAAATCATGGGGAAATGTTATTAATCCTGATGATGTCGTTGCGGAGTATGGGGCAGATAGTTTACGTTTGTATGAAATGTTTATGGCTCCATTTTCTCAGGAAATTGCATGGTCTACCCGTACCCTGCAAGGTTCCTATCGTTTTCTCAAACGTGTTTGGTCACTGGGCCAGTTATATGCAAACGGAGATACCCAAAATTTGCCCGAAAACAACGACTTACAGATAAAGCTATATAAGACCATAGCCAAGGTTACAAAAGATGTTCCTGAGATAAAATTCAATACTGCAGTTGCAGCCATGATGGAATTCCTGAATGAATGGGAGAGAGCCTACAACTTACATAAGGAAACATTAAGTAAAGATGATTTGAAAAAATTCCTGAAAATTCTTGCTCCATTTGCACCTTATATGACTGAAGAAATCTGGAGGAATGTCCTTCAGGAGAAAGAGTCTATACATGGGGCTTTGTGGCCGGAAGTTGATGAATCGTTATTAAAAATCACCAACGTAGATATTCCGATTCAGGTGAATGGAAAAGTCCGTGGATCAGTTACTGTCCCAATTGATATTGATCGAGATAAAGTTATATCTGAGGCCCTAAAAGATACTCGCGTCCAAAAATATGTCCCGGAGGGTACGTATAAGAAGGTTATTTATGTGCCGGGCAAAATCCTCAACTTTATAGTATAAATTACATCGAGACAATAGCTGATTTTTCATTGATATCGATTTCCGATACGTAGAAGTATGGTGTGTTTTCCTACGTCCAACCGTTTATTGATAAATAATTTTAATTTTATTTATACCAAGCCCTAGAGTGCTCTTTCCATAAGAAGCACGAACGGTTTTTTTGTTTTTTATTGCGTAAGATATCGCATAACGGTAGCATGTCGTAATGAAAAGGAAGAACGAAGTATCGTGTGAGCCCGCCGAGACTCGAACTCGGAACCAATAGCTTAAAAGGCTACTGCTCTACCATTGAGCTACGGGCCCAGAAAAATGATATGAAATTGTAACAATTAAAGCCTCAGTTTGCAACGGGAGCTTATTGACTGACCTGTATCTCAAGCTTTGCACCAGGAGCGGCTTTTGTTGATACGGTATATGTTCCTTCTTCCATGATTACCACTCGGAATCGCTCTGATTCTCCAAAGCCCCGTTCTGTATTGAGAATTGTTGTATCAGATATCAGTTGCATGAGTGTATCAGAGCTTGTATTCGTGATTTCTATTCTTTTACCGATAGGAGCTGATATAAATGCAGGATTGAATTCTGTGCCATTGAAGGTGACTTTTATATCATTATTGTTGATGTCAGCTACCTTCTGTTCGGCAAGGTCCTGTGTTTTTTTTCCTGTACTGATGAGACTAAGGACAACCTCAGGAGGTCGGATCATCAGGATAGCATTCGTATAAAATCCGACAATAAAGGCGGCTATAACCAGAGCGAGTGTACGAATATTCATGATTATTTCGAATGAGGTGTGCGTCTCGATTTATTGAGGTATTTCTTGATGACGACGATCAATGCTATGAGGATTATTAATCCGGCAACGATTTTTACAGGAAATGCAAAAAATGGCGTATATGTGGTAATACTCTTATTATCACTTCCATAATAGATAATTGCTACTGCCTGATAGGGTCCAATGAGAAATTTTTGATTGAAAGAGGTATCAATGACACGTTTAGCGCCGGGAAATACATTGGTTGGCGGAATTACGATATCATCCACCTTTTTCCCTAGCACATTCATAATACTAATGATTCCTGTTGTTTTCACATGGACATTGCCGGGATTTTGAAGACGTAGAGAAAGAGGAACAGGGCCGAATTCTACGAATGACGGTGCGGTAAATTCGACGACCTTAATATTTTCATCAACCGGGCCGGATACTCTCAGCAAAAAAAGTGAAGCAATCTCTTGTGCGACACCGGCACTGTTTGGGGAACTGCCTGCCTGTACCGAGAAGACCATAGCTCCATATCTGCCACCGCCGATATTCTGTTGCGGTACATTTACAGTTACTGTTACTTCCTGCTCAGATTTTGGTTCAAGAGTAAAACGGGAAGGTTCGACTCTGGACCAGCTTGAAATTGCCCAAGGACCTTCTTCAACGAGTGCAACCTGACCTTCTTCTCCCGATGCCGTAAAATCTTCGATTCGGGTATCTAATGTATATGGAGCATTTCCTTTATTTCGTACTTTCGCTTTTATTGTTACGGTCTGTCCCGGGTCTACATTAAGTTCTTGAGACGGTGGAGAAATCTCTATTGATTGTCCAGCGGTTATATTCTGAGCAAAATTCGAGCCGATATTAAAGATGAGTATAGTTAGAGCAAACAGTATGAATCCGGCCAATGATAGAAGGTAAGTTTTTTTTGACATATTGCATTATAACTCCTTTTTTTTCTTATTTATTAATAAGTAGGAGTTGCAACGAGAATAACGGTACCTGTGTAGTTACCGGCAGGTTGCAGTTCATTAACTTCGGCTCTCCATCCGACTCTCTTTGATTCCTGTCCACCTGCAGGTGCGGATGCATTGTAAATCAGTTCTTCCGGGCTTGTGGAAAATCCTGCCCACATATTGCTGTCAAAACGATTTGTTGTACCTGTCCCAAGAGTGAAGTCTTCAGTTGTGTAACCGAAGAATCCAGTGTTTACATTGGCCGAGCTACCATTTGGGGCTCCCGTTGACCATGAAGCCGGGGACGCATTGGTTCCTGTGAAGTTGTCAATATTGTTTGATCCGTCTGCAAGAGGTGCACCGGTACCTCCGTCAATAAATTTCACTGTTACCTGATATCCGTTTACGGAGTTTGTTTCGACCGTGATATCATGGGCTGCTGTATTCGGATCTTCATCTGTCAGAGTTCCAAACGGGATCGTGTTTGCGGTCGTTGTGACATCAAGGGTTGTTCCATTTACCTGCCCGGAAACTAGTCCGATTCCCGAACCATCCAGTGACGGGTCTACAGGATCAACAGTAAAAGTAAATGTCGGTCCGATGGAAGCTGTTACTGTAATAGAGGTATCTGTGAGTACAGCGGCAGCAACTTGCGCCGTATCAATTGTGGCACTGGTTCCGTCTTTGGTTGTGATATTGATGAAAAAGGATGTGTCGTTTGTCGAGGGATTGGTGACACTCTGAAAAGGAATACTAATTGCCGTACCACTGGAAATTGATTGAGGAGAAGTGACAGAGTATGTTACGGTATTGGAAGAAACGTTAGCAGTTCCGGCTCCGATTCCTGAGACAGAACCGACAGATGTGGAAAGTGTCAGTCCAGTAGGACCCGTACAGGTTCCGACAGAAGCGGTACAATACTCAAAATCAATTGATGCAATAGTTCCTGTAGCGGCTGTTGTAAATTCAAATGTGTGCGTTGTTGATGTCGATGCACGAGAATCACCAATGGTCAGACTTGCTTCGGTCAGAGTACCGGCGAAGATATTTTGCATCATGAAATAGTTTGATAAAGGAGGCACTACGATGAGGAATGTGATTACCAGTGAAACTAATACCATTCGGAGTATTAGTTTTGTATAGGAAAATTTCAACATATTTAATTCATTTTAAATAGAATTACTACAGATATAAACATCATGGCACACTTCAGAAGACTTGTCAATAACTATTCTTTATTATGTAAGTCTTGATGGTGCTTTTTTCTATTATTTCTCTTCACAACAATCTTTTTTATAATAAAATATCCAGATAAAACTAATATCACTGCAATAATGAGTATATAGAACGGAAGAAAAACGAAATAATGAGAAGAAACTGCCTGAACTCCATTGCCGAGAGAAACACGTAGTTCGGCCGTATAAAAACCGGGAGCAAGATCAGTCATTTCCGTTGTGTTTTCCCAGTGTCTTGTCTTGCCTGGAAAAATGAGTTTTTCTTCCAAAGCGTTTTTTTGTTCCTGCCCGAAAAGCGGACGAACATGGAGAAATGGACGGGCAGTAAAGTGATACAGAGAATTACTCTGTACTTTGAAGTCATATGTAAATGACTTCTGGTCGAAAATAATTAAAGGAGTTTCATAGGATGTAATTCTCGCTGGATTTACTCCGTTGGCAGGACTGCCGATATTGGCCAGAACAAGGGCACCGATTTTGGTGCTGAGCAGCGAACTGTATTGAGCTTTATTCGGGAATAAAGGTTCTATGAAAATCATGCCATGATATCCACCAAAAGAAATCTTGTCCGGTGTATTGATCGTTATTACTATATCTTTTTTTTCTTTCGGATTGAGAATCATCTCTTTTGGTTCAATATCAATCCAGGAAGTAACAGAGTTCGAATTATTTTTCTCAAATGAATAATCGCCGGTATCTTCAGCAACTTGGAAATCTTCAGTGTTCATACGGACAGGTACAGGTAAATCAAGAAGATTTTCTATAGTCATTTCATAGGTATAAGTTTTATTTGGAGATAATGTGACATTAAAAATAAATGGAGAAATTCGGATAATCTCTCTTTTTTTTTCTTGAGCAAAAACCTTGTCCTGAAGGCCAAATATACTGTAGGGGAGTATAGTAAAAAGGGCAATAATTGCAATGATTTTTTTCATATTAATAGGTAGGTACGATGATGTAAATAATGGTACTTTGATAAACACCTGCCGGCGTATTGGGATCTGCGGTTACTCGGTAGTCAACAGTGAATTGTTCTGCAACAATCGGTGTAATAATCGGTCCGGGTGTGTCAACAATGGGGTCTCCTGGGCTGGTTTCGGTAAATCCTGCATAATTGGGTCCACCATTGGTAAAACGATCCGGTGTCCCACCGGTCAAGTTGTTGTCCTGGGAAGAATATCCGAAACCGTATCCTGTCCAGCTGGTCGGGGCCGAATTTGGACTGCCGTAGTGAGGTATTGTCTGAGTATTTGCCGTCAGTGGTTGTGTAGCAAACCCGTATACGACGTAGCCGTTGTAGGCGTTGGTCGTGGTGGTCATTACTGTTGATTTTGTATCATCCGTGAAATTGTTGAGTGAATTCAATTCATCAAAGACAATAGCATCTGAGTCTACGCCAAATGAGAGGGATGGCACGATAGTAGAGGCCGTTGCTTCGGGTCCCCATGCTGTTTCGGTAAATTCTCCTTGCCTTGCTTTTACTTTGATCATGTACGTTTTGTTGGGTTCAAGGTCAGTTATGTCCGTCCCGGTTGCGCCTCCCCAGGCGGTATAGGTGAGAAAGTCTTCCAGACCAAGAGCAGTACCCATCGCGCCATCGCTTTGAATATATCGAATATTGTTCCAGGCTGTATCATCCGCTTCGGTTATCGCAATAGCATAGGTCGTGTCGGACGGATTTCCTCCGGTGTTGATTATCACATGAAGCCGATCATAGTATGAACCCGGATTTGTGAAGGCAGGAGCGGGAGGAAGGGCAGGCAGTATGGTATTGGGCAAACCAGCTCCAATCTTGAAATTGGATGAAGATAAATTTCCTTGTGAAAATTCTCCTAGGATTCCGAATAATGAAAAATTGGTAGAATCAGATCCTTCGGAACCTCCCGAACCAAAACTATAGTCGCGAAGTTGGTAATTGGTACTGGAGGGTGCAGCAAAAGAATTGGCGGCTACCAATAAATAGCACACGACAATAAAAATGATAAGCAGTTTCTGTCTCATATCTTCATTATAGCGAAAAAGTCTGAATACTCACAATTTTTATAAAAAATAAAAAAATCATGAACTGCTTATTTTGTTCATAAAATTTGATCTAATTACGTTGGTGAATTTTTGTGTTTTTAAACTTGTAGCATTTTCTTACAATTGATATTTTGAATGATAAACGTATTGTTAAAACGAGGTCAATTGAATTTCGACGTATTTGAGTCTATTATTTTTGGCGAATCTTTCTCTCTTATTGTATATATAACACTTGAAACATAGGTGTTTTTACTTCTATACTGAAGAAAAGCACTGTGTTTTTATGTTTAATAAAATTGAACGATTAATTAGTTTTGTCCATATAAAGAAAGCATTTTCTTTATTGTTTCCAGTATTAATTCTGGCTCTCTTTTCTATTGGATTTATCTTCCTATCAATCCAAACAGTATCTGCAGCTCCGGGTATCCGACAGACAATCAACTTTCAGGGAAAGCTTGTAAACAGCAGCGGGCTCAATGTCTCAAACAGTACGTATACGGTTGTATTTACGTTGTATGATGCACCAAGCGGCGGTTCCCAGCTCTGGCAGGAAACCAGGTCTGTTACGACAGTAGATGGTATCTTCCGTGAAGAGTTGGGGAGTGATACGAGTCTTTCTTCGGTTGATTTCAATAACGATTCTATTTATCTGGGAATTAAAGTCGGATCCGATGCGGAAATGTCTCCGCGCGTGCGTTTCACAGCTACACCGTACGCGTTCCAAGCGAAGCAAGTCGCCTGGAGCGGCCTGCAAGATGCAGCTGCAAATCTCGCAGTATCTATGGGGTCATATACTTCTGCGTTTACCTACGGGAACAGTACTGGAGCAAATGATCTCTTCAAGCTCGCCGATACGTCAAGCAATTCCGGGACAGGCAAACTTCTGTCAATTCAAACAGCATCGGGATCATCCGTAAAGCCTTTCCATGTATCTTCTGCCGGAGTAGAAGCAATTTTGGTTGATGCAAGCGGAAATATCGGAATCGGGACAACCAATCCCTCCCGTAAACTTGATATAAACGGAACTGTGCGTATGCGTGGACAGCTGTATGATTACAACGATTCTGTCGGTACCCCGGGACAAGTACTTTCGACCACAGCAACTGGCGTAGAGTGGATCGATGCATCCGGTGTCGGAACTGATGATCAGACACTTGCAGAAGTGTATGCAGAGGCAGGAAACAGTGTGCAGTTGACAGCAGGGTCAGGAGATATCCGCTTCTACAGAGGAACCAATACTGAGATGCTCTTTTTGGATGAAAGCAGTGGGAATGTGGGAGTGGGGACTACGAATCCGAGTATTGGAAAACTTCAAGTTTCTGGAAATATTTATTCTGCTGGTACTATGCAAGTTGTCAATTCATCAAATAATGGGCTGACGAATCGAGGTTTTGTATTATCACCAGCAGACTATAACGGTGAGAGTACATTTACAGCATGGGGGAATTCAGGAGGAACTACTGTCTTTGGCGCTCGAAATACCGGGAGCGGTAACATTACCGCTCAGTTATCTTTTGAACCGGGAGCGGGAATTGTTCGAATTTCGACGGGTACAACGTCACCTTCAGAACGAATGAGAATTAATGCATCAGGAGACGTGGGAATCGGTACGACAAATCCGGGGTACAAACTGGATGTGAATGGAGATATCCGGATTGCAAACGGGAGTGAACTGTATAGTTACGGGTCTGCGACGTTGGGAGACAGGTCATATACAACACCCAGTTATGTGACATCAGGCCAGACTTTCACTGCCTCGATACAGGCGCTTGATGATGCAGTGGAAGGTATCGTGGTCGGTTCAGGTGGTGTGTGGGGTAGAGATAGTGTGAATGGATACCTATACCCAAATGAAATCACAGACCGTGTAGGGATAGGTACATCAAGTCCGAGCGAGATGCTGCATGTGGTAGGAAATATCCTTGCTTCAGGCAATATAACAGCCGGAGGGATTATCACCGGCACAGGATCCGGTTTGACCGATTTGAATGCATCCAATCTGGCCTCAGGTACGGTACCATCGGCTCGGATAACCGGGAACTATTCGGGCATTACAGGTGTCGGCACGATCACGAGTGGTACCTGGCAGGGAAGTGTCATAAATGCGACCTATCTTGATCCGGCAGTGATTCTTGCCACGGAGATCGATACTTCAGCGGAATTAGCAGGGATCGTAACAGATGAGACGGGATCAGGTGCACTGGTCTTTGCAAATTCACCGACGTTTGCCGGAAATGTATTGTTCCCGGGATCAGGAATTTGGGAATCAACAGGAGATGTAGGAATCGGTACCACCAATCCCGGATACAAGTTGGATGTCAACGGAGATGTACAAATTGCAAACGGGAGTGAACTGTATAGTTACGGGTCTGCGACGTTGGGAGACAGGTCATATACAACCCCCAGCTATGTGACATCAGGCCAGACTTTCACTGCCTCGATACAGGCGCTTGATGATGCAGTAGAAGGTATTGTGGTCGGTTCGGGTGGTGTATGGAGCAGAGATAGTATAAACGGATATCTTTATCCGCAAACTTTGACAGATAGCGTCGGTATCGGAACATCTAGTCCCACGGAAAAGCTGCATGTGGTGGGGAATATATTGGCAACAGGCAATATTACAGCCGGAGGGATTATCACGGGTACAGGATCAGGTTTGACCGATTTGAATGCATCCAATCTGGCCTCAGGGACGGTACCTTCAGCTCGGATAACCGGGAACTATTCCGGTATTACGGGAGTAGGCACCATCACAAGTGGAACATGGCAGGGAAGTGTCATAGATGCTACTTATCTTGATTCTGAGGTTATCCTTTCTTCAGAAATAGATACATCTGCTGAGCTGGCGGCAATCATAGGAGATGAAACCGGGACAGGATCACTGGTATTTGCAGATTCGCCGACATTTGCCGGGAATGTACTATTCCCGGGATCAGGAGTCTGGAACTCATCTGGCAATGTCGGAATCGGTACAACAAATCCAGGTTCATATAAATTGAATGTAGCTGGCCAGGGATATTTTACGGGAACTACCGCAAACATTATTCTTAACACAAACGCATCTTCAAGTGCTGACGAACTGACAATACAGGATACAAGTGCGAATTTTCTATTGGATGCCGAAGGAGCCAGCTATCGTTTTAGGATATATGCAGGTCAGAACGCAACAGATTCATTCGGGATCAAGCAGACTGATGGGAACTCCAGACAGATATTGAAATACAATAACAGTGCAAACGAGCTTTTCTTGCTCGAAGGAGGCGGAAATGTCGGTATCGGGACAACCAATCCGGGGTACAGACTGGACGTGAATGGAGATGTACAAATTGCAAATGGCAGTGAGTTATATAGCTATGGATCAGCAACACTCGGAAATAGAACATACACGGAAGATAATTATGTCACAGATGGAGAAACATTTACAGCCAGTATCGACGCGTTGGATCAGCAGCTTGCGGACGTCATCGGCGGTGCCGGTGGAGTTTGGTCAAGAGATGCAGGTAATGGTTATTTGTATCCTGCAACGATCACAGACCGCGTAGGGATAGGTACATCAAGTCCGAGCGAGATGCTGCATGTGGTAGGCAATATCCTTACTTCAGGCAATATTACAGCCGGAGGGATCATCACGGGTACAGGATCAGGTTTGACCGATTTAAATGCATCCAATCTGGCCTCAGGGACGGTACCTTCGGCTCGGATTACCGGCAATTATTCCGGTATCACAGGGGTTGGCACAATCACATCCGGTACCTGGCAAGGAAGTGTAATCAATTCTACCTATCTTGATCCGGCAGTGATTCTTTCCACAGAAATTGATACTTCAGCTGAGATTGCAGGTATTGTAGGAGATGAGACAGGATCAGGAGCACTGGTCTTTGCCAATTCACCGACGTTTGCTGGCAATGTGCTATTCCCGGGATCAGGCATTTGGAATTCTTCAGGAAGTGTCGGGATCGGTAGAACAAATCCATCTTTTAAACTGGATATAAGTGGTGACGCAAGAACTTCAGCGTTAAATATCGGGACATTACATATTTCAAATAGTGCTTACAATTACACAAATGGTATTTTAATCGCAACTGATATCGCTACATCAGATAATCGAATGATTGAGCTTACTATTGAAGGCAACTCATACAGTAGCGGAGGTCCTATTCAGACAAAAATCCAGGCGTACAACTACACAGGGTCAGGTACTATTATTCAGACTTCAGGTATTGCCGAAGGTCCGATTTCGAATGTTGATGTTTTCCATTACAACGGGTATGTCTATTTCTGGTTGCAGCAATCAGGAAGTTTTCAGACTATGCGTTTCAAGCTGGGGACGCATACAGGTACACATAAAATTACATCTATTACAAACGTTGCAAAACCAGTTAGCGGTGTTACAAATAGTGTAACCATCGTACCCATGAAAGCTTGGTATGCAGGTAATGATGGAGCGTCATCCGGACTAGATGCGGATTTACTGGACAATGTTGACTCGACACAATTTTTAAGGTCAGATACCTCTGATAGCTTTACTAGTGGTACACTGACATTTGATAGTGGTACAACGTTAGATATTAACGGAGATCTTAGTATAGCTGATACATCAATCGCATTTGATGGAGCCTCAACGAATTTCGTAACGACCGGAAATTTTTCAATTAATACTGATGATTTCTTTATAAATAAATCAAGCGGAAATATCGGGATCGGTACCACCAATCCTGGAGCAGCACTTGAAGTCGCAGGACAGGTCAAAATCACCGGTGGCTCACCAGGTGCAAATAAAGTACTGGTGTCAGATGCTACCGGTTTGGCTTCATGGCAGACAATTTCTTCTTCAACTATCACCGATGATTCACTTGATTTTGATAAATTTGCCGATTCGATGACCTTGGACGCTATGACCAAGATCAATCAGGCAGGATTTGATTTTAATTTGTATGGAACAGGGAATGTAGGTATAGGGACCACCAATCCGAATGCCAAGCTGCATGTCGCAGGCAATATCGTCGGATCTACTTTGTCCGATGGGACCGTGGTCATAACCAACGGCAATATAAGCGGTGCAGGTACAATAAGTGCTACTACACTCAATGCATCAGGTAATATCACAGCGGGAGGCATCATCACCGGAACAGGATCCGGTTTGACGGGGTTGAATGCATCAAATCTGGCCTCAGGGACAGTGCCATCGGCTCGAATTTCAGGAAACTACTCAGGTATCACAGGAGTAGGCACTATTACGTCAGGAACCTGGCAGGGAAGTGTCATCAATTCTACCTATCTTGATCCCGCAGTGATTCTTTCCACGGAAATTGATACATCTGCTGAGCTTGCCGCGATCATAGGTGATGAGACAGGATCAGGAGCACTGGTATTTGCCAATTCTCCAAATCTAATAACACCCAACATCGGTGCAGCAACTGGAACTTCACTCAATACATCAGGAGATATCACTGTAGGCGGCAATGTCGGGATCGGGACGACGAATCCGGGGGCAGCTTTGGAAGTAAATGGACAGGTAAAGATCACCGGAGGTTCGCCTGGGGTGAATAAAGTTTTGATGTCCGATACGAACGGTCTTGCTACCTGGCAATCCATTTCAGCGGCGACTATAGACAATGATTCGCTTGATTTTGATAAATTCAAGGACAATATGACCCTTGATGCTATGACTAAAATCAATCAGGCAGGGTTTGATTTCGGATTTTATGGAACAGGGAATGTCGGTATAGGAACAACGAGTCCAAGCGCGAAACTACATGTAGACGGGAATATACTGTCTACAGGCATCATCACCGGAACAGGATCAGGTTTGACTGGATTGAATGCATCCAATCTGGCCTCAGGGACAGTGCCATCGGCTCGAATTTCAGGAAACTACTCAGGTATCACAGGAGTAGGCACTATTACGTCAGGAACCTGGCAGGGAAGTGTCATCAATTCTACCTATCTTGATTCTGCAGTCATATTGTCAAGTGAAATTGATACATATGCAGAGCTCAATGCAATTGTGGCAGATGTCACACTGACGCACAATGGCCTCATAGATACATCAGCCGAGATTGCGGGGATAGTGGGTGATGAGACTGGGACAGGGAATCTGGTATTCTCAAATTCTCCCGTACTTACAACACCCAACATCGGTGCAGCAACAGGAACGTCACTCAATGTAACGGGTGCTATAACTGCCGGCGGTGTCATTACAGGAACAGGATCCGGACTTACAAATTTGAATGCATCAAACCTTACGACTGGTACGGTCCCTGATGGGAGGATCAGTGGTGCATATACGGGGCTAACAAATATTACCGGATCCGGAACTGCAACGTTCGGAACATTTAGTGCAGACAATGGCTCAGCAACAGTACCGTCTTTTAATTTCACGTCAGATACAAATACCGGTATGTATCGACTGGGAACTGATATCTTAAGTCTCGTGACAGCAGGTGTCGAGAGAATAACCATGCTCGCGGGAGGGAATGTCGGTATAGGTACAACAGCACCGGGAGCAAAGCTTGAGGTGGCCGGTCAGGTAAAGATAACTGGGGGTTCACCCGGGGCTAATAAAGTATTGACATCCGATGCCAGCGGACTGGCGACTTGGGAAACGCTCACGTCAGCGAGTATCGGAGACGATTCACTCGACTTTGATAAATTTGCCGATTCGATGACCTTGGATGCGATGACGAAAATTAATCAAAATGGTTTTAATTTTGGGTTTTACGGTACCGGCAATGTCGGGATTGGGACAACCAGTCCGAGCGCAAGACTCCATGTGGAAGGAAACGCTCTCATTTCAAACAATTTTTACATTGGCACAACGGACGTTCAATTATCAAGAGGTGCTGCTAATCAACTTGATTTGGCTTCAGGAGATTCATTTAATCTTGTTTCAGGAAATCTACAAGTTGGAGGAACGAATGTTATAACTTCAGGTCGGTTGGTACTCGGAGCTGACGGAAGTAGATCAGCTCCGGCATTCAGCTTTTCTGCTGATACAAATACCGGTATGTATAGAATGGGTACAGATGCGCTTAGTTTCTCCACAGGCGGTAGCGATAGATTGTCAATTTTATCCAATGGAAATGTCGGAATCGGAACTACTGCCCCAAACACAGCTCTGGATGTCGGCGGAGTCGGTAGATTTCATTCAACCAACAATTTACCATCAAGTGGCAATATTGATGCAGTAGAGATCGGATACTGGACATCTGCTGACTTCGGTTTTGTATCTTCTTTTAACCGAGGAACAACAACGCTCAAACCATTATATGTTTATGGGTCAGAACTAAGATTACAGCCAATTGGTGGCGGTAATGTGTACTTCCCCGGCACCGGCGTATGGAACTCTTCAGGCAACGTCGGAATCGGTACGACATCACCGGTTAGCGAATTTGAAATTTCAACAGCAAGTTCAATAATTAGTCTGGGGAGAGGTCAAAATGGTCCTCATGGAATTGACTTTTATAATAATGCAGGTACGCTCGGTATGAGTATGTATTACCGAACTTCGCCCGCGCAGCTCTATATAGAGGACAGTAGTAGCAATAAATTGGTAACTTTCGATCCGGGAGGGAATGTTGGTATCGGGACAACCACTCCGGGAGCAAAACTTGAGGTGGCAGGGCAGGTAAAGATCACTGGTGGTTCACCTGCTGCAAATAAAGTATTGACATCAGATGCAAACGGTCTTGCTTCATGGCAGACGCTTACTTCTGCAAGTATTGCAAATGACTCGCTGGATTTCGATAAATTCGCAGACGCAATGACACTGGATGCGATGACCAAGATCAATCAGGCAGGATTCAACTTCGGGTTTTACGGGACTGGCAACGTCGGAATTGGGACCACCAGCCCGAGCGCTAAGCTTGATGTGGCTGGCAATGCTGAAATTAACGGGGCAATTACAAATTTTACTCAAATGACATCAGCTACAAATGGAACTATGCCGAAGATCGTGCTTGATTCGACGAATGCAGGTGATAACTGGACATCACAAGGAGCATATATTTCCTTGGGCGAAGGCGGTGATCTGGGTGCAGCCTCTCTTCACATGACGTATCGTGGAGATGGGTATGGATTTATCGGATCAGGAGCGGTTTCGAATGGTGAACCGGGAGCTAGTTATCTGCGGTTTGATTACGACTCAAATAATATATATACTCCAGATACCCTGACAGTTGGTTCTCTTATGAGCAATGGTGATATCCGAAATACCGCTGCCAACGGACAATTGGGAGCAAGTGCCAATTTTGTCTTCCGTGATACCGGAGATTCGTGGCTACGATTGCGAAATGCATCAGGCAGTAGTACATATGCTGATATGGCTCTGGGAAATGTGTATGCTGCCGGTACTGGTACACTCGGAGGAATTTCCGGGACAGATCAAACAATTGAAAATAATTTCGGGAACTATCTGCACCTCGGAGCATGGGGGGTAGGACGTACAGCTACCAATGCAGTTTTGGTAAATACGGCATATAGATCAGATATCCTATCTACAGCCCGAAACATCAATGGGGTATCATTCAACGGAAGCGCTGATATCACCGTGAACGGATTAAATTATAACGTCAACAATACATGGCTGCGAGAGCAGGGCGATAATGATAATTTTCAGATTTACGGCAATTCAAGACAGGTTGCTTTCCGTACGGATGGAACTGCAGAATACGCAACTGGTGTAGGAGGGTACCCATTTGCATGGATGTACGGCGGTGATGCGGCAGGAAACAGACGCATGCTTTTGTCATCAAACGGAAGACTGTGGCTTTCGGGGATCAACAACTGGATAGATACCTATTTCACCAACGCTTCAAATCTCAGCAGCGGGACAGTCGCCAATGGACGGATCTCAGGTGCTTATTCAGGGATTACCACTCTGTCGATGTCGAGCACACTTACCGTAGGTGGCAATGGCACAATATCAGGCGCATTGTCCGCAAACAGAATCGGAATCGCCAATACAGACTCCACTTTGGGGAGAGGTATCTCGCTCTATAATGGTCCGACTACAGGGGCGCCGACATACGGCCTTATGTTCGCCGGCACTGGTACCTTTGGGACCCATGGAAATGTCACGAGCGACTGGGCAACATACTTTACGATGAGCAATACCACAAACAGAGGGTGGATTTTCAGACGGGGTTCGACCAATGTCGCCAGTATCGCCGGAAACGGAGTTATCACCGGAAACGGCTCTGGTCTGTCCAGTCTGAATGCTTCCAATCTGGCATCCGGTACGGTCAGTAATGCACGAATGAGCGGAAGCTATAGCTGGACATCTTTGACTCTTTCCAATCCCGGATTAGCATTATTCCTGAATAATGGGGCTAACAATTCAGCAACTGACATGCAGTTTGCAGTCAACGGTGCGACCCGTTGGGCATTTAGTACACGTGCATCCGGAGAAAACTATCGACTCGCCTTCTGGTCAAACAATGGAGGATCCTGGAATCAACGTGCATATATTGATTACGGAAACGGAAGCTTTATCGCAGCTGGTCATTTGTATGCTCACAATTCAACTCATGTCGGAGATGTCGCCGAATTTATGCCGAATCATGAAGTACTGGAGGCAGGGGATATCGCCGCGATTGACAATACTCTGGGCTCAGTAGGAAGAGCTACCAAAGCGTCAGGCTTTAGTGTCGCGGGTATTGTATCCAGCAATCCTTCTGTATTTGTTAATAGCCCCAAAGTAGGAGTCCCGCTCGGTCTTACCGGAAAGATCCCGGTCAAGGTGGCACTCATCAACGGAGAAATTAAACCAGGTGATCCGATCACAATATCTGATGTACCTGGTGTCGGTATGAAAGCGACAGAAGCAGGAGGTGTTGTGGCTATTGCATCAGAGGAACTTACCGAAGAAACATTCAATCAAAAACATCTTGAAACACCTGAAGAAAGAGAAAAAGCAATTCCTGAAGCGGAATATGAAAATGGGGAAATCGTCAGACGCAGAACAATACCTGCAGATGAGGCAACATCGAACTATTTCTGGGTAGATGAAGCAGGAGATCGCATAGAAGACATCAACACTCATCAAGGCACTGCCTACAAGGTAACGAGAATCATTGCTCTTATCAAAAATACCTATCATGATCCTGAACTCCAGCTGACCACTGCAGGTGAAATGATCATTGATGGAGAACAAGGTGCTTACAGCGTACGAAATGCTGTGACAGGAGATATCACTCAGAAATCGTATGCAGCAAATGAAATGATTACGGCATATTTGAAAGCAGGCAGTATCGAAACCGCTGACCTTACTGTAAACGGAACGGCAGAGTTCACGAGTATCAATGTCGAAGATTTCAATCTAGCCGGCAAGTCGTTGAGCCAGTATATTGAAGATTCTGTGATCACAGGCGAAGTATTTACTGCTATCGAAACAAAGGTTGATGATCAAAAGACAATGATCGAGCAGCTTGATCTGGAAAGCAATATTCTCAGCACCTCAGTAGCTTCTCAGTCGGCAAGCCTGCAATCTGTGACGGCCAGACTTGAACAGATTGAGGAAGCGACCAATGATACAGAGGCCGTCATAGCTTCCTTGCAGGATAGAATATCCGCTCTTGAAGGTTTGTTTGAAAACAATATGTCAACAAACTCAGCCATGCTGTTTACAGAAAGCTCTACTGCTACCGTTTCTGCGAACATCGCACGCTCCATAACCGATACCGAAGTCATATTTGATAAAAAGCTCATCTCAGAAGATGATTTGACAATCCTCGGCAATCTTTCAACGACAGATCTGAGTGTAACCGGATCGATATCCAGCGGTCTGCTGACAATCAACGGCTTCAACGATGAAATGGCAACCCCATCGGCAACGATCTCCACACTCACCGGTATACTCGAGCTTCAGCACGACGGAATGAACGGTATCGAGTTTGTGGCAGGGAAAGTTGGTATTGATGTCAATGGAAATGTACTTGTTCGTGAAGGAGACGTAGATATTGAAAACGGCAATCTCGTCCTGCGGAAAGGCAGCATAAAGGGGAGTAGCAGCATAAGAGGTATCAATGTACAGGTTACTCAAGGCGAGACCGAACTCCAGGTCATATTTGACGATATCAATGATACTGCTGAGTACGCCATCAGTGTGCTCCCATCATGGTTTACCAATGTGATAGTTGAAGAAAAAACAATAGACGGATTTAAGATAAAATTTGCAAATCCGGCACCTGCCGATGCGCGGGTTGATTGGCTGATCATTGAATAATTGTTATGTTGATATATTGCCATATCGATATGGTAAACTTACCTTTTATTCATGTTTCAATTTAGCTAAATAATACTTTTTATATGAAAACGATAACTAAAAAGCTTTCAAATGGACTGCCCGTAATTTTTGTTGATACCGAAGCTTTCCCTTCGGTTACAACGATGATCCTGGTCGGTGCAGGTTCACGATATGAGTCAAAAGAGAATAATGGCATTGCTCATTTTTTTGAGCATATGGCATTCAAAGGTTCAAAAAAATATCCGACTGCTTTCGATATTTCTTCAAAGATAGAAGGATTGGGCGGTGCATTCAATGCATTCACCGCAAAAGATCATACCGGGTACTATGTCAAAGCTCCGGTGGCACACTTCGAAGAAGTCGCGGATGTACTGGCCGATATGCTGCTGCATTCAAAACTGGAATCACAGGAAATCGAACGTGAAAAAAATGTAATCGTCGAAGAAATTAATATGTATGAAGATATGCCGGCCCGCAAGGTCTCTGATCTCTTTGATGAACTGATTTTTGCCGGTCATCCACTATCCTATGATATTGCCGGGACGGAACAAACAGTGCGTTCATTTGATCGCGATACATTTGTTGAATATATAGAAGATCTTTACCATCCTCATAATGCAGT
This sequence comes from Candidatus Roizmanbacteria bacterium UBA1450, assembly GCA_002329205.1. Classification (GTDB taxonomy): domain Bacteria; phylum Patescibacteriota; class Microgenomatia; order UBA1406; family GWC2-37-13; genus UBA1450. Next base: position 411,540 of record DCTC01000001.1, on the reverse strand, counting down.
CATTATTGTGGCGGGCGGATTAGAAACAAAAAATAATCCGGAAATAATCGAAGAAAAATATGCACCTGTTATTGAGAATAAATTCGGATCATGGAATGGCAGGAAAAAAAAGACATATATCCCGTTTTCTAGCAAGCAATCAAATACACAGCTTAGAATTGGTTTTAAAAGGACAGAACAGGCTCATTTCTGTCTTGGATACAGAGCATTTCCTTTCTCCGATCCCCGAAGACATGCTCTCACCGTGTTGAGTGCAATATTGGGAGGCGGAATGTCATCCCGGCTTTTTATTGAAGTAAGAGAACGGCGAGGCCTTTGTTATTATGTCTCGACAGGAAGAGAATTGTACCAGGATACCGGATATATTGTCACACAAGCTGGTGTTACGAATAATATTGACCAGGTAAATCAAGCTATACAGGTTATTATCGCTGAACACAAAAAGATAGCAGCTGGTGAAGTCTCCAAGGAAGAAATATCCAAGGCAAAAGAACTTCTGAAGGGAAGGCTTCTTTTATCATTGGAAGATTCATATCGTGTGGCGTCCCTACAAGGTTCGCGGTATCTTTTTGAAGAACGAACTATCAAGCCGGAAGAGATTATGACTAAAATTGATGCTGTTACAAAAGACGAAATCATAGCGTTAGCAAAAGAAATATTTACGGAAGAACGTTTGAATATTGCCATTATTGGACCATATCGGAAAAAAGATATTCAAATCTGAGGAATCAGTTTTTGTTAATGCATTAGCAGATTATGGTTACTATATACATATTTATTTTGGGGCTTTTTTTCGGTTCGTTTCTGAACGTACTAGCTGACAGACTGCCAGCAGGAGAGACTTTGCTCGGACGTTCAAAATGCGATCGATGCAAGCATACTCTTGGATGGCGCGATCTTATTCCTATTATTTCATTTATTGAATTAAAAGCAAAATGTCGCTATTGCAAGGCCTCATTGTCTTATCAATACCCATTGAGCGAATTGTTTACGGCTGCTATATTTTTGCTGACGTGGATTTTATCAAATAACCTTTATACTTCACTCCCTCTTCATATTGTACATCTGATTATTGCCGGAACTCTGGTTGTAATGGTTCTGAGTGATCTTCGTTATCAAATAATTCCTGATGAAATGCAGCTTCTGTTGTTACTTGCTGGAGCAATTCGTATTGCACTTCTCGGTTTAAATCAATCAGACTTTACCATTTCTGATTGGTTCTTGATGTATGGATGGGCATTCGTTCACGGATTGATCGTCATGTCACCGCTTTTATTAGTACATGTAATTACAAAAGGAAAAGGAATGGGTTTTGGTGACGTCAAATTTGCTTTTATAACGGGATTCATACTCAATCTTTGGTCAGGACTTGGGGCTCTGTATATAGGATTCGTATCGGGTGGAATTATTGGGGCTTTTTTACTGCTTACAAAACAGGGAAGACCGAAAACAAAAATTGCATTTGGACCTTTTTTGATTATCGGATTTTATCTAATGATATTTTTCGAGAATGACGTGACGTATTGGATAAGCAGGATATACGGCTTCTAGCTCTAAAGACTTACAACTGTTGAAATATTGTAACTGGAAGAATAATTTGTCTGTATAGCCTAAAGTTGAAGTACAGCATACGCCATAGCAAGACCGCCAAGGCACATAATAGCAACGACGATCCCATGAAGAATCATATTTTTCTGAATGATTTGTGATGCAAGAGGATTCCTTCCTAGAGCCTCAACTTCTTTTTTCGAAATTTGTATATAGTAAACAAGGCCGCCAGTAAAGGAAATAACCGCAATCAGACCGCTGCTTATGAATTTGACGTAGGACAAGAAAGAGGGTTCTTCTCGATTGGTACCGAACCAGCTAAAATTGTATTCTGTTCCTCCACCTGCTAAAGCACCAATTGCATCACCCGAAACAGTTTCAGAGTTGAGAGAAACCATAATCAGGTCAGTATTTTCTCCACTTACGTCAGCATTTTCGAGCGCAATTCCTAAGACACGGCCGGGAACGGTTGCTTTCATACCGATGCCCCGAAACGTTGACGAAGTGATATAGTCGCCTTTTTTAATTTCGCCATTGGCATTTGTTACCAGAACCGGAACTTTTCCGGTAGTTGCGACAGGATAATTATTTGATCCGTCATTTTTCTGACCCAAACTTATAGCCGGTTTCTCGGTAATAACACCGAAAATATTGGGGTCATAAGCGGTACTGGCGATGGTTATGCTTCTGCCATTGTTGGTCACGATCATTCCTTTACGGATATCGGTTCCTTCGACTTCGAAATGTGTTGCTACGGTAAACGTAGAGGATTGAGCATTTACCGGTACAGAAATGATATCTGAACCTAGTATAAAAACACTGATAGCCAGTATAAATAAAAAATTTTTCTGCATGTAGCAACATTGTAGAGCGAATAGACAAACAAATCAATCGATTTTACGTGAAGTTACTTTATTATATCTATAAGGGTTGAATACTCGACAATTTATTGTCATACTGATACGTATATATATGTTTCCGGATGCGCATTTAATCGTAGAATGATACACATTTTTTCATCATTTTTTTGTATCTTCAGGCCAATTGCTGTTTTTTTTATTGCGTTTGGTATTTTTGGGTTGGGCTCATTATTGATAATCAGATACGGCACACTCGTAGCTTCTCTTTCAAATAAAGATATTCTTGCCGCGGATCAGTTGGGCAATGTATTAGCTGAAAACGACAACATAGAGGATATTCTCATAACATTCAATTATGATACGATTTTCGTGCGACCTGTCGTATTTGAGCAGGATATAACCGCACCAAATGTGTTGTATTCGCTTGCAGCAGGATCAGGATTAAGAGTAACTGGTGAATCGCAGAATCCGACCATAACAAACACAGGGGTGTTATCCATCAACGGTGCTCGAGGTGCAGTGCGTTTTGAGGCCGGGGACAATATAACTTTGACAGAGGAAGACGGGATGATAAAGATAACAAGCTCATACATTGATACAGATACCGATACAAAACTGACAGAAGAGGAGGTAGAAAGATTTGTCTTTGATGGAGAAAATACCGGCGAGTTTAACGGGGTGAAGATAGGATCAATATCGCTGGATGATCCTGGAGTTTCCTCCACAACAAGTGGTTCCAGTCTGATTGGGGTATTTGGCGGAAATCTTTCAATAATTGCCGGTACAAATATACAACAAATCATAGAGAGTATTGATACCAATCTTTCTTCAGTTACGGATACCAGCCATGCAGCCGTGACATTGAGCGGCGCTCTTGATTATTTGACATTGACCGGACAGCAGATAACTTTAAATCAGATTGATTTAACTACGGACGTGAGCGGTATACTGCCGATTGCCAACGGCGGGACTGGAGCCGCGACAATTTCTGAAGCCCGAATTAATTTAGGAATCGGTACCAACAATACTGTTCAATTTGCAGGACTTAGTATAGGTGGAACTTCACCAGTGATTACTTCAATTCTTGATGAAGATGATTTTGCTTCCAATTCAAATACAGCACTTCCGACACAGCAATCAGTGAAAGCATATGTTGATAATGAGATCTCTGGAGCGGCGTTGACATATGAGAACGGCCTGACCCAAACAGGAAGCACAGTCCTTCTGGGAGGGAGTTTACTGCAAAATACACGGCTGTACAGCGGATCCTATGAAATGCTCTATCTGAATACTTTAGATGGGAATATCGGGATCGGGACGACCAATCCACCGGCAAAATTATCAGTCGCTGCTGGCAGTGGAGCGGCAGAAGCATTTAAAGTCTATCGTGCTGCAACGAGTTTAGAGCTATTTAAGGTGTTGGAAAACGGAACTGTAACTATTGGAGGAACTGCGGCTGATTTAAATGTAGGCAGAAATATTAATGCTACGGGAGGGTATGTGGGTTCGGCAAATTATAATACGACATATAGTGGGGGGTATACACATATCAATGCTTCAAATAATATTTCTGTCAATATCGATAGTACAAATTCTTCCACTACTAATTATTTTGCAGTTTATAAAGATGCTCTTAGTGGAAATGGATCTCAGCTATTTCGAGTACAGGAAAATGGAAACGTTGGGATCGGGACAACCAACGCAGGGGCGACATTGGATGTCCAGGGGGCGGCACAGTTTGGAAGCGGGAATGTAGATTTGATCAATTCGACGGGGAAAATTGTGGCAATCAACTCTACATATTTTGCCAGTGTTGACGGATCAGCTTTGACCAATTTGAATGCATCCAATCTGAGTACAGGAACGGTGGCAAACGGCCGTATTTCCGGCGTATATACAGGGATTACCGGCACAGGAACATTGAATGCAGGATCTATTACATCGGGATTCGGGAATATCAATATCGGAACATCAACGTTCACCGGAAACGGTTCTGGACTGACGTCACTGAACGCTTCAAATTTGAGTTCAGGAACGGTGCCGGATGCCCGAATAACCGGTGCTTATACTGGTCTAACCAACCTTACAGGATCAGGTTCATCTACATTTGCAAGTTTTCTTTTGAGTTCAAACGGTACGGCAGCAGCCCCAGCTATCAGATGGTCAGCCGATACTAATATGGGTATTTATCGGGGCGGAACAGATATTCTCCGTTTTTCTACAGCTGGAGCAGATAGATTGACAATAAATGCATCAGGGAATGTCGGTATTGCTACCACAAACCCTTCACAAGCAAAACTGGTTGTGAATGGAGGGACGGGTACGGGAATGCATATCGTGAACACTGGTGATACAGCACTTGGTTTGTATGTCCTCAATTGGGATGATGGGGATGGAATAATCGTAGAAAGTGGTGGTGGAGATGGTATTACTTCTTTTGCAGCATTTGGAGATGCAGTTTATGGGGAGGGTGATAATGGAATACACGGAGGAAGTTATTATGGAAATGCGGTATATGGACAAGCGCTGACTTCATCGGCATGGGCTGGCTATTTTTTGGCTCCTGGTACGGTTCCGGTGGCAAGATTTCAAAATTCGAATGGTACCTGCGATATTAACCCCACCTCAACTACACTGTCATGTTCTTCAGACGAACGTTTAAAAAAGAATATTTCAACAATAGACAATGCGCTAGATAAAATTATGGCGCTGAGAGGAGTAAATTATAACTGGAAAAATGATGCCGCTGATTCTCCAAGTAAGCTAGGCTTCATTGCCCAGGAAGTAGAGCAGATTTTTCCGGAATTAGTACATACAGATAAGGAAACAGGATACAAACAATTAGCCTCAAATAATCTGATAGCAGTAGCAGTAAATGCCATACAAGAGCAGCATTCTATTGTACTCACAAATAAATCAAATATCGCTCGAGCAGATATCCGTCTTAATGAATCTGGGGAAGTATTGAAAATTATCAATGCACAGACTCAGAAATTGCTGAACGATCAGCATACTATCTTGAATCAAATTAATCTGGAAAAAAACATCCAAAATACGAAAATGGCTTCTCAATCAGCAACTCTTCAAGATGTGCAAGTCCGTATAGATGATATCGAAAAAAATACAAACGATACTAAATTGGAACTTCAGGATTTAAAAGATCGGGTAGCACAGCTTGAATTATTGTTTGGGTCCGGAACAGCTACCAATGCCGCAATATTGTCAGAGCCGGAAGATAGTGATATCTTGGGTGCAGTCAGTCAAATGAATGCAGAATCCCTGATCGTGTCAGGCGATACAAATTTGAATAGTCTGGGTGTCACGGGAGATATCACTGCCGGATTATTGAGTATAAAGGGATTCGATGACGAACTAGGGGCTCCTTCAGCGAGTATTTCAACCATAAGCGGACCGTTGAAGTTACAGGATCAAGCTACGGGAAATCTTGAAATTATGGGAGGGAAAATCCTAATAAATACTGACGGTGATATTTTTGTTCAAGGCTCAATAACAGTTGAAAAAATTAACATTGACGAATCAAACGAAGAAAAAAGAAGTATAGGAGTTGGAAAAATTCCGTCCGGAGAAGATACAGTGACAATTCACACAACGTCTGTCACAGAAAAGTCGAAAATATTCCTAACAGTACAGGAGATTCTCACACCGATCACGATCGTTGAAAAAACACCTGGTACCTCTTTCACTGTTAAAATCGGAACGACATACGATAAGGAAATTCTATTCGATTGGTTAATTTTAAATTGATGCAGAGCCTCAAATTAAATTATTCTCTCAAGTTGAATACTTCAAGCTACCGACTCTTGGTTCTCTCTACATATATCTTACTATAAGTGTTGCAACCTGCCCAGTAAATTGTCATACTAACAGAATATACAAGTATCAATAAAATGTTTAGTTGTTCTTATTCCGAATGAAGATTTTAAATCTACTGGCATCTGTTTTTTCAAAGCCGTTCATTATATTTCTGATTGCATTTATCGCATTTGGGATAGGGACACTCAACACAATCCGCTACGGAGCATTTGTTTCTTCGCTGGAAAATAAGAATCAGTTTACTTCCCAAAGACTCGGAGAAGTCCTGGCAGAAGGCGACAGTATAGAAGATCTACTAATCACATTCAATTATGATACGATTTTCATGCGACCAGTTGTATTTGAGCAGGATATAACCGCACCAAATGTTTTGTATTCACTCACGGTTGGATCAGGATTAAGTCTGGGTGGAGAGACACAAACACCCACGATTACCAATACAGGAGTATTGTCAGTAAACGGGCTTCGAGGATCTGTAAATATTGAGGCGGGAGATAACGTAACTTTGACGGAGGAAAATGGAAGAATAAAAATAACAAGTTCCTATGTAGACACAAATACCGATACCAAATTGACAGAAGAGGAAGTAGAAAGGTTCATCTTTGACGGGGAAAATACAGGAGAATTTAACGGAATAAAAATCGGTGCGATCAACTTAAGCGACGAAGGGACATCGGAATTAAACAGCGGATCCACGTTAATCGGAGTATATACTCAGGATTTTATTACAATCGCTGGCGATAATTTACAACAAGTTATTCAAAGCATTGATACAACACTTTCTTCTGTAGACAGCGTGAGTCATGTCGCCGTTACGCTCGGTGGAGCACTTGATTATCTGTCTCTGACGGGACAACAAATTACATTAAACCAAATTGATCTCACAACCGATATAACCGGAATCCTTCCTGCAAATCATATGTCCGGTGCTTATTCGGGAATTACCGGCGTGGGGACGATTACATCCGGAACCTGGCAAGGAAGTGTCATTTCTTCAACATATCTGGATCCGGGTGTTATTCTTTCAAATGAAATTGATACATACAGTGAATTGAACACAATAGTTTCGGACGTAACTCTTACACACAACGGACTGATAGACACCTCGGCAGAACTGGCGGGCATATTGGGAGATGAGACGGGAACAGGGAGCGTCGTATTTTCTAACAGTCCGACATTTACCGGTACCATGAAACTTACAGATAGCAGCTCATCAAACTTAATCTTCGATTCTCTCGGATCTTCTACCTGGGGGAATGTAGTCACGTCTACAGACTTTTCCGAAAGTACAGGGGTAGGATTCGGTATTGGTGGCAATAGCAGCTTTACAGATATTCCTCGATTTGTTGTAAATGCAGACAATTCATATATTGGCTGGGCTATGAGACCGGGGGACGGCGGTATGCTTGGTAGCACAAACGGTGACGGGAATCTTATGGTGCGTGGGAATATTGGGATCGGGACGACCAACCCGGGTTCGAAGTTGGATGTCCAGGGGGCGGCACAGTTTGGGACTGGAGATATTGACCTGATCAATGCAACGGGGAAGATTGTGGCAATCAACTCTACATATTTTGCCAGTGTGGACGGATCAGCGTTAACCAATTTGAATGCATCAAATTTGGCATCAGGAACCGTACCTTCAGCACGTATTTCGGGTAACTATTCAGGTATTATCGGAGTAGGGACCATCACGAGCGGTACCTGGCAGGGGAGTGTGATAGCATCGAATTATTTGGATCCATCAGCAGTATTATCATCAGAAATTGATACATACAGCGAATTAAATACACTTGTCGCTGATGTGACGTTGACACACAATGGCCTTTTCGATTCATATTCGGAATTGAACGCAATAGTTTCGGACGTGACGCTTACACACAACGGACTGATTGACACCTCAGCGGAATTGCGGGGGATAGTCACAGATGAGACAGGGAGCGGAGCTTTGGTTTTTGGGACATCACCGTCCCTTACAACTCCGAATATTGGAGCGGCCACAGGGACATCTGTAGCGGTAACAGGAAATATTACAGCTGGGGGAAACGTTGGTATCGGCACTACCAATCCAGGATCCTATCGATTAAATGTAAATGGTAATACGTACCTTAATGGAACAACCACATTAAACGTAGGGAGAGGTGATGTATATTTGGAGAATAATACTTATGATAATGCAAACGGTGCCGGGATAACGCTTCGGACTTCATCGAATCCGACAACAGGAGGTATATTCGCTGTCCGTTCTTCTGGAGATGCTTCGCGATTGTGGGTTGGCCAGGACTTCACCTCTACCGGGTATAACGATTTTTATGTTGGAAGTTCAAGTAGCACCGATTCCAGTACAACTTCCCTGTATTCTATTAAACTTGCAAGATCAGGAAATTCATACATTAATGGAGGAAATCTGGGTATCGGAACTACCAATCCAGGAGCGACTCTTGATGTACAAGGAGCTGCACAGTTTGGAAGCGGGAATGTAGATTTGATCAATTCGACGGGGAAAATTGTGGCAATCAACTCTACATATTTTGCCAGTGTTGACGGATCAGCTTTGACCAATTTGAATGCATCCAATCTGAGTACAGGAACGGTGGCAAACGGCCGTATTTCCGGCGTATATACAGGGATTACCGGCACAGGAGCATTGAACGCGGGATCTATTACGTCAGGATTTGGAAATATCAATATCGGGACATCAACGTTCACCGGAAACGGTTCTGGGCTTACATCACTGAATGCCTCAAATCTTGCAACCGGGACCGTTCCTGATGCTCGAATATCCGGCGCATATACCGGTCTGACGAATCTAACGGGGTCAGGTACGGCAACCTTTGCGACGTTTTCCGGGAACGGATCATTACTGACATCATTGAACGCGTCAAATCTCTCAACGGGGACAGTAGCCTCAGCTCGTATATCGGGATCGTATACGGGGATTACCGGCACAGGAACATTGAATGCAGGATCTATTACGTCAGGATTCGGAAATATCAATATTGGGTCATCGACATTCACTGGAAACGGTTCAGGACTAACATCACTAAATGCCTCAAATCTCTCAACGGGGACAGTANNGGGATCGTATACGGGGATTACCGGTACAGGAAATCTACTAATTACGCAATCTGGGACTTCATATCTTCGTCTTCAAAGCACCGGTGCAAGCGGTAGGTCCTATCAATGGGAAAGTCGCGCCGACGGCTACGCACACTTTAGTGATATTACCGCCAATCAACAAAGAATAACTGTGACTCCCTCAGGTAATGTAGGCATTGCTACAGTCAGTCCAACAGCCGGAAAATTGGTCGTTAATGGAGGAACAGGAACGGGAGTACATATTGAGAATACTGGTGATTTTGCAACGGGATTATCTGTTCTTAATTGGGATGGTGGTGACGGAATATATGTCGAAAGTGGCGATGGAAATGGAATTATGTCATTTGCGTATTGGGAAAAAGCTCTATGGGGCGAAGCAGACGGATCCAGCGGATACGGAGTGTATGGAAAGAGTAATTTGGGAACTGGAGTCTATGGCCAAACAAATAGCGGTTATGCCGGTCATTTTAATACACAGAGCACGGCAAGCGTTGTCAGGTTTCAAAATACCAACGGGTCTTGTTATGTCAATCCTACATCTACCACACTTTCCTGTTCTTCTGATGCAAGATTGAAAAAGAATATCACTCCGATTACCAATGCGTTGGAAAAGGTGCTTGCTTTGCGTGGGGTTACTTATCAATGGAACAATGATGGACAGCAAGATCCGCATAGGCTCGGTTTTATTGCACAGGAAGTGGAACAAATATTACCAGAACTGGTATCAATAGATAAAGAAACGGGGTACAAACAATTGGCTTCAAGCAATCTTATGGCGGTTGTTGTAAATGCTATCCAGGAGCAAAATACAACTATTTTGTCAAACAAATCCAATATTGAAAAAGCTAGTCTTCGGCTGAATGAAACCGGTGAAATTCTCGATATTGTTGTATCCCAGACAGAGGACGTGATGGCGGAACAGGTGGGAATACTCAATCAAATAAATATTGATAAAAATATCCAAAATACAGCTATTGCTTCTCAATCAGCATCTCTACAAAAAGTATCGTCCAATTTAGCGACATTAGAAAAAATGACGAATGATACACAGGCAGTAGTTGCAGGATTACAAGAACGGGTGAGATCTCTTGAACAGTTATTCTCCACAGTACAAACAAATGCGACTTCGGCTGGTGCACTAGATTCTCAGGTTTTAGGAGTTCAATCGGAGAAAATTGAAGCAGATTCATTAATTGTCACGGGAGATACAAATCTCAACAATATTGGTGTGACAGGTGATATTACTGCCGGTTTATTGAGTATAAAAGGTTTTGACGACGGGGTATCTACACCTTCTGCAATTATTTCCACGATGAGTGGTCCACTTAAAATCCAGGATCAGGCTGCCGGAAACCTGGAGATAATGGGAGGGAAAGTACTTATTGATATTGACGGAAACATATTGGTTAAGGGCTCTCTCACTGTGCAAAAGTTAAATATTGATGAAAAGAATGCTGATTCTAAAAGCATCGGTGACGGAATAATAACGTCAGGAGAAAATGAAGTAATTATAAAAACAACGAGCGTAACAAATGAATCCAGGGTTTTTGTGACAGCTAAAGAAGTTATAAATGCTCCTTTGATCGTGACAGAAAAAATACCGGGCGTATCTTTTACAGTTAAAATTGCAGTGCCGACTGATAAAGACGTTTCCTTTGATTGGTTAATTGTGAATTGATCCCGAATGAACGAAGAGAATTATATATTCTTATGATAGAATTATACTTCATTATTAATTATTTTCTTTAGTATGGAAAAAACTCTGGTTATATTTAAACCGGATTCAGTCGCTCGCGGATTGGTGGGTGAAATTACAAGCAGATTCGAGCGAGTGGGCTTAAAAATTGTCGGTATGAAAATGATGATGGTCTCGCGTGAACTTGCCGACAAGCATTATCCGGCATCACGGGAAGAATTTATTAATGGTATGGGCGGTAAAACACTCGAAAATTATCGTGATTTAGGAATCGATCCCGTCAAAGAATTCGGAAGCGAGGATGCGCATGAAATTGGTCTCAAAATTCGTGAATGGCTTGTGGATATGATCACAGCTGGGCCTGTCATCGTCATGGTTCTTCAGGGGCCTCATGCGGTGGAACTTGTCAGGAAAATGGTTGGCCATACGCTCCCATTGATGTCTGCACCCGGGACAATTCGAGGAGATTACTCATTCGATTCATCATATCTGGCAAACACAGGTAAAAGACCAATTAAAAATTTGCTTCATGCATCGGGGAATACTGAAGAAGCTCAATTTGAGGTAGACTTATGGTTTACGAACGATGAATTGATGGAGTACTCTCGTGTGGAAGAGGAAATCATGCGATAACATGAAGTATCATTTGTCGATTTTATTAGGCATTATTAAGCAGGCACTAATTTACACATTAGTGCCTGCCTTTTTTTATCTTCTGTATTATTCAGGTACGTTATTATTAAATCTTCCGGATATAAGTGAACAGCAGAGTGCACTTATGATAGATGCGTTAACATTGTTCGGAGTCATATATTATTTCAAGCTTTATAAAAAAGAGACATTTTATAAATTATTTCCTGGTAAATTGGAAGGGAAGAAACTACTTTCACTTATCCCTCTTTCCATACTATCACGTATTCCGTTAGTGATTTTTGTTGTAGCAATTGTCCTTTTTTTCGGTGAATCAGTTATCAATACAATTGATGAAGGTGTGGAGTATCAATGGCAGGGTTTTTCCGATCTGAGCGGATGGGGATACGTTGTTGCGATTCTTTCTTTCAGTATCCTCGGTCCTATTCATGAAGAGTTGTTTTTTCGTGGGATTGTTTTTAATTATCTTAAAAAGTACTACTCAGTAAAAGGTAGTATTTTGTATGCAACAGTAATATTTACCTTATTTCATTTTCATCCCGGCCTGTTTCCGAGCAGTTTTATATTAGGACTGTTTCTCATTTGGGTGTATCAGAAGTGGCATAATCTTACTTACAGTATTTTGCTGCACATGCTCATAAATCTTCATCCTTTTTTGATTGATTGGATCGGAACAAAGTTTTGATACAATATAGCAAGACAAAAGCCATCGTAGCTCAATAGGATAGAGCAATCCCGTCCTAAGGGATAGGTTGGAGGTTCGATTCCTCTCGATGGCACATTACAACGGGTAGGAAGGTAAGGTCGAGGGCTCGATTCCTCCCAGCGGCACAACATGGCTTTTCATGAACATAACTGATAAGATACTCTTATGGCGAAACACACTTTTACTAAAGACTTCGTTCTAACACTTGTTCTTCGTACGGTCGGGAATTTTATGATTCTTTCCTCATTGTTTTTTATTAGTAAAACATTCTATCAGCCTATTAAAGAAGAAGTACGATATCTCTATGAACAGCAAACAAAGAAGACGTATGTGGTAGCATCCCCGGGAGAAGAGCAGAAAATCACCCGGGAATTTTCTATTGATGCATCCAAGGGCTCATTGTCAGAAGCTGCTAAAAAAGAAAATATGGAGGTTCTGGTACCCCTTGATGCAGATTATAGTATTGTTATCCCAAAAATTGCAGCTAATGCAGTTGTGTTGCCCAATGTAAGTGTGACCGATAAAGAAGCCTATCTTCAGGCGCTTCAGACGGGTGTAGCCCACGCAGAAGGGACAGCGTATCCGGGTGAAGGCGGTCATATTTTTCTGTTTGCTCATTCAACGGATTATATTTGGAATGTCGGGACGTACAATGCCGTTTTTTATTTGTTGTACAAACTCGAGACTGGCGATGAAATAAATATATTCTACAAAGGTCAAAGGTACGTATATCGGGTTACCGGCAAGGAAGTTGTGGATCCGTCAGAAGTGGAATACCTGACGCGCAAGACTGATCGTGAATTTCTTACGCTTCAAACCTGTTGGCCGCCCGGAACTACATTGAAAAGACAGTTGGTCTTTGCGGAGCGGGTATCGGAGTAGATTAGCGAATACCGACAGAATAAAGATCTCCATAGGGATTGTTTTGCGGGTTGAGGTTGATGACTACCATAAGGTTCCAATCCGGTGAGATACCAAAATATTCGGAATTGAAGGGACCTGCATAGACTACTTCTTTATTCTCCCCATCATATTGCATAACGATGATCTGTTTATCTTCTTTGACTGCAATATAGTCAGAAGTAGGGTACCACAATACAGTCTGCTGGATCGAGTGTACGAGTTCTTCATTGAGTATTTGCGGCGGTGTCGGAGTCGGTGATTGCACAGGTTCAATTGTAGTTGTCGGAATAGGTTCTGGAATTGTATCTGTAGGTGTTGGAATTTGAATTTCTTTGCTGAGTGGGATATGGAAGTTTTTGTCTTCTTTTTTATCATAAATATACAATTTGCCTCTTTGTATATCCCGGCTTTCTTTTGTTTGATTGGCTCCAATGAGCGGAGGGTCAAGTACGATAGGCAATGAAGCATCCTGCTTTGCGACGTACATTACTTTCTTTTCATCGGGTGCAAGTGATACTATATAAAAGGACTCTGTTGCTGTTTTTTGGAGTTTTTTGGGCAATGTTTCGATTATTTTGAGGAGTTCTTTATTTTTTTCTACATTCCATCGGGCTAGAATAGTCTCTTTTGAGTTGGTAATATCAAAAAGCTCGACATTTTGTCCTTCAAGGGTAACCAGATATGAAACGGTTGGAACTTCGGTATCTTCTACAAGAGATTCATCGATTTTATAAGAAAATGTGACGATTGCTTGACGAAAGTTTGGATCAAATTCAAATTCAGCTGTATTCATATCAATTTCAGGATCAAGAAGTGATTGTAGCATAAGCAGTCTCAGAGGAGGAAAAATCGTCAGTGGTTGACTGCTCGGTTCGAATAAGTAGATGCCATCTTTTTCACTATCGCCTGTTGTACTAAGCAAAATAATTTTGTCAGTATTTCCGACAGATATTGCTTTACTGATCCCAATATTAGTTAAGGGCGTTAGAGATGGATTTTTTGAGAACAAAAGAGCATTTAAACTCATTACAATTTCTCCTTTTAATGAAACATCTTTTTTCCAGCTAGAGTAACCTTCCTTCTTTATTTCAACAGTATAGTGCCCGTATGGCAAGGTAAGATTTGTATCTGTTGCTCCATGCAAAGAGCCATTAATATATACTTTTGCCGGACGTGGATTGGAGTTGACTGAAAGAATTCCGGTTGATGATACGGTACCTTCTCTAAAGTTGAAGCGATATCCTCGTGCATATGCGATTACTCCCACGAGAATAACGACGAACAGAGTAAAAAAAAACAAACGAAGAAAAAGGTTCCTCGTTGTATCAATAACAATTTTCATGATCTATTTTTATATTTAGAATAGCTATTATGATATAGTCATTTTGACTATTCATCAGTATTTTCTTCTCACTTATTATACAATAAATAACACGTAATATTCGTCTAGACGAATATTCCTTACATTCAATACATGCAATAAATTTTTTAGTTTTTATGTTTTTCCGAAAGAAAGTCGGCATTGACCTGGGAACAGCCAATACCGTAGTTTACGTCGTTAAAGAAGGTATCGTATTAAATGAACCGACCGTAGTTGCCTACTCAAAAGAAGATAAGCGAGTTCTTGCTGTCGGTGAAGACGCCAGAGAGATGCTGGGTCGTACCCCCAATACCATTATCGCTGCAAGACCTATGAAAGAAGGGGTAATCGCTGATTTTACAACTACTTCAGCCATGATTACGTATTATCTGCGCAAAGCATTAAAAGGCAGGTTATTTTGGCCGGAAGTTATGATTTCTATCCCGGGAGGTTCTTCGCAGGTAGAAAAACGAGCAGTAGTTGCAGCATGTAAACAAGCAGGCGCCTCTGATGTCTATCTCATCGAAGAACCATTGGCAGCGGCGATAGGCGCCCGTATCCCTATATCACAGCCTTCCGGACATATGATTGTGAATATCGGCGGCGGAACTGCTGAGATAGGAATTCTCTCACTGGGTCAATTGGTGGTATTTAAAACTGTCAGAACAGCCGGTACGAAATTTGATGAAGCGATCCTTACACACATGCGAAAAAAGCATAGTCTTCATATAGGTGAGCGTACGGCGGAAGATATCAAAATGAAAATCGGAAATGCACACCTGGGCGAACCGAAAGAAGGAGAAAAATTGAATATTAAAGCTATAGAAGTAAAAGGGAGAGATACTCAGTCCGGACTCCCCAAAATATTGGAAATCGGGGAAAATAGTATAAATGAGGCCTTACAAAAACCTCTAAAACAGATCATCGAGGGTGTCAAAGAGGTGCTTGCACAAAGTCCTCCAGAGCTGGCTGCCGATATTGTTGAGAAGGGTATTGTATTGTCGGGAGGCTCTTCTATGCTGAAGAATTTAGATAAATATGTAACTTATTATACGGGAGTTCCCGCATTTGTAGTAGAAGAACCCTTATTCTGTGTTATACGAGGGATTGGAATGGCAATTGAGAATCTTGACAGCTATAAAAAAGCAATTAAATAATTGAGTAAATCGACCTATAAAAAGAAGATTATATAAGAAAATTACGAAAATGATATTTTTCTAAAAATTGGAGAAAATGTCCATGCGGGATATAGTAATGTATTGTCGATAGGTAATTTATTGCGTTTAAATACATCAAAAATTATTGCAACTTTCCAAATTGCATTGAAATTAATTGAACAAAAAAGTAATAAATAAAATATTTGCATGTCCTATATATTGAATATGAGAGAAAATTTCTTAAAAGTCGAAATAAAACCCCGAAATCTTAGGAGTATCCTAGAGCAGATTGACATGTGCATAAGTAAATCATGCGTATTTTTACATATTGTTTCAATAAATCCGGAAAATGTGATGATTGCTCAAAAGGATGATCTATTTAGGAAAATATTGTCAGAAGGCGATATTCAGATTATCGACGGAATTGGTGTAGCTCTAGGAGGCTCTTTTTTGGGAATTGAGGTAGGAGATAGGATTACCGGAGTAGATTTGATGGATACAATTATAAAAAAACAAGGAAAAGAGGGTCTTCACGTTCTCCTTTTGGGTGGAAAGGCAAATATAGCAGAAGAGCTAGCAGAGTGCTATCAAAAAAAATATCCTCATAGTTTTTTCAAAGGAATAACCGGAATTCAAAATATTAAATCTCCAAAAATCGAAGAAGAAAGACAAATTTTTTCTATAGTGGCTGATTACAAGCCACAGATTATATTTGCAGCATTCGGATCCCCATGGCAGGAGAAGTGGTTCTGGGATCATAAAACCCAATTGAAAGGCTGTATTTGTATGGGAGTAGGGGGAGGATTTGATTTTGCGAGTGGTCAAGTAGCCCGAGCCCCAATAGTTATAAGAAAAGTAGGGTTAGAATGGTTATTCCGTCTTGTCAAACAGCCCTGGAGAATCAAACGTCAAACCCGTCTTTTGTCTTTTGTATTACTTCTATTAAAAGCTAAACTGAGTTCAATTATATTCGGCAGCGAACCTCAATGATATGAAATCAGCAATACTTCATATTTTGCGATACTATGCAGTATTTGATTACCCGCCACTTTTATCTGAGATACACCGATTTTATCCTCAACAAATTTCTCTCAGTAGTCTGGAGGATTATCTCAACAAACTGGTTCGCTCAAATGAGCTTTTTTATAACGACGGAAGATATGCACGTAATAGCGCGGTATTTGTCAGATATTTGGAAAAGGAGCGTATTTCACAAGCACTTATCGCAGATTTTCGATCAATTGTAGGGTGGTTTGGGCAGATTCCAACCGTTAAATTAATAGGTATATCAGGTTCGCTTAGCATGCTGGATGCAGATTCTCACGATGATATTGATTTATTTGTAATTACCAGTCGCGACACGCTCTGGATTACCAGGGCATGGGTTTTGCTTATAACAAGGGTGATGTCATTAGCAGGAAACAAAACAATGAAAAATTTATGCTGGAATATATTTATGGATGAGGACTCTCTCCAGTTGCCGTCGGATAAAAAAAATGAGTACACCGCCCATGAATTGCTGCAAATAAAAGTTATGTATGATGAGAGATATTTCCATCATAAATTGCTTGTAAGCAATGATTGGGTAGGGGAAATGTTTCCAAATGTTCAACAAAATTTATTAAAAAATAATATTAACTATAGACCTTTACAGAAATCCATTTTGATAAAAAAAATAAATCTAATATGCAGATTTTTCCAAAAGGTTTGGCTTGAAAAGAGAGGGTACAATGTGCGGGAATTTGATGCGCAGGCTTGGTTCATACAAGATGATTTTGAACATAAAATCCCTATGAAACTGAAAAGATTGGAGTCATAGGTTGTAACCGGGATGAATCTATGCATATCTCATCCCTCCACCTATTTGCGGAGGTGGCGGGATTCGAACCCGCGCGAGCACTTTTAGATGCTCGGAGGTTTAGCAAACCTCTGCCATAGGCCACTAGGCGACACCTCCAAATAGTCATCAGACGTTGGACTATAGACGTTCGATTATCTTTAAAACAAGATAGGTGTTTGGCGCATATATTGAAGAATATATGTACCGGTGACTAAAGACCAAATACTAGAGTCCATTCTTGTGCCGGAGAGAGGACTTGAACCTCCACGATATTGCTATCACACGGCTCTGAACCGTGCGCGTCTGCCGATTCCGCCACTCCGGCTAATGAATTTGTTTATTATACCATCTCTTCGTATAGATACTTCTTTAATCTGTGAGCTGAATCAAATGTAAATATTGTATTGAAATTTCATCAATGGCTAGTAAGAAATTAAGCCTCATGACAATCTAATCTGTATAATAACTTTGATTAACCAAGTTCATAATTTTGAAGGGAGGTGAGTATATGGGACTCATAGAGCTAATAGTAGGAATTCTCATATTTCTTTTTTAGTAAATCTTATCTTGGCCTTTATTCCGGTACCTCGTGGTATAGGAGGGGCAATTGTAATTGTTTTAGTAATCTATTTAGTTTTACGGTTACTTGGTTGGATGTAACTCGTTTTACAAGTTCAATTGAGAGGGGGTGAGTGCAATTATGGAAGAAACACGTGTACGTAATTCCGAGCATGGCTTGGGTATGGGAATGATATTTGGTATTCTCTTAGTCGTTCTTCTAGTCATACTTTTTTTCCTTTTTGGAAGTAATTTTGGATTTGGAGGCACACCTAATACAGGAGGTGAAAACGGAGGAACTGAGATACAGGTTCCTGACGAAATTGATGTGAATATCAATCAAGGAGAGGGTACTCCTCAGTAGTCGGTATTTAGCTTAACAAAGACCGGAGTTGGTTCCAACTTCGGTCTTTTTATTATGGGTTTATTAACTTTAAAAAACTAATTATTGGTATGAACTGGTGATGTATTAAAAAAAAGAACTATATATGTAACCGTGATGTATATCAATATTTATGAAAAGGTAATACAATAGAAGAAGTTATTAATTACTATAAGTTATGAATGAAGTATTGAGTCCTCAAGGCGTAAATAAGCGAGAACGGCTCGGGTCAAGTATTCATATCGTGAATACTCCACCTGTCCGTCCTCTTGATTTGTTGGGAGGAGCAGAAGCGATTCTGGCAGGTGAATTGTATAAACAAGTACAAAAGAAAATGCCTGATGAGAGTCCAGAAGGTGTAAGAAAAGAGTTCTATAAAACAATAACAGAAGCGAGTCATAAGCTCGATCCAAACACCTTACGATGGCAAACTTTGAGACAAAATGCCGTAGGGAGTGAGCAAGCCAGACTCACGGGATTTGAGGGTTATTATGCTGGATCGAGATTGACTCCAGAAGAGATCGTGCAGGATATTACGAGTACAGGAGATGAAGTTCTTCGAGTGCTTCCGAGTGGTTTACGTAAAGAAGTGGCCCGCACATTGACCGGTGAGCAACCTACATTTCCGGCCATTCTCTGGTTGAGTGATACATTCGGTGCTATGCTGGGCAGATATCGTGCGATGCGCTCACACAACAAAGAGGCACAGCGGTTTCGTGACTCACTTGCCGTATTGCCGAGTACAAAAATATCATATATTGACGGGGGAAAACGAGATTTTATCGTACCTGTGCTTACTGATAATGAAGTATTACGAGCATATCAAACGAACATTGAAAGTGATCCATTACATCCTTATACTCTTATGGAACATATCGGAAAAGTCGGTGATTCGTTGGTCCGGACTGTGACAGGGAGTTTGGATCCTACAGAAATTAATCAGCTGCGGTACAAACCGACCTACTGGTAATACATGTCATAAATGTTGACATCTGTGTTGGCTACCATGTAAAATGAGAACATGGACACGCTAAGAGATAATCTACACACACTGGGTGTTACTGATGAAGAAACTACGATATACCTATCTGCATTGGAGCATGGAAGTGTAACGGTTCTTGAACTTGCCCGCAATACAGGTATCCCGCGCACTACGGTCTATCTTCTGATCGAATCATTACTTGAAAAAAAACTATTGCTACTTTCGTCTGATGAGAAGAAAAAGTTGTATACACCGGCACCTCCTGAAGAGCTTATTCATTTGGCACAGAGAAAAAAAGAAAAATTGCAAGAGACGGTACACTCGTTGCGTAGTGACTTGCCTCAGCTTCAGGCATTGTTTAGCTTACACCATCATAAACCAAAAGTAAGCTACTATGAAGGCCTTGAAGAAGTAAAAAAGATATTTGAGTCTTCATTACAATTCGAAAAAATATATGTATATCTCCTGTCTTCCGGAAGCAGCACCTATTTTGGCTCCTATCTGGGAGAATATCGAAATGCGCTTCGAAATAAAATGCGGTATTCCCGGGAGATACTCAATCAGAGTATTGAAAATCTGCACTATATGAAAAAGGAAAATAATGTTCGTAATGAGGTTGTTCTGCTATCACAGCAATATGACATAAATATCGACATATTGATGTATGGAGATAAGCTGGCCTATATTACCTATAAAAATGATTTGCCGCAAGCACTCGTAATCGATGATAAGGATATTCAATATATGGAAAAAATAAAATTTAACCTTATCTGGGACACATTAAATTTTAAGAGAGAGTAAGATTCTCCTCTGAGATTAACGAAGTGTGGTATGATATTTTCTTATGATTCTGCTGTATGTACTAATACTTATTTTTGTTTTCTACCTTCTTGCAAAGATCTGTGATGAGTATTTTGTAAGCAGTCTGGATATTATTGCAAAAAAATGGAAATTGTCTGAGGATGTAGCAGGAGCGACTCTTATGGCAGTGGGCAGCAGCGCACCTGAATTTTTTACTGCTCTCATTGCAGTGATGAAGGTCGGTTCGGAGCAAGTTGGAGCAGGGACAATTGTCGGATCTGCAATTTTTAATATTCTTGTCATTGTAGGAGCTTCTGCTGTTGTTGCGACTTCCTTTTTGAGCTGGAAACCGGTAATTTGAGATATGTTATTCTATGTTGCTGCTATCCTCATATTACTTTTTACTTTTAGAGACGGTACAATAACGTTTTTTGAAGCATTGACCTATCTGGGTGCATATATCGTATACATCATACTTCTTGTCAATTGGAGGAAATTATCCAAAATCAAAGAAAAAGAAGATGTAATGGAGATCGTTTCGGAAGAGTTGTACAAGGAAGAAAAAAAAGCAAAAAGACGAAAAGGCATTTTTGCCGTGTTGGAGCGGACTGTGGATACGACATTGGCGCGCATTTTCCCTGATATTGAAAAGCATCCTCACAAATATGTCTCTGTATTTACAATCTCAATTGTTACCATTATTGTGCTGAGCTGGGTCCTGGTTGAAGTCGCTGTACTATTGGCGCACGAACTGGGGATATCGGAAGTTATCATCGCACTAACAATCCTTGCAGGAGGAACGTCTATCCCTGATTTGTTGAGCTCTTTGATTGTAGCAAAGCAGGGAAGAGGGGATATGGCAGTCAGCAATGCGGTAGGAAGTAATATTTTTGATATCTTTATCTGTCTCGGTTTGCCGTGGCTTTTGTATATAAGCGTGACCGGGAACAAAATGGTTGTTTCAACGGAAAATTTGATGTCATCAATATTTTTACTATTTTTTACGGTCATATCTCTTCTGTTTTTACTCATTTGGCAAAAATTTAAAATCGGACCAAAAGCAGGATATATCCTTTTGTTTTTCTATGGAGGATATCTCATATATTCGATTTATGCAGCTTATGCACCTGAAGCATGGGGAATCGGATCATTGTTTTGAAAAACGGGCTAGAAATGGAGTAAAATAAGAACATGGCAAAACTCTTCACTATTCTTTTACTCGTACTCTCACTATTTTCCCGGACACCTTCTGCAACCGCCCAAGAAATCTCTCAACTTCAAGGGGAGCATATACAGGTATTCAATGTGACAATTGAGATTCAAAAAGATGGGAGAGTCGCTGTAACAGAGGAAATACAGTACGACTTCGATTCTGAAGAAAGACACGGGATCTTCCGCACCATTCCCACGGATAAAGTCAATAATGACGGTAAAGCATACCGTATGGACGTTGACAATATTACGGTAGTTGATGAGGATGGTGATACGTATCCTTTTGAGACTTCGCGTGAAAACGGCGAAATCAAGCTAAAAATTGGAGACCCTGATAAGACAATTACAGGCAGGCATACCTATATTGTCCGGTATACGTTGGCCGGAGCATTGACCTATTTTTCAAACGCGGATGAACTGTACTGGAATGCTATTGGGGCAGATACCAATGTCCCCATAGCAGAGGCAACAGTGCTGGTACGCGTGCCGCAGGAAATCACCGAAGATCAAATTCAGTATACCTGCTATATCGGTACAGAAGGATCAACGTCGACAGAGGGCTGCACAGTTGCTGTCTCAGGGTATCAGCTGATGTATTCTGCACGAAATTTAGCACCCTACGAAGGAATGACTGTTGTGGTACGGTTTCCGATGGGCGTAGTAGCAGTGCTTGAACCAAAAGAGGTTGTGAATTTTTTTGACACTTTTTGGGGAAAAGTTACATTATTCGGTCTCATCCTGGGAGCAGTTCTTTGGTATATAGTATATCCACTGTGGCTTCCCATAAAGTGGTGGATTCACGGACGTGATCCAGATCATCAGGGAGTAGGGGTTGCACGTGCATGGTTTGATGCCCCGAAATTGAAGAACGGTCGAGAACTTACACCTGCTGAAACAGGTGCAGTTATTGATGAAAAGATTCAACTCCAGGAATTTGCAGCACTGGTAGTCCAACTTGCTCAAAAAGGGTACTTAAAAATTGTTGAGAAAAAGAAGGATGATTTTGAGTTGCACAAAACAAAAGAATTTGCAGCAGACACTTCTTTACTGGATTATGAGAAACTTTTTTTAACAGAGCTTTTTTCTGCAACATCCCGCGTACGGTTGAAAGATAAAGATACAAAACTGGACACAGTCGTAACGTCAGTTGAAAAATCAATGTACGAACAATTGATTCAGGATGGGTTGTTTCCTCAGAATCCAGATAGTATCCGGAAGTATTATGCTATTATCACTGGTCTTGCTACTGTAACGTTTAATATTTTACTCATCATTTCGGCAGGAATATTCGGCCGAATTATGCCACGAAAGACTCTGGAGGGTGTACATGCTTCAAATGTAGCTAAATCCCTCAAGACATTTCTAACATCACAGGAACGCCAACTGGAATTTCAAGCTGATAGACAGATGATGTTTGAGAAACTCCTTCCGTTTGCGATCTCATTTGGTGTCGAAACTATTTGGGCAAAACGCTTCGAAGACCTGAAAATGAAGCAGCCTGATTGGTATCAGAGCCAACATGCACGAGTCTTTACTGCGCAATCTTTTAGCAATTCGCTTCATAGTTCATTCGCTTCGTCATTACGTACTGCTGCAACACCCACAACTTCAACTTCTGGTCATTCTTCCGGATTCAGTGGCGGGTCTGTTGGTGGGGGAGGCGGCGGAGGAAGTGTCGGTAGTTGGTAAATAAGAATATGGCAATATTGGAAGGTAAACCAGCATTTGATACGTTCGTAGAAAATGAATCCATTGAAGATGTTCGACGTGTATTCAAAACTTTACCTA
Organism: Candidatus Roizmanbacteria bacterium UBA1450; assembly: GCA_002329205.1. Lineage (GTDB taxonomy): Bacteria > Patescibacteriota > Microgenomatia > UBA1406 > GWC2-37-13 > UBA1450. The sequence goes on along the minus strand of DCTC01000001.1, from coordinate 388,163 downwards.
AAAATCAGGAATTCATTGTAGAGGATGTTGCGAGATTGCTTTCTATCAAACTAAATATTTCTGTGGATACTATTGCGGAAATTTTACGAACACCTCGACCTCACTTATTTGAGGATGTGCCTCCGGGAATTGCACGAATAGATGAAATTGGGTCACTACCTATCGTATGGACACAAGGACATGTATCGGATGGTGGTGACTTAACTGGAGAACCTGAAATGCAGAGTCTTAGTTTTCAGCCTCTTAAAGTAGTCCGGTCGGGTCTGCATCAATACTTGCATCCATTTGTTTCCCGATTACAATCACTGGGAATCCCAAGTCTTGTCGGCGGTTCCAACAAAGTGACTGGTGATATACTCGTTCCGGTTTTGGAAGCAGGTTTGCAGGGTGGTATAGAACGTGTTGTAGGAGTAGATGATTTAGAAACAAATTTAGATGGATTGGGTAATATTTGTCAGGAAAATAACATAGAGTATTATCCTGTACCAATCAAGCGGGCTGGTGACTCTCATGAAGGATCTATTCAAACATTCGCTGATCTTCCTCTTTATCCGAATGCTCTCTATTTATTGGATTTGGATAGAACAATGATTGATACAGACCTCATGAAAGAAGATTTATATCAGCGTCTTGCTCAGTGTGTTTCGGTACCTGTTCTCATATAGTATATAACCTGGGTAGAACCGTATATTAATGCTTTCCTTCGCCTGCACAGCATGTTACAATATACACTACTTATCCTGATCCCGTAGCTTAATTGGATAGAGCATCAGATTGCGGATCTGAAGGTTGGTGGTTCAAGTCCACTCGGGATCGCACAGTAGACAGTTGACTCTAGACATTGGACAATAGTCATTTAGCCATAGACCAACGTTATCGTCCAATGACCGACGAGGGGGCGTAGTTTAATGGTAGAATAGAGGTCTCCAAAACCTTTGATGGGGGTTCGATTCCCTCCGCCCCTGCATAAAAAATTCCTAACTAACTGAATAATATCCCGTTATTCATGTATAATGGCTTCATAATGTCAGAAGTATTATTGCCACATAGTGAATACGAACCTGTCCTTCCTACAGGTAGTCTCATCATCCTTACCGGTCCTTCCGGAGCAGGCAAAGATACCATAATGAATGAGTTACTTATTGATCCTGAGCTTTCAATGGATCGTATTGTAACGTATGCCTCCCGTGATCCGCGTCCGGGTGAAATCGATGGGGTCGACTATCATTTTGTTTCGTCTCTACAATTCGAAGAAATGATAGCACAGGAACAGCTTGCCGAATGGGTGCGTTTCGGCAGTACATACAAGGGGACACCGAAAGAACCCTTCAATGATGTATTGAGCGGTAATGGTAACTATATTTGGCGCATTGATCCTTCACGGGCTGCACAAATTGAAGAATTTTTTGAAGAAACGTTTGAGCCTTCAGTCGCAGAAGAGCTCAAAGCACGGACAATGAAACTGTATGTGGGATTAAGCAGGCTCACCTTGCTCAAAGATCGGTATAGCCAGCGAGAGGAGACATTCGACCGTGAAGAATTTATCGCACGCCTTAAACCGGATTGGGAGATATGGCAGCAATTTTCGGCTACATTTCCTCATATCATACTGAATGACGGTACGGTTGAAGAAAGTGTGGCTGCTGACAAACAAATGATCTCTCAACATTTTGTGTAGGACATACGATGATCCGTTGAAACTTACTGAAATTTTTAGGATACTGTAAGTATGTCCGATCATATAGATCATCTTCACCATCACGGCGTGGATAAAGAATCCTTTACCCCTTTGCCGAAACATGTCCATAACATTAAAAAGTGGAAGAGATACTTCTTTTTTAGTCTACTTCCGCTTCTGGTTGTTCTCATTTCGGCTGTCGGATACCTACAATATCGCGAATTGTCAAAAGAAAAAGGGTCTATCGGTACAACTTCTGATGTGATCCAGCCTACTCAAACACCGGTACCTTCTTCCGTTTATCAACCGGAAAATAATACGTCCGTACCTATAGATTGGGAACTAAATAAATCACAGACGTGCGGAATATCTGTTTTCACACCTCCTGCAGAAGAACCATATATTATTCCACGGGATCCGAATACCTTGCCTTCAGCTCGTGATGAAGAAGGTAATTATTGGATATATGAAGAGTTTGATGCTGAATTATTTATGTTCCGTCATCTTGTTCGGGCAATATTTAAAAATCCTGAGGCGCTCGGAAGCGGTTATGTCTCTTCGGCCGTAGAAATATTTTGTGCGAACAATGAGTCTGGTTATACCACAGACTCATTGATGAAGAAATTAGAAACTGATCTGGACGATAATTTTTCAATAGTTCAGATAAAAGAAACCATAGATGACACCCGATGGGAACTTCCTGTGAAAATTGTACGCTTTCAGGGAGGGATGTTCGGGAATGAACAGTATTATTTATTCGCAACGCAGACACATATCTACCTTATCCGTGCATATGGGATGTCTTCTAATATCGATGTTACCAGTGTGCGGGATCAGATATTTTTTAACTTGGGATTTGAGTAAAAGCATTCTTCGTTTATTTCCTGACGTGGACTATTTGATATAATACCCCCATGTCACAACCAGATAATCCTTCATCTATGCCTCTGTGGGAACAGATTGCGCTCATGCATTCGGAATCGTCAATAGACAGGCAAGTTGACTCTGTCATCCAAATGTACTTTAACCATCCCGTTCTTCATGGTTACAGTAGAATAAGAGAATTTCCGGAGTACTATAATCCGACGACAGAACGATTTGAGTCCTTGCTCGTCGGTCACATCGGAGATATCCAATGGCCCGGAGAAATCGCAATTTCATCCAGAAGTAAAGCGATTCAGATAATTCAACCGTTTCGCGAAATGGACGATATTGTCCGATGGGAAGGACTTACGTTGTCAAAAATGAAAGAAGGTGATTTCAAGGCTGAGATGGTCAATCGATATTACGTGCATCCAAAACACGGAGAAGTACAACTTATTCCGAATTCGATCATACGATTTCCATTACGGCCGGAACAAGTGCTTGATGAAGCTCGGAATGTGTATGGAACGTTTAGAATCCGGTATAATTCTGCACGTTAGATTTTTTTAAAAGCCTGATCAAGGTCGCCAATTATATCATCAGGATCTTCTATCCCGACCGAAATACGAATCAGTCCTTCACCAATACCTGATTGTTTACGCTCTTCGGGTGACAGTTCTGAATGCGTCATCGAGGCCGGATGTTCAATCAGACTCTCTACAGCTCCCAGTGACACTGCCAAAGTTATCATCTCCACTGAATTTACAAGCTTTTCACCTGCCTCATAACCTCCCTTGATCTCAAATGACATCACAGAGCCATATCCATTCATCTGTTTCTTGGCCAGTTGATACTGAGGATGTGATTCCAGACCAGGATAGTATACGCGCTCAACCTGCGGATGATTTTCCAGATATTGGGCTACTTTGAAAGCATTTTGTTCCTGTTTGCGCAGGCGGATCTCCAGGGTAGATATTCCTCGCATTATCAAATAAGCTGTAAACGGAGACATAGTCGGTCCGTAAAAAATGTAGCTCGAACCAAAAAGAGGGTCCATATGCTTTAATTTGCCCAGAATGGCGCCTGCTATGACATCCGAATGGCCCCCTATGTATTTGGTCAGACTGTGAATGACAATATCCACACCCATATCATGAGGATATTGAAATGGAGGCGGAGCAAATGTATTGTCAATTATCGAAATAAGATTGTGTTTTTGAGCTATACGGACGATCTTTTCAATATCAACGACTTCAAGAAGGGGATTGGTCGGTGTTTCGAAATAAATGACTTTGGTGGTATCATCAATTTTTGAGAGTATTTCCTGCTCATTGTTTGCATCGACAAGATGGACTGTAATTCCATATCTGGGAAGTATATGGGCAATAAATTCATAGGTGCCGCCGTAGAGGACTTTGTGAGCGATTATAGAGTCTCCGGCTTTCAAAAAATGAAGGAGAGTTAGTGAAATGGCAGCCATACCGGAAGAGGTAGCTAGCGCTCGTTCTGCGTGTTCGAGTGCAGCAAGTCTTTTCTCTAGAGCGTATACGGTAGGATTTGTAAAACGTGAATAAATCAATCCTTTCTTTTTACCCGAAAAACGCAGTGCACCTTCTTTGGCTGTCGGGAACTGGTAAGTAGATGAAGGGTAGATGGGTGGAACAACAGATCCGAAATAGGGATCAGCCTTATGCACCCCCACATGAATGTTTTGAGAAGAAAATTTGAGCCAGTTCTTCATTTTAGATGGAGAATTAATAATGGATCCTTATTGTATGATATCATATGAAATGCTTTTTGAAAAGGAAATAACTCATTAAATAAGTATAGATGTGACAATATCTTCACAATCACTACACATCGTTGTGTAAAGAAGGAGGAAGGCAGTATTACTGTTTTTGTGTGTCCTGCTGAACTGGTGTGCCGCTATTAACCTGATTCTGCAGATTCTGGAGTACAGAATTCAAAGCATCACCACTCGGCTGCGGTTGCGGCGGCTGTGTCTGTGTTTCAGGGGCTGCTGCAGGGGGTTGAACAGCTGGTGTACTTTCCGTGACTTCCGGTATCGGTGCGGGTTCCGTTGCTTGCGGTTCTTGTTGAGGAGAAGTAGTGGGCTCAGATAGAGAAATCGGTCCGACAGCATCAGTAGTCGACGTGACGGGAGTCACCGGTTCTGGTACAACAGGGGCTACTTCGACCGGCGGTGGAGTCTGATCTTCTTGAGAAGGTGTTATATTGGAGTCATCTTGGGATAAAGACTCGACGACTATCGGTGTCGGCGTTTGTTCCGTGGGACTGGCGGCCATATCAGTCGGGGCGGCTGCAGGCTGAGTTTCAGCGGGAGCAGCTACAGTATCTGTTTCAGGATTTTGTGTGGGTTCGGTTGCAGCAGTATCTGTTGGAGTACTCACGGCTTCAGTAGACTCAGCCGGCGCTTCCGTTTGTACAGCTTCCGGCGTAGCCGTTGCAGCAGCAGCTGCAACTGTCGCTGTTTGTGTTGTACTGCTATCAGATGCAATTCCAAGTACTTTGTCGAATTCTTCCTGAGTAAATCCCTTGAGTACTACTGATTCACCAGTATCTTTTTCGATTTTAGTGACTGGAGTACCGGCAAAGTTATTGGACACTGCAAGCATTTCGGTTAGAAAATCTTTATTTGTCTCAAGATTTTTTTCTTCAAATTCCACGTTATTTTTTTTCAAATAATCGCGTTCTGCTTGTGAGAACTTGCAGTCATTGATTGTATAAACTGTAATTTTCATAAATAAATGGAATTTGATAACGCTGTATCTCTTATTTGATACGCACCTTCATTCATTATGAAGAACTCAAGGTGCTTTGTCAAGGTTTTTATACAACGGTGCTTGACCTTTTCTTCATAAAGTAAACTGTCGCCACAATTCCGAGTACAGCAACCCCGATTATCAAGGCAAATATATAAAAGAGAACATTGTTGTTGGTTTGAACGGGGCTTTCTGCAGAAGGAGTAGGCGATACCTGTACAGTGGTATCTCCGGTATCCGGAGCATCTGCAATGGCAACTGCTTGTCGTGGCTGGAATGTCGGAGTAACTTCAGCACGTGGATTGTCTCCCTGGGTAACGTACACATATGGATTCACTTTTTCGACAATCATAAATTCATTGTTTTGTGCAAGGAATTGAGATGTCGTCAACGCGGTTTCTGTTCCATCTACAGATGTGTATTTCACTGTATACGGGTCTCGAGGAAGACGTTCGGACGTGATTCGGAAAAATCCGTTCGAATTTGCTGTCGTTTGATAAACCGGTCGAGGAGAAAAAGACACATACACACTTACAACTGCATTCGGGATGGTATTTCCGTTTTTGTCATACGCAAAGCCTTCCAGATAAGTCGGAACAGGTTCAACCGTAAAGCTCACTGCAGTGCTTTCCTGTGCAGAAACTGCCGGTATAAATAAACCCAGTAAACTCTGTAGATTTTTCATAAGTGAGGGTACATATGATTGTGTATTTGTTACTGTAAGCGGTACAAATGAAACTTTATAATTCTCACCGGGCTGCAATTCACTTTGTTTTGCAGTCAGGTTGTAAGAGAAATTGTTGTCCGGCGAAGGTCCACCATTGCCCGGTGCATATTCCTTTTTATTACGGCAATTCGGGATACCCGATAGATTCGAACAAATCTCAAGCACGAGTGTGGCAGGAGCATTGACACGTCCTGCTATCTGAACTTCTCCTCGCGGGTTTGAATTAATGACACTGCTCAAAACCTGGAACACAAAGGGCGGACGGGCTTGTCCGGCTTTGAGCATCAGCGGAATATTTTTGATTTGTCTTACTCCTGCTTTTTCAAATATCGGGGAGGAATCAGCATAATAATTTTTTGCTGCCGGATAAACTTTTGAAACGGCTGCTGGTATTGAGATCTGTTTGTCATTCATGTGCTGATAGACGGCATGCTGCGGTGTCATAGTGTAATATCCTTCTGCTCCATAGAATCTGTAGAATCCTGCAGCCGTGGTCATCAAAGGATTTTCTGTCCCCGGGGGCAGAACGGCATCCAAACCGCTTGTTGCCGGTGTGAATGGACCTGATGCAGTTTTGCTGTAGTTGATGGAAAGGCCGACATTTCCCAGCGGGACACCTGTTTGAGCATCATAAACGATACCTTCAGGATCCCAGGAAAGTCCCTGGCACATTTCTGAAAGTGTAGGAAATGAAAGAGTCGCTTGTTTCTGACCCGGATCAACAGAATCCAGAGTTCCGACATCTTCTCTTACACGACTCCATACGAGATATCTTCGTTCGGTATTCTTGTCAGTTCGACTTTGCCATTCTATTTGTGAGGGTATGATATTTCCCTGAGCATCGGTAGCAATTGTAGTCGGATCTTTCTTTTCAAATGATTGCGTTGCTTCATTGTAGTAGTAGACGCCATATGAATCACCTGACAGTTTGTATCCTGCTGCATTTTTTAATTCTGTATAAAAATCACATGCTGCCGGATCTGGATTGTCTGGACCACAGAATAAATCTTTATCAAGATCTGAACTTCCGGTAGTACAGATGGTTTCCGGTGTGTTTGTGGTAGCATTGACCAGCTCGAGACATTCTGTAACATATGCTTCCGAAGAACTGGGTGCTGCTTTGAATTCATCATCTGTTGTGAGCTGGACACGGTGGACGTGTTTATTCGAACATTCAGCTCCATCCTCAATACACCAATTGGCACTCAGACAACTGTATTGAAGCCCCGGTAACGTTTCCTGTGCTTGTGCCGAATGTATGGGAACAAATAATAATAAGAAGAAGGTTAATAAAGATAACATATGATATTTGCTCATAATTTTATAGTTGCATACTGATAAAAGAATGTCAACAGTAATTCTCTTGCAAGTACAAAATAAAAATATTATCTTTATACTATGCCCCGGAAGAAAAAAAATACGGCCTCGTTACGACTTCATATGCTCTCGATTTTCATAGGTTTTTTTATCACTTTAGGGTTTCTTTATTATGTATATCCTTATCATAATTTCAGTGTTGAGGCAGCACCTATCTATAACCTCCAAATTGTTACACCGCGGGAACAAATCCGTAACGGGGGAGAAGTACAATTTTCCATCAACATGGCTCAATATAAAGCCGGAGAAGAAATGGAGGTAGGTGTAAAGTATGACGGAAGAAAACTAAGACTTGATAGTGTAGAAGGTGGCGAAGTGGGGCAAGTCGCATGGAATGAAATCCCTAGTGCGGAGGGTGAAAAACGATTTGTTATCACCGCAAACCCGTTGGGTCAGACTTATGATGCTGAGGTGCGTTTTGCTTTGGTACGATTTACCATAACAGATACAACAGGAGAAACGAACAGTGACGGCAGAGGGTTTACCGAATTATGCACGTTATTTAATCCGGATACGGTTCAACCGACTGATCCAGTAGAAAACCCTACCCAAGATCCCGTAGTACAACCCACATCAGTTCCGACAGAAAACTCGGACTCAGATATACCGCCACCCCAAGGAGGACAGGTAGTAACTCCGACCTATCCGCCTCAACCGACCAGATTACCTACCCAAAATTTCGATCAATTATGTGTTCCATTGAATGTCAGAGGCTCTTCGGGCGACAAGCTGGATATCGTCGTGATTCCCGCTCATTTTTCACCAGAACAATACGATATATTTTTACAATATGCGCAGGCTGCCGTTGATGATTTAATTAAAACCAATTTGACTGATTATGATGAGGAAATAGTAAATAAAATGAACTGGTATGCATTTAATAACACCGTATACAATAATCGGACGTTATCATTTGATGAAGCGTTCTATGATATCGGTATGAATCAGAAACCCTGCGCCGCTGACAGATTTCTCGTGATCGAACACTCTTCCCCCGAGGAGGTTGAAGGGTGGGCTTTCTTATATGTCGGAGGAATGGTAACGACTGGTGCTTTACAGGTATATAATCCGATTGCAGCACACGAATGGGGACATTTTGTAGGCGGATTCAATGATGAGTATGATGAAGGAGGAGAGTCGGAAGAACTTCCGAATTGCACCTACGACGGAGGTTCGCTTAGTAGCCGGCAGGATCCATGTCCGGAAGATCAACCGCTCTGCCCTGACGATCAAATGCCGGCAGAAAACCGAATCGCATGTCCGAAATGGGACTGTAATCAACGGGAATGCACTCCTTTAGAACAACTGATGTATCAAGATGTCGGTTGTTATCCCAGATGCTACAATTCTGACGGTTTTCGCCCCCGGCCGAAAAGTATAATGGATACTCAGACTATCGGCGCTCCGGATAACTTTGTTTTTCACGGTCCGGCACTGGTTCATCTGATACAGGAAGTTTTTGCAAATTATCGATAACTATATGTACTGGAGACGATTACCCCCTCGAATCAAAATAATTGCAGCAATAGGTGTGAGTATTCTTCTCACACTTGGTTTTTATTTATTATTTAATCAGAAAAAAACTTCAAATCCGGTACAGCTATTATCCTATGTATTGCAGTTGGAACAAACAAATAATTTTGAGTTGAGTTTGGAAAATATAAGTATCAAGCAGGAGTATGCTCCTGATTATCAGACATCAATCCCGGAACATTATTATGCAATATCTATCCGGCAGGGAGATAGAGAATTATTCCGCGGGAGAACTGTAAAGCAATACACGGTTATTAAAGAAAAAATGTTTATTGATACGGGCAGCGTAGAGTCTGATAAACAAATGCTGCCGTTGGGGAAGTTCACTCTGAGATTGCCATGGTTTCAGCAGGCAGATAATATTGTGTTCTATGATGAATCCGGTGAGGTGAAGCTTCAAGTTGATCTGAAAGCATACAATCTGGAGATCCCGCCTATTGAACCCTCATGCGGTGACGGTATTTGTTCTGATGATGAAAATATCCTGATGTGTCACAAGGATTGTTCTTTTTGAGAGGTATTCTTTTTCCGTTTTTTGATCAGGTACCAAACAGTTCCTGCAATAACTGCTATAAAGATGAGAGGGGACAATATGTAAAATAAGTTTTTCCATGAAAACGGTGCGGGAGCCCATTTTACATTTTTCAAATCCAATTCGGCTGATTTACTGCCGTCTACATAAATCGGTTTTTCTACTTCCTGGCCGAGCGGCAGACGGGAAAATTGGACGAGTTCACCTGTGAATTCAAACGTATCCGGGTTTGAGATTTTCACAAGCGTATGATGAGAGGTTATCGCATATACCGTCCCATATTTGGAGAGGAGAGGTGCTTTATTCGCTGCAGGATGATATACGTAAACATAATTTGAAAGATTTGCCTGTTTCTCTATGAGTTCGGGTCGGACGCCTTTTGATCTGAGTAAATCAAATTGATCATCGGTTGCTGTAAATAAAATCACCGGCTGTTCGATATCATCTCCTTCGAGATAGTCAAGAACTTGGGTACTGTTTTCAAATACATTGGTTCGATCCTGTTCGGTCATATAAGGTGCTACATATATATTGGTGGATATTTGCGCAGATACGGAATTTTGCAAAAAAAATAGGGAAATGAAAAGAAAAATTATGTTATTTAGAATGATTTTCATTGGTTTTAATTAAAAACAGATATCAGTAATGCAAAAAGATTATTTCCTTTGCTTGTGTTTCCGTTGGGCGGACTTATGGTATAGCCTTCCTCAGGTGTCGCAATAACGAGTACTATCCCGAAATCAGATACTCCGATACCGATATGTGTGGGATTTCTTGACGTCAGAACGTTGTTGTGTCCGGTACTGTTTTTCCAAAAATCCAACGCCCGTTGAGGATTTGTACCTGCATATATGTTTTCCTGGATCGTAAGAAATCGATATCCTGTCGCTTGCACACGTGTCATCACGTTTCCCTGAGGACAATTCCTACCGTCGCCGATACCACCTGTGCAGTGAGGGGAGGTAGTTGCTGTCTGATCCGCTGTCATTGCAGCCTGATCTTCTGCGTGGCGACGTGCTGCTTCCGTAAGCCGGCAGTCTGTAGAAAGTGCAGCAATTCCTTGGCTTCCTCTGTATTCATTCACCAGTCGGGTCATTTCCTGTTCGGAAGTGGTGAGCGTGCATGACCCGGTTGCAGGCGGCTGTGTAGGTTGAGGTGTTGTATTCGGAGGAACTGTTGGTTGAGCGGCTGTCGGCTGAGGTGCGCTGGTCGGCGTAACGAGCGTATCCCGATAGGGAATTCCGAGAGCTAACTCACCGATAGTTGCAATCACCGATTGGGCGACCTGTTCAATCTGTTCGAAATGCAATGAGCCGATTCTATCCGTTGTTTTGTGATAATTTGTATTTTGATCAGGATAACACTCACTGAGCATAATCGCAGGAATATTGGAGTTCCAGAAGCTGGCATGATCAGAGTTTTTTTGTGTTGACGGCCGGGCGAAGCCTGTCGTCTGCAAACCGTATAGATCATTCATCGTTGCAATTCTCTTTACCAGATCTAATGAGCGTGTATCTGCACCGTTGTATGCAGTATATGTACACTTTTCAGTGTCAGGAGAAAAACCAATCATATCGATATTAAATACTCCTTTTATCGATTCTTTTTTTGAAGCGTCAAGTTGTGAAACATAATAGCTGCTACCACATAAACCGAGTTCTTCAGCATCAAAAAGTACTATTTCGACGGGATGTTTCAATGCTTGTTGCTGATGAGCTTGTGCGAGAACACGCGCTGTTTCGAGAACCGTTGCCGTTCCGCTGGCATTATCATCCGCACCGGGTGCCGGATCATAATCAGCCTCTTCGGAAATTGAGTCATAGTGACCGGTCAACAGATAACGTTCTTCAGAATCAGATCCCGGGAGCGTCGCGGTAATATTGGTTATTTCTGTGCCTGCAGGACAGGTAAACTGTGACAGAATTGAATCGACCTGATCAAATGACTGCAGGGATACGGTATAACCGAAACTTTCAAGCTGCGAACTGATATAAGCTGCTTCCGTATCATTACCTTCAGAGCCTGTGTATCTGGTCTGCTGTTCATCGGTCCCTTCAATAGTATCATCATCGACGAGCTGTTCAATATATGAGCGGATATTGTCAATTGAGATTTCAGAGATCATCGTTGAGACGCGGGCCGTTTCTTCTTCATACGCAGGGTCAGGAGTCGGGCCTTGAGGAGTAGCCTCGGTCGGTGTAGGGGAGATTGAAGGTCCGAATGTTACTTGAGGCGTGGGTGTCTGGGTTGGTGTCGGGTTTGAATCCGGGGATTCACTCTCACTACAGTTGCCTACAATACCGGAAAATGTACATGTGAGAGAGCATCCCGGTTCAAGAAGAACTTCTTCAGAGATGCGGTTTGAATTTGGGTCAATCGCACCGTCACACTGTGCATGGGTGCCATTACCGGTTGCGCATTGATTGCAAGCATACCGTTCACAGGAAAGTGTGATTGATCGATCTGATGTGTTGGTTACCGTTGTTGTTTGGTTTGAACCGTTGCCTTGTGAGCATGAGATATCCGGTTGACCGTCATGATTGAGATCACGGGCCATCGAAGTTGCTCCTCCTTCATGTGGTTCAAGAGAGCACTGATTACCCGCCCATGCGGACCAGCAAAGACCCTGACCCTCATGCACCCAATCAACCTGGCGGGTTTGAGTTCCGTCGAGTGGAACAGAACTGACTGTCGGACTGATGGCGTTGATCGACGGAGCAGGGGAGTTCGATGTCGGTACGACGGTTAGAGAAACGGAAGGGATTGGTGAAACGGTTTTTGACGGAGTGACGGTGAGACGAGGAGTTCCCGTTATGTTCTGACCAGGCGTCACTCCATTTGCCCGTGCGATTTTCATAACGTATATACCTTTTTCAGCATTCAACCCGATACCAATATGAGTAGCATCTCTTGCGAGCATCGTACTGTTGTGTCCGGTGCTGCTTCTCCAGCCTTCAAATGCCAGCTGTGGATCATTTGTCCCGCATGAAAGATTTTCCCTCAGTTCATACCCGTCAAATCCGGTATCGGATACATGGATAATCGGCAGTTCCTCTCCGATAATGCCCGAATCATGTTTACATTCATTAATTTCGCCGAGATATTCGGCATGCGATTCGGCGGAAATTGTTACTTCCGGAGAAAATACCAATTCGTGCTTTCCGTTTGCAACACGGTGTTCGTTTATCAATCGGAAAAGAGTCTGTATGCGATCATCTGTATCACTATCCGAAAAATTCGACTGACTTGCTTCTTTATCGTCCGCTTGAGGCGTCACCCGCGTGTTGTCTGGAAACGTCAGTGTTCCTTGTTGCTGTGATGCCCGAAGGAGAAACGGTGCAATGGTTGACTGCATCGAAGTTGTGATACGTGTCGTAAAGGCAAGTGTAAAGAGGAGAAGGAATAAGATGATGCTATAAAGCAGTGCTTTCTTCATAACATAACTATACTTACCTTTTCAGGTAATAGTCAATACGAAACTTATTTATCAAGAAGATTATTCCAGTCACTCACAAATTTTTTCAAACCTTCATCCAGCAAAGATCCTTCTTCTCTTTCGACAGGATATTGGGTATAGTCGTCGCGATAAGGAAGATCTTTATAAATGATTGCATGTAGCCCTTCTGTCTCAATACGATATTTTTCATCAGGTACCCAGCGTTCCTGCTCAATCCATTCACGGATAATTGTCATCGGAATTGTCATGATGTCTGCTCCCAGAAAGATTGATGCATAAAAATGGTCAAGACTTCTTATCGAAGCAGCAAGAACTTCGACATGACTTTTATGTTCATTGCGTTTGGTATCAAACTCCTTGTACATTTTAATAATGTTTTTCACAAGATCGAGCCCGCGGTAGCCGCGGTCATCCCAGCGCCCGATGAAGGGAGAGATAAACGCTGGTTGGAATGTCGGGAGCGTTGCAGCGTAAACAGCTGCTGCCTGTTGCTGATCAAAAACGAGAGTCATATTGACTTTTCCTCCGGTTTTGACAAATTCATTCGCGGCTTTCAAACCCTCAGGGATAGTGGGGAATTTGATATAAATATTACGTCCCCATTTTTTCATTTCCTGTGCCTGTTCGAGCATAGCTTCGGCAGGTGTATCCCAGTCAGCATATATTTCTACTGAGATGGGTCCGGCGATTTCTTTACTAATTTCCTCAATAATCTGGCGATACATGTTCAGAAGTTCATCTTCTTTCAGTTTATTTCCTTTAGCTAGGTATGCTTGTACCTCAGGGTTTTTGGCGACAAGGCTCGGATTGGTGGTCTGTCCATCGAGAAAACCGAGCAACGATTTTGCTTTTTTTGTTTCTTCAGGATCACCTGAATCTAGAAATATTTTAGGTAGTTTGATTGACATATCATTGTAGTATATCGTATTTCGAGCTAAGTATCTAGTAAAAAATGGGTAAGATGATGCAGGTATAATATTATGATGAAAAAAATTGTGCTTTCCGTTCTGGTTATTGGGGTTCTTACGGTCTGGTTAATTTCAAAACAACCTTTGACGCAAGAAGAATCTGATAAAGAAAGCCAGAAAAATAGTAGTCCAACTGAAGCAACTATATCACCGGTTCGTATAGATTCGGAATTGATCTTTATCCCGTACTGGAACATTCCGTCACCCGGGGAAATCCCGCCATATGAAACTTTGATATATTTCGGAGTCACCCCGGATGAAAACGGAAATCTGAAGCAGGACGCCGGGAGTCAGAATATCGAACGTTTTATCCGAAATACTTCATCAGAAAACGAAAGACTGATTACGCTTCGTATGCTTGATTCCGAAACAAATATTTCGATACTAGAGAATAAATCAGCTCAGGAAACCCTAATATCCAATACGTTGCAGATCGTTCAACAATTCGGATTTGATGGCATTGTTCTTGATCTTGAAATGAGCGTAATCCCATTTTCCAGTACACAGGAAGATATCACATCATTTGTCACGAGCTACGCGTCGGAGGTGAAGAAGACAGGGAAGAAATCGTATATAACGCTCTACGGCGATACGTTTTACAGAGGCAGACCCTATGATGTACATACAATTGGCAACCTTACCGACGGGATTCTGATTATGGCGTATGATTTTCATAAAAGCAGGGGAGAGCCGGGTGAAAATTTTCCATTTGAACGTGATGCAGAATATGATTTCCATCGTATGATTCAGGATTTTGGCGAGCGGGTTGACAGACGGAAGATAAGTGTCATTTTTGGTATGTATGGATATGATTGGACACTGGGAGACCAAGGTTTACCTCTAAAGCAGGCGAAAGCTATTCCACTGTGGGAGATAGAGAAAGGATATACTCATTGTGATCACCGAGAATCTTCAAGCTTGATCCAAGGTTCAAAGGAAAATAGAGTTAGTGCTGATTCTTGTATTTTACATACAGATACAAATACAAAAGAAAAAAAAATTACCTATACAGACAGTGAAGGATATAGTCATGAGTTGTGGTACGAAGATAGAGAGTCAGTTGAAGTTAAAAAGAAGTATCTTGAAGAGCAGGGGATAGGAAGTATAGGCTATTGGGTATGGGGGTATTTTTGAGATTACCTGTTTTGATAACCTTTCATAATAATCCCTGCACCTGCAGCTGCTACGAGGACGAGTAAAAGCTTCTTTAATGAAGTTTTACTCTTTATGCCCAGAGATGTTTCAAGTTGTTTGATTTCCGTTTCAATAGGTTTCAGTTTTACATTATTATCTTCAATCGCAAGATTTTTTTCAGGTGATTCAGGAAGTGCTTCAAGTGCGGATCGCTCCCCTAAAAGTGCAGCTCGCTGCATATAAAGCTCCTTGAGCCTTTTCAGCATCTGTTCTTTTCCTTCTTGTTTTAGTTTATCTGCTTCTTGTGATGCCTCAAGAAGTTGCTCTTCAGGTGTCTCGGGTTCATCACTATCATTGCTTTCAGGAGATTCTTCTGTGTCTTTGACTGTATTGTCTTGATCTAATTCTTCTTTCTGTCGTTGATCAGTTGTTTGCTCATTTTCGCTTGATTGGTTATTAGTGACTTGTTCAGGTAGTGGTGTCGCATTAGCAATGGTCGGTTTACCGTCTTCCCATCGAAGTTGTCCTTCGGTTTCAGCTTTTGCCAGTATATCTGCTACTTGTTCGGTAGGATTTTGCTCAAATTGTCCGATCAGTGATTGTATACTTTGTGTCGCTGCATCAGGACTGGAGTTTGATGCTGCAGTGTCCGCCAATCCGGCAACAATATCTGCCCCTTGAATATCAGATACGACTTGTTCAACTACAGCTCCAGTCTGGCTAAGTTGCTCTGCGGCAGCACCTCCGGTCTCTATAGCAGTTGTCGCCGCCGTACTGATTTCTGCAGCGCTAGCCGCTACTTCTGCGGCTCCAGAAACAGCAGTTCCTATTCCTTCTACAGCTTGAGCAGCTGCGACAGCTCCTTCCATATTATGTTTGAACTAAACTTATAGCTTCATCTATTTTGTCACTTTTGAGGTAGGTCCGCATTTTTTCTAATACCTTCTGTGTCTTAATCTCTTCAATCTCATGCAAAAGGTAAATTTCGTATGCATCGAGTTGAGGATATTGTTTAACAAATGGTGATATTTTTGCCATTAAGTCCTCAGAGGAAGAAATGGGAAGAAGTTTGAGATATTCTATGGAAGCATCTTTAGCAGTTTGGCGATTTATTTTTCCGTCCCGGAGTAACTTAGCAAGAAGTCGAAGATACTCAATTTCTATTTTTTTTATAAATTCAGGAGAGAGGATCATATATTAAAGCTATCAGAAAGGAATGAAGTAGTCAATTTGATTAGAAATTAGAAATATATCTTCTTATGTGTTATTTCTTCTTAGTCGCTCCTCGGGTCGTAAACCCGTATTTTTTGAAAATACCCATTTCTTTGAGTTTCCACATAAAGAGCGCACCTTTGCTTCGTGCTTTCGAATCCACAACGAATCGGAGAGCCTGTTCCAGAACCGGACGAGGAAGCTCCTTGGCCATTTTGATGTATAGGGCTTTGCGTCGAGGATCTTGTAGTTTTTCAGAGAGATAAATTCCGAACGTTTGAAACTCTCGTGAAACATATTTATCCTCAACCGGATCAAATTTTTTAAGTACATCAGCAATAGATTTCATGTCAGCCATACTAAGAATGATAACGGACAATGTATGTTTTGAAAAGGGTTATCAGACATCATCCCCTTACGGTGGGAGGGTTGGGATCGGTTTCATTTAGCATCATGGTTGTCTCAGAAGCATGCACCCGTGCAAGTTCTTTATATTCGTCGCCGGTCATAGAGCCAGTATATGGATGTTTGCTGAACTGGATTTCTCTGAATGAAGCCCGCAATTCATCATAATTGAAATTTGTGTCAAAATTTTGAGGAATTTTTTCATAACAATCCGGAAGTTTTACACCTTTTTCTTCATAATATCTTTTGAGCGCTGTTGCCATTTGCTGTAAACGGACATCGGACTCGATTTTTCCCAACTCAAAAGTGACATAAGAAGGATTGTCTTGCAGGTTTTGCAATCCGCCCGGCTGGTTTGCATACGTTTCATCCAGTTTTTCCTGAAACGGTACTTTATTGCCCGAGGAATCTGCAATCTGTTCGGGGTCAATGTTGCGGTATCCGTAGTGTTCCATGATCTCTTCGGCAGAAAGAACTTTTGCATTCAGTCCAAAGGCTTTAACCATTTCTGCTATTCGGGGTGTATGGAATCGTGACGAAAGGACAGAAAACGGATTTTCATAAAGCCCGTTGTTGTTTTTGTCCAAAAGATTGAGTGAGCGGATGATATTGGCAAACGTCGTTTCGGCCTGTGCTTCCTCAACAATAGCATTTTGAGCTTTTTCAGACGCTTCCTGACGAAGCTCTTTGGGAAGAAACGTTGCCTGCATTCTGTCATAGGTGTCTTTTTGAAGAGCTGCTTCTGTGACTGACGTTTCCGGATTGCTTTGAAACCCGCTCATAATTACGGTATCACTCAAACCCCGTGAGGCAAGAATTTTTGCTGCCTGTGCATTCCGTCTTGCATATGGTGAGTTGGGGAAAAGACGATCCGAGGATCGGATCTCAGCAAGATCTACCGGTCCCATACCGGCGACAATCACTGTCTGAAGAGGTGATTTATGTTCGGTTTCAGGTGGTTTGTTTATTTCACTCCCAATATTGTTTACCGGAGTTTCTGCATTTTCCATATGATTTACATAAACTTTTGAATGGCATCGGCATACTGTTTTCCGATTACATTTTCATCGAAACGCTGTTCGACATCCCGGCGACAGTAGGTGCGATCAATTTTTGAAATCTCTTTCAGTCTGAGCGCCATCTCATCGACATTGTTGACTAAAAAACCATTTTTTCCTTCCTGTACAATCTGTTTTGGGCCGCCATTTGGATATGCTATGACCGGAGTTCCGCATGCCAAAGCCTCAATCGCTACCAGCCCAAATGGTTCGTCCCATTGAATGGGAAAAAGAAAGGCAGATGCATTTCGGTAAAGCCGTACTTTATCCTCAAAATTCAATTCTCCGACATACTGAATTGAGTTCCCGTCAATTGCAGGTTTAATTTCGTTTTCGAAATAATCCTGATCTCTGATTTTACCGGCAAGAACGAGTGGTACCCCAGCGTGGCGTGCAGCGAGGATCGCATCTTTTTGGTTTTTGTGATATCCGATTGTTCCGACCATCAGGGCGTAGCCTTCCGGTGTATCACCGAATGTAAACGATGCTGTATTGATCGGATTGAAAATGGTGGCAAGATGATTGAGTTCAGGGAATGCTTCCTTTTGGTGAGATGCAAGGGTTATAACGGATGTATTATATTTTTTGTAAACCTCTGCAAGCTCAGGAAATATATTGAGATGCATCACATTGATCCAGGGTTTGCCGAGAAATTGGGCAGCCTGAATCAGGGGAGAAGCACCCCTCAGATTGTTGAGAACAAGAGCGTAATCATCTTTTCTGTCAAATAGATACTGTTGTGCGTGGGTGAGACTGACATTTTCCAGACGCATTCGACGTGATGCTTCAGTGTAAGCAGGATCAAACTGCTTAGCGTTTTCAGCATTTCCGAACTGGGTCCCGCCGCCTATTTCAGAGAAAGTAATGTGCGATAGAATAGTTCCACTATCTGCGTTTTCCCGCTCAAGCTCTTCCTGGAAGTTATCTTTTGTCCCGCTTCCGCCGACAAATAAAATATCCCATCCGTGTTGGGCAAGCTGTTTTGCTTGATAATAGGCGACCCGTTCGGTACCGCCTTGTTTTTTCGGGGGACAGGCAGCGGCTACCGATCCGAGTATCAAGATTTTATGTTTCATATGATGAAAGAACACGATTGTAAACTGCTAGATAAGATTCAACCATTTTTTCGATACTAAAGTTCTGTTTTGCGTAATCTGAACATCTTCGACGATCTATTGTACCGATTTTATCCAATGCCTTCAACAGGTGACTCTCATCCTGTACAACAAATCCCGTCTCTCCGTCGCGGATGATCTCGCGGACTGACCCGCGGTCATACGCTATTACGGGTGTTCCGGAAGCCATAGATTCAATCATAACCAAGCCGAACGGTTCATCCCACCGAATGGGAAAAAGCGTGGCAATTGCATCGCCGAGGAACGAGTTTTTTTTCTGGATATCAGTCAATTCATCTATCACTTCTATTTGATCGTCAAGCAGTGGTGCAATTTCTTTTTCATAATACGGACGTTCACCTTCGTCAATAAAAACTGCCGCTTTCAGAGGGAGTCCTGCCTTGCGTGCGATCTGTATGGCGATATCAAGTCCTTTATTCGGGGTAACCCGACCCAGCCAGGCCAGATATGTTCCTTTACCTGCATGGAACTGAAAATTGTCCGTATTAATACCATTGTATATAGTCTCAAGATAGTTGAGACCGGGCAGTCCTTTCCGTTGATTATCCGAGATGCTTATAAAATTGTGATATTTAAACTGCTGCAGGATACTCCGTTTGATTTTGATATTACCGGAAGGAGATGTAAGGTTTTTATAAAAAGCGCTATGGAGCGTGTGAATACTGGGGATTTTCATAAGGTCAAGAAATATGAGTCCGAATTGTTCCAGATGATTGTGTACGATGTCAAAATCATGTTCCTGTATGATTTTTGCCGCAAAATGCAGATGCTGAAGTAAATGGAATGGATTCTTTTTTAGTTCCAGATTGTTGCCTAATGCACGCGGGTACAGATATCTCAGTTTTCCGGATGTTTTTGAATCACCAGTCGCGATAATTGTAACCTCGTGTCCTCTTTTGACGAGTTCTTCGGTCAGATTGGAAACAACAAGCTCAATCCCGCCGTATCCTTTGGGAGGGATAGCTATCCAGGGAGTTGAGAGCATCGCAATCTTCATGCATACATTGTAGCAGAGTAGTCAGAAGAGATGTTTAGACGTATTTTTCGTATATAGAAATAAATTCTGCGGCTATAGCTTCCCAGGAAAATTTATTGTGTGCTATTTCCCGTGCTGCCTTGCCCATTTTCTTGCGGCGTTCGTCATCTTCCAGTAAACAGTTTACTTTTTCGGCAAGATCAATAATTCTCCTCGGTTTGACAAAAAGACCATTTTTTCCTTCTTTGACAGCAAGAGGTATGCCGCCTTTTTTTGTGACAACAACCGGAGTTTCGCAAGCCATTGCTTCGAGTATCACCAGACCCAGCGGTTCATCCCAGACGGACGGAGCTACCAAGACATCTGCGCGTGCATACAACTGTACGAGTTTTTCGGTATTGTCTTTGATATGTCCTAAAAAGCGTACATTGGCAATTTGTTGATCTTTGACGATTTTCGTGAGTTTTTTTCTTTCAGCGCCGTCCCCAAGGATAAGTACTTCACCGTTAATTTTTTTTGCTGCTTTTACCAGGTATTCGACACCTTTATATTTCGTAAGTTTTCCTGAAAACAGAACTACTTTTTTCCCTTTAAGGTCATATTCAGTATCAATTGCTTTTGTATCCACCGGTCGGAATTTATTCGTATCGACACCTCCCGGAATAACAGTCTGGTTTCTAGCAAATTCATCGCCAAAAGCTTTGATGGTCCACTCTTTGGTATAACCTGAGTTGGGTACAATTCGTCGTGCTTTTCGTAATGCATCTGTAGTAAGAGCGAGGTAACGGGGATCCTTTTGTGCAGTCGGCAGCTCGGATCCATGGACCGTTATGATGTACGGTATCTGATAGGTGGATTTGATAAATCGTGCTGCCCAGGAAAGCGGATATGCATGATGAACATGGATAATATCAGGTTTGAAATCTTCAACGGCTCCAACGACCGAGTCCAGATATGCTTTATGAAAACGAAGGAGTTCCAAATTGGTCAGTTCGGTAAAAAGACGGCAGTTCGGCCATTCCGGGTGTCCGGTGAATGCTGCCCGAAACGGGGTTTTAAGCGGGTATAGTTTTACTCCGTTTATAGGCCTATCGTCGGGGACTACAATGGCAACAGTATGTTTTTTGTTTACTTCTTTTGCTAAATAGCGGGCATATGTGCCTGATCCGGATCCGTAAAACGGAAACAGAAGTAGATATAGAATTTTGAGATTCTTTTTTGCCATAAACAGTATTATATCATAATAGGTTCTCAGGACAAATAAAACCTATAAGAAAGCGATAAATTACAGATAGAGAGGTGAGAATAGAAAGAAAAATTACTGAGAAATACTTTTCAGACGTTAAGATTGTTGCTGAGCCTCAAAGACACTTTGTAGTTTTTGTAAGATTATGGGAAAGGTTTGAGATATACTTTCTTTTTCTTCATTGGAAAAATTCTGGAGTACGTACGGCTCACCGGGAATCCTTCGCTTGGGATCCCGATTGTCTATGCCGATTCGTATCCGCCAGAAATTCTTGAAACGAAGTGAACTCTCAATAGATGCGAGTCCGTTGTGAACTTTGGGTCCTTTTCCTTGTGTGATTTTGAATTCTCCCAGTCGTATATCCAGATCGTCATGGACAACGTAGAGCGTGGTTTGTGTAGCGTGTAACGTTGAAAGTAATTTGTTTGCTGTAAAACCCGATCTGTTCATGTAGGTTTGCGGTTTAGCAAGAACGGCGTGTAGCACGGTTCGTTTCATGTGTAGCGTTATTTTTGCTGTTTCAGAATCAGAATATTTGTCGTATTTCCACGAATTACGTTCCGCGTTATACGTTTCACGATGCAGCCAATCCACAAACATAAAGCCTACATTATGGCGATTCTCTTTGTATTGATCGCCGGGATTTCCGAGCCCAAGCAGTATAATCATATTGCAATTATAGTTGATACTTCGGTAGTATAAAAGAAACAGTGGTAATTTAATGTATACATTATGTCCAAATACGTGCCTGATGTCTCATCGCGAAGATGGGTCATTATTTCATCAAATAGAGTCAACAAACCTGAAAACTACGATGATAATCCAGAAAATGATACAGAAGCCTGTCCATTTTGCGAGGGGAATGAGCATCTCACACCCAAAGAAGTTTTCCGGATAGGTGAGGGTAAATCAGATGAAAAAGGATGGGATGTACGGGTTATTGAAAATAAATACCCGATTACCGATTTTCATGAAGTTATCATTCACTCACCTGAAGAAACGGATCTACACAAACTTACACCGGAGCACATGAGTAAAGTTTTCCAAGCATACAGAGAACGATTTAATTATTACTGTAAACAGGGACAAGTTATGATTTTCTGCAATCAAGGTGAACATGCAGGAGCATCTATCGGACACCCACACTCACAGCTGGTTGTTCTGCCGAACCAGATCAATCTGTCCGCGCTATGTCGTGAGCCGCTGAAAAATGTAGTGAGAGAAAATACGCATTTTGATGTATATTGTCCTGATTTTTCTCAGTGGCCGTATGAAGTGTGGATTGTCCCGAAAAAAGACGACACAATATTTGGAAACATCACTGATGAAGAAATCACCGATCTGGCAGATCTGTATCGGGGTGTCATGGAAAAGCTTGAGACGATTTATGATGAGAAAAGTAAAACAGGGAAAGGATTCAGCTACAATTTCTATATTTATCCGAAAGAAAACTGGTATCTCCGAATTATTCCCCGCATGGTTCACCGGGCAGGGTTTGAGCTTGGAACAGGGTTGTCAGTAAATGTGACAGATCCTGAAGACGTTGCCAAAGAGCTCCGTGATGGTGATGAGACCACTTCAGAATCTCCGGAACAACAGAGTACAGGAACAAGTGGGAACGGAGTAAAACCTGAAGAAGTCGAGGAGCCTCCTAAAACAAAAGAGGAACAAATTGAGGATCTCAAAGCCAAACTTGCGGCTCTGGGTGTGGAGTAATCAAAATTGAGATAAGCGCACTCGTTGTCCCAGTTCTGTTACAGCCATACCGCCATTGTTCCCACCGATTATGCGGGGTGCAAATCCTACGTAAGGATAGTCCGGAATAACGCCATCTTCTGCGTATCCGTCAAACGGATCTACGGCTGAAAGCAGATCTATCTGTCGGTTGTCCCACCCTATTTGTTCCTGCAACTGAGTTCTTGTTCTCCCTTCTGCAACAAAAGGATCAATAATCCATCCGACACCGGCTGCTTCGACTGCTTTTCTCATGGCCAGATATGACTGAGCAGTTTCAGATGATGGTGTTTTTTTATAGAGAGAAGCATAGAGCGGTAATATCGTTTGAAGGAGGGTTGAATGGAATTTAGCGGGATCGTCTACATTATCGGCAATCAAAGGAAGAAGAAATTCCATACCTGCTCCTTTTGCAGAAGGAATAATCAGCGAATCTTTACTCATATTCCAAAAAGTGCCCAGATATCTTCGTCGTTCTTCCTGTAAAGCAGATCCGATTTCTTGCTGGTCTTGACGATATATCGCATCTTCAAATCGTTCTTTATATTCTTGTAAAGAAGAATCGAGATAATGCACATATTGGTCGCCATGATTATTCGGCCAGAGCATTGCGGCCGCAACGGCAGTTTGTTCGATCATCCGCTGTTGAGATTCGAGAGGTTGCAATAATTCTATTACCCGAGGAGCGGCTTCGGCGAGTTGAGGATATCTTTCTTGATTGATGCAGAAATATTCCTGATCCTTGGAATCTATAGGTGTTGTTTCTCGTCCGTTTTCGCTTGCTTTCTGCAATCTATTGAGCAATGCTGATAAGTCGGTATCTTCCGGTCCGATACCTGTTGGTTGTCCTTCTGACATACTTTATTGTAACTCAAAGACTGGAAAGAGTGGGGAAGTTATTTGTTTGCATTCATTCCCTGCGTGATAAGCATAAAGAGGAGGAGTAATACCCCGCCACCTGCCATCATGGCAATTTGTTTTCGTTTCTCGAGCTGTGCACGTTCGGCGCTGTCATCAGGGAGGCTTCGAATTTGTTCGTCGACTGCGGCGAGCATGGCTTCGTTTAATTTTCCCTGATTCAGGAAATAGTTGATAGACTTACTCAATGAAGGGGGGAGATCACCTTCTTGAGCCATCAAAAGTACCTGTGCAGCTGTTTCAGGATTATTATATGTCTCCAGAGCCTGTTCCATTTGTGTTATCTCAGATCTTAGGCCAGCCAATTCCTGCTCAATTACTTCTCCTTCTGAAGTCCCTCTCAGTTGTGCAAATTGCTGTCTGAGAAATGATTCATTGTTTTTCAATTCAGCAAGAGCTTTCTTACTCTCATCCATGGCATCCGGACCGTGAATACGCATGAGTTCTACAATATCTCCCCGGGAGGCGATCACATGGTCTTTCAAACTCTCACGGAAGCTCCCGACTTTGGCATCAACCCGCCGATTATGTTCAGCAATCTCTGCTACCAGGTCATTGTGCTTTTTGATATCTTCTTCACTGGCGTCCTCAGGCAGATCAGGAGGTATTTCTCTTTGTGGATATCTTTGTTCCAAAAATCTGATGATGGCATCGGTTGTAATCTGGCCTGATTCTTTGGCAGCCTCTTTCATCATTTTTTGATCAAAATTGACCGGTTCGGCGGGCTTTTGAATTTGTTTGAGATATGTCTCGAATATCTGGCGCTGTGCAAGTGGCATTTTGGCCAGAAGGCTCTCACTTTGCGAGCAGATAAATGAAGTCATAATGATATGCTCGGGAACCGTTATCAACGTTTCACTCCCATCGACTTTGCAATGAAATTGACCGTCTTTTCTGCCTAAAATATGTGTGACGCGAAGATTTTGTGATCCGTCCGGCATCTCGGCGCTCTTGAGGCTGGGTTCCGCTTGTCTCTCACCGTTTTCTTCCCAGACGCGAATATAGGTATCCCGATCAGATTCGGTACCATCTGAGTTTGCTCTAATATCTTCGGGTTTGACATACATATCGCCTTCGGCAAGGTTGTCAAAAAAAGCAATCCAGCCTAGCGTTGTTTTTTTCTCAGCTGACATACCCATATTCTCAACCCGTTCTCGTGCTTGTTTATTTTTACCTGACAATGCTACCTGCTTGGCTTCATACAGAAACGAATGGCGGATGATGCGGGACGCGTCAATAGTAGGCTCATATTGAGGCTTCAAATTTTCAGGTTGGGGAGCGTTTCCTTCATGCGGACGAGGTGCATCTACCATACCTATTAATTTACTTGAAAGCATATATAAAAACAAGTATATTTACCATATGGACAGACAAGCGCCAGGTCATGTACAAGAATTAGTGGGTTCTTCCTCCCTCCGTGCCACGCCGCTTGATTCACGCCCCGGATTCTTCCAGCGCTTCAGAAGAGGGAAAAAACAGGATGGAGCACAACCCAAAGCAAAAGAAGATCTTATATTTCAGAAAAATGATCTTACTGCCGAAAAAGGTACACTCAATGAGCGAAATGTTCGAGTGAAGCCAGAGCTGCAAGATCAATATGCAACCTACCTGGATAACCACCTTAAACAACTAGCGCATGTTTACAATAACGATAACTACGCTCCGATTTTCCAGGCGCCTGAATTCAGACATCAGAAAATGCTCCTGGATACATTGGCTGAAAAAGTGGAGGATCAAGCAGGAAACGTAGTCAGCTATACAGTGAGTAGAGAAAACATTGAAGAAGCGCTCAAAAATGATCCTGATTTATGGATAACAACAACGCAGATTATGGAAGAGGAAATTGCACTGACACTGGCAGGATTGGGGCTTTCGGCTCAGGTAAATCCAGGAGTTTTTGCCAGTGAAGAAAGTGCCTTTGATGCAACGGTAGACCCAAAAAGAGTTCATCTTAATATAAATCGGGGCAAACTCAATAAGCTGACCGGAGATCATCCTGTACTGGCGTCATTAGCAGTACTTGGTGCCGGTGCAGCATCAACACCTCAAGGACTTGATGTCCTTCATAAAGCATATGCATACCTTAACCAGCATGTTCCTCAGGTCGATCAGTTTGTACAGAAAGCAATTGCACTTGGCAATGATCCTGCTGCGCTGTCGACACTTGGAATGCAGTATGGAGGAGCAGCACTTGCCGGACTCGGACTACTCGTTGGTAGAAAATCTCTGTACGAGCATGGCGTAACAATTGATTTAAATCGAGATGCAGGGTTACTCAGTAGACTTCAGTCAGGTCGGTATACAGCTGAAGTCCAGTATCTTCATGATGTCATAGGACTTGATGTACACAATTTTTCCACAAACCCTGTCACAGGTGTTACACGTGCACAGGGAATATCAGGTACCAAAGATATCGGAGATATCCAGGCCGCACTTATCACTCAGATGTGGACGCGTTTCAAATTTTATAACGAAGCACTAGGAGTCCCACCGGAAAAAATTACTATGATTTCTGAAGACCTGACATACGCACAGATGCATGGTGACTGGCGTGTTGATAAAGGTATTTGGGGTGGTGACCTACAAAGATTGCGACACAATAAAACAGCAGAATTTATCAACAGGACAGGCAGTGATCCCAATCCTGAACAACAGGCAATGATTGATATTGAAGCAAGACGTGAGATTATTACGCGACGCCTTGAAAAGAAACTTGCTGAACAAGCTCCTTCCGAGAAAACAATTACTAAATTGAAAGATCAGGAAGAAGCATTGGCAGCAGGAGAAAATAAAGGTCGAATTCTTGAAAATAAAGCTAAGGGCTTTCAGGAAGCAAAAGCGTTGCTGAGTGACTCAAATACACAGATTGAAGCAGTTAGTCAGGATATTCAGACATATAAGGAAAAATTGGATGCATATAAAAAGGCACTAGGAGAGGCACAAGAGGCTTTTGAGACAACAAGTGTCGAAGAATTAAATGAGCTGCTTCACAAAAGAAATACAGTAGACGATGAAGCTTTGAGGAGCGTTAAGGAAGCTCTTCGCACTGCAGAAGATGAATTAAAAAGAGTAGAACCGCAGGGAGTATATCTAGATAGTAAAATTGCATCAGCAAAAACACTCCTTACCCGGCTTACCGGTATCGACGCCGCTTTGGGCGCCTCTGCCGTCGGTCTCGGGCAGGCAGAACTGGCGACACTTCCAATGGATGAAATTTTTGCTCGTGTAAATGAAGCATACAGAAGGTCCATTGCTGCAGGAATTGCGCCTCCTTTAGGATGGAATTTGAACAGCAATTCCGATCTAGCATTACGCGAACAGATCATGTTCATGGTAGCCGAAGCACGAGCAGCTGAATCTGAACCGGCGGTCGGGCATCCCTCTCCCGATTATACAGCGTGGACTGGAGCTGGCGTCAGCGAGAATTTTTTACGTTCAGCCACAGTCAATTCAGCTATAGCAGAATTGCAACGACGACATATATTACCCGCGGCGATTACACCGGCACATCGTACACAAGTAGAAGGTGTTCTCCACGAAGTTCAAAGTGCTTATAACAGTCGTCTTCAAAAAGTAAAAGAAGTGCTCTCGCAGGAACCTACCCAGCGTAAGCAATATAACAATCGGATGGAGGATGAGCGGGCAGCATTAGATACTCTTAAGACAACAATCCAGCCACACAATATTGAGTTGATTGCTTTGGAGGGCTCTCTAGACCAGAAACGTGCAAATCCACGGCAAATTGCAGAAGAGTTCCTCAATCATAATTCGAGAGATCACCAGGATGCCTTTAGATTACTCAGTGATATTCATAATGCTGCACACGGTCATGGGAAATACGCAGACGAACTTGATCCTGCAAATCTTCATCTAAAATCAATGCAGGATATTCTGGATGGTATCCATGCAGCACAAGCAGCTGGTGTCGCTCTTGCGTGGGATGATACTCAGGATGCACTACCGGATCATGTAAGAAACGTTATTTCAGGATTGTCTGAGGCACAGGCTGTACAGGCAATTGTGAATGCAGGTCAAGACACTGATAATCGAGCGATGGCAGAGTTAAAAGGAACCATACACTTATCAGAGAGTTTCATTCGTACTTCTGGTGAAGATGAAGTTATGAAAAGATGTGTGGCAAACGGATGGACGGATAATGCTGAATCACGTTCATATATAAAAACAGCTATTGATCAAGCAAAGCAGCGTTTTGAGATAAGAAGAAACATACTTGCAGGAAATCTAACAGATGCAATCGCTCAAGGCCGTGCAGGTGCTCTCCCATATACCGATGCAGATATTGCTTATCTGGAAAAGGATAGAGATTATAGAAATATTACAGTAAATATCGGCAGAAAGTTGGCCACAATTCGAACACTTCATCCGGCGTTAGCTGGGGCAGTAGACAGCACTGCTGTGAACGGTTTTATAAATACATTAGATACTCAAAAGAGGATGTTGCGGGATTTGGATGATATGTCTGGAAATATCGAAGCGATTCAAAATCAGTTGAATGAATATAATACTGCCTTAAGTAATTATTTGTCCCAGCGGGAAGAAGCCAGGAGTAAGGGGAACGGGGCTATTACAGTTTCAGAATTGGATACCGAATTGAAACAAAGAGCACAGCACCCGAATACAGAACTGGAGACTGTCATAAAGAAAATAAAAGATACAAAAGCAGAGATAGTACAGGATGCTGAGACTACCAAAAAGGCCAAGGAGAGAATTGATAATATTGCAGAATCATTAGGGTCAATCCGGCGTATGAATGCTGACTTTTTATTTGCTACCGGTAGAAACGCAGTCGGTCCTGCAGATTTTACAACAGGAGGTATTGATCATCTGATGGATCGGATCAACTTCATGTATACAGAATCGATGAGAATTGGTATCAGACCGCCAGTAGGATGGCCTAAAGAAGAAAACACAGACACTGATCATATTGAAACAATATCCAATGCCGTAACGGCAGCACGAGCTGAGGCTAAAGTAGCAGGCATTGTCGCCGCTATCCCAGCCGCTTTAAATCCTCAGTTTGCTGCAACGAGCGGGTGGTTTGACGAATATACATTTTTATCATTGTCTCCCCAAGAGCTTTTACAGGAAGCCGCAAACAGAGGGCATGGATTGACGCAAACTGAAGCTGAAGAAATTCTCAAAATAAGAAAGAATATTTTTGATGCTATATCAGCATCTACTAATGAATCGAAAACAGCCAATGATAATCGGGTAAAAGAATTAGATAAACAAATCAAAAATTCGGAGAGAGGATTTGAATCTGCTCGTAATTTTGTATCGGTTGTTAGAAATATGGCGGAAAATCAGGGAGATATATATATCAGAATTCCAGGACTCATTAAAGAAGCGGTTGATCCAAACTTTACTGTTCCGATTAGAGTAGGAAATCGTTTTTTTACTGATGCCGAAAAAAGTCCGACTATCAATGGTACTCCTGTTCCTAATCTTCCGAAAGGATATTATGATATTCTAAATATGCTGACAGGATATCAGGATAATACAGCTGAAGGCCGCGATGTAGTATTTAATAAACTCATAAATATTCCTGCGTTCCATCCCACAGCATTAGCACTGCAGCTCAATAGAAATTTAGGATTCAGACTTGGTGCCAGAGGTCCGATCACCATCGACCGTGTACTTGATGAAGTGCAACGAAGAGTGAATAATAGAACGTTAAATCAATCTGACCTTTTTCATGCTATACGGGAGATGAAAGAGGACTATATTAGAGAAGTTAAAGCTATTTCCTAACTATGAAACTGAATACAAAAACAGTGATACAGTCTCTACCGCTTGATGAAAAGCTCAAGCAGAATATCTTCAGCAAATGGGATACGATGGATCAGGATTTGCGATATGAAATTGAAAACGTGGTCTGGGAAGCATACTTCGAAATTGAAAATTTGAAAGTAGATGAGCAGGTACTGGAAAATTTGAATAAAGCTAAAGCCGGAGAAATACCTCTTAACGAAGAATTTTACGAAAGAGCAGAACATGATGCAGAAGAACACAAAGGTGAAGAAATTCACCAATCAGCTGATACTGTAGAACTAGCAGCAGTAAGACAAAAACTTGAACAGTTGATGCAAAAAGAAAATTAATTGAATACATATATGCCTGAATTATCACAACGTATACTACAACGATCACAAGAGGAAGTAGGGCATTCTGCACTCGATAGACTCAAAGGTAGATTGAAAGCGCTCTCAGCACCATCAGAACCGGATGCTTTTGACAAATCACATGTATTGTCACCCGACTACGTCAATCAACAGAATGCGATGGCTAGACATATCGGAAGAGAGGAGCCTTACAAGAGAGATAAAAAGAAACCAGTCTCTTCAAACGGGAATTATGATTTCATCCCGGCCTCAAAAGAAACTCAGGAATTGTTTACGCTTCTCCCGACAGACAGGCCTCAGTCAGTAAGATCTGCTGAAAAAAACAACGCTGACAAACGGGAAGAAACAAAGGATTCTCCGGAACCTATTACGGAATCTCAAGCAGTCAAAGATCAGCAGGCGCATATTCAAATGCTCAAAGATGAAGCTCTTTTAAGAAATAAAAAAAGAACCCAAATCCGAGATATGAAGCCAACGGTCTCACAGGCAGTTACAGAGCATCAGGATGCATTGAACCGGGTTGTAAATAATCTAAAGAAACCGGTTCCTGCAGCAGAAGAGTCTAAAGCATCCGAACCTCCAAAAACAGAACCAGATGTACTTGTTCCTCAGTCTGAACCGGTAATAACACCGGCTTTGCTCACGGAAGATGAAGTAATAGCTTTGCGTAAAAAACATGATCGTGAGCTGAAAAGTGAAGGCGCATCTTTTGTGCAGCCGCGTGATGAGAAAGGTCATTTCCAGGAACAAAAACTTGCCAACCTCACCGATGAACAGATGGAGCGATTTGTGAAAGAAAACGAAGAATTTGATAAACAACAGGCAGATGAAACTGTTGATGGTGAAGACAATGCTGATCAGGGAGGTGTCCAGCCAGATAAGACAGATGATAAAGCGAAAAGTTCAGATACGGCAACAACAGAATCGGCTCCCGATCCGGAAAGTGACAGCATCAGAAAAGCGATAAAAGGACAAGGACTTTCCGGAATGGAGTCTCAGGTCAAAATGGTAAAAGAAATATTGGATAAAGCAAAAACGACGGGAAGAACAATTTCAGTCGACGACGCTGTACGTGAGATGAAAAGCGAACCGACACCAGATCCCAGCAGAGCGAAAGAAATTGGCTATCAGCAAAATGCTCATGAAGGTGCAGCAGCGAGAGCAGATTATCGCGTGGGGACGGAAAAAGCTCGATCTCCAGGTGAAGTCGTAACTCTTGATGACTTGAAAGTCGTAGACCGGGCAGAGGGGACATACAAAGTCAAAGATCAGCAAGATCCAGATGAACGGAAAGGAACAGAAGATGAACCGGATGTACAGGCACAAAAAAGAGATAAAGCACGTGGAAAGTGGAAATCTGTCTCCCAAGGAGCACGTAATTTTCTTCGGAAGGTAACTTCCAGTGCCAGACAAAGTGAAGTGAATCAGGAGCCAGAACAAGATGAACAGGATGAGGCAGATACGCAAGCTGATCTATCAAAACAGACGATACAAGAAGAATCACCAACTGAACCTGAAACACTGACAAGTACCGATACGCATCAGCAGATTTTTGAGGAATTGAAAAAACATGACATGTTCGGAAGTAATGCACAGATTACGTATATCAAAGAGCTTATTGATAAAGAACATATTTCAGTCGTAGATGCAGTCCTCAGACTCAAAGAAGAACAGAAACAATCGACACAGGATCGTCTACCCCCGGTTGAACGACCTGAACCAAAAGCCAGTGAGGAAGTGATCCCAGCAGAGGAGCCCGCGACTGATGATAAATCTGTTCAAGAAGCAGGTGAAGAACATCCTGTGCTGGAAGACCCGGAAGAACACCCTGTTCCGGTTCCAAAAGACGAGCAGAGGACTCCGAATAAAAGAGAAAATCCGCTCAGCGGTATTTGGAAGAGGATCTCTCGTGGAGCGAATCAAGCCATCAACGAAGAAGAAGGGGATGTTCATGAAAATGCAGATTCCACTATTGAAGAAAACAAACAGGCAGAAAAGTCTCAGGAGGAGCTGGAAGCACAACGAATCGAGGAAGAAACGAAGAAAAAATCTCTCCAGGAAGCCCGTCAGGAATATACTGATGAGTTTATGAAGGCACGCGAAAACTATACAGAACCGCCGACAGATCTGCTTGAGATAAATGAACAGGAAAAAACAGATGGAGTACAAGCAGAGAATCCAAGATTGCTTGTTGAAAACTATATAAGTAATAATAATATACCTCTTGATTCGGTTGCAAAAGAAAAGTTTATTGTATTTATTCAGACCCACAAGCTAACGAACCCGGATGAAGCATATGCCAAATGGCAGGAAGATGAAACAAAGAGAACGGAGGTCAAAACGTCTGAATCTGGATCCAGTGATATCAAGTCAGAGAACGGCAACGTAGCAGAAGCTCTCATGGGAATCCCCAAAGCTGTAGAGCTTGCGACCGGCGGAATTGAAAAGGCAGAATCGGTACATCAACCGGTTATGACCCAGGCGGAAGCAGAAGAATTGATCAAATCAGGCGAACAAACCCGAGCGGAACCGTGGTATCAGAAATTCGTCCAAGATACCAAAGAGATTGAGAAAATGAAAAAGAAAGGATTTTTCGGTGCCGTACGTCAATCTGATCTCAGCCATTTCAATGCCATAATGGCTGAGACTCTCGGTCATTTATCAGATGTGAAGGACAATTCTTATCAGTCTGATCCTACAGAGCTTGAAAAACAAGCTGGGACAAACGTGGCTCTCGCACGAGCAATCTGCTCTCCCAAAGGCGCAGCCCGAACCATGCTGGCCGAGGAAATAAAAGATCTTATTCAAGATGATATATATGCTATGAATACCTATCATAGGTATAAACACATAGGACATGATAATATCAAATATTTGTTTGATATAGGGAAAAGAACTACAAGCTTTTATAAAGGTCTGGTAGCAGCTACATTTGACAATAGCAGCCTGCATCCGACTGAACTTGCAAATATTTTAGGAATTCCTGAGGTGAGGGATATTATCGCCCAAGCAGTGAATCAGGACAGAAAAGGTTAACAAAGGATTATTCTTCAGTTTCCTGTTCTCCGAGAAGTCGTAAAATAACCTCTTTTTTGTATCTGCGGTCACCGCGCGAGTTGATGCGGATTGCCGGAAGCTTCCCCTTTTTTCCCCATCGTTTGATTGTGAGAGGGGATACACGCAAGAGTTCGGAGACCTCTTTTATAGTCAAAAGATCCGGTAAGTTATCAAGTGTTACAGAAGGTTTGTGTTTGGTTTTATCTGACATAGTACGTGTAGGATTATACGCAGGAATTTTCCCGTTGTCAAATAGAAAGATGATTTACTTTCAAAGCCCCAGAATGGTATGATTATTGTACATGAATATGTCGAGGAAGCACAACATTTTTATTTTATTGTTTTATATCGTTTTAGTATTCTCTCCACCTGTACAGGCAGCGGCTCCTTCATCACCTACGAATCTGTACTATCGATGTAATATCGAAGAAGGTACGGCTACGATCAACTGGTACAATGTATATAATGCGAATCAATACTGGTTTCGACTTGATGCAAAGCCTCGATCCTGGTCCAGTTCCTGTAATAACCCCGGAGACCAATGTATGACAGTAAATCAAAATAATATTGAAGTTCCAATAACCCCGGAGATAGAGTATGACTGGTGGGTCCATGCCGTAAATGCTGACGGCAGCAGTAAAGCCTCAGACGGAGACAATTTTATTTGTGAATTGCCCCGGCCAAGTAATTTTTATTATCAGTGTGAAAAGAATAATTCGCAAGTCCGATTGTTTTGGAGTACCACCAATACCTTGCGGCCTGAGCGTTTCGAGGTGCGTATGGACGCGAATCCTGATTCATGGGTAGAGTCTTGTAATGGTGAAGGAGATATCTGTAGAACTACCAAAGAAATGGAACTGGTTGTCCCGATACAAGAGGGTATCCGATATCGTTGGTGGATTCATAGTGCTCAAGGGAATGTTTGGACGGAAGGTGTGGATGCGTATGTTGTCCAATGCGGAGCGGAACCCACACCCACATTTACGCCTTCACCCAGTCCCTCTCCTACGGCGACTCCAACACCCACTGCTTCACCGACACCGACCTATTCTCCCACCCCGACCATGACACTCACACCCAGTCCGACTACTACTACGGAGCCGACTCCAACTCCAACCACCGAAGCACCGACACCTACACCCACAATAGATACCACCCCACATGAAGTTAATATCTGTCCCCGTCGCGGTGAAGGTGATGCGGACTGTAATGGAAAAATCGAGAAAAATGATTTTAACTGCTGGAAAGGATTTTATATTCGCAAACAGCTTCAATCGGAATTGAATTGTAAATATACGGATTTTGATGAGTTCAACGGTACGAATCTACTGGATTATGCAATATGGTACATTTCTTTTCTGAAGGAAAATTAGCTGATATCATTGATAAAAATTTTTGATAAACTGAATACATGGGGAGCCCCTATCTTATCGATTTACGCCTGAAATGGCTATTCGCAATTCTGAGTGCAGCCTTGCTTTTTTTATTTGTCTCGAAAGCAGCTTTTGCTATCTCCTCAGCACCATCAGGCCTGCAATTTCGCTGTTCGGCCAGCAATAAATCAACACTGACTTGGACCCGTGATCCTGGTGCGGCGTATTATTCCTTGCGTTTACACAAGCAGGGTACCAATTGGGAAGCATGTAGTACAGGCGCAAAAGACGGACCGAATAATGCCTGTATTGATATCTCAAATACGGCTACTTCTCACACGTTTACCACTGATGCCTACGGGACGTATGATGTCTGGATTCATTCACGAGGTGCTGATGGCAGCTTCGGCCCCGGTATGCGGGTCAATGGATTGCGCTGTGCTCCCAACTGTTCATTAACCAACGTACCATCACATCTGAAACCGGGGAAATCGTATTCCATCTCTGCATCCTTTTCTTCATCGAATGGAGAATTGGGAGGAGAAATATTTCGAGACAATTTTAATAGGATTGTATACAATACATTCGGAGGTGCTGGAAACAGAACTACCAATGGTACAGCGACCGGGACTTGGACCCCTTCGACAAGTGAAAACGGATCGAAAACAGTATATTGTCGCGCCTGGAATGATGCAATTGCTGAATGTAGACCTTCAAACTTAGTAGATTCTGCGCGGGCAGGCACAACTCAATTTAACTGTGTCGGCCCAACAGCCAGCAAACAGGTTTGTGTAGACGGTCTGGCCCCAGATGTACCGGTAAATAGCTCGTTGAGCTGCGTATATTCCACGACCCAAAATGGTACGAAACGGTATAAAGTGGGGCATTATTGGGGGAGAGTGGCGGATATCGGCTGTACCGGACTGGGATCCACGCCATATTGGTCACAGATGTCAACTACTTCCAATTTTTCTACAATTGCTTCCGGATCAACAAATACATGGAAATCAAATCTTACAAATATTTCCACATCAACTTTTGCCGAAGGAACGGTGATTTATGCACGAGTAAAATCCCGTGATGCTCTGGATAATCAATCTGCCTGGACTGCTACAAAAAGCATTACTCTGAATCCTGCCAATTGTGCAGCTGAGCCTTCCACCCCTGTTGTACAAATGTGTCCTGGAGTACAGCATTGTAATATAACAAGCTCAACCGGCGGTAGTTCTACCCGATTTGAATACTGCGGTGACTGCAGCGGTGCCGGATGTGCTCCTGGGTATCGGTGTCCGCAAAGCGGTTACACGTGCAAAGCCTATACTGATAAAGTTTTTTTCTTTGATGAAGTATACAACATGCCTTGTACCTATCTGCCTTTGAATCCGGATCTTACCATCTCAGGTCAGATGAATGCAAGTCCGGCAAGCGTACAGGTAGGGCAAGCAGTTAATATCAAATTTACCATAATCAACAATGGCAAGGTCGCTTCACCAATGACCTATATTTATACGAATCAAGCAGGCGGAACCAGTACCATTGCGAGCGATAATACCTGTACAGGTTCGACTGTCCTTGCACCGGGGGGTACGTGTGTTTCTTCATACAACTTCACTTTTTCATCTGCCGGGTCTAAAAAATTGGATATTTTCATAGATTCGTCAAATAAAGTTACCGAAACGAATGAAAACAATAACAAATTTTCAAAAACGATAACAGTAGTTGCTCCGCCGACTCCGACCAAAACAAATACGCCGACACCTACCAAGACTCCAACTCCGACTATTCAGACGACGGGAGTTCTTAAATTAACGATGAGTGGTACGAAACCAAGCGGTTGGGGATGGGAGACTGCTGCAAAAGGCGTGAATGAGACAACTCCTCCAACCAAAGGATGGGTAAACCGCGGAACGAACGCGAGTATCAGTCTGGACACAAAAGTCACCAGTGAATATTGGGTGAGGTTAAAGCCTGTTACCGGGTATACAACTTCATTAAAATTGGGAACGAAGGTAGTAAACAATGTTAAGATCATTCCCGGACAAACCGTGACGCTGACTGGGGCTTATATTTCCGTCCCCACTCCAACGAATACGAAAGCTCCGACTGCCACGCCCAAACCACCCACTGCGACACCAAAACCACCAACAGCCACGCCCAAGCCGCCCACTGCGACGCCAAAACCGCCAACAGCAACCCCGACCCCCAAGCCGGCTACTCCCACACCGAAACCTCCGACACCGACGGATCAGCCGGCCATACCGACCAATACACAGCCGCCGCTTCCGACAGTCGATGAATGTCCCAATTTTTCGTTGGGGAATGCAACCTGTGATGCAGAGGGCGTCGTCAACAATGAAGACTATGTATGCTGGAGAACGCAGTATCTGTCTAAAATCAGCGGTCAGGAACCGGCACCTATCGGTAATTGTAAACGAGTTGCCAATTTTGATAGCAGTTCAGACGGCGTGAGTCTTCTGGATTTTGCTATCTGGAGAATTAATGCATTGCGTCAAAGTGCAGAGCAGTAGTCATCAAATATATATTACAATCAAACTATAAAATGAAATTATCCTTGCCAAAAATAAAGATAAACAATTACTTTATGAAGAAAACCCTCATGGTTTTTATTGGCTTAGGTGCAGCAATATTCCTGTTTTGGTATGTCAATACCTATATCTATAAATTTTTGGCATCGACGGATCCGGTCTCGGTAAACATGACTCCGACCAAAGAGCGAATTGATTTGACCGGAAAATCAGATGAAGAATTCAATGTGGCTTTCCAAGTTTCGAATCAGGATGTCTCGGGAATGGAACTCTATCTTACATATGATGCCAAATATTTACAGTACGGGAAAGAATATGATACAGCAGGCGGTTTTATACAACCTGAAAATTTTCAATACGATGTCCTGCTTGAGGAAGTGACCGAATTGGATGATACAAAAAAACAAGCAAAACTGATTTTGGTTGCGACATCTGAGATTCCCGAGACACCGAACAATGCCAGGCTTTTGAATTTTAAATTCAAAGCAATCGCTGTCGACCCCGAGGATGCGGAACGAATTGATGATGTGCTTCAACAAATCACACTGGATATGCAGTCGCAGTTTGTGGGCGCCAGTGAACAGGGGGAAGCTGCCCAATTTGCCAATCCGACAGATCCCGTCCTGGCTTCGGTGACCATTTTCAGAGGAACAGGAGATATTACACCGGGTCCGTCAGAGACCGGTCCTGCCTTCGGTTTCCAACCTTCCAGCTCTCAGGCCAAAGTCAACGAACCGTTTTCTGTTGAGATAACGTTCGATGCGGGGAATGAAGAAGTTGCAGGAGTAGATATCTATCTGAATTTTGATAGCGACATGATGCAGGCAAGTTATATCGAAGGAAAAAACTTTTTCCCGATCACTCAACAGGCAACAATGGGGCAGACAGCCTATATTTCACAGGTTGTAGATCAGCAGGGAGCATATAAAACGGGAAAAGGAACGTTGGCTCGAATTGAGTTTACACCGTTTGCGGCCGGTACTACAGAGATAACATTCTCATGTGATCCTTCCAAAGATGAAACCTCGAAAATAATCCGAAACGATGTCAGCGGCACAAATGTGATCGATTGTAGCAAACTTTCGCCACATACCGTTACGATAACTTCATCATCCTCAGACGATCCGACACCTACCCAGATCCAGCAGCCGACACCCACGAAATCGACATCATCAGGGGAGACTGCTGATGTTGAACTCAATATGAAGGTGCGTTTTCAGGGAATTACAAAACAGCCGGTCGCAGCATATGACACCATGAATGTGCGAGTAGATCTGGAGGGAAGCAGAGGATTTAAGAATGACCAGGTTGTGCAATTTAAGGCTGACGGAAGCGGCCTATGGAATGGCGTTATGAAGATCAACGACGTTCCACTCTCGGAAGAGTATGCGGTACTCATCAAAGGACCCAAACATTTGTCGCGTAAAATCTGTCAAGCAACACCTCAGGAAAATGTGCCCGGTACGTATCGATGTGAAAATAACGGAGAGATCGAACTCAAAGAAGGCGGAAATAATCTTGATTTCAGCAATGTGGTAATTCTGGCGGGTGATATCCCGGTTCAAAATCAGGTGGTTGATGCGGCAGATATTATTTTCATCCGTCAAAATTTCGGCAATACAGGTGCGTCAGCACTCACCAGAGGTGATCTGAATCTTGACGGGATTATTGATACCCAGGATTACTCATTGGTTATGGCAGCCTTGGGCTTTAAATATGACGAAGAGTTATAAAGGAACGAAACAGGGAATGATGGATCCAAATCAGAACTCCCTTATTTCTCTGATGCATAATTCGCATTGATTCATCTATTGTTATCAGTTAGTATAAAAGTATGGAAGAAAACCAGTCATACGGACCTCTTAATTCCGCTCAAATGATCTCTGAAGAACCGCATCATAGATACAATTATCGAATGATCTTTATCACAGTGGTCATTCTTCTAATTGCATTGGGAGGCTTTGTAGTTCTTACCAACCCAAAGCTGAAAGCCCGAATGCAGGAAGCTTTGCATCTTGTCAATCCGCAAGTAGAGACCAATACAAATCAGGAAGAACTGGAGCTTTTCGCGTCAAATATCAAAGACAGGAGTATCCCATGGGTAGAAGTAAAAGCTCCTGAATCAGCAGCGCGCACAGGTGAAGAGGTCACTGTGTATATCCATGCGTTCTCCGGAGGAAAAGATATTACCGGTTATGATCTGCTCGTTGGTATTGATCCCGCACAATTTGAAGTAGTCAATATCACCTCTGAGCTGCCGACATTTCAGATCCGTGCATTTGATAGAGGCATGTACCATGCCGTAACCGGTATCAAAGATCTTCAGGCACAGGATCCGACAGTATTCAATGACACACCCGTCTTAAAAGTGGTTCTGAAACCGATAACAAGCGGTGAAGGAGTAGTAACAGTCCTTTCCACCAAAGGTCAGGAACGAACTCAGCTTATTGACGCAGATGTTGTTATCATGGAACCACAGGTGGGTTCGGCGTTTATAAAGGTCAATTAATATTTTGTTTCTATACATGTTGAAAGGTTTGGTCAAACATATACTGGTACTGCTTTTTGGTTCAGTGTTTGTCCTTACCGTGGGAGCCGTGCATGCACAAGCTGCAGCCTTGCTGTTTGATCCCGAAAGTTCTGAAGTAGATGTAGACGAATCATTTTCGGTAGACGTAACTATCGATACCGGGACCAGTCAGGTTGCGGGAGCTGATATCTATATTACGTATGACAGCAGTATTGTGTCGCTTCAATCCGTCACCGGTGGTGATTTTTTTCCGATCGTGACCAATATTCCGGAAACTGATCAGTTGTATGTAGCCGGTGTAGTCGCCAATCAAGGTGAATACAAGACAGGAACGGGGACTGTGGCAACCTTGGTCTTCAAAGCTGTTGAGACAGGAGAAACGCAACTAAAATTCACTTGTGATCTGACTCAAACGGAAACTTCAAAAATTAATCAGAATGATATCAATGCATCCAATATCATTGATTGTAGCAAGCTGGGCGTGCATGACGTGACCGTCTCGGACGGAACAGGAACCTCGGCAGCAACGAAGCCGACTTCATTGCCGGAGAGCGGCGTCTATGAAACAATGGTACTGTATTCTTCTTTGGGAGGCCTCCTGGTCGTTGTGGGTTTCGGTCTTCGACTACTTATCCGTGTTGTTTAAGCTCGGATAGCAATAAATCTATTTACGATTTGGGCTTGCGAATGGTATCATGTATACATGACTTCGTTTATCCCTTCTCAGATACGATCAAATTTCAAGCTGACATATATTTTTGCGGCGTTAATAGTATTTATCGGACTGCCGGTCATTTTATTTCTGGCAATGGCTGTACAGGGCTTCGTATCAGGTGTGGGGAACGAAAATCCGGTTGATTTTGTGGCGCGTGATATCACCAAGTCATCGGCAGTCATTACATGGCACACAGACAAAAAGACGCAAGGCGTCATTGAATACGGGACATCTCCTTCTGCCCTCAATTCCTATGCACCGGAAACGGAGAATCTGAAAGAACATGAAGTAAAGCTTACGTTATTGGCACCTGCTACGACCTATTACCTGCAACTCAGAATAAACGGAAACGTGTATGACAATGACGGTGTACCCTGGACCTTTACAACCAAAACAAAAGATGGAGAAGATGTGCTGGAAGCAATTAAAGGTATTTCCACACGTGTCGCAAAAGGTGAAGATGCTGAGGCAACGGAGGAAGCAGGCATTAGTACTGACCGGTGTACGGTAACGTCCTGCGAAGAAATCCAGAAAAAACTCGGCAAAGGGTGCAGTGCTGCCGATTATTTCAAATGTATTTCAAATCAAACTGAGTCCGGGACACCGCGGCCTTCAGGCTATCAGACGTACAGTACTCCCATACCGACACCAACCGTCGTTCTCATCGTTTCAAATCTGTGTAAATTAAATTATTTA
This sequence comes from Candidatus Roizmanbacteria bacterium UBA1450, assembly GCA_002329205.1. GTDB lineage: Bacteria > Patescibacteriota > Microgenomatia > UBA1406 > GWC2-37-13 > UBA1450. The sequence continues at coordinate 347,365 of DCTC01000001.1, read as the reverse complement.
CAGGCCGGAGACAGCTGTTCGGAATGGACGTGGGATAGTTTTGATACAAAGCCTCAAAGTTGTCGAAATGCTTTCAATAGATACGTTATTCAATGTAAAAATACCAGCTTTACTGAAGGGTCAGACAAACAGGTTGTATGGTATTACAACAATGCTCACACCGATATTTCATCCAACTCGGCTACTTTGAAAGTCAAGCCTGCTTCAGGTGAACGAGTCTACTGCCAGGTGCGAGTGGAAGATGAAGTGGGGGGAGAAAGCCATTCCACACCTTGGGTGCGTGCTGCGGCAAACTGCAATTGATTACATAAATCGCCCCGGAATCAACAATCCATTAAGAAATGACATGATCGGATCAAGCAGTGCATGGAGCATTGATTGACCTCCGAATGGGAAGATAAGCATAATAAGGAACAGGAATCCGAAACGTTCCAGCTGGTGCCACTCCCGAGCTTGTTTCTCACTAAGAACTCCTTCAACAATTTTAAATCCGTCTAGCGGATGAATAGGTAGGAGATTGAACACACCCAGCAAAATATTCATCTGGATAAAGACTATCAATACAGATCCTATAATAACAGGAATACCTCCGCCAAATAATGTGAACAAATACAGTATCACAGAGCTTAGTATAGCTAAAAGAAAATTCGATATCGGTCCTACAATCGAGATGAGTGCTGCATCGCGTCGGGCATTATCCAGATTGAATGGATCAAACTGGACGGGCTTGCCCCACCCGAAACCGACCAGTAAAAGAAAAATTGTACCGTACAGATCAAGGTGAGCTTTCGGATTCAATGTAACTCTGCCCTGGAGCCGAGGCGTTGGATCGCCCAGATGGTCAGCCATTTTTGCGTGGGCAAATTCATGTATTGATATCGCAACAACAAGAGATACAGCGCTCAGTATAAAAAGAATCGGATTATTGAATAAAATAGCTAACATAATATAACGTAACTGGAAATAAAGTATATTGCATTCTGCAACCCTTTATGATATCATAAAAAATCTTGACTTAAAAATCTCATTTAAAATAATTATGGAATGTTATCACTGTGGAAAAGGCGTTATGTACGGAAGATCTCACACACATCATCGTGGTGTGGCGGGAGGTCGATGGAAAAAGAGAGCTCAGAAGACTCCGAAACTGTTCAGACCGAATCTCCAGCCGGTGGTTATTCTTGAACAGGGGAAAGAACAGAGAGTCAAGCTTTGTATGAAATGTCTGAAAAGAGTGAAAAAGGATATAACTGACGGGAAGAAACCGTTTGTTCAGCTCAAAAATATCCCTTCAAATGTGGTTCCTGCTCAGGCAGCTGCATAAATTATACTTTCATTTCTTCAAGTTCACCGTTTTTTTCTTCGTAGAGCGGAGAATTTTGCTCCATTGCCCGGGAAGTAAACAGAATCCCGTTGAGATGATCTACTTCATGCTGGATAATAACAGCCTTAAAGCCCTCAAACCATTCTTCATGTTTTGTGCCATCCAGCCTCTGGTAAGCGAGAAGTACCCGTTGTGGCCGTTCAATGGGAGACCAGATCCGGTCAACAGACAAGCATCCTTCCAATGTAGTTTTTCCGTTGTCGTTATCTTTTGATCTGTTCATTTCAATATCCTCAATCTCGAGGATAATCGGATTTATGTATTCACGAACTTTTGCCCGTTTGTCGGGACGGGTGATAAATACAGAAAGACCGACGCCTACCTGTGTTGCTGCAAGCCCTACACCTTCAGGATCTTTTGCAGAAAGAAGAGTATCTGTCATATCGGATATTAGCTTTTTTAGTTTGGTATCAAAATTTTTCACCTGTTTGGTAGGAGTATTCAATACTTTGTTTGGGACTTTCACAATCGGTAAAATCATGGGTATATTATAACATGATAAAGTTTGTAGTTGGTAGAGCGTAGTTCGTAGTATACTATCAGTATGGCAAAACTATCCCTTTGTATAGCAACTTTCAACGAGGAACAATTTATTCACTATCCACTTGATTCAGCATACGACTTTGTCGATGAAGTAATCATTGTAGACGGCGGCTCCGAAGACAAAACGGTTGAAATCGCCAAGTCGTACGGGAATAAAGTGAAAGTATATTCGGAGGAGAATCCTCCCATGTTCCATATCAATAAACAAAAAGCGATAGAGCATGCAAAAGGGGAGTGGGTATTGCAGCTTGATGCAGATGAAGCGGTAAGTCCCGAACTAAAAGATGAAATATTGCGAATTGTTGAAGGTAAGATGACTGAAACCTACGCCGGATACTGGATTCCCCGCAAAAATTGGTTTTTATCCAAATTTCTCGAAAAAGGCGGGATATATCCAGATGCAACAATACGTTTGTATAAAAGAGGATCAGCACATTTTCCCTGTAAGGATGTCCATGAAAATGTAGTCGTCAAAGGGAAAGTCGGGACGCTGCACAAAGATATCCTGCACTACGCAGATCCCAACTTCGATCGTTATCTGAACAGATGGAACAGATATACCACTCTGGATGCCATGAAAATAAAGGAAGAAAAACAGGAACTCTGTGGACTCTGTTATTTTGTCATGAAACCGCTCGGAACATTTTTCAGTATATACTTCCGTCACAAAGGCTTCCAGGATGGGTTTCCCGGGTTTGTATGGGCATTGTTTTCTGCGGTGAGGTGGTGGGTGGTGTATATCAAGGCATGGCAGAAACAACAACGGTAACGGTTGCTTAGTCCTTCAGAATAGGGAGGGAGAAATAAAATGTGGAACCCTTTCCTAGTTTACTCTTCACTCCGATTTTACCTTTATGACGTTTGATAATCTCTGATGAGATATACAGACCGAGACCAAGCCCTGGAGATGAATGCTTACTACGGCTTTCCAATCGATAGAATCGCTCGAATATTTTGTTGAGATTTTTCTTATCCGAAATTCCCATACCGAAATCCTGCACTGATACGCACACATTTTCGGTATCGCTGCTCATCTCTACGATAATTTTTTCTGATTTTGGAGCATATTTTTCAGCATTGGTCAGAAAATTGGTGATAACCTGACTGATGCGAAACTCATCTGCATATACGCAGGCATTTGTATTTCCCTGTATGGTTATTGTGTGTGTTTTGATGGTTGGAGATATCTCAGTGAGGGTATTTTTGACGATTTTTTTTATACGCACTTTCTTCCGATCCAGCACCAGTTTGCCGGATTGCATACGTGAGACATCCAGAAGATTATCAACCAGAGTGGTGAGCCTCAAGAGTTGGCGGGACATTTTTGACACATACTCAATTCCTTTACTGTCGTTTTGTGCTCTAAGATACCGTTCAGTCAGCTGGGTAAAGGCCTTGATGCTTGTCAGAGGTGTTTTGAGTTCGTGACTGGCAATACTGATAAAATCATCTTTTCGTTTTTCAAGCTGAACTTCATGCGTGATATCACGCAAAAACCATACATAGCCTTTGTATGAGGAATCTGCACCACGAATGGGAGCTCCGTGTCTGTCCAGTACCCGTCCGTCCTTTAAATAGAGTTTGTCATGACTTTTTCTGGGTCGTCGGTAAACAGAGAGAACCCGCTGCATAAATTTTGTCGGATTTTTCAACAAGTCTTTTGCTGAATCCAAAGCGATTTTGTCTGATCGGGATGCAAAGACTTTTTTGGGTAACTCCCACATTTCCTGAAAGCGTTTGTTGCAGGAAATGATAGTGCCTTCGGGAGATATTACGATAATACCATCAGGTGAAACTTCCATCTGAGCTTCCAGAACACTCTTTTGGTACTGAAGCTCATTCTCGGCAGTCTTGCTTTCTGTTATGTCTTGATGCATGAGAACCACTTGTTCGATTTCGTTGTTTTCATCTTTGATGGGAAAAATATAAGCTTTGACCCATGGAATTTGTGATGGTCGGATCGAAGATATAGTGCGCTGTACATCATACTGAATGGCAGGTATCTCGGCATATTTTCCTTTAAAAGCCTGTTTTATGTACGAAATACTTCCGGTTTCTTTTAATTGAGGATCATGCAGGACATTGTATTGATTCACTACCATTTTTTTCGGTATTCCCCACAGTTTTTCCCAGGCATGATTGACGGTTTTTGTCATACCGTACTTGTCAAAAATCTGCATGCTGAAGGGAGTTTGCTCAAATATCGTTCGAAATCTTTTTTCAGCTTTCTCTGCAGCTTTACGGGCAATCATCTCATGCAGTCTTTTTTCATGTTCTCGGGCATATCGTTTGCGATCTGTGATATCCTGCACGGTCCCTTCAAAAAAAAGAAGTTTACCCTTTGTATCAAATACCTTCCATGCGTTTTCTGAGATCCAAATTTTTGTCTTATCTTTGCGGTATACCTGTGCTTCAAAATTGTGAATCACTCCGTGATCATTGATACGCTCTAAGAAATCTAATCTGGATTGTGGATTGACGTAAAACTGCTTGGTATGCTGGATACGTCCTGTCATTTCTTCGGGTGATGAATAACCTGCAATTCGTGCAAGGGCTCTATTGGCAAAGATCAGTTTTCCTTTCAATGTGGTTCGGTAGATACCTTCAGTAGTGCGGTCAAAAAAGCTTTTATAGTCAATATGCGAGATGTTATTTTTATGAGATTTTTGCATAATGAAGTAATTGTTACTACATTATAGCAATCCCACAGAATAGGAAGCTAGGTGAATATGTAAGATATAGGTAGGAGTATCAGGCTCCGATTTTGAATTCGACGACGTCTCCGTCTTTCATCACGTAGTCACGCCCAACGATCTGTACTTTTCCGGCATCGCGTGCTTTTGTCCAGCCGCCGATCTCGACGAATGTGGAGTAGGGGACGATATCGGCTTTGATAAATTTCTTCTCAAAATCCGTATGAATTGCGCCTGCAGCTTGCGGCGCCAGTGTACCTTTTTTGATAGTCCATGCACGGGCTTCAAGCTCGCCACCCGTGAGGAAGGAAATGAGCCCTAAGGTTTCATAGGCTTTTTTAATGAGGCGATTGAGTCCGGTTTCTTCGAGTCCGTACTGATTCAGATACTCTTTCTGATCACTTTCGTCCAGTGCCAGCACTTCATTTTCCAGTTTGGCATTGAGAAAAATGGCTCCGACAGGACTGTCGTCCTGAGAGAGTGGCAACGACCGAAGAATCTCCTCAATTCGTTTTTGTGTACCTTCTTTGTCTAAGAGCTGTTCTTCAGATACGTTAAACACATAGATAATCGGTTTCATAGTCAGAAGATGCAGGTCTTTGGCAGCTTCCGCTTCATCATCAGTCAATCTGAGTGTACGGGCAGGATTACCGGCATTGAGATGGTTCTTGAGTTTGATGACGGCATCCGCACGGTGTCCCTCTTCTTTGGTGGCTTTTGCACGGGCTGCGACGGATAAATCTTTTTGTTTTTCCAGAGTGGCAAGGTCGGCGAGAACAAGCTCGGTTTCAATCGTTGAAATATCTCTCAGAGGATCGACTGTATTTGAGACATGGAGGACATTGTCATCTTCAAAAAGACGGACTACATGAGCGATAGCCGCAACTTCACGGATATGAGAGAGGAATTTATTCCCCAATCCTTCTCCCTGTGAAGCCCCGGCGACCAGTCCGGCGATATCGTAAAACTCGACCACAGCAGGAACAATTTTCTGAGTATTCACAATCTCTGCTATCTTCGGAAGCCTTTCATCCGGCACCTCAACCACTCCCACATTGGGTTCGATGGTGCAGAATGGATAATTTGCCGCATCAGCGACGGTTTTTTTGAGAAGTGCGTTAAACAGTGTCGACTTTCCGATATTCGGCAATCCGACAATTCCGATTGATAGGTTCATATATTTATTCTACTAATAGTTATCCTGTTTATGCGAAGCATAGTTCGGGATAGGGGATATTATAGCAGGAGATAGGGGAGGGCGTCGTATAGAACTTTTATAAATCCTATAGTATAATATGCCACGCTCTTACCTTTGCAACAAGGAGGAAATGATGTCTGGTTTGCGTAAGCCAAAACAGGGTACGGCTATTATTCTATGGGATGACGGTTTCGATGAATTGATGGCAGTAACGGCCGTCGTCGAGTTCCGGTACAGAGGAATCCGAACAAGGCTTGTAAGTCTCAATAGCAGACCGGTTTCACCCGGAAATTTTGGATTGATGCTGGCCCCCGATGTGTCACTCGCAGATGTATCAACTGAAGGTGACATTCTTTGCGTGGTACTGCCATATACCAAAATTTCACAGAGCATGGCTCCACTTCTTGAAAGGACAAAGGATGTAGTTTGGTATATCCACTACAACTTTGATGAGAAGAGAGAGTCACCTCGAACTTGGCGAAAAGTGCCGCCGACAGAAGAACACTGGCAAGAGTTTTTTTCAGATGAAGCGGAAGAATTGAAGTAAGAGCGGCGGTGTGTATCTACCGTAAAAAAAACAGATACCCTGCCGGAGAGACAGAAGGAAGTAGCCTATCGAAATTGCATTCGATTCGGTACCACATTCACGTTTCTCCGGCAGGTTGAAGTCTCACTTGTATTATTCAATTACCGATACCGATCTGTACCCTGCCGGTAACACTAATTTCTCTAATCCTTCTTCAAAGCTCTTTTCGGTGAATGAAGGATACTCTTTCTCCGGTATTGAAGGAAGTTGATCAATCTCCGTTAGGGTATTTGTAGCAAAATCGAATACGTAATTTTTTGTTCCCGTCAAAAGTAATTGATCCGAATCTTTAAGGTAATTTACTTCGGTAATATCCTTCGGCATATCCTGTTTTGCAATTACTCCTTCTTTTTCGGAAGGGTTAATTAGCGGGACGGCAATAATATACTGATAATTTCCAACATCCCGATCACCCCACCAATCACTGTCGAAAATCGGTGTATGGTATGATAAAATCATCCGATTTCTTATGTCAATGGCTATATATTCTTCACCTTCTTGACAACCAACTTTAGAAGAAGCAATAGGACTGATTTTTTTACTTGTTGGATTAAGCAATGAATATCTATTCCACCTCCAGCAGGAATCACCTTCACCCTCTATAACCCAGTATCTATCTTTCCAATAAGCAATATGTGCATTTGAGCTGTCAGTCAGTTTTTGAGGTTTTGAGAAAACCGGCAAACCTACCCAGTATGTACCTCCGGGCATTAAATAACCGCCCAACGAAAAAAACAACGTGTTTTCAATAATCTGCATGTCTGTCACCTCGCTTGGCAACCCTGTCTTTTTCTCCAATAATTCACTATCATCAGTACTCACATCAAAAATAGTTTCAATTGTGCTGGTTTTGAGATTATAGCTTTTGATCTGTATGCTTTGATTTTCATATGTCGGAAAAAATAACCATTCGTTCCATTGAATAATATAGCTACCATAACAAGATGCACATAAGGTAATCTCCGTTTGGGTTTTGTCGTTTATAATTTTTTGTAAATACCAATACTGTTGCGGTGGGGGTGTGTAAGAAGGTCGTGTCGGTGGTGGTGTGTTGGTGGTAAAAACGTTCAATGAGATTTCTGAATAGCTCTGGTTCGTAGCATAATTTTTATAAAACAATGCAGTTGCTCCGATTACCAAAAATAGAATCAGGGATATCAAACCCAATTGAGATAAGCTTGTGGGTTTGCGCTTTATTGAGAATAAATTTTTTAGAGTAGAAGAAGTGAATAGTTTTTTTATTTCTGTTGAGAAATTTTTCGTCTGTTGTTCGATTGAGGGCTTCTCAGGGGAATCATGCATAATTATATTAAATCAAAAACCGTAACTTTATTCAAATACTTAAATAAATCAAAATTTATATATTTATAAATGTATTTTTATAAAGATAGTAGTGGCTTCATATTTTATTTCTGTATTCTTACAATAAACGAAATATAATACAGTATGTCACTAGAACGCATCCGACATGCACGGAGATTAACTCGGGAATTTGCACGGCCGATCAGGATAGAAACACCAGTTCATCAGACCTCCTACCAAATGGATGGAAAGACCTATGATATTGACATCTGGCATAGGCATCAGTACGAGTTTCCCGTACCTAAACTGGATGATAACTGGATCGTCAACGAAGCGTCGTCGGAAGAAGTAAATCAGCTTATCGAAGGCTGGCTTCAGGGGATTATTCTTTCACTCAGAGATTATAAACGATCTCCTCTGGCAAAAAAATATGACATAAAGACCCCACTCAATAAGCCGCTTGAACGGTTGGTTGCATATACGGAACTGGTTGATGAATATTCTTTGCTACGTGACGGATATCTTGAGAAAAATCTTGATGGCGGAGATCCAGAGGATATCGAACGAGCTGAAAAAGCCCAGCAGATTCAGGATTTGATTATGAATAAATTTGTTATCGAACATTATGGGTTGGACGGTTACGATGATACTCAACCGCTAAGGGTCCGGGACATCGTCGATGCGGCAGACCATCCCTCAGTAATTCTTGCCTGCAACTCATTATTGACTGAGGCTTCAGCATACGCAGAAAAAGTTGACTACACGAACTTCTTGGGTAATTCGTACTATCAGAAAAATTCCGAAATCTAGTATTTCATGAATATGTACAGAGCAAGTCATCTTCATTCATGCGGAGCGGCAATGCTATCGCAAAGAAAAGACATGTAAAAAAAATTTCCTTACACGGATTTGATCCATATTTACATCCCTCTCATGATGACTTTATACAATTTGGGCTATGCTTGCTCAAGTCAATTGGTATTTGAGAGAAAGAGGGGAGGTGAGAAGACATATGGATAAAAATTTGCAGGCAGGTTTATCTACCATATGGTGGGTGCTCGGGATATTCGTACTTATTGTGCTTGTTGCAATACCGTTTATTAATAATCCCAACAATGATCTCAGTCTGAACAATCTTCGGAATGAAGGTGTTGAGGATATCGGTGTGTTAAACCCTGAGGATGAACCTGCAATGACTGAACGAAATGCCATGGATGAAACCATTATGCAGAATCCTGATGATTATATCGGACAACAAGTTACATTCAGTGCTGATGTTGATGAGACATATGACACGAGGACGTTCTCATTGGAGAATCCGGGAGCTCTGGAACCGAGTCTTCTTGTTCTCAGTAGAAATCCGCTCCAAGGTCAGGGAGGTGCTCCTGGTGAAGGCTCATTTATTGATGAAAATTCCTCAGTTCAAGTAACCGGGACAATTCGCGTCTTCAATATTGCCGATTTCGAATCGGAATACGGAGTAGATCTTGATGATGCTGCATATGCTGACTGGGAAGGAAAAACAGTAGTGGTCGCCGATTCTGTTCAAGTGATACAAAGATGAATGAATAGAGGGTGTCATCCTATACAGCAGATCTGAACAGACAGGTCTGCTGTTTTTTAATACTTTTTTTCTCTCACCTATCTTTTACGTGCCTCTTATTTCCGTTTATTACAGCAGCAGTATGATAGAACCATATGAAAAATTATCCATTTGAAAACATGCACGTCAAACCGATCATTGAATATGAACGTGGGATCTACAGTATTGAAATTGTAGATGACGAAGATGAAGAATAACGGCTACAGGAGGAGAATGGTCCCCAACCCCAAAAAGACGAAGAATCCGATGATATCTGTTGCCGTCGTCACAAAAACGGTACTTGCGACAGCAGGATCGATTTTCATGGATTTCAATACAAAGGGGACAAGGGCGCCGAAAAATCCGGCAATAAACAGATTGGCGATCATGGCAATTCCCAGTACCACTCCCAGCATGGGTGTGGCATGGAAGAAGATTGCTACAAGTGCGGCAAGGATACCGACAATTATTCCATTAATAAGACCGGCGATTGATTCTTTGAATATTATTTTTTTTGCTTCGGACCAAGGTATATCATTTACCGCAATCCCTCGGACTACGACGGCCAATGCTTGAGTCGCCGCATTCCCGCCTTCTCCGGCGACGATAGGCATGAAGACAGCAAGCAGAGCCAGTTGAGAAATGGTGTCTTCAAACAGTGCGACTACGGATGATGCTAGAAATGCAGTCGCTAAATTGATAATAAGCCATTTATAACGCATTGATACTTTGAAAAAGACTGGATCTGTCGTTGTCTCTTCATTTTGTACACCTGCAAATTTGTATACATCTTCTGTAGCCTCCGTTTGTGCAATTTTTAGCAAATCACGAAGATGAATAATCCCAAGAATCGAATCTTTTTCATCTACGACGCCGACTGCATCACTTTTAAGATGGCGAATATTGTGTACAATTTTTTCCTGATCTTCCGTATGTTTAATCAGCGGTAGTTTCTGTGCAATTTTTCGTGCCGGTGTGTTGGGCGGGTTAAAAATAAGATTTTTATGAGGGATAAACCCGATAACAGTTCCGCCTTCTTCTGTAAGAATAATGAACGGAACTTTATTGCCGCGATCAATATGACTTTGTACTTTTTCAGCAATATCTTTGAAGGTAAAAGTATCCTTGACAATAATATAATCCAGATCCATGAGCCCACCCGCTGTTTCTTTTCCGAATGTAAGCAGCTTTTCAATTTTTTTTCGCTTTGGTTCTTTGATCTTCAGCAGCACTTTTTGTCGTTTAGCTGAGGGTAAATACTGGATAATGTCAGTTGCGTCATCATCATCATTGAAATGAAGAAAGCGTGCCGTTTCATAGACGGATAGTTTGGGGATAATGAGGCTTTTTGATTGATCGGAAAGCTGTAAGACAACTTCGGATTGTATTTCCGGAGGGAGAAGAGAGAACAGATATCTCTTTTGATTTTGAATGTTATTGAGAACTTCAGCAATTTTATGAAAATCCATTTTAAGAAGTCGGTACTTGACCTGCTTGAAGTCTCCTTTTTCTATGTATTTTTGTATCTGATGGAATTGAGAAACAGACATATAAATAAATATACAGGAAATGCATGGGTGTAAAGTGTAAGTTTTATATCTCAGCAGAAGTCCGCAAGTGAAGGAGAAATCAAAAGAACTGTTGCGTGAGCTCATATTGACACCGTATTATATTTATATTATTGTTAGATTATGAGAAAGTTTTATACCGGAACACTAACCATAGCATTATTTTTAGCTCTTCCTTTAGCCTTATCTGCTCAAGAAGCTCAATCACCTGAAGCGACCACCGAGGTCAAAACAATGGAGCTCAGGAATGATCGTGTCGAAATGAGGCAGCAGGTGGGAGAGGATGCCCAGCAGAGGAAAGCGGAAGCTCTGGAAAAGCGGAAAGAAATCCAGGAGCAGGTCCAAAAAAGAATGGAAGAAGCGAAAGAATTGCATGCAGAACGGAGAGAGGAATTTCGAATGAAATTGCAGGAGATATCAGATGAGCGCAAACAGGAAATTGTTGAGCGGATAGACGAACGTCTGGCGGAAATGAACGAACGAATTACCGGACGATTGGCAGAACATTTAGATCGGATTATGTCAATTATTGATCGTATAGAAGCAAAAGGAGCTGATATGGAAGGTGATACCCAGCAGCTTGATGATGCCATCGATGCAGCTCGAGCAGCTGTTGAGGCTTCACAAAAAGCAGTTGAGGAACAGGCAGGGCAAGAATATGTCATCGAACTCAATGAGGAATCTACTTTGGGTTCAGATGTCCGGAATGTCGTTCTTCAGTTCAGAAATGATATAAAAGCCACGACAGAGACAGTGAAGACTGCACGACAGAAGACAGTTGATGCAGCTCGAGCACTTGCCAAAGTTCCGAAACCTGAGATGCCCATGCAGCAAGAATCATCAGAACCAACAGAGTCAACTGAATCCGCAGAGACAGATGAATTGGGCGGCTAATTTATAAATTTTGACACGAATCATGGATGATCAAAATAAAAAAGATAAACAAGACAGTTCTGTACAACCGGTTCAGGATCCTGTAGCAGAAAATACAAATCAAAATCCGGCAGATACGACTGTCGTTCCACCAGCTGCAGATACAGCTCCTGCTGTTCCTACGGAACCGGAACCAGCTACATCACCTGAGTCACCAGTGGCAGACGCCGCACCTGCAATAGAGTCTGAACCTGTAGTTCCATCAGATAATCCACCCACTCCCATACCGGCAGTCCCGGATGTAGGATATACGGAAACTAAATCAAACAAAATGATTTATATACTCGTGTTTGTACTCATGGTTATTCTTTTCAGTCTGGTTGGCCTTTTTTTCTATAAACAATTGACAAGCTCAAATAGCGCTACGCAAATTTCTCCGACCCCGGCCATGCAGGTCACTCCAACTGACGCAGTCACGCCGACAGTCACTCCGGTCAACGATGAAGAAGCGGAGCTTCAACAAATCGAAATACCCGATATTGACCGTGACCTTCAGGAAATCGAGACAGATCTGGAGCAGCTTTGACATCCCAAACTTTTTGTAATTTCGGGATAGTTTGATATACTATCTTTCTTATATGGAAGAAAACAACAATCCAAACCCCACCCTAACCGAAGCTGCTGCTTCACAACCTGTCTCTTCTAATCAATCAATGCCTTCCATACGGCAACTGTTGGAAGAGTCTTGGAGACTTTTTACAAAGAAGCTGTTCAAGATAATTCTGATAATGTTGTTTGTTTTTCTTGCAACGTTTATTTCATTTTTCATTGCAGGACTGGTTGTCATCTTTACGGGTTTGGTACTTCCCGAAGCAAGTGGCGTCAGTGTGCAGAATCTTCCCAGTATTCTTTCAAGTTCTCCGTTGTTTTTGACGGTTGCCGGAATCGCGTTTGTTTCTGCGATCGTAATTACGGTAATCGTAAGCTTGATGTCGCAGGCAAGTTTGATACTGGTATTATCTGAAAAAGACGCAACCGTATCGGCCTTCAGGTTGTTCAAAAAAGGATGGCTGTATGTCCTGCCTTTGTTTATAGTTGGAATAATCGAATTTTTGATTACATTCGGAAGTATTTTTCTTTTCATTATTCCGGCAATTATTGTCAGTATTTTCCTGGCATTTACCACCTATGTGATCGTGTTGGAGAATAAACGGGGCATGGAAGCTATAAAAATGAGTGTTGGGATTGTTCAACAGAACTTTGGAGCCATCGTCGGCCGTTTTATTTTGTACTTTCTTCTGGTAATTGCGACCACGATTTTACTCGGCACCTTGGATGCAGCATCCAAAGAAGCATCTGTCCTGGTCGCAATTGTTCGATATATTTTTAACTATGCCGTGAATTGGTTCGGTATCGTGTTTTCTTTCCTGGTCTATCAGCATGCACGGGCAATTTATAACGAATCAAAGCCTGTATCTCTCACCTGGATTTGGATTGTCAGCGGTCTGGGGTGGATTGTGGCAGCGCTCATTCTGTTTGTTTCTGTTCGTGGCCTCGGCTCACTTGACCCTGCCGGGATATTGAGAAAGCAGTATGAGTACAATAGAGAACAGGAACTAGACTTTGACATGGATGTCCCAACGGGCACAGAAGAAGAGGAATTGTATCAGTTGTTTGATGAAGAAACTCAAGAACAGCTGAAACAACTGCAGCAGCAAGAAGATTCACAGCAAATATAACTGAATTAGTTTTCTGCCTTTTTTAAAGCCTTTTTGTGTTCTTTTTTGAATGACTTGTCGGTGATGTCTGATGTTTTTTCTTTCATCAAATCCAATCTGTCAATAAAGAGGATAATACCGAGTCCGACGATCATAAGGGCAATTATGCCTATTGTCATAGCATCAGCCTGTTCCGGAAATATATTGCGGGTTGCCACTGGTACAACATCTCCGTGACTGTTGACACGGGTTGTAATAACCTCCTGCCACGGCCAGAGTTTTCTGACAGAACCAAGCATGAAACCGGCGAGTGCAGCTACTGAGATATCATGATGTTTTGCAAAAAGCCAGGAGAGAAATCGTGCAAACAGAGCCAGGCCAACGACTGCGCCGGATGCGACCGCAAGGAGCACCAGAATATCCATTTCTCTTACGGCACCCAAGACCTGTGTGTACTTTCCCAGAATGAGGAGAATAAAGGAACCGGAGATTCCCGGGAGAATCATGGCACAAATTGCGATCATACCGCTCAAAAAATACATAGGCAAATTCGCAGGCGTTTCGACAGGAACTGCCCCTACGACAAGATATCCGACCACAGAAGTCACAGCAAAGGCCATGACATCTCTCATATCCCATTTCACAACCCGTTTTGCCACAAGCCAGGTAGATGCGATAACAAGACCAAAAAAGAATGACCAGACAAATGAGGGATAGGTATCAAGCAGATAACCCAACAGATTTGCAAGGCTTAAAACTGCAGTAAATATCCCAGCAAAAAGGGGAACGAGAAATCGGAACGGAATTGCAGCAAACGCTTCTTTTATCCTAAACTGAAGGATAAGTTTGAGAGCTTCACCGCTGACTTTTTTTATACTATAGAGCAGCTCTTCATAGATACCCGAGATAAATGCTACGGTCCCTCCGGAGACACCGGGGATGAGATCCGCAAGTCCCATAAAAAAACCGGTGATAAACAAACGGATTACGGGTTTGTCTTTTTTTTGTGTTGTATTCATAGGTATATTGTATCGAAAATTTTGCAAGGAGTGCGACCAAGTGGTTGTTACCAGCAGCGAGCTCCGGGGGTGGATAGTTTCCATGACCAGAATGCGGTGCCGTCCAGTACACACGTATTGCTTCCGCCGTCTCTATATGTGTCAAGTAAATGTTTTTGAGTCATATAATCAGTATCGCCGCCGATATGTTTGCCGTGAAGAAGAAGTGCATAGTCTGTCCCGTTAGACCGATACAGATAACAAGGTGTGCTTGTAGAACTAAAAGCAATATTCATTTGAGGATCAGAAGGGAATTCTTCAAGATATTGTGGAACAAGACCGGGAATAACCTGGTTCGGTGCAAGATTGGGTGTTCCCCAAGGATGATCGCACTCACCGCGCCAGGAACCTCCCGGATTGGGGAATGAACCGTGATCAGCAAAATAAGCGTCGAGTGCCAATTTTATATTTCTGGCGTCGGTAATTCTTTGCGTATCCCGTGCTCTGCTTATTGTGTTGGTATACGATATTGCACCGAGAGTCGTGAGTACGCCGATTATACCGATAACCACCAGCAGCTCAATCAATGTAAATCCTCTTGTATCGTGCATGATAAATAGTATTGCTATGCACTTTACAGTATATCGAGTCGGATATTTGATGTAAAGGTAAGAAATAATTTTAATTGTATGGAAATGTGTTACATTTTTTTGTATATTTTTGAATCCAGCTCATAAGGACTTTCTATCTCAATTTTTTGATTCATCTTGATATCTGGCGCCAAAACGAGTACAATATCCATCTATGGTTAATCCGTTTCAAAAATTTATTGATTCTTTTCGGGATCTCCCAGATAAGAAAAAGTATATAGAGGTAGTTACCGCGACGTTATCAATTCCGGTTCTCCTTTCTGTGATTTATATGAACTATATGAATATTCAGGAAAAGAGAAGTGGACCGGATCAGATTGATACAACAGTCGAAGAGCCAAAAAATACGACTCCGACTATTATTACCATAATCCGCGGTGATGACGATGACAAAGTAACACCAACAGATACGCCGGATACAAGTGTAACCCCGGTACCGACATCAAAAAATCAGGAAGAATGTATCAAGGATATCGGCCCGATTGATATCCTGACTCCTGAAGAAAATAGTACCGTAACAAGTAATCCTTTAGAAATTGACATCCGATACGATCAGGGCGACTACTGTTCTGTTGTGTGGAGTTATCGGATCAATGATAGTTCATGGAGCGACTACACGGACAATGATATCGTTATTTACAATATGAGCTCAGGAAAGAAGACGCTGGAACTTCGTGTAAAAAGTCTTGCTTCTGCCCAAAATAAAACACTGAAACGGGTTTTTACCTACAAGAACAATGATGAAGTGCCAACTCCAACAATAACACCTTCACCCACAAGTGTTTTGTAAAGCCGAAGCTTCATTGTACTGCTCCAGGTTGTAGATCATACGAATCGTAGTATGTGTTCGTTATTGTCTGCTACAATAAATTTTTCCTATGAAAAAAATACTTATCCCTATATTGTTTCTCACATTCGTAAATACACTCAATTTCTCGATAATGATCCCTATTTTGCCTTTCATCGTAAGGCAGTATGGAGGAGGGACTATCATGTACGGGCTGCTTCTCACTATGTATCCGCTTTTTCAGTTTTTTGCGGCTCCGATTCTCGGTGCATGGAGTGATATGCAGGGACGAAGGCCGATACTTCTTATTTCACAAGCAGGTACACTGCTCAGCTGGATTATTTTTGCTGTATCGTATGTCATCCCCAAAATATCAATAGGTCCGTTGATGTTGCCTTTGATGGTCATCATGTTTGCCCGTATCGCAGACGGAGCAACCGGAGGAAATAATTCTGTGTCAAACGCTTATCTGACGGATATTATCAAACCGCATGAGCGGGCGAAAGTGTTCGGGCTGCTGGGTGGTATGGTAGGTTTGGGGCTTATAGTTGGTCCAGCAATCGGTGGGCTTACCAGTTCATTTAGCATCGGATACCTCGGAACAGCATTTACAAATATAACCATTTCAACAATCACGCTTGTTCTCATGTATCTGTACTTGCCGGAAACGCTTCCGAAAAAAGAACGGGATGATTCACTGCATTTTAAGTGGCAGGATGAAATTCAGTTTATTACCAAACTACGGAAATATGCGCGCAATAGAACGATAAAGTATTTGTTTTTTATTCGGGCTTTTTTCTTGTTGGTTTTCAATGGTTTTACGTCTATTCTTGTTCTTTTCCTGATAGATCAGTTTGGTGTTGATCAAAGATCAATCGGATTTATTTTCCTTCTCACCGGCTCTTATGTGATCGTCAACCAGATGTTCGTTGTTCCGCTGGTGACGAGTAAAATCGGTGATTTAAAAACGTTTTTAGCAGGACTATCCTTGTTTATTTTTTTCTTAACAATATTGCAATTTGTCCCTTCAATATGGATATATCTAATCGTGATCTATTTTGTAAACTTGGGATTCTCAATTAGTTTTCCGACGTTCAAGTCGATGCTTTCGAATCATGCGGACCCCAAAAAGCAGGGAGAAATCCAAGGCATTGATGAAGCATTCCTTGCGGCTGCTGCCGCCATAGCACCGCTTACGGCAGGCTTTGTCTATGCGGGGGTAGGGAAGTATACATTCGGCATTCTTGCAGTCGGATTACTGATTCCATTGATTATTTTTGTGAAAAGATTCAAAAAAAAGACTTCGTAAAAGAAAAAGGCCGGACGGGTTGGAAACCCGCCCGACCACTGGAGTAGTGTACATGCGCATACACGGCAATAGCAGATACTACCGACTACGCGTGTTCACAACGACCTTGGGTACAGACAGACCTTTTTGGACCCAAGGCTGGAGGTATTGATTGTAGGCACTCTCAATCTCCGCCTTAAACTCTGCCTCCAAGGTCGGACTCAGAGATACGACGGTCGTGCTTTGATCAATAACTCCGTTCTGGACTGTGAAAGGACCGTGATCCTTCCACTGATACGTAATACTCTCTCCAACCCTGTCACCGCGGGGTTCGATGTCAAACTCCTGCATGCGGAGGCTGAGGAATTTGGAGAAAGTATCTGCAGCAGGTACTTCTACCTGCTTTTGTCCGCCACTGAAAATTGCACGGACTTTCTCGACAATGTTCATTCTAGTACCTCCTTTAGTGTAGATGAACATCAATTACCTAACCGTATTATAGTCCTATAGTAGATAAAAAGCAAGAGAATGGAGCTTAGCGATCATCTGTACCTTTGTACCAGGAGTAGTACACCACAGGGATGAAAAAGAGTTTGGTGACACCTGAAAAGAAAAGCCCGGCAATAATTGCTCCGCCTAAACCACGCCACAGCGGATCTGACAATGTAATGGGCAGAAGTCCGAATATGGTTGTAAGTGACGTCAGTAATACGGGTTCAAGACGGCTTCCTGATGCGTCAAGGATAGATTCTTTTATCGGAATTCCCTCATCAACATTGCTGTTTATTTTATCAAGAACAACTATTGCATTGGTTACCACAATACCAAATAGTGCCAAGATACCAATAAGCGCGGGGAAAGAAAGAGGTGTCCCGGTAAGGGCAAAGATATAAAAGACACCGGAAATCGCAAGAGGAATGGTCATCATAACTATTGCAGATTGGCGATATGAACCGAACTCGATTACCATCGTGACGAGTATCAGAAGAAATGATAACGCCATAGCCTGGAGGATCGAATTGACTGATCTCTGGTTTTCTTCATTGATACCGCCTGTCTGCCATCGGTATCCGCTGGGAAGTTCCAGTGACGCGGCAAACTCTTCCAGTCTCGCATTTATTTCCTGAATATTATATCCTTCCTCAACAGAGCCTGATACAGTTATGGTGCGCAGCGTATCTTCATGAGATATGCTTGTCGGATTGGTACTTAGACGTAACTCTCCCAATGATAACAAAGGCACATTTCCTTGAGGAGATTGAATATATAGAGAGCCTAAATCTTCCGGAGTAATCTGGGATTGAGAGAGCCGTAGGGTGATATCTTTTTCTTCATCAAATCGTATCGTATCCAGAGTAAAACCGGATGCATATGTCCTCAGCCAGAGTGCAAGCGTTTCACGGGAGATCCCGGCATCGGCCATTTTATTCTGATCAGGCACAAAAACCAGTTTGCTCGTACCCGATTTAAATGATGTATCGACATTTGTGACACCGGCCTGTCTCTCTAAAAACTGCATAATTTGATCAGAATACGAGCTCAGAACTGAGTAATCAGAGCCGAGAACGCTGATTTGGATATCAGCTCCTGCCGGAGGTCCTCCGCTTATTTCAATGACACTAAGCTTTCCTTTTGAGTATCCGGAAAACCGGTCACGCAATTCCTGCGCGATTTCCATTGAGGTTTTCTCCCGATCTTCCGGTTCTGGGAGAGCGAAGGTGATAAGAAAATTGGCAGGATCGGTAGACCGATCGAATGTCGCGGTAAATCCGTACCCCGTTTCGGTTATTACATAATCAACATCCTGTACCTGTCTTGCTTCTTGGGTCAAAGCAACAGCCTCTGCAGTGGTTGATTGAATAGTCGTTCCGGGCGGTAAGGCAACTGACAAATAAACAGTGTTTTCATCAGTTTTCGGAAAGAATTCATTTTTGATCAGACCCAACGGTACAAGAAGGTATGAAATAAGGGAGAAAATTACAATAAATATAATAACATTGCGTCTATTCTGTTTTGAAATAAGTATTCTTTCCAGGACTTTTCGATAACGGAAACTTACGGCTTCAAGATTTATAACTCCTTCACGCACTATTCGTGTACCTTTTGTCCGTATAACATCCCGATACGGTATGAGATCGAGGTACATACCAGCTTGTTCGCGATAGAACGGCCAATTTGCAAAGATAAGCCATCCCAGTAGAATAGAAACCAGAACGACAGGTATCATGAATGTATTCTTCGGGACAGCAAGCACAATAAGTCCAATGAAGAGAAGTGCTCCTACAATCTGAATAAGAACGCGTACACGATAAGGCATGACCAGTTTGAGAAAAACAATCATGAGCGGTATTGTGACTAGAACGGCAATGGATGTCGAGGAAAGCATTGTCGAGGTGATGATGAGAGGAATCGGTTTAATAAATTCTCCGATAATACCGGTTGCAAGAAGTAGCGGGATAAAAGACCAGATAGTGGTTGCCGTCGTCGACCATAAGGGAATGAAAAAATCCCGCCAAACAAGAAGGCCAGTCTCGGATGGAGTGAATTTTCCCGAAGCATAATATCTGGTCATTGCAGTTACGACAACGATCGTATCATCGATCAAAAGTCCGAGCGCGATCAAAAAGGAAAAGAGCGTAAGAAAATTGAGAGAAAGCCCCAAACCATTGGCAACAGCGATCGCTGACAGAAATGTAAGCGGGACGGTTATTGAGGCAATCACTGCCTGACGGAGCCCAAGGAATACCAGCAGAACGGTGAATATAAGGAGAATGGTTGTGGCGAATTCACGTACCAGATCAGAAAATTGATCGTTGATAAGATCTCCATAATTACTGATGGTTACCAGCTCAACGGTATCTCCATAAGCTTTCAGCGTTTCCTCAACTGTTGTGACTGCCGCACTGGCTGCTGTGTCAATATTTGCCGAATCTGCTTTGTACACGAAAAACTGAACAGCTCTCCGGGATGCAATTCCATTATCCGCATAGTAGGTTTTATTCTGATCGAGTCCGGAAATCTCTTTGATTTCAGCAATTTCTTCCAACGTCACAACACGCTCAGATGTCGTTATTCGTATCTCTCGAATATCATCAATTGTCGTAATACCGGGATCAATCGCCAGGGAAAATACCGAGCCGTTTGCGGTGATACTTCCTGCCGGAAACGAATTTGCCGCACCGGAGACTGCTTGCGATAGAATCGGCGGTGAAATTTCATATTCTTTAGCTTTCACCGGATCAACAATAACCTGTATCTCCTGTTGTTCAAAACCGGAGACCTGAGCTTGAGCTATTTCAGGTAAGTCTTCGAGATCATTTTGCAGATTTTCTGCAAGTGACATAAGCGATGGGAGATCATCCGATACCAGTGCAAAAGTCCATACCGGTTGATTTTCAAAATCAATGACGGCAACTCGCGGATCCTGGGCGTCTTCCGGAAGATCTGTCACAGTATCCACTGCCTGCTGAACTTCATTACGAGCGTCATCCGGATCAACCGTTGACAAGAATTGGATAAAAACAAGCGATACATTGTCGCGTGATGTCGATGTCAAAGTATCAATGTTTTCTACAGACTTCAGCTGATCCTCAAGTGGTACGGTGACAAGGGCTTCGATGTCTTCTGGTGTGGCTCCTGGCAAGACCGTCGTGACTGTTACGATCGGAATCTCTACTTCGGGATTGAGCCTACGTGGGATATTGAAATAGTTGATTACACCGATGATGACGATACTCAATATAAGGAGAAATACCAGACGGAAATTTGTTATATATTTTCCGTGAAGGGTATTTTTGAGTTTCGGATCGAATTGTATTCTGTCTAAATAAGAAGCCATATTATTACTATTTGTTAGATTTGTCATCCCGTCCGCCAGTTGGCGGATTATTTCGGGAGCTTTGGATATACTATTGCAAGATGCTGAAACAAGTTCAGCAGGTCAGTAGTTAATTATTTCTCGCTAACAAGATCTCCGCCGACCACATTTCTATCGAGGATGATGATATCCCCGGAATGAAGTCCTGACTCAACTTCTACGTATCTCCCGACTACTGTCCCTAGCATAAGTTCCCGGGCTACAGCTTTGCCATCTTCGATGATAAATACATATGCATTCTCTTGTGTCTGGTAGACGCTGTCTATCGGGATATAGGGGATAGAGGCAGATGTATTAAAATATCCGACGGGAATCGTGACATTGATATACCCGTCGTCTGTGACATATTGATGATACATATCGGGGATAGGGAAGAATATTCCGTATAAATTCCCCTGCACTGCATCACGAGAGATATAGGATGGATATGTGTCGTACGTAATTTCTCCCAGAGACAGTATGCTTGGCTCGGCATACGTGGTCTTCATGGCAATCTCCCGCGGTACATACGCGATCGCAACAATCGGATCTTCTTCAATTTCCTGTGACAGGATCATCAAAGGAGTGCCCGGATTCACTGCTTCGCCGATTTTTACCAGAACCCGTTGCACAGTTGCATTAAATGGTGAAGACGGGAACATAGTCGCTGCCTGAACCTGTGCCACTTGCAGCTGGAGCCGTGCAACATCCCGATTGAGATCCAGGGCTTTGTCCTGTATCTCGAGCTGTTTCATTGTAATTTCTTTTTGCAAATCAGAAAGCTGAGCCGGAATCCTGTCACCTGCTGCGTTGTACTCGGCAGTTCTGAGTGACGACCGTAATTGGTTGAGTGCAGAAACCAGTTGAGATTTCTGTTGGAGATAGGGGAGAATCTGCTGTTCCGTGGCTCCGCCTGTCTCCAGATCATCAATGATGATATCGATCATTTTCAAAGCTTCATCATTGAGATTGATCAATCCCTGTGTCTCTTCGAGTGAACGCTCTGTTATTGATCGGAGTTCATCTGCATTTTCATCAGTTTTATTTGCTACCTCTTTTTGTTTGGTAATGATTTCTTTTTGCGTATCATATGTCTCATTTATGTTCTGTAGAGTTCTTGCTGCAATCTGTTTTTGAAGTACAGCTGCATTACCTCCCTGATAATTGGTAGATGTCGTAAGTAGTGTATTTCCTTGGGCTACATAATCCCCGGGCGCATAATAGATATCCTGTATTACCCCGGGTGACAGGGCGGTGATGGTAATGACACCTGATTTTTCGACCTGTGCCTGCACTGTCATCTTTGGGGCTTCCCCAATACGATATACTTGTACCTGCTTCGCCTGAGGAATCTTTTCTTCTTTGGTTTCTTGCGGTCGTCGAATGATATTTCCAATGACGATCAACACCAGGAGAATACCCAGCAGAATAAAAAGAGTCATAAAGGGACGGGCCTGTATAAATGAGACTGCTTTTCTTCGGGGTTTTGCCGTTTTTTCCGAAAGGAATGATCGAAAACGCTTGAATGATCCCATAATATTCAATTTCATAAGGAACTTATTATACCAGAGAAATATCGCGTTATAAAGGTGAGGTATGAAATATGTATTATTGATGATTGAAGGTATATTGATACAAAAAATGTAATAAAAGATACGGATTGGTTGTGCATTGTGAGCAGTTTTTTAACGGAGTATAATCGTATCCTATAATTTTTCTTCTATACGAAGAGATACTCAAGCATGTATCTTCATCCATATGTGAATAACAAGAAATAGAAGAAAATTGGTGATAGATGCCAGTAGAGAATATGCATTTCTACTCTATGTCTATTGCTCTTTAACATATTCGGTTGTAAGAAATCCTTCTGTGAGGAAACGATAGAGTAGAGAATACTCTACTTTTTCGTGTCCTCGCAGTGAGGAAACCTATCCGGCAGGTAACAGCCGGAATGACTCCATAAGGAGGAAGAAATGGCAGTGCGCGAAATTTTTCGTGAAGGTGAACTTGTTAACGGCCAGCGAGACACCATGTGGCTGACGTTGACACTCGGCGGTTTGGCTCTTCTTGCTACAAGTTTTGTGGTTACCATTACCGATCACATCTTTGACACGCTGCTGGTAACTCTCTATTTGATGGCAATAGTGGGCACGAAATCAATTTTCCTGCCCTATGTACGCAGTCTCTGGATGACGGCGACTGGCAGCACACTCAGTTCCGTGACCGACTCGTTTGTGATCATCCTTGCGTTCAAGAAGTTGATTGCCCGAGACCAGAAGATCACAATCAGGGAGCTTGATTTTCTGAACCTCGCCCAGATCGGCGCATTGAGTTTTGGAGCTGTTTTCTTTATCGGGGAACTGTATGGATTGCCTTACTACATCCATCACGGCCTGGACCAGGTACTTCAGTCCGGCCTTCCAATGCTCATGAGCCTTGGTCCTCTGCTTGTTTCGCTCATAGTCATGACACGCCGTCTGGCTGATTTCACCCCAATGGCTGCGAAGAAGTTCGATCCCCGAAATACGCTGGAGCTCATATTCTTTGTCGGGATACTTATCCTGACACATGATGTGCTGCTCTCAGCAGGCCTTTTCCTTGTCTATGAGGCCAATTTCTGGGGAGCCGGTGGTCCGAAATATGTCGTGAATAACCTTGTCGAAGAGCTTCGACATGGGGGATTCATGGCGCTCGGATTGATCATCCTTGCTCTTGCTGTCCGTCCCACTCCGCTTGGTAACCTGATTGCGAACGCAGATGGTATCTGGATCACGGCAAGCGCAATGCTGAGCGCGCCGTTGACCGGAGCTTTGCTGGTTGCTCACGATTTGCCAGAATTCTACGAAAAACTCGGGTACTTGATCGGCGGGGCATTCCTTGCACCGTGGTCATCACTGGTCGGAGTAATGGTGCTCCGGCCAAATCAGTACCTGCGGTACTTCATGTTCAGCATCCCCTTTAGCGCAGCATTTCTTGCCATTCATTGGTTTCTGGTGCAGATCGATGCCTATGTATGGATGGCTCACATGCTCGGCGTTACAGGAGTGGCTCACTAACAATCAAATGGTGCGGCCCGATTCTACCTCTCCCTCAATGGCGCGGGAGAAGGCGGATGGTCCATGCACCTTCCACAACAACCGAATAACCAAACCCCGTACTCTCCGATCACACAATCGGAAGGCGGGGTTTTTTCATGGGTAAAAAAACCCTTCTTTGCCAGGGCTATGAAGGGTAAAAAAATCCCCTGCTTGCGCAAGCAGGGGGTAGAATGTCAAAAAGTTATTCCCGTTAAGCGGCAGCTTTTGCTGCTTTTTCTTCTTCTTTCAGCTTGATAGCCAGCTTATTGATAAAGGCCGGCGGGATAAGAGTGGTCAAAATGATGACCAGAATGATCGTTGAAAATACATCATTCGGAATAGCACCCAGTGCTTTACCGGTTGCAGCAAAAATCAATCCGACTTCACCTCGGGGTATCATTGATACGCCGACAAAAAGTTTTTGCAATGAAGATCCTTCAGCTGCAATACCTGCAATCATCTTTCCCACAATAGCAACAACAGTAAGCGCGATACCGGTTATATAAACCGAAGGATTCAAAAGAGAAGCGGCATCCACCATAAGTCCGGTGAATACAAAGAAAATTGGAATAATAAGCATACCGATATTCTTGATAAGTTCCTCAACATGCGCATGTTGATGTTTATGAATCAGATGATCAATTTTTTCCTTTTCATCTTTATCAAAACCGCGCAGTTTTTTAAGATCATATGCGATATCAGGTAGATTAAAGGAGTTAAAGTGAACCTGATCCAGTACAAGCCCGGCAGCAAATGCGCCTACGATCGGGGCAAGTCCGACCAAAGATGCAAGATATGCATAGACAAGAGCAAACGTCAAAGCTAAAGCCAATTTCATACCGGTTCCGGTATTGACCATGGAGAATACGCGTGAAAGAGATTTCGCCAAAATATCACCCAAAGCGACTGCAAGGCCGAGGAATACAACTGCCTTCAGGGTCAGTTCCATGATGAAAGCAGGCGTCACATGACCTCCGGATGCGATTGCGGATACAACAGCAAGAGTCAGAAGTCCCAGAACATCGTCAATTACTGCTGCTCCAAGAACAGTTTGACTAGCTTTCATTTTCAGAACACCGACACTTTGGTATACGGAGGCAGTAATCCCGACGGATGTCGCAACCATGGCAGCTCCGATAAAGAGATAGGTGACCTGACTCACACCGGGAAAAAGCAACGGACCGACAATGAATGTCCCCAGTGCAAAAGGAGCAACCACTCCGAGTACTGCGACCATAAGAGCCCGTGTTCCGACTTTTTTCATCTGACCGATATTTGATTCAAGACCGATCTGGAACAAAAGTAATACTGCACCGAGTTCGGCGAAGAATTCCATTGAAATATTATGTCGAATATCATCGATTAGATGAAATCCGAGATATCCGACAACTGAAAGTGCGATACCGGCAAGCAGTTCACCGACCACGGAAGGTTGACCGTATCGTTCGATAATTCCTCCAAATTTTGCAGCTATAAGGAGAATAGCAAGAAAAAGAAATGTTAATGAGATGGGAGCTTCAGCGCCTTCTCCAGCTGGTCCACCGGAAGCGAATGTTGCAAGAGGCACTACCAGAAAAACAAGAGAACCAAGGATGTATGGCGCGCAGGCCTTTACAATGCTTTTCATATCCTAAGTAGTATAAATTTATAAATTTTTTTGAAACAAAAAGAACCCTCGATAATTTAGGGCTTAAGCACAATTATAGAAAGGCATATTTCAAATTCCAATATGCATCTGTGATGTAGGATTTTTACTTTTCCATGTCCTGCTCGATCAGTTTTCGGAGATATACTGATTTCGGAAGTTTTTCTTTTTTGGCAATAGTATCCAGATAGGAAGCAATCTTTGGTGTAATAAAAAATGTAAAGCGGAGATCGGCTTTCGAATCAATGTAATGGATAAAGTCATCTAAAATCCCGGGAAGTGTTTGAGGGGTATATTTTTCACAAAGAAGCTTTTCATCAGAATGATGAGCCAATAGACTGGGAGGCTCTCCATCACTATAAAGTACCAGTACCGGTTTCCCGACACGAAGTGCAAGTGAGATTTCATATCCGACGCTAATACTCGGAAATGAGGTATCTGCAATCAAAGCATCACTGGAATGAATCCATTTTTCAAGCTGACTGTGAAATTTCAATCGCTCTTCACGCGAAGCGAGATTCACCTCTTTTTCAGAGATATTGAGAATATGATCGGCGATAATCGAATGTCCGTTTTTTTCAATATAATCAACAATTTTTCGATAATTATGGATATATTGGTCTTTTGCTGCGATAGAAGCAGTAAAATAAAGTTTTAAATTCTTCTTAGACATAGGATTTATTATACCATTATGTTGCAATGAGTAAATTTGAAATTATTTGTGCAATTTTATTCAAGAGGTTATGACGCATCTTACTCAATATTAACACGTTCGCACGGGATTTATGATATAGTTAAGACAGATAACTTGTTACTAGTTACAATCAACTTATGGGTAAATCAAAATTTGGAACAGGATTATTATTAGGAGCTCTTCTCGGAGGAGCGGCAGCCTTTTTTCTATCTCCAAAATCCGGAAAAGAGAACAGAGAAATGGCAAAAAAGAAATTAGAAGAATGGAAAGAACGTTATGAAGGCAAAAGTCCGGAAGAAATTGCGAGAGAGATTTTTGGTTCTGCTTCTGCAGAAGGCAAAAAATTGTACATGCGGGCACAGGAGGAATTGAATGCGAGACTTGATGAGGTTAAAAAATCAGCAGAGGAGATTGATCAAGGGAAATATAAAGAAGTAGTGCGTGATGTCATGAACAGACTTCAGGAAGAAAAGGAAGCTACAAAAGAGCGTATGTCCAAACTCCAGGATTATCTTATGGATAGATGGGATTATGTTTCTTCCGAATCAGAGAAAGATGCCAAAAAAGTAGCAAAAAATGCCGGAAAAGCACCAAAGAAAAATAAATAATTCGACTGTTATTAACATTCTTTTATCTTTTTATGGATCTTCAAAGCTGGTTCTATATGGTAGCCATAATCTATATGACCCTTTTTATTATTTTCATGATTGTCGGGATTGTCGTCTTCATAAAAGTATATAACACGGTCAAGAATGCACCGCGGAGAGTAGAGGAAACAGTCACCCGCATCATTGATGAAAATAAAGGACAGCTTATGGGAATGGCAGGTATGGCTGTAGTATCACTTGTTGCAGCTCGTTTGAAAGGTATGTTCAAACGTTAAATTTTTCTCCCGTATCTTTCTTTTGACAACCGGATGATCTTCTCCGTATTGGAATTCTTGAGCGCAGGCGGGGGCAATGTTTTGGCCGGGAACGGCGCTGAAGTCATCTCATCGATCGACATTTTGAGAACGGTTTGATATTTCCCCAGTCCGACCAGATCATTCTGGGTGTAAATACCGGAAAATTCTTTCGTCAGAAACTCAGCGTCCCGTGCTCCTACAACAAAAGAGATGAGAGTTCCGACATTTCCGAATATAGCCGTCATTACAGCCTCATCTATCTGTTCAATATACTGGTTGGCCAGTGTCAGAGCGAGTCGGTATTTCCGGGCTTCAGAGAGAATTTTGATAAAAGATGATGTCGCAAAATTCTGGAACTCGTCGACGTACATGAAAAAATCACGGCGTTCCGATTCTTTCTGGAACGAACGGTTCATAGCGGCAAGCTGCATTTGAGTGATGATCATAGCTCCGAGAAGCGCCGCATTGTCTTCTCCCAGTTTTCCCTGAGAAAGATTGAGAATCAGGATTTTACCTGAATTCATAATTTCTTCAAGATCAATGGTTGACTTCGGATGACCGATTATATTCCGGATCATTTTCGATGAAACAAATTGGCCGATCTTGTTCTGGATTGGGGAGATCGCTTCAACCCGCAATTTATCCGTCATTTTGTCAAATTCCTGTGTCCAAAATGCATGAAGAACCGGATCTTTGACATGCACGAGGTTTTTCTTGCGGAATTTGGGATCGGCAAGAAGCGGAAGTGCATCCGCGAGAGTCGAGTTCGGAATCTCAAGAAGCGTCAGAATGGTATTTCTGAGGATATATTCGAGTCTCGGTCCCCAGGAATCACCGTAAATTTTGTAAAAAATTGACACAATACCTGATGCTACAAGATCCCGATGAGTCTGATTTTTGATTTCAAGGACATTGAGGGAAAACGGACGCTCGCTGTCAAACGGTTCAAGATATACGACATCATTGATTCTTCTTTTGGGGATATATTCGAGAATTGTTTCCGAGAGGTCGCCGTGTGGATCAATGATGCCGATACCGCGGTCCCGCCGTATATCATCAATCGCCATATTGGCAATCAAGGTGGATTTTCCGGCTCCGGTTTTTCCGATGATGTAGACATGTTTCCGGCGGTCTACTGTTTTTATACCGAAAATTGAATCCTTATTTTTGTATTCGGCTTTCCCGAAAAAGTTAATGTCTTTTTTTTCATTTTCTGCGATATTGTCCGTTGTAGGCAGATTCTCCGGAGGCTCACCAGCCAATGTCTTTCCCCACGCAATATTTTTTATACCTTTCAGAGAAATTCCCGGCGGATGCCAGAGGGTTGCCAGTTCCTGAGCATTCAGAATCTGTTTGCGGTGCTCAAGCCAGTTGAATTGCCGTTCTTTCATGCGGCGTATAAAATCCTCTTTGCCGAAGGTCTTTATCGAAAGACCCAATTTATTGCCTTCACCCAGCGAGAAACTGCCATATGTCCCTGCGACGTTTTGCAGCAGAATTTTGGGATCATACGTTTTTTCTTTGGATGTAGCCAAAATACGGATTGCGACTCTACCGCCCTGATACATAACTTTTTTGGTCATATATGAGGCGTTGTCATCGGATTTTTGCTCTTTTATTTCACCGGTTGTCGGATCTTTGACTTCTTTGACACGTGCGTTCAATGTATCTCCCTGCCATGCAAAAGAAGATGTTGTTACCAGAACCTGTATCGCCAATCGGTACCACGGTCCCTGTTTGGAAAGCAGTCCTATGATAGAAGCCAAAGGATCAATCTCCGAAAATTCGGCATATGTTTTGAGAGGCAAGGTGTACGAGCGCTGCTGAGTTAGATTTCCTACGGCAATAAACGGATTTTTCAAAACAATATCCATCGGATCGCTTGTTCGGTTGATCGCTGATTGCGGATACGAAGCCTGTATAAGGCTTTGGACAAGTGATTCTCGGGTGGTAGGTACGGTGACATAGTAGTAAATAGATTGACCAGTCAAGTAAATCTCGAAAGAATAATTGTCGATCTGTTTATACAATCGGCTAAAAAGACTGTTCTGTCCGGACAGAAGTGACGAAAATATCTGAGTTGCGGCTTCGGGTCCGGTTTCATCCTCTTTGGGATTTCGTATCTGTAAGTAAGAAAGAGTAGACATGGATTTATTATACACGGAAATTAGTCTCTACAAAACGATCGAAAGCTGTTAGTAATTGTACGTTGATGAAAAAATGGCATATTTTAAATTAGTTAGCCTATAGTATATAATAAATTTGTTTCGTTTTCAATTTGAGAAGAGTTCCGGTACCGCTTGACGTGAAGCGGTACCGGAGTATGATTCTACCACCATCGTCGTCTTTGACGGCTATTGCCAAAAACTCCAATCGCGATAGCTACAACAATCAAAGCCAAAACGAGCAGCCACCACCAACGCCGGATAAAGAGACCGAAGCCCTGTTCCCACCAACCCGGCGAGTCCAGGTCGATCTTGACTTCATCAGGTTCGACAAGTTCATCAGTAGCCTCCGGAGTAGCTGTTACATCGACAATTCGGGTGACTTCGACGGTTGCCGGTACTTCCTTTGTGATCTGTACGACTTCAGTAACCGCAATCAACTGCGTAATCTCGGTTGTTCGAGTAATCTCAACCTCTCCTGCAACTGTCACGGTCTGCGTCATAGTGAGGGGAAGAGATGTTAGTACCGGGGTCGGCTCCATCATGATAACAGCTGGTTCGGATGTCCCGACTATGATGATGTCACTGGCATCTCCTTGTTCATTGGGTGTGGCTCCAGGCGTGATCTCGAACAGTTCCACATCAGTCTCATCATAAACCAGGACCACCATAGCAGGTCTCCCTGCACGAGCGGTCTCCAGCTCAGCAAATGATGTAAAAGCTGTTTTTACATCCGGCTGATCAATGAGAATCAGTACAAGGATACCGGTTTCGCAACGGGGATCTTCTACGGATAGTGCTTCGACTTTCCACTGAATTCCGCCTGTACAAAAGTTGTCAGGGGCAGGAAGAGGAGTAGCCACTTGACTCAGTGCTGACCACGGTGCAATGGTCGCCAGCAGAAACACGGTCGCCAATAGTCTGTACTTCATGATCTGTCTCCTTTCAAACTGTCGTATTGCGCTTCGTGTTGTGTAGGTGCTGATGATTCAGTATTTTTCAGTAATACCGCGCATATGATATCCTGTAGAAATAATACGCAATCACCTAGTAATGATTATCTCACAACTGACATTTTGCATAATAAACATTCAGTAAGGCTTTTGTAAGAAGTTATGAAGAAACATAGTTAAGTTATTGCAATATATTACATGTGTGTTATAATAACCTATAATATTATTGATTTGCCTTGTTCCTACAATAAAAAAGGAATGAAAGACAATGAGCAAATATCTATGAAAATTACCAAAAAAACACGCGTTTTTATAACCGGATGCGGAGGAATGCTTGGTGAGGCAGTCCATGCTGTTTGGTCAGCGGTTGCTACTGTCAAATGTACTGACATAGACACCCGATCGCCCTTTATTTCGTATGGCGATGTACGGGACCACGCAGATATGAAACGGCAAATTGATGAATTCAATCCCGATTTGATTATACATCTGGCCGCTCATACCAGTCTTGAATACTGTGAAGTCCAGAAAGATGACGCTTTTAAAACGAATACCGAAAGTACGAAAAATCTGGCGGATATCGCAAAAGAACGTGATATTCCTATGATTTACATAAGTACTGCCGGTATCTACGACGGAAAAAAAGAATTTTACACCGAAGACGACAAGCCGAACCCAATAAGCGTATATGGGCAGTCCAAATATGATGGAGAATTGTATGTTCTGGAAAATTTACAAAAATATTATGTATTCAGAGCAGGCTGGATGATGGGTGGAGGTGCTGCAAAAGACAAAAAATTTGTTGCCAAAGTCATGAAGCAGATTATTGAAGGAACAAAAGAACTCAACGTCGTAGATGATAAGCTCGGTACACCGACCTATACGTATGATTTTGCTAAAAATATGCTTTTTGTCGTCACAAATGGGTCATATGGTCTTTATAATATGATATGTGACGGTTCATGCAGCCGGTATGATGTCGCCCGGGAGATAGTCAAAATATTGGGACGAACAGATATCAAGGTAAATAAAGTGACCTCAGAATACTTTAAGGAAGAATATTTTGCCCCAAGACCGGCATCAGAGAAACTTATTCCGAAACGACTGAAAGACAATGGCTTATACATTATGCGACCCTGGAAGGAATGCTTAAACGAATATATTCAAAAACAATGGCTTTCATACGCAGAAACGGCTGGCTCATTTTCCTTTGCCTGATTCTTCTCGGAATAGCCACTGTGTCGCTCAAACCAGCGTTTTTTCTCATGGGGTTTGACAACTACTCTGCTTATTTTAATCAAAAAGATGTCATCTGGCGTACTATTTTCAGCGCCTGGCGCAATCATTGGGGTTTGGGTGTTCCTGCCGATTCAGAAATAGTAGACCTTCCCCGACAGCTGATATACGCAGTATTGAATTTATTTTTGCCCCTTCAGCTTGTTGATCAAGTATATCTACTTCTGACACTAATTTTCGGTGGGGTGGGGATGTTTTTTCTCGCGAAACTGCTGTATGAAACATACATTTTCCCGCATACCAAACGGGAGTGGGGAAGTGCTTTTGGATTTATTTCAGCATTTTTTTATATCTTCAATCTCAATACGCTTGCAACCTATTTCTTTATCATCGTGACATATAACAACCGGTTTTTTGCGCTTCCATGGCTCGTATATATACTCTTCTGGATCCTTATAAAAAGGAAAATGTCTTTTTTCAGATACTTGGGTTTTATTCTGATACTGCTTGTTGCAAGCGGAAGCTATATAACCGGTACAATCCTGATTACGACCCTCATGACGCTCGGATTAGCAGGGTTATTTTTTTTGGCGCGTAAAAATCTAAAACACGTCATATATTTTTTTCTTGTTTTCTTTACGATAAATTCCTTTTGGCTTACTCCGTTTTTCAATTACACCCGGGAAAAATCAGGAATCATACGACATGCCCCGACGTTTATCGACGCCAATGAGCTTCAGCTCAATCAGCCGGTCCGTGTGTATGATATCCGGGAACAGCTGATATTGCGGCCCAATTTTTTCGATTCGGTCGTGACAGGTGCGGGTAACGAAATGTATCCGTGGCATCCGTTGGCAGATTTATATGATACGCCTCTTTATACGGGAATTTTATTTATTTTTCCGGTTCTGTATATTCTCGGTTCGTTGCTGCTGTTGGTACGTTTTAAATCGTATACCAAGCTGCTCTGGATTCCATTTGTCATCGGAATATTTCTTTTTCTGTCGCTCAAAGAGTATTCGCCGCTCGGATTTTTGTATCATTTTTTTGACAGGTATATCCCGTATTTCGGCGTATTGTTCAGATTCGGCGATACCAAATTCCATCCGTATATTGCATTCGCCGGTAGTTTGGCCGCTGCATTTATTATGCTGCAGATGCTCCGGATTGTCCGGCCGGTACGTTTCCAAAAAGAAGTTCTGGGCAGTATCCTCACCGTTTTAGTTGTGCTTCATGTATTCGTTTTCCGCTGGTATTTTACCGGGCAGCTGATCGGTCACTTTCTCTACAGCAAAATCCCTGAGCCGTATTTTGAAATAGCGGAGATCATCAATGCGGATCAGGAGGAGAATAGAGTTTTGCATGTACCGCTCGAAAAACATGGCTACTGGAAATCGTACAGCTGGGGATACATCGGCTCATCCTTTTTTCATTATCTGATAAACAAACCGTTTATTGATCGTACTTTTGAACCGGCCAGTATGGAAAATGCTTACCTCCACGAGCAAATATATAAACTGAATTCCAATATGCAGTCTGCATCAACTGGTGGGAACCCATCTGAAAAGATATTTGAACTGTATAATCTTTTGAGTACTGCGGGTGTTGAGTATGTACTGTATGACGGTACGGTGGGAGCTGAGCAATCAAGTCGGGGACTCGTGTACTGGGGAGATTATAACAGCCCCGACGTCCTCACAGCTCTCGGATTGCTTGAAGATAGAGGGCTTATTGAAGTCGTAAAAACATATCAAATAGACCCGAATATGTACAGAGAGGACTATGCAACTTTTTCGTATCCTCCAAGAAAAGATCGTGCAACAGGGAATAATTCACAAACAATCACGTTATACAGACTTGTTCAAACTTCACCGCGTATAGATTTTATCCAATCGCTCACTCAGGTAGATTCTGAATTTGATACTATTTTGAATTCATCTCATTTGACGGATGAACATATCAGACAGCAGGATGGAGTAGAAGGTAGACTATATCCCTTTGCAAATTTGTCACAGGATATCGAGTTCGGTGATGGAGAGATTACTTTGAAGCCTCAAACTGTTTTGAAACCGGGTAAGAAATATACGCTTACTATGTACAGGGATACGACTCAGCAGATTGATCAGCGTATGGTCAAAGCAACTATTCAGGCCAATCAGGAAGGATATCTTCTTAAGTTTTACCACGTCGCTTCACCACGAATCGGGACGGTATCATTCGAAATGCCGATCGGAGAACTTCGAATTGATCCGGAGTCCACCTCAGAGGCAGCATGGAAAATTGCTATTGACGGATATGTATTTACCCCGCCGGAGACCATAGATGAGACTGAGCAGCTCGTCGGCTATCTGATGACGAATGATGCTGATATGCAGGTGCAAATTCTCACGAGGGCTTATGTATCTGCCGTAGATCCGGGGGTTTTCAGTTTTACGGAAAATCCCAATTGCTTCAATGATCAGCTGAAAGATTATTCATTCTCAGCAAAGAAGCAGGCAGAAGGTATAACAATAACAGCTCAAAACGGATCTGCTTGTTTCTGGAGAGGTATTGAAGATGTGCTACAGGAATCTCCGGAAAATACACAGTATTTCGAAGTAAGTATGACGTTATCAGGGAGTCAGGAAAGCCTGGATGAGAAATATGGCTACGTGCCTGACCGTATAGCAAAACCCGGATTATTTGAGTTTGTTTCTTCATTGGATAAACCGCATTTACTGAGAGTTTGTGTAAAAGAAGCAGCCATAGACGAGTGTCTCAACAAACAGGAAATTCACACGATCGGTGATAGGCAAACGATAACACTGCCTCTAAGCAGAACTGTAAGAGAGACACAGGAAATGGTCATGCTGATCTCACTTATGAATAACAGTTATCAGAAACAACAAGTCGATATACATTCTATGCAGTTGGATATTTATACCGAAGCGGAGTCTCATGTTGTAGCTTACGTACCAACCGAAGAATTGGAAGCTTCATTTGTGATTGAAGGCACGGATGAAACGCCGATCACACTCACGATTCCTCACGCCGAATCCCGTTATTCGTCTTTCCAGGAAGGAAAAGACGCGGGGTATTATGTGTCTACGGGGCCTTGTGAAGAAGAGAAGGGGTATAGGACGTTCCGGAAGCTTGATGATTCCTGGCTGAATTACCAATCTCAATGTCATAACCAATTGTTTATCCGCAGACCGTTCTCAAGCAATAATTTTTACCTAGTCGGTGTGGAGTACAATTTATACGCAGGTAAATATCCCAAATTTATTCTTGATGACGGATTGTATGAATATAAAGATGAGTATGTCTCTTTGTACCAAGGCTATCCTGACATTGAGGTATTTAAGAAATTTAATCTCCCTGACTGGTTTGACAGGAGAGATTACCAAAAAGATTTCAGAGAACTTGCGATGGTTTCTTCCTATACCTGGGTTCCTGCAGAACCGCATCTCCTTGATACCAAACAGAAACAGTTTACCTTTCATCAGGATTCACTGAATGAAGCGGGATATGTACTGCAATCAATGACGGTTGCACAGCTTCCTACAGCTTGGCAGTATTTGGTCGTGGAGCCCGAATCAATTTATGAAGATTTCTCGTTGCCAGAAAGCCATTCAATACGAAGGATATTGCCTTCATTATGGCGTTCAGAAGTAGAAACTAATACATTGGATCAGAATATGCTGCTGTTATTCAGGGAAGGATATGACAGACAGTGGATCGTCTCTGACAGTATATTGGGAGCTCTATTCGGACATGATATTTCACAGTCACAGGGAAGATGCGACGGTTATGCGAATTGTTTTGAACTTTCTTCTGACTTGTTTGAACACACTCGAACAAAAGCACTCTATATCTATTATTGGCCGCAGACGCTTGCCTTCATCGGATGGATTATGACCCTTGCTGCCATCGGGGGAGGGTGGATCTTCATCAAGAAACTACACAAAAGCGATTAAATACGTGAAGTGCATCTTTACCTATGCACTGAACTCACACGAGGGGAGAGTAAGGAACCATGTTAATTTCGCATCAAAATTTGCATCTTTTGAGCTGAAACATGCAAATTTTAGGCCGTTATTTTAATGTTTCCTTTCAGAAGGGAGAGAAGAGAAGTCTTATCTCAAATCCGGTAAGTAATTTCTCCGGAAATCAAACTGGACATCTTTGAAGAAGTTTATGGATCGTTTTATCGTCCGATAGATACCGAACACAACCTGAGGAGGCAATACGAGACCCGCCCCCAGCTGCATAAGCCAGAAAGCCTGAATGTGAAGTGGTGCTTCCTGTACGTTTTCATGCATCCAGCGATGCAGTTTGTAGGTCGTTTGCATCAGATACTTGAAATTACTGTACGTCGTTGCTTCATCATGGAAACGGACTTCTGTCAGAATTTCCGGGATATTGGCAAGTTTTCCGACCGTACCCATCCGGATCCACATATGTGAATCTTCCGCAATGAAAAAGTCTTCGTCATATCCCTCAAGTGACAGAGCCACTTCCTTGCGGTACATGACGGCAGGGTCTGAAAACGGTGACAGAATATGCCATACCTGTTTGATTTGTTCGTCTTTTTCAAGATATCTGATTGTTTCTGACCAGTCTTTTTTGCCGATATGCAACAGTCTGATCCAAGATCCGACTACCGCGACATCCTGATGTTTGTCCAGGTATGCAACCTGAGTTTTAATGCGATGCGGAAGCATACGGTCGTCCTGATTGAGTCGACAGATATAGGTCCCGCGGGCTTTTTTCAGACCGAAATTGAGTGCGGCGACAAGCCCTTTATTCTTTTTAAAGGTAAAATAGCGAATTTGGTTGTGTTTATCTGCCAGACGTCGGCAGATTTGTTCGGAAGTATCTTTGGATCCATCATTTATCAGTACGAGTTCGTAGTCATCATACGAATTATTGAGCACAGAAAGGATAGCCTCTTCGAGGTAAGCTGCACCGTTGTAAACGGGCATGAGTACCGTGACTTTTGGTGTACGTGCCGATTTTTTCATAAAACTATTCAACTTTCTTATGTTATTGCTCATTAACTGAGTATCCTTTATCTTTCATACATTTTTCGTACCAGGCACCGTCAGGCATAGTATATCTTTGTCTCTGTACATCCTGATCAATGGCTGTCACGACGGATGATGCTCCTATACAAGCATCTACGGCCTCATTTTTCATATTTTGATTCCAGGTGTACAAGCCATAATAGGCGAGTCCGATGACTCCAAGTACGGCAAGTGTGATCAATATTGTTCGTATCATACTGAATTATTTAAATAATAATAATCTTTATTCTCTTACCTCTCATGTCCATGATTGGACAGGATAGGAAAAAGAGGGAGGTTTTACGGAGTTTAAGGAAACTCCAACCTTCCCGCCTTGTGGGCGGGAGGTGACCTCCCCGGAGGCCCTCGGCTTTTTAGAGCTTCGGGCCTCCCCTTGGGTTCAGAACGTTGAGAGCACACTGTCGTTAGCCGCAACGGGCCGGCTTTGCATCCATCCAATAATCGAGCTGGCACTCCGGGTCAAGTGAACCGTCGAGGAGCAGTGCCTTCATACCGGACGGAACTGTCGCCTCGGGGACGAGGTTGACGGAGGGGGCTACGCCCCCCTCGCCAACCGTCATCCACGTGGTCGTGTCAGTTCCCTTGCCGAGGAGCAGGATGGAGGCGGTCGGCTGTTCGCCGAATTCGCCTTCGATCACTGCATAAGGGTACTTGGTCGCGAGCGCATTCAAATCAGCGCCGCGATTGAGCATCTCAGCTACCTCGGAAATGGGAACTTGGACTGCGTCAGATACACCTGCACCGCTGGCCTGTGCG
The DNA here is from genome assembly GCA_002329205.1 of Candidatus Roizmanbacteria bacterium UBA1450. GTDB lineage: Bacteria > Patescibacteriota > Microgenomatia > UBA1406 > GWC2-37-13 > UBA1450. The sequence continues at coordinate 309,843 of DCTC01000001.1, read as the reverse complement.
TCATCACCTTTTTGAGGTGCTGATTCACTGACTGCGGGAGCGCAGACAGCCACGCCCTGGTAACTACCGAGGACGGTGGCGGTCTTGCCCGGGTTGACAAAATAAATCTTCGCCACACCGGGATCCACTCCCATCAGTCGGGCGCCCCGCACGATGCCGGTGGTCCACAGGACGAATCCCATGTCTGACGGCGTTTCGAGCTTGTATTCCGCATTGAAATGGCTGCGTGCAAACGCCTTGGTGTCCTGGTCGCTCTCTGCGAGTGCATCGAGGTCAATGACACGAGGCGGGTAATTTTGTGTCGCCGCACACTTCAAGGGGAATCCAACTTCCTCTTCCTGCATGACCATGGGTCCTGCACCGGGGAACGTGCCGTCATAGCCGTCCAAAGAGACCATTGCACCGGTGTTGTGCACGGTGATTGTGGTTCCAGCCGGAACGACGATGATTGACGTGCCGATGCGGTACTTGGATCCCTGAGCGCTGATGACCTTGACGCCGGTGGTGCTCATGATCTCATAGCTTGAGGGGGCATCATGGAATCCGCCCCACACAAGCGCGGGGCCATTGATGGTCCACGGCGAAGTGTCAACATGCTCAGTCTTGGAAGCCCCTACACGGGTATCGATCCACTCAATGAGCGGACCAGGATTCCCATTCGGGCCGCCGGGAACGAAATTGACGAGCTTGGGAGCTGCCGCCATGACCTCGTTCCATGTGAGGTTGGAGGTCGGAATGGAAGCAGTATCCCACGGGAGTTCCATCTCGCCAGCGGGTTCCTGCGCCACGGGAGCAGCGGGTACTTCACGTACCGGTGCGGCCGGCGTGGCCGCGCTTGTCGGTTGATAACGCAAGACCAGCCAGCCGAAGCCGACGATCAGCGCTGCCACTACGACAAGGGAGATCAATTTCGAGATCATTCTCGTAAACATGGTGCTGTCCTCCTTAGGACACGTTTCTAGATGGTTGAAGTCAACTAAGCTCTTGTTCTTGCGAACTCGAGCACCGCTTGCGGTTCGGCCATTTAGGACTGGCCGACTGTCCTTAAAACGTGTGTTTTTCTCCTTTCTTGTGAAAATGCATTCTCACGATTGGAATGCATGAGAGAGAGTATCAGATGTCATACGCTCTCTGCTGCACTCCAATATGGTGCATTTTCTTCTGAACCCAATTGTTAAGGTGCGGATCGCATATTGTCCGGACAAGCTTCCGCCTGCTGGCGGAGTCAGGACGTACGATCTTCACTAAAAATATTTTGACTTCTGAGGCACAGAAGCTGTTCTGTGATAGAAATCAAAGTATCCTATAGTATCATTTTTTACGGGTTTTGTCAATAGTATATATTGATACAATAGGATTTTCTCAAATAATTATAAACGATACGTAAGATTATGAATGATTATAGAAAGAGATTGCTGGAACAGCATCAACCCTATAGTATCAAAATTTGACACCTTTTATGACAATAGGGGAGATTGTAAGAAGTTATACTTCAAAGAGGTCGAGGTCATTACCGGACGGAGACTGAATGACATGTGCAGTCGCACGCAGTCTGTGAGCTGTTATGGTATTGTAAATAGGAACTTTCCTATGAGGATCCGTATAATCATCTCGGGAGATTGTGACATCAAAAGAATGCAATTTTCCCGTAGCATTCATTTGAGCAATGGTATCCAACGGCAGCCCTGCATTACGAGTAAAATCTTCAACAACATCTCTTGCGTATTCGACAACCTCAGGTGATCCTTCAGGATAATATTGAGACTCCATACGGATTTTATCCTCGAAATTCGCGACGATATCCTCCAAATTTATTGGAGTCGGTTTGCGTCTTCCCAGATTTACCGTCGTTTTAACCGGCAAATGAGGAAATTGTTCAAGATAGGTTGCCAGGCGATTCATAAGTTCGACCGCTCTTGCCGGATTCTCACCCGTTGCCTCCATGGCACGCTGCATAACATAGTTCTCTCCGAGAATATCGATTTGCAGTTTTGAGGGAAGATACTCGGCCCGTTCATCGGCATTTACGAGAGCAGAAGGTGGTAATGGTGCTTCTTGATTTGCCATACAGCATATTCTAACAGAGATCGAGGGAAGAAAGAGGTGACCATACATATTGTATATTCAATCTTATAATTATGAAAGAGTGAATGAAACAGACCGTTCATAAGTGGTATAAGTATTGAAATAAAGCTATGTCTTCATTTAACCACAATACATCCACAGAATTATATTTATGAATACTATAGTAGAAAACGCACGTGATGTGTGGTCAAATCGAGGGGATTATGCACGTTTTCTTAGCCAGATACCTCCGGCAAGTCCCGCCAGATTGAGTGCACCGATCGCAAGAAGCGGAGCACCGGCTTCAGGTGTAGTTGTAGGAGCTTTTCCCTGTTCGGTCACAACCTGTTTTTCAACACAGAATTGAGCTGTGTCTTCATCACGGGCATTGTCGGCAGTCGCGACAGCTTTGTTGTTGAGACACATCAAACCTTTGTCAGCAGGAAGTTGAGCCTGTGGTTTTATTTGAGCGACAACACGTTCAATTTTTTCTTCACCGCTTTTCAGTTCAGCATAGTTCCAAGTAATTGTCCGCGTATTGGGATCAAAGTCACCAGGACCTTCGACAGCGTCAACATAATCAGGAAGAATATCCTGTACTTGCACGTTGGAGAGCGTAACATCCGAAGTGTTTTTTACCTTTACCTGGAATGTAACTTGAGTACCAGGCGTAAATCGCGGATCAGAAGGGGTAAGATTGTCAACAAAAGTTTGCTGGCCGCCTTTGGTTTTCTGTCCGGTTGCAACCATTTTATCAACCATGATATCGCGCGACGGAGCACCGCCGACGTATTGACCATATTGGCCGTATTGCCCGGCCGCTGCTGAAACAGCAGGAGCTGTGATGAGTAAAAATGCGATAGCGATAAGTATTTGTTTCATAGTGATAAAAAAGTTTGTGGATCGTCAATCCGCCGACTGGCGGAAAGCCTTTATACGATCCATATAATATTTATCAATGCTGATATTATATTATAGGACTTTTCTATTGTCAACTATAGGATATAATTTTATTTATAATTATACATGTTTTATGCAAATCGTTCAGTAAATTATTTTAGCTTGTTATGATAATTCATCTTAGATACAAGATATACAACCTGGTGTATGGAGCGGGTGATAGAAATGTAAGAAATTGAGAGTTGATATAATAAAAGGCACATATATGATCAAATTAAATTCAAAACAACTGAGAGATATTCCAGCGAATGAAGCCAAAGAGATCGTACAGGATCTCAAACGGAATCCTATTTATCTTATTGTGGAAAATGTATACGATACCTACAATATCGGCGGATTATTCAGACTCGCAGACGGTTTGGCTGTCAGCAAAATGTATTTATGTGGAGAAATGGAAACGCCGCCGCACCATAAAATCGAGAAAGCATCTGTCGGAACTTACAAAATTGTACCCTGGGAATATAAAGAAACGGCAGTCGAAGCAATAGAGACATTGCGAAAAGAAGTTGACGGCGTGAATGTTTATGCCGTGGAGCAAACAAACAAATCTGAGCCGTATTCCGAGGTCGTTTATACGTCACCTACGGCATTGGTCGTGGGCAATGAAACATTCGGTGTGACAGAAGAAACACTGGCCATTTGTGATAAGGCGGTAGAGATTCCCATGTGGGGGATCAATAAGTCTTTGAATGTAATTGTTTCTGCGGCAATCGTTTCCTATCATGTCATGGAGAAGATAAGACATAGCGCATAAAACAGAGCATCCATCTGAGGCGGATTATGTTAAAATTGGATTTATCTTCAGCCCGAGTGGTTCAGTGGTAGAACGCATTCTTGGTAAGAATGAAGTCGGGGGTTCGATTCCCCCCTCGGGCTCAGTCTTCAGAGAAACTCCCTATTGTTCATTGTCACAGTAAATTTGATATAGTTAAGGTATGGAATACACTGACGAGGATTTGGAAAAGCTTTTGGAAAAAGAAAAACCTCCTTTCACGCTGTATCTTAAAGTTTTCTTTCTTATTGCTGTGATTTCATTCGGGATGCTTATCCTCAATAACTACGCCCGGCGCCCTCAGCTCTCTCAAGAAAAAACACGTTCACAAACGCTCGAATCCGTACTCGGACTAAAGGAACAGGTCACAAATAATACCAAGCTGAATGAGATAAAAAATGAAGTAGAGGAGAAAGGTGTGCTTACCGCTCTAAATACTATAAAAACTGACGTTCAGGGTGAGGCTACCCAAGCGGCTGAAAAGACTATAGACCGGACTACAGACTCGGCCGTAGATTATATATACGACAAAACGATAATACAGGTAATTGAGAAAATGATTCAAACTCTTCCGGATGAACAGAAAACCAAATTCGTGGAAAAAATGTGCTCACCGTAATATTTCTTACCCAATTCACTTGACAAATTAGCAGACAATTTGCTAGACTGCTAATACTATATGCGTGTAACGTAAAAACGCGCAACAGAATGAAAGTATGAAGTTCTGCGCTTTGTGCTACACGCTTCACGTTATCAGTTTCGCTGTTCAGGAAGGAAGGTGAACCATATGGCAAATCTCAGACTCACCTCACCGCTTGCTCGTATGATGTTCCGTCCGATGCTGACAGACTGGGAAGATGAATGGCCGCAGATGACCATGACGGAAGGACTCGACGTATTTGAAGAAGATGATAAAGTCATAGTAAAAGCGGCTGTACCCGGCGTGCCGGCAGAAAACGTGGATGTCGAGTATGAAAACGGCGTGCTTCATATTCATGCACGATATGAAGAATCGCAGGAGGAGAAAGATAAAAAGACTGTCGTATACAGACAGGATCGGATCTCATCGTTTGATTACTCAACCACGCTTCCGCGGACGATTGATCCCAAATCAATGGAGGCACATGTCGAGGACGGTGTCATCAAGGTAAGTGCGAAAGTGGCAGAGGAAGCCAAGCGGAAACGCATTCCCGTCAAAGCACTTACCGGTAAAAGCAAGAAATAATAACCGGGAATTCCTATATTGAGACGGTCCCTCAAGGACCGTCTTTTTTTATAAAGGCTGCGATAATACAGTTGAATAAAATACGCTTTTTTGATATCCTCTTTACTACTATGGACATCAAATATCTCGGACACTCATCATTCTTCATAAAAACCAAAAATGCAAAAATCGTAACAGATCCTTTTAGCCCCGAAAGTACCGGCATGAAATTTTCCAAAACTGAAGCAGATATCGTGACTGTATCGCACTCACATGCAGACCATAGTTATACCGAAGGTATAAAAGGTGAGCCGCTCGTTCTGACATGGCCCGGAGAATACGAAAAAAATGAAGTGCGTATCACCGGATTCAGCACGTATCATGATGCAAAAGATGGAGAAGAACGGGGTGAAAATGTTATGTTTAAATTCGAAGAAAATGATATCTCTGTACTTCATTGCGGTGATCTCGGTCATCTTCTCAATGACGAAATCACTGAAAATATCGGAGCAGTCGATGTATTGATGATTCCGGTCGGCGGATTTTTTACGATCAACGCTCAGGATGCAGTCAAAGTAGTGAATCAAATTGAACCTTCGATGGTGATTCCGATGCATTACAATCATCCGGGACTGAATCAGCAGACTTTCGGCAATATGCAGGATTTGGATACTTTTTTGAAAGAAATGGGTGCTGAGGAAGTCCAGCCGGTAGAAAAGATAACAGTGAAAAAAGATCAATTAAATCCGGAAAGCACACAAATTGTGGTCCTGAGTATATAATTGATGCTTCAATGAACGTATATTTTTAACTTCATCGCGACACACGTCTATGGCAAATGCACAGTCTAGTTTCTACAAAACGCCTCCGAATGACGGCGAGGCGGAAAAATCCGCTCTCGGTGCTGTGCTTATTGATTCATCTGCCGTATCGCTTATTGCGGAATATTTGAAACCCGATCATTTTTACTCACGGGAACATCAGCTCATTTATCAGGCAATGCTGGAATTATTTGAAAAACAGCAGCCGATTGATGTTGTGACATTGAAAAACAGGCTCACCACAAATGGAACTCTCAAAGAATGCGGTGGTCCGAAATACCTGACAGAACTGCTTAACTCCGTACCAACGTCCGCATATGTTGAACAATATGCGCATATTGTTAAAGCAATGTATACAAAGCGCAAATTGATCGAAGTAGCATCCCGATCGGTTGAGAATGCATTTGAAAATAGGGGAGACATTCAGGAGCTTATTGACAGCGTAGAATCATCTATCTTCGCACTTGCTCAGGAGTATCAACATCGGGATTTTGTCCCAATGAAAGATATTTTGACTGAGAGTTTTGCGAGACTGGAAGAATTCTTGAAAACAGGAAAATCGGAAACCGGAATTCCGACAGGATTCAGTGCTCTTGATAATAAACTAGCCGGACTGCATAAATCAAATCTGGTTATTCTGGCGGCACGTCCGGGTGTGGGAAAAACCACTTTTGCTTTGAATATTGCGCTGCATGCAGCACTCAAAGAGAAGAAACCGGTCGGATTTTTCTCGCTCGAGATGAGTAAGGAAGAACTTGTTGATCGACTTCTTGTGGGCCAGGCTGACATTGACGCATGGAGGCTCAAAACGGGTAAACTTTCAGAAGATGATACCAAGAAATTGGTTACTGCAATGGGAGAGCTTTCTGAAGCTCAAATATTTATTGACGATACCCCCGGACTGTCGATCCTCGAAATGCGTACCAAAGCGAGAAAACTGAAAGCCGAAAAAGGATTGGATCTATTGGTTGTGGATTACTTGCAGCTGGCCAACGGCGGTAAACGATTTGAATCACGGGTACAGGAAGTATCCTACATTTCTCAAGGTTTGAAAAATCTTGCCCGCGAACTTCAGATACCGGTACTTTCTCTTTCACAGCTTTCTCGTGCGGTAGAGCAGAGAGGTGATAAAAAACCGATGCTTGCGGATCTTCGGGAATCCGGCGCTATCGAACAGGATGCTGATGTAGTTATGTTTATTTATGCTGAGGATGAAGGAGATGATTTGCTTGATTCCAGTCAGCGCATGGTGAAATTGAGCGTAGCAAAACACCGAAATGGTTCGACAGGGGAAATTGATCTGATGTTCCGCGGCGATCGCGTCAGATTCTACTCAGTCGAAAAAGGGATGGATCTGTAATAGGATTATTCATTCATATCCTGAATTATCAAGCTTCGGATGTAATCCGCTTTGCTGATACCTTTGTCCTGTGCCTGATCCATGAGATATGCATTGATGTCACGGCTGAGCATCAGATTGAACCGATAGGTCAATCTTTGTTTTTTCACCGCTTTCATAAAGTCTTCCAGTTTTTTTTCCAAATCAGGAACTTTGTTCAGAAGATATGATTTGCTGTTGACGAGTCTGTTTGCCCCCAGTTCGATAGATTGTTCCTGTCCTTTTTGCTGCAGGAGGAGAAGTGGTTTGTGCTGGAAAATGGCAAGGGTCATCAGTCTTCCGAGGTCAAAGTTTGTGACGGTTGCCTCCACCACCAATGCGTCTGCCTTTTTGATTTCTCGGGTTATTTTTGCGAGTTTTGAGGTTTTATCTTTATCGTTTGCAAGAAAAGATCCATTTGAAACGGTATGTTTCAATTTTTTCAGTGTAGAGGTGATAAAATCATTTACTTCTTTTGAGTCTGCTGAGGATAAATAAAGTATGTACATATATAAAAAAACTAATAGGTACTTTAAGTATAAAACAAATTATGGGTTTTTTGTTATGCAAAAGCATAGCAAGCTTGATAGACTAATGGTATGAATATTATCGAAATATATAAAAAATACAAGATTACACCTGCTTTGCAGCACCATCAGCTGCGGGTTGCCGGTGTCGCCTCAATCCTTTGTCAGGAAATACCAACGATATCCGAGGATACATCAAATATTGTTACTGCGTGTCTTCTGCATGATATGGGCAACATTATCAAATTTAATATGAATCTTTTTCCTGATTTCTTTGAGCCCGAAGGAGTAGAATATTGGCAAAATGTACAGCAGGATTTTATTCGAACATACGGCAATGATGAACATGAAGCAACAATAACGATCGTTCAGGAAATTCTGGAAGGTCATACAGCGAAAACGAGAGTCATTGATCTTATTGATGCAATAGGTTTTTCAAATGCGAAACGGAATTATGAAAGCAATGATTTCGGCTGGAAAATCGCAGCTTACTCGGATATGCGGGTAGAGCCCTATGGAGTAACAACACTTGAGAAACGTCTCGAGGACGGAAACAAGAGATTTAAATTAAATAAACCTGGGAAAAGCAGGCATGATTTTTTTCTGGAAATGGCAGAGTATCTCAAAAAAATTGAACAACAGATTTTTGAACATATATCCGCCAAACCCTGTACTATTACGGAAGAAAGCGTCAATGTACTCATTCCTGAGATCAGGACGATCGAAATCGGCTCTTAGAATGCGATTCCCAGATTGTCTTCACCGAAGCGCTGCCATTCGTTTTTAAGCGTTGTAGCTGCATTTATCGTCTCATGCTCATTCCAGAAGTTGCGTACTTCGATCTCTGATGCTGTCGAGGCACTTTGACTTTGAATAATCAGCGATTGAATTGCCTGCTGGAGCATAAGCGCATCTTTTCTTTCCAATGCTGTTACGAGTTCGTAAAATACCGCTACATCTTTGTCAAAAGATGTAATTCCTTCATTGTGGCTTTTCTTCAGATCTTCCGGAAGATCTGAAATGTCAATTGCCTTGTAATCTGCATAGATATCATTCAATTCATTGACCTTGGTCTTGAATTGTGCGACGGATTCGGAATCGGCATTGTGGATGATGGATTCCTGCAGTGCAAGACCGATTTGGTATCCTAGTGTTTTTGATGAGATTTCGAGGCTGTTGATTTGATTCATATATGCCAGCAACGCGTCTGATTCAGTTGTGAAGTCTTTTGTTTTATTGATCAGGCTAGTGGCGTCAGGAAGAAACGGTTTAACAATCGGATTGCCCGCATACACGCCTGCAATTTTGGTATTGGTACCAGAGACGTTTTGGAGCGATGCCCTGCCTTTTTTGTACTGATCGGCAAGCCTTCGGTTCAGACCGATATTGAGATCTTCTTCTGCTCCGAGAACATCAGCGTTCACATCGCTGATTTTGGATGGACGGGTTTTGAGTAAATTGGTTGTACTTGCATCCGGTTGCGCATCACTTTCATCAAGTATTGTCCGGACTGATTTATATGATTTTTCGAGATCGGTCAGGTCTTTCACCTGTGACTGAACCAGTTGCTGAAGACTTCGGGTAGCGGCCATATTCATCCATACGATACCTCCAACTGAAGCAAGTATCACAAGAATGACGGCAACTGCAATAATCAGTACAGGTTTGCGTGAAGCGGGTGCAGCCGGAGGTGCAGTTGTTTGAGGAGGTGCGTAAGGGGCACTGCCCGGATCGGCAGGAATGGCTTGTGCTGTCTGAACATTGACCGAATCTGTCTGAACTGGTGATGAAGGTTGGTTAGGGGGCTGATTATTGTCCATACCAACAGAATACTTGAATACAGAAATGATGTCAATGTAAGGAAGAGAGACTGTTAAAAATGTTTAAACATCCTATATTATTTTTCTACTTGCAAGTAGCCGTAACGTGGCCCAACCAATCAATAAGCCTATCAGTGCCCCAAAGGTAATATCGAGCACATAGTGACAGATCAAATACACGCGTGACAAAGAAATCAGCGTCGCAATCCCATAATAGAACCATTTCCGTTTGGAATCAAAGTGGGCGAAGATAATGGCTCCGGCAAAAGCTCCTGAAGCATGCCCTGAGGGAAAACTGAAATCTTCAGGACAGGTCACTTCGGAAAGCTGTTGTGCTACCCACGGCCGTTCCCTCATGACAATGTTTTTCAGTACAATATTTACGAGAAAAGATGTTGATAAAAAGCTGATAAGAAAGGCGATAAGAAATTGTTTGGAAGTCCGGTCAAAATGTTCTCGCAACAGGTAGATACAAAACAACACAAACCACACAATAACCGTCAATCCCTGCAACGATAGGAACGAAAAAACAGCATCAAAAAGAGATGTGTGAGGAATAAGGGAAGAGATAAAGGACGTAATATATTGGTCAAACGAGATAATGGATTCAAGCATGATGACATTGTATCAGACCGCGCCGATTACTTTACTTCATATTCAAAGACTTCATGTTCGCCTGATAGTTTGTCCTTTTGTTTCAGAATGGAGACCGGGTAATAATAGGAAAGAATTTGAGCCGGTTTGTTTATATCGACAACAAGCTGTGCAAGCGCATTGGCGAGCCAGGGGACTGCGTACATGTAAAACGTCGCATGTTTGAACGGCTGAATCATTTTTTCATAATCCATCTTGAATAAATCTCCCTGCATGATGTGAATGTGAGCCTTATGCGGATGGAATTGGGCTTTGATATACATGTAAACGACAAGCAGAAAATTGATATCAATCGCTACAAATTCAGTGTTCAGTCCTTTTTTATGAGCCTCATCTGCTGCTGCAAAAATTACCGTTCCCGAACCGGCACCCAGATCAACAATAATATGATCATTTTTTAGCTTCATTTTGCGAATAATTTGTGCTAAATCACGACGGTGGGTAGGATAAAAGGGGATGGCTGAAAATGCAGAAGAAAAAATAAAAAGAACTACTCCAACAATAAATCCAAAGAGTATGATGAGTTCCATCACTCTTCAGTATAGCAGAAAAAACGGAGTACGCGTAGCAAAACCGTCAAAAATATATATAAAAGAAGTAAAAAAGAAGTGTGCCGGAGGTGGGAGTCGAACCCACACAGGCCGAGGCCTACAGGTTTTTGAGACCTGCGCGTCTGCCATTCCGCCACTCCGGCAATACATTCTCAATTATTTTATGTTTCCAATTCGCTCCGTACGCAAATTTTTTTTTCTTATCCCGAAATTATATTATACTGCATGAAAGTCTTTTGTTAAGGGAATCCTTAACAATTTCTGCGCTTCATATTAAAGATGTGAGTATGGGAAATCCGATCAAATGATCGTGGTTTTTTTAATGAAGGCTGAGTTGTTGCAGCAATCTATTGACTAACGGATTCCCGTTAAGTATAATTACATAACAATGATGAATAAAACGAATCAAATTAGTTCATATCACCTCCTTACGATTACTGTCATTTCATGACAGGGAGGTAGTGTGATGTCAGCAGCCTCCCAGTTAGGGGAGGTTTTTTTTTAGCAAAAAGTAATTATAAAGTTTGCTTTGCGGGTACTCAGCAGACAAAGGCCGTCTACAAAGAGATCCGTCAGGCACAATGCGTATGTCAAAAAAGAGGCAGCAGCTGCCTCAGAATTTGACATCTGCACCTTGACAACTCAGCTTACAGAAAGGAGATCTTTCCTGACAAACGTGTAGGAATTTCTAAATTCTCATCTCGCCACATATAAACCCCGAAGGAGGGGACACATGTTCGGAATCGGACAGAGAAGTTCGTTAGTTTATCACGGAACATCGGCGTATACCACGGAGTATGGCGATGGTTTGTATTCCATCGAATACATCTGGAACACACTCCCTTCGGATTTTCCTGCAAAGGTGCTTGGAGGTCGACCGTACCCTGGTATCGTCCAGCATGGGCAAAATGTCCCGTACGAGGACGGTCTTTGGGTGACATGCAAGCTCGACATGGCCTGGAAAATAGCCATTCGCGCGGTACAGCAGCGCCTCTGGACTCCGGCAGGGAATGCAAAAACTCTGAAGGAATTGGAGAAACAACGTTCCCGGCGGATACCGGAAGCCGAGCGCGCAGACCTTGAGCGGAGGATTCATGTCCTCCGGGCCAGAGAGGCTCATTACCGGTCTCTCACGGGTGAACAATTGGCTTTACTTCATCAGCCGATTGTGACATGCTGGGAGATGGATGATGCAGATCTCATCCATTTTCTGGAGAAATCCAAGCGCGGTACCATGGTGGTAAAATCCGGGTATCTGCTTTGGAGAAATCTCCATGCAGTCGAGTTCCCGAGGAGTACTCCGAATGCAGTTGTCTCGCGGGTATATCGGAACATCAAGGCTTCGGGTGCGACACCCAAGGTCAAGATGGTCGTCGGAACCGACATCGTAGCATGCCGGTAATAGGGATGTTTGTAAGCCTGAGTGAGTGGCCGCCATGACATTATGTCACGGCGGCCACATCTGTTTTTAAAGTACTTTTTTAAACTACACAACAATGAAGATATTGGAGTTGATTGAATGAAACTATGAACGAAATCTGTCTTCGAATGATCTGATTGTATTTTTCCCCTGTGTATTGTCCAATACAGCAAATGTCACATGATCGAAGCTTCCCGTAAATCGATCGCTTGCGAGCCATGCGCCGAAAGCATCAGCGACCATAGCCGGATCATTTTTAAATACTCCGCATCCCCATGCTCCAAGTAGAAGAGAACGATGCCCTTCCGCCTCGGCGACCGCGAGGATTTTACCTGCGCGCTCCCGTAATCGTGATTCAACCTGTTTTTTTTCACGTTTTCGCAGACTGCCTGCATTGGGAGCGGGAGACGTAATGATAGATGCGAGATACATATTGTCAAGCAGTGTATAATCCTCACCGCGAAACCAGGGAACATCCGGTGAGTAAATAATATGATCCGTATACAAACCGGATTTTCGGGCTCTGTTCATTTGGTAATATTCAGGTTGAGTCAACAGAGTAGGGTACAAACCTGAACTACGGGCTATTGATTCTTCCTGTGCGGGAGCTCCGTTTAAGAAACCGCCTCCCGGTTTTCGTGCTGAGGCAAAATTGAGAACAGCGAGATCTTTTTGTTTTTCACATTGAACCAGTCGTTGTGCCGCTTTTTGAGTCGTCTCACACGTAATATTTATTACGGGAGGTTATCGGATATCCCGAAGGCCTTCCGTCAGCCAGCAATACCTGACCTTGCTCTGGTGTGTACAGTCTGGTGTTTTGAACTGCATATCTGAGATCAGGTGCGATAACAACTTCGTGACCGAATCGGTTGTAATACCGCCCGTTATCCAAAATGGAAAGGGTTTCTTGCGCTAGAAGAACAAGCCGGGGATCGCGTTCAAAATCTTCTCGTTCAGGCTGGCCGTTATTAACGAAATACTCAATATTCATATGAATCCTTTTGTAATAGTCTATATTATAGCATTTATCCTATAGAATTGTAATCTTTGAATATCAAAATTTTGTAAGGAATTGCAAGTACTTTAGTTGCATTTTTTTAAAAAAAAGTGTATATTTTTAATAAATTAGTGCAAATTTTTCAAAAAATTACACATTTTGCCTCATTATTAATTCATTTTTATATATGCAAAAAAAACAGGACTACATAAAAGTATCTTCGTATGAGGGCAGAAAAGGAGAAGTTAAGAAGGTTGTTTTATTATATTCCGGCGGATTGGATACATCAGTTATGCTCAAATGGATTCAGGAAGAGTATAATGCTGAGGTAATCGCGCTTACGATTGATATCGGTCAGCAGGCGGATGACCTGGAAGAAATCCGCAAAAAAGCTAAAAAACTCGGAGCAATCAAAGCCATTGTTATCGATGCGAAAGATGAATTTGCCAACGAGTATATCTCAAAAGGGATTAAAGCCAATGCTTCCTATCAGGGTGATTATCATCTCTCAACTCCGATCGGACGGCCGCTTCTTGCGAAATGGGCAGTCAAGATTGCTGCCACCGAAGGCGCCGATACGATCGCGCATGGCTGCACCGGAAAAGGAAATGATCAAGTCCGTATCGAAGGAGTCGCATTGGCGCTCAATCCTGACGTCAAAATTATTGCTCCTGTCCGAGAATGGGGGATGGGACGGGATGAAGAGCTAGAATATGCCAAAAAACACTCCATTCCTGTGAAACAAACATCTGATAAACCGTATTCATATGATGACAACATGTGGGGCGTAACCGGAGAAGGCGGAGAAATTGAAAATCCGGCGCTTGTTCCTCCGCTTAAGGATATTCTTCAGGTATGCAAGCTTCCGGAAGAAGCAGCAGAAAAACCTGAATTTGTCGAAATAGAGTTTGTAAAAGGTCTCCCTGTTGCAGTAAACGGCAAACAGATGAAACTTGCTGATCTTATTACTCATCTGAATAATGTCGGAGCAAAACACGGAATCGGAATCGCACATCACATTGAAGATCGAGTGATCGGACTCAAGGTTCGTGGTATTTATGAGGCACCTGCTGCTGAAATCATTATCAATGCGCATCGCAATATTGAAAAATATGTTTCTACCCGCATGGAGAATGAATTTAAATCGGAAATTGACACTCGCTGGGCATATGCCGTGTATGCTGGATTCTGGTATGAACCATATGTCGAGCATATGAACGCATACATTGATCATCAGAATGATAAAGTAACCGGAAAAGTGACAGTTAAGCTGTATAAAGGACGGGCTGAATCGGTCGCTGTGGAAACACCAAATACCATTTTTGAAGAAAAACTGGCAACATTCATGGCCTCCACTGCCTTCAATCAGAATGCAAGTCCTGGCTTTATAGAGCTCTTCACACTCCAGATGAGACTTGCGCAAAGAGGGGAGAAGACAGTACTTCTTTCGATCGGAAAACGTGAAAATAAAATGAAGCTGAAAAACACGATTCATGCACTAACGGACATGGGGTATAAACTCTATGCGACATACAAAACGCATAAATTCCTCAAACGGGAAGGTATCGAAGCAATCCTTGTTCATAAAATTTCAGACCAAAATAAACAGCCGAATCTGAAAGACCTTCTTGAAGCCAATAGATTTGACCTGATCATCAATATCGCGACTGATCCTGAACGTGAAGAACGAACGGAAAAGGAGCTCACGGACGGGCAAGTCATAAGACAAATGGCAGTCAAAACCAATACCAAACTCGTCACCTCGGTTGGTGTCGCAAAAGAAATTGTGGAGAAGCTGCAGGCAGGAAGAGTGAGGAAATAATTTCGTCAATTTGATAGGAAGGCGGCCTTCGGGCCGCCTTTTTTAATGTCCATCCGTTTTTATGATGACACGGGTGAGTCCCGCATCATGTCCGATATGTGAAATTTCTTCAAGAAATTCATGGGGAACAGCCGAAGGTGTGATAGACAGAAGATCGCTGTTGCCGACTTGTAAAAATGCACCGGAATCATCAAATGAAATGGAAAAACCGGTATACCTATCACTTTGATTCAACTGAGCTGATTCGACATAATCGGGTGGCGGTACGCGTCTTGTCGTCTCAACTGGATCCATCGGACTGATATGCCAGGGAGTGTCGGGACCGAGATTGTCATGGATCCATCCGGCAATTTTATGTAACTCCTGAGGATGGTCATTTATCCCTGGGCTGATCATGGTGACTGTTTCAATATGGGTGTTCGGAAAATTATGTTTGACATGCAATAAACTTTCAAGCACGCCTTCCGGACGGATTCCCCGATTGCCTTGACTTGACATTGTATTTTCATGTAGAGCTTTTATATCGCAGCGATATACATCAAGATAGGGACAGATTTCATCCAATGCTTCCGGGGTAGCATAACCGTTGGTTACGGCAATTGTATAGAGATTGTGTTCTTTTGCCAGTTGGAAAATGTCTTTCCAGTACGCGAGTGCTAGCAGTCCTTCGTTGAAGTTTGCCGCAATTCCCTTGCATGACATAAGGTTCGCATACTCAACGAGTGAAGCAGGGGAGACGAATGTAGAATCGCGTTCATCATGTCTCGCGAAAGCATGAGTATAATTGATACAGTGATTGCAGCGGAAATTACATCCGCGGCTTCCGACAGAAAGAATTTCGTCTTCGGGGTCGGCAAATTCCGAAACCGGTGCCCATCCCAATTCTGTGACTTGAGCTGTTGTGATTTTCCCGTAGGTTAAATCAATGAGAGTACCGTCCTCGGCTTTGTAACCAGAACAATATCCGACTGCACCATCGGTGAGATTGCAGGCTCTCTGACAAATACGGCATGTAACCGAATCCTCGGGACCGGGAATAAAGGTCGTGGGGAGCGCTTCTTTACTCATAAAGTTAGTCAATTGATATCTTTATCTCGTTCGGGTCATCATCCTGTCTCGGCCGGTTTTTAATTTCAGGCCGATAAACCGGTCTACTGCGAGGCGTAGGAATCGATACATTTGGGTATTTATTCGAGTTCGGTTTTTCTAGCCCTTCTTCGTAATCAGAGCTTACGGAAGGATATCGTTTCAGTTCTTCACGCCGTTTTTCAATAATCTCAGGAGTAAGATCTTCCTGTCTGGTAATGAATTGTTCGGCGTTCCGTAACGAATCTTCACTTATTGTTCCGCGGCCGACGACGGCTGCGCGAGAGATAAGCTGTTCGATGTCACCGCCCCCATACCCTTCAGTCAATTCTGCGATTTTGGCATCACTGAGTGAGTAATCCAGTTTCATACGATTATCTTTGGCGCTGAAACGATTGAATATTGATTGGAAAATCCCGACACGGGTACGCGGTCCAGGGAAATGTACTGCCCAGGTGCGGCCCCGTCTGAAAAGCTCAGGCGGCAAATTGCTCCGTTCATTGGCAGTCAGAATCCACAATACCTGCTCACCGTTCTGTCTTCCTTTTTCCATACGGGTAAGCAGAGCCTGTACCGAACGATTCATAGTACCGCCGCCCGTGCGCTGGTCTTCAGCCTGAAGTACCCGCTGTGCTTCATCAATCACAGCGATACACGGCTGGGCCGCATAAATTGAATCAACTGCTGCCCGCAATCGCTGTTCTGTTTGACCCATAAGGGAGCCCATCCAGCTTGAGATATTGGCAGTGTATACCGGTCTATTGAGCATCTGGCCGATCCGTCGTGCCATGGTTGTTTTTCCCGTTCCGGCCTGCCCGATCAGCAAATACATCTGAATATTGTGAGGGGAGTTGAGATCAAAGGCACCGTATTCGGCATTTTGACGAATCTCTTCTTCAAAACGATCCCAGCCGACAAGGTCGGGAACATGTTCAGTATCTTCGACTTCCCAGAGGTTTTGTGCCGCGATCTGTTCACGTTTGTATCCCATCAGATTCTCAGGGAAGTGTTTATCAAGAGCATATCTGCGGGTAAGAGCGGTGCGGATCGCCATATCGGATTGGTATAAATTCAATCCGGTCATAGCATCGAGAGCCTGCTGAACAATCGCAGGTGATGCCTGTAAACCCGTATCAGCAACGAGCCGCTGAAGCAGAAGCTGGCGTTCTTCGCGTGTGACCGGAGCTTCATTTACTGCCATCATGATAGATGCAAGTTCGGGTGGCAGTTCCGTTCCGGGTGGAGATTGTATTATGACTGATTTGTTTTGCTCGCGCAGCTGCAGATTGAGCGCATGAAATAAATCCACCAGAGCCCTTCGTTCATCAGGTTGATTAAATGCTAAATGGAAATTAGGAAGAAAAAAGAGAGCCGGATTTTTATGTCCCGCTATCATTTGAAATAAATCCTGTGTGGACTCAATAGGGGAGCGGTTGACATGACGTTCAGGAGTTTCTTGGATTTGCCCTGTTTGAGGATCTACGACTCTTCGAACTCGCTCTTCCGTGTTTATTCGTGCAAATGGTTTGCCAGTCGCAACATT
The DNA here is from genome assembly GCA_002329205.1 of Candidatus Roizmanbacteria bacterium UBA1450. Taxonomy (GTDB): domain Bacteria; phylum Patescibacteriota; class Microgenomatia; order UBA1406; family GWC2-37-13; genus UBA1450. The sequence goes on along the minus strand of DCTC01000001.1, from coordinate 292,224 downwards.
GGTCGCCGGCTGTGCGGATGTCCAGGTGACAATTTGACGGTCAGGATGGAGTGTTTTCCCGATCGTGATCAGATCACTGAAGGTGCGATCGGGGTCAGTTGTCGAGTGGAAATTTATGAGAGCCGCATTGGCACAGGCTACATAAAGATCTTTATTAATAATCTCTTTTTCCCGCTGTTCCCGTAAATTTTCTGCCCACGGTTGTCTGAATTGTTCGTATGGATTTGCCATATAGTGTACAAAAATTTATTTTCTTCTCCCTACTGAAGTAACAATGTTAACCTTACTGGGTGTTGTTTCTTTTTTCTGGATCGGTTGCTGTTGTTTTTGCGGATTTGTCTCAACGATATTGCCGACATTGACATTGCCGACAAGATTTTGAATGTGCACCCATTCACGAGGCGTTACTTTCCTGATTTTTCTGTTGCCGTTCTGATCTGAATAAATTATTCCACGACCCGGTACGATTTCAAAACCATGCTGTGAAAGGACATCAATGTCGCGACGGGTAAGATCACGCGGGATTGGTTGCTCTGTTACTGCAGGTTGAGGATTCGGTACATGGTGCATAGGTCCTAAGTCTACCGGTCCGAGAACGTCATGGATGTATTGAGCTTCTTCCTGTGTCAAAGGCCGTGCATTTTTTCGGTCTTTGGCATCTGCCGCCCGGAGGATTTGTCCGGTTGTTTTATCTCTTCGAAGATACATTCCCTGCTGAGCCAAATATTCGGCATCGGCTTTAGTCATGCGTCTATTTTGAGTCTGTTCTGGTTGTTGTATGGGAGTTGTTTGCTGCCGGTTTACCTTCATTTCTGCTTTTGGCACATATAGGGTATTAAAACCTACCTGGCTATATCGGCGGTCTCTTCGTAATGTATCCGGATCAACGGGAGGAGTCGCGTCAAAATCACCTCGTTCCTGTGAAACAAGTCGTGCCATACGTTCTTCAGGAGTTTCAGTTCCCGGTTTCGGACGGGGACGCTGTATTTGTTCCTGAATATCAGGGATATCTGATGGATTCTGTTGAACCATTTCATCCGGTTTGGGATCCGGTGTTCTCCATAGTTTTTTCAAGCCACGAACCAATGGTCTGTCCGGATCGGCGCTGTTTAGCGTATTATCGAGATTTTCGAGTTTTGCCGAAAAACTTTCCGGTAAATCTTTGCCTTTAGTTCGTGCTGCAACGGCTGCAGGAATCTGCGGTAACAGCTGGATATATGTTGTTAATGAAGTTCCGATCAATCCGAGTGCCGACGGTTCATCGCTTACGGTTTCTTCGATGGGGGGTTGAACGGGTATTTGTTTTTCGGTTTGCTGCTGGAACGACCGGTTAGAGGGATTGGACTGGTTCTGTTGTAACTTGTTGCGCATAAAGCCTCCCAAGGTATATGGATTATCTGGGTTTGACATATGTATTAAAGATAAATTTACTTATTGATTATGTAACAAAACTTCCTATAGTATATCATAGGTTCTACAGATCACAATAAGACAATCTGTAATTATTTATACTTTTTTTCTTAGTAAAAATCGAATTTTTAGTAAAAAAGAAAATATATAAAAAGTGATCAGGAGCCGCACAAGCTCCGTCGTCCTAAAGACAGTATGCAACATGCTGTCTCAGGGCGGCGGCCGGGTGTGTGCGGCTCCTGTCTGAATGATACGAAACGAAACTATTGGAGTCTGGGGACGTCCGGCAGCCATGGCGCTTGCCCCTGGAAAAAGTTGACCAGTGAATCCATCATGGCAACAATCAACTCAGCGAGCACTCTGAGGATCAAGGCAACACCCCAGTAGACGCCCCATCCGATGGTCTTGGCTGCCTCGCCGATACCTTGCATGATCTGATTCTCAAACCCTGCCCATTCGATGGCATAGCCTAGAATGAGAATCACGCCGAACCATCCGAACACTTTCAGAACAGTATTCATGGATCCTCCTAGAAGTTGATGGTGAAATTGGGGATAAGTATGCTTCCCCAGCCCAACCAGAAAATGACGACGGATGCGAGTGCAAATCCGTCTATGAGGTCATCCGCCAATTTTCCGGTGAACTGGCCCCAATTGATGTGTCCGGTGCTTCTCAGGATGAGGAAAGTTGTGGCTGCCCACGGCGCGATCCACAACAGATTCTCAATTCCTCCTCCGGATGCCAGTCGGAGCCCGCCTATGATCAAGCCGGCGGCTGTGACATCGTCAAAAAGAGCGACGAATCCCCACATAAAGGATTTGAAGAATCCTCCATTCTGGGCAATCGCACGTCCTTCATCGAAGTCACGTCGTATTACGGCAAGCCCGAGGGCAACAGCAATGAGCTGTGTCAAGCTGTCCATTTCAGTCCTCCTCAACTTGAACTTGGTTGTGCACTTCAGACCGGGTCTGTGTGCGGTTGGTGGGTGTCTTCAGATTGCCGGTGTGAACACCGGTATTGGTTGCCGGTGTATCGCACGCAAGCGATTGATCGCTTACGATTTCGACTCCGCCACCCCCTTCGAGAAATGCCCGAATCTCTGCGACGTCTTCCTCGCAGTGATCATTGGCATCTCCTACGGCGATGTTGTGGAGTTCGATTCCGTCATCACTGAACACAAGAGACGTTACCATGTGCTTTGTTTTTTTTGCCATCAGAGCCTCCTTTAGGCGTAGACAAACTGTGCGATTCCCGCTTCGCGGGCTTGGGTGATTACCTGATCTCTGAGGGCACTCGTGTTGATTGTGTTGGGTTTTTCAGTCTTTGCAATCAACATTTGTGCTTCTTCTTGAGATACGTTGACTTCGCCTTTCTGGACCGCATCCGCTCGTTGTGCAATGCGCTCTTGGGCGGTCTCGGAAAGCGGACTGGTTTCGACCAGTTTTTCCCAGTGGAAGTCAAATCTGGTCAATTCTCCTTCATTACTGACTTGTACAATCGGGACGGGCTTTTCACTGCCCCGATGCTTTTCAGCCAGTTCTCGGGTCGCGCGTATTCCCAGTCCCAACCGTTCTACGTTCTGAAGCTGTTTCTTGCATTCAGCGAGGAAAACCTCAGGAAGTGTAACTTCTACACCCCCGTGAACGTCCTTGAGGGACGCGACAGGGGGTACGTACCCGAGCTTCATCTCAGTACGGCCTGATCTGGTGGGGATCGTAACCGTGAACTTTTTCGGTTGGGCTGCGATCTGGAGTAGGTCCGTAAGCTGAGGCTGTTTGGCTTTCGCTGCGGGAACCCTCGACTGTGTCAACGCTTGGCGCCTATTCAGATATGTTGTGGCCAAATTCGGCAGATGTTCATTGCCGATACCTCCTTCAACGATACTCTTCGTGGCCATCCGGCCGCCGAGTTCTAAGAAGAGTTCCGTCACTTCCGCGGCTGTGAGGCCGGGGATTCTGACAGTTGTTTTCCGGGATGCCTCGGTGACTTTGTTGACGATCGTCAGCAGATCCTTGAGGGCCTGACCCATGTTCTGGGTCATCTCATCCACGCGGGAGTCGATGCCCCAAGAATCGATTGCAAGCTGGAGGCCGCCCTCGATTACACGGGTTTTGGGATTGAATCTGACTGATGCAACACCTTTTTTCTGACGGACGGAACCGCCGAGAACTGAGGTGTCGAACTCCAGATTGCCATAAGCCGAATCTTCTGTTGTGAAAGATTCTACCTCGATAGAGTTGTTATGGAGGATCGGGTTGAGTCCCATCACTTCCATCACCTGAAGGAGTTGGTCAATGGTGACCTCTCCTTTTGGGAGCTTGATCTTGTAGGTTACCATCTTGGACATGTTGTTCTCCTTAGTGAACTATGATCTTGGGATCGCTTCCGCCTGTTGGCGGTTGAGACGGTGGGGGAGTAGAGAGTGGTACGTTGCCTGATTTGACCGACCAAATGGCTTTATCTATCCCTGACGGATATGTCCGGAGATTGATACGGCCGTGTCCGGTCTGAAGCAGGTAATGTGTGAGTCCGAAGAAAAAGGCAAGAGCCCCGGGTTTCTCGACGTCGATATTTTGAACATCTTGAATCCCGGCAATATCCCGTTCTTCGATCTTCGGAAACAAACCCCCGACTACACCAACTCGAAGATTGGTGAGGAATACGACCCGTCGTCTCCAGTGTGCCGTAACCAGTCCCGCGATAAGCAGTGCGACGATTGTTACTGCGAGGAGTAGCAATACATCTGATGCAAATGCAAGAACCGTTGCGGCGAAACTGACGACAATCGGAATCCACGAGTACCTCAGCCACCACAGCCAGTGGTGGCGCCAAACTTCTACAGGTCTTTCTCCAGGTACGAGGTACCGGGAGATCAACCGTACGTCTTTCTCTTTCATACTATTCTCCTTGTCTAGATTCGTATCACGAAAGGGCATAGCAGGGGAGAAGTATGTCATAAGCTTTTCCCGCTCCTATGCCCCGTGATACGCATGTAGTAAAGGTTGTAGTTTCGTTCGTATTGTCAAAGTGCGCCATATTCAATTTTTTCTACAAAAAAATCTCACGGCAAATGCGAGGTGTGAAAAAAGAAAACAATATGGTACATATTTGTTGTGTATTATAGCATTATAGGATTAAATACACAATGAGCCATGGTGCTTTTTTCTTATTATGATATGCTTCAAAAATCAATCTATAGGTAATACTTTTGTGACTGAAGTAAGTTATATTTGATGAACCAAGAGATTGATTGTATACAAACATGACATATCCATCATGTTGTCCTGTCTGCAGAAGAAGATCGGCTTTCGTGATATAATACATACTTAATATGTAATAGTTTTTCATATTTTGGCTTTCTGTAAAGGAGGCTTTTTTTATATGTTTGCACTATTGCATTTTCTGATATTAAATCTTCAGAAATAGCATTCTGTTCAGATTTAATAAAAAGATAACGAAGATGTTTTGTGGTTTTTGTATCAGAAGACATCACGCACTTTTACAACTCAGGCTTATATTACACAAATTTCTTTTCTTTTCATTTCCTGCTAGTAATTGGCTGTAGAAAGTATCTTCTCTGGTATTTTCTTCGGCCAATTACAGATAGAAAGGAGGTACAAAGACACGAGAACCTCACCAGATAGGGGAGATATATCTGGACTTTTTGGAATTTGAGTTGCAAATTCCGGGTATGAGCGGAGCCTTTGATCCGCCTTAGGAAGCAAGTGTGTATGTAGTTTGTTCATTCCTCTCAGGAGGGAGGCTGGAACATGAATACATGGATGAAGCAAGTTTGGAAGAAGACTATCACAGTCGTGCTTGTCGTTACTATGCTGTCCGGTTTTGTTCCGGTTCGCGCTCAGGAAGTGCAACCTGCAGAAGTATCAGTAGTCAACACAACGGAAGAAGTCGATGGATGTTGGGTATATGACATCCCCGATGACTGGTCCATCGGCAGTTGGGCGAACTATGCGGATTGGGGAAACCCTATCGTCGGCAATCGGGTATGGGCGGTGCCACCTTCTACATTTGGAGAGATTGACGGGACGATCACCCTCAACAAGGATGGTCAGCCCACTGCGGTACCCACCGTCAGGGTTGAGTTTTGGGTTAAAAAGCTCAATGCCAACGCACCGCGCAGTTTTGTCGTGGAAGTGGTCCGTGAAGACGGTACCAGACAGGAAGTCTACCGTACTTCTTCATCTGATATGTCAGCGGAATGGGCTCCAGTTTCAGCACAAGGTGACGGTCGTCCTTCGGGTATTCGTTTCTACTCGAACGGAAACAATGACATGATCGTCATGGATGGCATTAAGATTACTCTTTGCTATCCGGAAGTACAGCCTACTGCAACGCCAACAGAAATTCCGCCTACAGCCACCCCATGGCCGACTCCCACACCGTCCCCGACATACACGCCAACACCGACTAGTTCGCCGACTCCGTATCCGACGAGTACACCGACCGCGACGCCTACAGCTACACCTGTCGCCGCTGACACGAACAACATTGTGCCGTCACCGGCCGCAGTCGTTGAGTTTGACGATGAGATGAGGCAATGTGTGAATAATTACATTGCCATAGTATCAAGCGGAAATATGGCTTCAGCAGCGTCGGTCGAGACGCGTTCAGTACAGATTCACCCACCTGTTGAAGCTATGGAAAGCTGTATCCAATCACAGCTCATATCGTTTCCGGGAACCGGAGGAGTCTGTCTGAATCCGACCAGGGTCCTGGTCGTCAAGGACCATACGGACTCACAGAACGGTTGGGCTGTAGAGTATCGTTGCACAGATACACCACAAGGACCCGTCGTCCTGGGAAATACATCCACGATGAGTCCCGGTGCCGGCGGAGCGATCGCTGGAGTGATGGTAATTGCCATGGCGATCTACTATTGGGGTGCACAACCACAGACAGTAGAGCTGTACTGGGAGCCCCATGTACCCGAGGAAGCAGTTGCTGCCGGCAAGATGATTGCTCAGACTTGGGAGGAGGCGGAAGATTTCCTTTTGAGCTTGGCATATAAACCGGCTACGCTTCACTTCGGCAATCCGACGTCATACTCTCAGTTGTTTGACGGCGACGGTCTGGCAAGTACAGTCCGTTTTTACCTCCCGGTCAACGATGCATTGTGGAATCAACAGGTTTGGTTTTACCATGCTTCAGGTCGACAGGTGGATGCGGAGACGGTTGCCGTGATTCAACTCATGGGAACCGGTTCACTTGGTACAACGTTGAGCAGTTACATCGTAACCACACGTAGTGACGGCACAGCCGGTATGACCTTGTGGGATACGCTGTCTCACTTGCTCAGTTTCGGTTATGAAGTGCCGGAAGCGTTGCCGGGTGTTCGGGTGCGTGGTGGTGATCATTCCAGCGACGGTGATCCTCTGGCTACTGCCCGAAAGGATGCGTTGTGGTATACAACGCTCAATTGGGCCAAAGGGTTCACCAATGCCGGACAGATGCCTCCATGGAACTGGTGCGGGTACCGGCCACCCACCGCTCCGAAAGGAGAGGCGTGCGCTTGTGTAAACTTCGCGCTGTTCATCGCCCGTCAGGTCATCAACGGTTTGGGCCAGGTGAAGGAGAAGGTAACCCAAGGCTTGGGTGTCATTCTGAACTCGAACTCCACAGCGGTTGGCGGTTTCAAACCCGCAAACCCAAACGCAGCTTCTTTCTCAGAGGGCATGAGGCCTATGGGGAACGGAAACACGTTCGGCAAGGATGAAGGATGGCAGACTCTCGATCCCAACAATCCGGATCATCAAGGATGGATAGATAGATGTCCTGATGATTTCGGATTGAAACTGGCTCACTAGATGTGAAGTAAGCCTGAGTGAGTGGGCGGCCTTGATGTAACATCAGGGCCGCCCATCATTTATTTTTCTTGTACTATTTCTGCAGTATGCCTACGTAACTCAGTTTTTATCCCTTCATGCAGTCTAAATAGATTTAGTCCGTATTTTTGAATCAAATCGTACACCGTTTCAGGAGGGATATTTCGTGCTTCTTGGCCGAGATATTGTGTCGCACAGTAGTGTGCCAGCTGATCGAGAGAATGAATATTATTAGCAGACAATTGTTTGAAACCGGGCCAATCCACTGTGCCTTTTGAAAGCTCAACCAGAAGTTCAGTTTGCCTTTTATCCGGTAAATCACGGTGAAATGTCGCTTTTATTATTTGATCAATCCAGTCATTGCTTTTGAAGATATATCTGTTGTTTTCAGGATTGTATTGAAAATCCGTTCCATAGGCGGCTTTATAGTAGGCCGGAGCTATGCCCACGGCTACATTACCTGATTGCGTGATATCATCCAGAAGTGCCACATTTCTCATGGCACGGGGAAGAGATCGTAGTTGGGCTATGGTAGATTGCACCCGCGGACTGGTTGCTGATATGACCCAATCCATAAATGGTTGCCGAATCCCGTCATCTGCAAATTCACCGATACCTTCTTCGGGAATCTCATCCTCCAGATCTTCCTCACGCATCATATTTTTCCATTCGAGCCATACTTCATTGCCGATTCCCTCAATCGGGAATAGAGGAGGGAGGTGATAGTGGTCAATCACCTGCGCGTTGTCATAAATACCTGTTGTGGCAAGCGTGCCGGATCTGCCTAAAACGTGCATACAGTCCACGTGAGGAGGATTATCGAGAAGACTGCGTATTCCATTTTTGCGTTCCTTACGGATATTGTCCGGAATAACGATCTCCGGCAGTTGCGTGATCTTTTCCTGCGAATTCGAGAATTCTGAAAATTCTGGAGTCATAAATGAGTGCAATACAGTAATGCTTAATTATAGCAGTCCTTTGTATTACTCGATGCCCAGTACCTTCCGGCCGTTGACTGTTGCGATTTTGACCAGTTCATCAAGGTCCATGAATCTGTTTCCAATAGCCATGAGTTTGAGTTCACTCCACATGTCGCCGTCTGTGAAGGGAAGCATGTAATCAGCGATATTGTCAGATCCGATCGCGACAGTGATACCGTACTTGACAAGTTCATCAACTGGGGTAAGTGCGTTGTGAAACGGCTGAAGATCTTCATGTCTTGGGGCATCAATCCAGGCTGTCGGACAACCGATCATCATGATTTCTGCTTCTTGTAGTTTTTTATACACTCGTTCACGGTATTCCTTTGGATGTGCCGCGAGTGAGATGGAGTGTACTGCGACGACTTTTCCCTGCATACCGTGTTCGATCGTTTTTTCTGCCAGGAGTTCCGTTTCTTTATCATTCTGAGTGTTGAACTGATCGACATGCACATGGACCATTTTGCCGTGTTTTTTTGCCGTTTCAAGAAGGATATCCATATGCTCGGAGCCTTTTCCGTGATCGCGTTCGTCCCGTTTTGGAAGCCCGCCGACGATATCAACGTATTCCATTGCGCGGTCAAACCATTTTCTAGCTTCAGGTTCGATCACACCTTTGAGAACCTGATTTATGAGGACTACTGAAATTTGATCTTTGTATTGCTCTTTTGCACGAACAGCTGCTTTGGCAGCCCGATCTTCAGCGACGGGATCGATATCAATAAAAGATCCGACAGCGGCCACGCCTTGGCTGATCATCAATTCAAGCGCCATTGATATTCTTCTGTAATATTCTTCTTCTGACGCGTTTTTCACAACATCCACCAGATCCCATTTTTCTTCAAGTGAGTGTTTTCGGTAAATGTCCAGGCTTTCCGGGGTTATGGTAAACGCTCGATCTATGTGAGCATGGGCATTGACCCATCCGCCATTATTTTTAATTTCTTCCACGAGAAGATGTTGGAAGTTCCATTGAGGTGCTTGCTGTGACATGATATCAGTTAGGAATTTATAACTGTCATTCCCGGCTATGATCGGGTATCCATGCTTCTGGATCCCGCATCAAGTGCGGGATGGCAATGGTTTATTTTACCCTAATCGTTTCTCAAGTGTATGGATCAGGGTTGATACTGCCTTCTCATTCTTTCCGCCGCGCGGGATGATAATATCTGCGTATTCTTTGGTCGGCTCGACGAATTTTTCATGCATGGGACGGGCTGTTGCGACATACTGATTATAGACCGAATCAAGTGTACGCCCGCGTTCTTCAATATCCCGCTTCGCACGTCTCAAAATCCGGATATCAGCCGGTACATCTACATAAATACGAAGGTCAATAAGTTCACGGAGGAGAGGATTATCAAAAATAAGTATTCCTTCAATGAGTATCAATGGAGCAGGAGCAATTGTTACCGTGACATCAGTTTTTCTCGTATGCTGGGTAAAATCATATTCAGGGACTTCTACTTCTTGTCCTTGTTGAAGCTTCTGGAGGTGGACAATGAAAAGGTCTGTCTCCAATGCGTCCGGATGATCATAGTTTGTCTTGATACGTTCTTCCATTGTTTTCTCGGATTGGTCTTTGTAGTAGCGGTCATGGGGGATATAGACTACTTTATCACCGAAGTGAGTATAAACTTTTTCTGCGATAGTTGTTTTGCCGGAACCGGTTCCGCCGGCGACTCCGAGTATGAAGGGATTTTTCATAATAGTATCGTTATATCATAAAATGTATACTAAATAAAAGCAATTCGAGTATTTTTATGATATTTTTGTTAAATATTGCAAAAATTTATAAAAATGTGTATAATATATATCAAATTTTAATCAATAAGGCGGAAAATTGCAATAAATTTAATTTACAAAATGCTGAATCTTGAAGCACATATAGGAGAAGTTCTTGCCACAGCGCGAGACACAAGATTTCTCCTCCCATCAAATGGTCATGTACCATTGCACGTTCTTCACAATTCTAAGGAAATTCCTATTAACGCACGAGATTATCTTCTTGAGGCGAATGTCCCACCGGCAATCATTGATCGTTATTTAGATAATCAGGGCATCTGGGCATTTGAAAAACAAACAGGGATTGATATCACACGACTTACCCCGCGAGAGACAATGGATGTCCTCGAACCTCATGCTTCACCCTTACTGGATATGAGTATGGCATCACTTCTTCATGGTCACAAGTATCATATTCCTGAAACAGATGAAGAAGTCGGTCTATTTAATGATCATACCTATAAAAATCATATTTATTTTACTCACAGAATGGTGCAGGATTTGCTTGAAAAAGCAGGTATAGACGATCCACAGATGAGGACGGATGCTACAGCACAGGTAGCTTTACATGACAATTTTAACTTTTTAAGCAGAAATATTCATAACTTACTTGGTGCCCGTGGTGTCAAAAGAATGTTCCCAAATCTTACCGGCGGCGATCGGCAGCGAATGCGTGAGATTCAGATAGGAATTATGCTTCACAACGAACCTATATATCGCGAAGGCCTGCTCCAAATCAAAGGGCTTCCATTTAAAGATAAAGTAGATCATATGCGGGAATGGCATACTCCAATGAGTGCCGCATTACTCATTGCTGATAAAGCAGAAATTCGAAGAGGTAGAGTGATCCCACAAGCATTACGACCAGAGATCGTCAACGCCCACGAGCATACAAGAGGTAATTTATATACAGATTATGTTGGTACAGATTATCAAGATGGCGTAATTGATATGACTTTTGCTTATGATCCATGGGTACACAGAAATGACCTTCGGTACGCAGAACTTGCTGAGTGTCCAGTAAATGCAGAGTATGACCAGATATATGCACCGCCACATCTTAAAGACGAACATGGTCAGCTGTCTATGGAAAAAGTATATGGAGAAATGTGGAGATTATACGGCCCCAAAGAAAAATATGATGCAGATCGATTCTCTCTGATGCTTGCGTCAGGTTTTGTACTCTTCCCAGAAGCTCAGACATTCCGCATGAACTATGTCAACAAATATGACCAGCATCAAGCTATAGAACTTGAATTTAATCGCGATAATGCGGATGAAGTACTGGCAAATATCGCAGAAAATGTAAGTGCAGTCCATCCGTAACAGTCTGCTTTTCTTTTTTGTCCTGTAACTCACATTCTTCCCGGAGCACAAATAAATTTCTTGAATTATTGAGAATACGAGAGACAATTCACTGAAAGTCGTTTGCGATTATGTGTGCTTCTATGATTAGTTCAGTTCAGATATGTTCCGGAACGGCAAAGCGTGCATCCTCAATCTGTACGGAAAGATAATCCCCGTTCGAGTATACTCCTAAACCGAGCTGGTGAGAAACTCTGTCATGCAGGTCTCCAATAATACCGGTTCCGAGATCATCAGAGTGGATAATATCAACCAAATGTCTATGGCCTGTCTCTGCAACCATACGGGCAGTTACGAATCCGGCTTGACGGATGAAGTCATCGGGCTGAGTAGGTGCAATTTTTACTCCTTGGTGGTTGATTTCCTGTTGTGTTGAAACATTAACTCTGTGCAGTTTCCCTGTATTGGACTCGTAGCATGCTGCAACGATTCTTTGTGTACCGGTGCCATTCGGGATCATTGATGCTACACTGACACTTTCTGCAGTCGGTGCATAATTTTGCAGTTTTCTTCGTAATACAACTGTTGCTGGAGCATTCTGAATAGTACCATAATAGGGATTGTTGCGGTCTACAAGCGGAACGGCATCAAAATCGTGCGCAAATGCGACCAGTGCGCCATCACCCTCGAACATACCCCAGTTCTTAAATCTGTCCAAACCAAATTCCTGTACAACCCGGTTCATATCACCCGTTGATTCCTGCTGAAGTTTTGAAGCAACCCTGTCAAGAGAGCTTTGCGCGTATCCTGATTTGTAAGCATCGGGAAGAATAGTTGCAAAAGTTCTAAAGTTTACCGGACGCCAGGTTAGATTTTCAGAAATATTTTTCATATTAAAAAGCAATTATACACCTTTTTCATAAAAATCACAATAATATTATAAAAATTATTACTTTTCAGGGTAATAATATTAATTTTCCAAGTTAATCCGAGTTAACTTTACGATTTTTATTTTTCTCAAGGGGATTCTCACTGTTTTCTTAACTTCCCAAATTTTTCATTCGTTATAATAAATACAATTATGGCTGACGATCAGTATTCAAATAAACAAGTTGCGCACCTTCTTCGAAATATTGCCGCTGCCTATACTCTTATAGGAGACCCGACTTCAAAAGATGGAAAGGTAAGCCGCTTCAGGATTATTGCCTATGAGAAAGCTGCAGACGCAATCGAACATTTGTCTCGGGAAATTCGGGATATCTGGCAGGAAGGGAAACTGTACAAAGTACCGGGTATTGGGCCGGGAATAGGATCAGCCCTTGAGGAATTTTTTGAAAAAGGGGAGTCATCTCACTTTAATGAAGTTCTCAAAGGTATCCCGCCGTCGGTTTTCAGACTCATGGAAGTTCCGGGAATAGGACCGAAAAAAGCATTTCGACTGGTTATGCATTTCGGTATTACTGATCCTGAGACGGTCATAAGCGATCTACGAAATATCGCAAAAACCGGACAAATCGCTGAGCTTGAAGGTTTCGGACAGAAATCGCAGGATGATATCATTGAAGCTTTGGATGTCTTTGAAAGACAGGATAGAAGAGAGGAACGCATGCCGTTGCCGTATGCATTTGAAGTATCAGAAGAAATCTCAAAACATCTTGCAGAACTGAAAGAAGTACAGCAGATCGATTTGCTGGGATCACTTCGCCGTCGGGTGTCGACAATTGGGGATATCGATATATCAGTGATGGCCGATATCGGCGATTCAAAAAAAATAGTGGATCATTTTCTCAAGTATCCCGGGAAACGATCTATTGAAGGAGCAGGCGACCGCAAAGCCTCAATCCTGGCAGCAGGCAATGTCAGGATGGATCTTCGTGTGCAGGAAAAGGAAAGTTACGGTTCTATGTTGCAGTATTTCACCGGGAGCAAAGCTCACAATATCAGACTTCGGGAGTATGCATTGAAAAAGGGATACTCATTGTCCGAGTACGGTTTGAAAGCAGCGCGCGGTACAAAATTGGAAGCAAAAGGAGAAGGAGTTAGCAAGTCGAAACATCCAGACGGAGAAGAAATTTTGACTTTTAAAACGGAGGAATCCCTATATGCGTTTCTGGGGCTTCAATACATTCCTCCTGAGATGCGTGAAGATACAGGCGAGATTGAGATTGCACATATGAAATCTGTACCCGTACTTATTGACGTGGAGGATATTAGAGGGGACTTTCATATACATTCATCATATGATGTGAAGCCTTCGCATGATTTGGGAATTAATACATATGAGGAGCTTGTTGATGAAGGAGTCGAATTAGGATATTCCTATATCGGATTCGCTGATCACAACCCCAAACAAAGCGGGCTTTCAAACGAAGAAATAATTCATATCATGAAGGACCGAAAAGAGCATATTGATCAAGTTTTATCAACTTCAAAGATTCCCTATTTTATCGGATTGGAAGTGGATATCTTACCTTCGGGAGAAATCGCTCTTCCCGAGAAGGCATTTGATTATGTAGATTATCTTATTGTTTCAGTTCACAGCTCGTTCCGAATGCCCATGAAAGAAATGACGGAACGGGTACTGAAAGCTCTTTCTTATCCGAAAGTTAAAATATTCGGTCATCCGACGGGGCGACTGCTCGGTGCACGTGAAGGTATCGACCTCAATTGGGACCTGATATTTCAGTATGTTATCGAGAATCATATTGCTCTAGAAATTAATGCTGGACCATCCCGGTTGGATTTGCCGGATACTTTGGTTAAAGAGGGCAATGAACTGGGCGCTACATTTATCGTCAATACCGATGCCCATGCAGCATCAAACATGGATTGGATGAAATACGGCATATATGTAGCACGCCGTGGATGGCTTACGAAAGAAAAGGTCGTGAATACCTGGAACTATGATAAATTAAAAAAGTGGATATTAAAGTAAGATATTATCCACTTTTAAATAGCTCATCCTGTCCGCCAGCCGTCGGACAGCATGACAAAGACAGAATTATGATTAGATTTATTCACATTTCAGATACACATATCGGTCCGTCGAAGGATTTTGAGCTTCAGGGAGTAAATACATATAATCCGTTTCAAAAGGTTCTTGAGGGAATCCAATCGCTTCCGTTCCAACCTGATTTTATAATCCATACCGGAGACATTGCCGCAGATCCTGACAGGCAATCATATTCATTATTTGCTTCCATGGTCAAGGATATTCATATACCCTTCTATTATGTCACCGGCAATCATGATGAATCCGCGATGATCAAATCAGAGCTTCAAATAGGAGAAAAGGAAGACCTTATGACAGACAATCTCGTATACAGATTCGAAGTAAGCCGTCGTCGTTTCCTCGTTTTGGATGGCCGAGGGCCGCGTGAGATTGATCCGCACGGGACAATTTCTGATGAACAGTTTGACATTATTGATAAGGAATTGTCAAAGGATCAGCCACTGTCGATCTTTATTCATTTTCCGCTTCTTCCGATAGACTGTTCATGGGTCGATCGGGATATGCTCCTTTTTGAAGGTGATCGTTTGCATGATTTGTTTGCTGCACATGCAGAAAAGATTAATGGCGTATTTTTCGGCCATCTGCATAGGGGAACAACAGTAATAAAAGACGGTGTCAGATATAGTTCGGTTGCCAGTACCTGTTTGCAGTTCGGGTTATTGCCTGGACAGGATCAGCCGACTTTTGAGGATCACAAGAGGGGATATTTCAATATTGTGACTATTGAGGACGGGAAGATGGTGGTAAAGGAACAAAGTGTAAAGATAGGAAAAGAGATATAGTTTTCCATAACGGCGCCGATATTCATTTTAAATGAACTTGGGAGGTGCGCAGATTTATAATTACGAGCACGCCCAGGTGAATAAAAAATGCGGTATCAAGCCGGAGCAATATAAATAATAAGAATTTCATGGTAAGATGTAGCAACCTATGGCAAATCTTTCAGTAAATCTCGCCGGTATTTCTCTTCAGAATCCGACTGTTCTTGCATCAGGGATCATGGGGGTGAGTTCCTCCTCACTTAAATTTGTCGAAGAAAACGGAGCAGGCGCTGTGACTCTTAAATCGATAGGACCGACCGAACGGCCAGGACATAAAAACCCAACAGTATTTGCATGGCGGGAAGGCATTCAGAATGCAGTCGGGCTTTCCAACCCAGGTATAGAGAATTCAATAGAAAAAATCACAACATCAGTAACTCAGCTTGATATTCCCGTGTTCGGGAGTATGTTTGCCGATACGATCGATAATTTTAAACGGGTAGGCGAGAAAATGGCCTCTACTGGTGTTGCCGCAATTGAAGTCAATTTATCCTGTCCCAATACCGAAGATGATTTCGGACGGATGTTTGCACTGGATACCAAGATGACATCGGATCTCATAAAAGCGGTGAAGTCAGTTGTCGGGGATATCCCCATATTTGCAAAATTATCAGCAGACAGTTCGGAAATTGTCGAGGTAGGAAAAGCAGCAGAAGCAGCAGGCGCCGATGCCATAACGGCAATAAATACCATTTCCGGTGTCGTTATTGATATCAATATGAAACGTCCTATTTTGACAAATAAAGTCGGAGGCGTATCGGGCCCTGCCATAAAGCCGATGGGTGTACGGGCAGTCTGGAATTTATACAATTCAGTAAAAATTCCGATCATAGGGACGGGAGGAATCAATACAGGTGAGGATGCAATTGAGTATATCATGGCCGGAGCTACTGCCATCGGGATCGGATCAGGGGTATATTATCGGGGGATTGATGTTTTTAAAAAAGTAACTGAAGAGATGTCTCGTTTTATGGAGGAAAATAGGTATAAAAGTGTTGAAGAGATGAGGGGAATAGCACATAAAGCGTCTTAACCCTCCCACCAGTGCTCGTTTCACTGCGCACTGTTGGGACCCCTCCAGCTCGGCCACCTGTTCCGCGTTCATTATTAACAAAAAACTATGAAACAAATCGACAAACCATTAGCACTACCAATACAAAAAATAATCACGGAAAGTGAGAGGGTAAAGACGTTCGTTTTTGAATACGATTTTCCGGGAGGTCCCGGTCAGTTTGTAATGTGCTGGATTCCGGGATTTGATGAAAAGCCGTTCGGGATTATCAAAAAAGACGGAGAAGGATTCAGGATTTCAGTTGCTGCAGTCGGGGAGAGCACAAAAGCCATGCATATGATGGAAGAAGGAGATCTGCTGGGATTCCGCGGTCCGTATGGTTCGGTATTTACGCTTCCTGAAGATGGCAAAAAGATTGCGATGGTGGCAGGAGGATACGGGATGGTGCCGTTGTCATATCTGGCACAGGAAGCCAGGAAAAAAGAGTATGAAGTACATCTTTTTATCGGGGCGCGAAACAAACAGGAACTACTCTTTAAAGAGTGGATGGCAGAGATCGGTGCCCTGGTTCACGCTTCGACTGATGACGGGTCAGAAGGATACAAAGGCTTCAATACGGATCTGTTCAAATCAAATGCGGAAAACGAAACGTACGACAAAGTCTATACGGTCGGACCTGAGATAATGGAGATGAAAATCGCCCAGATTTGTTGGGAAAAAAATATTCCGTTTGAAGTCTCGCTTGAAAGATATATGAAATGCGGTTTCGGAATATGCGGACAATGCAGTGTTGATCCAACAGGATGGCGAATGTGTGTGGAAGGCCCTGTGATTGACGGAGAAGCATTAAAAAAGATAGCGGAATTCGGCAAATATCACCGTACGGCATCGGGTGAAGTACAGAAATATCCGTGGATCAAGGAATAAGATCGGATTATCTCAGTTCACGAAAAAATATCGGTTTATCCGGATGATGCTTCAGAACAAACGGTGACGTATGCCCGGAATCGTTTCCTTCAAGCGAACTGATATCTCCATAAATAATTGCGCAATCCTGATGTGATACAGGTCGATGTACCATATCATACATCCTCAGTCGTAGCTGCTGCATGCTTTCTCCTTCTTCTCCCTGTGATGTGATAAGAGTTAGCGCCGAATGAGGAGGGTGCACGTCATCATTCGGTGCAAAGTGAAAGAGATAACATGATGATGTGTCGTGGTAATCATTTAAAGCAAGCCCTGACGTAATATTTTCATATTCAAACGGTACTTGAACGTGATTGGGACTTGGTACGTAACCGCCTCTTTCGGGAATGAATAACAGGCCGTTCAGAATTCCGATTTCTTCAAAGGGCATCAATTCTTGTACAAATGGCAGAAGGCACTGCGCCATGGATCCTGCTCCTTTCAATCCTGATATTGCAGGCAAAACTTCTTTGTGCACCCATTGTGCTTCTCGAAATGTATCCAAAAAAATTTCTTTCGGCGGGCGGTATTCAGATCGACCCTTTTGAGCAGGACGAATGGCGAGAGGATACAGCGGTTCTTCTATATCATGAAGCCATCGGGTCAGCCCTTCTTCGGAAAAAGAATCAAGTATGTGTGAAATTGCATCCGGCGAAAAATCTTTCAATTTTTGTTGGAGTCTGAATGTGAGATTTTGTTGTTTCCGACGTCGTTCAATTGCTCCTTTGGCCCATTCGAGCCACCATTCCTGCCCTTCAGGCGGCATTTTCTCAATAAATGGTTCGAGCTCTTTTTTTTCACGATACGGTATCGTATCCATCAAGTGTCCGAGAGCGACTCCGAGTCTTTTTTCAATAGGTGCCATAGGTAGGCGTAAATTATACAAAATTTTTTGAGGAAGGAACCGATATAATAAAGATATGTTATCGAGTTCATTTATCGGATATGCGCATAATTCATTTTGATGTTGATCGGGAATTGAAGACCTATTTATCAGGAGAAACATATTCACAGTCAATTCAAACTGTTGATCGCATCGATGTTTCAGAAACGGAAGGAATCTCAATCAAGACTGCTGCAATAGCTGATAAAGAAACTTTATCTCTGTTTCCGCGGTTGAAATTGTTGATCACGCGGACAGTAGGCGTGGATCACATTGACCTTGAATATTGTAAACAAAAAGGAATAGCCGTTTATCACATTCTTGATTATGGTGCATTCAATATTGCAGAGCATGCTTTTGCATTACTTCTTTCCGGGACGAGAAATATTTTGACAACACAAGTAGATATCAAAGCAGGACAGTTCTCATACCAAGGACATCTGGGAATTTCTTTGAAAGGTAAAACTATTGGTATCGTCGGTACGGGACGAATAGGTTTGGAGATGATCAAACGAGCAAAAGGTTTTGAGATGGAGGTGATTGCTTATGATGTCTATAAAAATGAAAAAGCACAGAAAGAGTTGGGATATGAATATGTCGAACTGGACGAATTGTTCTCAAATTCTGATGTAATCTCACTCCATGCACCTCTTCTTGACAGCACCAGACATATGGTTGATGAAGCGGCAATCTCCAAAATGAGAGAAGGTATCGTTCTTATCAATACCGCACGAGGGGAGCTCATTGACACGGACGCATTGTTAAAACATATCAAAAAATTCAGGCTTATCGGTCTGGATGTCTTGGAGGGAGAGAAAGAATTCTCCGGTGACCATCCGCTTCTGACACATTCGAATGTCATTATAACGCCTCACATGGCTTTTTATTCGGATGCATCTATCAAAAAGATCGCAGAGGAAACAGAGCGGCTTATTCAAAATTATGAAACAAATATGAGTCAAGGTTTAGATCTTCCTGCTGAAGGTAGAGTAGAGTAATCCCGCTGTTTTTGATATTATGGGAGGATGAAAATTCAGGCAATAATTTTCGATGTAGACGGTACGCTAATAGACACTTCTGAGTATATTTATCAGGCTTTCGAGCACAGTTTAGAATATCACAATCATGATATCCTAGAACGTGACGTAATGAGCCATATGATAGGGAAATCACTCGAGGACTGTTACAAAGAATTTACGGAACTT
The DNA here is from genome assembly GCA_002329205.1 of Candidatus Roizmanbacteria bacterium UBA1450. Classification (GTDB taxonomy): domain Bacteria; phylum Patescibacteriota; class Microgenomatia; order UBA1406; family GWC2-37-13; genus UBA1450. The sequence continues at coordinate 273,001 of DCTC01000001.1, read as the reverse complement.
GATGAAGTTGATACATTCATGAAAGCACACCATAAGTATCAGCATCAAAATCCGGATTTGGCCATAGCATTTCCAAATACTGAAAAAACTCTTGAAGCACTCAGGAAAAACGGAATTTCGATCGCGGCAGTCACCACACGACGCCGGGATACGGCTATTGAGACGTTGGAACTTACCGGTTTATTTCCACTGATTGACTATTTTATCGGCCTTGAGGATGTTGCCGTACCCAAACCTGATCCGGAAGGAATTGTAAAAGCTCTCGATTTTTTCTCTGTGAATCCTGATCGTGCAATAATGGTAGGGGATAGTCCTGTGGACGTTGCAGCGGGGAAAAATGCAGAAACCCATACCATCGGTGTAACTTATGGATTCCATGGTGAGCGGATTGTCGAAACCGAACCGGATTATGTTATCGATGATATTGATGAAATAATAGAGATCATTGAGGGAATATAAATCATAATCTGTAGATAATTTGTATAATAAAGTATGTCGTTTATTGACAAACTCACTGAAGCAATAGATCACAATAATTCTCTTCTTTGTATTGGACTTGATCCGGTACTTGACAAACTTCCTGAGACATATAGACAAACTAAACAACCTTTATTGGAATTCTCAAGGTATATAATTGATCAAACGTCCGAATATGTAATGGCTTATAAACCGAATTCCGCATTTTTTGAAGCATACGGAGCACCAGGAATTGAGCAGCTAAAACAAACCTGTGACTATATCAAAGACCGTTATCCTGACGTGCTTATTATTCTTGACGCAAAAAGAGGTGATATCGGTACAAGCAACGAAGGCTACATAAGCTACGCGTTTGATTATCTGGGAGCAGATGCCATCACACTTCACCCGTATCTCGGGAAAGAATCAATACAACCGTTTCTGGACATTTCGGAGAAGGGGAGTATCATTCTTTGCCGGACGTCCAATCCCGGAGCAGGTGAACTGCAGGATCTCCCGGTTGAACAGGTTCCGTTGTATCAAAGTATCGCCAAACTGGTTGCCTCATCCTGGAATGTGAACAAAAACTGTATGCTTGTCGTCGGTGCGACGTTTCCTGAAGAGCTCTCACAAGTGAGACAAATCGTCGGAGATCTTCCCATATTAGTCCCTGGCATCGGTGCACAGGGAGGTGATCTTACAGCAACGCTACAAGCGGGACTTGCGGACGATAAAAAAGGACTTGTGATCACCGTTTCAAGAAGTGTTCTATATGCAGAAAATCCCGGAGATGAAGCGAGAAAGTTGAGAGATGCTATCAATGCGTTTCGAGTTACGATTTAATACATGCTATGGATATAATTCAAATATTAAAAAAAGTGAATGCAGTTCTGACGGATGATCACTTTGTCTATACATCAGGCAAGCATGGAGAGGTATATGTCAATAAAGATGCTATTTATCCTCATCCGGTGGAAGTAAGTGAGGTGGGAAGACTGTTTGCTGAGAAATATAAAAATGCTGATATCGATGTCGTTGCGGCACCGGCATTGGGAGGAATTATTCTTTCAACCTGGACAGCCTATCATCTGACTCAGCTCAAAGGACGTGAGATACTGGGCGTCTATGCGGAAAAAATGCCCGACAAATCTATGGCTTTCACCCGCGGGTATGACGCTCTAATAAAGGGAAAGAATGTACTTGTTATTGAGGATCTCACGACGACGGGGGGGTCTGTGAAAAAAGTCGTGGATCTCGTCCGTGAAACGGGCGGTAACGTAGTCTCTATGTGTGTTATGATAAACCGCAATCCCGAAGGTGTAAACGCTGAAACGGTTGGAGCACCGTTTGATGCACTGGGAGTCTTGAAAGCAGAGGCCTGGGAAGAATCAGAACTTCCGCATTATATTAAATCCCGTCCCATTAATACCAAAGTCGGACACGGAAAAAAATATCTGGAGAGCAAAGTCTGAGCTTAGACAAAGAACAGTCCTGCAAAAGAGAGTGCAATGATAACAATCATGGTAACTCCGTATTTCCACACAAAATCTTTTCTTCCCTGGAGAAATATGTAAAATGTTTTTGCAAGTAAGTTGACTGCATTTACAATCAAAAATGCAAGCACTGCTGTATTCATTTCGATAGTTTTCCGGGACAGTTCAGCAATATTGATCGTCATAGCGTCCAGTCCCGTAAGTCCGGCCAATCCTGCTGTCACCAAAAAGCCGCTGGCACCGAAAAGTTCAAGAGCTACGCTTGAAAGAAGTTTTATGCCCAAATACAATCCGGCGAAAATGAGAGCCGGTTTTATGGAAAAAATTTCTCTACTTTGTGCGCTCTCTTCTGACAATTCAGTTTTCTTCTGTTTCTTGCTCAGATATAAAAAGATGCCGCTTGCTATAGCAAAACTGAGAACAAGAATAAGTAATGTGGGTAGGATACTGATCGTAAAAAACGGATTCAGAGGTAATATGATGATGAAGAGTGAAAAGAAACTCGCCAAGGTTGCAACCATTGCGGCTGCGATCAGATGATTAATCTGTTTTGATTCCGTACTTTGAACTGCGAGTGATTGTGTTGTGGCGGTGGAGGACACAAAGCCCCCTACCAGACTAGTTACGATAAGTCCGCGTCCCTGACCAAACATTTTTTCCAAAATATATCCGATAAGATCAACTCCTGTAATAATTGCCACAATCAGCCATGTCTTGAACGGATTTATGATTTCCAGGGAACCCCACCGATCCAAGGAGTAGCCGAATGATCGGAGAAAATCAGATAAGTAAGGGATATCACGTAGTATTATTGCCTCATTGGGAAGAAAGGGAAGGATAATAACGGCAATGATGCCATAGCTCAAAATAGCTTTGATTTCTCTCGTATGAATATCTTCAACTACATCTTTGACCTGTTCTTTATAGGCGAGAATAAGCATGAGTACGATCGCCAGAGAAAGTGTAAGGGTCATCGGAAAAATTTCCAGTGCAATAAGGACTCCAATCAGGTAGCTCATGAGAGCCGCGAGTTCGGTGGTGATACCGCTTTCCTTTGTCGTATATGCTGTGATGATATAGTTGGCCAGTATGACCAAAATAAAGGATGCAGTGATAAGAGTCGCCAGAATAAGATGATCAGCATACAGCAATCCACCGATTGCTCCCAGGAGGGTAGCCAGTGAGAATGTCCTCACACCCAGCAAAGATCCTGAGCGGTTCTTGTGATTGTCATTCTTTTGATGGATTTCACGTTCCAGTCCGATTGCTGCTCCAATCGCAAGCGAGATAAGCAATTTGAGAGAGATTGCCAGTTCCATGACTTAATTATAAAGGGTAGGAGCTATCTTTTCAGTTTTTCTTTCAGAATATTAATATACTCTGATAGCTTGCGCGGGAACAAGAACGTCTCCATTACTTGAGCAGATTGCGGTATTGAGAAACCTGATTGGATCACCGCTTTGGATTTCACCGTGAAGCTGAGCTACCTGGTGAATTGCAGGGTCATATAAAACTACTGCGTTGCTGATTTCCTGTCCATGGAATCCTCCGATTATCAATCCGTATTCGTTTCGCAGGTGCTGCATTCTAACATTCAGTTCTCTCATAGACTCGGCATAGGCATTTCGTTCTTCTCTTGCAGAAGCCGTTCGGAATGAACCGACTGCTTGGGCGTACTGTGCCTCCATAATCAGATATTCTTCTGATTTTTGGATGAGCACTTCTTGAGGCAATGTTTTTTCCATCGGGGTTGGTGAAAGTTCATGTCCTGCGTTTATCATTTTTGCAATTATAGCACACATTCTTACCTCGCTTTGACGTTCACACGAGATAATGTCTAGACATGAAAATGGAAAGTTAATGAATTATAATATTCATATGCTGAAGCAGGCAGAGGAGATACTCTCAAAAGTTCCTTCACAAGTTGATTACGCAGACGTCAGGATAGTCCAACAGGACTCTGAAGATATTGCTACAAAAGACGGCGTAGTCGAAGCTCTTGAATCATCTTCATCACAGGGATACAACATACGAATTCTCAAAAACGGAGTCTGGGGTTTTGCTGCCTCGCACGATATGAGTGAAACAGGGATTGATGCAACTATAAAAAAAGCACTGACAATTACTGAAGCCTCATTGAAACATAAAACAACGGATGTATGCTTGGATGATTGGGAAGCGGTGAAAGGAACATATAAAACACCTATCAAAGAAGACCCTTTTCAGGTTCCGATGGAGGAGAAACTCCAGCTTTTGATTGAGGCAGATAAGGCACAACGTGTCAGTGATAAGATTGTTGTTTCTCAGGCGTCTTATCAAGCCAATCGTGAAAGAAAGTATTTTGCTGCAACGAATGGATCACGAATTGACCAGGAAATCATCTGGACCGGTGCAGGCATCGAAGCATCAGCTGTCGAAGGTACCGAATTTCAAAACAGATCATATCCCAATTCGTTTCGGGGACAAAATCAGACCCGGGGTTTTGAGCTTGTACGAGAGCTTGATTTGGTTCAGCATGCGCCGCAAGTAGGACAGGAAGCAGTGAATTTGTTGACGGCAGATATCTGTCCCAGCGGTGAATTTGACCTCATTCTGGACAGCAATCAGCTTGCTCTGCAAATCCATGAGAGCTGCGGTCATGCAGTTGAGCTCGATCGTGCTCTCGGATATGAAGCGTCCTACGCAGGTACGAGTTTTCTTACTCCTGAAAAATTATTTGAATTCCAATACGGTTCACCCATTGTGAATCTGACGGCGGACGCTACGGTCCCGGGAGGTCTGGGGACCTTCGGATATGATGATGAAGGCGTACCGGCACAGCGCACATATCTTGTAAAAAACGGTATATTTGAAGACTACATAACTTCCCGTGATACCGTGACCAAACTTCATGAGATCAACAAACAATATAACAGGAAATCAAATGGTACAGTCCGTGCCTCATCTTGGTCCAGGCTGCCAATGATACGGATGACCAACATTAATCTCGAACCCGGAGGAGAGGATGGAACGGGAAAAGCCTGGAAACTGGATGAACTCATTGCAGACACCGAATACGGTATTTTTATGTCGACCAATCGCTCATGGAGCATTGATGATAAACGGTACAATTTTCAGTTCGGAACTGAAATTGCATGGGAGATCAAAAATGGAACGTTGGGTCGAATGCTTAAAAATCCGACGTATCAAGGCATAACGCCTCAATTCTGGAATTCCTGTGATGCGATTTGCGGGCGGGATGAATGGACCGTATGGGGTACACCCAATTGTGGGAAAGGACAGCCAAGTCAGGTGATGTACACTGGTCACGGTGCCAGTCCGGCCAGGTTCAGGAACGTGAAAATTGGAGTAGTAAAGTGGTAATTAAATCCACACTTATGTATGGGAAACAAAAATTAAAACAAATTGCGGAAAACGTATTGAAATTTTCCAAAGCAGACCAAACTGAAGTACTGCTTTCTGTAAGCGGCAATTCTTTAACCCGTTTTGCGAACAATGAAATTCATCAGAATATGGCCTGGCAGAATCTCGGGATTTCCGTGCGGGTTATTCTGGGAAAAAAGATTGGCGTTGCTTCAACCAATTCATTTGATGAATCTTCATTGAAACATGTAGTTGAACGCGCAGCAGAACTCGCCTCATTTCAGGAGGATGATCCGAACTTTGAGTCATTGCCTGAGCCGCTAAAATATAAAACAGTGGAACAGGACATAGCCTTCGCCACAGAAGAGGAACTTGCCCGTGGTGTGTTTACCGTCATTCAAAAAGCAAAAGCAGCACACTTTACTGCATCGGGAGCATATGCAAATGACGTGTCAGAAATAGCAGTTGCCAATTCACTGGGAATATTTGCTTATCATGCCGGTTCATCCTGCAATCTTTCGACAATCGTAATCGGCAAAAATTCAAGCGGTTTTGCGGCTGATGTGGCACGAACCGCGAAAGAGGTCGATGCAGAGACCGTAGCTAAAACAGCGGTCAACAAAACACAAGAAAGTGCAGATCCTGCAGATATTGAGCCCGGGGAATATGAAGTAATATTGGAGCCGCAGGCAGTATCGGAGATGATGGCCTTTTTCCAATGGTATGGACCCAATGCCCGTATCTATCATGAAAAATCTAGTTATTTATCTGACAAAATGGGCCAGAAAGTATTCGGAGACAATATAACGCTTATAGATGATCCGTTCCACGATCTGGTTTTCCCCATGCCGTTTGATTATGAAGGACACCCGAAGAGGAAGATCGTGTTTGTAGAGAAGGGGGTATTAAAAGAAATTGCATATGATTCCTATTATGCCAAGAGATATGGAGCCGAGAATACCGGACATGCTCTTCCTGCACCAAACACCTTGGGACCGATTCCGCTCCATATGTATATTGAGCCGGGAAACATGTCCCGCGAACAGATGATTAAAAAGGTTAAAAAAGGATTGCTTGTCACACGGCTGTGGTATGTACGGGTACTCAATCCGAAAGCACTGAATATCACTGGAATGACACGGGACGGTACATTTTTGATAGAAGACGGGAAAATCGTGAAACCGGTGAAAAATTTACGTTTTAATCAAAGCATTCCGGACGCATTGAATAATGTTGTTTCTATTGAGAATAAACTTACCCAGCTTGCCAGTTTCGAAGGAGAGCTGATCGGTCTTGCACCGACATTGCACATTGCAAAATGGCAGTTCAGCAGCGGGACGCTGTTTTAGGTTTAGCGCGTAACGTGTAGCATGTAACGTTGTGTTCTTTCAAACGTTACACCTTATACGTTATACGTTACACATTTACTATGAAAAACATAAGTGACTTTTTGAAAAAGAATAATATCATTCGTGTAGCACCGGATGATACGCTTTCAGAAGCATTGGGACAACTCTCAAGCTCCCATGACGCAGCATTTGTCATGGACGAAAAAGATAATTTTTTAGGAGTTATCAATCCGTATCATGCTCTTATAAAATCCAGTGCCAATGATGGGGATACCAAGGTAGAGAATTGTTTATATCATCCGCCGAAGATTCATGAAAACGATTCGCTTGGGAGAATCGCAAGTATGATGACCCAGTCAAAAGTTCATTATCTTCCTGTATTCAATGATAAAGAAGAATTTGTAGGGATTACATCTGCCCGAAGACTTCTGAGGCTTATGAGGGATAGCGTAGATCGCATGTATCTTCGACAAATCATCCTGTCAAAAGACCGCCCGTTGATGACCGTAAAGGAAGATGATACTATCGCGAAAGCTCTTACTCTCTTCAAAGAGCATAAAATTTCGAAGCTTGTCGTAATTAATAATGCAATGAAGCTTACCGGTGTTTTGAGCTATTATGATCTCATCCCGTACTTGATTGCGCCCGGCAAAAGGAAAAAAGGCGGCAGAGGGAGTGACAGCATCGAACCATTTAAGAAATTGAAAGTAAAGAATTATGCTATCAAAAAACTCTTGACACTTCAGGAAGATAAAATGGTTTCGGACGCTATTGATATGATGCTTGGACATGATAAGGGGAGTGTTGTTGTAGTTGACACCACAGATCATCCCATGGGGATTGTTACCACGCGCAATATTCTTGAATTACTCCAGAGTGATGAAGAACAGAAACCGGTTCAGTTGACGACCAAAAACTTCAATGATGCCCATATTTCCGTTATTACAGATCTGGTAGATTATGTTTTTGATCATATTCAAAAGGATGATTCTATCCGGAGTGCTGAAGTAATTGCTGAAGAAGAAAAAGAAGGAGTTTTGTTTAGAATAGCAATCCACCTGATTCCCGACAAAGGAAAAATGATCGTCTTCACCAGAGAAGGCAATGATCTCCCGGGTATGCTTCGGGAATTGAAGAATCTGGTGAGACAGGAGAAATAAGTAGATCGAATTTGTGCATACCGAAAAAATATTAGTAAAGAGAAAATTACTCCTTGACAAATACTACTTTACTAGTATACTAGTATTTATGAATGAACTTATTCAGATACTGTTGTCGATAAAAACGGAGAAAGAGATGAGGGAGTTTTTATTGGGTTTATTGACTCCGAAGGAAATAGAGGAGCTTCCCAAACGTATACAGATTGTCAAAATGCTCAAAAGGGGAGTACCCCAGCACGAGATTGCCCAAAAGCTCGGTGTCGGCGTTGCAACTGTGACGCGTGGATCAAAAGAGGTTCAAAGAGGGAAATTTTCAAACGTTGCCTAATTCAATTTTTTAGAAATCAATGAACATCAAAATAATTTACACATATTGGCAAAAGTGGTACTTCGAAAGAAGGAGGACTGATTGTAGTGGATGAAACAAACATCCATTTCAATGAGCCTTCCTCCTCGGAAGGTTTTTTTTGGCTTGAGAGGAGCGGGCAGGATCCAAGCTTTTCTGTCAGCTCTCCAAAAGCCGTACTTTGAGGATGCATGGGATATCGGATTGTCAACTAATCTCTTGTTCATGTGAAAGGAACGTATTATGTTGCTCATCCATTGTTGGGAAGATATTGGCGGAGAATCAATTCCAGACCCTAAACCGGAACCGAAACCGGATAAGGACAAGGAAAAGCCGAAGCCAGGTAAGTAACGTATTTAGTTTTCTATGAGGAAGATGTAGTAAATCCCATGCATCCTCCTCACTTTTGTTCGCCCTCACTTGTTTTTATCGCGTTGATTCGTCATAATAATAGCCATGAAAACAGTCTTCATCACAGGAGGATCAGGATTTTTAGGGATAAATCTGATTCGATATCTTCTTAAGAAAGGCTACAAGATTATTTCGTATGATATCGTTCCGTTTGACTATACAGATTGTAAAAAAAAGATCACCGCAGTTGTCGGAGATATCCGTGACAGGGAAAAACTTCAAGAAGCGATGACGGGATCTGACATAGTTATCCACTGTGCAGCAGCGTTACCGCTTTATTCGGAAGAAGACATCTATTCTACTGATATTGACGGGACAAAGAATGTTGTTGACGGTGCGATTATCCACAAGTCTGAGCGATTTATCCACATCTCATCCACAGCTGTTTATGGCGTACCGGATCATCATCCTATCTATGAAAACGACAAACTCGTTGGAGTCGGGCCGTATGGCGAAGCAAAAATCGAAGCGGAAAACATATGTGAGGAAGCCAGAAAAAAGGGACTTACGGTATCTATCATCCGTCCCAAATCTTTTGTCGGACCTGAGCGTCTTGGGGTATTTGCATTGCTGTATGACTGGGCACGGGACGGTCACGGCTTTCCGATGATCGGGAACGGAAAAAACCGATATCAGCTTTTGGATGTCGAAGATCTGTGTGATGCCATTTTTGCCTGTATGACTCTGGACAAAAAAGTAGTAAACGATGTCTTCAATATCGGAGCCAAAGAATTTACGACGATGGGGGAGGATTATCAGGCAGTTCTTGATGAAGCTGGATACGGTAAGAAAGTGATAGGGACTCCGGCAGGCCTTGTGATCGGAGTACTTAGGATTCTTGAAGCCTTACAGATCTCACCGCTGTATGCATGGGTATATGAGACTGCTTCCAAAGATTCGTTTGTATCAATTGAGAAAGCGGAGAAGCAGCTCAATTACAAACCGCGTTTTTCCAATAAAGAAGCTCTTATTAAAAACTACCGCTGGTATTTGGATCATCTGTCCGAGTTTGAAGGTCAAAGCGGTGTTTCACATCGTGTACCATGGAAACAGGGGATTCTCGGATTAATTAAAAAAATTTTGTAAAATGTATGGATGGCGAGGCTGTAAAAGAAATCGTAAAAAAAGAGGATACATTGTTGAAAAGCTGGTTGGAACATGGTAAAACGGAAGGTTCTTTTGCCATATATGGTACAAAATCGTCATTTGTATCAGATATGCTTCGTGAGGATCATGTGCCTTCCTACCCGCTGACTGATTTGCCCTATCAGCAGCAGATTGCTGCTGAAGGAAAACATCTTTACTATATGCTGCCGAGAGTCGGTAACATGTTCGGAGAAGGCAAAGATCCGGTTATGAATAAGGCTGTTGCGACTATCATTATGCAATTTCACAACAGAGCAACTGCGCTACCTAGGAATCTGCAGGAAGACAGTATCAGGAATGTCGCCAGAATGTATGCGCTTGATGCTTCACTCGAAGAGGCTTTTTATCGGCAGACCGGAATGCGTGCCAAATCGGATGAAGTAAACTATATGGCGTCAAAGTATATCCCCAAAGAATTTGCTCAATATGCACAGGAAACCGATGAGTTCAACCGGGGGAATCTGGATGAAAGTATGAAGGAACATAGTGATCCCGAAAGACTTGCAGCAATTGAAAAAACGGTAGGAAGAGAAAGGCTTCGCCAAATCCTTCCTCACGTTATCAACAAACGAGGTGTGTTGGTATATCTGAACAGAGATGCGTTTGCACAGGGGACCATTTTACCGGGTCATGAGTCTGAGCAGGAAATTATGCTTGTAACTCAACAGCCATTATCTTTGAGTGCAGTTGCTGGGATTGAAGCATTGTCTGAATATGACAAAGCTGATTTACGTTCTGGTTAAAATGTCTGAATAGCACCGACCACATCCTGTGAAGTCTCCAAAAGTTGGATGTTTCCGTCTGTTTTTTCCCTTCCTTCAGCCGTATAACGATCAATGTAAAGCAACGCGTAGTCTGTTTTAACCAGCATATCCAGATTCTTATCCTCTTCAAAGTCTATACAGACTCGATCAGCCAGAAGATATCGGAATGTTTCATAATCACAGTTATATCGCTCTGAAAAAAGAATTACTTTTTTGTCCTGATACGGTTCGGTTCTGAGAGCTTGCAAGCCGAGATACGCATCGGAAGGGAATACAAATTGAGTACCGGGTTCATGAGGAAATAACCAAAAATACTGCCGGAGGTTGATGCTTATTTGTCCGAAGGCGAGGAGAATTAGAATAATATGAAGATAAACTGCATTCTGTCGCGATATGTGCCTAAACATTTGCTGGAGAGCGTATGCAGCGGGAATGTAAAGCAGTACATACGCTACAATTTCACGACGATAGTAACCGTCTACGGTTGTAAAAAGGGGAATTAGCTGGAACAAAAATGCAAAAACAAACCAGATCATAAGCCTGTTTTTCTTCACAAAAGCCCAACCGGCGCCTGTCAGCCATAGGACGAGTATGAGATAGTCGATACTTTGATACGACCCGAAACCGTCAGCTCCGTCATGATGTCCGCCGAGGAAAAAATATCCCGTTTTTTTGAATCCGTTCTGCAGAATAAAAGTACTTTGCTCTGACCAGGAATCAGCCGTTTTGAATTCCTGCTGATTCATGACAGATATCGTTTTATGATGATTGAAATAATGAATAGGATCTTGTGCTATTTGATAAAGAAGTAAAGACGCACCGATCGCACATCCGATCAGGAATACGACAAGATGCCTGAATGTAACTCTCTTTATCAAAAGCAAAGCAAGCAATGCAGCAACAATCGTCGGTGGAAATAAGACATAACTGTTGTACGAATAAGCACCGACACCGCATATGAACGCTGACAAGACAAGTGATTTAAATGATTTGTTGTGCAGAAAATCAAAGAAAAAATATAATGTTCCAGTAACAAACAAGGGTGCACTTATAAGCATAAATCCCATGCGGGAGTAGTGCAGATGAAATAGAGCAAAGGACAAGAGCATGCTGACGAAAAACGAAAGATATTGTGAAAATAATTTTCGAAGCACAAGATAAAATATGGGTATCGTTACAATGCCAAATAATGCCATAGAAAGCCGTAGAGTATAAACGCTATCACCAAAAAACCGGAACAGTAAAGCCGTCAGCCAAGCTGGTCCTGAAGGCTGTCCCAGTGCGCTTGAAGAATAAATTGGCAGAGAACCTTTTTCCAAAATTTCTTTCGCATCAAGAGCTGTCCAGGCTTCATCGCCATGGATGCCGAGTGGAATACTTTCTAACAAGAGAACTCTCGGAATCAGTGCCGTCACAAGAAGAAGGATAACAAATACGATATCTATGACAGTCTTCTGTTTCATAATTTTTTGAATATCATAATTTTTGGGTGGTCATAGACTGTAAATGATTCGTCTGCCTGATCATCGATGATTTTTACACTCCAGTCTCCCAATCGAAGTTGCGGATATGAGGTAAACTCAGCAACTTTTACAAATCCCAATTCACCATTGAACAATTTGTCGTAGTATTCGGCGGTCATAGGATAGCACCTACCGTGTTCTCCGCATTCCTGCAGCCGCTGAAGGGGAATATAGAGGCGATTTGAGGCAATAATAATATAATCCGACCGATCGAGTTTTTGATGCAAAGTGTCCCATTTAAAATCATTATCCGGAATGTCATACAAAGTCATTTCTTCGTATTGATACTTGCCGGGGTCATGAATCGGTACGCGGTCATCCCAGTGTTCGACAGCCAGTGTGGAACCGGCCGGGATTGTATGATTAATCCATTCTGTCGCACGGATACGGGTGCTTTTAATCGAATAAATCTGTATAAACGGCAGTGTCCACAGAAAGGTAAAACCAACAAAACTCGCAGCAATAATCATGGCAGGAATAGGAGAAGGCTGGGAAAATATATGTTTTTTCGGCTTATAAAGATTCACAATTGATGCCGCACCGAAACCTGCCCAGAGCGTGAGAAACGGATACAGCGGCAGCATATATCGCATAAATTTGACGGCCGAACGTCCGATAACGACAAAGTATATGAGATAGAACAGAATAAGGAGAACATATTTCGAAGACAAAAATGAGATACTTAATTTCCCTATACGATAAAGAGATTCCGATTTGATTTGCCGGAATCGGGAAGTAAGGAATATCAGAATTCCGGTTGCACAAAAAATTGATATCACGGGTCCCAGTCCCCATAAAAATATATTTTTCAGATAGTACAGGTAGGGAAGAGTGCCGACGTACTGCAGCGTATACGGAAAAATATATGGATTTGAATTCATTTGAATTTGGAGAGAAATATCTTTTAAAAAGCGATCATACTCAAAGAATGCATACGGCATAAATAAAAAGCAGAATATCCCCGTGGTGAGTACGAAAAGAGATACCCGTTTCACAATTGCAGACAGAGATGACAGCTTTTCTTTGTGCAATAACAATTTTATTTTTCTCCACATATTACTTCTTGGTCCAGCCGGAGTGAGAAGAGCAAGCAATATCACAGGTAGAAAAATAATCGAAGTCACCTTGGTCGTAAGTGCGGCAGCGAAGACAAGTCCGACGATGACAATTTTTCTATAGCTCGGTCCTGCTTGATACTTCAACAGGAGATAAACAAGAAAGGTAAGATACAAATTGAGAAAAGTATCAACGATAAAAAAATGACTGTTCTGTATAGGGAAAAAAGATACAGCGTAGAAGAATGCTGACCATAAGCCAATTGCTTTTTTATTGAATAACAGTCTACATATGTTGTAGATAAGGATGATTACGAAGAGGTCATTGATAGTGGAGAGGGTGCGTCCAATATATAATAATCCGTCATAAGTATCAAGCCTGGTCCCGAAAAGAGCATCAATTATTTGGCCCGTTGCCGCAAGAATATACACAGGAAGACTGCCGTAGTTGAAAAAATCAGGATTTAATTGAGTAAAAAACTGGATTTTATCTGTCACCATAATAAGCATTCGCTCATCGGGGTGAAAGTGATATCCGGCATCCCAATTGATACCATACAAACGGAGGAAAAGTGCCAGAAGGAGAATAAATAAAAGAAAAGTATGTTTTTGTAAATTGAATATTGTCATTGCGACCGTAGTGGAGGAATCCCTTATGTAGTCGAAAAGGGTTCTCTCGACTTCGCTCGAGATGGCATTATTGCTGTATTTTCTTTTCAAGATATTTCATGGCCTCTTCCAGTGAAAGGAACTTTAGGTCATAAGGGATATGCTTGTCAAAAGCGTTTGAAATCCAGATTCCTTTCGCTTTGGTGTGCTTGTTTATATGCTGAACGATATCCCAGTTGTCCTCAATAAAATAGTCCAGCCCCAGTTCATTGATCATTTTCTCCTTGAATACATGAGGTTGTAAATTTTCCTTATTGTGAAAGGTAGCATGAAAATGTTTTTTCGAATCCATTTTCTGCAGCCATCGTCTGAAATCATGTTTCAGGCAGTCATAGCGGCTGGTGATAATATAAGCTTCAATGTCTCCGTTCCCGGCAAGTTTTTTTATATTCTCAAATCCGGGAGAAATAAACAAACTTGACCAATGAACTATAATCCACATCCATTGCTCTAGTAAAGTCTTCGGATAGTAGAAATGAGTCTTTTGTTTGATTTTGGGCTTAAGAATCGCCTTGAAGCCGACTGTTATCGGGCGGAAAATTCGTGCAGGATTGTACAGGAGAACGCCGTCCAAATCGAAGCCTACTTTTAGTTTAGGTTGTTTCATTGTGCTGTTGTTAAATTGTTGCATTGAATATATGTAAAAGTTTATTATACTAGATATAGCTGTCACGGGATCAAAGAATATGAAACTCTGTTTTCATTTTCTTCATTTTACTGATTTAACAAAAAGATATGCTTCCGGTATTACTAGACTTAGGATTTATTAAACTGTATACATTCGGAATTTTTCTTGTTCTTGCTTTTTTCTGGGGTGCATTTTTCTTATGGAAAAATATAACGCTTACTTCGTATAAAGAAGATGAAGTATTTGACGGTCTTTTTTTTGCATTGTTCGGAGGTGTTTTTATCGGTCGTCTGCAATACGTTATGCTTCATTTCGAAGACTTCGGGTATGATGTCCTCAGATTTTTCCTTATTAATGGGTATCCCGGTGTCGGCCTTACCGGATTTATTTTCGGATTTTTTCTATTTATACTGATATTTTCGACCTGGAGGAAAATTCAGTTTCGTCGTATCGTCGATTATATCATCGCACCTTTTTTTCTCGCATTAGCTGTCGCGAAACTTGGATCATTTTTTTCTGGGACAGAGATAGGCACGCAGACAACATTTTTTATATCACTCGCATATCCAAATTTTGACGGAGCAAGACATTTGACTTCATTATATGAAAGCATCTTATATTTTCTGGGAAGTTTTTGGGCATACAAACTGGTACGGAGTATCAGACGGGGGAATCTGTACGAAGGCTTTAATCTAATATTTTTTCTATGGTTTTTTTCTTTTGTTACAGTTATTTTCGACAATATCAAGGCATTCAGGCCGATGGTCCGGAATATGAGTTTTGATCTAATACTTGGCAGTTTGTTCCTCTTGACAGTTAGCCTCTACTTGATCTATTATTTTAGGCAGTCGATTTGGAAGTCGATTCGCAAGGGATTTTCTTTTTCTAAAAGAAAGAAATAATCATTATTTTATTTAATTCAGTATTATGATAAACAGAGAAGAAGTAAAAAATAAATTGCTGCATGAGCAAAAATCGATCGATGAGCGAATTGCCGCACTGCGCAAAGCTGACCCGTTTAGTGACCCTGATTATGCTGATGATAATGCAGCGGTTGATACCGATGTTCGGGAACAAGAGAGTCATCAAAGAATTGAGGCGGAGATTGAAACGCTAAACAAACGCCTTGAGAATATAAGCATGGCGCTTGAAAGAAATGAAAAGGGTACGTATGGCGTTTGCAAAAGATGCAACAAAGAAATTCCCGCCAAGAGGCTTGAGCTGATTCCTGAATCAATCTACTGTGTTTCCTGTGAAACTGAACTGACAAAATAACACGTATTTGTGTGGGAATGTCAGTCTATTTGTGATAGAGTAGAGGAATGAGGCATAAAAAGACCGGTTATAAGCGGAATCCAAAGTATCTCACGTTTTACATTTTACTTTCCTCATTTGTATTGGGTTATCTCTTGTATAAAGGCATTGTTTCTTTTCAGCGATCACTTTTTGTAACCCGACCGGATCGTATAAACCTCGTCATGTACGGTTCAGAAACCGATTATTACTCGCTGGATACCAAAGCGGGGAGACATTATCAGATCTCATTTCCTGCGGATATAAAAGTAGATGTCCCTGGAGGTTACGGCCAATACAGGATTGGTTCTCTCGGGAAATTGGCCAAACTGGACGGCAATGCTCATCTTCTTGAAAAAACGTTTGCTGCTACGACAACTACATTCATCCATTATTATTTCTACCCGGAAACAGAAGAAGTATATTATGGAACCGAAAGCACTGATCTCTCGAAGAAACCTTCTGTCATGGCTGTATTATTTTCCGCCAGCAACGCTTCCTATCTGGACAGAATTTACTTAACTATTACCCTTTTGGGTGAAAAAGACACACAATTTAATAAAATCAGTTATGTAAAGGAAAAAGACAATGTCCTCGGTGACACTGTATTCCGGAATGATTCTTTTATGAAAAAAAGCATAGGACTGTTGTATCAGTCAAACTATCGAGCTGAACAAAAAAGTGTCCAGGTGTTGTATCCCAACAAATATAAGACTGCCTCACGCATTAGTATGCTCCTTGAGGGCAATGGCATCAGAGTGAGCGACGTATCTTTGGATATCGAGAGGTCAGAGCTCTGCAAAGTGATATATTCAGAGGATATCCCTTCTGAAACCGCGCGGGATATTTCTTCCTATTTTCAGTGTCCGCTCTTACAAGGGAAAACAGATGTGTATGATATCATTTTTGTCCTTGGATCACGCGAGCAGGATTGGGAGATTCAGTAGTCAGACATTATAATATTTCGACTGGAGTCAATTACCAGGTATAATACGGTATGGTAATTTATATTGTTCTTGTAGTTTTATTTATTATCTCGTTTATCATGGCATGGATCTCCATGAAGGATTTTCATATTCCCAAAGAGATCAAAAGGATATTATCAATGCGCAGAATAAAGGGATCAATTGTGTTTTTCAAAGATAAGGTAGAACATTATTCTTCCTCTTCTTCTTCATCTTCCAATTGAACGATGGAGCTGAGGTCCTTTTCTTCTTCAAATTCTTCCCATTCTTCATCATCAAGTTCCAGATCACCTTCGACAATATCATCGTCATCTTCTTCCTCGGATTCTTCCTCGGTCTCTTTTTCTTCATCATTCTCAATCTGATTGATATCAGAAAGCATTACATGAGGATTAGAAGGGAAGGAGGGATATTGTCTGACTTTTTTCCCTTTGCTGATCTCGCGAATAAATATAACAACAGTAGTCAGGTCGATTTCTTTAATATACGTTTTGTATTCACTCCCTTCATTGATGAAGTAGGCGAGACGTTTGGATATATCATCCGGCAGGCAACCCAGATACTCGTCATTCGAAGTCCGGACTTCCAATTTGCGTCGTTTTTCCTTCAGGAACACTTCCTCTCCGATGTTCATTCCGGCAAGATCTTCCTTTTGTCCGAGGTTTACGAGATGCACAGTTCGTGTTTTGCCCGGTATGTCAATAAAAAGATCTGGATCAAATTTGGTGGAATTAACGTGTCGTTTCTTTTTTTTATTTGATAAAATGGCAATTTTTTCTAAATGTTCTTCGGCAATATTGTTTTTTGGCTGAATCTCCAGTACTTTTTTAAATGACTGTTTTGCTTCTTTCAACATGTTCAGCTGAAGTTGTGCATATCCGAGTCTTAGATATGCGTTCATATTTTCGGGATCCTGATCAATAATCTGCTGATTCTTTCCTAAAGCTCCTTCCCAATCGGCTTCAACGGCAAAGTCGATAGCCTGCTGTTCAAGTTGATCAATATTTTCCATTTAGTTGAGTATAAGGAAATTACGTCGAATGTCAAGTGCAAAAACGCATGCTATACTATCTTCATGGCAGGAAAATCTAAATGGAAGTTCAGTCTCCCTTTCGCGTTACCGATAAAAAAAACGGGAACCCAGAAACAGAAGAAGCTCAATTTTTCATTCATAAATCTGATTGCAAAACGTCTTCGTATCGTGATCGCAACACTTGCCATGACAGTTCTTTTCGGAGTCAGTTCCTTTTTTACCTTTACCGAGTCATGGTATATTTTTATTCCGATAATTATTTTGATTTCATATGTCACCACATATTTTGCAGTCTTTGAGGGAATAAATAGGGTAGAGTGGTACATGCTCTTTATCATGCCTATTTTGCTTGCTGTTTCACTATACCTGTTCTACTCATTGCTTCCTGTCCGATGGCTTACGCGTATACCGTTTCTGATACTTTTTTCTCTGGGGTATTATGCAGTACTTCTGACAATGAATATCTTCAATGTGGGAGTAGAGAAGAGTATTCAATTGTATCGGGCGGCATTTTCGATCAACTATCTGACGCAAACGTTCATCGTATTCCTTTTTGTATTGGTGACGCTATCATTTCGGCTCAATTTTCTTTTGACGGGATTTATTATCGCTATTTTATCCTTGATTATCTCGGTGCAGCTTTTTTGGTCAGTAAAGCTGGAAAAACATTTTGATAAAACGCTGTTTGTGTTCAGTAGCGTATTGGCCCTTCTCTTGTTTGAAGTGGCACTTCTTGTTTCGTTTATGCCGCTGCGAATCAATGTCGTTGCTCTGATACTCACGGCACTGTATTACAGTATTTCAGGGATTGCCTACAACTACCTCGCAGACCGTCTCTTCAATAACGTTCTTCGTGAGTATGCATTCGTCATTGTATTTGTTTTGTTTATCGCTGTACTTACGCTCCAATGGTAAAAAAAATAAATAAACCGATGTCTTCATACAGTAAAAATTGACATATCCCGGATAGAGAAGAGAGGAGAGAGGAATGAAAGGTGATCGAAAAAGTTACGTTCGTTAATTATTTATATATATCCTATAATAATTATTAATTTACTATAAGATAATTAAATAATTCACGTACGGTAATTATTTGACACACTTTGATCTACTTTGAATCAATTCAAACAAAATTTGTGGATAAGTCGGCCCTATGTGACAGCTACTATCTTGAGAAGGGCCTTGTGATAACTTCTTCAATCACTTAGCCCACTATATTGCTATTCATCTAGCCCTTGAACATGAGAGAGGCCTCTCTCGTAAAGAGCTTGTTCAAATTACTAAGAAAAGAGAGGTAAAAGAGGTTGAAATAATATTATTAATTTATTTTTTTATAAATAAAAACACAGAATAAATGAATAAAAAAAACTATTCCTTCCGATTTAGTAGATACCAGAAATGGTCAAATTTTGACGTATACAAGCGCAGGGAATAGATGATATAAAACGTCGTAAATTGTATCTTTTACGACGTTGAGCCAAAATGAGAGGAGAGGGAAGCGATTTTTTTCTATTTTTATTTATCACTTTAAAAATGTTTTTTTTCGTTTTTTTATTTCTATTTATCAGTAATTCTGCCTGAATACTTCCCCTGGACGGTCTGTCGGTCATTATGCCGAGGTCTCCCCCATGTTTAGATTATTACAACAGTCTAAATCCAATATTTACCCTCAATTCTCCTCTATTTCCGTTTGGTATACCCGAGAAGTATGGTTTATCAGGGTTGTTCCGACAATCTAATATGAATTCTTTGTGTATTCTGTTGCATCTGAAAAGATAAGGGCTTTGGTTTATAGGCTCGCGCGTTCACAGGCGTGCGTATTCGGGACTAGTATCTAGTCAAAGGAGATGAAGATAGAAGGACCATAATTATGCAATTAAGAATAGAAAAATATTTTAAAAAAATATATGCAGTAATTTTTATAAGCATTGTATGGTTGTAACAAAAATCACGAATAACTATAAATATATATGATTTATGTATTTATTACTTAAAAAAGACGATACTTTATACGTCTCATTTTTCAGAAGGGTCTATTTGGGCGAATTTTAGGGGTGATTGATAATACGGATTGTTGTAGTAGTCTATTTAGTGTCGATGTTGGTGGGGTTTGTATAAATTCTACAGATTTATATGTATCTCAGCCTATATGGATAGATTATTCTCCCTGTTTATTTGTTTTAGAATAAACTCCCTTTCTTTTTTTTGTAAAAGAGTGGGCAATTTTATCAGATGCGGTATGATCTTTTCTGCAATCGGACACGTACCCTGCTGGTACCCAAATATGAAAGGATCTTCTGCAGGATCCACTACGGAACGAAAGGAAGATTGAAATGGATTATACTGTTTGGTTATCACAGGGTATGCTCCAAGAGGTGCAGCAGAATGTTTGTGTGGTATTCCTAAATGGTCATTGTAATACACGACTGATTTTGTTCTCTTAGAAGAGACGTCGTTAAATCTATCCAGCTGTTTGAGTAATAATTGTGCGCTTAAATTGGGAAACGTTTTTAAGTATGTCGGATCAAATTCACCTTTACGCTCTTTTTTGGATATATGAACCGGGAAAATATTCAATTGCTTCGCAGCAAAATGAATCAATTTGCCTATAAAGATGGAATAGGTTTTTTTTATTATCACAGAGCCGATTTTGTAAAAAAGCATCTGTAATAACAGCCAAATGGATGGATTTGGTATATTCTTCTCGACTTCTTTAATCATGGTGTTGTTCCTTATGCCTCGGATAGCCAGCATCCCGCCAAATACCGATGAAAAAGCACTGTTTCTGTTAAAGGACATAAGCGCAAGTGATGTAAATCGTTTATTCTTGAAAAGTTCAGGATCAAATCCCTGTGTAATATCTTCGATCACTTTTAATTTTTTTGTTTTCGCAAATGCCAGTATTTTTTTTCGATCAACGGGGGTAATTCCGCATGTGTGCTGCAGAATAAGAACTTTGGCATTTTTCGAATATTTTTTCTCTAAATCTCGAATGTCCATACTGAAATCAGTTTCATTAATATCTACGTATACTGGCGTCAGATTGTTGGCCAGGATAGGAACAACAGTCGTGACGGACGTAATAGCCTGGATGAGAACAACACTCTCTGGTGGAAGATGAAGTGTCTTCAGATATTGGTAGAGAGCGCCCCGAGCTGAAAAAAATAGGCTAATCTGGGTATCAGGAGAAAAAAAACGAGATTTGAGACGTCGTTTAAGGTTGGTTGTTTCTTTACCTCTCCTCCATCGCCATGGTTGGAATAATAAGCGACAGGCTGCGATTGCATCGTCTTTTTGCTCGTTTGGTGCAAAATCTACAAAAGTCATTTGTGTTTGATAAGTTCTTGTATATAAGAAGGTGGGTATTCCCCTTCGATTAATACTACTGTACCTTTCTCGAGCTTCAAAAGCAATTCTTTTTGCAGTGACGAGACGTCGTTAAATGTAATTACTGCGGGTGATTTTTTTATTTTTCTAAATAATAAGTCTGTTGTATACAGCTGGATACCATTATTGATCAGTTTGTGAACTATCCGTTCATAAGAATCCCTCTTCTCTACTCCGAGTTCTTCGATGCCGCAACTGACAGCAATTTTTGTTTTTTGTGGAAAATATTTTATTATATCCGCGGCTGCAATAAAGCCGTCTACATTCGCATTGATGAGATCCAGTATAATCACCGATTTTGCCGGACCGCGATGGATAGACAGCCTGCCTTTCGTGTGACGGATACTATTGATCGCCTGCTGTATCTTTGTCGGATGAATCCCGATATCATACGACAATGCAATTGCAGGAAGAAGATTCTGAAGCGAGTGCTTGCCAAGGAGCGTTGTCTGTATATGGAAACTAGTTCTCTGATAATGAATACGTGCTGTCGTGTATGTATGATTTGTTTTGAAATCATTTGGATATATTTCTGATTTTCTGGAAAGTCCATAGGTTGTATATGATGGAAGGATTTTGAAGGTGGGTTCATCAGTATCGTACGCATCCTGGTTGATATATGCTTTGCCCGTTTCTATGAGTTTTCGGAACAGGTAAATCTGTTCTTCAATCAGATATTTTTTGTTGCCGTAGAGATCAAGATGAGTATTTCCCAAACCGGTGAGAATACAATATGTGAACGGAATATAATTCAGAGCGCTTTGCATCTCACCTTTTCCAAATGATTCTGCTTCAATAATGAAGTATTCGATATCCGGGCTGATATTTTTTAGTATTGACAAAGCAATACCGATATCGGTCGTTCTTTCATCCTCCGTTTTTGCTACACGAAACTTTTGAGATAAAATAACGTATAAATATTCTTTAACTGAACTTTTTCCGAATGAACCGGATATACCAATAAATTTAGTTTTCGTTTTTCGGATTTTCCACCGGGCAAGCTGGATAATAATCCATCGGTACAGATAAACGGGAATACTGGTCAAAACGGCACCGCTTAGTACAATGACAAAAGCTACAAACGGAGCCAAAAAGAAAAAGTTGCTCAGGAAGTTGTAGACATAGACATTCTCAAATGCATACAAAAAAATAATTCCGGTGACAATAGCATGAAAGCTTGCCAATAGAATATTTCGTAACGTTTTGGAAGGGATTTGAATTTTGAAAGTATAAAACAGGGTTAAAAAACCGCGATCATGAATATGTGCTTGTACTCGGTTGATACGGTATCCTTTTGACTGAAATAAAAAAATGAAGTGCAACCCCTTGTATAGGATCCATACACAGCTCAGAAGTACTAATGAGAACATGATATCATCATTAATCAAATTGTTAATTTACTATACTTATTCAATGTCAGCTTAATCACAATTATTATACTAAGGAAGATGAAAAATTAGTTGAGTAAAAAGGGCTTTATTTCTTTCCAAACAGCGTGTGGTTCCTGTATCGGGAAGTCATGTCCCATCTCGGGAAAGATATGAAGGTATGAATGACTGATTTTTTTGTGCATCTCATATCCGAGAATCACCGGGGTACATATATCATTTTCTCCCCATAGTACAAGTGTGTCATTCGTAATTTTTTGCAGATCTGAAGTAAGATCCTGAGATATAATTTTGCGGAAATTTTTTTCAAGATGCGGATGTTTCAATAGGTCAGAGTCCTTATGGAAGAGACGGTAATAAAGTTTCTTTACAAGCGGGTATATAGGTCTGATCAGCCAATGATCTCGAGGGAGAATTTTCATCAGTTGTGCAGGTTTTGATACCCTATTTTCACGTCGAAACGTACTGCAACAAAAAATGAGTTTCCCCAGGATTTGCGGATAATGGCTCGCAAGATACAAACCTATTTCACTTCCGAATGCATGTCCGAAAAAATACGGTTTTGATAATTTCTGTTTCTGAATAAATTCTCTGAGAACCAATGCATATCCTTCAATTCCCCAGTGGTGTGCAGGATTGTCACTTTTACCAAATCCGGGCAAGTCGATCAAATAAACGGTGTGCTGTTTGGATGCGATAGTAGCAAGACGGTGGAGACTATAGATATTCCCTCCCCAACCGTGCACAAGGAGTATGGGCTTGCCTGACCCAAATTTCTTATAATGGATTTTCCGATTGAGAATGCGAGTATACATGGTACTTCTTAGTTTGAAGCTTTTTGTATCTCCGAGAGAAGAATCTGTCTTAACTCTTCGGGTGTCTGTGGGCTACGGATTTTGTAGCCGTTGAGATAAAAGGTGGGTGTACCTTGGACGTCCACATCTACTCCCGAAAGATAATCAGCCTGGACACGATCTTGTATTTCATCTGATTCGTAATCTTTCTGAAACTGTTCGACATTCAGCTCAAGATCCTCAGCATATTTGAGGAATAAGGCAGATGGATCACCTGCATTTTCCCACTCCGTTTGTTTTTCGAAAAGAAGATCATGATATATGAAAAATGCATTTTGATTGGCTGCTGCTTCGGCTGCATATGCTGCCTCTCGCGCGTTGGGATGAATTTGATCCAACGGGAAATTGCGATAAATAAAGGTGACCTGTTCCATAATGTCCTTGTTCTCAGGATTTTCTTCAAATGATTTAAATAAGCCGTAATAAGATGCACAAGCTGGACATTGAAAATCACTGAATTCATGCAGGAGTATCTTATTATTTTTTGACCATTTTGTATGATCAGTTTCTTTGACTTGTGTCAATTGTTCGAAATAGGTTTGCTGCGGTTGACTGGTAAAGTAGTAGGCTCCGAACAGAAATGCCAACAAGCCGATCACCGAACCGATTATGAGAAGAATCTTTTTTGTTTCCATACCTGTTCATTATAACGATCGATGAAAGATTTTGCCAGTATTAGTACTATATCTGGAAAGGTTGATGCGTGTCTTTAACAATCTTAATATTAATCTGGTTTCTTGTTGAAAAAATATACCGAATAAGAATTTTATAAATATCATAATCGAAATATCTTTCATCATGGGTATCGGTAATGAGACACCATTTATCGATAATGAAATCATCCCGGAGATGTTCTACTGTATCTTCTTCATGAATACAGATCGGTCCGTCAAAAGGCCATGTCTTGATTGTTCTACTACCCAGGGCTTCAATAAATCTGATATTGTATGCAAGAGGCTTTTCTTTTTTGATGCATGCTCCCTTGCACTTTTCAAGCTTGTGGCCGAAACAGGCGCCGGATGTTTTCTCTGTTCCCAGTAGTTTTTCACACAGCTGATATTCTGTCGCTTTTGCCTGCAACAGCTCTTTTGCCTGTTTTGAACTGCGGAAAACGCCGATAATTTGGTGTAAATCATCCGTATTGATAGATGTTACTTTTTCGATAGTCACGCTGTTGTATCCATCTTCGTTGACTATTTTTTTCAATACAGTCAGTTGATTTTGTCGTCGTAGCTGTTGGTTATAAACAGGATTCATTTTTTTAATAAGTTCTACTTCTTTCAATAGTGCCCCCAGTTCACCTGCTGTCGGTATGGTTTCAATTCGTGAGATTTGCTGGGAGATATTCATTTCCTTACTCGATGTATGATCCGAAGAAAAATGGGATAGCACCCGTTTTCGGACATTTTTACTTTTACCTATGTATAACGGGAGATCACCTTCGCCATAAAAAATATAAACACCGGGACCTTCATGGAGCGTATCAACTTCCCCGATCGGAAGTTTTGCAGGAATCGACGGTTTTTGAATAAGTGTTTTCAGCATGTGAGAAAGTCTATCTTCGGGATACTGCATTTCCACTGCCTGATAAAATTTCCAGAGAATTTCGGCATCATCAAACGCCCTGTGTCTATTTTTAATTTGAAACCCGAACCGATGCACAATCGCATCCAGATTGTGATGACGATGTTCGGGAAATAATGCACGTGATAATTTCACGGTACACAATTGCTTCAAAGATAAATCAAGTTCATATCTTCGAAATTCATTTTTGAGAAACCCGTGATCAAAACGGACATTATGGGCAACGAAAATTGAATCCTGCAGCAATTCATAAATTTCATCTTTTATCAAATCAAAAGTTGGTGCATCTTCAAGATCTTCCTGGTGGATACCAGTCATCTGCGTAATAAAAGGCGAAATATGTGTCTGAGGATTGATCAGTTGGTTGTATGTAGAGACTAACTTTCCGTTTTCTACACGGAGAATTCCGATCTCAATGACACGATCGTGGCGCAAGTGAGTACCTGTTGTTTCAATGTCTACAAAGGAAAAGGTCATAGGTAAATAATTGCAGAAAAAAAGAAGCTGGTATCAGTTTAGCATTTTCCGTTGTTTTTTACAACGTCAGATACTGTTAATATTGCAAACCATCGAGTTGAGAACAATTGACCGGACAGGTAATTCCGAAACAGACTCTCCTTTTATAAAATATCTGCTCAAAAAAGAAAATACTGCCTAATGAAAAAATCGGGATGAATAATACGGCATATCCTAAAATTATGAGGTATCTGAGGTATAAGGATATGGATTTGTTCCATGCTGTATAAAGCATAAACAGAAGAAGGAACGCAGGAATTACTATCAGTTGAAGGAGTAAATCCTCTGAATTCATTCTATTTGTATTGATAAAGACAAATAAAATCTTGATAACAAAATAACAAGATACAGCAAAACCGATGAAATACAACAATGTTGCTGCTCGATCAATGTGACCTGATCCTGCTTTTCTCAACTGGTTGGCCGTCATGAAGTAACTCACAGCATGAATTGTATATGCGGTCAGGAAGCTTATCACGAGAAATAACTCTACCCATCTCTGAAGATCTGCATTGAGCAATTGACAGGAAATTGTGTCCATATTTATATTCTCATCATAAATTCATGTATCGTCAATACTCTTGACATTAATCAGGAGATAATTTATGATTATTTAATCCCCCCGATGGGGATTAAAATATTTGGAAGAGTTAACAATAAAGTAACATCTATGGTAAAGATAAAAAATAATAAACACAGACTCCTGCATCGTCTGAAAATTGTCCGCGGACATCTGGAAAAAATTATCCATATGGTCGAAGATGACACGTACTGCATAGATATTCTATTGCAATCCCGTGCAGTTCAGAAAGCACTCAAATCAATAGATTCCACTATTATGGAAGAGCATTTGAATACGTGTGCTATTGATCAGGTGCGTACCGGTAAACAGGAACAATTGATCAAGGAGTTAGTTAAAATTTATAAATACAAATAAATCATGAGCCATAAAAATATATCTTGTACATATTTTGTTTCCGGTATGCATTGCGGTTCCTGTGAAATATTATTGCAAAAAAAGATTTCGAAATTAAAAGGAGTCCGGGAAGTAACAGCAGCTCTGAACGACAAGACTGTTACAATTTCCTATCAAAAAGGGCACAAACCTCAAATCGATGATTTGAATGATCAGTTTGCTGATCTAGGGTATTCATTTTCTGCGCATCAAACAGGTATTGCGACAATGAACCAAAGTACCTGGACACAGGCTCTTGTTATTCTGATTTTATTTACCGTACTTTATATCATTATCGAAGATACCAAAATATTTGCCCGTTTTACCTTGAATGACAGTTCTTCACTCCCCGCCTTTTTCGGGTTGGGTATTGTTGCGAGCCTTTCGAGCTGCGCCGCACTGGTAGGCGGTGTTCTACTGGCTATGTCCAAGCAGTGGAATGAGTTATACGGCGGTGTAGATGAAGACAAACGGGTTACTCCTTTTGTTCTTTTTAATGTCGGCCGATTGCTCTCATTCGCTTTATTAGGCGGTATCTTGGGACTTATCGGTTCTTTTTTTCAGATATCACTTCAGTTTACGGCTGTTCTTATCATAGCTGTATCGCTTGTTATGGTTGTCGTCGCATTGCAAATGCTCGGCGTTTCCTGGGCAAAAAAAATCCGTCTCGGATTCCCGCGTTTCCTTTCCAGCTATGCTGCTGATGAACGGAATTTCAAAGGGAAATATATGCCGTTTGTATCGGGAGCGCTCACCTTCTTTTTGCCGTGTGGTTTTACGCTTATGGCACAAAGTATTGCTCTGACTACCGGTAATTTTCTGACAAGTGCTGTTATGATGTCTGCTTTTGCACTGGGCACATTGCCTGTCCTGGCGGGTATCAGTTTTTCAAGTTTAAAGTTTCAAAAAAGTACTTCTCTCGGCGGAACATTCAATTTAATCGCCGGTTTATTTATTCTTCTCTTCGGAGTCTATAATGTGAATTCTCAATTGAATGTACTCGGATTTGTCAGTCTCAGTGATATCTTTGCAAAATCAAATGTCCAGTCTGTCCCGCAGGGGTTGGGAGTAGAGATTGTCGGGGAAGGTGAAAATCAATACCAGCAGGTGAATATGGAGGCCCGTCAATTTGAGTATTTTCCGAAAAATCTGACTCTCCAGGCCGGTATTCCGACAAAACTCACCGTTACCAATTTTAATGTCGCCGGGTGTGCTCAGGCCATGTGGCTGGGCGGATTGTATGATGACGTTCTATATCTCAACACCCCTACCTCGACAGCTGAGTTTACCCCGCAGCCGGGAACGTATAAAATCAGCTGCACGATGGGGATGGTCCCACCTGTATTAGTTACTGTTAAATAACATATGAAAAAAATATTTCCGATAGTCGGTATGCATTGTGCTTCCTGTAAAGCACTAATTGAAGAAATGGTGGGTGACGTTGCAGGCGTTTCATCCGTAAAGGTAAACTTCGCCGCTGAGAAAATGTCGGTGGAGTATGATGACTCAAGAGTGACAGTTGATATGCTAAAAAAAGCTGTAGCCAGTGCCGGATCGTATAAACTTGTGGATACTGATGAAGGGAAGACAGTATTGGCTTCACCCCCGGAAGCTAAAAAGATCGAAGAACATGCAATGCAGGATGAGCATCAGGGACACGATATGTCAGCCCATCATGATCATGGAATCCCTTTGGATGAACAAATGAGGAACGAATTGTATCAGAATCTTAAAAAGAAAGTTACATGGATTGGTTTAGGATCGATTCCCTTCATAGGAATTATGTTCTGGATGCTTTTCGGGATGAAGTTTGGATTTTCTGATCCAATAATGCTGTTTGGGGATTTAACTATAGACAATGCCGGAGTTTCTATTCCCTTATTTTATTTGCTGCAGTTTTTGCTTGCGACCCCGATACTTTTTATTGGAGGAAAAGATATCTTTGACAGCGCAATACAAGCGGCCAAAGTAAAATCTTCAAATATGGATACGCTTATCGCGATCGGCACCTTTACGGCATGGCTCTACTCCACCGTCGTGACTTTCTATCCGCAGGCATTTGCCGGAGTTGAAGGTGGTACAGATGTATATTATGAAGCTGCCGTTTTTATTATTTTCTTTATAATGCTCGGACGACTGCTGGAAATGCGTTCAAAAGGACAAGCTGCTGATGCAATAAAGGCACTGCTCAAACTTCAAGCGAAGGATGCGGTGGTCATCCGTGACGGCAAGGAAGTGACTGTTCCGGTAGATCAGGTTGTTGTAAACGATATTATTATTGTCAAACCTGGACAAAAGTTACCTGTTGATGGTGTTGTTGTGGAAGGAAATTCGACTATCGATGAATCAATGGTAACCGGTGAATCATTGCCCGTAGAAAAGAAAGTAGGAGATGACGTGATCGGCGCGACCATCAATACTTCTGGAACATTCCGATATAAAGCAACAAAGGTGGGTTCAGATACGCTACTTGCGCAAATTATCCAGCTGGTTGAAGAGGCACAGGCTACTGAGGCTCCTATTCAAAAATTGGCAGACAAAGTTTCTTCTGTATTTGTCCCGACAGTTATTGTTATTGCAGCGGCAGCATGGCTGTTTTGGTACTTTATTGCCCCTCAATTAGGATTTATTGCAGGAGAAAATTCATTTCAGCTTTCGACATATATTGCTATCACAATCCTTATTATTGCTTGCCCTTGTGCACTCGGATTGGCGACACCCACGGCTGTTATGGTAGGCACAGGAAAAGCAGCTCAACAGGGAATTCTCGTCAAGGATGCACAGGCTCTTGAAGTCGCACACAAACTAGATACGATTGTTTTTGATAAAACAGGAACACTAACAAAAGGCAAGCCCGAAGTGCAGGAGCTTGATGTCGATTCGAAGTTTATACCTCTCCTCTACTCAATCGAGAAAGAATCTCATCATCCTCTGGCAGAAGCCGTAGTGAATTATCTGCAAATGCAAGGAACCTCACTAGCCAAAAAAGTTGCGAAATTCAATGACATTTCCGGCAAAGGTGTGGAAGCTGTTATCGACAGAAAACAGGTGATGGTGGGAACGGAACGTCTTATGAAAGAGAAATCGATTTCATTACCGGATCGGTTTTTGAAGAAAGCGGAAGAATTGCGCAAAAAAGCCCAAACGGTATCATTTATGGCAGTAGACGGCAATGTAGTCGGGGTCATCGGGATAGCAGACACCATAAAAGAAGATGCCAAAGAGGCAGTACGTAAATTAAAGGAAATGGGGTTAAAAACGGTGATGATTACGGGTGACAATACGGTGACGGCTCATGCAGTCGGTACAGAATTGGGTATCACGGAAGTGTTGGCCGAAGTATTGCCGGGAGATAAAGCAGCAAAAGTAAAAGAACTTCAGAAAAACGGCACCTTGGTGGCGATGGTCGGTGACGGTATCAATGACGCGCCTGCACTCGCCCAGGCTGATGTAGGAATTGCAATGGGAACGGGAACCGATGTGGCAATAGCTACAGGAGATATCGTGCTCATTAAAGGAACGCTTGACAAAGTTGTAGAGTCAATTGACGTCTCCAAAAAAACGCTTCAAATCATTAAACAAAATCTGTTTTGGGCATTTGGCTACAATGTCGTCGGTATACCGGTAGCTGCCGGAATACTGCTAGTTCCTTATGGATTACTTCTCTCCCCCATTATTGCCAGTGTGGCGATGGCTTTTAGTTCCATAAGCGTTGTTTTCAATAGTTTGAGATTGCGATACTTAGTGAAGTAATTATTACGTCTTATTGACAATACTTCTTTATAATCGCTTCATGAAAGTCTATGAATGCGTTATTGTAGGCGGTGGACCTGCGGGATTATCTGCCGCAATATATCTTGGCCGCTTCAACAGGTATGTCATAGTCGTGGACAATGAAGAAGGCCGATCCTCTTTTTCTCAGCACAACGAAAATTACCTAGGATTCCCAGAAGGAATTGATGCGCGGGAACTGCGCCGGCGGGGAAAATTGCAGGCACAGCGATATGGCGTTGAATTTCAGAATGATGAAATCATCCGGATAATAAAGCATGATCATATGTTTACATTGAAAGGTAAATACCGGTCATATGAGTCCAAAACAGTTATTCTCGCAACCGGCGTAACCGACCTGTTCCCGCACTTTGATATGTGGAAAAAGTATGTGGGGAAATCCATGTTCTGGTGCATCACCTGTGACGGATACAAAATGACGGACAAAAAAATTGTGATTATTGGTAGTTCGAATGAGGCAGCATGCACCTGTATGCAGTTTCTCAATTTTACAAAAGACATAGTGTTTGTCACCAATATTGACCAAGGGAAAGAACAGATTTCTCGGAAATGGAAAATTCGGTTTCGGGAAGCAGGTATCCCCTTCTATCCTCGCTGTATACGGAAAATCAATGGAAATGACGGCTTTGTGAAGGAAGTAATCCTGGATAACGGTTTACATATACAGGCAGAGTTTATTATCAATGAACAGGGTTCAATCCCCTGTTATGAACTGGCACAGCAGATTCAGGTAAAATTGAATAAAGATTATTACATTATGGTAAGTCATGAACAGCGGACCTCTATTGAAGGGGTATATGCCGCGGGTGATGTGACTGACAGATTTTCACATCAGGTAGTAACGGCAGCACATGAGGGATCAATGGCAGCGCAGGCAGTAAATTATGATCTCTACGCACCGTTTCAAAAGGAATGATTATTGTTTTTTTGGGATTTGGAGGTACACAATGATCGCAAGCAGAAGAAAAATGAGGAATGGAAGAATCTGAAGCGCAATAAGACTAAGTAAAGACAGAATGGCAAATCCGATCAGGAGCGCTTTGATATATTTATTTGATCCGAGGATGTGATGTATATATTCCATAATTGTTTCCATACTTCAGTGTAACAAATATCAGATTTCTATGACCAGATACGGTTTTTCATTTCTCCTATTCATAAGAACGGACTGAGAAACATTATAAACCCGTGTTTTTTCTCCGACACTGCCCTTGAGGGATCCGTGGTGTGCGTGTCCGTGGAAAATCACATCGGCACCATACCGGTTGACGGGACTGGCAAGGCGCGAACAGCCCAGAAATGGAAATATTTCGGGTGGTTCTCCTTTGAGAGTGTCCAGAGTAGGTGCATAATGCATGAGAACTATCTTCTTTTTTGTGGTCAGCCTGGACAGTGCATTTTCCAGAAGCAGTGATTCATTCAGGCTTTCCTGAACAAATTGTTTGATAATGGTCTCCCCCCAAGGTGTAAGCATATATCTGTCAAAACCGCCTCCAAATCCTTTGATACCGGCAAAACCGACATCATCGATGATGGTAGATGAACCATCAAGGACACTTATTCGTGCATCATGAAATATTTCTTTGAGCTTATTCTCCTTTCCGCTTTCGACATCATGATTCCCGAAAACCGCAACAACCGGTTTTTGCCATGTTTGCAGCTCTTCTTTGAGAATAAGTGCCTCGCTCTCCAATCCACGATCAGTAAGGTCGCCACAAAGCAGCAGCACATCAGCCTGAGATGAAATTTCCTGAAATATTTTGTAATATGTCCCCTGCTCTTCTCTGATATGTAGGTCAGCCATTGCTGCGATTTTCATGATTTTCGTTCAAAAAACTGTGAAATATCTTTGTAGCCCCAGTCTGTATATGCAATTTCGTATTGCTTGTGTGACAGGATAGATCCGCGGCAAACTTTGTCCTCAGGTGATGGGATATCAAGTTGATTCTGCACCCGTGAAATAAGCTCGTCCATGAGCCAGCGTGGTATCGCGTTCCGGTCGGCAGGATACGTAAAACGAAACAGCAGAAGATGGATTAGCAGGATCTCCCAATACGGTTCCATATGAGATAACAATCGTTTCCAGTCCATATCTTTGTTGCATTTGAGTATTATATGCGTTACATCAGCGCCGTCAAAATTCCTTCTCCCCATACGGTATGCTTTGCTTACGATAAGTTCTTCAGGCGGAGTAATATGTACTTCTTCACCTAGTATTTTTCCTATGGGAGCTGCCTCTATCCATCCATTGGTAATCGGCCACATACTGGGAATTGAGCCGAAAATGATATCCGCAAAATATGTGCCGCTATATACTTTTGCCAGCCATCTATCATCTTTTAATACTACTTGGTAGCCCTGATCCTGAAATTTTTTTAAAATCTTCGGATAGTCACCGGCTTTGCAGAAGATGTCAATATCCTTGGTCGGGCGATCGATACCAGTATAAAATTTGACAGCATAGGTTCCTCCAATGAGAAATGGATGTTTAAATGTCTTAAGAATTTGAATAAGCTTTTTATAAAATTTTTCAGCTTCCTGTTCGTATTCTGGCGTAATTGCATCAGTTGCCATATCCCTATAGTACAGCCAAACAGTAAAAAAAGACTGAGGCTTTAAGTAAAAGAAAGGTAAGGAATATGTATAATATCCATTACAATAAACTGTATGAAAATTGGTATTTTGGGTGGCACTTTTGATCCGCCTCATCTTGGTCATCTTATTGCAGCCACACAGATAAAAGAACGAATGGCATTTGATGCGATGTGGCTTATGCCTGTTGCATCACATGCATTTGAAAAAACACTTTCGCCTGCTCATCATCGGCTTGAAATGACCCGACTTGTAGAACGCGAAGGAATACTCGCTTCGGATTTTGAGATACAGCTGGGCGGAATCAGTTCAACGTATCATACTATGAAATATCTGCGTGAACAGCATCCTGACGATATTTTTTATTTTTGTATGGGTTCTGACCTCTTAAAAGACTTTCACAAATGGAATGACTGGCAGGCTTTGGTTGAAGAAAATAATATCGTAATCTATCCCCGCGGATGTGACATTGAAGACTTGCATCAGATTGTGACACAGGTTATGGGAAGTAAGAGAATATCCCGTGTCACGGTTATTCACGGATCGGATGTCATTGTCACCAATATATCCTCTACTCTCATCAAGAAAGCGATCATGGAAGGTGCCAGTATTGAGTTTATTGTTCCTCAAAAAGTAATTTCGTATATTACTAAACATTCACTGTATTTATGAACCATCTGCCGAGACTTGAACCGAAATCAGAAATTGCCCTTTCCAAAGCATTCATCCAGACTATTCTTCGTGATACTTCTCATGAGAACGTGATTATCGGTGTGTCCGGTGGTATAGATTCCGCAACGTCGTTATATCTTCTCGATCGAGCAATACCAAAAGAACATATTTATGCTGTACACCTCTATTATTTTGAGGAAACAATTTCAGGTTTTCGTAAAACGATAGATCCGTTGGGTTTACCACAAAACAATATTCTCCTCTTCTCTATCGAAGAAAGTGTGGACATGTTGGTGTCCTGTCTCGAAGCACAAAACGATTCCGTCCGAAAAGGAAATATAATGGCACGTGTCAGGATGATTCATTTGTTTGATCTTGCAAAAAAATATAAAGCATTAGTTTGTGGCACTGAAAATCGATCCGAATATCACCTGGGGTATTTCACCAGATACGGAGATGCGGCATCTGACTTCGAGATAATCAATCATTTGTATAAAACGCAGGTGCGAGAACTGGCAGCACATTTAGATGTCCCGAAGGGTATCATTGATGCTGTTCCGTCTGCCGGTCTCACGGAAAATCAAACTGATGAAAAAGACTTTGGATTTACGTATAAAGAAGCGGATGAAGTTTTGCATCTCCATTTTGACCGGGGAAAATCTATTGAAGAAATTGAAACGCTCGGGTTCATGAATGCGTCAAAAATTATTGCCCGGGCGGTGCAAAACAGCTTTAAACACAACGTCCCTTATGTTATGGGGTAAAAAAATTTTATGAGAGCATTTCTCCGATCGTGCCTTTTAATTCCTCAGTCCCCTCCCCCGTCACAGCAGAGAGAAAATGTACCCGGCGGTTTTCGAAAGTATGTATGATCTCCTGTTTGTGCTTTGGGGTTATTGCATCAATTTTATTGAATACGAAAAGCTGCGGTTTATCACCGATTCCAAGTTCGTTTAAGATATCTAGTACGACATTGATTTTGTCATACATTTTCGGATCTGACGCATCAATTACATGAAGCAGAAGATCGGCATGAATTGATTCCATAAGCGTAGATTTAAACGCATCAATAAGTGCGGGAGGCAGGTTTTGGATAAAACCGATCGTGTCCGAGACCATAATCTGTTCTTGAATGGAGTGAAGATAAAGTTTTCCGATGGTACTATCCAATGTCGCGAACAATACATTTTTTGCGAGTTTTTCTTTTTTAGTAAGTTTATTGAAGAGAGTGGTTTTTCCGGCATTGGTATATCCCACGATGGATACGGTTCGGAATCCGATCGCCTTTCTTCGTTCAAGTTGACGTTCCCGGTTCTTTTCCAGTTCTTTCAACTTATCCTGTGTCGTTTTTATCGCATCACGCCAGTGCCGTTTCATTAGTTCCACATTGGTTTCTCCAGCACCACGCGTACCGATACCGCCTGCTTGTCTTCCCAACTCCTCAGAAAGTCCGTACATACGTGGTCCCATATGGCGCATCTGTGCAAGCTGAATTTGAAGTTTCGCTTCTGCAGTTCGAGCATGCTTATCGAAAATATGGAGGATGAGATCTACCCGATCCCACACTTCGATATTCGGATTTATTTTCCAGTACATCTGAAGCAGTTTGTACTGCTGGGTGGATGTCGCAAGACCATTTATGATTATGATATCGATTTTGTATTTTTCGATCAGTACTGCAATTTCTTCAGCCTTTCCCGATCCTATATAGGTTCCGGGGTGTGGATTTGCCCGGCGTTGAATAATTTCTACAATTTTCCCACCGCCATATGTCCCGATCAGTGAAACCATCTCCTCCAATTCCTGTTTGGCATCATCCCTTCGCACCGTAGGAGGGACGACATCAATAAGTATGTATTTTTTTTCGTTTTGTTCCGTCATGGTGTAATTATATGTTATGTTTTGATATTGTGGGAAGGATATCGGAAATTACACAGCTGATGTGAAAAGTGCTTACGTGTTAAAATATAGTGAAAATGCCAATTCAAACAGACATAGCACGACTTCTTTCATTCAAAGCCGGCGAACATCTTGCACTTGCCGGGAAAGCCGCAGAATCAGGTGATGAGCAGAAAGAAATTGAAGAATGTATTCAGACGGTTATTCTGTTTCAGACTGCCATGGAAGCAATAATCAATGAAGAAGTATATAACCATCCGCTGCTTGAGGAAGTGAAATTGGAAGAATATGAATTGAATAAGCGATATAAATCTTTATCTTTCAAAAATAAATGGCGGAAAGCGTATGAAACTCTTCAGATTAAAGATACCGAAAATCTTGAAGCGTATCTGCAATTCTATTCATATTTCCGAAGTCCTATTTCACACCCTCGGAGCCGATATCAGGCTTTGGATAAATACACATTTCAGAAAGTGTGTGACGGAATCGAAAACGGTTGGTACGCCGCACAGCTTTTATTTGCGATTTTAGGTAAAGAACTTACGTCATGGAATGAATTCAGTAAAAAAGTAGGTATCCGATAATACTATATCCGCTTCTTACAGTTACTTCACTTTCCTATAACCTTCTATTGTTTTTCCCGAATTACCATAACAATATGAATATCAGTATCATACTATCGATCACGAACCCGTTGGTATTTATGAAGGATCTGTTCCTCAACAAAGGCTTCCGAAATAATACAATTGTACTTTTTGTATTGTTTTACAGCCTGTATTTCGGTTTTTATGCAGGACTTCCTTTAGCATTGAATTTTTCCTACGTAGCTGCAACCGTCTGGACGATGTTCTTGTTGGTGCTCTTCAGTATATTTGTTTTAAAAACAGTGATTATACTCATTACCTTTATTCAGAATACAATTCCCCATCCTCGTCGGTTAATTCGGTACTTCCGCAATAAGTCGGGATTCCTAAGCAGAAACCGCCAAAGCTTTCTTTCTGACTAAAAGTCCCTTATTTCAGAACCAAAGGCAGCTCATGAATATCTGATCCGATGCGGATAGTAGCCTTTCTCCCGAAGAACGGTTTTTTGATTTCGAGAGCACCATTTTTCGTAAGTGACCTCAGATGCCAGTTCAGGTGATTTGCTCCTCCCTGATGAAGAAACGTCAGGAGGAATGTGCGTGCGGTATCAGGATCATACCCGCCTTTCTTTATAAAAGCATCTACCATACCCTGTGTTACGAGCCCTGCAGTCGCAAACGGTCTTCCTGTCTCTCCGTCAAATTGACTTGGTGCGGGATTAATGACAAATCGATGGACAAATGACTCAGAATGATCTAAATAAGCGTATTCTTCTCTTAGTAGTTTTCTAAATGATGCATCATCCAATCGAAGTTCTTCTCTCGTTACACCCGCATCAGCTCTCATAAGGTTATAACGTGTATCGCCATCTACGCTCCTCTCAGCTGCATACCGTGTTGCCATAATTCGTCCCGAATCGTCAAGTCCAGCATAATGCACATTCCCATCCCACGCAACAATTGTTCCTTCCGCCGATTCAATCGAAATATCCCGAGACATAGATTCACGGCAATTTCCGAACAAAACAGAGACATTGTTCTCCGGCCAGTGGATAGAATTCCATTGAAGGTTACGGAATTGAAATAATTCCGGCGGAACCGGAGCTGTCGGAGCATAAGATCGGAATTCGGCCAGTGCTGCATCATAAGGCATATCGGTATTTGAAGCACAAGGTTCATTGCGATACCTCAATGAATGTTGTAAGGTGAGCAGGTTGCAGGGATGATCAAAATCCCCTTCGCGTTTGTGTTGTTCTGTAAATGATTCCATAAATTGACTGGATTATAGGCCTTTCTAATAAGAAATACAATAATGTGAAGATCATTAATACGTAAATTATATGTATGAGCGAAAGCATGTAGATATATCTTATAGTATTTGAAAAAGAGGGAAATCAATGATATAATTTACATATCCAATATGTATTGGAGTTTTTTTATCTTTCACCCTAAGGAGGGAATGATGAAGAATCAGTGGTATTTGTTCATTGTTGTGATGCTTTTTGTCGCAGGATGTGCCGCTCCGAGCAGTGGTTCGATGACTCAGCAATCGCAACCCATACAGCAATCTGTAACGGTTGAACAACCCACGCAAGCGCCGTGTACCGGAACGGCACTTGGTCCCCGTAATATGTTTGTGGTACGGGACTGTCCGACGGAACTGAGCGGTACGGAACATATTCCGCCCTATCGGCTCCGGGTTGATAACCGCGCAAACCGCGCGGTCGTCATTACGACCAACGAAGGGACTTTTGAAGTCTCGGCGCACGGGCGTATGGAGATCCCCAACAGCGGAAACTCTGTCGGGTGGTCTCTCAAGTAGTCATCTGACTACAGCATCGTGGAGTGATACGAATTCTTAACCTGCAGCACTGCTGCAGAAGCGGAATTCAATGTTACTCCACGATGCAACAACTCTTCTTTACTTCTCTCCCTTATTCGGTTCTCCAAAACTGATCATCACGATTGACCACAGCAGAATGATTATGCCGAGTGTATTTGCAACCGTAATTTGTTGAGGTTCGCCATAGGGATTAAGCGGCGTAACCGCTATAAGAATACTCACTATAGGAAAGGACAGCTCGGCCATGGTGGATATTTTCGCCTGGGTCATTTTGAGTCCTTTGTAGTAAATAAATATGGCAAAGGCACCACCCGTGACGCCAGCAATGACAATAAATCTCCATATATGGTCAGGCTGTAGAGACATCAGGTTATATGTCTGATTGAGAAAAAGGGAAAACAGATATGCAACAGGTACAGCAAGCAAAAATCTGAGTGCAGAAAGAGCTGGAAAAGAAAGTTTTTTCAATGCATATTTGCTCAGAATAGTACCCGCACCCCAGGAAGCGGCGGCGCCGATTGCGAGCATAAATACGAGTTCTTTCCCGACAAACTGCAACTGCACCGGCTGAAAACCGAAGCTTATCAGATAACTTCCGAATAGAGCAAAGAATGCCAACATTATAAATCTGGGCGTAAGCCGTTCTTTAAGAAATAACGCTGAAAGAATAATGACAAATACCGGTTGAAGTTTTTGGAGCAGGATCGGCGTTACAAAATCAAACTGGGCAAAACTGCGTGCAAGCGCTTCGGTGAAAAGCAGAGTTCCTAACACACTGCTGACTACAGTCATCGCAAGTAATATCAGCCACTCTTTCAATTTGAGTGCGCGAATACTGGAAATATTCTTGAATAAGAATGGGCTTAAAAACAGGAAGCCGATGGCATGCTCGATCATGACGATACTCGCAGGCGGTATTGAAAATGTTAGCTGTGTACGGAATATTGCATCAATGGCCCAGAGAGATGCGGCGAACATGATAAAGATCGGGCCGATTCGTGAGTTTGACATAAGGAATAATCAGTCGTTAATTAATAATGAAGTTCAATCAGGAGAGATTTTATGCACTACAAGAAGATACGAAACTATACTCCATCCATGGTATGGAGATCATTCGTTGCCTTCTTTCCCCCACTGTTGTGGGGTGTCATATAAATGACATCCGGACTATACCGTCGGCTCCGGAGTTGTTAAAAACTCACCGGATCCTGCGTTGATATGATCTCAGCTCGTGGGCTTTACCACCGATCGGGAATTGTCCGATAATTATCGGACTCACCCTACCCTGAAGGAACTGGTTCATAGTATACAGGATTTCAGTTTCTGAATAAAGAATATTTTTACTATAATACGGTATGAAGTATAAAATGCTTGCGCTTGATATTGATGATACATTGACAACAGAAGGCGGTCAGGAAGTTTCTTCCGCAGTATATGATGCTCTTCATTCAGCAGCGGAACATGCGACAATTACATTTGTTACGGCACGAGCCATCAACCGTTTTCAACAATTTTTAGAAAAATTAAAACTTCCTAAAGGTTATCATGTCGTTGAGAACGGTGCGAAGGTTCTTGATCCGCAGGGAAACCTGGAATACGATTTATCAATCGGGCATGATGAAGTGCAGGAGATTATTAATATTGCACAACCTTATTATCTTGAACTGGGATTTCTGGTAGATGAATATTGGAAAGATGATCTGTTGACCGTCGGACCTGAAAACACTGTTACAGGTGTTTCCTTTACGTGCGTTTCAGAAACGCAGGCACACCTGCTTGAGGAGGCTGTCAATCAACTTCCGCATCAGTATGCTGTGTATATCGGTAAACACTGGACGAATCCTGAAGAATGGAAAGGCATTCTGATTTTTCATCATGATGCAACAAAAGGAAAAGGGATGAGATATGTTCAGAAGAAACTTGGTATATCAGCAAAAGAAACACTGGCTGCCGGCGACGGTGCAACAGATGTTTCCATGTTTGAGGCAGCCGGCATGAGAGTCGCCATGAGTAACGCCGTTCCGGAAATGTTGGAATCGGCAGATTACATTGCTCCTTCTGTGCACGAAAACGGAATTATTGATGTCATTGAAAAGTACATAATCCCCAAAAAGTAAGAGGAGGTAGATCACTGTATCCAGGCGTCTGTTATTGTCTTTGCGATCAGTGTAATTTGCTGCTGGGCAATTATCTGCTGCGCATATGAATCTGCATATTGGCCTCTATCGTATGACTCAATAACCCCTCGCAGTGCGTTAATATGATTTCTCAGTACAAGATCAATAGTTTCTTGGGGAATATTCGTATCTTCAGCAATAAGTTGTGAGGCTTGGATAATATTTCTATGAAGTCCGGTAAGAGCAGCACCCTGAGCCTGCTCATTATCCTGCTTTATCGCATCAGTATAATTAAGGAGCTGAGATACCGATTCATTCCAGTAGTTGTCAAAAAGTTCTTGTGCTTCGGAGCCAAATTGTACATTGATCAATTGAGAAATTTGTTGACCGTTTGAGACAAGTGCTTGTCGTGAAGCTTCTCTTTCCGGAGCTTCGGAGTAATAATTCCTCATTGCCTCTGACAGTAAATCCGTATGTTGTGTATGAAGCGCTGTAATCTGGACAAGAATTTCTTCTTTTTCCATGCTCGGCTGCATACCTTCTGTGATTGCGACTGTCGGTTCAACTCCCGGTGATTGTGCACGAGTCGCTTGTGGCCAGATAGAAAGAGCGATAACAAATGCTATTGCGGATATCACATACGATATTTTCTTATTGACTCCTCCCCTGCTCCGTCTGAGCGCCGGATAACTTTTTTTGAGTGCCTGTTTGTACTTTTCCTGCCAGAAAACATCTTTGGGTGCAGACGACGTACGATAGGTTTGGAATAATTTTTTATTAAATAGCATATATAAAAGAGCAACTTGTGATACTTTCTATCATAGGCAAGAGATGAAAATATATTTAAAGGATGCGGTAAGAGTCAGGTAAGTTCCGAAGATGTATAATTGGTTCATTGCTGTATGAAAAGTAACAATACATGTACTGATTTTATAAACCGCCATAAACCGTCCCTTATTGAAACCATAACGAAAGTACTACAGGAGGCTGAGGAAAATGAGTTTCTGGATATGGGGAAAACCGGTCTAAAAATGATCAGATCATCAGCCACGTACGGAAAGCTTATTCGGGGACTTCTTGTATTATTGAGTGCCGAAATGCACGGCGTTTCTATCGGAAAAGAACATTATTATATAGCGGCAGCGATGGAAATTACTCATACGGGATTTCTCATACAGGATGATATGATGGACAAAGATATACTCCGACGTGGTCAGGCATCGGTTTACAGTCAATACATACAAAAGGCAGAAGCTAATACATTATTAGACCCTCACCATTTCGGGGCGTCTATGTCTATGTGTGTGGGTGATATAGCTCTTATGATTGCTTATCAGGTTATCTCAACAACGGTTCAGGATAAGGTAAAAGCCATTGAAATGATCCGTCATTTGAGTCGCGAGTCTCAACATGTTATTTCAGCACAGATGACGGATGTGTCTTATGGGCAGGCGTTCTACAATCCAACCCTTGAAGAAATATATACGGTATATCGGTATAAAACGGCGCATTATACCTTTTCACTCCCCCTTATTCTGGGCGGTATATTTTCAGACAAATATCAAATCAGCCGGCTCAAACAAATCGGTGAAGAGCTCGGAATTATTTTTCAAATGCAGGATGATGATCTTGGGATCTTTGGAGATAATGAGAAAACAGGAAAAAAAAGCGGTTCAGATATTCGGGAGAATAAGAAAACGGTTCTCAGATTTTACCTTTATGAACATGC
The DNA here is from genome assembly GCA_002329205.1 of Candidatus Roizmanbacteria bacterium UBA1450. Taxonomy (GTDB): domain Bacteria; phylum Patescibacteriota; class Microgenomatia; order UBA1406; family GWC2-37-13; genus UBA1450. The sequence continues at coordinate 231,436 of DCTC01000001.1, read as the reverse complement.
TGATTTAGAAGAAAAGTCAAAATTGGATCAGATATTTGGCAATGCTGAATTGACATCTGGAGATATTCAGTATGTACAGCATACGCTTGAAAAGTACGGGATACGAGCAAAAATTCAGCACGAAATTCAAAAAAGAAACGTACGAATTGGAGAGTTACTGACGGAGTGTCAGAATGATGGGTTGCAAACAGACATTCTCCAGGAGTTCATTACATCCATATCAAAACGCATTCGGTGATTTGCACCATATTGTTATAGCTCAAAATCTGCTACCATTTTTTTATTTTCCCGTTCTTTGATGTGCGCTTTCACTTCGATATATTTTTCAATACCAGAGTTTTTCAGTTTACTCCTGAGGAGTTGGTCAGTCTGAAAAATACCTGCCGAACTGTTCATATAAATATCAACGATAATCGGTCGGTCTTTTCCTTCACTCACTGTCACTTTATCAATTGCCATTGCTGAAACAGAATGTATCTCTACCCGACCGGCTTCAAACGGGATACGGGATCTTCCTTCACTCATATCCAGTGCATCTGCGACACGGAGGATTCCTCCTTCTATGGTGGATGGTTTGCCTCCACTTCGATGATTTATGATCGCATGTAGTGTTTCTGCAACAACTATCGTTTTTTCATCAATAGGAAGGAAATCTATAAGCTCCCGTAGTAAGGTATGAGTCATAAAAAGACTGAATTCTTCATGGCCTTCTCGATTGATTGACATACCGATATCATGCAGAAGACTTCCCAAAAGGACTACAAGCTCCGCATGGTCATTGGTCAGCTGAAAATCTTTGACAATAGAAGGGGTTATTCCTTTTGCTGTTAAAATTCTCAATAATCTGAGCGACAGATTTGAAACTATTTGAAAATGCACGGGACCGTGATCTGTCATACCGAGTCGGTCTATAGCATTCGTGTTGATGACGTTCCAGAGGGTTCTGACCTCAAGATTGTCGTTTACCATGTGGAGTGCTTTCTCCAGTAGTTGATTGTTTTTTGTCGGGACATGAATTGTGATATTGTCCGACGACGGTTTTAGTTTTACCGTGTTCATATAGAAAGTAGTAATAATTTGTTATTGTTGGATAATCTGAGTTGGTGTGGTTGGTGATGTTCCGGCACGTTCTGCCGCTTTATATTGGATATATAAATAGAGAGTGATGAGGAAGACAACTAACACAAGAATAGTGATTGTGACACTTTGTAGTAGCTTCATGAGATATTATTATACCATTTTTCTTTATTCAATACGAAAAAACTATCTGATATCAGTACATCCAATACACAGATAGTTTTTTTACATTAATAGGTTCTCCGTTTATTGAAGCTTCTATCACTGTTACTTCTTTCTTCTCTCGGTTTAGCGACGTTCACGACGATTTTTCTGCCTTCAATTTCCGTTTCTGCCATTGCTTCAATAGCACGTTGTGCAGATGCTTCATCTGAAAAGGTAACGAAACCAAAGCCTTTCGAACGATTTGTATTTCGGTCCATGATAATAATTGCCTCAGTGACTTCACCAAACTGTGCGAAAAGTTCCTGCAATGAATCATTGTTCATAGACCAGGGAAGATTTCCTACATATAATTTATTTTGTTGCATATATTTCACCTCACTTTCTGTTTGCCAAATTATTATTTTCTGCGGCGATTCGAGTAGTAACTATGACCCGGTTGGTCAATTTTATGGACTGCAGTAACCTTAATCCGACTTCCGTCCAATTCATTGTTATTCAATTGAGTTACGGCGTTTTCGGCATCTTCGTCAGAATTCATGGTTATATATGCATAATCATTGTTGGGTTCAAAGCTTATTTTATGTGTCATATGTACATGAATTACTTGTCCTATTTTCGAAAATAACTCATATAGTTGTTCTTCTGTTGTATTTTGTGATATTTTGCCGACGAAAAGTTTATGAGACATGATATAAAATTGAGAATGATAAAAGATCTTGAGAAGAAAAATGAGAGTTGAGAAAGATCTTACAATCTGTCTGCACGCAAGTTTCATTAAGAATACGTAATTATATCATTAAATTTTTCGTTACACAAATTCTGTTTGTCAAGATGAACGTTTACATGAGAATTTACATGTTTAGAACAATATTTTGATTTGGATTTTATGTATCTATGCTACTCTCATTCTATGAGAAAGTTAGTGTATTTTTGTGTTCTTGCTAGTGTTGCATTCGTTGTGCTCCTCTCCTCTGCTCTTTCGATATCTGCTCAAGAGATTGCGACAACAGAGAAACTGATCACTGTGGATATCGGTTCTCAGATGTTGTATGCATGGGAAAACGGCGAGATCATCAACAGTACGCCTGTCTCTACAGGCCTTACACAAACTCCGACGGTTACTGGTACTTTTCAAACCTACGCAAAATTGCCGGTACAGAGAATGAGAGGTTATTCGTTAGTTAACGGCTACTATGATCATCCGGGAGTGACGGATGTTATGTATTTTTATCAGGGGTATGCAATACACGGTGCTTATTGGCATAATAACTTCGGGGCACGTATGAGCAACGGATGCGTGAATGTCCCTTTGGATTTTGCTGATTGGCTCTACAACTGGGCTCCTGTTGGTACGCAAGTCGTTATTTTCTGAGCTTAGGAATTATGAGGGACTTCTCGAGTTGGATTATCACTTTCGTTCTCTTGCGGTTTCAGAGAAAATTTGAATAGTGCCAGTACCACAATAAATCCGATTCCTATCCCCAACCACGGAAGAAACGACATTTGTTCAACCCATCTACTCTCAATTCCGTCACAGTGATCACCGCTGCCGTCTCCATCTTCATCCTGTTGATTGGGGTTGGGATGTTCGGGACAATTATCTTCAGCATTGATGATTCCGTCCAGATCCGAATCCTCGCAGGCGTCTCCGATATTATTTCTGTTCAAATCTGCCTGATCAGGATTTTCTACTCGAGGACAATTGTCGGTGCGGTCGATTACGCCGTCATTGTCAGAATCTGGTGGACGAAATGTCGGATTCTCAAGAACGGCAGGATTTGAGAATTGCGGATCTACCGTCGTCGCAGCAAGATTCAGATTATCAAGATATGGAATATACGGGACGTTCCCTTCGGGCATACTATAGACGGCATACGCAGCATTGGGACGGGCAACGAATCGGAGATAATACATTTCAGTGGGGACATTTTGGACAAAATTCATCTCCGCAACATAAATGGGTTGATCATATTTCAAAGTTACGAGAAAATTGTTTGATGTAGTTTGAGGGAAATATACCTGATAGGACATACTTGCTTCATTTACCAGATAATAATATTCACCGGTTTGAGGATTTTTTGCCTGGATACTGATTAGTCTCGGCATTACTGCATATTGATCAAGCGATACGGAAAGCTGGTTGGTAGTAATATTTTTCTGAAAGGCATATTGAATGGTCACCTGTGAAAGTTTATGTTCTTCGACATCATTCTGAGAGACATGGAATACTTCGAAGGTGTCCGTTTTTTGATCCGTGAGTCCGGCTGCCGACGAGCTTGTTTGATAGTTGGTTACCGAAAGCGGAACTTCATTTATTTTTGTAATTATTGCCCGGGGCTGTAGAGTGTTGGTTGACCGATCAATCACTACATAGTCAGAAAGACGACTTGAATTTATAGGCAATTCCATTGGAACGGGCAAAGGCTGTCTATGATGGTTTACATATTGAACATATTTGAAATACGAGATAATGTTTTCAACAGAAGGAGTCGGTGAAAGATTGTAGTCTTTGAATGTTTGTGCATGTGTTTTCTGCGATGCAAAAAGCATTAATATTAAGATTATGGCTGTACCGAGATAACGTACTGTTATGTTCATTTTGTCTTCTTTGATTTTATTAAAAGGACTGATCCTATGAAAAGCATCCCGATCATAAAAAATGTGATAATCCGCGCCGTCAATTCCATGCTCCAGATCTCTACAATAATAAGTCTCGCGATAACAAATATGAGAAGGATAAGTCCGAATTTTTTCAGTACGGCTCTGCTTTGCATACCTCCCACTACATATGTCCCCAGGCCTACAATGGTGTAAACGATCAGTGAAAGCATCCGTCCGAGATAATCAGCAGCAAATAATGCTTCGTTCGTCCTCCAGGTTAGGATGAGTCCGTAAACGGCTCCCACAATCACAAGAAGAATCGAGGCGCTGTGGAGATCTTTGTCACGGTTGCCATCAGTATAGTAAAAATAGCTTCCGGAGATAAACGTTGAACACGCGACAAGCACAAGAATGAGAAAATCATGTCTGATAAACGATTCCTCAGGGCCGAGTGCCGCACCGATTCCCAATGCAACGGGAATTATGTGATACAGGAGCATATATTTGGTCATGGTTGTTCCAAGGAAACGGCTGGAGATGATCGGAAGTACCAGTGCTTCAATTGAGAATGCGACGGTGAGCGTGGGACCGTCAAATTCAAAAGCTGTCGCAACAGCAAGGAGAATCATGGATACTACGGTATAAACCTGTACTGCTGACGGAATTTTTGTTTTGAGAAATACTGCATATGCGCCGAACGCATATGCCAGTGATGCACCAAGGACAAGAATACTTTTATAAACAGGCATCGAGAGTCCGTTGATCCATCCCAGAGTGAACAAACCGACAAATGCTGCGGTTTGTAGATCAATAGCAGATGCTTTCCGGTTGGTGACTATTGATGCTAATGTGGAAAAGTAAAATAAACTACAGAAGGTTATGGCGAAGAATTTGATCTCGAACAGTTCTTTTGGAGAAAGAATCGTTTTCAGAGTTTCTGCCGATGAAGTAAAGAAAGTCAAGCTATAAAGAGTGATAAGAATTGCAGACAACAGAGAAAGTATTTTCCATTTACTGTATCTTGCGATCCAGATATTGCTTATTACCACGGCAAGTAGATATCCATATAGTCCCATGATACTTTTTTCTTCTGATCCGATAAGAAGCGGTGCGATTCCCCCGATTACCAGACTGAAGATAGCAAGTGAAAGGACGCGATGTCGAAGACTGACAAAAGTCGTAAAGATCATCGTGAGAATCATAAAAGTGAGTGCTAGAACAGTCGGAAACATATGATATAGTTCCTGTGCTGCATACGTTGTGATAATGACAACTCCTGCTCCGAGTCCGACCAGTGTTATTCCTTGTGATTTGATTTTTTGCATACGCAGTTCCCCAAAAAAAAGAATGGCAGCTCCGGCTATCATACCGAACGTAATTCTTCCTGCAGGACCAATCCAGTTATTGAGAAATGCATATGTCACAAGCCACAAAAATCCAAGAAGAATAAACAAAGCGCCGGTTTTCAACGGCCATTCATGTGCATACCAGGCAAGCAGCTTTTCAACTGGTCCTTTTTCTGTCGATCTATCAGCAATAGGAGCAGCTTCTGCTTCTGGTGGTGGTGTCGTGACTTTTGTTATGATCTGAGATTTAGATAGAGTCGAACCGTGGGTTGGAGGGAGAGATGTATTTTGTAAAGATTTTATTGTTCTATCTAGTTGGCTTACTTTAATAAGAGCAATAATCGAAAGAACGATGCTAAGGAAACCGATAATTTCCATATATTCTTTCAGTATATAGAAGCTTTAGAATCTTAGCAATATCGATTTAATTGAATCGGCCACCTAATTTTCGCATCACGGCACGCACAACTCCATGTATCTTCAATTCCTGTTTCGGATAAAAAGGAGGATAACTTGGATTTGCCGCTTCCAGGTATGTGCGGCCTCTTTCTTTTTTCAGTATTTTGAGTGTCCATTCATTGTCAATTTCTGCAAGGACTATGTCCTCTGCTTTAAAGTCCCCTTTTTGTTCGATGACAACAAGATCTCCTTCGAAAATACCGGCGTTGATCATCGAATCACCGTGTACTTTGAGTAAAAAAGAATTGTCCGGTTTTTCAATAAAATATTCGTCCAGTGTGAGATAGCTTCTGCTTTGCTGAGCCAAGATCGGGAAACCTGCCTGTATCATCCCCAATACAGGTATGGCAAAAAACATTTTGGTTGGAGATAGTTTGTTATTTACTTTTTTTATGAACCCTTCATCAATCAGTTGTTGCACATATTCGTAAATGGTTCGTTTGGATGCGACATTGAATATTTTCAGCATTTCAGAATACGATGGCAAACGCCTGTTTTTGCGATAAAAATTTTTTAGAGGTGTAAGAATATCCTGCTCCATAGCTCTTTTAATTAATTAATAACTTTTGTATACTCAGTATATGAAACGATCGTTTCAGAGTCAATATGACGAAATAGATCAAAAGAAGACAGGGGTTATTCTTATAAATAATTTACAGTTGACAGCAGGAAGAAAGAGCACGTGGTTGTATTTAATTGGATGGGAAATAGTGATTTATGACCTCTTCCCATGAGTGTTTCTCTATGAGAGCCCACTCTACCAATAATTCCGGTATTGCGATGCTACCTACCAGTACGATCAGAAGTACTGCTTCGGCCAGTGAAATCGGTAGATACTTATATCGTGCATTCCAGGGAATACCGGGAAAAAAGGCTGTAATAGCATTGAGTACTCCATACAATGACGCAATCCATATGTAGACAAAGAAGTACTCGTTCCCTAAATAGCTCCGTTTGATGAGAAAGTATACTTGAGCCAGTAAAGAGCTTCCGGAGATAAACCAATTGGTACGGTCTTGAAAGGAGGGGTGCGATTTTACAACGGCCGTGATAGGCTTATTGCCTTCGAGTACTATGTAGACACCGGGAGTCGCATTTCCGGTGATGAGCGAAAAGTAACGTAATACATATCCAAAAGGTGTGAGGAACAACGCGTAGGTGAAAATTGACTGGACAAATCTAATATAAGTTTCTTTCCAACGATCTAATGGTTTATTTCGGAATGTATTCACGTATCAATAATAGTATGAATTGATGCAAAATATCAATACTATTTGTTACAATAAGACACTATTGGAGGAGTCGCATAGTGGCCTAGTGCGTTCGCCTGGAAAGCGGATATAGCCGAGAGGCTATCGGGGGTTCGAATCCCCCCTCCTCCGCTCATTTGGGGGGGGATGAGAAGCGACGGTATG
>DCTC01000001.1:86041-224295 GCA_002329205.1 Candidatus Roizmanbacteria bacterium UBA1450 | reverse complement strand
GGAAATCCCCCCTCCTCCGCCCATGCCAAATCTTACCTATAAAAACCCGTTCTCCGGTACAATTACTAAAGATTAATAAATGAAGGTTCCGTGCGGGTTTCCTTCGCCATTAGTACCTGTTTCGTAGATGTTACATTTCGTTTTTCGTGTATCCTGGATCCTGGTTCTCCTCATCGTGTTTGCTGAAGTAATGCTATATCCTGGTGTGATGAAACAATATACCGGTATTCCTTCGTATCTTTTTGCTTTGATTTATGGATCGGTTCTTGTTGTACAGAGAATTTTTTTTCATTTTGATCCTTCTACAGCGTTGTTCAAATACGGCTACTTTTTTGTCGGACCATTGATCGCACTGGCCGCAATACTATTTACTTTTCTGGAACAAGCGCAATATGCAAATTATGTATATTCTCATTTCGGAATTAATCCTTCGCAGTTTTTTGTTTTTTACATAGTCTTTGTTGTACTTCTTGCGCTCAATGCTGATTTGGCTTACCTGCGCAAACGTTCCGAACAAGTTTTGTTTACGATTCCGATCTATTATTTCCCCATAATTCTTTTGTTTTATTATTATCCTGATCTGCATGCTTTGCTCAAAGGAGAAAATCAGTTCGTTGAGATGACTCAAGTGGTACTTTTTGGAACCTGCACCTACTATAGTTATCGCCTATTTCGATTATCAGTTCAGACCACGGATCGGCGGAAATACATTGTCCCGTTTATATACCTCAGTATGACACTGGTATTGTTTTTGATTACAGCCGAGGAGATATCCTGGGGTCAAAGACTGCTTGAGATTGAAGCTCCGGCATCAATCACGAAAGACAACCTTCAGGATGAACTGAATATCCATAATAATAAATATGTTTTTCAATATGTTTATTTTGCTTATGGGCTCGTATCTTCCTATGCGGCTTTTTTTTGGATGGTTCCCCGATACATACCATCAATTAGAAGATTTTTGCGAAAGTATAATCTGTCGCAGTTTGTGATTCCATGGTATCTCATGCTGTATTTCATACTGAATTTATTGTATGTGCTTGTACGTAAAATACATCAATATACGCCTCTTAAAGCAGAAACATTTGTACAAGAAACGTTGATGAAGGGACACGGAACGGTATGGCAATGGGAGGAATATTCTGAATTGCTGTTAGCAATAGGTCTATTCTTATTTCTTTTCAGGATGTATCAATCAAAACAGCTTCTCAAGCAAGGATAATATGAGTATTCCTTACCAAATCTCAACATCTATTTATTACTATTAAGCATTACCAACTTATAAAATGCTATCATAGTACATTATGTTTCCCCTTTACGACTCGTCTCCCCGTCGGTCTGTTCCGTTTATCAATTATCTGCTCATTGCGATAAATGTTGTCATATTTTACTTCCAAGTAACGGCGTTTGATTTTGAAGGATTTATTCTTCAATACGCATTTATCCCTCGGGAGTTTGCGATCTTTGATCCCGCTTCATATTTTTATGTTCTCAGTTCTATGTTTATGCATGGCAGTATTTTACACATTGCATCCAACATGTGGTTTCTCCATATTTTCGGTGACAACGTGGAGGATCACCTCGGGCATCTGAGATATGTGTTTTTTTATCTTGCTGCAGGTGTTGCAGCGACTCTCGCTCAATATTTTATTGATCCTGGTAGTCCTATTCCGCTTATCGGCGCATCAGGTGCCATCTCCGGCGTTAGCGGTGCATACTTTCTGCTCTTTAAAAATGCTCAAATTCGCACACTTATAACTACCGGTTTTTTTATACGGACAGTGGATCTTCCTGCAGGTTTCTTTCTTGGCATATGGTTTCTGATTCAACTTCTAAGCGGCTTTACGACATTCGGATCCGTCAGTTCGGGTGAAGGAGGTGTTGCGTGGTTTGCGCATATCGGAGGGTTTGTTTTCGGATGGCTGTTTGTAACCCTATTGGGTAAAAGGAAGGCTGATTAAATGGTATAATACTTACTTACTACCGCGTAATAGATTGTCTTAAAAGTATTCAAGCCGGAGTGGCGGAATTGGCAGACGCGCAGGTTTTAGGAACCTGTGGGGTAACACTCGTGGAGGTTCAAGTCCTCTCTCCGGCACTACATAAGTAGAAATGCAGACATCATGAAGATGTAGGAAAATACCTGATAATTTATTCTTATAATATAACTATTTGTACCGTATTGAAATATATAAAAATATTGTCACAGCAGTCACTATACGATTTATTTCACACTGTTATTTATTCTTATTTTACAAGAACATTATCTTGTAATAATTAACTTGATTGTAATACGGTTATGAAGACGGAATAAGCGAATTCGAGTAAAAAAGCCCTTTACAGAGGTAAAAAGTAGGGGATATGCCGTTTTTTTATTGTTGTGACAATCTTTATAAATACTTGCGACTAATTAGCAGAAAGTGCTTACTTTTGCTAATTTTCTCCACTCCTCTCCCCGCCTAGTTTTTTGGTCAAATATTCATTTTGTATGTATTTTATCACTATTTTAAAGGTGACGAAGAAAAGTTAGCGAATATTATAATTCTGCGCAATATTACTATAGGATCTTTATTTTGTTTTCGGCTTTTTTCATTTCCTTTCTTTTCTATTGAGACAGATGTTTCTTGCAACAGTGACAAGTTATTGTAAACGTCCTTTTATAATAGCAAGTTGAGTACATTTAGTCTTACGATATTAATTAATAAAGTTAACTAATATTACATATCAAGTGTAAATATTTAAAATGAATACATGATACTAAAATTAGTAAATATAGCTAAATCAATACTATAAGTTATCAATAGATGCAATCTGAGATCTATTAAGTTATAGATTCAGAAATGAAGCATATATGTGCATTATTAGTTAATCTTATTAATATATTTGTGAAAAATTAAACTTTACAATTTACCAAACGTCGTTTAATATAAGTTCTATATGAAGATACAAGAAGCAACTGATAGATTTTTGGAGTATTGTGAATTGGACAAAAACCTATCAGAACGGACTATTAAAATGTATGCCTACTATCTCAACTTTTTTAATGATTGGCTGGCTCAGGAGAATGGTAAAAAAGAGATCCATGTTGAGAATATCAACGAGGATACGATTCGTTATTTTCGTTTATACCTCTCCCGCAACTATAAAAACCAATTTAAGGGTGAACTGAAAAAACAAACTCAAAATTATTTTCTGGTGGCACTCCGTAGTTTATTTCGATATCTGATAAAAACCAAAAAAAAGGTTATTTCTCCCGAAATGATAGAGCTGGGAAAGCGGAAAGATCGAACTGTAAAGTTTTTAAAAGAAGAAGAACTCCAGCGATTATTTGATGCAGTTGAAGGACATGACGAAGCATCACTTCGCGATAAGGCAATACTTGAGGTACTCTTCTCAACCGGGCTTCGTGTTTCGGAGCTTGCGGCCCTCAACCGGGATCAGGTAAATCTGAAAACGGGAGAATTCGGTGTGATCGGAAAGGGCGGTAAGGCACGCGTAGTGTTTCTTTCAACCCGTGCTATCGAGGCCCTCAAGGTTTATATGGAAAAACGAAAAGATCCCTATAGCCCCTTGTTTCTCCGGTATTCAGGACCGACACCTGATAAAGATCTGACCGACGAAAAACTCAGACTGTCAGTCCGTTCCATTCAGCGGATGATTAATAAATATCGTAAAAAAGCAAATATATTGTTCAAGATCGGACCACATGTACTTCGCCATTCGTATGCGACTGATCTGCTTTCGCACGGTGCCGATCTCAGATCAGTACAGGAGATGCTCGGTCATAAAAATATTGCAACAACACAAATCTATACACATGTGACAAATGTCAGACTCAAAGAGATTCATGAGAAATTCCATTCAGGCAATAAAAAGGAGGAGGACCCGAGTTGATCATGAGAAACTGCGAGTATAGAACGATTCGGAAAGGGCTGTTATAATAACGTCATGCTAGTTCATTTTCGCAAACACCTTCCGTTTTTTTTGCTTCTTCTGGGAATTTCTTTATATAGTATTTATTTCTCACTCTTTACGATTCTCCGTTACCAGAAATTGTATGCCCATTACTTCGATCTGGGGATCATGCATCAGACAGTCTACAACAGCTATAAAGGTATATCGACCGGTGATTTTTCCCGAATCCTTGAAATGACTGATCCGCATGCATCGACTGAGCAGGTGAAACGGATGTCAGTTCACAATGATGTATTACTTGCGATTGTCGCACCGCTTTATTTTATTCATGAAGGACCTGAGACACTTCTGGTGATTCAGGCTGTAGTTGTCGCTTTGGGCGCTTATTTTATATACCAGATTGCCGCACATGTCTTTCGCAGTTCTGCATATTATCGCTGGATAGCACTTATGTTTGGATACTCTTACTTACTGTATCCTCCTCTTCAAAAAGCAGTCAATTTTGATTTTCATGCCGTTACCCTGGCACCGACTTTTATCCTGGGAATGTATTATGCATGGATAAATAAGAAATACGGATGGAGTCTACTATTCATCATATTGACTTTGTTAACCAAAGAACAGATCGGACTGGTCGTTGCGTTATTTGGTTTGTTTATTATGATTCATACGATTACCGGCTTCAACTTCTCATTTATGAAGAAACAGAACATTGTGCAGTATCTGCGAAACCGCTGGAGACAGGCAGAACGAAGTGAACTTACATTTGCTGTACTTATCACATCAATCTCAATAACGTGGGTACTGTTCTCTATGCTGTGGGTTATTCCATATTTTCGCGGTTCCGAGCATTTTGGTGCGGAGTATTATACCTATCTGAAAGAAAGTCCGCTTCGTTTTTTCTCGGTTGTTTTCCGTTATGAAACATTACATTATGTGTACATTCTCCTTGCCCCTCTGGGACTTCTGTCATTATTTTCACCTGGTCATCTAATTATCTCAGCTAGCGAATTTGCGACGAATATCCTTTCTGCGAACGGCAATATGAGGAATATTTATTTTCATTATGATACCGGATTGACTGCTTTTGTCTTTATAGCATCTGTTTACGGAGCTCATCACATCTTAAAAAGTAAGTTTATGAATAATTCTTATATTCGATCCTTAGGGAAAAAATTGAAATTATCGTCCGAAATTATCATTATGGTATATATTTCGGGTAGTGCTATTCTATTTTCTCTGTACCTTAGTCCTCTGCCTTGGGGACACCACAGGGATGTGTATGCGTGGTTCGTCCAACCTGAAAAGCTCGAAGATGTCAGATTGTGGAAAGAGTATCTAAAGGATGATCAAATTCGAGTATCTACAACCGGGAAATTGGCACCGCATTTCACGTCACGCCGGTATTTTTATGATTTCGCCGGCGGCTATGAACAAGCGGAATATATTGTAGTTGATACCGATGATATTTCGTACGGATTTCAATCAGAAGAATCATCGGCCAATTATGCAGCTCTGCAATATGACTGGCGATATATTAAAATATATGACAACAATAATATTAAAGTATATAAAAATATGTCAGATCTTATTATTAACAATAAATAGCATATGAACAACTCACCTATTTCTGTCATTATTCCGTTTCATAATGAAAAGGAGAATTTGCCTTTACTCATACCGGACTTGCGGCAAAAACTCCGTGACCTGGGACATCCCTACGAAATAATACTCGTTGATGACGGTTCACTGGATGACTACCAAGAATCATTAGAGCCTCATCTGGATAAACAGGTCAAACTGGTTCCGATGAATAGACAAATGGGAAAAGGAAGAGCTCTGACCGAAGGTTTGAAGCATGCAACAGGTGAACTTATTGTATTTATGGATGCTGATCTACAGGATGATCCGGGTGATTTGTCAAATTTTTTAGGGAAGATACAGGAAGGATACGATTTGGTAAATGGTTATCGTTTTGAACGCAAAGACAATCCTGTGATCAAAATATATTCAAAGACTGCGCGCTGGTTTCTGCAACAGTTTTTGAGCTCCCCGTTTTCAGATATCAACTGCGGATTTAAAATGTTCCGGAGAAAGATCCTAGATGATGTTGTCTTATACGGCAACAATTTCCGTTTTTTGCCTCTTGCTGCATTTTATGAAGGTTATAAAGTCGGAGAAGTCAAAGTTCATAATAAACCGCGCCTTCATGGTAAATCAAAATACGGTATCAAAAAACTGTTTATCGGGATGATTGATATGGTTTCTGCATATTTTCTCTATAAATTTGCTGAGAGGCCGCTCCATTTCTTTGGCAGTATCGGTGCTATTTTATTTGTGATCGGCGGAATGGCTTTGGCGTGGGTGACGTACGAACGGATATTTGAAGGAATACTTCTCTATCGCCGTCCGGCTTTGCAGTACGCGATTTTTCTTGTTATCCTCGGTATACAAATTATTATGACCGGGATCATCGGTGAGCTGATCGTATATCTTCATCACAAGAGAAAATAAACTCCTGTATTCCCGCAATAGAACCAAATGTTCTATGCTACCATAAATACATGGCAGGAATTATCGCTATCATTATTGCAAATATTATCTGGGGCGCCGGATCACCGATTTTCAAATATGCGCTGGATGATATTCCTCCGTTTACTCTTGCATTTATACGTTTTTTTTCAGCCTCATTTATTTTCCTTCCACTTGCGTTTCATCATTATAAAAAAATGAATCTCAAACTCTGGTGGCATCTGATTATGGGAGCCTTTTGGGGAATTGCCGTGAACGTCTCATTTTTCTTTTTGGGTTTGAAACTGGCTCCCAGTATTAATGCATCCATCATTAGCTCCACCGGTCCTATAGTTCTGTATGTATTGTCATTGCGGCTTCTCAAGGAAAAACCGCATCCACAGATTATCCGCGGGATGTTTATCTCTCTCCTGGGAGCTCTGATTATTATTCTCGCTCCTATCATCAAATCAACCCAGCTGCATACACTTACCGAACAGGCAGGCATGTCTACATTCCTCGGAAATCTGGCATTTGTTGCCGCCATGATCGGCGGTATTATGCTATCTATTGATAATAAGCAGCTTGCGGGGAAAGTCCATCCGTATACCGTTACTGGGTTTCAGTTTTTTATTGGATCTTTGGCTTTTATTCCGTTGATGGTTATGGAGCTTGAGAGCTGGCATTTTGACCAGCTAACGGACAAAAGCTGGATCGGTATTTTATATGGCGTATTTCTTTCCTCTGCACTTGCATACGCAGCTCACAATTTTGCCCTGACAAAAATGTCGGCACAAAAAGTCGGTATTTTTACGTATCTTATGCCCGTTGCAGCAGTATTTGTCGCAATTCCACTTCTAGGTGAATATCCGGATATCTTTTTTATAATCGGTTCGTGTACCGTACTGGCAGGAATTCTCATCGGTGAACGTCATGTCGCAAGAAAACGAAAGAACTGAGTTCTTTGCTACAATATACGCATATGAAAAAAGTACTCATCACCGGGGCCGGTGGATATATCGGATCCGTCGCAACACACCTTCTATTATCAAAAGGATACGAAATTGCCGCAGTTGACAATTTTACGACCGGTTTCCGGCAACCGCTCGAACTTCTGCAGGATAAGCACGGTGCAGGTAAACTCCGCATTTATGAGGCAGATTTAGCTTCAGACCTCTCCCCTATCTTTGAAAAAGAGCCGGAAATTGATGCAGTCCTGCATTATGCAGCAAGCTGCAGCGTCAATGAATCCATGCAGGATCCTGGGAAATATTTTTCAAACAATACCTGTGCAACACATAATTTTATTCAGCAATTTGTTGATCGTGATATCAAGCATATGGTCTTTTCGTCAACCTGTGCAGTATATGGTGAAGCTGATTATGTACCGATTGATGAAAAACATCCGACTCGTCCTGCCAATCCTTATGGAGAATCCAAGCTTATGTCTGAGAAAGTGATCCGGTGGTACGGCGAACTTAAGGGGCTGAATTATGTGATCCTTCGGTACTTCAATGTCTGCGGCGCGACTGATGATGCATTGATCGGGGACAGTAAAAAACCGTCAGTCCATCTCATGCAGAATGCCGTACGGGGTGCACTCGGTATCGAGCCTTTTTATCTCACCTGCGGCAAATTTGACACTCCCGACGGAACTCCGATTCGTGATTATGTCAATGTCGTTGATCTCAACGAGGCACATCTTCTGGCGCTTGAATACCTCATGAAAGGCGGATCAAGTGAGATTATCAATCTGGGAACCGGAACTGGCAACTCAGTGATGGAAATTGTCAAACAAGTAGAAGAAATTACAGGTAATTCTATCAAGGTAGACTCCGGAGAGACGCGTGCAGGTGAATATGCGAAAATGATTGCATCCACAGAGAAAGCAGAGCGTGTACTCGGCTGGAAACCAGAACATACGCTTAAAGATAGCGTTCAGTCATTGGTTGACTGGTATACCAAACGACCTCACGGCTGGGAGAAATAATATAAAAGAATACTGGGCGGTCCGATAGATATCGGACCGCCCATACAATCTGCAAGATGCATCTTCCTTTCTACCACTGGTATGGAAAAGGCTCATAAAGGTTGAAAATCCCCTGGAGCTCCCAGTGCAAAGCATTATTGATCATGACTGCTCTGTACACCAACATGTAGATCTCATTGTCTTGAAAAACATGACCACTGAAATCTACCCCTGCACTTGAGCCGGCGTTCCGCTCCTCCCAACGATGGCTGTAACGGATTCTGGTGCGCCCCTGACAGAGCATCGCCAACATCTCATCCTTTATATTCCTCGGAAGTTTATCCTCGGTCAGACCGGAGATGTCGCGAGCAATATGGGATATTGCAATCGGTTCCTTGCAAATTACACTATCAGAAACTTCATTCGGATCAGTTGACACGATTCTCTTTCCTTTCAACTAAGTGGAGCTGGGATGATTATTACAGATTGTAAAAGATATGCATATTATCATCGAGTCCCGCGGCAAATGCAGGATCAATGACACACGCTGCAATGTATCCAAAAGCAAACGGGATACACAGGTATTATACACACTTGATACATACTTGACAAACAAAAGAAAATACTGTATCATTATGTATGATAGTGTATGAAATATTGTTATGACAGGTTAAAATTGTATTTTTTGCCGATATGAATGCCAATATTAAAGTACAAACAATTCTCAAAGGGAAACAGAGGATACTTGCAGTTGTCGCCCATCCTGATGACTTTGAAGACTATTTTTCAGGCACCATGCTTATTGCTATTGAAAAAGGATGGATCAAACCTGAAAACATCAATCTCCTTATCGTGACTGACGGTTCCAACGGAAGCCGCGGTACTATCGTAGATCCTGAAGTTCTCAAAAAACTCCGCCATGAGGAACAGATGAAGGCGCTTGATCATGTCGGTATTCCCCGGGAAAACTGTCATTTTCTGGACTTTAAGGACGGGTATGTGCACAATAATGAAAATCAATTGACTGAGCGTATCAGTTACTTTATCCGGAAACTAAAACCTGATCTTCTTTTGACTCATAATGGTTTTGAAGCCATCATTGAGCGTCAAAGCGGTATGTATTATATTCACAAAGATCACCGCGTCGTCGGTCAGGCTGCTCTTGATGCTGCTTATCCGTATAGTCGTGATCTTCTTTTTTTCCCCGAGCATCACAAAGAGGGTCTTGAAGGTCATTTTCTTCTTGAGGTTCTCATCGCAGAAACTCAGTATCCGAACGTGAAAGTGGATATCACCAAGAAAATGCCTGAAAAAATCGCCCTTCTCAAGAATTTTATGTCACAGATTGAGTCTGATGACTGGTTGTATAAATATTTTAAAGATACAACCGGTGAAGGAGACCGATATCTTGAGTCATACAAATTCGTGAAGATCATTATTTAACGAACAAAATCACAGTCGCCCTTGCTTGCAAAAGTCGGGGCGATTTTTTTTTGGTTTAAGGAGAAAATACATCTTTTATCAATGAAAAAGCCTGAGTGACGTATGCATTTTTGACGATGATCGTGAGTTCGGAGTATGTGGATACGATTTCCGTAAACGGTATCCCTTCCCAGGCCAGGGTTTTGAGGATCATCGAGTACACTCCTGCAACGTCGATGATGTCTTTTGAGAACTTGATTGTGATGGAAGATAACTCGTCCAGATCGGCGATTATGTGCTTTTTGTCATATAAAAGACTTATGGTTTCTCTCGCTTCGGTGCCTGCGATAATGGTTGTTTCAAATACGCCACTTGTTATGGTGGAGAAAAATTCCGGATGATTGCTCGCGTACTGCAGCAACCTCTGTTGGTTCTGTATGGTTTCTTCGTTATTCAACACCGTGATCTCAAATAGGTTCGATCGCACGATGATTTCAGGATATGAGTGAAATACGGCAAGCGAGTCGGTTTTTTGAATATCTTTCTGCAGACGTTTCAGCGCCATGATGATCGAACCGATTTGTACGTCTTTCATGGTCTTCTTCTCTACTTCACTCCGGATGTCGCGGGCAAGCCCGGACAGGTTTATGATGTCCCGGGATATCCCGTCTGCCAGGTATGGAGAGTTTTTTACTATGGTCCGGACGACCTCAGGTACCGTTATCATGTTGATATTTTAACAAATATTATAAATATTGTACATTTTATTGAAAAAATTGATTATTCAAGTAAAGAAGCTACAATAAAATCTTTCCAAGTTGGTAGTTATATGGGAAGAATAGAAACAGAAATATTACAACACGGCCAATGTCCGGCACATGCTCCCTGTTACCCGGGAGATATCTCTATGGTGAGCAATGAAGTCGAATTCAGCCTGATTGGGGCGAATGCGCAGGATGTTATATCCGCAAGTACGGATCTGGAACTTGATCCTGAAGTAAATCAGCGGGATATAGTAGAACTTCTGGTAAGCATGGCGGGTGATGCAGATGCGCTCAATAGTCAGCTCGGTGTATATTCCCATGCACTGCTTCAAAACGTACAACGTTTGGGTGGCAGAATGTATGCCGGATCATCGCTCCTTCGTGATACCTCACAGCATGAACCGTCAAGGTATCGGACGACGAGTCTATCTGAGACATTGGCTCGCAATCTACTGGATGTGACAAGTCAGCAGATTGTGATCGGTGTCAGTCGTGAGGGAAATGGTGAACAATTCGGCATTCGCCTTTACAATATGCTTCGAGGATTGACTCCGGTTGTTTTGGCTATGTCAGCTTCATCTCCCTATCGGTATCAGGACGGTCTCGTCCCGACAGGTCAGCAAAGCAGACGGATGCACCAGTACGAGAGAGCTACATCTTTTTTCCCTTCACAAATTCTTGAAACTCCCGCTCTTGAGTCGATTGACCAGTATTTTGAGATGCTGCAAACGGTATCGGATGAGGTAAACGAACGTTTGCGTACGGGAGAGATGGATGTCAATACTCATGAGTTGTATCGTGCGCGTGAGAACGGAAACAGTCATGCACCGTTTGATGCACTGGAGCCTCATCAGATTTACTGGATGGTACGTCCACGTCCGGATCATGCCAATGACAGTTCGGCGTTTTCTATAGAAATGAGGGTCATGGATCTTCCCACGAGACTCCAGCGTATGCAGGCGATGAATTCGTTTGTGCTCGGACTTTCATATTATGCGGCACGTTGCGGTTTTGAAGAACCTGAGGCAGTTGTATCGACACTCGCTGTGGATGACACGCACCCTCAAGGGCTTTTGCAATTGCTTCAACATGTCGCGACACACGGACTGGCAACACCGATCGGCAGGCGGGGTGTGTGCGCGGGTGATTATGTGGAGGTTTTGACACCACTTGCAGTTGAAGGATTGCGTTCTAGAGGGCTTGAGTCCGATGGGATGATTGAAGAGATCAATTCATTGCTTGTAGAAGGCAATGACGCTCAACGAGTGCAGGATGCTGTCGAACGGGAGAACATGCAGTCCGGAGATCTTGAGCACTGGCTTTCAGACGAATTTGCGTCATCAGTTAGAGAGGAAAGACTATGAACGAGGTCATACCGCTTCTTGAGAAACTGGTTGCAATACCTTCAGTGTTTCCCAAAGAGCAGCAGATTGGCAATTTTATCTATGAATATCTTCGACCTATCGCTGAGGTGAGAAAGATACCTGCAGGCGATGGACGCGACAATATCGTCGCAACAATCGGCACGGCAGATGAGTATATGTGTCTATACGGCCATATGGATACCGTCCCGCCTGATCCGTACTGGTCACAGGATCCTTTTACTGTCCGCCGTGACGGAGATATCCTACGCGGTCTGGGAGTAGCGGATATGAAGGGAGGGATCGCTGCGGTTCTCCGTGCCGCACGGTATGCACATGCGCATCATCTACCCATGAAGCTCGCGTTTGGGGTCGATGAGGAGAATATCTCTCTCGGGTCACATGTATTGGTACAATCCGATTTTTTCCAAGATGTGGGATTTGTTATTTCCGCCGAAAGCGGACAGATCTACAATGAGAAGCAGGATTTTGCCGTAAACTACGGCCGGAAAGGACGTTTTGTGATGGAGATTGATATTGTCGGAAGGACTGCGCATGCCGCAAGGTCCGATGTCGCGGTAAATGCCATTGCGCAGGCTGCAATAGCCGTCCAGACGCTGGAAATAGTACGTTTTACCCGTCACAGGGAGCTTGGATCAGTCGAGATAATCCCCTATCACCTATCCTCCACCACAGACTCCTTCAGTATCCCCGCGTATGCTCATATCAAAGCCAATGTGCTCACTGTCCCGGGTGTGACAAGTGATGAGGTGCTCTCGATCTGCCGGGATATCCTGGAGCATGCCGAAATCGAGGCAAATGTACGACTTCAGGATCGGGCTACGCCTTTTATGGAAGCGTATCAGGTAGATAGGAGTGACCGATATATCCACGCTTTAGAGCAGGATATTTTTCCCCGATATATCACCCGACCGGGATATGCAGCATCGGTCGCGGATGAAAACCGGTTCGCGCATGAACTTCAGATCCCGGTGATCAGTCTTGGGCCGATAGGAGGCGGTGATCACACGGCGTCTGAATGGGTCAGTGTCAGGTCTCTTGAGAAGACGTATGAGGCGTATTGTGATATCGTGACGTATTTTGCCTCCCAAAATGCTTTATTGCGCCAAAAACATTTGGTATAATAATCACGACCTGCGGAGTTAGTTCAGTTGGTAGAATGTCTCTTTTCCAAAGAGAAGGTCACGGGTTCGAGTCCCGTACTCCGCTCCAAACCTCAAACACGTACAGTTTATTTTCAATTCTGCATTTATAACACGTACCGATGACAAATTATTCTGTTACAAACGTTGATGAATTTATTTCGGCAGCTCCAAAAGAAGCTCACTCTCATTTGCATGAAATTCGAGCGGTAGTGAAATCGGTATTGCCAAATGCTGAAGAAAAAATCGGTTATGGCAAGCCATATTACAAGCAACAACGATGGATTGTCGGTTTTGATGTTTACAAACAACACATTGGCTTTGAAATCTGGGAAGGTCAACTGCAAAGCGAGATACGTGCAGAACTTGAAGAAAAAGGATATAAAACCGGTAGTAAAACGTTCCAAATTAGATATGATCAAAGTGTACCAACATCAATAATCCAGAAAATTATTCACGTACAGGAGAAATTAAGTAAAAAGGAACATAAATAATTTTGATAGTATTCTGGATAGGATATTCTGCCATGAGGAGTAAATCTGCTACAATGAATATAAGATGTCGCGGTTTTTCAAAAAATACAATATATACATTCTTCTTGTCGTCGCGTTCCTCATCCGCCTCATACATCTCGACCAATCGCTCTGGCTTGACGAGGCAACCACGGCAGTCACGGTAAAAACATATTCATTCTGGCAGATCGTCACCCAGTTCTCCCCTGCTGACTTTCACCCGCCCGTCTATTATCTTTTTATGGATCTCTGGACGAATATATTCGGATATTCTGAGATTTCACTTCGGATACCGAGTGTCATCCTGACAGTCGCGGCTGGATGGTATGTGTACAAAGCAGCAAAGCTGTTATTTCCTGCAACGGTTGCCGGATCACAGGCTGCGTGGTGGTCTGCGGGTTTCTTTTTGTTCAATCCTCTCCTGGTTTATTACTCTCAGGAAGCGCGGATGTATGCGGCGGTGAATTTTTTGGTTGCTTTTCATTTTTACTATCTCGTGGTATTTATCCGGAACAAACGCATACTGCATAAATCACTTTGGTATCATCTGTCATTTGGTCTTCTTTTTCTGACATTCTATGCGAGTATTTTCTATATAGCTGCCGTGCTGCTTTATCTCTTGTATACGAAAAAATACCATTTGTTCCTGTCCTCAATTGCAATGTTTTTTGCTGTATGCACGCTCGTATTTCCGCTGCTTTATACGCAGTATACAGGTTCGATTGCTGCTCTTGAATCTGTCAAAAACTGGTCTTTGGTGTTGGGTACTGTGACGTTTAAAAATCTGTTTCTCATCCCTATCAAATTCACCTCGGGAAGAATCAGTTTTGAGCCGAAAATACTTTATTTTGCATTAGCCGGAAGCTGGATGCTGATTACCGGACTCATGACCATGCTTGCATTCGGGAAATTTAAAAAAGAAAAAGATCCGGATGGTATCAAATGGATGCTTTTGTATTTTATAGGTACACCGCTTCTGATGGGAGTCATATTTTCCTTCATCTCTCCCTTGCTTCAATATTTTCGGTTTCAGTATGTGATCGGATTCTGGAGTGTGCTTGTGGGATACGGTTTTTATCTTGTACGACCGCGACTCGAAGAACAAAAGATATCATTTATTCCTGTTGTTCTCCTCTTCGGATTTACCGTGTGGTCTTTGGTATACCTCCTCAATCCTTCATTTCATCGAGAGGATTGGAAAACCCTGTCAGAGAATGTCAGCCGACTCGGGTATCCGGTTTATATGGTCCCCTCTTCGGCAGATCCAATGAAATACTATATCCCTAGTGTTCCCCTATTTCCGCTTTCGTCAGAAATCCAAGAGGATGCGACGCATGAGCGCATTGTTGTCGTCCCCTATACGGCTGATATTCACGGAATACCTTATGTCCGGTATCTCAGCAATCAGGATTATGTCAGGAAAGCTCAATACTCTGTCCGCGATTTAACCTATGAAGTTTGGGAAAAGAATTGACTTCTGTATATTATGGGATATAATTTCGTATGTCCACATTCAGCGCCTATTCTATAGAAAGCCGAGCTGTCCCGGAGCTTGTTGATCAATATTCTGTTTTTGCCGGACAGGTTGGTTCTCAATTTGATATTCTTGATGAAGTTGCGGCACAGCAAATACCGCATGTACGTTTCAAACAGAATTCTTCACCGTACTTCGAATCACCCGTAAAACTGGAAATACCCAACGGCCTCTCGCGAGGAACGAGGGCGTTTTATTATATCGATCCTTTTTTCTCACGGCTGCAGGTGGTTAAACCGGCAGAGCGAGACAGATTGCAGTATATTTCCGGAATCGATGTGGCTAAGCCATGGGACGGTGGTGTCAAAAGAATTGCCTGCTGGTATGCAGAAAAGTATCAATATCAGGAAGATGCTATGTGCCGGCCTCATGACTGGCTTCTTTTTGAGATGCTTCCTCCGCAGATACAAGGACAGCGGCCGCATATTCTTTCAAGTCATCCGCATCCCAATATTGAGTCCGATACCAAAAAATTTCTGGATGGATTTGTTCAGCTTTCTGCGACGCTTCAGTCACGGATCGAATTTCTGCGTATGTGTGTGGGTGTACGAGATCAGTCAGCTATTCCGAGTTTGCTTGATCCTTCATTTTTCCCCGAAGAATAAATTTCCTTCCACACCACGGCAGCCTGGATACCGACTGCTGCAATAAATGCCGTAAATATCGCATATGGCGGTCCATACATCCCTTTTTGAGGAATAAGTAGATAGGACCCGATCGTTATAATCAGGAAAAATATTACATTGGAAAGCAGAATATATCCCGGTTTTTTGACTGTGTACAATAAAAAGAGGTTCGGGATCGTTCCGAGTGCATTCAGAATAAACGGAATTGCCAGAATATGCGTGATTGCAGCCGTTTCTTTAAATTGATCGGTAAATACCCATCGGAAAATAACCTCCGGTGTAAAGTATAACGCAATGAATATCGCAGTCGGGATCATCATGTAGATGAGCCCGGTTTTTATTTGTTTCCGTGCTTCGGTCTTGTTTGAAATTGTTGCGAAACGGGGTGAAAGAACTTGTGAAATACTGATTATGGAGGCAATAATGGTGAGAATGATTTTTTGTGCCAGACCGTAGTATCCGACCTGTTCCCGCAGTCCGAAGAAAGAAAGGAGGAACAAATCCATGCGTAGGCCCAGATTATAGAACTGTGATGCGACAAAATAGGTCATCGTATAGCTGAATTTCACCTCTTCTTTGCGGATAGAAGCCTGTTTCATATCCGTCATAAGTGGCATATTCCGCCACAGCATAAGCAAGAAGAATGTAGCCGGCCCGAGTACTCCAAAAGCAAAAATAACGATCCCGACATTGATACTTCCGAAATACGCAGCCGCCAGAACAAATACAGTTTTAACAACATTTGCAGCGTTTATATACAAATTTGCGCGCAAAAATCGTTTTGCAGCAAACAGGATATTGGTCAGGAAATTTTGCCAGATGAAAAGAAGCACCGAAATGGCTGTCAAATACAACTCCCACAACGGAGCACCCGTTTTGAAAAATACCCTGTCAAGCCACGGAAACGTGAGAAAAAGAATCGTTATTACTGTCACGGCAAAAATGGATTGGAAGAAGAAGGTGCTTTTTATGAAGCTATACATTTGTTTGTTATTTTTCCCATACAGCGCAGGGACTGTCGAATAAATTGTAGCAGTTGTCCCGAACTCAAGGACATTGGCTAAAACATATGCGATTCCCAGAAGGACACTCAGTACGCCGTACTGCGACGGGGACAGAATACGTACTAAAATAAG
Source organism: Candidatus Roizmanbacteria bacterium UBA1450 (assembly GCA_002329205.1). GTDB lineage: Bacteria > Patescibacteriota > Microgenomatia > UBA1406 > GWC2-37-13 > UBA1450. Next base: position 207,382 of record DCTC01000001.1, on the reverse strand, counting down.
TGCGAAGAATGCCGTAAACGCAACGTTGAGATAATTGCCCAAGGTATTTATGAGTACATGAATACTCGTCGGATCATGTAGAAAGTCTTGGGCCTTTTTTATCATTTATTTATTGTATCACGAGAACAGCCTCGATTATTCTAGATCACTGTAGAATGTGGTATTGGGATGATTCAGCAAAAAGCTAGCCGGGATTTCTTCTGTCGGAGTATCTCGTTGTTCCAGCTTTTGAAAAAGATCACGTTTCTTTTCCCCGGTTACGATCATTACAATTTCTTTTGATTCCAGAATTGTTCCGATACCCATCGTGAGCCCATTGGTTGGTACCTTTTCAAGGTCATTCCCAAAATATATCTTATTTGCTTCACGGGTCTCCGGAGTCAGGTCAATCATACGGGTGCGGCTTGTACCTGACGAACCCGGTTCATTGAATCCAATATGGCCGTTTACGCCCAGTCCCAGAACCTGGAAATCGATACCTCCTGCTTTTTCTATCATTTTTTCATATATTCTGCATTCAAATTCCGGTTTCGGGTTCTCACCGTTCAGGATATGCCCATTCGGGATTTCGAATGTCGGATTGAGCTCATTCAGCGGTTTCCAGAATGATCGGTACATTTCCTGGAAATAACTGTTCGGATGGGATTGTCTGATGGGATAATATTCGTCCAGGTTGAATGTATGAAGTCCTGACAAATCTAGTTCGGATTCTCCGAGAAGCCGGACGAGGTTCTGATACATAAGTTTCGGGCTGGCTCCGGTTGCGAGACCGAGTACGAATGTACCGCTCTCCCCTATTTTGGTTTGTATCCGGTCAAAGATATATTGTGCGACGTGTGCTGATGATTCGTCATGGTTTGTGAAGTGCTTGATGTTCATATTTCAGGTTTTTATTCGGTTTGCTCATAACAAAAAATTTTACGTGAGAGTTAACTCGCATTCGTGTCACTGTGCTCAGACACAACTCTCTCGAAAATTTTTATTATTTCGCTCACCCTCATGAGTTATTATTTATCTCAAAAACTTTTATACGCCTTGATGTACATAGCCATATTCCAGGACTGGCGCGGTACGCCGAGTGGCGTTCCGAGCTGACCGTGCAGGTATTCGTTGAATTCCCAGTCATTGATTTTATTGGCTTCTGCCAGCTTTTCAAGTTGTTCTTGTGCCGTTTGTTTGTTGTACTGCGCAAGCCAGGTGACCCAGAATCCTCCGACATACGGCCAGATACCGGCATTGTGATATTGCCACGGATAGTTCTGACGGCCCTTTGCCATGTAGGCTCTCCAGTCAGGCTCACCGGGATAGATCGGCGGGTACATAACTTTGACAGGGTACGGTAGATGAACGCCTGATCTAAGGATAAAATCGGTAATTTGTTCGGCTTTTTTTTCATCGGCAAGACCGGTAAGACAAGCTAAAATGTTGCCGTATGTTTCGCATCGCATCTCAAAAGACCGATGGGAGGAATATCCGAGATAATATGGGAGAAACACCACCTGTGAGTTCACCCATTCGATCATAGTTCCAGCGTACACAACAGAGCGGGTGTACGGATTGTCCGGTATATAGTCACGGCCGCGGTCATCGATTTTGTGTACCCAGAGCATGGAATTGACTCCGTCGTTTATACGTTCTCTCAGCTGCTCGTAATCCGTTCGTTTCTCGACTTCGATACGCAGCTTGACCAGCCAGTACCAGAGTGCGTTCGTATACAAGACAGTTCCCTGCCGGGGCATCTCGTCATCCCAGCCTGCACATTCTCCCTGCTCCAGCAATTTATCGTTGTTGGTATCCTGAAAGATCAGCCAGTTGAAAGCCCGTTCCAGTCTTTCTTTGTATTTGGTGTAAAACTCCTGATCATTTGTTTTTTTCACATACTCAAGAAAAGCAATACTCCACCAGAGCGTTCCATCAATGGTTCCCGGCATCCACCAATGGATTTCATTTTTATCAGGTACAAAATTCTGAGGAAACTGTCCTCGTTCAGATTGGGCAGGGAGCAGATTCTCGAGGGATTTTTTGGCTAAAGCTATCAAATCGTCATTATCAGACGCTAGCATCCCGAGCGTCGAAACGCCGATATCCCGCGGGAACAAAGATGCATAGGTACCTTTTTCCATGTCTCCTGTAGGTTTGGCGGCTGCCATTCCGTATTCTGTTTGATTTTGAAGGAGGTACTCAACTGCCAGATCATAACCTTTTTGGGTGATGTCGCTCATAGGTGAGAAAGATGAAATGATATATAGTTATGATCATATCATAAAACATGATCATCGGTATATATTATTGCGAAAAGAAATCACTATTTTTCTCTCTTAATTGAGAAAAAAGAGAGTAAGTAACTGCCTGTGGTGAGAACTGTTGCGACATATCTATTCCGGCATTGGCGACTGCACGCCTGATATTGGAATCAAGCATCTGTTCGAACGCCTGATGCAGGGAGCCCGGTGAATGGTGATCAAAAAATACGGTTCCGTCCTGAGGATGAATTCTGTGTCCCATTGCATTTTGATTCAAGATAACTGGTACGCCGCCTGCTCGGTCTTCGATCTGTGCGATTCCGAGTGTCTCTTCAGGTGAACCGTAAATCGCGACCGATTTGAGGGCATACGCTTCTTCATTGGGAATAGCATATTTAATATTGAAAATTTTTCGTCTGAGCCATTGTGGCAATGACGCAATCAGGTCATCCGCCCACCGTTCCATAGTTGAGTTTCCCGGCTTGGAATTGAGGCCGCCCGCAATAACAAGGTTCGGGAGTCGATCAGCACCTTGCTGGCCTTTGGCAATCATCCATTCTACATATCCTTCAAGAAGAATATCCAACCCTTTTTCTTTCCAGTCTCGTCGTACAAAACACCCCCAATACTCATCTTCGGGTAGTGCTCCCAACGGTTTGAGGTGTCTTTCAAATGCCTGTTCACGGATATGTTTTTTATATTCCGGTTCAGGATGATATTTATCGGTCTCGACGACAATAGGCAGAACGATTGCTTTGTCTAAAAATGATTCTTTCGTAAAGCCGTCGATTCCGTCGTGCGCATCTGCAGCAGCACGGGCTTCTTCTTCGGTGGTAAAGACATTGAAATCGGCAAGAACGGCGTTCTCCTTTTCTTTCTGCATACGGAATGTAGTCAGTTCCCGGTTGTCCGGATCAAGATAATTATCCGTAAAATATTCCGGATCCTGTTTCTCTACGGTGACCAAATCTATGGAGTGGTTTCGTGCCAAGGTCATCACGTCCAGACCTTCATTTCGAGCTTCCTGAGTGATCTCCTGCATCAGCCTTCCATGCCAGAAGTGCGTGAGTACTATTGCTTTTCCTGCGCGTCTTAACAATTGTAGCTGTTCTTTCTGCCATTCTTCATCGTTTTCGTATGCAAGATACAGATCTTTGTATGTCAGAGGCTCTCCGCTTGCATCACGGGGTATTGGGTAGGTATGCAAATCATATGAAGGTTTTTGTCTGAAATTAAAGGCCGACCATAATGGTTCCGGCAGCGGCTGAGGAGTATTTAGAATGACAGAGATTGCCCTATGTTCCCCGTATCCGTTATTGAGAGCATCTTCAGCATATCTCGCATTGGCTTCTGCTTCTGAGCCTGCAGCTTTTCCTCCGCCTCCGGTGAGACCGCCTGCAGTGGTAATTTTTTTTAAATCTATTAATTTCCGATCAGGATCTATTACGGGAACACCTTGTGCTTTCAACTCATGAAGTGCTACATCCGGGAAAACTGAAGAAGCTGATACCGAACTAAAAAAATCGGGATGAAATACCAGTCCGGACTCATGTGGTATAGCCGTTTGAATCTGAATATGTTTGTTTTTTCTAACTACAGCAGGAGCAGATATTTTTTCAGCCATTTTCGGGATGAATCTCTAACTTTGCATATAGTATCACATGTCAGAAAGTTTTCAATCCCTATGTCACCCTACCAGTTTGGCTGCGCCGAAAAGATCGCTGTGCAGGACATTTTCGTAGGATGCTTTGTATTCCGGACAGAGTTCGGTGACGAGCTGTTCTACGATTTCTTTGTAGTTATGTCCTTTCCAGTAAAGACTTCCCTGCATGATAAACACCAGATCACGTTTGGAAAATTCTAGGATTCCGGCAATTTGAGCTGCCACCAAAGAAGCTGAATGATCAAGAATTTCACGTGCGAGTTTGGCAATTTCCGGATTTTTATCACGAATCAGAACCTCAAGCTCTTTGGTAGATTCGATTTCATGGATTTCAAGACCTCTTTTTTGAGCTTCATAATTGAAATGTTTGTAGAGATAAGCACCTGAAATCTCTTTTTCATAAAGGGCGTCTCCGGGTGCAGCAGATTCCTGATCAATCTGCTTTCCGGCTTCTGACTGCGGGAAATTGTTGAATGCTGCCGATTCAAGATTGACAGTCGTATGCTGATCCAAAAATATGGCAAAGTTCAATCCCGTACCGACGATCCCGGCCGCAATACCGTCCCAATCATGATGAATAAGACCGGAAAGCAAAAGACAGATTGTATCGTTTGCAGCTGATACGCGGATTGTTCTGTTTTCCTTTTCCATCATGTATTTCTCAATTGCTTCTCCGACATTCTCCCCTACCAGTCCGTCAAATGTATTTTCTTTTGATCCTGATTGCAGTCTTCCGTCAAGTATCCCGTCCCGTGATACCGGAGTCATCGGATATGCAAAATTGAGTGCAACAATGCTGACTTCCGGATCAATATGATTTTCGACGAATGTCATAAGATCCTGTTTGGATAGGAACGGAGGCTGTGGACCCTGATCATGTTCGATAATCTGGATATTCCCGTTTATCTTTTTCATTTTAGCCTTTTGGTAAAAACTTCCTCCGATTACCAGTGTTTGAAAAATTCCGTTCGGTTCGACAAGAGATGCGGTTGAGAGATTATGTTTTATAAAAGGGAGAGAACCTTGTATCCCTTGTGCTCCTTTTTCTAATTCGGCAACAAAATTATTTTTTATTTGTGTAAGCTCGTCTCTATTCATATTGATATGAAAAATTAATAGTGCGTTCCGTATATTATACTGGAATGTAAAATGTCTTATTTAGACAATCCGTATACCGAATGTATGCGTCACTTGTTCGGATGGTTTTAGGATGATCAATCCGAGTCCGTTATTGAATGCATCGGGTGCACAGCTCATCGGTTCGATTGCGATGGACATGCGATCATCCGGCGTATAACTTTGAATAAAATTCATGGAGTCATCCATAAAAAGTTCAATGTTCTCAAAGCGGACTTTGTGGTCAACTAATTCGACAAAACAGGTATCGAACTGCATATCTCCAATTTGTTTCGGTTCGTAGCCGAAGCTGTTGGGAAGATAATCGCCCGTCGGGATCAGTTCCTTCTCCACACTCGTTTCCAATACGCTTTTGGCAGGTATTCTCAACATACACTCATCAATCTTCTTGTCTGTCCGCAGATATGGATGCCAACCGACGCCGTACGGTACGTTTTGAGTCCCGATATTTGTACCGGTCATCCGGATTTCCAGTTCCTTTTCTTTCAATAGAAAGGTGATTTGGATTTCCAGGTCAAACGGATATCCCTGAAATTCACCTTTCACAATTGTTGTTGAAAATGTTGATGCAGAATACTCTTCTGTCTCTTCGGTTGCAATTAATTTAAAAGACTTCTTCATGAGGAAACCGTGTAGTGCATGATTTCGATCATTTTCATTGGGAAACAGCTGGTAATCCGTACCTTCAAATGTATACAATCCATCACAAATTCTATTTGGGAAAGGAGCAAGAAAATCTCCTTTACAGAGATAATCTGCTTTTACCTTTTCAAGATCTTCATTCCCGTCAAGGACTTGTTGACCGTTGAGAATAAGGATATGGGGATTGCAACCGAACTGTGGGATGATTTGAAGCTGAGAGTTCTGATATTTGATTCGATAGAACGGGCTTTGATCCATATTGATTATTGTATCATACAATTAAAAATTGGTGTAAAATGTACTACAGGAATGTACTTTTATAACAGTGCATTCTCCGTATCCATTTATGTTGAAAATCGAACTTGCAGCCGGTATTCCGGTTGAACAAACAAGACCTCTTCACATTGTCCCGGATAACTATCACCGGATCTTAAGCACTTTTCAGGAAGCACGGGTACTCGAAGAAGGTGTGTCATCAGTCAATGAACATGTATACACAAGCGGCGTTTTGCCGAATTTTGCATTTGTCGGCTTGTGTGAATCCTCGTACGGTTTCCGGATGTTCCGAAGCGAACACTCCAGGACACATTCAGGCGTGTATATTCCGCGGAAATTACCGCCTGAAATATATGAGGAACTACAAACGGGCGACGTGACCTCCATCATAATGGGAGGCGGTTTGGTGAGGGCAGACAGTGCGGATATTCAGCAATTGCTCACGGGAGTGCCCGTCACATGGCTACAGCATCCGAATGACGATTATTGGGGGCATATGGTTATGGGTTTTGATCCTGATACCAGATCTCTTCACTACGGATATACCCGTGACCGCACATTATAAATTTCATTCTACATCCATGCATGAATTAGAGAGTCTCCGTCAACGTTTTAGCACTTTATATGGTGCATCTCCACAAGTTATCTCTCAAGCGCCGGGACGGGCTGAAATTATCGGAAATCATACGGATTACAACAATGGCTATGCTCTTGCTGCTGCAATTTCACGCAATACAATTACCCTCCTTTCAAGACGTGATGATCGGCTGATCAGGATAGCATCTCATGGATATGCTGCCGACCCCGTCGAATTTTCACTCGATGACATGAAAAAAGGTGAACATGGAAACTGGCTGAATTATGTAAAAGGTGTGCTTCGTGAAATCATGAAGGTAAAACCGGAAATTGCCGGAATGGACATTCTTATACAAAGTGACGTCCCAAGCTCAGGCGGCGTGTCCAGCTCGGCTGCACTTGAGCTATCTTTGGCAACGGGGATAATGCAACTCTTTGGCATAGAAATGGATCCGGTAAAGAAGGCTCATATGTGTCAGAAAGCAGAAAACGGTGAGTTGATCGGTATCCCCTGCGGATTTTTAGACCAGGCTTCTTCAGGTTTGTGTCAAAAAGATCATTTGCTTTTTCTGGATTTTCAACCCGAAGGTGACATGCCCATTTCTGAGATGAAACAGATCCCGATTGATCTCTCCGCTCATGATATGTCATTTGTTGTCATAGTGGATAAAGATGTGAAGCGCAATCTCGGGACAAGCGGGTATCCTGCACGTCGTGCTCTTTGTGAGAAAAGCGTTCCGATATTGGCTGATATGTTGGGAAAAGAAGTCTCTTCCCTTCGACAGGTATCCGTTGCTGAATTTGTATCCTGCCGTCAGAAACTTGAGGAATTGGATCCTGAGATGAGAAAACGAGTGGAACACATCGTTTACGAAAACCAGCGGGTTTTGGACGCTGTTCGGGCGCTTGAGGCAGGAGAAATTGAGACATTCGGACGGATCCTCACCGACTCCGGGAAAAGCGCATTGGAGTTGTATGAACTTGATGCTAAAACACCCGAACTTACCAAGCTTGTCACGCAAGGCCGATTGATAGAGGGGGTAGTGGGTATGCGTAATATGGGTGGCGGATTCTCGGCGATAGCACTCGCTCTGGTCAAAAACAGCCATATGAATACATTCAAAGAAATGCTCGATGACGCATACGGACCTGGACTGGAATATATTCCGTTTGTCCCGTCTGAAGGTGCCGGTATTCTCTCCTGATATCAAGATGAGCTGTTTACGGCCTTGTAGGCTGCGATATACATACCCATATTCCATGACTGGTACGGTATTCCGATCGGGGCACCTGTCTGACCGTGGAGATATTCATTAAACTCCCAGTCATTGATTTTGTTGGCCTCTGCCAGTCCGGTGAGTTCGGTCTTCGCTAGTTCTTTGTTGTATTTTGCGAGCCATTTGACCCAGAAACCGCCGATGTATGGCCAAACCGAGCCGTTGTGGTACTGCCAAGGATAGTTCTGACGGCCTTTTGCCATATATTCTTTCCAGTCCGGTTCATTGGGATAGATCGGAGGATACAGAGATCTCACAGGATACGGTTTATTACAGTCAGACCGGATGATAAAGTCAGTGATCTGCTCTGCTTTTTCTTCATCAGCAAGTCCCACCAGACACGCAAGAACATTGCCGTACACATCACAGCGCATCTCAAATACTTTATGTGAGACATAACCCAGATAGTACGGAAGATATACCGCGCGGCTGTTGGTCCATTCGATCATGCATTTTGCAAATGCACTGTTTTTGATGTAGTCATTGTCAGGGACATAATTGAGGTTATTGTCACTCCCTTTGTGTACCCACAGCATGGTATTAAAACCTTCATATACTTTATCCCGCAAGTCTTTCAAATCATTTCGCTTCTCGACTTCGATTTTGAGCTTCAATAACCAGTACCAGAGGGTATTGGTATACAACACAAGCCCCATTCTCGGCATTTCATCTGCCCAGTCTGCTGCATCTCCTTGTTCGAGAAGGTTGTCGTTGTTCGTGTCCATGTATGTCAGCCAGGTAAATGCTTTCTCAAGATGCGGCTTCATTTTGTTGTAAAATCCCTCATCTTTTGTTTTTTTGTAGTACTCAAGTACGGCAATACTCCACCAGATGGTGCCATCAATGGTATTGGGCATCCACCATTCGACCGTATTGGTCTCAGGTCGGAAGTAATGAGGAAATTGACCGCGAACGGATTGCGCTTTGGTGAGCGATATCAGCGCCCGCTTGGCAGCATCGATGAGATCATCATTGTCCGATTCCAGTGCTCCAAGTGTACATACCCCGACATCCCGGCTGAATAATGACGTATAGAATTTGGCTTCAGTCTCTTTTCCTTTGGGGGCTGCGGCAAGTATCCCATACTCTGTCGTGTTGCTGAGAAGGTTTTTGACACTCAAATCATAACAAATATCCCGTACGTCATTGGTTTTCATACTGAGCAAAGAATGAATTGGTAAAAGTATACTTACTGAATAGATTGTAGCACTTGTTCGAGTTGTGCACCAGTCTTTTCCCAGGTGTAGCCAAGAGCAGTATTCATATTCATCCTTCCAAGCTCTTCTCTCATCCCAGGATTCACTGCTAATTGGTGAATTACATTGCTCCATTGATTAATATCAGTACGTGGGACATAAATTCCTCCCTCTTTTGCTACCTGATTTAAAATTGGCATTTGCGGAATATCAGAAACGACGACCGGTTTAGCGCAGGCCATAGCTTCTGTCATTGACAAGAACCATGTTTCCCATGTGGACGGTCCAAGGAGAACATCACCAAATGCATGAGCATGATCTGCAGGCAAAGCACCATGGAAAAGTATACGGCGTTGGATTTGCGGATCAAGACCTTTGTAGAAATCTTCTACTTCATTGTAGTAAGATCCTTCTAATGGACCACCAATGACCGAAAGTGAGATTGGCAAGTCAGGACATTGTTGAAGAACATCGGCTACAGACTGTACTGCTTCAAGGTGTCCTTTTTGTCCAGACATTCTACCTAATGTATAAAATACAACATTGTTTTCATCTCCGAACTCTGATCCCAAATACTTTTCACGGGCGGGACCTCTGAGCTGTGAAGCACGTTCCAGATTGAATTTCTCATGATCAGCACCAAGCGGGATAACATGGGTTTTATTGGCAATTTCTTCCGGTGTAAGTCCGGTATCTGCCGCGTATTGAATTGCAATACCATCTTTTTCCGCTTGTGTAGACACGATAAGTGCTTTTGCGCTTTGGATAATCCCAAGTTCAGCCTGTTCACGTGTTGATGTCACGGATCTTCCGGGATCCATCATTCCTACCACACGGTCCCATGAATGTCCCATGTACGCATGTAATTTACCGAGTTTACGCAGTACATCTCCTGCGACATAATAGTGTCCTTCATTCACTTCTCCGTTGAATACTCCGTTGAAATGATCAAGCCATCGGTCATTACTTAATGTCTCAAGAAGTACGTCATTATTGGGTGCGTCAGGTTTGTCAAAAAAGTAATGTGCATAACCCGGTTCGACATGCGTGCCGTTGCGCGGAGCAACGACTCTTCCGCCCGGAAGATTGAGCGCATGAGCAAGCGCGACACCTGCAGCACCGCCCGCTTTTTCGCCGTACTTCCCGTTTACCGGCTCCTGAAAAATTGCTGAGTTATATTTAATCTGTGGTCTATTTTCCATAGTATAATCGTGAAATTATATAGACTGCAGCCATGGTTTTACTTGCTGCGATAGAACTTCGTGTATACCTTCTCCCGCCGGCTTGGTCGCACGGATTACACCGTCAGGAATTTGTTCTTCTGCGATATATGGCGTGCCGTCTTCTTTCGGTATAAGTACCGCTTTTCCGCCCATTTTGAGAGCCATGGTCCAAAGCGGGATATCGTTTTTTGCATTCCCGCAAACGATAGGCAACATTCCGTCAACATTTTGTGTGATGGCAATGATTCTATCAAGCATATGAAGTGCTGCGCTTTTATCGGCTGGTTTTCCATCGGGAGTGGTACCGAAAAACTGAATCACTTTGTCATATGTTCCACCCAATGTCCTGATACCAACTTCTGCCATACGTGCTTGGAGTAGTGCATGCTGCGCTTCGTCTACATCTACTGCATAGGCTGATGCAAGTCTCACCATACTGGCTTGTGCCATCTCGAGACTGTGGTGTCCGGCGGCTTGCTGCATTTCTTCAGCTGAGGATGTGACAGTAGATACAATAGGTTTACCGCTTTCCTCTTCAACTTCGCGCATAATTTTTGCTATGGTGTCAACTGGTGTCGCTGAGGTGAGGACCACATTCCGACCGTCAAAGGAGGCCGTCTGAATCCCTGCTTCATGTAGTTTATTTATATTCTGTTCAGTCATCGTTGACGGCAAAGCAATAATCCCTCCGTCTTCTCCGATAGCATATCCGTTGACTGACAGCTGATCTGCATATGCCTGGATTTCAGGGAGCGTACGTGAGGACATAAGTGAGATACTATACCCTTCACGTGTCCAGGGAGCGAATGCTTCTGTAGCATGAGAAATGCTGCCAAGACGCTCTCCTTCGGGCAGCTCTTCATGGTTGATTGTGCCGTCAATATCAGAAATAATGGTCGGGATTACCCGGCGACCGTTAACTTCTTTCAATAGCGGATTGTTATAAAAACCTGTTTCAATATTCATAGTATGATAGTGTCATACATTTAACTTTCATATGGTATCATATACTTTTTCAGTAGTCAATATGTAAATAAATTAATTAAGTTCAATAAACTATATGGAAATCAGCAAAAACAGGTATATCTTTCCAGCACAGCCGGATCGTTTTCAGGCTGAAATGCGGAGTAAATTCAATGTGACAGATCGCCTTCCGACAGAATGGAATGAAGTATTAGATACCACAGAAAAAGAACGGCTTTTTGCTCCCTGTTTGGAGGTTATGAGTACAATTGCACAACGAAAAGGATATTCGTTACCTTCTGATTTAGCCGATCGGCTGCATATCGTAGATCAGGATGTATACCAACGCGCAACCCAAGAGTATGAGCTTCCCTGGCTCAAAAACGCAGTAGGTTTATCCCTTCCCAACAGACATTCTCTTATCAATGCTCAAGCGGTCGAAACATTAGCTTCCCGCACAGGCAAACGGGATCTATATTATCAATTGGTCGGGACTCATGAGTTGTGGCATTCGGTGGACTACCGGGAATTCTGGCTTACCGGACTTGATCAAACGAAACCGGTCAAAGAAGTCGACTTATACAGACAACAGCGCCGTTGGGGTATTTATACTGCCCGCCCCCACACTACACCAGTTCTTGCTGGACTGGGTGGACTCATGGAAGGTTTTACGGAATACAGAACACGCGAAGTTATTCGAGCATTGAATCCGGGAATAGATTACTCTCAATATGGTTCTTATGCATCACAGCTGGAACACATAGATTATCTCGTCATGTTTTTCCGCGGTGATCAGTCTTTGTATGACGCATCATTTACCGGAGAGGGATTTCATTCGTTGGTACGAAATATCAAGAAATATGTAGGTACCGGTATGCTTAAACAATTCCGTTGATTTCTTTGATACTCTTGATATTTTGGGTGTATAATACTCCCTTATGGAAAACAGACCGTTCCAACAATTCATACGTAAAATTATTCCGATAATCGATCCTCAACAGCCCGAAGAGTTTCGGAAACGTATGATGGAAAAATACCCTGACCCGTCGCACCAGTTTGTCATGCAGGCGTATGCATGGGACTCATTGCTCGGATATGGGGTACAAAAACTCATTCAAGGGAAATTGATAGATCCACGGCTGGCTGAATTATTGGATCTTCGATTTGAGAAAGATAAACACGGCCGGACTCTGGCCGTTCTCGGTATGGAAACCATACATGAAACGTATCGGAAAAATAATGTTGCACGGTATTATGTAGTCAACAATACGGATGGTCTTCCAGACTATTCCGCAGAACTGATTTCGATGGGAACAATGACTCCCGCGCCTCAGGATTTCGGAGATGTGATGCAGCGGCATGAAGAGAATTTTCGGGATTATATTCGACTCGCAGGAGCTTCATTTATGGGTATCAATGATACCGTGGCTCGTCCGTATGATCCAGATAAAGTAATTTCTTTCCTGGATGCAATATCATCGCAGCCCAGATACATAGGAATAGACCGTACGGATTTATATGACCTTCAAAAAAATCCACTTTCTGCATTAATTTCATTCTAGACTATTGGGAACGTATAAAATAATCATCACTTCACAAATATATTTTCATATAGTATCATACTTTTTATTGTGAAGTTATGTACTCTATGACAATTGCACTTTCTGAACTTTCAGGAGAATATAGTAATGCTTTAGCCCCACATGATAAGGCATATCTGGCCGGACTGGAATCTCAGCGGAGAGACCCTCAACACAAACAGGTCGTGATCGGTGAGACGTTTATCCCTTCTTCCCTCATGACCGAATCAGAACGACAAGATATTCTGGGAGTTGTTCCCTATGAACTTATAAAAGGGAATATGCGCTATAAACAGCTTGCCGAAGGGGTACATGTACATTTTCACCCGATGGATGCTGGCCTCGGTTCCAGCGTCATACGTGATACCTATCTCGCGAGTATGGGTGAATCTGTGGACCGGTCAATGCTCAGCGGAAAAAACGGCTCTAAATCTACCGATCTGTATATCCCCTACCCTCGTGAAGACGGTAGTCAAGGATTTATGAGCATCGCGGAAATTAAAATCCGCCGTATTATCCATGAAGCATCGAGTTACGGAGGAATTTCTCTTACACCTATCATCAATGAAGACAGCCTCCCCGCGATGAAATCTGTTTATGATGTATACGAACCGTATTTTCAAGAATACTCTATATCAAACGGCAGGTGGCTGAAACAGGGTGATCTGCCGACCTGGGATATACAAGCTGGAGTATTCAGTACAGAACATATCGCTCCGGGAGGTCATGGGCAGGCTGGTGTGATGCTTTTGCATGAAATTATGGCTTCAGAAGATGAAGGAGTTCCAGTCGTTCGGACAGTATTCAATGGCGACGGGACCAATAATTCAGTTACACCTGAAATGGTTGCGTACACGGCGGAAGAGGCCGGAATCGTCATGCTCACCACGACAAGAACCCCCGCGGATGTCAAAGGCGGGATTATCGGAGGGAAAATGCATGCAGATGGTGCAATGACACCGGATATCTGCGAGCTCGCTCAGGCCAAAAAAGCAGGACAGACTGATCTTTTCATGACGTTGGGAATTGAAGGAGAAACAGCAGGCACACAGTTTTTCAACACCAACACTGTTCTCATGAATGAAGGTGCGCTTCGTCCATTTCTGAAAGCGGTGGAAGCGGCAGTGGGTGAAGAAACGTTCGAACAGCTACTTACACCGGAACTGATTCTGAATACGAAAGAAAAAAACGGCAAGCAGTTCGATCAGCTGGAAGGAGCGCTTGGTTCGCTCATTCTCAGACTGAATGAAGCCGTTCAGACAAACTCTGAGATTCAGAAAATATGGGAGCAGGTATCAGGCGGGAAACAGTTTTTGAAAATTATAAATACAAATCCGGATGACCGTGACGAGACATGTACGCCCAATAAGTTTCCTGTCGATTTTATGATACAAAGCAGCTCAGATCATTTTTATCTTGATACAACAACATGGAAACTCGTCAACACCAGACCAGGACATATTCCGCGCATGGAGGGAGACCTCGTACAGAAAGGATATTATTCAAATGTCAGCAATGTTCTTGGGACGTTCGGTCATGCACAGATTCGGGAACTTGATGTTCTTCATATGGAAGGAGCTTTTATCTGTCCGGATGCGGTATGGAAAGGGCATGTACAGTTGATTTCCCGTTATGCGGACCCAATACACCTCAATTTGCCGGAAATTCGGTCAAGCCTCGGTATTCGGGACGGTGAACCGCTGACACTGGAAAACGTTTCTATTGTAGTGGATGAACAAGGATCTATGAGGATTGAAAAGAATTAACCTTACCAAAGATTCTTGATTTGTTGCTATAATAGTTCCATTATTGAATTTACAAAGACATATGGCAAAAACAGCACTTATTACAGGTATACTCGGACAGGATGGTCCGTATTTAGCAAAATTACTTCTTGAGAAAGGATATAAAGTGTATGGACTCATCAGACGGTATTCGAATCCCTCTTTTGACAATCTTGATTATGTCGGTGTCACCAAAGATGTGAATTTTGCAGAAGGTGACCTCACTGACGAATCTTCCTTGATCAATGTTATTAAAAATGTGCGTCCGGATGAGGTCTACAACCTCGCGGCTCAGTCTTTTGTCGGATCCTCTTGGGAACAGGCAAAGCTGACAACTGAAGTAAATGCAACCGGTGTGCTATATCTTTTGAATGCGCTGAAATATTTCTCCCCGACCGCAAAATTCTATCAGGCTTCCACAAGTGAGATGTTCGGCCTGTCCAATGATGACGGATACCAGGGTGAGACCACTCAGTTTCATCCCCGAAGTCCTTATGGCGTATCGAAAGTATATGCGTATTGGATGACGGTGAATTTCCGCGAGTCCTACAATATGTTTACGGCAAACGGGATTTTATTCAATCATGAGTCCCCTATCCGCGGAATTCAGTTCGTTACGCGAAAAATAACCGATGGAGTCGCTCAGATCAAGCTCGGTTTGAAAGATGAGCTCAGACTCGGAAATCTTGACTCGAGTCGGGACTGGGGTTTTGCGGGTGATTATGTCGAGGCTATGTATCTCATGCTTCAGCAGGAGACGCCGGATGATTATGTCGTCGCAACGGGTGAAACTCATACAGTACGTCAATTTGTTGAAGCGGCTTTCAAATCAGCCGGAATTGACGATTGGGAGAAATATGTCAAAATCGATCCCCGTTTCCAGCGGCCGGCCGAAGTGCCTCATCTTCGCGGAAAAGTCGATAAAGCCAAAAATAAACTCGGATGGGAGCCAAAAGTCTCATTTGAAGGCCTGGTTGATATGATGGTGAAGGCTGATATTGAGAGATACGAGAAGAAAATCGCACAGAAATAACTTATTCCTGTGTCGGGTAGTCGGATGACTTAGGTGGATTGTTGTAACGATACACAAGCTCATCCATAAATATTTCTCTTGTTTCTTCGGGCAGTGCTGTAATGCTGTCGATGACATCTGCTAAGGGTGTTTCTTTCCCATAGAACCAGACGATTGCGTCCAGCTGTTCCATACTGAGGAAGATATCTCCGCTGATGTGTACTTCTCCGAGTGGTCCCTTTTTATCCTTTTCCATCCGCCTATTATACAAAAGTCTGTCAAAAAGTGGTAAATATTGGTTTTGTGTTCGGTTATAATATGAGAATGAATGCTCCGTTGCAAGCCGACAAGGATCTCGGATCTCAACAACATCAACTGGCATCGATGCAGTTTGACCTGCGTATTTCCCATCTTGCCCGGTTTTTGTATTCAAAATATCTTTCATGTCATCCTGTCCGCCTACCGGCGGATGATTCAGTATCCAATAAAAATGGTTCTGGATCCCGGATGGGGGTCCGGGATGACAAATCGTTGACTCTCCTCGATGTCGGTGCCGGAAACGGTCTTTTTCTTAAATACTTTAAATCAAAAGGCTTCCAAGTCGCAGGATATGAACTTGAGAAAGAACTTGTTGCCAATATGAAGAAGGATCCCGCGCTCAAGGGAGATATGATTGAGCAAGGTGATATCACTAAACTCAAAGGGAAAGAAGAATATGATGTGGTCATCGCATCGGATGTAATTGAACACATCAAAGATGATGTACAGGCTATCAAGGGTCTCTGGTCGTTCGTCAAGCCCGGCGGAATGCTTCTTATTACGGTACCCGGACACTCGTATCTCTATGGCAAACGGGATGAGATGTGGGGCCACTTCAGGAGATATGACCAGAAAGTACTATTGGAACGAATAGATAAAGCAGCTACTACCAGTCACCCTGTCCGCCAGCCTGTGGCTGTTTCTGGATCCAACAAAAATGGTTCTGGATCCCGGATCGAAGTCCGGGATGACATTGCTTACGATATAGCTTTTGCCACACAGTGGAATGTCATCGGATTTTTTGTATACGGACTTTTTGAGAAAATTCTTCACAAGCCGATCAATGAAAAAATGCGTTACAGCAACTCATTCCCCAGCCGAATAATTCGATCTATTCTCGGCTCTATTCTTAAAACGGAAGAAAAGCTAGGCGGCGTTCCGCTCGGACTTACTCAAGTCGTCGGAGTCAGAAAGAAGGCTTAACTGCAGATACTTGGCAATGATCAAAAAGTGATAAAATGAATACAAAATGCTAGCGATTGCTCCGTGTGTACCCTCTTTATACATCTTCCAGATGAAGTATTTCTGTATAAATTCACCTATAGGATTGAATACAAGCTTCAAAACAAGTGTGAACTGTGAAGGATGCGGATTTGCTTGGTATTTGACTTTGGCTTCCCGTGATGAATAGTGATTGATTTTCCGGATGAAATCTTTGATCGTCGGATGACTCATGTGGATGAGAAAACCATCCAGATTTTTTATCTTGGGGTTTGAGTTTATGACCCAGCTTCTCACGATCGGTATTTTCAGCAAAAAAGAGTTCCCCATCACTTGTGCATGGATACCGAACCCTTCGGCAGTTCCCTGCATGTTGTACGCGAATTTTCCTTTCCGGAAAAGCCGGATGAACCGTTTGTACTTTTGATCGCATTTCTCGAAATATTTCCCGAATTCATAGTTTATGAAGCCTGTTTGATACATTTCTACTTCGGGGTCTGGTTCGGTAAGCACGATCGTTCTCAGTTCGTGCTCGAATGTTTTATCAAGCCGCTCGTCAGCATCCAGTATGAGAATCCAGTCATGTGCGGCTTCCCGTATCCCCCAGTTTTTGTTATTGAAAACGATTCCCTTCGATTCACCTTTATCTACCAATACTTTTACTTGTTGGTCGGTCGCGATTTTCCAGCTGTCATCGATCGTTCGGAAGTCTATGACGACGATGACTTCCTGAGCAATAGTTTTGGCATATTTCAGAAATTCAGGCAGATTCTGTTCTTCGTTGAGGACGGCGGTGACGATGGTGAGCGGTAATGGTGTCATTTTCTTATTATAAACGCATTATACGGTCCCTCAGTGACTTTTGTATCAAATAGTTGCGGTTCATTTTGAGTGATGATTACGATTGCATCATGCATTGATTCAATTTCTGACTGATAAATCCATCCGAATTGAGAATCTGCCGTACTTGATACAGGAGTTGTTGCATATGCCTGAAACAGATATCGCCATCCTTGAAAGTCCCGTTCTTCATCAAATTCCAGACGGTAGGAACTCTCCCCTATCTCATGATTGATTTTTTGAATAAACGCCTGTTTGACGGCCAGACCGGAATTCGGAGGTTGGGTCATAAAAGTATACGTATTGAGCAAAACGTATAGTGCAAGCGAGCCGATTATATACTTAGGTTTAAAATGCGTGATTCCGATTGCCGAGATCAGCATGATAAACGGTGCAAAAAGGACTCCATAGTATTGTTGGAGCGGTCCGGGGTACAGGAGGACCGCAACAAATTGGACTGCCAGGATTGTGATGAGATATCGCTGAGCTTGAGAGAGTTTTTGCCAGTTGCGGGATTGGATCATCAATAGAAGCGATATTCCGGCGAGAATGAAAAGCGGTGTAGTCTCGGAAGCCGGTTCAAAAATAAAGATTGTTGAGATAACATCCTTCAAATAGTCAAACGATGATGTAATATTTATTGAACTGGTTCCATCTGACTGTGACTGGATGATCCGTAACGGAAGCATGAGATTATCGTAGTTGTGCAGGATATCAAACACAAGAAGTGGGCTTGTTACAAAGACATAAATCCCTGTCATGATGCCAATAACTTTGATCGTAAGTTTTCTCCTGTTTTGAGATAACGCGAATAACAGAAACGGCCAGAAGATGAGAAGTGATAAGTGGATATGATAAGCTGCTGAAATGAGAAATATTGATACCGCGAGCCACCAGATATTTTTTTTTGCCCGAATGATCGAATAATAAATCCATATTGCGATAAGCGGTATAAATATCGGCCAGAACCGTCTGTCATAGGTGATCATGAACTGAGAAAATCCGTAGAGTGTGAGTGCGATGAGTGCAATTTTTTCGTTGAAAAGCTGTCGTGCCACATAATAAAGGCTTCCTGCCGTCGCAATTCCCACGATTGAGGCAAAATATCCCAGAATCAGCGGATTTCCGCTTGAAAGTTTGAGCAATAATGCAGTCAAGTACACGAGTCCCGGCCCGAGATAATACCCGAGATTTGAGGCGGAGACACCGACCCAGATGATATGAAAATTTTTCACTTGCTCCCAGGCAAGAAGAGCCTGATATTGGACGTCTATGTCAAAGATAAAGTACTCATGTATTTTGTAGAGTCGCAAAAAGATTATAGCTGTAAAAATCAGCAGAAGCAGCTTATTGTTCAAGATATAGTTGAAAATACGTTGTTTCATTTAATATAAATTCAGAAAGTCATTGATGATTTTGATGAGAATCCCGCGGTGTTTCTTGAGGTAGCGCGCCCGGGATTTGTCATAGTTTTTGATTTTCGCCTTGGGATCACGGTTTGCAGTATGGCTTTTGAGGTGATGAAACTCGACTTCCGGGACATACAGCACGGGAATCCCCGCTTTTTTGAGCCTGAGACCGAAGTCGATATCCTCAAAATACATAAAGAACCGCTCGTCCCACTTCCCTACTCGTTTTATCACATCGCGGTGAAAAAGCACCGCCCCGCCTGTTGCGAGATCTACTTTTGTGGGTTTTTCTATCGCGGAGGTATTGATGAGACGGGGTCTTGCGAATATGCAGTTTATGAGATGTGTCGAGCAATCATCAAAGTAACCGACATTATCCTGGATGTGGCCGTTTGATTTGATAAGTCGAGGCGTTGCTACCATATAATTATGGTTGAGTGCATGACCAACCAGCGCGAGAATATCCTCAATGGTTGTCTCCATGTCATTGTTGAGTATCATGATCCATTCGCCTTGGCTCATCTCAATTCCTTTGTTCACGGCAGCAGCGTATCCTACATTTTTTTGCATGAGTTCATACCGAATATAAGGGTATAGTTCTTTAATAGGAGCCGTGAGAGCGTCATCGGGGCCGTTGTCAATCACGAGAATTTCGACATTTTTATGCGTTCCCAGTGATTTCAAAAGATCCAGTGTCGTCTGCCATGTTTGGTAGTTTATGATGATGACACTGATGAGGTTAGTTTTTTCTTGTGATATTGCCATAAGATTTCACTTCCAATGATACCAGTAAATAGCAAGACGGTAATACCCGAAATAATAGCGGCCATCGGTCCGAATAAATTATTCGTGACCCATGCAGTTGCGATTCCAAGGAGCAAGGCTATGACATTCAATGTTCCGAGTTGGAATTGTTTTTTGAGGGCAATAAGTGGTTGGAAAAAAATACTGTTCGTACCCCATGCAATTGCAGGAAGAACAAAGAGCGGGATCATGGATGATGCTTTTTCTGCATCCTGGATGGTAAATTCTCCCCCGACAAAAAGGAGTCGGATGACCAAAGGTCCAATCAGTGCAATGGAAAAGATGACGGCGAATGATATGAGAAGTCCAATAATTTTCGCTTTATTTACATACTCGATCGTTTTTTCATATTCTTTTTTGGAAATATACTCTACAAGGTGTGGCAGAAGCATAACCTGGATACCGATGGTGATCACGCCTGTTGCAACCGAGAATATTTTGGAAATGAGATTGAGATATACGAGGTATCCTTCCGGGAGTTGGGCACCATAGGATCTGATGATCAAAGTATCCGATCTGAGTGCAAAAGAGCCAATAATAAGAGGAGTGAGCGCGACTAAAAACGGCATAATATTTGTAAACTGGAGTGAGTTTTTGAACATTGACACCGGGAATATGAAAAATATTTGAGTAATAATATTGGAGACGAAGCCTATTATCAGTGCCCAAATACCGATGTATGATGATAAAAAGAAGATGATTGTCACATTCAAGACGCTTCCGATAAGTTGTGCAATCGGAAAGCGGATGAAATTCTTGTGTGCATATTGATACGAACCGAGTACGGTTGCGATGACCGCAGCAGGGATCGCCATAAAGAGAAAACGCATCTGATAGCTGACTGACTGAATGAATGCATCTCCCCTACTCCCGTACAGAAGAAAACTAATCGGTTGACTGAGGAACATACAAACGAGTGCAACTACAAATGAAATAAGTGCAAAGGAAATAAGATGCGAGAAAAAGTACTGGTCTGCCTTCTCCGGATCTTTGGCTTTCTTCTCCCCAAATAGCGGTAAGAATGCATCATTGAAAGTTCCGTAAATTACGGTAACAACAATAGAAGGGATTGCTACAGCCGCCAGAAATACATCAAGCTCAAACGATGCACCGAAAAGGCGGGTGATTATAATCTGACTGAGTAGTTGAAGAAAAGTGGTTGCAATAAAGATTGACGTGACAACAATGCCTTTTTTGAACATATCTTATTATACTGGTTATAGCCCCCAACTATATACACTGATACTCCAGGGATCCTTTTCATTTCCGGGTACTGTTCCTTGAGTGAACTCGAATTTGAGAGTGCTTCGGACGTGATCTTGAAGTTCAGGGGGTGTTTGAGATTGCCAGTTTTCGACAATGACTATTCCTGCCGGATACTGAGATTTGACTTGTTCGAAGCCCTTGATAGTTCCTATCATCCTTTCTCCATATACAGGATCAAATTTTCCGTTCCCGTTTTTGACAAGCCAAATAAATTCCTGTTTGGGCAGATACCAGGGTACGCGGTCGTTCCATGCATCCATCACGATCACTTTCTCCTTGCCTTCAATTAGTTTCTCTATTTTTGCAAAAGCCTCTTTGTAGTTTACGATAGGGTTCTCTCTCATGTCAGCGTTTATGGAATAATATTTCTGAGGAAAGAGAATGATTTTACCCTTATATAGTGGGAAGGCAAAGAATATGCCCAGAACAAGTATCGCAGCTATGGCTGAATTATATTTAAACGGAATATATTTTTTTATTTTATCAATTGTCCAGACCATGCCTGCTCCGAAGAGTATGTACAGGAGCGGAAATGCCGGTAGAGAGTATCGCGTATACCGTGGGTGAAGTTTAAAAATTGCAATGTTGAAGATCACTATCACAGAAAAAATTAGTAGAAAAAAAAGTTTTTTGTTTGACTGCCAAAGCGAATATCCTCCCAGTAATGAGCCAGCTATTAACCATCCGTAATGATTTGTAAGATATATCCGATAATGAAGTGGATCGAAATGAAACATTGTGATGATCGCAATCACGTTATTTATGCTAGGTGCAATCGAAAAATATGCAAGGATAAACGAGAGAATTAATAAAATAAAGGGAATTGCTATATATTTATATTGTTTTTGTTCAAGTGCCTTATACATTACTGCAAATCCTATGATGAGAGAACTCATCATCCCTGTACCATGAAAGAGCGCTGCAATAAATGAGAATGTTCCTGCTAAGAATATGTTCTTATCAATAAATTTTTCCTTATTGATGAGAAATCGATATGTATAGTACAGGACAAGTACGGTAAAAAGCTGAAGCCAGATATACGGTCTGAGTTGTGTCGACCAGGCCATCTGGACCTGGAGAAATGCTCCCAAGAATGCGGCAATCAGTGCAGCTCTAGTATGGATAAGTTGTTTTGTTATGGCATATAAGACTCCAATAAGCAATGTGCCGGCAATAACAGACGGCAGTCGACCGGCAAATTCAGTTACCCCAAACACCATATAGGAAAGAGCGGTAACATAAAACAGCAGTATCTCATACACTCCATACCCTACATTATTCGCATTGACCGGTTTGCCGTATTCGAGTATCCCCCGTGAAAAGATCGCTACATTGCTTTCATCGTTCCAGTAAGAAAGGTTGTGGGAGATGCTGTAGTACCGATAGATAAAACCTAGCAGAACAATCAATAGGACTGCAACAGGCACTAGATATTTACGAAGTTTTTCTGTATTCATGACGTATATCAACTAGATAATAGATTGTTCCAACAACTAAAAAGGCAAAAAACCATACAAGTACCTTCTCGGCATAGTAAAGCTGATGAATCACGGTCAGCACAAAGCTCATTGTGAGGAACACTCCTGAGACTGCAAAGTATCGTTTGGTGCTTGATCTGGGCAGTGAAAACAGCAAGTACATCATAATAAGTATGATAATTGTTGAGATCGACTGCAACAACAGAATATCAATGATAATAACGATGAGTAAGATCCATGCAGCATCACTCCCGACAAACAGCTCCAGGTATCCGAAGACATTGCGCACAACAGTATGTGACGCTCTTTTTTTTCCTTTCTTCAGCGCGTAGAGCAGCCTTTTTTGTATCGGTTTTGTGACTTTCCGGGAAATATAGTGGGGCCATGAAAGGTAAAAAAGCAGCGGGAGTGCATATATGAAAGACACGGGTAGTAAGTTAAAGTAAAGTATGTTGTTATATACTTTATGTATTAGAAACTGAAAGATATTTGTTGGTGAACGTAAGATTTCTTCTTTAGGTGTTTGGTATTTTGAGTAAAAATTCTTTGATGAAAGGCTAATATTCGAGTTTTTACCTTTTGTAGCAATCTGAAACTCATACGTTTTTCCTTTAGAGTTTTCGATTGTAGGAAATCCAATTGGAAAATAGTCCCATTGTTCTGCGATCGGAGTGTCAAAAGAATGTACGAATTCCCAGTTATTTGTTCGTTTTTCCTTAATTCTAAAAATTGCGTTACCACCACTGCTATATAAAGGAATCGAGAGAATACCAAGGTTGTCATAAGCTGCAGTGAAGACCCCATTCACTCTGTTGTTCTCTAACTGTAATCCTGCTACTTTATGAAAATATGAAGTTACTGTGAAGCTAACATCAGATGAAAAAATATATAAACTAGTCATGGAAAGCCAGAATAATGCTAATATCAGAGATATGACCATGTTTTTTGTATTACTTTGGTTTTTCATGTGAAATATTTTCTTACTTAATAGTAATATCATTAAATATCATTAAATAGAATAGGTAAACTACAAGGACTGTTGCGGACAGCAAAAGACTCACGTAAAGATATGTCTGGAGCATGTAAAAAATTACAATAGTTACCGTTTGATTTCCAGTACTGCTTAAATCATCTTTATTGAGTACCCATGTATTGGGATATCCGCCCCCGGCAACGTTTTCTGCCTCAATCTGTTTCCCCGGGGGGAATAGAAAGTTTTGAGGGCTCTCTTTGTTGCTGATAAAGAGTTTCCAGTTGTCGTTGTAGTTCTGATTGAGAACAATCCGGTGGTTTTCTACCGGATTACGGATATTCACATTGTATTGAACAGGACTGACCTTTCTAAACGTGCTGCCAGGGCTTGTAACAAGCGGGACACTGTTTGGGACAGCGTATACCGTAAAGAGATTATTGCTAAAAACAGGTTCGGTACTCTGAGGAACTGATACTTCCAGGATTTTTTCCTCATCTGACAACCTGATATCGTTTCTCTTGATTATATATGTGATCGGGAACTGCCGGAGTGCCCCATAGCTCCCGGTGCCCAGAGCTGTAGAGAGTGTATTGTACGTATCGATAGACATCCCGCTGTATTTTGAAAGGTACACAAAGGGCAGCGGACTTAGCTTCTGTAGAATATCCTGTCCCAGATGAGAGTCGGCTCCGAAATCATACAATCCGAACTCGACAGGAGGGATCACTAAGATATAGCCTTGCTGATCGGACTTACTCAGGAAAGTTATAAGTTCTTCATATCCTTCTGAAAGCGTTACTATTCGATCTCTAGATATCTCCGTGTTCTCTCCCTGTAGGGCTTTTCCGGTGAATACTGGCCAACCTTGTATAACAATAACCGTAATAAGTAAAGCTTGAAACAGTCTTTTTTTATATACAGGTGCTACTTTAAGAAGGAGCAGCGCAAGCGTCAGAATTATCCCAAACCCCAGCTTGTTGTCAGGAGACCTGAACACCCGAAACCCCGGAACGTGATTTATGAAGAATGTGTAGATGAAACCGAACGGTTCTTGAGGTCCTTTAATAAAGACGAAAAACACGACAAGGATGCTGAGCAAAATACCGCATGTAACAGTCTTTTTACTCTTTATTATCCCCCATAACACCGTTGCGTATACGACAAACGGCGCGGCAAGCGAAAGCGGTGATCGGAAGTACTCCGCAAAACTATATATATTTCTCGGTTCCCAGGAGGTGTATATCCCCCATGAGAACCACATTAGGAACTGGTATAGCAGTCCACCTTTCAGCAATCCGTACGTCTCACCGCCGGTGGCATTCACTGCAAGTGGTGACGGAGCAAACATCTCATACAACACGAGGAGATAATAAAGAATAAGTGGTGTCGTAAAGGCAGAAATCTGTGCAAGTCTCTTCAGGATCACTCCCTTTCGCTCAGAGTTTAATGCTACATAGAGCGCGGAATACATCAGTAGAAACAGTGCAAACACAATAAATAGGTACAAAGCAAATGACATGAAGAAAATCAGGATAGAAGTTCCAATGGCAAGCTTTATATCGCTGTCTGCAGAGATTGTCCTCCGGAAGTAGTGAAACGCCAAAGGAGCCAGTGCATAACACAAAATAAGCGTCAAAGAGAACGCCGTCACGTGCCAGTAGATCAGCGTATAAGTATTGAACGTATAGAAAAGAGAAATCAGAACAGGAGTCAGAATACCTGATTCTTTATCTGCCATCTTTCTAAAGCCCAGATATGGTAACAACAGGAGCAGGAACAGTTTGATGAAGTAAAAAACGTACTGTACGGTCAGTACCTGGTCAGTCAATGAATATGCTGCGGCATAAAACAGTCTGTCGAAGATCGTGACAACGAATGAATTGACGTTGTAGGCTGTACCGAAATCGGTCGGACTATGGAGATATAGACTCTTTACTGCCTCGGTTTTATTTAATAATAAAAACTCATCATGGAGAAACAGAAACTGTCCACCTGACAATCCCCACAGAAATATAGAGGTAAGTATTCCTGACATAAGAAGGGAAAATACTCCATACCGTATTTCAGGAGCATGATGTGTTAGTATTTGTCGTAATTTCTGATACATAATTAAAGAAAACCTGAAGAGCGATTATCTTTCCGCACGCGGTTTATATTTGTTTCAAAAATGTTCCTGCCTTTTTTCTCCCCGTGGATCGCTGTAAGCTTTTGCAGATACACTTTTTCTAACAGTATTTTGGGCACAAAGATATATATAAACGGCAATATGAGCACCGGGAGAGCGTGCAGACCGTAATACCGGATAAGTTGTTGTATTGTGTGTCTCGTCGGCTTGCCTGTATAGGAAAAGAGACCCAGTTTCTGCGACAGGTACAGAGTGACAACAGACGGTATCTGTTTTCTCGCCCAATCAATGAGTTTACTGTTGCTGAATATGTGTTCGGTTTTGTGGGCGGCAGCAATCTGGTCAATAAGGTTTAGTTTGATAAACTCGCCGTATTTATACCCGACATTGCGGTGCACTACAGTCTCCCCCACCTCGACCAGGCGGAACTCCTCTGACAGAAGTTTTAAGCATAGTGTGATTTGGATAAAAATATTGTTTTTATCAAGCAGTTTTCCCACTTCGTGATCGGAAAGACGCTTTTCCACGACGATTATTGACAAAAATGTCGTCCTCATGATCGGTGTATAGTCATCGAATGTCTTAAGGTCGCTGTGAACTTCCGTTCTCTTCACACCTGCCGTTCTTTTTATACCGTAAGGATCAATCCAGGTTGTGTTAAAAAGTGCGACGACCGGAGTGTATTCTTTCAATGCAGAAACAATCTTTTTGATTGCGCCCGGCTCTACCGTCTCATCATCACCGAGATACCAGATGTACCGGGTTGTTGATAATTGATACAGCTTTATGATGTTGGCACTGTATCCTATGTTTTTGCTGTTTTTGTGGTATCTGATGTTTGGCTTCCGGTTTGTGTATTCTGCAACCGTTTTTTCGGTCGTATCCGTTGATGCATTGTCGCTTATTACGACTTCAAACAAAGAAGAATCTTCCCGGGATAACGTACTGAGAATTTTCCCGAGATGGTGAGCACGGTTGTACGTGGGGATTGCAACAGTCAGTAACGGCTTGTTTCTCATAGTTCAAACAGAAGGTGTGCAATAAAACAATTACTTTTTAATACACCTGATATAGACAACCTCAGCCCGCTTTTTGAAGAAGGTATATTTCATGAGATACTGCTCAAGCTTTATGAGTTGCGAGTAGCAGAACCTGACCGGAGGGACTTTTGAAAGAGGGACAAGTTTGTCAACCCATAACACCAGAAAGAAAAACAAGTGACCTCTCCCTACCTCCTCGATCTTAAATCCTGCCTTTTCCAGTTGTTCGACAACCACAGGGACATCGATTTTGTACTTGTCAGGGATATTCCCGTCTACCACCAGATCATCACTGAACTGTTCCTGGATTGATGGGGGAACAAATAAAAATAACTTCCTCCCCATCCGGATAAACGGATTGTCCGATGTCAGGTCATTCAGGAAGAACTTTCCTCCTTTTTTAAGCTTTGAGGATATAGTGTTAAAAATTTCCTGATGGCCTATAGCATGATGCAGTACGTGGATCATGTATGCTGCATCCATGGATCCATCTTTTATCTGAGGTACTTTATTATCATTTATCTTGTAAAAGTGGTACTGAGGATAATCTCTTTTTGCTTTTTCAATTGCTTTTGCCGCGATGTCAACTCCGTAAATATTGTAATTTTTTGGGCTTCGGTTTTTCAGAAAGATATCAATAGATAGTCCCGTCCCGCAGCCATAATCAAGTATATTCTGTTCATTCTCGATCCATTTGAAACATAGCTCCTGCTCCTTATTCACGTAGTTGTGGACAAATGCATCAAGAACGGGCTTATGATCTTTGTCTGCATTTACATTGAAGAAGTACTCTTGATCTTTAATTATTCCTTTGTTTTTCATAAGAGGTATGTTATAAATGTAAAAACAGTATACTATACTAGATTCTATAAATTAATTTGTACATGAAAACTATTATACTCTGTGGTGGTCAAGGTACACGTCTCAAAGAAGAAACGGAATTTAAGCCAAAGCCAATGGTGTATGTGGGTGGAAAACCTATACTTTGGCATATCATGAAGATATATGCTCATTATGGCTTTAATGAATTTGTGCTTGGTCTCGGATATAAAGCCGATTACATTAAGGATTACTTTTTAAACCAAAAAGCCTTCACTTCTGATTTTACTCTTGAGACAAAAGATCACAAAACAACCTTTCATCTGGAAAAAAGAAAAGAAATCGACAACTTCACCATAACATTCGTCGATACCGGGATTGATACTCTTCCCGGGGAGCGCATCCTGCGTTGTAAGGAATATATTCCTGAGGGAGAAGATTTTATGGTCACCTATGGAGATGGTGTAAGTGACATTCCACTGGATAAGGTACATGAGTTCCATAAAAAACAAGATACTATTGGGACTATTTGCGGTGTCCATCCCCGATCAAAATTTGGTCTTGTGGAAGTAAATGGTGATCATTTAGTAAAAGGTTTTGTTGAAAAACCGGTACTGAAAGATTGGGTCAATGGGGGCTTTATGTTTTTCAAAAATGAGTTTTTCGATTATCTCAAAGAAGGGGAGCTTGAGCATGAAGCTTTAAAACGGTTAATTACCAAGGATCAACTCTCTCTCTACAAACACGAAGGCTTCTGGTATGCTATTGATACCTATAAAGAGCTTGAAGATTTAAATAATATTTGGAACTCTTCAAGTCCTCCCTGGAAATTGTGGAAATAAATTTAGCTGAACTATGTATCATTTAAAAGATAAAACATTATTGGTGACGGGTGGTACAGGGTTTGTTGGGTCACATCTTGTAAAAGAATTGGTCCGAATCGGGGCAAATGTAGTAACTACGTACCGTCAACATGATCCTTTTTCATACTTTATCACTGAAGGATTGGATAAGGAAGTTATCATGGAACGAGTAGATCTTGTGCATTTTGACCAGGTATTTGACCTTGTCACCAAACATGAGGTTGATTATATCTTTCATCTGGCAGCACAGCCTCTCGTAGATGTCGCCTACTATAATCCCCGACGCACTCTTGAATCCAATATTAACGGAACAATAAATTTGCTAGAAAGTATGCGTCTTTATCAGAAAGTTACCGGTATGATCGTTGCGTCTTCAGATAAAGCATACGGTAAGCATGGTGAGGTGAAGTATAAAGAAGATGATCAGCTCAAAGGAGATCACCCGTATGAAGTTTCAAAATCAGCAACTGACCTTATTTGCAACTCATACGCAAAGACGTATGATCTGCCGGTTGTCATCACCCGTTTTGGCAACATTTACGGAGAAGGTGATCTGAATTTCTCACGAATAATCCCCGGGATTATGCGTTCACTTATCACGAATGAAACACTTGAACTTCGAAGTGACGGCACTTTTGTGAGAGATTATCTTTATGTTAAGGATGTTGTTGATGGTTATATACTCCTCTCCTCTCAAATTGAAAAAGCAAGAGGACACGCGTACAATTTCGGATCGTCAGATACTTTAAAAGTACTTGAAGTTATACAATCTACTGAAAAAGTATTAGAAAAAAAAATTAAATATAAAGTACTTAATTCAGCAAAAAACGAAATACCGTACCAATCTCTTGATTACGCAAAAATTAAAAAAGAATTCGGCTGGGAACCGAAACATACCGTTGAAAGTACAATAAATCAAATTTATTCGTGGTATCTATCCCATTTTTCACTATGACACAATCATCTACATTTGAACCCGGAAAAACATATATACCTGTCTCAGGAAAAGTGTATGATCAGGAAGAAGTTAATAATGCTATAGAAGCTGCAAAAGATGCCTGGTGGACCGAAGGTAGATTTACAAAAGAATTTGAACGAAAGTTTAGAAACTTCATGGGAAGACGATATGTCTCTCTTGTTAACTCAGGCTCTTCTGCCAATCTCATTGCTCTCTACTCTCTTACCTCTTCAGTTTTTGGTAAACGAGCATTACAAAAAGGTGATGAGTTTATCACAGCAGCTGTCGGATTCCCTACTACCGTCAATCCTGGTATTCAATTCGGTCTTACACCGGTCTTTGTAGATATTGATCTCAAAACTCTCAATATGGATGTAGATCAGATGGAAAAAGCTATCACTCCTAAAACGAAACTCATCATGATGGCGCACACACTGGGAATTCCTTTTGACCTTGAAAAAGTACAGTATTTAGCAAAAAAACATGAGCTTTGGGTTATAGAAGATAGTTGTGATGCTTTGGGTTCTCGATATAACGGTAAATTGGTCGGAACATTTGGAGATATTGCAACTTATAGTTTTTATCCTGCCCATCAAATGACTATGGGTGAAGGAGGTGCTATCATAACAGATAATCCTCTAATTCACCGATCAATTCGACAATTTCGGGACTGGGGTCGGGACTGCTGGTGTGATACGGGAAAAGACAATACCTGCGGGAAACGCTTTGGTTGGCAGTTGGGTGATTTGCCCTTCGGCTATGATCATAAATATGTATATTCACAGATCGGCTTTAATGTGAAGCTTACCGATTTTCAGGCTGCAATCGGGGTCGCCCAGATCGATAAAGTTCCCGGATTTATTGAAGCAAGAAAAGAAAATTATAAAAAGCTTCACTCATTTTTCAGCAAGTTTCCGGAGCTGTTCCAACTCATAGAACTTTCAGGAAAAGAAGATCCCTGCTGGTTTGGTTGTCCGGTTATAGTTAAAGAAAGCGCACCGTTTACAAGAAATGAGCTTACCCAATACTTGGAAAACAATAACATCGGAACTCGAAATGTTTTTGCAGGTAATCTTCTTCGGCACCCTGCATATCTCAACCTGAAAAACAAAAGAGTTTTCGGAAAGATAACAGAAGCTGACATTGTCATGAATCAAGTATTCTGGTTGGGAGTATGGCCAGGAATAGATGATGAAAGAATTGTATACATGACGGAGTCTATTTCAAAATTTATAAAAGATAAGTCATGAAAATCCTGATTACAGGTGGAACAGGATTTATCGGTAGTCATTTAGTTCATTCTCTTCTTCAAAACGGACATGAACTATTTATATTAGCTCGACAAAACTCTAAGACGTGGCGAATTGATGATATAAAAGAGGAAATATCTCTTCTCCCCTATTCTAACTTTGATGATATTGAAAAAGTATTTGAAAATGGTTTTGACGGGGTCATTCATCTTGCAACTCTTTATAAAAAGAACGATGATATCTCGGCTATACCTGAAATGATCGAAGCGAATGTATCTTTTCCTTCTGTTCTCCTTCAACAAGCGGCTAAGAGCAATTGTCGATTCTTTATAAACACAGGTACTTGTTTTGAATACAAATTAAGTAGTTTTCCTCTTACTGAGGGACATCCAACAGATGGATACAACTTTTATGCAGCTACAAAGCTTGCATTTGAGCAAATTCTGCAGTATACCAGCTCACATTCATCTCTTCGTACGGCTACTTTACGACTGTTTTATCCGTATGGGGAAAAAGATAACCGTAAACTGATCACACTGTTAATGGATGCTTTTATTAATTGTAAGCCGATAACTGTATCTAAAGGGGAGCAACAAATTAACTATACCTATATCTCAGATTTAGTAGATGCCTATAATAAATCATTGATATTTATTACTTCTGATAAGTATAAGCAGCATGAAGTCTTCAATATTGGTATTGATCAAACAGTTTCTATCAAGGAGATTGTAACAACACTTGAAGATATTACGGGCAAGCAAAGCATTGTCACTTTCGGTGACACCTATCCTGAGGGTGAGATCATGCATATGAACTGTAATTACTCGAAGGCCAAGGAATATTTAGGCTGGCAGCCTGCCAATGATATCAAAAAGGGTTTGCAACATATTTACGATTATTACAAATCACATCCTGACCAACTATGATAGACGGCGTACGGATCAAACCACTTAAAAAAATTCCTGATGACCGCGGAGCAATTTTTCATATGCTAAAGTCGTCAGATCCTGAATTTACTCAGTTCGGAGAGATCTATTTCTCCAAAGTGTATCCGGGAGTAGTCAAAGCATGGCATATTCATACGAAAATGACTCTCAATTACGCTGTTGTGTCCGGGATGATAAAGCTTGTCCTCTTTGACAACCGTGACGATTCTCCCACAAAAGGTGAGCTTATGGAATTATATCTTGGTGACGATAACTACTCACTCGTCACGATACCTCCGATGGTCTGGAACGGATTTATGGGTCTCGGTACTGAGCCTTCGATCGTCGCCAATTGTTCAGACATACCGCATGATCCTGAGGAGATCAAACGTATGGATCCTGCAGATACATCAGTCTTTACCTATGACTGGAATGTGAAGTGGCGATGATATTACAGCTTGGCGCATAAGCTCAGTAGTTGCTCAACTCTGTTGTGGTAGGTATGTTCTTGTAGCACTTTCTTTTTCCCCGCTTCAATAATAGGAAGTCGTTTTTCAGGGTTTTTAATATAATATTCTACTTTTTCAAAAAAATCATCAGTATTCTGAGCTATTGTCATGTCTACACCATCAGTAAAATATTTATGGATGGAAGGAACATTGTCAATGATTTCAAAACCGCCTGATGCAGGAATTTTGAAAGTTCTTTCATTAAGATCACCTGGGGGGATTTTTTGGTAGTCTTCGTGTATATTGAGAGCAATTGTCGAAGATTTATGTAACAGTCTTTCACCTTCTAATGTGGGTTTGAATTTCTTAAATGAACGAAGATACGGTATATTGTAATATTGACCTACTTTCATACTAAAGTTTAGAAAACGATCAAGAGAAGTCCAATCACGTCCATAAATTTTCACATTATATTTGTTCTTAAGCGGTAAGAGATGTTTTTGAATATATTCTCTTTTGCCGGGTAGATAGGTTCCGATAAATGAAACATCACAGGTATACTCTTCATTTGCTTCCGGTTCAGGAATAAGTTTGTCTACAGCGAGAAGAACGGTATGATACGGATACCCTGTTGTTTTTTCAAATCCATCCATTCGGGGATCTCCCTGTTCACAGACATTGTAGTAGATATCACCGAAGTCGCCCGATTTAATGAGATTAATGTACGCCTCATTCTGTCCGAAGTCTGTTACTTCATTTATTCGGTTTTTTGCCATGGGGGATCTCCACTGCGGAGTGTTGACCAGCACCTTCATTCCTTTCTTTTTTTGTTTTTTTACCAGTGCTAGATCCAGGTATTTCAGAATATATCCGCCGATACTGGTCATCAGAATATCCGGATCGAATTCTTTAAATATTTTTTCCTGGTCATCATTAGCCGTTAGCGGCCTGAACTCATGTCCCAGATCCTCAAATGCATGTTTATATCCGAAGTAGATCGGCCGTCCGGCATAAATGGTATCAAGAGACGGAATCTGATATAAGATTTTCATACGTTATTTAGTGAAGACAAACATTCCGCAGGAATAATCTGCCGTACGATATTTTTTATAATCAGTTTTTCGGATCAATTTACCGTAATCATCAACTACGGAAAACTCAACGAGCTGCAAGTCCTTAAAAAATTTTACTATTTCATCAGGTGTATGGATATGATGAGCGTTAAAGCAAACTCTGTTTTTGCCAATGGGTGTGGAAAAATAAAGTTTCCCACTTTTTGCAAGAATCCTTGCGAGTTCTTTACATGCTTTTTCTGTGCCCTTCGGGTCGATAGGATCTCCATATCTCCCAAGCCCGATATGTTCAACTACGTGGAGACATGATAGAGATTTTACTTCATTACCCTTGTAAGGAAGGTTGAGGATATCTCCTCTTTTAATAGTGAGATTTTCTAATTGACTATCAATTGGACGAAGATCAATGAATGTTGTCGGGACAATCGTTGATAAATATCCGCTTAATTCGTAGGTTGATGCGATATCCACATGTTCTTTTGGTTTATTCTTTAGAACATGCTGAAAAACCCAGATTTGTTGAAAAAAATAGTGGGCATCAAATGGAGTAAAAGAAACTTTTTCATCTAGAATGGGAAACAGATCAACGAACTTAATTGGAGTATTCGGCGATTTTTTTTTGAAATGAAAAAGATCTCTCAGATACCAGAAATAGCCGTAACATCCTTGAATAAAGTGAATAGGATCAAAGATCGGTTTTGCAAGTCTGTATGCAAGATATGCAAAGTTTTTAGAAGAGCTCTTATATCGTCTCATGCATTTGGTAGGGATATCCAATCTGTTGGATTTTCGAATTGATAATCAGTCATCCATTGTTGAGGTGATAATACAATTTTACTCCGATTTTTATTTAAATATGCACCCCAGAAAGCAAAGGTACTATTGCTGATGATGTTGTGTTTACATAGAGAAATCAGACGGAGATATGTCTTGAAGCGATCTCCAACAAACTCCTTTCCAACAATATACAGTTCGTCTTTTTGAAATGAAAGTTCGTTTTGTATCCATTCAGGATCATCATAACTGAACACAAAAAATATAGGATTTTGAACTTTTTGTCTGATCATATCTATCGCTTTTTCATAATAATTTTTCTCAAGATGTACAAAAATATCTTTGTGCTTGTTATTTAGATAATCTCCACGACGGATATTGATCGAGACTGCATTTGAAGAAGTAATTTGTTTCTCAATTTTTTTAAACTTTGGATCATATAATTTATCTGTGTCAAATATTTTTGAGATAGCTGACAGTTCTTTATCAAAATATCGATAATTATTGAAATAGCCTTCAATAATCGGATTTTTTGTAGCAAGAATTTTTTCTTCCAGAGTGGTGTCGTACTGATAGGGATTTCCACCTTCCTTGAAATATGACGTATTGTAAAGGTTTTTAAATTTAAGATATATATATCCCACTTTTTCTTTAAAGAAATTATTTGAAAACGTGCTTATAGTCTTTTCTGGAACCGAGAACAAATCAAGCTCATAGTCTCGAGGCGTAAAATCTTTTACGGGAAGGCGTGTGTTGAGAAATGTAGTATCCAAAACAAGCTCATCTTTTTTTTCAATTGCCACTCGTTTTGCAAATGCATACTGAAACATCTGATTGCCAAGACCACCTTTTAGAATTAATCGAATCATTTGTTGCCAAAATTAGTAATTCTCTGCACTTAATGAGTCAGCTGTGACAAATACCACTTATATGTTTTTTTTATACCTTGTTTTAAACTTATCTTCGGTTTCCATCCCATTTCAAATAATTTTGATACATCCAGTTGTTTTTTGGGAGTACCGTCGGGCTTACTGCTGTCCCATTTGATTTCTCCTTTGTACCCCACTATATCTTTTATCATTTCAGCAAGCTCTTTAATCGTGAGATCTTTTCCTGTTCCGATATTGATTATCTCTGAACCACTATATTTTTCCATCAGGAAAACACATGCATCGGCCATATCCTCAACGTACATAAACTCTCGGTAAGCAGAACCTGTTCCCCATAAAGTCACCGATTTCTTTCCGTTTATTTTTGCCTCATGGAATCTTCTAATAAGGGCAGGAAGCACATGTGAATGTTTCAGGTCAAAATTGTCGTTTGGCCCGTAGAGATTTGTGGGCATGACGGAAATAAAATTAGTTCCATACTGTTCGTTATAGCTCTGGCACATCTTGATCCCGGCAATTTTTGCGACAGCGTATGCATCATTTGTCTCCTCAAGCGGTCCGGTCATAAAATATTCCTCCTTAATGGGTTGTGGCGCCATTCGGGGATAAATGCATGAGCTTCCTAAAAATATAAGTTTTTCTACTTTATACTTCCATGCGTTGTGGATGACGTTATTCTGTATCTGAAGATTGTCATAAATGAAATCTGCTTTTTGTGTCTTGTTTGCGAGAATTCCGCCGACTTTTGCGGCAGCTACGAAGACGTAATCAGGTTTTTCTTCTTTGAAAAATTTTTCAACCTGTACGGGATTAAGAAGATCCAATTCCTTCCGTTTTTTTGTAATAATGTTAGTAAAACCTCTATTCTTTAGATTTCGTACTATTGCAGTTCCCACCAATCCACTTTGTCCGCCTGCTACGAATATTTTGGCGTTTTTTTTCATAAGTTTATGTATTTCTAATTGCATTAAATAACTTTATTTTAAGCTTTGGAGGAATAATATAAATTGAAATATATTGCATCAGGTTATACATCATATCAAATATTCCAAAATGATAGTGGGGATTGCCTGCATTAATTAGTCGAACCTCGATAGTTGATAGCTCAATTTTTTTTAATCGCTTAAATGTCGCAGAATTATCATACTGCCGATATTTAATCACCGGTTCTGATAAATTGGCAAATTTATAATGATTACCAATTCGGAAAGACATATCAATATCTTCGGCCGGTGGGTATTTGGGATTATAATCCCCTACTTTATCAAAGCATTCTTTCCTGATCATTGCGGCAGGTTGTGCAACCGGCGAGTATCTGAATATTTTTTTACGGAGGAGTTTATCTGTTGTGTCATATTTTCGTGTACTGACTATTTTTCCATCTTGATAAAAAAGCAAGTAACCTCCTACAACTCCTACCTGTGGGTTTTTTTCTAAAAAAGCAACTTGTTTTTCAATTCTGTCAGGTAGAGAGATATCATCTGCGTCCTGCCACGCAACGTACCTCCCGTTGGCATACTTCAACAACTTATTTCTGTTTTCTGCAATATAAAGATTTCTTTTATTTTGAAAAGCTGATATTCGTTTATCCTTCTTTTGATACTCCTGTATGACTTTCCACGTATCATCAGTAGAACAATCATCAATTATGATGAGTTCGAAATTTTTGTATGTTTGACTGAGGATACTTTCTATAGCTTCTCCTATATATTTTTCTGCATTGTAGGCAGGCATGAGGACGGAAACCAATGGATTTTTCATACCTTATTTTACTCTAATAATCTTTTCCGGAGGCTTGAAGAGTGTACGGGGTTTGTCGTAGTGTCTCTTAATATA
Organism: Candidatus Roizmanbacteria bacterium UBA1450; assembly: GCA_002329205.1. GTDB lineage: Bacteria > Patescibacteriota > Microgenomatia > UBA1406 > GWC2-37-13 > UBA1450. The sequence continues at coordinate 170,777 of DCTC01000001.1, read as the reverse complement.
TCTACGGTAAAAAATGGCAAGTGTATCCTGAAAAATCCCACGAATTGCTGCCAATGTAGCGGCGGATGTTACTTCACTCAAGGTATAATCCAACTTTATCGGCGCTTCATAAATTCTTTTGAATCCCAGTTGCCTTGCTACGACGAGCATCTCGAGATCACCTGCAAATTTCTTTTCGACCAGTCGTGGCAGGATTTTTTTCAGTACTTCTTTCCGGAATATTTTGATGCCGGCCTGGGTATCTTTGACATTTACCCCAAAGAGTGTTTTCACAAAAGCATAATAACCGAAGCTCAGGATTTTCCTCTGGAGTGAATAATTCACCCGTGACGCCGGATGGCGTTTGGAGCCGACGATAATATCCGCTTCATACCATTCCATATGCTCAAGTAGCATCGAGATACCGTTGGGGTCGATCTCGCGTCCCGAGTCCAGAAACATCACATAATCTCCCTGTGCTTCATGCATACCGAGGCGTATGGCATAGCTCTTTCCCCTATTTTCCTTGTAAGCCAGAATCTTTACCTTTGGAATCTTTTTTTTCTTCAGTTTCTCGAGTGTCTTATCGACGATCCCGTCCACGACGACTAAAATTTCATAATCATAGCGGATCGTATCCAGAACCCGTTTCACGTGAAAAACATTTTCTACAATGGTTTTTTCCTGTCTGTATGCCGGGATGATGAGTGAGAGGAAGTGCGTCGTATCGTCTGCCATAAGAATATTATAACGCAAAGCGTAAAGCGTGCAGCGTGTAACGGGAAACCTAAAGCGTATGTGTGAATAACTCATATGTAACTACATCTCATTTTTTGTCATTTCTTATTGTTATTTTATACTCAAAATGCTAGATTATAGCTATGTCGCTTACAACCCAGGATCTCACAAAACTCGGAGAACTTATTGATAAAAAGCTAGAAGAAAAATTAGATCAGAAACTCGATCAGAAACTTGCACCTCTCACGAGGAAAGTCAATCGGATAGAAAAAAAACTGGATGCAGCAATTCATTTGTTTGACGGTGAAGTGACTCAATTGAAGCAAAGGACAACCCGTATTGAAAAACATCTCGATCTCCCTCAGGTTTAGTAAACTACTTGGCACTGTGGTATTTGAACGTTTTGGCTACGTTATCCAGATCATCAAAAAGTTCCGGATGTATCGTATACATTGAGTACACCCATTCATTTTTTACGACAAAATATGTCGGATGGTCTACTCCCTGTGAATCAGTAAACAGGATCACTCCTGGAGATCCGTCTATTGTGATATCCTCTCTTCTTTTGACGTTCATGTTATTTAGCTCAATGAGCCGTGTGAGATACTCATCAAGTGTTTGGTAGTCCGAAGCGGATCGGCTGATGATGATTTCTCTCCCGTCATACTCCAAGATCACGTTTGTCAAAAGATCCTTCATGAGTACCGGTGTCTGTGCTTCGAAGGAAATATCTAAATTGTCAGATGTAAAGGATTCTCTTCCTATCGTTTCTTTTTCTTGTGGCTGCATGTATGTTTTGGGAGATGTGACAAACCAGATTATGATAAACGCTATGAGAATTATGGTGAAAATACTGAGACCTATTATTTTATTCGGTTGTTTTTTCATGTTATGTAGTTATATGTATAGATTACAGAAATTTACATGAATTTTCCAGTATTATTTCTCTGGAAGCTGAATCAAGTTCAGCATGACAATGAGATAATGCCGCACATAATCTTTACTCAATAGTTTTTGAAAATGACGTCTTAGAGTTGCGATGTTTTTAATTATTTTCTTTTTCTTCTTTTTCTTTTCTTTCTTATCATGTTTAGGTTTTTCTATTGGTGCAGGGGTCGCCGTCGCTGAAGCTATGGCGCCCGAAGTAGGAGTTGCTTCGCCTGCCGAAGCCGTAGGCGAAGGCTGGGGAGGTGGATTATTGACGATTATATCTATGCTCTTCAACTCTTCTTCATTCCCGTCGCCGTCTACTGAGTAATATTCAATTTGGTATGTTCCTTTTTCCGTCAATGCTAATGCTTCAGTATATATCTGCATTTCTTCACCATTGATACGGTAAAAGGTATTCTCTACACCCAGAGATTCAGTTTGATCATCCACGACACTTATGGATATCATCACTCCCGGAAGGTAATAATCATCTATTTGTGTTCCTTCGACTGTAATATTCGATTCAGGCGGTATCGCATCCAGCTTCTCTCCCATCAATGCAAACTCAGTCAGATGATTGACTTCCGTTTTCACCGTATTACTTGAGATGTCAATAAATGAGTTCTCTCTTTTCCAGGTAATACCGTCCGCACTGGAGTAAATTGAAAGTGTATCCGGGTCATATCGTTCAACTTCTGTTTCATCAAACGGAATTGTCACCGTCAGATATTTCTGAAATTCATCGAGTACCAGTCCGAAACCGTCATGAACCATGATTCTCACTCGGTTCGATACACTGTGAATTGTTCCTTCAATAATATCATCTATGGTTGGATTTTGAACAGGAGGCAGTTCCTGGAAGTTCACAATCACATCATGACTCACGATCTGCATCGGGAACTCGACATTCACATCTCCCACAGAAAATTTTTTGCCGTCAGGCGTCAGAGTATACGTTCCACCTGCAAGCTTACTATTCCAGAGATAATGACTTTTATTGCCGGACTTCTCTACGGCGTTCTGTACGAATGTATACGCCTCCCACGGGTCCTGCTCACTCCCCTGCCACCCGAATGGATCCAGAATGCCGTCCGGAATATTGTCATCAAAATTTCCGTCATTATTTTTGTCTTCGACAATCATAAAATGAATATGCGGTCCGGTCGTTCTGCCTGACATTCCCACTTTGCCGATCTCCTGACCGCGGGAAATTTGTACCGCAGTACCTTTTGTAATCAATCCATCTTCACTTAGATGACAGTATCGTGTCTGAAAACTGTTCCCGTGGTCAATCATGATCATATTTCCGCAGTCACCCCAATACTTGTAGGTTGCAACACCGTCTGCCGCAGCAAGAACGGGTTCGTTCATTACGATCCCTGCCATTCGTGCCCAGTCATACCCGTCATGGCCTGAGTACGGGACATTGGCCGTTAAACCCGCAAATGTAGTAACAAGATCAGCATCCGAACGCTCAGAAAATGTCGTGCTTATCAACGGGTACTTGTGGTCGAACCAGGAATACATACGTAGTGCTGCGTCATTAAAAGTTTTTCCCTTACTTTGGTAATTCCAGGGCAGACTGAGAAACGGTGTTACTCTTTCAGAATTATCATCAAAATGGACGATATACGCAGGGCTGATATCAATATATGCTTTGGTGACATTGTCTTCTTTGATCCAGTTGTTGCACATCAGTCTGTTGTACCGGATAAATATCTGAGAATCACCATCTCCCAGATGAGGATACTTCGGCCCCATGATATGGGTTATATCAAGAGGCGGCATGGGTTTCTCTTCACAACCTGCATTGTAAATAAACCTCTTGGAAGTATCACTTCCGTACACTTCAAATTGCACACCTACATCCATGTTCCCTGTCCCATCGGGATTGCCTGAAATAATAACTTTACCCGATTTCCACGGGACAGGGATAGTCTTGTGCCAAAGAATTGTCGGCAGATACGGATTGCCGATAAATTCCTGAGCTTCGGTGATTTGATACATCTTCACTTCCACGGCATTGACCGAGCGGATGGGAAATAATAAAAGGGTTAATATAAATATGTGTAATGGTATAACAAATTTTCTCATTTCTTCAGAGTAAATAAGTTTGCAGAGGAAAGCAAGAGAGAAAGCAAAGGAGTTACACAATAGTTATGTATTTATATAATGTTAGTAACAAATCACATTGTAACACCGCATTGAGGCCTTTCAAAAAAAGTATATGTAGGTGTTGATTACTGACTCCTATGAAAGATTTGCATCTTTTCGTTACCCGTTCCTGAACAATTGAAGAAGATATACGAATCTATTTTTAAAAAATACCAAAAGAAAGATGGTGATACAGATAAATGTGAACATCGTATCTATATACATCACATCGACCAGCTGATCTGCAAAAACAAAGAGTGATACGATATACAGCGGAAATAACACCGCCGGAACTAGTGACACTGAGCTTTTCCGTGCCAAAAAATAATTCATCATAAACGTCATCATCACGTATCCCACCCCAAAAAGGCTTGCCCATTCGACATACGGCAGCAGGCTCAAAAATTGTTTTCCGAATAAAGATTCAATCATAAGACGTCCGAACAAGCCGTAACCTAAATTGGCAGTTACTCCTCCCACAATAAAAAGCAAAAATGACACAATAAATACGATCTGATGATATTTTTCATATTTTTTGCTCGAAAAAAAGATGAAGCCGAGTGTGAGAAGCGGTCCCAACGCATAAAAAATCATCTTGGCAAATAACGCCCACGCACCGAAAATCCCCGCTTCATCGGCTGGAAACATTTTTTTCACAAAGATAATATCAATATTATTCAAAAGAGTAAGAACGCCAGTCGCGCTGACGGTATACCAAACTTGTTTGTCTTTGAATACATCCCTGATCCGTTTGACGAGCTTTTGCGGTGCTTTCGCTTTTTTATGTAATCTTCTTTGGAATACAAATTGACTTACGAATAAAGAAAAAATACTGGAAAGTATTATGAGGAGAATAATTATTTCCAATCTTCCCAACCCATACATGGCGATTATCGCTCCAGTCAGCTTAATAAGTGCCGTAAGAATGCTTATCGCAGCAAACCAAACAAAAAGATGCAGTCCTTGCAATGCTCCTGTATAGAAAGCGCCAAGAAGCGACAGAATAAACAGTAGCGGCAGCGCATATCCGGCAGCCGGTGTCAGATTGGTCAATCCCGGGATAAAGGGCGTCAAAACAAGTATCGCAACAAACATAAACCACCATCTTCTGATTTTTGTTTTTGCCCACTCCTCAACGGCGAGTGCATATTCTTCTCCGTGTTCTGCAGATCCGATTTTCTGAATAAGAAGCATCCCGATCACACCGATCGGTATGGAAAAAATGACCACATAGGAAAAAAGAGCTGCTATTTCTCCGTATCCTTCCGGCCCCAATGCCCGACCGGCAAGGAAATTGAAAAAGTAATTTATGAGACCGACCAGAAAGTTCGATGCGGTAAAGAGAAATCCTCCCTGAATAAATGCATTCGATCGTAATTTTTGAAACGTTTTTTTCATGAATAGTACATTCTACCTTATTGAGAAGTATCCATAACAGCCTGAACAATAATATTGTTGCCGAGTGAAGGAAACAATTGAGCTGCCTGTCGGGAAAAAAGAGTTCCCTGATTATTGAAATTGATCACGGATGACTGCATGGAGACAACGCGGAAATCGTTCTCTTCAAGTAACTGTTTCATAGCAGCTCGGGTGAAATATCGAATATGGCCGGCATCATATTGACGGGCCGTTGTCTCGATATGAGGACTAATCCCCAGAAGTAGCATGAGTCGTCTGCCCAAAGCCGCAATATTGGGTGTAGTGATAACTAGAACTCCATTTTTTTTCAATACTTTTCGTATCTCCTGTAAAAAAAGGTCGGTATCAAAAACGTGTTCAATAATTTCTCCTCCGAAGACGACATCATATTTCTTTTTAATCAGTTGAGACCATTTCCCCATAAGTGAAACATCGTATACGGTAAACCCTTTCTTTCGTGCTTTTTTCACGGCATTTTCTGCGATCTCAATCCCTTCGACTTGGTAGCCTTCTTTTCGAAATACCTCCATGAAGTATCCGTCACCGCACCCGAGATCGAGAATAGTACTTTTCGGTGGGAAAAGAGATAGTACCTGTGCAATCCTTATCTTCTCGATATCAGTCATCGGGAAGTCATGCGCGTAGCTTAAGGAATTAAACGCCTTATTCATGTAGAATAGTATACGACAATCTCATCATGAAACAGAAGATTCTTATCATATTGAACGGCATTTTCGGAGATACCCCACACATAAGCGGCGGTGACGTGCGCCCTCTCGAGATGATGAGGTACTGGCACAAGAAAGGTTTTGAGATTCATATCCTCAGCTCAGAGAAGATTGATCGTTATGTTGAAAACTCAACTTCCGTAATTCTGCATCTTCAACCTTCCTTGAGCCTATCAAACACAAAATGGCAATATATTGTCCGCGCAATACAGTCATTGTGGCTTCCGTCATCTCTGAAGAAAGAATCATTCGATGTTGTTTACAGCAGCAATGATACTCTGTTTGATGTCATCCCCGGCTGGTTGCTGAAACTTCAAGGTAAAACTGCACGATGGGTCGTTGTCTCTCACTGGATCCCTGACTGGACATTCTGGAATAGGCAGAATACACATTGGTTTTCATCACTCCTCTTCCTATTCAGCAACAGGCTGAGCATATGGCTTGCATCAGCTGGAGCTGATATTCTGTTTGCCGTTTCCCCTTCTACTAAAAAGAAACTAACACACCTGGGAGTTGATACACATAAAGTAATTACGACACGGTGCGGTGTCGATATGTACCGCATCCGTCAGGTCGTAAAAACGGTAAAAAACAAGAAATATGACGCAATATTTATGAAACGACTTGAATCAGAAAAAGGGATCTGGGATACGATTACTATCTGGAAGCAGGTTGTGACGAAAAAAACGGATGCGGTGCTTTGTATTGCAGGTGCCGGATCCATCCCGATTGATGAATTGCAAACGAAAATCTCTCAGGCAGGATTGGACAAGAATATTGAAATTGTCGGTTTGATTACAGACTTTTCAAAAAAAATCAACGTTCTCGCACAGAGCCATGTATTAATCCATCCTTCGTATCAGGAGAACTGGTCGATGGTCATAGGAGAAGCGCTTGCTTCCGGTACTCCTGTGGTGGCCTACGATCTGCCGGAATTGAAAGAGATTTGGCGCAATAAGATTATTTTTATCCCGTCAGGTCATACTGAAAAAGCCGCGAAAGCCGTATTGAACATCCTGAAGAATAAACCGGACAGTCTATCATTGCCTGAAGATTGGGACTGGAAATACATTGCTCAAAACGAAATGAATTATTTCTCTACTCCTGCCGGCTGAAATCGAATTTGAGGTATCGTTTTTGATACGACATACCGTTTGGTCAGATCGACAAGGCGAATCAAAATCTGCGGCGGAGTGATAAGGACAAGTATGACTATCATCCAAAACTGCGGATTCAGCAGGTTCTGCGGGCGGAATTTGATCAGATACCCGATTTCCCGCAGAACATTTTTGTACGTTGAATAATTTCTGATTTGCAAAAGACCTAAATAAATTGTAGCTGTATGTTCTGTGATGAGGTACTTTCGTAGTGCAGCGTATTTATTTTCGGATAGTACGGTGTTATACATCTGAACCCAACTGAGCGTAGGAGATTTGTCGTAGATTGAGGAGATCTTTCGGCTCTGACTGGAGCTGATTCTGACTGCGACGATATAGTCTTTCAGGAAAACGACAGTACGGTGTTTGAGAATATCCAGAAATGGATAAACATGACCCGGAAAAATATCCGGATGAAACGGTGTCGTGAAGCAGGATCTTCTATAGGCAAGACCCGAAAGCTGTCCGGCAGATGAAATACATGTGAGGATATGATCACGATCACTCTCAATTGTTACATTTGTATTGGAGTCAGTTGATATCGGTGCGAGATATCTGACCGGTTCCCTGATATCGGTATCGAACCAGAAATACGGCCGGGTTACTGCTCCGACTTCCGGATTTTCAAAAGCCTTCATGACTTTTTTCAGAGCGTTTTTGTCGAGAATGTCATCCTGACACAGGAAAAAAATGAAATCGGTTGATACCGTTTGCCGTGCTTTTTCAAAATTCATCTGACAGCCGAGATTTATTTCATTTCTCTGAATACGGATTCTGGTATCTTTGATAGTTCTGACGATATCGAGTGTTTTGTCCGTCGAACAGTCGTCCTGTATGAGAATTCGAAAATCCTGATAGTTCTGATAAAGTACGCTCATTATTGCTTCCTGTATCGTCTCTGCTCCGTTGTAGGTCGGAATAATGACAGTTATGAGAGATTTCATGGTTTGATTGACCGTATCAACTTGGCCGGATTGCCTGCGATGACCGAATATGCTGGAAATGATTTTGTAACCACTGCATTGGCGCCGACTACACAGTGCTTTCCCAGCTTGACACCTTTCAGGATACAGACATTTGCACCGATGAAACATTCATCACCGATCTCGATATCTTTCGGTTCGGTAAGCTTTCCTTCCGAAGGCTTGACAGCCGGGTCTTGTACTTCATGGTCATGATCGAGAACGGACACTTGGTATGAAATCATACAGTCCTTGCCGATTGTGATTTTGCCCAGGGATGATATGGTCGCCCTACGTCCGACAGTAGTCCTATCCCCAATGTAAATTGATCCGCCACCGGTCGTCTCCAGCCAGGCTTCCCGGCCGATTGCGACATGATCCCCGCAGGTGATTCGATTCATCCGTACAAAGAGCCAGTCATAACCCGGCCCGATATAGCTATGAGTCCCAAATCTCATTCCTTTGAGACGCGCCGGGAGGGAAAGAATGTATGCGGCAAGAAAAAAAAGTAAATCTTGAGCTTTTTGCATATATAATTGTACTATGAAATCAACGGGTACAAGAGTTCCTTCCACGAGATACCGCCTTAAAAACTGCCGGATTTGCGGCTCAACTCGTATCAAACCGTTCCTTTCACTCCATTACATGCCGATCCCCAACGGATTCGTTCCGAAAAAGGATATCAAAAAGAAGGAATTTCATTTTCCCCTCAAAGTTTGTGTCTGCACTGACTGCTGGCTTGTACAGCTTACGCACGTCATCCCGGCCGAAATCATGTTCCGGAATTATTTATATATTCCCTCAACTTCAACGACCGTGGTAGCTCATTTTCGAGAAATGGCAGATCATATCATAAAAAACTTCAACGTGAAACGAAAAGATCTGGTCATTGATATCGGCAGCAATGACGGAACACTCCTCTCAAATTTTCAGAAAAAGAATATTCCTGTTCTGGGTGTGGATCCGGCCGAAAATATCGCTCGGCAGGCGAATAAAAACGGTATTCGAACACTCTGTACTTTTTTTACTGAAGAAAAAGCACAAAAAATTGCTCAGGAATACGGGAAAGCCAAAATCATAACCGCAACAAATGTCATTGCCCATATCCAAGATCTGCATGATGTGATGAAAGGCATTGCATTGTTACTTCAGGATAACGGTATATTTGTCATGGAGGCGCCGTATCTTGCCGATCTCGTGGAACGCAATGAATTTGATACGATCTACCATGAACATTTGAGTTATTTTTCGGTGCATCCGCTGGAAGTACTGTTTCATCAGCATGGATTGAAAATTATTGATATCCAGAAACAATCGATTCATGGTGGATCTCTGCGGGTGTTTGTGGCAAAGCAAAGTGCTGATTACACCGTCCATCCGCGGGTAGAAAAATTCCTGATCGAAGAGAAAGCCAAAAATCTTCAAAATATAAAAACATATGATGATTTCGCTTTACGGGTAAAAAAAGTAAAGAGGGACCTTTTGCAATTTCTTCGAAAAATCCGCAAAGAAGGAAAAACCATAATTGGTTATGGAGCAGCTGCAAAAGGAAATGTGCTGCTCAATTACTGCGATATCAGCACTGATCTTTTGGATTATATTGTCGACTCTATCCCCTACAAACAAGGGAAGTATACCCCCGGCACCCATATCCCCATTTATCCCGAGTCCAAGATAGTGAAAGCTATGCCTGATTACACGCTGATACTTGCATGGAATTTCGCTGACGAAATTATCCGGAAAAATCAGGAATATGTCCAAAAAGGAGGTCGGTTTATCATTCCCGTGCCTTATTTAAAAATAGTATAGAGAAAGTAACGAAAGCCGAGATAGAATCTCAATATATACATCAAAACAGCCAGATGAGGTTTTTTTAGAAGGTTTTTCCATTTTCCGTTCTCGATAAATACGCCGACAAATCGGTAATACCATCCGAACTGTTTTCGGATATCCGGGTCTTCTCTCCCCCACTTCTCGATATACCTCTCAAAATCCTCGGCGTAATACATTTTTTTCCTGATATACGATCCTATAGAGATACCATCTTCATGATGATACAACGGGGCTGTTATTATACCCGTCTTGCCGCGGGCACGTACCTTCTTGTCAAGATCCCAGTCTTCCGGTCCCGTCAATGTTTTGTCAAATCCGTGTACCTCATAAAACAACCTTTTTTTTATAAATCTGACGGCATCAATTACGGTTCCGTTGTAAAAACTTCGTTCAAACGTCCTGATACTGGACCATATCGAATTTCCTGCAATTAGTTCCGGGATATACAGTGCGTCCAGTTTCTTTGAAATGATTGTGTTGACACATTCCTCAATAACGGTACGGGACAGTACCATATCCGAATCAACAAACAGTATAAATACGCCTTTTGCTTTGGCTGCTCCAAAATTGCGCTGAGCGCTTCGCTCCGGTCCGAGTGAATAGACTGATGTTCCTTGACTTTTCACGATTTCGACCGTTTTGTCCTGAGAATGATTATCTACAACAATACATTCAAGATGGGCATACGATTGATTGTGTATTGCGCGGAGACAAGATAAAATTGTTTTTTCCGAATTTTTTGTAGTAACAATAACTGAGACGAGCGGTTTCATGACTTGTCCTATTATATACTTTATACTCTGCTGCCGATACGATATACTGATAACCATGTCTCTCACTCAGTCTCAAAAACGCTTCATTCAAGATCACTATCATGATATGAGTCCCGGTGAGATGGCCAAAGAGCTGGGTTCATCAAAAAAATCCATATTGAAACATATCCAGAAAAACAAGTCCGCTCTTGAAAATCAGTCAGTTGAAGAACACGGTACCAAAATCCAGGTGAAGGAGCACTATGCATATCTGGGTTTACTCGGTTTTTTTGTGCTTATAGTCTATGCAAATGCCATCGGTGCCGCATTTGTATCAGATGATATTTATGTACTTGTGAATGAAGAGCATACATTCAGATCGTGGGAGTATTTTCTCATACAACCGACGGTATTTATCCGCAATCTGTTGTATTTTTCTGCCTATCATATCGGAGGATTAAGCCCTTTTTTGTTCCGTCTACCGAATATCCTGTTTCATATCGGATTTGTTTGGATGGTGTATCTTATTATGCCGTTTTTTTCAAAAAAGAAGTATCTGCCGTTTATCGTAGCTCTGTTTGCTGCTGTTCATCCGATGATGGTGGAGTCAGTTACCTGGATTTCCGGGGGTATCTATGCCCAGTCCGGCTTTTTTCTCCTTCTGACATTGTATCTGTATCTCCGGGCCCGGCAGGAGAATAAAAATATTCTGTATTATTACTCATTGATAGCCTATGTTGCAGCGATTTCCAGCTCAGAAAAAGTAATCATATTTCCGTTTATTGTCCTTTTGTATGAATTTACGTTCGGTAATTTGAAAAAAGTCTGGTTGAAAATCGGATCATTTTTTACAATTTCTTTTTTGTGGGGTCTGATGCTTTTGACCCGGGTTTCTGAACGATTAGATTATTTACAGACTACAAACGGTGCGACTCAACGGATCGACTGGCAAAATCCGTTGGTGCAGATCCCCGTTGCTCTGTCGAGCTATTTCCAACTCTATTTGTGGCCCAGGCATCTGACATTGTACCAATCCGAATTTGCAATGACCCGGCCGGAATTTGTTATTCGTGCTGGTGCTGCCCTTCTTTTTTTCGGGATTGCCGCATGGAATTACAAGAAAAATAAAGCCGTGTTTTTTTGGCTTATGTTTTTCTTTATCTCCTTATGGCCGACAATGAATCCGTTCGGACTGTCATGGGTCGTCGCCGAACGGTACTCCTATCTCGGTTCAATCGGATTATATTTCGGTTTTACTGTCTTGATCTATAAATATTTCATTGATAAAAAACCTTATCAGATGCTCGGGTATACGATGATTGGAATACTTCTTGTTGCTTTGTCGGTACGCACCGTTGTCCGGAACATTGACTGGAAAAATGAAGATAACCTGTGGGTTGCGACAGCCAAAGCATCGCCTTCGGACCCGAAAACACACAACAACCTCGGTGACGTATATGCCAGAAACGGGGATTTGCCCAATGCTGCCAAAGCGTTTGAAAACGCGATAAAGCTGAACCCACGTTATCCCGATGCTCATCATAATCTGGCAAATATTTATATGGAACAGGGCAAAACCGAAGAAGCAATCCGTCTCTATAATCGGGCTATAGAACTGAACCCTGCCCTATGGCAGTCTCATCAGAATCTCGGAGCATTGTATTATCGTCAGGGGGATTATGAAAAAGCATTGGAAGAAAATATGACTGTCATTAAAATGAATCCATATCAAGCCAATGCATATCTCAATATCGGTGTCATTTATTACCAATTGGGTGACAAAATAAACGCCAAAAAATATTTCAGGAAGGTGCTGGAGCTGGATCCCAATAATCAAATGGCACAACAGGGAATGATAGAAACAAGTAAGTAGGATAGTGCATATCCAATGATTTGTTATACTGTTGATACCATTACGTAATATATTTTTCTCCACATGGTACAAAAGAAACTTTCTATTGCAATCGGATATCCTCCCCTCGCCTCAAAGAAAGGTGTCCCGCTTCTTTCTCAGAATCGTCAGTTTCAGTATTTCAATGCACCAACTTACATCTACCCTATGGTTCCTGCCTATGCGGCGTCTTATCTCCAGGAACAAAGCTATCAGGTATTCTGGATGGACGGTATCGCAGAACGGAAAACGGAGACACAGTGGTTTGCAGATCTACAAAAGAACAGTCCTGATTTTTTCTTACTTGAGACGAAGTCTCCGGTTGTCAAGAAACACTGGAAGCTGATCGCAAAGATGAAAAAAATGCTGCCGCATCTTCAGGTTATCCTGGTCGGCGATCACCCGAGTTATGTGCCGTATGAACAGTTTGAAAACAGTGCTGTGGATTATGTTATCAAAGGAGGAGACTATGATTTTGTGACGGTAAATCTGTTGGATCATCTGACCAAAGGAGAACCTCTCGAGGGCGGAATTTATTGGAGAGAAAGTAATTCAAAAATCAAAAAATCTAAAGATCAGCGAAAACATTCAATTTCAAACGGTGAGACAATTTACAATTCCGGTCCTCCTTCCCTCAAACATGATCTGAATAAACTGCCGTTTGTCGATCGAGATCTGACAAAATGGAAACTGTACGCGTATGCAAACGGCAATTATAAGTATACTCCCGGGACGTACATGTACAGCGGTCGGGATTGCTGGTGGAATAAATGTACCTTTTGTGTGTGGGATCATACGATAAACCCGATCGGTTCCTATCGAAGCTTCACTCCCGAACGGTTGTTTGCCGAAGTGAAGCATGTTGTCGACAATTACGGTGTTAAAGAGATTTTTGATGATGCAGGTACAATGTTTGTCGGAAATAAATTGAAAAAATTCTGCGAACTTCTCATAGAAAGCGGATATAACAAAAAAGTACGGTACGGCTGTAATATGCGCTTTAATGCCATACCCAATCAGGAATTGTACGATCTTATGGGACAAGCAGGTTTCAGATTTATCCTTTACGGTATGGAATCCGGAAACCAGAAGACACTGGATAAGCTGGAGAAAGGAACAAAAGAAAAAGATGCCATCATCGGACCGGCCATGGCCCGGAAGGCAGGACTTGATCCGCATATTACGATCATGCTCGGATATCCCTGGGAGACGTATGAAGATGCCAAACGGACGATCGAGACGGCAAAATATGCACTCAAAAAAGGATATTATGAGACGATACAGGCAACGATTATTATGCCATATCCGGGCACTCCTCTCTATCGTGAGTGCAAAGAAAAAGGCTGGCTACTGACTGATGATTATGAACGGTTTGATATGCGTGAACCGGTGATGAAACTACCGTTTCCGAAAGAAAAATTACTGGAGCTTGAACAGGATCTCTACTCGACTTTCATGACTCCTCAATACATCGGGCGCAAACTGCTCCGACTCAGGAGCTTTCATGATGTCTCGTATCTCTTCTATATGGGGTACAAATTTCTCGGACATATGCTTGATTTTGATCCGAATCAGACGAGAGTTCATTTTGCTTCTTTGGCTTTCTGGAAAAATACCGGCAAATATTTGATTGCTCATTTTACCAAGTCAAAGACCGCGGTTGATGAGGAGAAGGAGCAGATAGCAGCTGTAGTGAAGAATTAGGAAGAGCATATTTTGTGAATAATAATATCGGCTTGACACAATTTTTTATACTTAGTGGGCGTGCTCTCCGCCAATTGGCGGATGCGCACCTCCCAAAGCGTAAAAGAATTGCATCTTCGCCTTTAAATATTTCGTCAAATTCTTTTTAAGAATGTATCAAAAGATTTCAGAATAATTTCTCCTTTATATACCCCACGATAAACCAAAAACCATAGGTCAGATGAGTGAGCGGGATGATGAGGACTGCACCGATGGTGATAAGCAGATGTTCTGTCCGAAGATATGTCTCGAAAAAAACGTACGACAGAAGTCCCAGATAAAGATATAAGCCTATGGCAATAAGTGATAAAAAGGGAGCATCGAATATCCATATCAGAATAAGCGCACAAATGTAGACAGTAAAAAGCGCTGGGATAATATACATCATGTGCGTTGAATTTTGATCACCGTGCGCTGCAAACGTTCCTCGGGTTTTTCCGTAGTTTTTGTGCTGTTCAAGATGTCCTCTGAGGTTACTTCTGCGGTGATGATATACTGCCGCGTCCGGGTGGTATAAAATAAATTTTTTTTCCTGTGTAATAAATTTATTAAGGAGTTTACTGTCTTCTCCTGGCCAGTGCTGGTTGTCAAAGCCGCCGATTTTGTCAAATATGTTTTTCCGTATCATCAGATTCATCGTGGGGTAATCATCAACAAACCGTTTTTTTTGAGGTGTGAACCGATAGACATATCTACCGCTGCCAACCCATGTTTTTAGCACGGCATCAAATATCCGTTCCCACAAATTTACTTTTTCGGGCAGGATACCGGGACCTCCCAGAGCGGCAATATCGGTGTTTTGTAGAATTTCATGTGCTTTTGCCAGCCAATGAGGCGTCGGAAAAACATCATCATCGATAAAAACGAGGATTTTTCCTTTGGCTATTGCCGCCGCCGCATCCCGTTTGTCTCCGGGACGGGTAATCTGGTCATCCTGTATGATCCGAAGCCAGTCATATGTCCCCGTGAGACGGTGATCATGTCTACTACGTTTATCTACCGCGATGATGGTTTCGAATGAGGGAAAAGACTGGTCGTTGATTGCAGGAAGCGTCTCATCAATGAGAAGTTTATGTATATTCCTTGCAGGAATAATAATGCTGAAAAAAGGCGTCATTCTTTTAGTATAATGATGTTTTAAAAGTAACAAAGACTACCGATGATTGATCTCTCCGATCGTTCCAGGATAATTGTAACAGGATCCATAGCATATGATGATATCATGAATTTCCCCGGATATTTCAAAGATCACTTCCATCCCGAAAAACTCCATCAAATAAATATTTCGTTTGTTGTAGACAGACTTGACAAACATCTCGGTGGTACGGCAACCAATATTGCATTTAATATCACAAGATTTACTCAGACAAAAACCTCTATTCTCGGTGCTATGGGCAAAGATCATATACATCTGACTGATTTTTATGATGAATTTGCTATTGATTACTCAGGAAGTATAATCGCAGATGATCTTTATACCTCGACCGGCAAAGTTATGACAGACAAGGCTGACAATCAGATCTGGAGCTATTATTACGGGGCAGGAGCAAGAGGTAATGAGGTCAAGTTTGAACAGTATTCTGACAATGCATTTGTCATCTTATCGGCCAATCACGCTGATGCTTTCCTCCATGCTCAAACGTATTGTATTAAACATACTATCCCCTATTTGTATGATCCGGGTATGTCACTCACCTGGATTGATGATGAAAACTTAAAAAATGGTGTAGGACATGCCGCATTTGTCGTCGGCAATGATTATGAGATTGCTCAAATGGAGCGAAGACTCGGGAAATCATTGAAGGCAGTCGTGTCAAAAGAAGCAGGTATCATCACAACTCTCGGTGCGCAGGGAGTTGAATACTCCGACAATAATGAATCTTATAAAATTAATGCATACCCAATTGAAAAACTGGTAGATCCGACCGGAGCTGGTGATGCCTGGCGAGGTGGTTTTGTCGCCGCACTTTTTGAGAAAAAAAGTATCATGGAAGCGCTGAAAGTCGGCAATGCACTGGCAAGTTTTGCGGTCGAGAGTGTCGGTACGGCAAATCATAGACCTGAAAAAGAGGAAATTGTCAAAAGAGCAAATTCTCTTAATTAATATTTTTTTGTCATTTTATGAAATTTGATGTAAAAGACGTCGGTCTCGCAAAGGAAGGGAAAAAACTTATTGAATGGGCTGCCAAAGATATGCCCGTACTTCGACTTATCCGTGAACAATTTAAAAAGGAGAAAACCCTGAAAGGGGTGAAGCTCGCAGCGTGTTTGCATGTCACATCTGAGACGGCAAATCTGATGATTACTCTGAAAGAAGGAGGCGCAGATGTGTATCTCACAGCCAGTAATCCGTTGTCAACGAATGATGCGGTCGCTGCATCGCTTGTGAAAGATTATGATATCCCCACATTTGCTATCAAAGGCGAAGATAACAAAACATACTACAATCATCTGTATTCCGTTCTTGATACACACCCGAATCAAACCATGGATGACGGAGCTGATCTGGTAGGACTTCTCCATACGAAATATAAAAAACAAATTTCCGAGGTAATCGGCTCAACCGAAGAAACGACAACCGGAGTAATCAGACTCAAGGCAATGGAAGAAAAAGGAGATCTGAAAATTCCGGTTGTTGCCGTGAATGACAATTTAACCAAGCATTTATTTGATAACAGATACGGTACCGGTCAATCAACAGTTGATGCGCTCATGCGATCGACCAATAAACTCATTGCCGGAAGTACATTTGTCGTTTGCGGGTACGGTTGGTGCGGACGTGGTGTCGCGATGCGTGCACGTGGTATGGGAGCTCAGGTTATCATCTGTGAAGTTGATCCGGTGAAAGCTCTCGAGGCTGTCATGGACGGATATCTCGTCATGCCTCTGGAGAAAGCAATAACACAAGCAGACTTTGTCGTCTCGGTGACCGGCGGCAAGCATATTGTCGATGAAAAGCATTTGAAAAAAGCAAAAAATGGTGTCATCCTCGCACAAGCAGGACATTTTGATATTGAGATAAATAAACCGGCACTGAAAAACCTTGCAAAAAAAGTCCGTCGTGTAAGACCGATGGTTGACGAATATGATTTCGGAACAAAAAAAATATATCTGGTCGGTGAAGGACGACTCGTAAATCTGGCTGCTGCAGACGGTCATCCGGCCTCTGTGATGGATATGAGCTTCGCGGGACAATCCATGGCTGCCAAATATATCTGGGAGCATGCTAAAGAGCTTGAACCGAAAGTATACTCACTCCCCTCTTCGATCGACGCTGATATTGCCCGTCTCAAACTGGAAAGTAAGGGCATTGCGATTGATTCCCTCACGAAGGATCAGAAAAAGTATCTGAATTCCTGGGAAGAAGGTACCTGATACTGAGAGGTAAAAAGGGATAAGTAAGAAGTAAAAGTTTAAATGACGAGCTACGTGCATCGTACTACAATTTATGAGTGTTATAATAGCTTTATGCAAAAACTAACAAAAATCATAGCAACTATCGGTCCATCTTCTGATTCACCCCAAATGATCGCAGAACTGATTAAAGCAGGTGTAAATGTCTTCCGTTTTAACTTCAAACACAGTGAAGTCGAATGGCATAGCGAGCGAATTGAGCGCGTCAACAAAGTAGCAAAAAAGCTGGGTGTCCACGTCGGGACACTTATAGATCTTCAGGGACCTGAAATCCGTATCAATATGCCTGAAGATAACATTGAGATCTCGGAAGGTGAACTTCTGCTTTTTGGACAAGATGTTTATAAAGGAAAAGAAAAAGGATTCTCCATCACCCATCCGCAAATAATTGAACATCTTGAGAATGATCAGTTGATCCTGGTAGATGACGGATATTATACGTTTCGGGTGGTAAGAAAAGGCAAAAAAACGTACCTACGTTCAGAAACAACCTGTGTTCTGCCTACCAGAAAATCCTTGAATATTCCGGGAGCGGACTTTCCGTTTCCAGTTCTTATTGATCGGGATTTTGAAGGGTTGAAACTGGCTGCCCGCCATGCTATTGATTTTATCGCACTCTCGATGGTACGAAGTTCCAAAGATCTTCGGATCGTACGCCGCGAAGCAACGAAGTACGGCGTTACGGGAAAACTTGTCGCAAAAATTGAGACACAAAAGGCGCTTGATGATATTGAAAAAATCATTGAAGCTAGTGACGGAATTATGATCGCCCGTGGAGACCTCGGAGTTGAAATCCCGATCGAGCGGGTTCCTTTCTACCAGAAAATGATCATTAAAAACTGCATGATGCAGGGGAAATTCGTGATCACAGCCACACAAATGCTTCAGACGATGATAGACAATCCTTTTCCGACGCGTGCTGAGATATCAGATATCGCAAACGCGATTTATGATTTGACTGACTGTATTATGCTTTCGGGAGAGACGGCAAGCGGAAAATATCCGTTGAAAGCAGTTCAAGTGATGGGAAAGACCGCAACTTTTTATGAGCCAAAGACAGATGATGAGGTGCGAAATAAAATCATGTTTTCTGTGAGAGATACCTCTGCTTTGATCTGTGATGCGGCGTTTGATCTCTATCGGGATTATGTCAAGGCCAATCAGGATGTAGCTGGCTTTATGGTCTTTACGCAGTCTGGCCATACGGCCACACTTCTTTCCCGCTACAGACCGAATGTCCCGATTTTTACTTTTTCACCCAATGCGGATGTTTGTGAAAGCCTCTCGGTCAACTTTGCCGTTGAACCGGTGGTATTCAGCTTCAAAGATACGGCAGAAGTAAATCAAAAAGAATTATCACGGGCTGTTGCATTGTTGAAGAAAAAAGGACACATCAGTGAACGTCGGGGCAAACTCATTGTAGTTCATGGCGATCAATGGGGTCGCGGATCTGGTGCTACTACTATCAGAATCATATAAACAGCTTCTTTCCCGATCTTATACGTATTCTATATATATTTTTATATCAATCTGATATAATATTATAGGATATGGAACGACTTCAAACAAAACTTAATAGGCTGGTTCATTATGCTCCAACAGGTAATGTCTTTCAGGAAATGCTCACGGATTTAACACCGCCGGGTTCTCCTGTGTATAATATTCCGGATCCCGCAGAACTTGGCTATCCGGAACGGAAGGATACCGATGGAAATCTTACACCTTCTCAGATGAATGAAGCGATATACTTTGAAGGGCTCCGTATGGCAGGTGAAGAAGTCGTGGATATCGGAAATAATCGGGAACTTATTGTTTTCAATACGACAGCTGCTTCAACTCATACTGTCCTTACAGCAAATTATCAGGAATGGGAATGGGCTTTTAGACGTCAAGCTCAACGCCAGGGAATTGATGTTCCGGAAGGCACACTTGTTCAAGGGCGTGGTCATACGGTAGATGATCCTAAAGTCCCGTCACTTGTGCCCCTCGATATGGTGACATGGGTCATGGTCCGAGATAAGAATAATTGGACTTATATGCCTTGTGATGTCAATGATTTAACTTCTCTACCAACAGGAAATATTCATATTGATCAACATAAACTACAGCTGGATGACGACAAGATTAGGCAGCTGTACGCTGCAATCTCCAAACGCAATAGGCTTGCAATATATACAATGCTTGATTTACATAACAATGTTCTGAGGAAAGAAATGCCATTTCTTCGTGAGAAAACCGAGGAAGATTTACTCATAGGTTGCTTAAGTGGTTATTATCGCGGTGATGAAGCCAAGCAACTCGGACAATTTGAACATGATCATCGGGGCAAAGGACCGATGTCAAACCCTACCCTACACTTTAGAATCACTGATCATTTTACGATGGAAGACGCCAACATTCTTGATCAAAGAAACCCAAGTATATCTTTCAATAAAATGATTGATATACTGCATGATCGCTATCCTTCCTATTTTTCCGGTTCAATCAGTTTTGCTGCCATCAAACCGGAAGCTTTAATTGATGATTCAGAAAGTAAAGTTCTCCAGCAATTTATGAAAGATAAGCGATTTTCATTGTACGATCTCATTAAAACAATTGATCCGTATGCTTCTATTGCTCATGAACATCTGGCAGGATGGCTGCAGGAAGAACTTGACGAAATTTTTTACGACATACCGCATAGAAAGGAGCTGTTTGCCCATCATACCAGTGACTATGAACGGGAACTTCGCGTCTCGGAAGGTGCACGTATACAGATAGAAATACCAGCAGCAGAAGATGCAAAACGAGGAGAAGTTATGTCCGAATGCTTTGCCAGGATCTCGGGATGGATCGGACAGCGATTGTATCCTATGTGGGAGGATATTAATAACCTCATTCAAAGGAAGCCGACCATGTCTGCTGTTGATTTTGCCGGAGAATTGGAGACAGTAAAAGAAATATATAATTTGCCGGATCATTTTAAGCAGGTGATCAGTTTGTTGGAACCCACTGAACGACAGTTGAAATTACTTCGTGAAGAAACAGAATCAAATGGGGAAAATCCTTTGAGAGAAGCACATCTTCATCGGATTGATAAAAAGCTTGCCAGTTATTGGCGTCGCAAAAAAAGGAATAGTGAAGCAATAGTTGAAGCAAAAGCAATGCTTGCTGAAGGAAACGGGACGTTTGAGGATTTTATCGGTCTTCTGACTTTGATCCAGTCATCACAATTATACGACAATGAAGGTTTGCCGCCCGGCTCTCCGAAACTGAACGACGGGTATAATATTCCTGGGGTTCCCGGTACAGCTATCACCTATCATTTTGATAAAGAAGGTAAATTAAATATTAATATCGGATGGCTTTTGTCTACAAAAGGTATGTCAGAGCTTTGGCTCGGAAGCATCATGAAACGCAAAGAACGACGAGACCGTTAATGTTATAATAATCTCCTATGTCACCTTCAATCAGAAACTTCGCAATTATCGCCCATATTGATCACGGCAAGTCAACACTTGCAGACCGTCTGATGGAAATGACCGGTACGGTAGACAGGAATCGACATGAGGAACAGATGCTTGACCGCAATCCAATTTCCCGTGAACGTGGTATCACGATCAAGCTCGCACCGGTCCGGATGAAGTATACAGCCGACGGTCAGGAAATCATACTTAATCTTATTGATACTCCCGGTCATGTTGACTTTTCATATGAAGTGGATCGAACCCTCGCCTGTGTCGAGGGTGCAATTCTTCTTGTGGATGCAACACAGGGAATCCAGGCTCAGACGATAGCAAATACATACAAAGCTTTGGAAAAAAATCTGACGATAATTCCGGTTATTAATAAGATTGATATGCCCAATGCCGAAGTTGAAAAAACGAAAATGCAGCTCATGGACTTCTTGGGTGTACCGGAACAAGACATTATTCCGATTTCTGCCAAAACGGGTGAAAATGTAGAAAAGATATTGAATACGATTGTAAATGAAATTCCGGAACCTGAGTCATATGACAGCAACGCTCCGCTTGAAGCTCTGATTTTTGATTCATATTTTGATCAGCACAAAGGTGTTATCGCTTTCGTTCGTGTTTTCAACGGCACAGCCCGGTCACATAATCTCATGAAACTTGCGATTGGTGATGTGAAATTTGAATCACCTGAAGTCGGTATGTTTACGCCGGAGCTCCTCGAAACTCAGGAATTGAAAGCAGGAGAGATCGGATACATTGTCACAAACCTGAAAAATATCCATAATGTTCGTGTGGGTGATACGATTGTTGCACAGACATATGATAAAGCTCTGCCCGGTTATCGTACCGTTCATCCGATGGTTTTTGCATCACTCTTCCCGACTGATCCGGCAGATTATGAGAATTTAAAAAAAGCTCTTGATAAGATTTATTTAACGGATTCAGCACTTGAATACAGCGCTATTTATAGTCAGGCTTTGGGTGCGGGATTCCGTGTCGGATTCTTGGGGCTGCTTCATGCAGATGTTGTGCGTGAACGACTTGAGCGTGAATACAATCTGAGCCTCGTTCTTACTCCTCCTCAGGTCGATTATCAAAAAGAGGGTGAAGAATATAAAGAACCGATAGTTCGTATAATGATAATTTCTCCGCAGGAATATGTCGGCAATGTCATGCAGCTTTGCGAAGATCATCGCGCAACATTTCTTACGATGGATAACAAAAATCAAGTGACCATGGAATATGAAATGCCTCTGTCTGAAATGATCTCAGGCTTCTTTGACAGTCTGAAATCAGTGACTTCCGGCTATGCGTCCTTTGATTGGGAGTTGCTTCGGTATGAAATTGTTGATGCCGATAAACTATCGCTCTTATTGAATGGCGATGAGATTGAAGAATTCTCTGAGATTGTAGTGAAAGATCGTGCCATGGAGCATGCACAGTTTTTGACAAAACGGCTTCGTGAGCTTATTCCCCGACAACAGTATGAGGTGAAAATTCAGGCGCAGTATAAAGGACGCATTATTGCCTCTGAGCGATTATCCGCATTCCGAAAAGACGTGCTGACGAAAAATAGTAAAACAGTCGGTGCCGGTGATGTGGGACGGAAGAAAAAACTTCTTGAAAAACAGAAAGAGGGAAAGAAAAAGATGAAAATGATCGGTAAAGTAGAAGTGCCGAAAGAGGCATTTATGAAGCTGTTTAACGAAAAGTAATAGTATTTGTTCTGCTTCTCACGTAACCGAAAATTTATTCATGGTTAACTCGCATACTTGTCACTTTGTTCAAACAGCACTCTCTCATAAATGTCGATTACTCCGCTCAGCAATATAAAGCATTTTTATTCCGTTCTACAAGCAACAATTCTCTCTTAAGCATTATAGCGCCAGTCCGAGAAGTACCAGAGCAAACGGTATGAGGATTGCAAATACTGGGTTCATACCCGGTGCCTGCTCGTTGACGGTCAGATTCTGTACGGGTGTCGCCGTGGGTGGTGGCGGGACTGGTGTAAACGTCGGTGTGGGCGGGATTGGTGTTGGTGTCGGAGACGGTGTCGGTGTCTTGGTGGGAGAAGGAGTCGGCGAATTAGTCGGAGACGGTGTCGGTGTATCCGAAGGTGAGGGTGTCGGAGTCGGCGAATCACTGGGATTGGCAGTAGGGGTCACTGTTGGAGTGTCTTGGGGTACAGTGGGAGTCGGCGTAGCGGTGGGTGGCTGCGGACAGGTTTGTGTAGCAGGATCATACCCTTCGCTGTTTTCTGAGATTGCGAAAGCGATCCCTCCCTGCCACCTGGCCGGAGGTGCAGGGTTTGTATATTGTGATCGCGGATTGAAGCACTCATACGGGCTATCATCTACATGAGGCTCATTGTTTGCCACATCAAGCTGTATTATTTCACAAGGATTTGCAGGAACAGAGATAGTTTTTGTTTCTCCGGGTTCCAGTGAAAAGTCTTGAGAAGCATCCGGATCAAAAGTGCCTACCTGACAATCAGGATTATTTACTTCGTCAGAATCAGTGCAAGTTTCGCACTTGTAAAATCCTTTTCGAATCTTATCAGGAATATAGGTGCATCGGAAAACAACTGCATTTATTTCATCAATTTTTTTATCTGAATTATTTGTAATCTGTATGGTATCTGAATTGTAAGCGTCAACACCCGCGTCACAAATCAACTGCCCTGCTGTTTGAGGGATATCCGGCAAGGTCGGGAACGGCGTTGCTCCCCCCGCTGGAGTCGTTGGTGTCGGAACATCACCAGCTTGCAATAATCCTGGCCATGTAGTCGAAGCAAATACATATACCGTTTCATATCCATTCAGCAGAATAGTATTGTTATCATTTAGTAAATCACCTGCACCCCGCTGATCTGAAAAAGTCTTATACGTCCCGAGACTCAAATCTTTATTCAATTTTATCTCTATAGGTTCATCAATGGTATTGGTAAACAACCCGTAATACTCAGTCCCCTTTTTCGCAAAGGTTCCTACAATTGGCTCTACTCCTCTCATGACTGATCCGTTTGCTGAAGTTGCCTCAGGCCACAATACTTCCGGTTGTTGTTGAATAAAGTGTGCGTATCCGAGAAGTGTATTTTGTTCCAACGCTGACATTTTTTTGATGTCTCCCGCAATGATAAAACGAATCGGTGCTTTATCTGATCCTTGTGAGGGAAGGGCTGATACGATTGCAGAAGTTACGATACCCAATCTGCGCGCCTGCTCTGCCATCGCATCACCGTTCTGATTGGTACGGATATCAGAAAGCGCAAGTTGAGTATTTGGCGGATAATTGATTTCGATACCCGAATTGCCGCCGACATCCCGTGATGCATCCCAAAACGTATCAAACATCAAAAGAACATCATCCTTGACACTTTCACTTGGATCATCGACAATGGTCTTGATACTGACTGCATTTATCTGAGGAGGTTGCATCTGTTCAAGCAGTTCTTTGACGGTTTCTCGCGGCCAGAATGTAAATTCTGCTGCGTGAAATTTTACTTTGGGATAATTGGCATGGATCTGAGCGACACGATTTTTATCTACCTGATCATAATTGGTTATTTCTAGAACGGTCTCATTCTGATAAGTTCCGTAGTAGGCAGCAAGTGCTGCCTCGGCATTGTCCATACTTGAGAATGAAAAATACCACCGGAAATGACTGTCTTCAAGTTTTTGAAAATTGGAATGTTGAATTGTGGTTGCAGTCGGATTTATTAGCTTTATGTATATATTCCGTGTACCGGTGGAAGCATTGGCAACTTTGAATTTTGAGTCAATTTCATTTACCAATGCAGTATCGGTTATATCAGGAAGAATAAATCCGAGCGTTTGATTTACGGCACCATAGGTATCGTTGGAGATAGTTACATCGAGGGATTCTGCAGCTTGTGTACTTGTGGTGACCTGATATTGACGGATAGCAAGAGAGAAGAATATTACTCCCAGAATAAAAAATATGGTCGAAAATAATATATACATCCGCCGTTGCTTCATAAGATAAGTCTAGCATAGTGCTCAGACAAATGTAATAGTCTATGAGTATAAAATCCTTATAAGGCCAGGCCAAGAAGTATGACGGCAAGCGGGACAAGAATCGCAAATACCGGATTAAAACCAGGAGGTTGGTCGTTGACTGTTAACTGATCGATGGACGAAGGTGTCGTTTGGTTTTGTGTTGTTTCATCAGGTGTCGGCGTATTGGTCGGAGCTGGCGTTGGTGTATCTGTCATGGTCGGTGTGGGAGTTGGCGTGGCTGTTGGGGTACTCGATGGAGTGGGTGTGGGTGTGCTCGTGGGTGTTGGTGTCGGGCTATGTGTCGGAGTCGATGTGGGTGTATGCGTTGCCGTTGGCGTTGCAGTAACTGTGGGTGTGGGTGAATCTGTGGGAGCAGGAGTATCGGTTGGAGATGGAGTGGCCGTAGGTGGGTTCGTCGTTGGGGTTGGGGTGGGAACAGACTGAGTCGGTGTCGGTGATGGTGTCGCGGGTAGTTCATCGGCAATTATTAGTGTTACTTCATTGGAAAAAGGTAGCGTATTGGCAGTCAGTCGCGTTTCATTTTCAAACTGTTCATTCGGAATCCATATACGGAAGCTAGATGAATAGGATCCGTTTGCGAATCCTTCCGTCACTGATCCGGGAATTTGCACCAAGCCTTCCTCCATCCAATATTTTTTTGAAATTACTCCATTTTCATTCTTCTCCTCTATCCAACCCGTAAAAGGTGTATTGGTTACATGGAGATTATATGCATCACCTTTTTGTATTGTCACGGTAGAATTAATATGTGAGTTTTCACGGCTTACGCCCATCTGAAGGGTCGGATTCTGGAAATAATTTGCAAGCACAACTTTTCGTTGCGGTGATTCCATTTGATCAGACCAGCAATCGGAATCATCTATGCAGTACGGTGCAATCTCCGTCTCGACACCAGCATATTGGTTGAATGTATGACCGACAATCTGGACCAACCCAACATTTTTGACAAAGTACCACGATTCTCGATGAAACCAGCGGTTTTCCTGCGGGGATCGTCCGTTATAATAAAAGCCACTGCCCTCATAGTAATCGATTCGAAGCGCTTCACCTGAGTACCGATAGCCTTTTTCATTCTGTATTGAAATCGTTTCAAATTCGGCGCGTGCTTTCCAATTATCTGCTTCATTCAATTCTATATACGGTATGGTCAAGGTTTTCTTTCCGAGATTATATCCGGGTACATTTTGATCCAATCCATACCAATGCCGAATGACAACATCTTTGTCTTTTAAGTCATTTCCCATACCTGCATCTTGTTCTCTGCTATAATTCACGTCACCGTATCCCCAAATATAATCATTGAAAATCGGTTTCTGA
Source organism: Candidatus Roizmanbacteria bacterium UBA1450 (assembly GCA_002329205.1). GTDB lineage: Bacteria > Patescibacteriota > Microgenomatia > UBA1406 > GWC2-37-13 > UBA1450. The sequence continues at coordinate 144,265 of DCTC01000001.1, read as the reverse complement.
GTGTAGTCATACGAAGGATCAACGATGTACCAGCGAAGATCCCGAAATCCCGTAAAAGATGTGTGTGTTTGTGTCCCGTTTATCGTCGTTGGCATACGATTGCCCCAGTACGCATATTCAGTACTTTTTGTAAATCGCCAAGGTATAATTTCAATTCCGTTTAAGTCAATGGGAAGTTCCATTTGCATATATGTTAAACCGTGTTTGGGCGGAGAGTACATAAAATTATCATTGGAATACAAAAAACTATAACCGGGTGTCATAATAATATACTCCTCTAAATCTATAGTTCTGGTAGGTATATTTGCATTCGGACTGAACTGTATTTGTGCTTCATTGCTCCATGCATCAGTCGTTCCGTGGGGTCTTAGTTTGAACTTTGTTGTCGATTCCGGCCAGGGGGTATCAAGATCAATTCTCGCTATACCGTCCGTGTTACTTTTAAAATTCCTCCAGGGTGATGTGGTAACCCATACGGAGCATGAACTCTCGCTTTCACAATGCATCGATTGTACATCAAAGTTTGTCTGACAGGCAGTTCCGTCATGTGTGACGTGTACATAATATTTTGTCGGTCTGCCTGAAGGCAGCGTAAGGGAAAGAGAAGGATTTTTACCGTCAGAAGAGACCATTAACTGAAGCGATCCTCCGCACTCCCCTGCCTGAGGTGCAGGACTTATGCTTTGTTCACGTGTGAGAAACCAAACAGAGAGGATCGATACCGGAAGAAGAAATAGTACCAGTATGAGTAAAAGCTTATTTGAAAGTGAAAGTTTATGAAATATTGTGAAAAAGTTTTGCTTTGTACCCATGAATTAAATAAGATCTTTACGAACCACTCACACGATCAAAGCGCAAGGCCGAGAATAACAAGCGCAAAAGGAATAAGAAGCGCAAAGATCGGATTGAATCCCGGAGCTTGATCATTTACAGTCAAATCTTGAACAGGTGTCGGTGTATCAGCCTGAGCAACCATAAGTGGTGTCGGTGTATTCTCTACAAGAACAGTAGGCACAGGTGTGTCAGTAGGTATTGGTGTATCAGTCGGAATCGGTGTTTCAGTGGGAACAGGAGTTTCGGTAGGCGTGGGGGTCGGTGTATCAGATGGTATGGGTGTGGGCGTCTGAGTCGGTGTCGGTGATGGTGTTTGCGTAGGTGACGGAGTTGGCGTATCGGTTGTGGGAGTATCGGTCGGCGGTACAGTCGTGGGGGTTCCAGTCGGTGGTACGCCAGTGGGTGTTGCGGTTGGAGGAGTATCGGTCGGTGGTGTATCCGTAGGAGGGGTATCAGTCGGCGGCGTATCAGTAGGTGTTGGTTCTTCACTCTGACAGCTAACATCAAAACTTTTGGTGAGTCCGGCATGACTCACCCCTTGCGCGTTTATCTGTACGTCCACTTGGACTCGTCCGCAGCCTGTCCAATTGGGGATATTAAAATTCCAGGTCAATGAATTGTTGGTTGCATTGGGACTGGAATCGTTGATGGATAAGGAGCCGACACTGGATGTGTTATGAACATTATCTATCAAGTCACTGCTGCCTTCGGTACAGGAGTCACCATCTTTTCCGGAACACCAAAACCACGACGTATCATCAATGAGATACACACCAGAAGGACAATTCCCCGGTTCACAAACGAGCTGACATCCAAATGTCGCCGTACCGCTCCCACCGTCGACGCTGATGTTGTGCACACTACAGCTTCCGCAGGGTTTATTCGATGCTGTCGCATCACACTGGTTCCAAGTTCCACCCGTGGCTTCAGATCGTGTCAGAACCTGATACTGGGTTATAGCAAGGGAGAAGAAAATTACCCCCAATCCAAACATGATTGAGGAGATAATTATGTATATTGTGTTCTTTTGCAGTTTCATAGAACTGGTGCTTTGTCAGGGTGACATGAAAAACTGTACATACAGCCAGAAGCCCAAGCCACTTACACAAAAGATGACAGATATGATAGTAATCAAGAGATATTTGTCAACTTTAAGGAAAGAAAGAGATGGTTTATAGACGATGGTTGCGACATGAGGGTTGTTCGGGTCTGACTTCGGAAGTTTTTCCTTTTCTTTTTTTTGATCGGTTTTTTCTTCTGTTTTCGCTACTTTCGGCTCTTGTTGTTCTGTTTCTTTTTCGAGCTTTTTTATATCAAGTGGAGTACTATGTTCTTTTTCGGGGTTATCATCGACTTTTTTTATAAAAGGTAGTGAGAATGACATATTTTTTTATTATTTCATTTTTTGACAAGAAAAGCAATATTCATTGTTCTGATTGCTAAATCATATTCCATTGAATATGTTGATCTTTTTTCATCAGAGTCAATTGCCTTTTGGCATATTGTATTTCCCGAGTAATCCATACTTGCTTCATCTGATCCCATGTAAGTTTTCCTGAAAGATGATCCATAATTTGTTGATATCCGATCGTTTTCATACCCGGATCTTTATTCGAAAACCCTCGTTTTATCAACTCCTGCACTTCTTGAATTGCTCCGTGCGCAAGTCTTCGTTCGACTCGCTGAGTTATTGTTTCCCGTAAATCATCTTTAGATTGAAATGCAAAGCCAATGATACGGTATTCATTATTGATTAATTGAGGCTGGCGGAGTATGGCGTTGGGTGAGGAATGGGTTTCAATCTCAATTTTCCTGATCAGTCGTTGCGGATTATTCTTTTCGCTATTATTCAGAGAATTAAAAAGTTGTACATTCTTTTTTTTCAATATGTGTTGCAGTTCTGGTACTGTTTTTTGTGACAAATCCCTGCGAAGCCGCAAATCCGGCTCTACTGCGAATTCAGATCCACCGTACAGAAGCTGGTGTATGTAGAAAAATGTTCCACCGACAATAATTGGCGTTTTTCCGCGTTCCTGTATGTGATTAATTACTTTTTTTGCAAGCTTACCGTACTCAAACGCGGAGAACATTTGTGAAGGTTGAAGTATATCGTACAGCCAGATTCTGGAATTATCTTTTGTTTTGTAGAATCCGATATTATAGTCGCTGTATTCGTTCCAAATAGTAAATTTTCCTGTAGTTTTATCCAAATCTTTGCCGGTAATAATATCCAGGAAAGTATAAATCTGTCTGGCATCTGCATTCACAATCTCACCGTTAAACTTGGCTGCAAGCTCCAGTGCATGAGCCGTTTTTCCTGTAGCGGTCTGGCCTGTGATGATATAAATCATGATTCTTTTATATTGTTATAGTAAAATTATTCTGCTGGCCGGATTATCCTTTATGGCAATCGTTTGGTTGAATCAGTATGATGATTTGGCAGCTTCAAGGACGTTTTTAAATAAATAGAGTACATCCAGCGGTCCGAGACCTCCCGGCGTTTGAGTGTAGTAAGCTGCAGTGTCTGCAATAGCTTTTTCATCATAATCTCCTTTCAATTTCCCGTCTTCTTTTCGCAAGCCGACATTCAGGAGGATTACACCTTCCCGAATATTCTCAGTATTAATAATTTTTTTCCCTGTTGCCGTTATTATTATGTCCGCTTTCATGTAAAGATCGTCTGGCTGGTGCGTGTTGGAGTGTGTGACTACATATGAGATACCGATATCGTCAAAAGCCTTGGCGATTGGTGCTCCGCCTGTTGCACCACGCCCTGCAATAACGATTTTTTTATCGTGAAGAAACTCATAAAATGTATGTTTATCATCTTCAAAATTGACTATAACCTGTGATGGCTGCTGAATATTATTTTGTTCAGCAATAATATATTTGATTCCGTTTAGCACTGCAAGGCTGAGGGGAAAATGAAAGGAAGAGTCAGGTCTATGTCCTTCAATTTCTTTATGTGGCGGAATAAGTTGATAAATTTTTTCGTGATTGAATGATTCCGGGAACGGCTGTTGGATTATGATTCCGGAAGTTGCAGGATTGGTTGCTTTTTCCCGAACAATTTCCATAAATTCTTCAAACGGCGGCTCTGTTTCCAGATGAACTAGTTCAAACCGAACACCGATTCGTTCTGCAGTTTTTCTTTTTATATGGACAAAAGATATTTGTTCAGGTTCTGAACCGACGAGTATCGTCACCAGTTTGGGATAAATATTTTGCTTTCGAAGTGTTTCCGTTTCTAATTTAAGCTGCTGTTCAAGATTCAGAGCAATATCTTTGCAGGGTATTTTCATTTTTATATTATACAGAAAGTTGTGGATAGGTGGCGGGAGGCGCGGATGCGTCCTCCCGCTTGGTGTACCTACTCCCACCACTGGAAGCCCAATTTCTCTGCAGCTTCCTCACGTGAGATGATTCCAACATAGTTGCCGAAGAGAACTTCGTCGAAGGTGCTGTCGTTCTCTGCAGCATTTGCTATAAAATACTGGATTGAATCCAGTCTCGACAGAACCGAACCTTTAGCGCTCTTCAACAATCTTATGAACAAATCTGCGGGTAAGTGGCAGTATCCTCGCCACGGATCGGGATCGTTCGGTTGCCCGTCCCTTCGTTCGAGTACAAAGACGACTTGTAGATTTTTCATTCTGATTGCGGCCAAATCGCCGTCCTCAGCTTGAATAACTACGTCCTGATTTAAATTATCCAGGACCTGAACATGACTTACTGAATCTGAAAGTCTGATCATGATACTCTCTTTCTAGAATAGGTACTACACGAAAAAGTATGTGAACATCATAAAATCCAAGCTTATGGATTGTTCTGATGCACAGGAGGTATTATAGTTTATTAAAGCCGTAAAATCAATATTATAGGTTCTATTTTGGGTAGAATTTTTGAAATATGAAGGGATTGGTGGCGGGAGGCGCAAATGCGTCCTCCCGCCACCTTCAGTACCGCTAGATCAGATTCCAGTTGCTGCCAAAAAGCTCGGCGGCCTTTTCTCGGGTCATTGAGTATTCAACTGTAATGTCCTGAGATTCCTCTGCGTTGGTCATCCCTTCAATATACCAAGGGATATACTTTGACCACACGGCCGCCAGAGGCAGCTGTTCAGGTACAATCCTGAACAGTGCAGAAATCAGATCTACGGGTCCCAGGATATAACACAGCCAAGGTCCGTATTCTTGCTTCTCGTCGTCACTCCGATCTTCGATCATGATTTGCACAAGATCGCCGGAAAGCTTCTGTGAGAAGACAAATACATCTCCGCCATCAAGAACGGTGTTGCCGTTTCGAATTGCCGCGAAATACTGTGCGGCATCTACTTTCCCATTGAAACGCACGGTCTTCATGTCATGCTCCTTTTCTGACAAGGTACTGAAAAAAATGATTGAGCATCAGAAAAAACCAAGCCTTCGGGTTGTTTTGATGCTAAGAAGTATTATAGCGTATATTACGCGAGATATCAATATTATAGGATAAAATATGAAGTGCATGAAGTAAATACCGTTTTGCTTATTTGCCATAACCAAATGGATATGAAACCTCCTACTGGTTGTAGGACTCCTAGTTTGTGTGATGATTTTTGTCAGATAAATGTCGCACTGACTACTTTATCGTTCGGCTTTGAAAATCTCATCAGAATAACCCCTTTTGCGGATCTTGAGTAAGAAGGGATTGAGCTTAGATCGGTCTTTACCACTTGTCCGTGTTGACTGGTTATGATGATGGTTGTATCTTCCGGTTCGATAATCTGTGCAAATGCGATTTGTCCCATTTTGTTGTCTGCGGGAGCTATTTTGACTCCTTTTCCGCCGCGATGCTGATCTTTAAAGTTCTTGAGTTGTACTCTTTTTCCGATTCCTTTTTCCCCCATAACAAGGATGGATTTTTTGAGATCTTCATTGCTGAAGACATCTGCGGCAACAACAGAATCCCCTTTTCCGAGGTCAATTCCCTTGACGCCCCGTGAAGCGCGCCCAGTCTCTCGTACTTCTTGTTCTTTAAAGAGGATTGCTTTACCGCCCCGGCTGACAAGCATAACGTTCATATTGCCATCTGTGAGTTTGGAGGTCAGTAGTTCATCATCTGAATCAAGGTTGATAGCGATAAGTCCGTTGCTTCGGATATTGGAATATTTATCAAACTCCGTTTTTTTCACAACACCCTTTTTCGTAAGCATAAGAATATTTGTCGCTTCTTTTTTCTTCAATATTTCTTCTTCATTGAACGAAAGCACGGATGTAACATTTTCATTCGGGCGTAGAGTCAATAAATTAACGATTGCTTTTCCTTTGGATGTCCTTGACCCTTGTGGAATTTCCCAGACACGATTTTTGAAAACACGTCCCTGATTGGTGAAAAAGAACATGTAATCATGAGTCATTGCAGTCGTGATATAAAAGATATCGTCTGTTTCTTTGGTTGTCATCCCAGATACACCTTTTCCGCCTCGTTTTTGGACTTTGAATGTCTCTCGAGGTACCTGTTTAATATATCCTTCTTTGGTCAAGACGACAATAACTTCTTTGTTGGCAATAAGCATGTCATCGGTGATTTCTCCCGGCTTGTGTTTTTGTACCTTTGTGCGACGGTCATCCCCGTATTTTTGTTTCAGTTCGGCAAGTTCATCTTTGATGACGTTGAGAATTTTAAAAACGTCTTTGAGAAGCTCTTCAAGATAGTTGATGAGTTCTCGGAGTTTTGCCAATTCTTCCTCAATCTTATCCCGTTCGAGTCCCGTAAGTCTTTTGAGCTGCATATCCAGAATTGCCTGAGATTGAATATCCGATAGTCCAAATTTTTCCATCAATCTCCCTCGAGCAGTCGGTTCATCCGGAGATTTTCGTATGATCTGGATGACTTCATCAATATGGTCAAGTGCAATAAGATATCCTTCGAGAATATGGGCACGGTGTTTCGCCTGTGCAAGTTCGTATTCTGACCGTTTGCGGATTACATCTACACGATGTCTGATATATAGTTCCAGAATTGATTTCAATGAAAGTGTCTGCGGAACACCTTCGACCAATACAACCATATTGACCGGAAACGTCGTTTGAAGTTCAGTGTGCTTATAGAGATTATTAAGAACTTTTTTGTACACAGCATCGCGTTTCAGTTCGATCACGACACGTATTCCGTCACGATCTGATTCGTCACGAAGATCTGAGATTCCGCCAATTTTTTTATCGATAACGAGTCTTGCGATTTTTGAAACGAGATTTGCTTTATTGACCTGATACGGCAGCTCGGAAACAACAATTGCGGTTTTGCCTTTGCGCTCTTCTTCATTTAGAACGCCTCTGACTAAAATTTTGCCTCGGCCGGTTTGATAGGCTTGTTTAATATCTTTTTCTCCATAAATAATACCGCCAGTCGGGAAATCCGGACCTTTGATATGCTCCATAATCTGATCAAGGTCTGCATCAAACATCAGTTTGTGATCAGTTGGTTTTGCAATTTCAGTTTCCACTTTTACGGCCTCTGAAGCTTCTGTCGTTCCCTGTGTGATCGGTACGGGAACTTCGGCCGTTTCTGTTTGTTCAGGCTGAAATTTTGCATTGTCAATAAGGAATGTGAGTGCATCAACTACTTCAGTTAAATTGTGTGTTGGAATTTTGGTAGCCATACCGACTGCAATTCCTTCTGCTCCCATGAGCAAAAGATTCGGCAGTTTTGCCGGGACATAGTGAGGCTCTTTCAGTGTTCCGTCAAAATTCTCAGTCCATACAATGGTTTCTTTTTCGATATCAAGCATCATTTCCTCTGCAATTTTCGTAAGTTTGACCTCCGTATAACGCATAGCTGCCGGTGGATCTCCGTCAATCGAGCCGAAATTTCCTTGACCATTTACCAGCGGATATCTCATGGAAAAATCCTGTGCCAATCTGACAAGTGCATCATACACGGATGAATCACCGTGCGGGTGATATTTACCCAGAACCTCCCCGACTACTTTTGCGGACTTCGAGTATCGTCCTCCTGCACTAAGTCCCATTTTGTACATGGCATACAGGATACGGCGGTGTACCGGTTTCAATCCGTCGCGGACATCAGGCAACGCGCGTGAGACGATAACTGACATAGCGTAATCGAGATACGCTTTTTTCATTTCTTCCGTAATCGGTGCAAGGTTAATATCTGTCATAGGTTTAATGATGAGTTACAAGATAACAATTTATACTTTTACAACAAAGGTTCCGGCTATTTTGTCGTGCCAGCCCTGCTTTTGTTTGTCGAATGCCACCCAGATAAATCCAAGGGCAAGCGGAATTCCAGATACAATATATCCGACATAACGTAATACAGCTGTCATCCAGTCGATTTCTTTGCCGTCTACACGAACAATACGGATTCCCATAACCTTTTTACCGGGAGTTTGACCTTTTTGTTTCACCCAGAAATAGAGATAATATGCGGCTCCGATAAGCATACCGATAATCTCGGCCTGAATAACCTGTCCGATAACCCAGCCGACGACACTGAGAATGATAGCATCGATAACGACTGCAACAAACCGAATCCAGAAACCGGCATACTGTGTATTGTTCATATAGATAGATAATTAATAATTATTTTTGAATACATTTCTCAATCTCCTTAAAAGCTTCACCTTTGCCGAGGAATGCTTTCGTTTTTACCCATTTTCCCGGTTCCAGTTCTTTATAGTGATCAAAAAAATGTTTGATTTTCTTTTGTGTTGGCTCATCCAGATCAGCTACATCATCGATATGAGCATAAAATGGATCAACTTTTGTGGTTGGAACGGCAATAACTTTGGTATCAACTCCTGCTTCATCTTCCATTTCAAGCATTCCGATAACACGAACGGATATCACAATTCCGACAGCAAGAGGCTGCGAAGATACGACCATGACGTCTACCGGATCTCCGTCATCTGCAAGCGTGTTTGGTACGAATCCATAATTGAATGGATATGGCATTGCCGTGTAGTGAAATCGATCGGCCACAATGAAGCCTGATGCTTTATCAAGCTCATATTTGACAAGTGAGCCTTGTGGAATTTCGATTACAACGTTAACGACTTCTGGCGGATTGTCTCCGATTTTGAGTTTTTTAAGATCCATAGTAGATGTAAATAATAATTAGATATGAATAATGAAACAGAGTTCATTTATTCCCATACCGTTACACATCCAAGTTCGCGAGCTTGGCATGTGTCGTGATGAATTTTTTGCGTGGTGGGACTTCTTCACCCATAAGCATGGTGAAGGTAATATCCGCATCCTCGGCATCATCAATAGTTATTTGCTTCAGAATTCTGGTTTCAGAATTCATGGTTGTCTCCCACAGTTCTTCTGCATTCATTTCACCCAAACCTTTAAACCGTTGTATGTTCCAGTTCTCATTGGGATGTGCTTTGGTAAAGTTGTTTTTATCTTCGTCAGTGTATAAGTATTGTTTCTCTTTCCCTTTTGAAGCTTTGTAAAGGGGTGGAACAGCCACATATACCATTCCGTTTTCAACGAACTGGTGCAGATGGCGGAAAAAGAATGTCAAATACAGAGTTTTAATATGAGAGCCGTCGATATCGGCATCAGTCATAATAATGATTTTATGATAGCGTGCCTTTGAAATATCAAATTGCTCGCCGATTCCTGCCCCCAATGCAACGATCAAGTCCTTAAACTTGTCTGACGAAATCACGCGGTCAAGACGGTATCTTTCGGTATTCAATATTTTCCCGAAGAGTGGTAGTATTGCCTGCGTACGGCGATCACGGCCGGATTTTGCACTTCCGCCTGCTGAGTCTCCTTCCACGATAAATATTTCAGCCTTTGAAGGATCTTTTTCCTGACAATCGGCAAGTTTTCCCGGCAGAGCAGAACCTTCGAGAGCTCCTTTTCTCAAGACTGCGTCTTTTGCGGCTTTTGCTGCAAGTCGAGCTCGTTGAGCAAGAAGAATTTTTCCTACAATCTCTTTTGCATCACGGGGATTCTCTTCGAAATAGACATCCAGAGCTTTGTTTACCGATGTCTGGACAACAGACTGCACTTCCGAATTTCCCAGTTTTGACTTTGTCTGACCTTCAAACTGGAGATCATTTGACGACATTTTTACATACACCACTGCAGACAATCCTTCTTTTATGTCATTCCCAGAAAAGCTTTCCTTAAAATCTTTTTCCGCAAGAACTTTTCTTGCATAATCATTTATTGATTTTGTCAATGCCGTGCGGAAACCGGTTAGATGAGTTCCGCCTTCAACGGTATTGATGACATTAACGAACGTATGAACATTCTCAATAAGTGAATCATTAAATTGAATGGCAACTTCAACTTCAATGTCTCCTTCTCCATTTTTGATCCGGATCGGTTCATGGAGCGTTTTCTTGCCCTTGTTCATATCACGAATCAGGGATAAAATACCGCCCTCGAAATAGTATGCGAGCTTTTCTTTGTCTTTTTTATTTTCTATCCGGAAAAATACATGAGGAATAAGATACGCTTTTTCTTTAATTTGTTTTTTAAATTTCTGATAATTGATTTCAGTCGTTTCTTTAAATATTTCCGGATCAGGTTTGAAGGATACTGCTGTTCCGGTTTCAAACGGCATGTTCAGCATAGATGAGGGGACTTCTTTGGTGTCATATGCGGGAACACCTCTATGGTATTCCTGGCGATATACTTTTCCGTCCCTTTTGACTTCTGCAATTAAATGTTCTGACAGAGCATTGACGACAGATGCACCCACACCATGAAGCCCTCCGGACACTTTGTATGCACCCTGACCGAATTTACCTCCTGCATGGAGCATAGTCATCACCATTTCAAGTGCTGATTTATTGTATTTTGTTACTTTTTCTACAGGGATACCCCGACCGTCATCAAAAACGGTCAGATACCCGTTTTCTTCAACGACGACATGAATATTGTTTGCATATCCGGCAAGTGCCTCGTCAATACCATTGTCGACAATTTCATTGAGAGAATGGTTGATTCCGGCTTGGCTGGTCGTGCCGATATACATCCCTGGACGTTTGCGTACTGGATCAAGGCCTTCAAGAACTGTGATTGATTCTGCACCGTAGTTTTGTTTTGTATCTTGTTTAGGCATAAATTATGTTGTGATAATGAAGTTAAAAAAAGATTATAACATAATACAGCGTGGAATTGTAGCAGTCAAGGCAGATTTATAGCTAAAAAAAACCCCCGTAATTCGCTGTTGCGAAAACGGGGGAAATCTTGTCATGCTGAAACTGTCACCAAGAGTTCTGGTGAGTATTCAACAATCTTAATTTGTCAATTCCTGAAACCCTATTGGATCACTTCGTGACAAGTTCAGGATGACAAGAGGAAATTACATTCCCTCTTGTCATTTAAGTTCAACAGTTGCACCAGCTGCTTCCAATTTTGCTTTGGCTGCTTCTGCTTCTTCCTTTTTAACATCGGTAAGAAGTTCTGCTGGAGCTGATTCGACCATTTTCTTTGCATCCATAAGACCGAGTTCCTGTTTGATTTCTCGGACTGCTTTAATGACTGCAAGTTTTTGATCACCAGCTGCTGTGATAACAACAGTAAATGTTGATTTTTCTTCTGCTGGTGCTGCTTCTCCTGCTGCTGCTGCACCTCCCGCGGGAGCTGCTGCCATCATAGGCATTGCAGATACGCCGAATTTTTCTTCAAGATATTTTGCAAGATCTGCCATTTCGACGACTGTCAAGCCTTCGATACTGTCTGCAATTTTTTGAAGTTTATCATTCAATGTTACTTCATTTGTTTTTTCGTCTGCCATGTATATGTATGCACCTCCTCTCAAGTATTGAGTAAATAGTAAAAAAATGCTGTTAGCCTTGTTGAGCTTTCTGGTTCAGAACGTATACCAGTTTCTGCATGTTAAAGGTGAGAGCTCGTGTAGTTCGTGCCATAGGATTCTTCATAGAACCGATCAGTTTGGCAACGAGTTCGTCTTTGCCCGGAAGCTGAGATAATTTTTTCAAACCTTCAGCATCATATGCGTTATCTTCAATAAGACCGAACTTAAACGAGAAAGATTCATTGTCTTTTGCTTGGCTGAAGTAGGTTTTCAAGCCATCAATCCAATCCCCTTTAAACATGATAACGGCACTTTTATCTTTCAGAGGAAAGAATTTTTCACGCACTTCACGATATTCAGCTTTTTCTTCAGAAAGTTTGTTTACTGCTTTTTCAAAAAGGGTATTTTTTACAACCTGAAGTTGCGCATCCTTCTTTTTGAGATCTTTACGAAGTGTTTCAAGATCTTTGTGAGTAGTTTTTTCAAATTGAATAAGCGCAAAATTTTGTGCGTTTTTCAATATGTCTGACACAGAAGAGACGATATCTTTTTTTTGAGTATTTACCATATGTGTATCACTTGTCCCCGATAATTATCGGGACCCTACCTGAGGATTTTATGCTCCGATAATTATCGGAGAACCGCAGGTCCTGGTGACTTATAATAAGAGTTCCTATTGTAATAGACTTTTGGCCTATTTGCAAGTCAAATCCTTAGACTTCACTCAAGAGTTCTTTAAGACTCTTTGTTGATCTTTCTTGCGTTGTCTGTTTTTTCGACTTTTTAGATGCCATTTTCTGCTGATATTTCTTTGCTTCCTGCTGTTTCTTGAGGAATTTGTCTACAGTACCTTTCGTGTCAAGGAATCGCTGTTCCCCGGTATAAAAAGGATGACATTTTGAGCATACCTCAACCGTGATCGAACTTTTGGTAGATCCGGTGGTAAAGGAATTGCCGCAAGAACAGGTAACAATTGCATCTTCGTGATATTTCGGATGAATTTGTGTTTGCATAGGAAATTTATTATACCATGTAATAAAGAATTCTCAAGATTATTTGAAAGGTTCGTTTTAGAAGTTTATTTCATTCTACTGTTTACTGTTTCAAAAATCTTCTCCCATTTTCCCTGGTTGATGATATCTTCCAGATTGTGAAAGCTTTTGTTCACACGATGGTCGGTCAATCTACTTTGAGGAAAGTTGTAGGTGCGGATTTTTTCTGCCCGCTCCCCTGTCCCCACATCTTTAACATACGAGAACATAAGCCCTTTTTTCTTTTCTTCTTCGAGTTGATACAGTTTTCCGGCGAGAAGCTCAAGAGCGATCTGGCGGTTAGCTTGCTGTGTCCGTTCCTGACTTGAGGTTACAATCACGCCCGACGGTTTGTGAGTAAGTCGTACTGCTGACGCTACTTTGTTGACGTTCTGTCCACCATGGCCTCCGGCTCGGTAGAACTGCCAATCAAGATCACCGGGATTGATATGTATCTCACTTTGGGAAATTTGAGGCGTCACGATAATAACAGCCGTTGACGTATGAATTCTGCCGCGTTTTTCGGTCGTAGGTATACGCTGGACCCGATGGACTCCTGTTTCATACTTGAAGTATTGAAACGCATTTTCACCTTTAATCCTGATGATATTTTCTTCCAGATATTGAGACTTCATGCCGTGCTTTTCCGCGAATTTTGCGTAGGAAATGAGGAGTTCACGCCCCCATATTTTTGATTCATCTCCTCCAGCCCCCTGCGCTGCTTCGATTATGACAATATTAGAATTGATGTTCATAACATAGTTAATAAATTTCCCATTATGATTACTTGCACATTTTGATTACTTCAGTTAATTCTTCCGTGGTTTCCTCACCTGTCTTCATGTTTTTTATTGTAATTTTATTTTCTTTTGCTTCATTCGGACCGATAATTATAACAAATGGAATGTTTTTTTCATCAGCGTACTTGAATTGTTTCCCCAATTTGTCTTTTGTAGTGGGGATAATTTCGGTATTAATTCCTGTTTTACGCAGTTCACGCGCTATTTCAAGCGATTTTCCCGACAGCTGCTCGTCAAATATTGTCATAAGCACTGTAGCAGTTGTCTGGAGATCAGGGATAAGTGATAGTTTTTCCAATACTTCAATTGTCCGGTCAAATCCGATCGCAAATCCAACAGCCGGAATGTCAGGACCACCCAAGTCTGAGATAAGTTTGTCATATCTTCCGCCACCGCCGACTGATCCGCTGCCGTATTCAGGGATAACTCCTTCAAATATTAGACCTGTATAATAGTCCAAACCACGCGCTAAATATGGCTGATATATGATCGCTTCTTCCGGAACACCCAAAGCTGTTGCTGCGTCGACAATCTGCTGGAGACTGTCAGACATTTGAGCATCCTTGAGCACTGATATAAGTTCGTCAGTTTGCGCGGATGAGAGCCCTTTCTGAGTCAACTCTTCTTTTACTCCGGTTTCCTGAATTTTGTCCAATTTGTCAATTGATTGGATAATGGAAAATACCGTTACTGTATCGGTTTCAAACGGTTTCAGCGTGTCAAATAATGTTTTTCTATCGTTGATCCGTAACGAGAAACTAGAAAAACCCAATTCTTTGTATACCTGATAAAAAACAGCAAGTATTTCTGCATCGGCAATCTGCGATTCCGATCCGAAAATATCACAGTCACATTGAGTAAATTCACGAAAACGACCGGCCTGGGTATTCTCCGCCCGGAATACATTCTGTATTTGATATCTCCGAAAATATTTCGGAAGCTTAGCAGCATATTGAGAAAGGAATCGGGATGTGGGGACGGTTTGATCATAACGCAGACCTACAAGACGCTTCCCTTTGTCTTCAAAGGTATACATAAGTTTGTCTGCTTCATCGCCGTATTTCCCTTGGAGTACGGAAGCATATTCCAGTGTCGGTGTTTCTATGGGATCAAAGCCAAATCGTTCAAAAACCAGTTTAATTTTGTTGATTACCCAATCCCGCTTTCTTTTTTCTTCTGGTAAAAAATCACGGAATCCTTTGAGTGTTTGGAGTTTGATATTTTGATTTGCCATGTGGTTATTATACAACGAATATGAAGTATCTTCAGAAAGAGGCTGAGGTAGTTTATTCACTATAAGCTTCAAGAGTAACTGTCACTTCTCTTGTCTCTCCGTCACGCCATACAGTAAGTCGGATTGAGTCGCCGACACGTTTCCTCAGTATCGCCCGTGCGAGGCTGTCATCACTGCCGCCGTCCAGTTTCTGACCGTCAATCTCAGTGATGATATCATCAGCCATAATACCGGCATTGTCAGCCGGAGAATCCGGAACAACACTATCAACATATGCACCCTCAACAACATCATTTAGCTCAGCTGTTTGCCCATCGACCATTGAGTATCGGACACCGATATACGGACGTTCGAATGATCCGCCTTGATTCTCAAAGGTTTGAAGGAGTTCTTTGACTACGTTGACCGGTATCGCAAATCCGATATTCTGTCCTTGGCTCGATACGGCTGTATTTACACCGATTACCTGTGCTGATGAATTGAGAAGTGGACCACCTGAATTTCCTGGACTGATTGCTGCATCGGTCTGGATAACACTGTCCAAACGTTCTACAAACCCTTCGTAAGGCGACCCCGCTGTTATTCCGCGGCCCAGCCCTGATACAACGCCGGTTGTAATAGTATTTTGGAACTCTCCCAAAGGAGTGCCAATGGCAATCGCAAGTTGTCCCAATTTGAGCTTTGAGGAATCTCCTAGTTCGAGCGGATCAAGATCGGAAGCATCAATCTTGAGAATTGCCAGGTCGTTTAGAGGATCACGGTAGATATTGGTTACATCATATTCCTTCTGATCGTTTGTAACGACTTTGTACTCTGCTTCTGTTTCGAGTACGACGTGTTTGTTGGTGATAACGATGCCGTTTTCTGAAACGATAAATCCGCTTCCGATATTTTGTTCAATAGTCTCTTCCTCACCTGGAGTAGTACGGAATGGGGAGAACGGGTCAAACGGATTTATTTCGACCCGACCTCTCCCTTGTCTTGTTACACGAATACCGATGGTAACAACAGAAGGAAGAGCTTTATCTACTACATCAACAATGACGGATTCTTCACTTACAATTTTTACTTGACTTTCATCACTTTCCGGAAGTATGGGCAAGCTGGGTGATTTTTCAAACAGCTGAGAGAAAAAAGATGAAGTCTGAATGGGTTCAAAATGCTGCAGTGCAGCAAGACCGAGTATGAAAATCGAAACAACCAGGATAAGCCCTTTTGCGGAAATATTTTTTCTAACTCGTTCCATAAACAATGAGACAAATTTTATAATAGCGATATACAACAGTATTATTACTTATCAGCAGTTAACTCAAGAGCTTTTTTGAGTTGTGCATCATTTTCATCACTGAGAGTATCACCTTCTGCAACTTCATTGGTCACGGCAATATCCGGTTCTATCCCTTTGCCGTTTATCCATTCTCCGTTCGGTAAAATCCATTTTGCAATCGTCACGTGCAGTCCTGCTCCACCTTGTAAATCAAGTGCTTCCTGAACAGAACCTTTTCCGAAACTTTTTTCTCCGACCAGCGATGCACGTCCATGATCTCGCAATGCTCCGGATAAAATTTCAGAAGCAGAAGCAGATCCCTGATTGATAAGAACAGTAAGTGGGATGTCCAGAAGTTGACCGGTTCTTCTTACCGTGTAAACTCTATCGTTTCTGTCAGTTGTTTCCTGCTTCACGACGGTTTTTCCTCGTTCAATAAATTCTGATGCGATATATACGGCACTTTCTAAATATCCTCCCGGATTGCCACGAAGATCAAGAACCATTCCGTGCACTTGGCCGCTGTTGTATTTTTGATTGATGTCCTGCACTGCTTTATCCCATTCGGTATTAGTTGTATCACCAAACTGATTGATGCGCAGATGAGCTATACGTTTCCCCTTGGCTGTCACATAGGAAAGTTCGACAGAAGGGACTTTTATTTCCTGTCGTGTTATGGGAATATCCTGTTCATTGCCATTCCTGATTATGGTGAGTGTAACGGAAGTCCCTTCTTCACCTCGAATTTTTGAAACAGCCTGGAGTAGTGTCCACTTTTCCGTTGATTCGCCATCAACTTTGGCTATGATATCACCGGGCTTGAGTCCTGCAGATTCTGCTGGAGTGTCTTTGATCGGTGAAACGACTACTATTCGTCCATCTTTCATACCAAGTTGTGCTCCAATACCCTGAAATTTTCCGCCGAGATCATCTTTTGATTGTTTATTTTCTTCAGGGGTGAGAAAAAAAGTGTACGGGTCTTCGATTGATGCTACCATTCCTTTGATGGCTCCATAGTACATTTTCTGAGGATCCATCTTGGAATCATCAATATATTTTTGTTCTACTTTTTCCCATGTGTCCCAAAACAGGTTAAAATCAATATTCTCACCTTCTGCATTCTTTGCGGTAGTATTGGTTGCGTTAAAAATGGTATATGTAGCTTGCCCTCGTGCATCTTTCTTGATTCGCCATTCTGCAAATTTATAGCCTGATCCAAACAGGAATATACCGATGGAAAGAAATAGCAAGATGTCTGTTAACTTTTTGGTTTGGATTTTCATGCAGATTATTCGTAAAAATATAATGTGTTTTCTTCAGGTCCCACAATCACAAAAGGGAATTTTTTTGTTTGTATAGTCTCAAAATCGCTGATTTTCGGAAGGATGATTTGCGTCAGGGATATTGAGGGAATTTTTTCCATTACGATAAGACCTCTGGCTCCCAATGCTTCGATTTTGCTGTGATCCATTGGCTTCAGTTCTGTCGTGACAATGCATTTCCCGTTAATATCTTCCTCAACAAAGACCGTATCTCCCGAAGGTGAATAATAAATTTCGGATCCGATATATTCAATCGGTTCGGCGGTTTCCACTTTATGAGCATGATGCACTTTCAGATCAAGATAGCCGTCATAGATTGCATCTATTTCACCGGAAAAAAAACAGCTGATAACATCTTTGTCGTTGCTATCCTGTTCGATTATCAGAGAACCCTGGACATGGTTGATTTCTTTGAGTATTCCATCTATCTGACTGAAATATCGTTTAGATCCAAACATGCTTTTTTCCTCTGCAAGAAGATCTCCCTGTTGTACTCTGTCTCCGATGGTTTTTTTGAGACGGAGAAATATTTTATCAGGGGGAAATTTCATTATCTCAGCAAGCGGAATATGGATTGATTTTTTTCCTTTTCTTTTGAGAAGAGGCGTAGAAAAATCCACACGTTGTCCTGCCTCAATGAGAACTTCCGAATTTTGAGGTATCTTCACCGGTACTTTCATGTGAAAGATTATAGCAGTTATTTTGCTCCCTGGTAAGAGGTATATGGGATAAGTGCAAGATATCGAGCATGTTTTACATGCTTAGAAAGAGCTCTTTGGTGTTTTGCACAAATTCCGCTTTTTTCACGACTTACAATTTTCTTACGCGGCGTCAAAAATTTTTCGAGATTTTCGACATCTTTGTAGTCGGGTTCAATACTGTATTTGCAGTAAAAGCACTTCATAATTTACATTAAATTCGTAATTAGTAATTGATTAAAATGGAATATCTTCGGGATTTACATCTTCATCATTTGATTCGGATGTCTGTCCGGCATTTTCTGATTCCGGAGCTGGTACGTCGGTTTCTTCTTCATTTGAATCTTCGTCTGATGCTCCCTGTGCATCACGACGCCCGTCATTGAATACAATAAAATCATCGAGAACAATTTCGGTGATATGTCTTTGTTGACCGTTTTTATCAAGATAATCCCGATAGGTAATTCTTCCTTCGAGATATACTTTGCGTCCTTTCGTAAGAAGCTTGCTGCAAAGCTCTGCCAATTTCTGCCAAGCAACGATCCGGTGATATTGTGCTTCTTCTTTGGTCTGTCCGTCCGCGGTTGTCCAGGATCTATTGGTCGCGACACCAAAAGTGCAGACAGCTGTGTTATTTGGTGTGTATTTTAATTCCGGGTCACGTGTTAAATTTCCGAGCAATGTTACTTTGTTTATAGATCTGCTTGACATAATTCGTGGTTAAATGGTAATGAATAACGGTGATTACTCACTGACTTCTTCATCAGTACTTTCTTCTTTTTCAATTTTCGGAACGGTAATTTTTTTTGCTGTTGTACCGGCATGTGCCTTTGATAAGAATAAGTATCTCAGCAAGAGATTCTCATAATTAAGTTTTGTTTTCAGTTCATTCAATTTTTGAGAATCAAGTTCGATATCCCAGGTGTGATATTCCGCAGAAGTTTTTTTATTGATAGGGTACGCAAGAAGTCTTTTTCCCCATGGCTGTTCTTGAATCTTTTTCCCTGAAAAAGATGTTATCATTTCTTCAAGTTTTTTCAATGTTTTTGGATCTTCGATAAGGAAGGTTAGTTCGTATTTGCTCATAGTTTCGATTTTGCAATAAAGAGCTGTTGCTTCTTTTCAACTGTAATTTAATAATAAGTCATATAATAGTAATATTATGACGATAAATCAAGCATAATTATACCACTCGGGATTGAAATTACAACATATAGAGATGCGTTTACACAAGCTTTTTTATACAATTATCATTGCTGCTATTCTTGGGATACTTTTGTACTCCCGCTTTGTGGGTTTAAATTGGGGTCTTCCCTACCCTATGCACCCGGATGAACGCAACATGGTGATATCCATTTTGCAGATGAAATGTGATACTGCTGTGCTTTCAGAATGTTTCAATCCGAATTTTTTTGCTTACGGTCAACTTCCTTTGTATGCAGGATTATTCTTGTCACTTGTCCTTCAATCATTACAACCAGATGTACAAATTTTGCAGTATGAGTCAGTAACGCTCGCATTGAGGATCATATCAGCGGCTGCTTCAGTTGTTATGGTATTTTTTCTTTATCGTACCGTAAGGAAAATATATAAGCTACGACCATTTCAAACATACATAGTTTTATTCATTCTCACTTTTATCCCCGCGTTTATTCAATTTGCGCATTTCGGAACGACTGAATCACTGCTGATGATGTTTGTCAGTATATTAGTGTACTATTCGGTCCAGCTGATACAAGATGATATCTCCCTCTCTCGGTATGTGCGTATTGCAGGTATTTCACTTGGACTTGCTTTCTCCACAAAAGTATCGGCTGGCTTATTTGCCTGTATTCCTTTTTTTGCACTTACTGTATGGTTTCTGCAAAATAGAACCTGGGGTAACTTCGGAAAAGCTTGGTTCTCTTTGATAATAACTGCTGCCTTTTCTATCATTTTTTTCATTATTACATCTCCATTTAATATTATCGACTGGGATGGGTTTATTCACTCCATGAATTATGAGTCAGCAGTAGGATTAGGTACTTATCGCGCTTTTTATACCCGTCAGTTTGAGCACACTCTTCCGTTTATTTTTCAGTTTGTCAAAATATTCCCTTACAGTTTAGGATGGCCGATTTTTATCTTGAGTATACTCGGTTTTTTCTTGTTACCGTGGAATCGCACGAATAACCTTATCCGTTTTACCGCAGTTGTATTGTTTATACCCAATGCTGTTATGTATGCAAAGTGGACCAGGTTTATCGCACCTGTTTTTCCTTTAATGGTATTGTTTGCCGTGTTGTTTTTATGCAACATCCGCGAAGTCCTCGCGCATTCCATGCTAAAATCTCAGCGACTCCTGCGGAATGTTCTTTTATTCATTGTTGCGATGACAAGTATCGTTCCTGGTTATGCGTACCTTTCCATATATCAGAATCCTGATGTCAGATTTATTGCTTCAAAATGGATCTATGAACATATACAGTCTTATAGCTATATCCTTGCAGAGACGGCGAATGTTGTGGATGTACCAATTCCCAATAATCTTGTAATCCCTGAAGTGGCCTATGCAAGCAATCTTCATCCGATATCATTTGATTTTTATGAATTAGACAATAATGAGGAGATTGCTTCTGAATTGAAGAATCATATATACTCTTCTAATTATATATTTGTTCCTTCCCGGCGGATTTTTTGGAATCACACGTGTTATATACCTATCGAGACAGGTACCATGCTAAAGCATCAGTATTCTTTTTTGCAAGGCTACTCTCCTGACAGATGTGAAAAACTGCAGAAAGAATATCCGCTACTGAATGCCTATTATGATAAATTGTTTGACGGAAGCTATGAATTTGAGCAAGTTGCGGAATTTACTTCTTACCCGAAGATAGAATTTTTCGGGAAAACCCTGATTGAGTTTCCTGATGAGGCAGCTGAGGAAACATGGACTGTCTTTGATCATCCTGTTGTCCGCATATATCAGCGTAAAAACGAATAGTGTCTCCCTTGACTTCTGCAATTATTCTTAAGATAATGATAATTACTATGAAAAAACAACTTGCGGTAGTACTAACCCCTATTTTCGTGATATTTTTACTTGTTGTTCTAATGAGTCTCTTGAATATCGGTTTACCCGTCCGCGTGACCCAGACAATGGCAACTACGGAACTGTCTGTGACAGGAGAAGGCAAAGTAGATATCGTTCCCAATACCGCAACAGTGGATGTGGGTATCCGCGTAAACAACGCAAGTACTGTTGAAGCTGCTCAATCGCAGATAGACGAAACCAACAATGCGATCATTGCGGCAATGGAACAATTGGGAATTCCGAAACAAAATATCAAAACATCGAACTACTCCGTATTCCCCGCTTATGATTACTCAAGTGGTCGCGACGTTCTTACCGGTTACAACGGAAATGTTACCTTGAGTATCAAATCCCAGAATGTAGACCAGGTATCACAAGTTATTGCAGCAGCAACTGAGGCAGGTGCAAATGAAATACAAA
Source organism: Candidatus Roizmanbacteria bacterium UBA1450 (assembly GCA_002329205.1). GTDB lineage: Bacteria > Patescibacteriota > Microgenomatia > UBA1406 > GWC2-37-13 > UBA1450. The sequence continues at coordinate 122,798 of DCTC01000001.1, read as the reverse complement.
ACACTCGGTTTGAGGTAGAAGATCCGGCGGCTCACCGGTCAGAAGCACGTACGAAAGCCATTGAAAATGCCAAAGAAGAAGCACAAAAAATGGCTGATGATCTAGGGATCAAACTCGGAAAAGTAGTAAATGTCGTTGAGCATACCACTTCAGGGGAAGGACCATATCCTATGATGGCTGAGCGGGCTTACGGGTTGGGCGGTGGAGGCGGCGCCAGTTTTGAGCCGGGATCACAAACGATTACTTCGGTGGTAACTCTCTATTTTGAAAAGAAATAAAGATCACAGAGTCAGCGCATCATAAGCACGTTGCATACGTTCAAATTGATTGGTATCTCCATCTTTTTGACGTTGAAGTATTATCCCTAAAGATTCAAGACCACCATTTCTTTTGAATGAATGTGGATCTATCACATATATCATTGACTGATCGTCTTTAAAAAGCGATACAGAATAACAGGGACCCGGGTAGATAGCTGCGTCAGGGGTGGTTGCATGTACACCTCTTGTTATTCCGTAATGTGCTTTTTGAAGGAATTCACGTTCCATAGGATCAGCATATTGCGCGATCCTTCCAACAGCATCTTCATGTGAACGCATTTCATACGGAATTCTCCAGCCGTTTGCGGCGACTTCATCATAATTTGCAACAGAAATACTAAATATATCTCGGTGCAGTCTTTTACACAAATGATCAATATCTATAAATGATTGAGCGATATCTTCGGGCTGCATGTAAGGCAAGCGTGCAACAACACCGTTGAACGGATAGGGAAACTCCAATTCTTCCTCAGGAGAAAGTATGGATGCATAATTCAAAACATTCAAAACATCCGGATCAGTTTCTCGAAGATGGTTGAATTGCTGAATGAAATACTGTTCGCGAAGTCTATCCCCCGGCTCTCTCACGTGAGTTGCACCTTTCTCCCGCGGAGTCAAGATCGCAGGCGGAATTTTTGTACAATGGATATGCCAGTTCCTCCAGGACATAGATGGTGCTTTTATGTCCCGTCTTCCGTAGTACATGTTGTAATCTGCAATAGCGTCTGGCTGATCTAGGAAGCAATCGATTTGACGCGCAGCCGTATTGAGCGATTGTTCGGGTGTATTTGGTGGTTTCGCATACTGATTTCCTAAATCAAATGTGACCATAAAGTGCGCCCCTTCTCCTTTTTCGGGTACATACTGGTTGGTCGGAAAGACCGCATACGTGATATTATCCAATGGTTCTAGCCAACCTTCATTATTTCTTTGTTCTTCTTGCATAATCTCCCACATAGCTTCCGGACGGTCATTAATTTGCTGAAGTAACGGTAATTTATCAGAATTTAAAGGAGGATTACTCACCACTAAATCATATCCATGCTTTGATCGGGTTTCGAGAGTATGAGGCATTAGTTAAAATTGTACCTTACAATTTTCTTACATGGAGAATTAATTGCTCATATTTACGTAAAAAATGCACATCTTTTTATTCTGCACGAACTTCGTTATACTGAAAGAATGAACCTTCAACGATTTTTTAATCCCCGATCAATTGCTGTGGTAGGAGTATCAGATAATGAACGGAAAGTGGGTCATCTGGTCGCGAAAAATATGTTAAAGCAGGGTTATCCTGATAATCTATTTTTTGTTCATCCTTCAGGAAAAAACATGTTGGGAAAAGAAACGTATACAAGCTTGAAGGAAATATCAAAACCGATAGATCTTGTTGTTTTAGCTATTCCGGCGAGTATCGCCGTCCCCTATCTCGATGAAGTTGCATCAGTGGGTTGTCGGAATGTAGTCATGTTTGCAGCAGGATTCGGTGAAACTCATACTGCTGAAGGCAAAGGGTTGGAGAAACAACTGAGGGACAAACTTGCTGAACATGAGATTACCCTATTGGGCCCGAATTGTATCGGTTATATAAATGCAAATAAGGGGATAAATGCGACGTTTTTCAATCATGTGGCTCCGAAAGGTAATATTAGTATCATTTCTCAATCAGGTGCATTAGGAAGTGCATTTCTAGATTATGTTGCAGCAAAAACTTATATTGGATTATCGCATTTTATAAGTCTCGGAAATAAAAGTGCACTTGATGAATCCGATTGTCTTGAGTATCTAATAAATGATTCAGCAACGAAGGTTATCGGAATGTATCTAGAAGATGTAAAGGACGGAGATCGCTTTCGTCGTACTCTCAGACAGGCTACTCAAAAAAAACCGGTTGTAGTATTGAAATCGGGAAGAACCACTGAAGGTTCCAAAGCTGCAATGTCTCACACAGGTAGTATGGCAGGTGATGACGCTATCTTTGAAGCAGCCATTCGACAAGGAGGGGCACTTCGTGCCGAATCATATGCAGAGTTTGAGATGATTCTCAAACTGTATAGTCTCGATGCCGTACCGACAAATAGAAATATACTGGTACTCTCCAATGCTGGAGGAATGGGCGTTCTTCTGGCGGATGAGCTTATTTCCCAAGGCCTCAACCTCGTTACAGTATCCGAGGAAACATCGTTAAAATTGGCGAAAGCATTCGAAGATACAAAAAAAATCTCAGTTCACAACCCCATTGATCTTCTCGGAGATGCAAGTGCATTTGATTATAAAAAAGCAATTAATCTTACCATGCAGGAAAAGGATATCGGTGCTATTGTTGTATTGCTGACACCTCAGGCAAACACGGAGATTTTAGAGACAGCGCAGGTGCTGCAGCAGGTATATAGATCTTTTAAATATAAACCACTCTATCCGGTATTTATGGGAAAAGATTCGGTATCTGAAGCACATACATATTTAGAGAAAGAAGGTATCGCCAGTTTCCGTTATTTCGCTCAATTACCTGCTGCATTATCTAAAATAATTGCTGCAGATGAAGCTGCACATGCTCCCTTTTTGGAAATTAGTCCGCCGGATTATTCTCTTCCACTGCAGTTTCACAAGCACGACATCCAGCTCCTTTTTGTTGAGCAGGGAAATACCAGTACATTTCTCAATCAATACGATTCATTATCTCTCCTCTCCTGGGCAGGTATTGATGTAGCAAAGACCTATTTAGCCGTTTCTCAAGAAGATCTCGATACAGTTGTCAAAGAGGAAGGTTTTCCTTTGGTTGCAAAAATAGCATCCAGCAAAATTACGCACAAGACCGAAGTGAAAGGAGTTATAACAGGTATAACAGTGATGGAAGAACTTCAACAAGCGTTTCATACTCTAAGCAGTGTGGGTAGTAAGGATTCGGGTTGTTATCTCCAGAAAATGTACAAAGGGCATGAACTTATAGTCGGTTCAAAAAAAGATACGACTTTTGGCACCGTAGTTCTTATCGGACTGGGTGGTGTTTATGCAGAACTGCTCAAAGAAACAATAGAGCTTGTATACCCATTTTCGTACGAACAATTTCGGCTTGCACTTCACAATTCAAAACTGCAAAGGCTGACTAAAGAATTCAGGAATATTCCGCCGATAGATGCACAAAAGCTATATGACGTGGGTATGCGTGTGGGTCAAATTGTAGATACACTTGAACAAGTTCAGGAAATCGATATTAATCCTTTGATTGCATCAGGAAATACTATGATTGCAGTGGACGGGAGAATTATTCTTCAGCAGAAATAGTTATCTGCAATGATCATAAGGACACAATACCGCATCACAACAAACTTCTTGTCCATTGAGCAGTTTAATTATCCTGTTATAGTTTCTCAGAAGTGAACCTTTTAGATACCACAAATCATTTTTTTTCAGAATTTTTCTAAGACGATCTGCAGCTTCGAAAACATCTGCAGCATAAGCAATTTTATCTTTAGGAAAACCTTTTTTAATAGCTTCATTTATAGTAAATTTACGTAAAGGACCAATACAGATAACATAATCAAGGTCCAATTGAGCAATTTGAGTCCCTGTTTTCTGATGCTCACCTTTTGGATCTTCCAGTTCACCCATCTCCCCGACCACTGCAATCTTACGTCCTTGTTTGTACTCAATTGCATGCAGAGTCTCAAGGCCGGCCTGTGTGCTTGCAGGATTGGCACGAAGTGAGTCATTCAGTAATACTGTATCCAGAGGTCCTTTCTCAATGCTCATACGGCCGGGAAGAGGCTTTAGGCCGGAGATTATTTCCGAAAAAAGATTTGTGATGCGTTTTCCGGGCAGTGCTGCTTGTACCAGGAGATATGCACACATAATATTGTATACATGATGAGTGCCGATAAGACCAGCTTGTAGTTTAATAACTTGTGACTGGTGAGTATTATTTTGAATATAAAATTCGGCATGGGTTCCCTCGAGAGTTATCTTGATACTTTTTCGATCTACCCACATATCGCATTCCGGTGTTGTCCCGTACCATTTGACCGTGGCTTGTGTATGTGACGCCATATTTCTGACAAATTCATTATCACGATTGAGAACTGCAGTACCGTTTTCAGGCAGATGTTCAATAATTTTCCGTTTCTCTTTGATAAGCGTTTCGAGTGATCCCATATGTTCTTTATCGGTGTGCACGGGAGATATCCCCGTAACGCAGGCTATAGAGGGCTGTGCGATTTCATGATGTGCATCCATTTCACCAGGATGATCTATACCCAGTTCCCAGATGACAAACCGGGTGGATGGCCGCACTCTTAAAGCGGTAATTGGAACATTAAAGGTGGTGTCGAGGCTTACATCTGTTCGGATAGTAGGACCCATTTTTTCCAAAACTTTTGTTACGATTTCCGTAGTATTTGTTTTTCCTTGACTACCGGTGATCCCGATTTGTATAGGGTGCAACTTGCTCAACCAAGCCGCAGCAAGGTTCCGTTTCAGGGTATGATATATTTTTTTTACTCCTTTGGGTTGGTATGATGACATACTTATTTTTTCTTAATAACGTATCCGTCAACGGTATCTTCTACTATAAATCCCTTTTCTTCAATTTGTCTACGAAGGGCATCAGATTTTTGGAAATCTTTATTGCTTCGTGCATGTTCCCTGGCCTCGGTCAGGGAAATGACATCCTCAGGAATTTTGATGGCTGCAATTTTCTGTTCTGCCAGATTAAGACCAAGTACGGTATCGATCGTGTCGAGAATATAAAGCTTATCTCTTTCCGGGATATCATTGCTTCTAAGCATGAACCACATGTTGCCGATTGCGCCCGCAATATTGAGATCATTTGACAGATCATGACGAAACTGCTCAAGGAAAAACACCGCTCCTCCTGTGAGTTTTTCTTGATCCGTGACGGTATCCGTACCTACATTTTTTTTAAGATTATGATATACATCAATTAGCTCTTTAAAAGAAGTTTCTGCTGCTTTTGCCGCATCCCAGGTAAAATTCATGGGTTTTCGATAGTGTGCCTGCATGAAAAAGAGTCTGAGCGAGAGCGGGTCAATTCCCTGTTTTTCAATATCGTTTAACGTATAAAAATTGCCTTTTGATTTGCTCATTTTTTCTCCGTCTACTTGGAGGAATGCATGATGTACCCACCAGTTGACGAATTTTTGTCCGGTTGCGCCTTCGGATTGAGCGATTTCATTCTCATGATGTACAGGAATATGATCAATCCCTCCGGTATGGATGTCTATTGTTTTCGTTTTTAATCCTTTCATGCTCATCGCACTACACTCTATGTGCCACCCCGGGAACCCGTCGCCCCATGGACTTTTCCAGTGCATTGTATGATCTGCAAATCGACCGACTCTCTTAAACCATAACGCAAAGTCAGCCGGATGTTTCTTTGCGGAATCGACATGTACTTCATCGCGAACTGCCTGCTTTTTTTCTTCCATATTCTGCCCTGAAAGTTTGCCGTAATCTCTGAATTTTGTGACATCGAAATAAATCGCCTCGTCTGTCTCATACGTGAAGCCCTTTTTTTCCAGGGTTTGTATGATCGAAATCATTTCATCAATATTTTTTGTCGCATGGAGTACTGCGATATCTTTCTTTTTGACATTCAACTCTTTCATAGTGTGCCAGAACTGATTTTCATACTCCCGCGCGACATCCCAGACTGTTTTTCCACGTTTGGCAGCACCTTTCTCAAGTTTGTCCTCGCCGGTGTCATCATCTCCGGTGAGGTGTCCGACATCGGTGATATTCATGACATGACGGACATCGTATCCCAAAAACCTTAAAGTTCTTTTCAGAATGTCATCCATCACATATCGTCGCATATGACCGATATGAGTCACGTCATACACAGTCGGTCCGCATGAGTACATAGTGATAACCGGTTTTTCTGAGGGAGACGGGATTTCTTTTTTTTCACGTGAGAGTGTGTCGTAGAGTTTCATGTCACTATTATAACTGCTCTATTGTGACATTGCCATATCGTTCCTTTGATACAATAATAGTATTGGTTGCTGTAAACCAAAATATTTTATGAAAAATGATCGACTTACCTTTATTCTCTTATTTAGCACCTTTCTCAATATTATCCTGGCCGTATTAGTGGGATATTTTTATTTTTACAATATCGAGCTTTCGACGCCAGTTCCGTTGTCTGAGCAGGAAGAAACGGAAATGCCTTTGAATAAATATGCCTATGATGCACTGAAACAAGAAGTATTTACCCCACAAACTATGAAGTTCGGTGATATTATCGGTGAAAATGAAGATTTTGAGACAAGGATGTTTTACTATGAAGTTGACGGTCGAAAAGTAAGCGGTTTAGCGCACCTGCCTATTGAAAAGGGTGAATATCCGGTCATTGTTATGATCCGCGGATTTGTGGATCGCGATATCTATGCCCCGGGTGTCGGCACCAGACGCGCAGCTGAAGTGTTTGCCCGAAACGGCTACATCACACTGGCACCCGATTTTCTGGGATACGGTGAATCTGATCAAGCGTCAGCTGTCCCCCTCGAAGACCGTTTTCAGACATACCCAACCGTTTTACAGCTTCTGGCAAATATTGAGAAACTGGATGATTCTTTTGAATCAAGTAATGTATCCCTTCAGTCGAATGAAAACAATATTGGAATCTGGGGTCATAGTAATGGAGGCCAAATATCCCTAACAGTTCTTGAAGTAACAGGAAAAGATTATCCTACCGTACTCTGGGCACCTGTCACCAAGCCGTTTCCCTACTCTGTTCTCTATTTCACTGATGAATTTGAAGATCACGGAAGATATCTACGACGAGTTATCGCTCAGTTTGAAGAAGTGTATGATATTCATCGATTTAGTTTGTCAAATTATATCGATTGGATCACAGCACCCATTCAGCTTCATCAAGGCGGCGCAGATGATGCTGTTCCTCTGGAATGGTCAGATGAATTTATCGAACTTGCAGAAAAAGACGATATCGAAATTGAATATTTTGTATATCCTGCGGCAGATCACAATCTTATGCCTGACTGGAACACTGCTGTCCAGCGCTCACAAGCATTTTTTGATGGGCACTTAAAGTAACTGAACTAACGTTAACGCAGGAATTCAATTGCAAGAAATACGAGATACGCAATGATCAAAGCTAGTCCTTCCCAACGGTCTAGCCTCTGTTTTTGTTCGAACAAAAAAATAAAAGTACAAGAAAACAAGCAAAAAGAATAAGGTCGCCACGAGATAATCAGTGTATGCATTTATGGTTATCGGTGAGATAAGCGCTACAACTCCAACAATTAATGTCCCATTTGTTACGATAGATCCGAGCATATTCCCCATAAACATAGCCGTATCCTTGTCCCGGATAGCTTTAAAATCAACCATAAATTCCGGAAGACTTGTACCTATCGCAACGAAGAAAATACCGACAAGGAGAAGGGAAATCCCGAGTTCAGAGGCAATATTCTGACCGAGACGGACAATCATATCCGCCGAAAAAAGAAGTACGGCAGCTGACAAGAAAATAAACATGAGGTCTTTCCGAACTTTTTGATGCGTAAATTTACGCACGAAGAGACTGAAAATATTATCCTCCTCATCCAGTATCTCCTGACTTCGACGCTTGAGAAGAGAGACATTATAAAATCCGTATAACGCAATAAGGATAAGAGCATCCACTCGCGACAACACATTATCCATAAGAAGAAACAGTGGTGCCATTGCTGCCAGAAATGAATGTAGCAAGTCCGATGCGTATGCATGATTTCTGATACGGATACTTCCACCGATAAGTGCGGCTCCACCCGCGACCAGTGTGACATTGGCAATGTTTGCACCGATAACGTTTCCCAGCGATAGGTTCGAAATATTATTGAGTGCTGATGTTACTCCCACAAAAAGTTCCGGAAGACTTGTCGCAAGCGCAATAATAAGAGAAGTCAGAAAGAAGCCACCCATCTGTGTTTTCTTGGCAACACTTTTCAAGTGTATAGATAAAATCTCAGCCGATTTAAATAATACCAGTGAAAAGAAAACAATACTGAGGATATACAAAACTAGCATAGGGAAACTATACCAAGTTAGCGAAGAATAGTGAAGCCAAGAGTTTTATCTCGATCGGCTTGGTAATATATATGGATTGTCGGGACGACTGGACTTGAACCAGCGACCTCACGGTCCCGAACCGTGTGTTCTACCATCTGAACTACGTCCCGTACCTGATATTATAACGTATAACTTTGTTCGTGTAGCAAGAATCGCAACGTTTATTGCTTGCCGGCATCCGGTCTAAATTCCGGCGGAAGTTCGGTTGTAGCCTTTTGTCGTTCCCCTCCGAGGATACTTCTCCTTTTTTTTCCTTTCGGGGTTTCGATCGGTAGTTGTTCCTGCTCTTCTTCCATCCTCTTTTTCTCTGCTTGCATCATCGCTTCCTGCCGCTTTTCTTCCTCTTCTTCCTGCTCTTTTTTCACATTATATTCCTCTTCTTCACGTTGTACACGCTTGTGATAATCCATTTCCAGTTTTTTTTCGTCTGCTTCTTCCATTGCCTCAGGATTTATGAGCCGCTGCAATCTCTCGATCTCTTCCTTATCATCCTGTTCATAGGCTTGATTCAATTTATGGACATCGATATCTGTAAAATGTTCATTGCCATTATCTCTTTCTTTTTGTGCTTCACCCTGAAAGAGTGAAGATAACGGATTTAGGGTATCAACGGTTTCTTTAACTGCTTTTTTTGCCGTCTCCACTCCAAATTCATAGGCTTTTTCGTAGATGTTGTCCTGATTGGCAGACCGTGATTTTGACATATTAAATTCCGAGCATTGCTTTTGCCCGCTCACTCATACGATCCATAGACCAAGGCGGATCAAATGTTAATTCAATATCAACATTGTTTTGTGAAACTCCGATTGTCTCAAGCTGATGGTAGATTTCGTCCTGTATGGTGTCAAATAATGGACATCCGAGCGATGTCAGCGTCATCAGGATATGTACCTTTTCATTTTTGATCTCGACATTGTATACTAATCCTAAATCGGTAATAGACATATTGAGTTCTGGATCCATCACATCATTCAGTTTGTCTTTTACTTGTTCGGCAGTAGGCATAAAAAGAACAGCGTAATTTCTTAATAAAATTTGACATTTTTAGTATAACATGATCATGTGATTGCTGTGTTGGAACTGCGGGATGAGGAATTCGTCCTGCATTTTTAACATACGCAAGCGAGATTGACGCTTGCATTAGCAATTAATCTATTTCTTATGGATGATTATAAAGTACGGTTTATTCCGCTGGGCGGTGTAGTGGGAGTTACAAAAAACATGTATCTGTATGAGCTCTATACAAATGACGAGCTTACTGATATTTTGATTGTGGATTGCGGTATGGGTTTCCCTGACGCAAAAGAGTTCGGTGTTGACCTGATTATTCCTGATATCTCCTATCTTGAGGACAAACTGGACAAAATCAGAGCGATCCTTATCACCCATGGCCACGAGGATCATATCGGGGCAATTCCCTTCCATTATGACAAATTGGGCACACCACAGATTTATGCGCCAAAGCTTGCCAAAGTATTTATTCAGAACAAATTTAAAGAATTTAACCAGCCTATTCACATACAGGACGTAGATTTTAAAAAATGGATCAAGCTTGGTGGATTTGAAGCAAAGTACATCCATATGACGCATTCAATTCCGGATGCAACACATATTCTGATTAAATCGCCGGTTGGAGTTATGTATCATGGTCCGGACTTTAAACTTGATCTTACTCCACCTTATTCAAAGTATCCTGATTTTTACGAGATTATCAGTGCTGGACATGACGGGGTGTTGTGTCTTCTGTCAGATGCATTGGGAGCCGAACGTGAAGGGCTAACTCTTTCAGAATCTATTGTAGGCGAAACATTTGAAAATGAAATGCGCAGCACAAAAGGCAAGTTTATTATGACAACATTCTCATCAAACATTTCTCGTATAAAGCAGTGCGTGGATGCTGCTATCAAATTCAACCGTAAGGTGGTGTTCCTCGGGCGCTCCATGAAACAGAATACGGAAGCTGCAAAGGATTTGGGGTATATGAATATTCCTCATACTTTGAAAGGAAAAGAAGAGGAGATATCAAAAATTCCGCCAAACAAAGTCTGTATTATTGCAGCAGGATCGCAGGGTCAATATGACTCAGCTCTTTCGAAGATGGCCAGACAGCAAAACAAATATATTAAGATTACAGAAGGTGATAAGGTGGTATTCTCATCAGATCCTATCCCGGGCAATGAACATGAAGTCTACGCACTCATTGAAGAACTTTCACTTCAGGGTGCTGATGTTATTTATTCAGATATCCAGGATCAGCTTCACGCTTCAGGCCATGGAAGTCAGGAAGATTTGAAATTCTTGGCACGTTTCACAAACCCCAAGTATCTCTTGCCCATCGGGGGAACGATACGACATCAGCGGCAATACGAGCGTCTGATGACCGAAGATCTGGATTTCAAAAAAGAGCAGCTATTCCTTATAGATGAGGGAGATACTGTATGGTTCACGAAAACCAAAGCCTACAAAGGTGACAAAGTGGAAACAAAAAATGTGTACGTTGATGCCTATGGAGTCGGTGATATCGGCAATGTAGTCCTTCGAGACAGGCAGACTCTTTCGTCGGAAGGAATGGTTGTTGGTGTTATAGTTCTCAATCAAACAGGCCAACTGGTTGCAGCTCCAAAATTCTTTTCACGTGGGTTTGTTTTTGAAAAAAATGAAGAAGATCTCTTTAACAAAGCTGGGCTTCTTATTGAAAAATCTTTGAATGCTTCCAAAGGTGTTATGGTTGACGGAGACAATTATAAACGAAAGATTGGTCGTGAGCTTGAAGATTTTTTCTTTCAGGAGCGTGGACGACGTCCTTTGGTGCTCGTAGATGTGATACAAGTATAACTTATGTCAAATTCATTACCCAAATCACTCCAAAAGGTAGCACTTTTCCTTGAACGGCTGCCCGGTATCGGTGAGAAATCAGCCAATCGCTTGGCTTTTTACCTCCTTCGTATGCCGGACGGTGATCTGAAAAATTTTGCTGATAATGTTGCCGAATTGAAAGCCCGGACGAAACGTTGTCAGATTTGTATGAATCTGACCGAGGAGGATCTGTGCAGCATCTGTGACACTCCATCTCGCGACAGATCCCAAATAACAGTGGTTGAGGATGTCCTAGATCTTCTTTCGATGGAGACAGGCAATATTTACAATGGTCTGTATCATGTGCTTCATGGGCGGATTGATCCGTTGAACCATATAGGTCCTGAGAATATTTTTATTGATCAGCTCTTTGAACGGGTGAAATCTGAAGGTAGCAACCTGGGTGTTCCAGTCAAAGAAATAATTCTGGCAACCAATCCTGATATGGAAGGTGAGGCTACTGCGATGTATATTCGTAATAAATTGCAGGAAATCCAACACTCAAAGGGATTGGACTTTGATATTTCACGGCTTGGATATGGTATGCCGATGGGGGGAAATTTGGAGTATGCTGACTATATGACACTGCGTAAAGCTCTGGAAAATCGCCGCGGGTTTTAGCTTTTTCCATAAAATTTCTTACTCCTCTCTTATACCAGAGGCTGATAATACGTGTGTAGAGAACAAGACTTGTATTATAATTAAGTTTCTTATGTCATGTGAAGAAGAGCATTTTTTGGACTGTAATAATAGCTTATTGGAATCAGAATGCCATCATCAGGTACCGCATGCGAATAATGGCACCTTATCTCTCGTAAATGCAGATTTCAGTCATCCTCTGTCCTCCGCGCTTGAAAAGATGAGTTCGTATCAAAGAGATGTATGGATGCTTCATCCCGAATCCTCTGCTATGGCATCAATTCCGATATCTGAATTTGTGGAGTATTACAATCCAGAAGATGCAATTCCGGACCGCGAATTGGAACGTGCACTTCTTTTTGCAGGTACAGAATCTTTCGGAGAACTGCAGGACTACACGTATCAAAGACTGGAACAATTTTTCAAATCCATGGGTATTGATAATTATCCATATCACTTCACAAATATTGACAAGGCAATGCACATTGTTGAGGAACTCATGGAGTCAATGCCGCCAAGACGTACGGGTGAACCGGCAGTTTCGCATATTTATCGAAATGTTCTGCGGATGATAGAGTTTATCGAGGGATATAACAACATTTACCGGGATTATGGTGACCCACCAATATTCACCCCAGACATTGCTGAATTTTATATCTGTGCCACTGCAATGCATGATTTTCTCGAAGATTATACCTTTATACCAGGAGTTGGGTATCATAGAGGAGGCTGTGAAGAAATCAGAAAGTCAGAATTCCAACAATGGGAACATGGTGCACATTTTTACCGGGCTCTGGCAGTTGATCCCGGGTCACATATTGAAGATAAACTTACGGAGATAACACTTGACTTCGGTGATGAACGTAATGATATGTTTGTCTCTACATTGCTCGCTCTCAAAAGCGATCATGTGCATCCTGGCGATTTGATGAATCACCTGGAAGGTACGGTGGATGAGTTGCAGGACAGATATGATCAATCTGTTATTCAAAATCAATTACTGTCACTTGCTGCTTATGTGATTAAATGCGGAGACAGATTGGATAACAATGCTACATATCTTTACTCGAGAGATACATCCGGGAACTTAATTCCGACGGAACCGTCTCGTGTATACAGAAAAGCAAATGAAAATTTGCATATTTTTAGCGGCGTAATTGATGTATTGAAAAGAATTGCTAATCATCAGCAACTAACAAATGAACAGCTGGCTGAGATAAAACCATTTTATTTAAAATATGATCCTGCACGGTGGGGTAAACTTGTTCTTGCTGGTATGCCTATACAAAAACTGTATCGTGCAAACGAAATGGGAAAAGGAATTGCCCGGATAATCTAATTGATTTTTTATACCATTTCTTATTGACTTTCTTACACAAATTTCATATAATGTCTTAATTATCCTATAGTTATGAGAAGAGAAAAACACATTTCAACCCTTCGAGTTTTTGCCCTTATTTGGGACGGGTTGACTTGTAGATGATGCATTAAAGAAAGCAACAAGTCAACCGCCACGAAGGCGGTTTTTTTTAATATCATATGTCAGCAGAATCAAAACCATATCCGTTGTACCCATCAGTCCTGGAAGGGAATTTTAGTCATAAGTCCGCAGGAATCCTTAGAGATTATGTCGGAGATGATTGGCGTTTACTGATGGGTAGTTATCCTTCATCTCTCGAAGAAATACAAGCTGCCGAAGAGCGGATAAATTCGAGTGTATTTCGTACGCTGGTTGAACGCTTTGGTATTTCCCCTGATGATGCTCCGCGATTCTACCGCGAGCAGCTTTGTAATGCGAATAAAGCGATTGAATATGTGATTGACAAAGCATTGGGGAGCAATTACCGAACGGCATATGGGTTGGGGAACGAAGCGGCATTTCCTACCGAAAGTCCATTTGATAATCTGCGCCATGTAACCGGATTTCTGAATGTGATGGACCCCCTTGAGCAATACGAGCGTGAGAGACAACATTTTATTGCTCCGATTGCAGCAGAACTTACGATGCGTTCACGTGATGAAGGTTTTCAACATGAGTTGAGTGATTTTCAACAACTCATGAACATGCATGTGTTCGAAAATGTACCGGGTACCGATCCGTTATACCAAAGAAAGAAGACTACTATCAAGAGAGTAAATGTAGCACATGATAATGAAGATAATTCCTTCCAAGGCATTTTATCAGCTCCGGACTTTACTTCCCAGTACCATACGAAGCAGCATGCATTTCGAGCACGCTATGCGAGTGATGTAGGTTGGGTAGTCACCGATCCTCGGGAAAAAGGATTGGAGCAAAGTATCGTAAAGGGCATCACGAAAGCGATGATGAAGCGAAAAAAAATTTCCGTTTCAGAAGATGTCTCTGATCCTGCCGGTGTCATGTTTGTTACATTGGGCAATGATAATTTTGAAGGTAGTATACAGAGCAGAGATATCCTTGCCTCAAAAGTTCACCAGACATTGGAACAAAGCGGAAGGTTAAAAGACTGGAAAGATAAAAGTAATCTGAATACGGTTACCAATAATGGAAAAACGCTCCCGTGGCTCAGGTATGAAGTAGAACTTCATAACGGCTGCAGCGCACCCTTTGAACTCATTTTTTATGGTTTAGAAGAATATATTAATTACAGATACTTTGTGGGCAACCTCGAAGATCCGCAGAAGCATGCACATGGACATCGGTTATATGAAGTTATCCGCGCTCAGCGGCTTTTCCCCTGGCTTTTCCCCAGACATATCTATAATGGTCGTGATTTCGGGCAATTTGATCTTGAAGAAATCATGCGTGCCCGAAGATATCAGGAAGCAGAGGCAATGCTCAAGGATACGGGGATCAGTATGATTTAACCAAGCCCTTGAGTTCCTCTGCAATTGTATTGGCAATACTTACTTCTCTCATTTTTTCAAAACGATATTCATCTTTCAGAGCGATGGTATCTGTGGTAAAGAATGCTTCAAGTGATGAGTTCTGTAATTTTTCTGAGGTGCCGGGCGCGAAGTCACGATGTACGATAGCAGCAATCACACTGGTGGCTCCCTGTTCAAGAGCAAATTCTGCAGCATGAATCAATGTACGCCCTGATGTTGCGACATCATCAACAATAATTGCTGTTTTGTCTTTGACGTCTCCATAAAGGTTAAGTGCTTTGCTTTCATGCATGTTTTGAAGATCTCTTCTCTTCTCCGTTACCGCGAGATTGAAATTCGAATGACCGAAAAGAACTTCTCCGAATTTTCTTGCTCTCTCAATACCTCCTTGATCAGGGGAAATTACGGCAATACGAGAAGGATCAGCCTCTATTCCTTTTTCCTGTAAATAAGTATGAATTTCTTCAGCAAGTACAGAAAAGGCAGACATATTCTTAAATGGAATATCAAATACGCCTTCAGTTGCTTCGTCATGAAGATTTACCGTGTAGACTTTGTGAATCCCGATAGATTCAAGGAACCGGATAATAACATTTGCCGAAACACATTCTCCGGGACGATGCTGGATGTCCTGTCTGGCATACCCGAAATATGGGATCATTGCAATAACACGTCTTGCCTCTTCCCGTCTCAGAGCATCAGCCATAAGAAATAATTCCATGAGATTTGAATTGGTGGGGTTCGATGTCGACTGGATAATAACACAGGTATCATTTTTGACGTCTTCTTCCACGCGTACCCGCACCTCTGAATTCTCAAACTGTACAACTTCAACTTTTGCTAGCGATTGGTTGAGCCCATTTGCAACTTGTTCTGATAAGGGTTGATTTGATGTACCGGAAAAGAGTTTGAGCATGACAGTTGGCTTATAGCTGATAGGGACTTCGCTTATAGGAACGATTAATAATGGTTATAGTCCCGAGAGCTATAACCTATCAGCTATCACCTATAAGCTGCCTTTTACTGATTCATTTCCATGAGTTTCCGAGCTGCGAGTTCCTGTGTTTTTTTGACTGCATCATTGATAGCTTCGGCAACACGATTTTCCATAACTCCATCAATTTCAACATTGATGATTTTCTGGTCTCCGCGCATGGTGATAATGACCCCATTCTTTTCGACAGTTACTTCTTCTTTTTGAAGTGCCTCCTGCATTTTTTTTGCCTGCTGTTGTAACTGTTGAAGATTTCCGAGTCCTTTGAGTGGATTGAACATAGTAAAAATTGCTAATAGCTGATAGGGACTTCGCTTATAGGAACGATTAATAATGGTTATAGTCCCGAGAGCTATAACCTATCAGCTATCACCTATAAGCTACCTGATTTCTTTCTAGCATTATAAAACTCTACGATAGCTAACTCAAGCGGAAGTGAGTCTATTGGCGAAATTCGTAAGGTATTGTATGCTTCATGGAGCAATTTGATAAGAATTGAGATTTCTTTTAATGTATATGATAATTTGTCCTGATCATTCGTTCCTATACTTTGTGCAACCAGTTGAAGCCGAAGCACTTGAAGCATATCCTCAATTGCGCGTTTTATATTTCCTCCTGATTGAACAAAATCTTCGACCCACTGCATACTATCTGACAGTGTACCTTTCTGCATGACATCCAGGAGAGTTCCTTTTGCACGAACACCCAGATATTCTTGTGCTTTGTCTATAGAGAGTGTGTCCTGCATAACCAGCTCTTCAAACATTTTTGCAGCATCTCGAAAGGAATCTTCACAATATGTCGCCACCAATTCCTGAAGCTCCGCAGGTGCTTCGACTTTTTCTTCTTTTGCAATACGATTGAGCATATGAATAATGTCTTTCTTGTGTGCTTTGCCAAACGGGATGCGGACACACCGGGATATGATAGTATTGGGAAGCTTTTCTTCATTGGTCGTGGCCAGGATAAAGACAACCGTAGCCGGTGGTTCCTCCAATGTTTTGAGAAGCGCATTGAATGCATCAGTTGTTATCATGTGCGCCTCATCTATGATATAGACACGGTATCGGCCGGTCATCGGTGCATATGAAGACTCTCGGATCAATTTGCGGACTTCTTCAATACCGCGATTGGAAGCTGCATCCTGTTCGACGACATCAGGAGAACTGCCATTCTCAATACTTGTACAGTTGTGGCAGGTGTTGCATGGCTCATAAGAATCTCCTCTGCCGGCAAATTTATTTTCAAGACAATTTACGGCTTTTGCCACAATACGAGCAGTTGATGTTTTCCCCATACCTTTTGGACCGATAAAAAGGAGTGCATGCGGTAACTCCTTTGAGGCAAGAAGATTGGCAATTTTCGGACGCACTTGGGAGTTATCAAGTTCTTTGATTGTTCGTGGTCGGTATTTAAGGTAAAACATAACAAAAGGTAAATAGCTGATAGTATGTTAGCTTATAGATGGGATTAATATTGGTTATAGGTAATGTATTATTATAACCTATCAGCTAATACCTATAAGCTATTACTTACTAAAAATATTCTGTATACCGTGTTCGATCAATTGGTGCATCATCGCTTCGACTTTTTTTTCTCGTTCGGCTGCAAGAAGGACAGCTTGAGGGTAACAGATGACGACCTCGCCAATTATATTTTCGGTCGTATTTTCTGGGTCATTGATATAGGCAAATGAAAGCACGGGCAGCGCGACATCTTCATTCTTATAAGTAAGCGCTACCTGTTTCATTTTTCGTTTCCCGACAAAAGCAATATTGAGGACAGAAGAAGGATCCACATGATATCTGTCCAGTACTTGCTGGCCAAAGCGTTCGATATTTCCTTTATTTATTTTGTATCGTGAAGAACTATAGATATTGATCATATTTTTTAATTCTTTTTATGTCTTTTTTTTGATCTCTCTTTTTCCTGTTCTTTACGTTCCTGAGAGGGTCTTTTATAGTACATGCGAGAACGTACTTCATCAACAATGTCTTCCTGAATAAACATTCGGGTGAATTTCCTGAACATACTGTCTTTTGATTCTCCTTTCTTTTTCTTAACAACAACCATTAGTTAACTGACACCTCGCTTTCAAAAATAACTATAAATTTGTAATACCATGACCAACAAAAACATTGCCCGAATAATGGGCTTTCTGTATTGTATTATATTTCCTGTAGTATTTCAATCATCTGCTTTATAGAAAGAGAAGAAGGCACGCTGTTTGGATTCTTGGACGAACCGTTTAGAAGCATATGCTTTGAAGCATGGAGAAACCATGTAGCTTTTGAGTCAATTTTCAGTATTTTTTCATATAAAGGTGTTAGATTGTATTTTGGTTCGGGCTGAGTTTTAATGCGGATTGTTTTGTTTTCCGGATCACGTCGGACTACCATTTCATATCCTTTTTTCAAGGCAAATTTGACAGCAGCCTCATTTTTTGTTTCCATAACAAGAGTTTTTCCCCATGGGGATTTCAATACCGCACCTTCCCGGATTTCCTCTTCAGCTTTGAGGTTGTTTTTAACGGTAAATAAAATACTGTCAAGCACCAGCATAATCATACTCATGATCTCATGATCGCTCGTAAGCTGTCCCCGCAGCGGGTAAATAAATTCGTGAAGACAAAAAGCATACTTCACATCTGTTGGGTCAGGAAAACGTACTTCGCCGAAATTGTCGATTGTCGTCACAAAATTGGTCATTTGTTCAAGTGCCTCAAGATCTTTTTCTTTAATGTAACCTTCCTCAGCAAGATAATCAAAAACCCGTTTTGTAGCCGAAAGTTCTTCACTGAATTGATGGTGATCAAACTTTCCAAGTCCGGTATCTACATGAATGATATCCGGATTCTCGTCCGGTGATTTTCCTTCGTAGGTCTCCCCTGCTGGTACAAAAGCGTGCTCGGCTTCATCCCATCCAGGGAGATATCGTTTGATAAGCCAGGATGATGCAATAGCATCAAGATCCGGAGACATGTGTGTGATTATGAGTTTTGTCATATTAATGGATTGCGTTTGATACCTTTTGCTCACTCGGCCTCACCCATCGGGATACCCAAGCCATTTGTTCACAAAACGTATCTTCACTTAATGTGTTAATATTTTATTGATTCTCGCGAGAACTTCGTTATAAGCTAATAGTTCACTATCTTTTTCATCTCTCTTTTTCCACTCGATTTTGTCTTCTGTTCTTTTGGAAATAACCAATCTTACAGGAATACCGATAAGGTCTGCATCTGCAAATTTCGCTCCTGGTCGTACTTCTTCTCGATCATCAAAAAGGACTTCAATTCCCTCATCGTTCAGTTTCTGATACAAACTTGTCGCCCGTTGACGAATCTCTTGGTCATTGAGATCAAGTCCTACCAGATGTACGAGATACGGTGCGACCTGTACCGGCCAGATAATTCCTTTGTCGTCATGAAATTTCTCAACAAGAACGCCCATGACTCGTGAAGTACCGATACCATAGCATCCCATATACACCAGTTTTTTATCTCCCTGTTCATCCGTATATGTAAAATCTAGAGCCTTTGAGAATTTTGTGTTCAACGGGAAAATATTTCCTACTTCAGCACCCTTCACAATATCATATTTTTTTGCTTCCGGATCCTTCACTACCTCTTTGTTGTAATAAATATTTTCTTCTTTGTCGTAGTAAAGCGTATCTTCACCTGTTTCACAGAGGGTTTGGAATTCATGTGAGTATTTGTCCGTAAAATCACCGCCAGATGCAAGAGCTATAACTGTCGAATCACCCAACCCCAGTTTTTTAAACACTTCAACATACGCAGGCATTGCAACATTGTTGTAATAATCCAAGAGATCTTCCTCTGAGGTATGAAAACTATAGAGATCTTTCATACGAAATTCTCGGCCTCTCAAAATTCCCGACTTTGCACGCGGCTCATTGCGGAATTTCGTTTGAATTTGATATAGGGCAAACGGGAAATCTTTATAGCTTGAAGTAAATTGTTTGGCAAGCGGCGTGACTACTTCTTCATGTGTAGAGTTTAAGACATATTCAGCATCATTCTTAGTTTTCGAAGCTTCATTGGCACCGAGTGCTTTGAAAAGCACATCCACCTTTTCCAGTCTCCCCGTATCTTCCCAAAGCTGTGTGGGTACAATAGATGGCATAAGAACTTCCTGGCCAATTTTATCCATCTCCCGTCTGACAATCTGTTCAATTTTTACAAGAACCCGATTACCAAGGGGAAGAAATGTATAGGCCCCGGCCATGACCTGATTGATAAATCCTCCGTTTATGAGATACCTGGCATTGGCAGAATCGTATTCTTTGTTTGTCTTTTGCGGTTTTGGAAAGAGTTTTGAGTAGAGCATGCAGTTATTATAACAGACCTTATTTTTCCTTTTCTACTTCCTTTACGACTGTAATCGTATATTCCTTGGCAAGAACGATAAGCGTAGCAAGGATTGCGAGAGGAGCTGAGATAATTGCTCCGATAATTCCGAAGGTCAAAGGGAAATCAAAGACTTTTTTCCCCTTGTCATCCTTTATGGTTATACGCCTTATATTGCCGGCATGCAGGAGATCTTTGACTGTTTCGATAACAAGCTCACCGGTTACTTTTACGGTCTCTTCAACCTGTTTTTTAGTCGATTTTTTCTTCGGCATATTATTTGTCCTTTCCGTTCATATAGCCCAACATATCCAGTACCTTTCCTACTGTTTCGTTTGGTCCTGATGAATATGTATCAATCACAATGTGGTAGTATTCGGGGCTGAAAAAATTATAATCACCGTATATCCGCTTCCATTCTTTGAAGTTTCCTTCTTCCCGCTCTTTTATATATTGTTTTGCCTGTTCGATCGTCACTTTGTCACGATTGGCGACGCGGTCCACACGAAGCGCGTCATTGTTGCAGGTTAGAAGAATGCGCAGAGTATCTTTTCGATCCCGCGCCATGAATCCTGCCAGCCATGCCTCAATGACATATTGCCCGTCTTCTAATAACTTTTTGGTTCGGTCATCCAATTCATGATGAAATTCATCGGGAGCAAGACTTGCAAGAGGCTGCACGTATTCTTTTGCAAAATCTCTCAGTAACTGTCCGCCGGACGTAAAATGCCATCCTTGTGGTTCAAGATAGGGTTTTAAAGCAGTATGAAGGGTATTTTTTCCGACAGCTACTCCGCCGGAGATAGTTATATTGCGATACTTTAAATTCATAAATCAATGGATAAAAGCTAAAAAATAAACGATACGAAACATCGTATCTCTTATCTCTTTACTCTTGACTCAACAAATCACCCCCAAAATCTCTGAATATCATAGATAGTAATCAACACGCTCAGACCGAGAAGAATGATAATTCCGATCAGATTCATGTATTTTTCAAGGTTTTGATTTGATTTTTTTCCGGTAATCCACTCGTATAGAATAAATACTAGCCTTCCCCCATCAAGAGCCGGGAAAGGTAAAATATTGATAACAGCTAAATTCAAAGATAACAGTGCTGTCAGCTGAAGAAGGGCATTTATACCGTATTGCCGTGCTTCTCCGACTACTTTGGCAATACCAATCGGGCCTGAAAATTCGACCTGCGGTGCCCGGTCTGAGATAAATTGAGCAGGAATTTTGAGAAGCTCGACGGCAATCATACGTGTCATATTAGCAGCCTCAACCAGTCCATAATACGGTGCCGTATACCAGGGATATTTTTTCGTTTCTACCAGTTGTTCAATTACAATCCCGAGGGAGCCTTCACCTTTGGGTGGGTTTTCACGAGGGATAATATTGATCGTTTTTTGCTCACCATTTCGTTCTAATGTGATTTGAATTTCTTCACCCGCATATTTATTTGCAGACGAGATAAGGTCAGTTGAAAGGGTAATTTTTTTTGTTGTTTTCTCATGAGTCACGCTTATGAGCTTGTCCCCATCTCTGATTCCTGCCTGGGCTGCAGGAGTGTTGGGCTGGACTTTTTCAATCGCAACACCCGTTGCAGATGGTATTCCGATTACAAGAAGATAGGAGATGAGGAGCCATCCCAGGAAGAAATTCATGACAACTCCAGCAATGATAATAATCGTTTTCTGCCATGGTTTTTTATTTACAAATGCCCGTGATTTCGGTATTTTTTTATTAATTTCCGTTTTATCATTTTCATGATATTCTTCTCCGTACAATTTGACAAATCCTCCGAGAGGAATTGTGTTGATACTGTAAATCGTTTCTCCGATTTTTTTGCCTATCGCCCGCGGTGGAAAACCAAAACCAAATTCTTCCACATACACATCATTCTTTTTTGCTGCATAATAATGTCCGAATTCATGGATAAGAACAAGGACAACTAAAATGAGAATAAAAGTAATAACTGTTATCATAATACGTGTGGTATGTGATTTGTATAATAATTCATCAGTTTACCAGATCGATGTACGGGAATCTGCTACAAAACAGATGATTTGATCAATTGGAGAACTTATTAGACCGCCATAATTTCCTGCTCTTTCTTTTCTTTTATGTTCTGAAGCTCTTCGTTTGATTTTGATGTCTCAGAATCAATATCTTTTTCAAATCTGAATTTGTCATCCTCAGTAAGTTGTTTTGCATCAAACATATTTTTTATATCTTTACGTATGGATTCGCGGTCACGTCTTATGGAGTTTTTTGTTTCCTCCACCATCTGTGATATCAGTTTCGTGTATTTGATACGTTGTTCTTCGGAAAGAGGCGGTATCCGCACGGTGATGCGATGACCTTCGGTCTTTGGCGTGATTCCAAGAGGTGAAGCAAGAATTGCTTTTTCAATATCCTGTACGGTAGAAGGATCAAACGGCATAATGACCAAAGCATCGTTTCCTTCTGTCGTAATAGATGCCAGTTCCAACAATTTCATTTTCATTGATCCGCCATATGCTTCGACAGGAAGACCTTCAATCATGCCTGTATGCGCACGTCCTGTTCTGATTCCTTTGAGATCTTCTCGCAACTGGTGTATGTGTTTGTTTATGTTAGTTCTGAATTCCAGTACAAAGTCGTTCATGAGTTTTATTATACACAATTACGCGAAACTTAGAGCAGGAAACATATACAAATATATGGCCACTAACGCAGTATTGAGAGGCGTAGAAAACGGGAATTGGTGGTTATTGACCCAGTTCCCAGCGTTCGAAGCGAGTGATTTTGATATTCTCACCGAATTTGAGGATTGCTTCTTTCAGCATATCATCTATGGTTTTACCCGGATCACGAATGTAGTTTTGTTTCAGAAATTCTGTGACATCTTTTGCGGGAATTGATGCGACCTGCATAGCGAGTTCTTGTCCGAGCGTCTTGAAATCCTGATTGCCTGATACAAAATCGGTCTCGCAGCCCAGTTCGAGCATCGCTGCTATCATGTGATTGTGATGGACATATGTGTAAATACCACCTGCCTTAATTTCACGTTCTGATTTTCCTTCAGCTTTTTTTATTCCCCATTCACGGAGTTTTTCTTTTGCTTTTTCCATATCGTTATCTGACTCTTCAAGAGCTTTTTTACAAAGTGAAAAAGAAACTTTTGTTTCATTTCGAAGCTGTTTTAGTTTTTGATAATCAATCATGGAATCATGAAAAACTTATTAATTGGGCACAATATCAGAATACAATACTTTCAACTCTCTTTGGCTGGTGCTTTTTCGGCGGCACCTGCATACGTCTCAAGAAGATTTCGGAGCAGGTATTCGACTACTTCGGCTGCATCATCATTGGCAAGAACCGGATAGTTGATATGTTCAGGGTTGGAATTTGTGTCAACGATAGCAACAATAGGAATATTGTACATTTGTGCTTCTTTGACTGCATTCTTTTCCTTTTTTGTATCTACGATCACGAGTACGTCCGGTCGGCCACTCAGCGTTGCAAAACCCCCATAGAGTTTTTCAAGCTTAGAGATCTGTTTTTGCATCTGAGTTCTTTCATGCTTAACCAGTTTGGAAGCTTCTTCACCGGCCAGTTGGTCTTTAAAATCATTGAGCTTCTTCACATTCTTCATAATCGTTTTGAAGTTTGTCAGAAGACCGGGCAGCCATTTGGTTGCGACAAACGGTATATTATGAGCACTGGCATATTCTTTTATAAATGGAGCTGCTGTTTTTTTTGTACCGACAACAAGAATTGTTTTTTGCTCTTTTGCTGCGTTCTCAAGATATTTTTTTGCTTTTTCGAGCTGTGTTACGGTGTTTGTTAAGTCAATTACGGATGTTCCGTTAATGATTTGGTAGACGTTTTTTCTCGCTTTTGGATGAAGTCTGCTTTTTTTGTGACCAAGGTGTGCCCCAAGTTCAAATAATTTTTCGACTTCTTTGAGTTGTGTTTGGTTCATCATAAGCCTTTATTGTAACAAAAATCTTTAGAAATGCAATTGAAATATGGCAGGTAATAAGAGCAGGTCACAGTACTATACTAAAACGATAATTATTTTGCTTACTCCCTATAGCCTACTACCTACTTTAGACTTCCAATGACTTCAAGTACTCACGAAAATCTCCATTGAGTTCTGGATGACGCAGAGCAAACTCTACCACGGTCTTGAGGTATTGCATTTTATTGCCCGTATCATAATATTTTCCGTTTTTGATCTCAATAGCATACATTTTTTTACTATCGGAAAGCATTTGCCGCAAAGCGTCATTGTAATACAATTCTTCACCTTCTTTCAACGAAGACATTGCTTTTTCAAGGTAGTTAAAGATATCAGGAGTAAAAATAAATCCTGATACATTGGCCAAATTCGAGGGAGCTTTTTCTTTCCCCGGCTTCTCAATGATTTCCGTAACGTCCATCACTCCTTCTTCTACCTCAGTACCTCCGGTAAATCCATAACGGTCATAGTCTTCATCTTCCGTTACCCGAACACTGGCAAGACAGGTAGACTGGTATTTGTTAAATGCTTCAATAAGCTGTTTGAACCGTGATGGAGAGGCAGCAATAAAGTCATCACTCCATGTATAAATAAACGGTTCATTGCCGACGATATGACGGACGTTCAGCAAAGGGGTTCCGTTCCCGTAAGGGCCTTTCTGTCGAACATAAATAAAGTTAGCCATATCAGCGATTTTTTGTACTTGTTCAAGGTAGTGTTTTTTCTTTTCTCCGCCGAGTTTGAGGTTTTCGATGAGTTCTTTACTTGGATTATCAAAATGGTCTTCAATTGTTCGTTTATGATATCCGGTAACAAGAATAATATCGGTAATACCGGCATCAACAAGCTCTTCGACGACATATTGGATGACAGGTTTATCAACAATCGGCAACATCTCTTTGGGCATTGCTTTGGTCTGCGGTAAAAATCGGGTACCAAAACCGGCTGCTGGTATGACTGCTTTTGTGATTTTCATATTATTTAAACTCAACTGTTATTTTGCGTAAAAGTTTCTTATTATCAACCATAGCGTTGATTTCTGCAACTCCAGGTGATGTAGAAGTTAGATTGAAGATGGCTTTTCCATCTGTATCTGTCATGAGAGTAGGACTCTGTATGGTACCTAATGATGAAGTTAGGGTTACGCTTTGTCCTTCCAGTCCTTTCCCTTCAGAATTTCTGACAAATACTGTTACTTCACTGATTGTTTCCCCATCGGCAGGTACACTCAGAGGCCAAGCAAAAATAAGTGAAGATTGATTTGATGGAGTGTTGTCCGCTACTGATGCCCTCGTAAGGACATTGAATGAGCCGCTGAAAAAGACATATCCTGTAAACAGAAGAAAAGCAGTTACAAAAAGTAACGCAAGGCCGATAAGTTTTTTATCCATAATTGGTTGGCCAACTGTTAGATGATCAAACCCTTAGAAAATATTCCGCTCCTTTAATACGGCGACTATCTGTTTGTGAATATCCTCTTTATTACGTATTGTACCATGTTCCATACAGTCAATGATAATCCAATGGTGTGATCGTTCAGCAAGCGTAGTATACATATCCTGGGTAACTGTTCGATACTCATGATTCTCTTCCTGAATATCTTTGTTGTCGCCCAGATAGCTCCTTTCACCCTTTTTTTTAGTAAGTTCAGCCGTAATTTCTGCAGGAACACGCAAATAAACAACAATATCTTCACGGGGCAGACCGTGATAATCATATTCAAGCTGCTCTACCCAATCAATAAATTTCTTTTGTTCTTCTATCTGATCAAATTTACTTCCCTGGTGCGCAATATTGGAGGTGACATAGCGGTTCGCGACGACTATTTTCCCTTCTTGAAGTTCTTGTATGATGGAATCTTTGACTGCGTATCTATCAAGCGCAAATGTCAGTGCAGCAAGATACGGTGATACTTCATCCAAATTTCCAAATTCACCGCGTAAAAATTGAGCTACAATTTTCCCATAAAAAGTATCATATTGTGGAAAATCCAAAAAGGAATGGGGTATATTGTTTGATTGGAGATATCGAATGAGAAGTTGTGACTGAGTGCCTTTCCCGGAACCATCTCCTCCTTCAAAAACGACCAGTTTTCCTGGCAATTTATCATTCATAGTTCAATGATACAATAAAACTATTATTTTGTAATATCATACCATTATGAAGAAATATAAAACACTAATTTTCGATTTTGACGGTACGATCGCGGATAGTCTCGGTGTTTTGATCCGGGTGTATTCCAGCCTTTCTGAGGAATTCAGTTTGAAAGAGCTTTCACCCACAGACATCGAGAGATTACGCAATATGGCTCCTCAAGAAATACTAAAATTTCTTAATATCCCGTTGTTTCGTCTTCCATTCCTGCTTTTCAAAGGGCGTTCGAAATACAAAGATTTTCTGGAAGATGTTGAGCCATTTGCCGGAATACCCTACGTGCTCATTCAGTTACAAAAAAAATATCATATGCATATCCTTACCTCCAATACTCCTGATATTGTAATGGCTTTCCTGCAGAATCATGGACTCAGCTGTTTTGATACAGTTATGAGCGAGAAAAATATATTTGGGAAAGAACACTCTCTGAATAAAATGATAAAGCAGCTGGAATTGAAAAAGGAAGAAATTTTGTATATTGGAGATGAAGTCAGGGATATTCATAGTTGTCAAAATGCCGGTATCGATATTGTATCAGTGGCATGGGGACTGAATAGCAAACAGATACTTGAAAAAGCTGGGCCTACCTATTTGATTACAAAGCCGGATGATCTCCTCGCGATATTATGATATACTGCCAGTACTATGCAGAAATTCAATACATTTAAATATGCATTTAAAAGAAGCCTCACGGATTTTTCTTATTATCTTGAAGTATTGAAAACCCCATTCTGGTTCTCGCTGAAGTATCTTGTTCTCCTAATTTTTACTTTTATTTTTATCCAAACTGTTTTTTTTACGGTACAGGCAGCTCTGTATCTTCCGAAGCTTCCCGGTTTGCTTGATCAAATTCAAAATCGACTTGAGGCAGCTTATCCTGACGACTTAGTCATAATGGTTAAAAACGGCGCGCTTACTATCAATCAGCCGACTCCTTATTATATTGATATTCCTGAGATGAGCGAGGTAGACGGATATACTCATTTGATAACAATTGATCCCGAAGCAGAGGTCAGCGACTTTGAAGAATCTCGCAGCATCGTCCTTGTTACAGACCGTGAGATAGTCTATCCTGACCAGCAAAATGGAAGTACGATTACCAGTTATCGAGTTATGAGCCTACGGGAGTTTCCGGAAGATGTTGTTCTGGATGAACGACAGTATCAGTCATTTATCAGCAAACTGGAACCAATTTTTGCATGGATTCCAAGAATCGCTCCATTTCTGCTGTTAGCTGGTGTCATCTTAATCCCCTTTTTCGGTACTTTGCTTAGTACCGCGTGGCAGCTGATGTATCTCCTTTTTCTGACCGGTATCGTATTTCTTATTTCCAAAGTATTTCACTTGAATATATCTTTCGGGAAATTGTATCAGTTGAGCATGCACGGTTTGACGATTCCTCTGGCATTGTCCTTTCTCATGACTATGCTTGGCGTATATATCCCGCTTGTATTTACTTCTTCATTTCTACTGTGGATGGTGATTATCATATCTAAATTAGAAAAAAGGTAACAGGTAAGAGATTACAGGTTTTTATCCAGAAGAGAAACAGCAATTAACAAACAATATTTTACCTTTTACTTCATACTTTTTACTTCTATTTAAAGCCGTATTGTATCGCCTTCGTGAGCTTTTCCTTCCAGGATGATTTTGGCGATTTTATCTTCGAGATTCTGGCGCATGATGCGTTCGAGGTTGCGTGCACCGTATTGGATATCATATCCTTGAGATGTAAGTTTTTTTATGGTTTCATCTGAGATCTCAACATGTATCTTGTACATGTCATAAATGGTCTGAACGGTCTGAGCAACCATGTTTTTGGCGAGCGTCTGAGCAGTATCTTCCTCAATTGGTTTGTAAGCTATCACTCCGTCAAATCGGTTCAGGAACTCGGGTGAAAAGAGTCTCTGTTCAACCAGATAGTCGATTAGCTTACTGGAAGATAAATCATCTTCTTTGAGTTTCCCGACTGATTGTTTGATGAGCATTTGATGGATATGATCAGCTCCGGCATTGGATGTTGCGATGATAACCAGGTTTTTGCAGTCTACCCGTTGGCCGTAGCCATCGGTAAAATATCCTTCATCGACGATAGTAAGGAAAATATTCAACAGGTCAGGATGAGCTTTTTCAATTTCATCAAGCAGGAGTACGCCGTATGGATTTTCCCGAATTGCGTTGGTGAGAAGACCTGGATTGAGTGTTTCTATAGAACCAATCAATTTCTCAATATCTTTTTTTGACTGATAAAGAGACATATCGAATCGTACCAGCGAGTCTGCTGACCCGAAAAATACTTCTGAGATTACTTTTGCTGTCTCCGTTTTACCGACACCGGTCGGTCCCAAAAAAAGGAATGATGCAAGCGGCTTTTTCCGTTTGCCGAGCATAAGAAATGAGCGTCTCATGGTGGAGGAAATTTCAGCAAGTGCTTCCTGCTGTCCGAGAATCTGTGTTTGAAGAAGATCTTCCAGATGTAGTAGTTTTTCTTTGACCTTGTCGGTAAGAGTAGTGGGAACATGTGTCCGATTAGTAAGCACAATATCAACAGTCTGAGGTACTGCTACATTTTTTTTGAGTGTTTGTGTCGTGTAAACACAGACACTGTCCAGAAGCTGAAGGGCTTTTTCTGGGAAAGGAATATTGGTAATGAAAAAATTGCTTTTATCAATGACGGCCAGAATTGTTTCAAAGGGAATAATTATTTTGTACCGGTGTTCAAAAATAAGTGCTTTTTCCAATAAAATATAGAGTGCTTTGTCTTTGGAAATTTCGTCAACGTCTACCCTGGTAAAAATTGTACTGATTTTGCTGTTGTTATAAATAAATTGCTGGTAGGCAAACGGTGTAGTGATACCAATAATCTGTAGTTTGTCTGTCTGCGCGTACTTTTCTATTATTGCAGTCAAATCAAAATGATTTTCACCTTGAGATACATATCTTTCAAAATTATCAATAAGCAGAATAACGCTACCTGATTGAGACGCTTCAATCAGAAGATCATCCATAAATTTTTCCCGTTCCTGCGAGTCTTCATGCTCACTTAGAATTTTCTCCATATTCAATTTGAGGAGTCGTTTATATGCAAGAAGCGTGGTTGTTTTTCCCTCATAAATCTTTTTTGCGAAGGAATCTATAATGGTATGCTTCCCGACTCCTTCTTCACCGACGACTATTGCATTGGCTTCATCTGATTTTGACAGTACCCGTTCGATCATAGCAGTTTCCGTTTCCCGCCCGATAAAGTGGTTGCGGATACTCAACTGGTAGGAAGGGTCAGTGAGGTTCTCGGCATAATTGTCAAGAGTGGGAGTAAAACCGACTGCCCAGTCACGTGCCAAAGGCGGTACAGTCATCAATTGTTTGAGTTTCCACCAGTGACGGGGACGAAGCATCATATCATACATATACTCAAACCATTTCTCTACCATTTGCTTACTGGAAGGGGTAAGCATATGAGTCGTAAGAAATTGTTCCTTCAAGCGTGCTTTTCGATCATGCTCGCTTTCCGTAACGACAAACAGTAAAAATGCGATAGGGATGGAAAGTAATAACCACAAAAGAAGAAATGGTATAAGAATAATATAGAGAACCTGAACAATGATATAAAACAAAATCACTGAGATTCGCATCACAAAACCAATCCAGCGGGAAATCAGATCAAACATGAGGTTGCTTCCCCATTCTCCGAGTGACTGATGTTTTTTTTTGGAGCTCACAATTTTTTTCCAAGGTGAGAAAAGGGTCCGAAAAAGCGGTCCGATCGAAAAGAAGTACGGAAAAAAGATAAAGAGGTTTATGATCGCCTCAAAATAGTTGTCGATGTATGCTTTGATATTGTCATGTTCCTCAGCTTTGGTCATAAAATTCATTATAGAGAGATATGATGGAGAATTCCAGAGGGAAGAAATGGTTGTTTGAGATATGGTTTCGCCGAGCGGATTGCCCGGCGAAACCATGATCCCTTCTACCATGAATATCTCCTTCGATAAAACGACGGATTATAACGCAGATTATGTACCGCAATCATAAACATGAATGCGAGAAACAATATCCCTGCGAAAACCCAGAAGTGCGGTATCATAGCCGATCCGATGATCAACATCAAGACCACGACGATCAGGAGAACAAGAAGAATTGCGTACGCGCAACCCTTTCCATCACAATCAAAATCGAAGTCTGACGATCCGCTGGAACTGCTGCCACGATACGTGTTGATGTTGATCCAGCTAGAGCTTCGCCCTGCACGTGTTTGGTCATAGTTGTATTCCTGACCGCGCTGTGCTATCTGAGCTGGAGTATCACCACCGAATTCGATCGGCTCGGTGTAATACAATCCCAGGCTCGTGGCGATAACGATTGCCCCGAGCGGAATGACGAAGACCCACCAGGGAGTTTCGAAGGACTTGTCCTGAAACCATGGGGTTCGGCTGGTAAGCCAAACGACAAGCCCGGCAACGAGAATCGATACCAGAAAAACGTTGAATCCATACCAGTCCGCGGTCAGTTTGTTCCGGCTTATCAACTGCCACGTGAAAACAAACATAGCCGTAATTGTCAGCAAAACACTGAACGTCGGCCAGTTCGGCCGGCCATTCATCAATGCATCAACATCGTCTTCAAGATCTTCAGGCACCTGTACCCGTGGTAGCCGGACTTCTGGGACTTTGATTTTGTGTTTCAGTTCCAATTTGTTCAACTGGATGTTGAAATACAAGACCGTGGCCCAGGTTGAGAGAGCAATAGCCCCAAAATACAGGAGGTCTTTCGTCCACCAGTTAAGAAGGTTACCGAAGGTAAAGGTTGTCACAGCAACAAGTGCTGCTCCGATGAACAGGAAGAACGCGTTGCGAATCCTCGTCATGAGATTTTCTCCTTTAGAGATGTGATAGAAGGGAGTCGATCTGACCGCCTGTTTCTGCACAAGCATTTATGCAGTTTTTGGTGGTCATATTACTCCCTACTAGCATTATGTTAAAGTACAAATGTAGTATGTATATATACTATAGGTTTTAATTATAAACAGTAGTTGCACAATTTGAAACAATTGAGGGAATGGTGAGGACATGCCGGCTAGATGGAGTATCAGAGTGGGGAAGCATATTCTCCCACCAGATAGTCCTATCATTGGCATGTCCTCGTCGTTCCGTAGTCTTCCGTTACAGCCCGCCGAATCCGTTGGTGAGAGCGAACAAGCCCATCAAAATTGTAAATATGATGAGTGTGTTCTTTATCACTCTTCGAATGTCGGGAGATACGTTGGTTACATCAATATCAAACTGCTTCGGTCCCAGGTACAAAAGTGACCAAAAATAGGCATCCAGCAGAAGTGCCAATGCAAACATCAAAAACCAGTCTTGCTCTTCATCAAACCTCAGAACAAGAAACACAAAGCCAACTGCGGCAAGTGCAGTCGTTGCTAGATAGAATAGCAGTGCTTTGAAACTCTTTTTCAAGTTCGTCATGTCTCAATCTCCTCATACTGATTAGTGAAAAGACTACGGTGATAGTATTATACTTTACTATAGGGTATATGTCTATTTTGAAGAAGAAAAAAGCGGAGTGTGGACTCGAGAGGGCTCGAACCTCTGACCTTTCGGATGTAAGCCGAGTGCTCTACCAACTGAGCTACGAGTCCTGAAATGTGAAGTGAGACTTTCTGGATCCTGAAACAAGTTCAGGATAACACAGTTTGGTGGGCTACCCAGGAGTCGAACCTGGCACCTCTTTCTTATCAGGAAAGCGTTCTACCGCTGAACCAGTAGCCCTTTACTTTATCGTTATTTTATCTGTTGTAATTATTTTTTCAATAATTAATCTGCTCTTTTTCTTCTTTAGTCGATACTCCATGTTTCTTGCCTCTTGTATTGTTTCGTATTCTTGGACAAATACTACTTTGAATGGACGGGTTAATCTCGAAGAAGTTGTTTTCCCTTCGTTGTGCTCTTTTAGCCTTCTATCAAGATCAATGGTAGAACCGATGTAATATCGTTCATTTACTTCGGATTGTAAAATATATAGGTATGCCATATATACAACCTCCGACCTGTCCGATAATTATCGGACCGTTCTAGCCACTGAACCACACGCCCAATCTGAAAATACTAGTATAGCATTTCCGTCAAATATTCCAACACTATTTCGTGTTTGATTATTATAGCATACGTATCAGTAAATTATAAATCGAATAGACAACTATTACAGCGTCAGTATCGTGTATTTCCGGATCATAAATCCCGGTTCAGGTGGCAAAACTGACATTGAACCTGCAAAAAATGTATGATATTATCATACTGTTAAGTCATGAAATAAACGGTGGACTATACGAAGAAAGTGGTGTATTATAAAAACTTCTTACTAGTCACTCCGTATTATTAATTTTTTTTCAAAACATAACCATGTTTGTCTCAATCATTACGGACTGCCGTGATTCTAATGAAATGGGTCGTCAGACCACTCGTGCTTCAGTATTATTTCCGGGTGCCAATATCGATGTTGTTGGTGTAGGGAACTTCAGTGAAATCGAAGCAGCAGGAAACCTTATAGATGTTATTGACGGAGCAACAGGAGGGGATGGAGTCATCATGGTCAATGCTGCCCCGCGTCACGGATCCGGAAAAAAATATCCAAACGGTACGCCTTTCGGTTATTTTAAATATGCAAATAAAACTATTATTTCTACAATTGCCGGTGAGACTCTTTCGCTTGCAAAAAAATTCGGAATTATTGAAAATTTGAAAGTTACGGATCTTCCGACAGTTATTGACGCATTTGTCAAAAAGGGAAAATTCGAAGCCGATGCACAACAGCGAACTGAACTTACTCAGTTCAGAAGTTTCGAATATATGCCGTTTCTTGCAAAATGGGTCCATGAAGGAGAAGATGTACCCTCCGAGGATATGTCACTAGATGAGATTCCTGAAGCCCCCAAAACCATCTGGTGGATTGATAACTTCGGAAACTCCAAAACTACCATGCTTCCCGAAGAAATCGGATTCGAACCGGGCAAAAAGATTCAGACAAAACTTGGTGAATTCACTTGCTATAACCGACTGAAAGATGTCCCGAACGGTGAAGCCGGAATGACAGTCGGAAGCTCAGGGTATCAAAATAAGAGATTTGTGGAAATTACTGTGCAGGGAAAGAGTGCAGCAAAAGAATTCGGTATCACGACCGGTATGGAGTTGATGTAATAATTATCAATTTCAGGTATCTAAGTTAGCGGGAGGAAAATGAGGACAATATCTGAAATTGTGCTAGATATTGCTCCGTCTCATAACCATTGTCTTACTATTTACATAATCTATGAAAAAACTCATCGTTGTCGCCGACTGGGTTGATGACACTCTTACCTGTCAGGAAGTAAGAAGTGCCGTACAGGGATTTTTAAATAATCCGGTACGACCTGATATTTCATTCGTCTCCTCTACCCCTTCCACTATTCATACCGGTTTCCTTATAAGTCAGATTGTTGAAACAGAAGAACGCTATGGTAGACCGTTGGAAACCGTCTTGTTCCAAAACACCGATCCGCGTATTCACACCACCACATCCATTCAAGAAGGAAAAGGAGCGGATCTTCTGATTATCCGGCTCAAATCAGGTCTTCATCTCATGGGACCCAATGCAGGATATGATTTTTCGTTCATCCTCGATAAGATTGATGTGGTATTCACGTATCCCGGCTTAAATAAGGGAAGTCAGTTCCGATCCCGGGATCTCTACTCTCGGGTTGCAGCACATCTTATGGAAGCAATGCAGGATGATATGGAACTTGAAGAAGCTCATGTCCATATAATACCCGGCATCCAGGACGACTATATCAGTCATGTAGACAATTATGGAAACCTCAAAACTACCATCAGACAATCTGTATTTGAAGAAGATTTTGCATATGGTGATGAAGTGGAGATTATTATTAACGATGTATCTCAAAAGGCTAAATATGTAAATAATCTCTTCGGCGGGAATCGTGGAGAGCTGATTGTGTATCCCGGTTCATCCGGTGATCCCCATGATCAGTTGATGGAAATTTCCGTATGGAGGCATTTTAATGAGGAAGATCAAACGACCGGAGCTGAGAAATTCAATAGTGCAAGACCGGGTATGAAGATTTTTCTCAAATAAGCCGTTTGATGAATTCAAGATACCGTTCATTGCCTTTTTCTGCTTGCCAAAACCAATATTCTGATCCCCAGAGCAAGATTCCTTGCGGTTTGAGTTGTATCGCCCGTTCAATGTTATTTTTCATTTTATTTAGATCAAAACTAGGAGTATCACGATCGATAGATACCACTTGATGCTCTTCCCATGGTTCTGCCTGCAGCTCCGTAATCCAGAGATGATGACATAGTGCAATTTCTTTCTTTAGTTGTTCATCAGAGTCAGAAGGACCTTTGTACTCTGTTTTATTGAATAAATTTCTCTGAGGGACTTTGTAATAGATGTCAATTCCAATATTTTCTACAAGAGCAAGGAGTTTCTGAAAATTTTTTCGTTTAGTTAGTTGATTTCCCCATACCGTCAGCATAACACTCCTTTGGTCAATTGCCTGAACTGTCTTGATTTCTTCCGTCAAAAGATCCAGGGGAATTGATAAATTATTAGGTCCAGACGGATCAAGCGGTTCGTTCTCCACCTGCCAATAAGATATACAGGAATACTCCTTGAGTTCGTTGACAGTTCTGTCAATATAATGAAGTAACTCGTTTTCAATTTCTGTAATTTTGTTACCTTGAAGCCACTTTGGGATATAAAATTCCGGCCAACGCGGTGCTTTCATACCGAGAGTAACAATGATTTTCTGCTCAGCTTTTTCACTCATTTCGATGAGCTTCTTTGTCGGAGTAAAATCAAAGTTGCCTTTTGCTGGCTCAATTTCCTCCCAATAGCAGCAGAGTCTCACATAATCAAAACCGATATCAAGGATACGTTTATATGTCTCGAAGGGATCTAACCCGAGGTATGCCGCATGTCTGTGACTGAAAGTAGTTCCGAAAACTGTCATGAAGCCATTATAGTCGAATAGTTTCGTTTTTTCTCTTATGAAGTTAGCGTGCGGCTATCGTATTGTCTGCCAGGACTGCAAAAACTTTTTTCAATCCATTGAATTCAAATGGATTATGCTTTACCAGGGTATTTTCTTCCCCTTTGGTAAACATTTCAAAATGGAGATGTATGCCGGTAGAATTGCCGGTTGATCCCATCAAACCGATAAAATCACCTTGTTTCACTGTATCTCCTTCTTTGACTTCAATTGTTTCAAGATGTGCATAGAGGCTGGAAACCCCTTTTTCGTGTTCAATGACGATCAATTTTCCATATCCCCATCCATAGGGGCTTGTGAAGAATCGTGAATCTGAAGCGTATACTACAATACCATCCTCAATCGAATAAATTTTCGGATTTGATACTGTTTGATTGGATGCAAAATCTAAGCCCTGATGAAAATCGTAATAATCAGTAGACATATATACTTCTTCCATATTGACCGGATAATATTTGATTTCTTTCTTGACCGGTTCTGGAGGCTTTAAAGTCATTCTCTCGGGAGAAGGGGTAGGCCCGAGAAATGGTTTTTGTTCTTCAGCTCTGACGGGAGACAAGATAGATCCGATACTGAGAATAAGTATCAAATATGTAAATACAACGAATTGTTTCAAAATATGACTTGTATACATAAAGAAACAAAGAATTAAAAAAGAAGAAGGCCGCTGACGTTGAAGCTTCAACGAGCTGTGGAAAGAAGTCGAATTGGTTGCTCAGTAAATGAGTTGTTTGAATTTGTTAAATAATCAGTACTTTTAGTCCAGTAATCGGGTTAGGAAGGTGATAACACTAGTTTCTGAAAACCATGTTATCTCCTTCTTAAGTTTATAACTTTCGAAGGGCTTCTAATTGTTAACTATCCATCTTCGCTTAAAGCTACGATGGATAAGATGTTGTAATTCCGATAAATCGGAAACAACATCTAAAAAAAATTAGAAAGGAGGTGATCCATCCGCTCCTTCCAGAACGGATACCTTGTTACGACTTAACCCTCATCGCCATCAGTACTCTCCCCCGTGTAAACACGAGGTTCGAATACCAACGACTTTGTTGGCTTGACGGGCGGTGTGTGCAAGAGGCAAGAACGTATTCACCGTGGCGTAGCTGATCCACGATTACTACCAATTCCGCGTTCATGAAGTCGAATTGCAGACTTCAATCCCAACTGAGAGAAGGTTTGTGGGATTCGCTTACTCTCGCGAGTTTGCAAAACCCATTGTCCTTCCCATTGTAACATGTGTGCAGCCCAGGGTATAAGGACCATGCTGACTTGACGTCTGCCCCTCCTTCCTCCCAAGTCAGACTTGGGCAGTTTCGTATGACACTTGTAACATACGATGGGGGTTGCGTTCGTTGTCCCACTTAAGGGCACTCCTCACGGAACGAACTGACGACAGCCATGCAGCACCTGT
>DCTC01000001.1:14793-86030 GCA_002329205.1 Candidatus Roizmanbacteria bacterium UBA1450 | reverse complement strand
ATTCCTTTGAGTTTTAGCCTTGCGGCCGTACTCCCCAGGCGGTTCGCTTAACGGGTTACCTTCGCCACACCGGACAACAAAAGTTGGCCAATGCAGCTAGCGAACATTCGTTTAGGGCTAGGACTACGCAGGTCTCTAATCTGCTTCGCTCCCCTAGCTTTCGTGTCTCAGTGTCAGTCTTCTTCCAGTAAGCCGCCTTCGCCACTGGTGTTCCCGAGTGTATCAACGCATTTCACTACTACTCACTCAGTTCCGCTTACCCTAAAGAAAACTCTAGACAGGTAGTATTACCTCCAGACCAGAGGTTGAGCCTCTGAATTTAAAAGATAACTTACCTATCCACCTACACGACCCTTTACGCCCAATTAAACCGGATAATGCTTGGGGCCCACGTATTACCGACGCTTCTGGCACGCAGTTAGCGGCCCCTTTCTAGTAGAGTACCGTCAATCCCGAAGGACTTCTTCCTCTACCACAGTAGTTTACACTCTTTCGAGCGTCTTCCTACACGCAGTGTCGCGCGGTCAGGGTTTCCCCCATTGCCGACGATTCCTGATTGCTGCCTCCCGTAGGAGTGGGGGCCGTGTCTCAGTCCCCCTCTGGCTGACCACCCTCATGAGGCCAGCTACCCGTCATAGGCTTGGTGAAGCTATTATCTCACCAACTACCTGATAGGCCGCAGGTCTATCCCTTGGCGTCCGAAGACTTTAACCTTCAAAAAGAAGGTACCATAGAGCATTACCCCACCTTTCGGTGAGCTATTCTCTACCTAGGGGGAAGTCCCTACGTATTACTCAGCCGTCCGCCGCTTCCATCGGAGAGCAAGCTCTCCTCCGGCAACGCTCGACTTGCATATCTCAGGCGCACTGCTAGCATTCATCCTGAGCCAGGATCAAACTCTTAAAAAAAGTTGATCCTTCAAACGTTCTAAAAGAACGCTCAAAGAATTGAATGTTTTGTTCGGAAATTTCCTACTCAGCCTTGCGGCTTTGCAGGACAACTTCCTAACCCGATTACTAAACTAAAGTACTAATTTTTAATGTGCATTACACTTCCGCGTGTTTTACATACAAAATATGTTCAACTAGCGGATCACTATTTTAGACAATCTGTGTATGAATGTCAAGCATTCATTTTGGGAGGTAGTATAGAAGAATTTCTACTTTCCTCTTCTCAGAAGTGTATAGCTATTATATGTACTGATTACGCTAATGTCAACTCAACTTGAACAGTTAATAGTTAACAGTTAAAAGAGAAAAGTTTGCTTGACATTCATTTTTTGCAGTAAATAACTATTAACTCTTAACTTTTAATTATTAACTATTATTAATACGTCGGAGCAGCTATTTTGTAGATTGTTTCGTTGTCTTGATCGAGTCTCATCATGCCGTAGATTGTCGCGTCTGCATAATGCTCCACGACATAGGTGTCAATTTTCAGTTCCTGGTGAAAGTATTGTTCAATCCCGGGAATTCCGGCTATTTTACCTGTCAAGGCAATCCCGTTTTTAAATATTGCATCTGCTACCTCTGGCTGTGACGCTTCGATCAGTTCCCGTGTTGCATCAATGACATGATGGAATTGACTGATAAGAGCTTCCCGGACGTCTGAAGTTTTCAGTTTAATTGATTTCGGCAAGCCGGTTTCGAGAGATTTTCCCCGGACCGTTACATTGAGCTCCTCATCAGTAAAATTGAGAAGTTCAATTTTAATATTCTCACAAGTATTCTCACCAAGTACGATACCGTGTTTGAGATATGTGTAGTTTGCTATAAGTTTGTTCATGTTCTCACCAGCTGTTTTGAGTACCCGTTGTCCCACAATGCCGCCGCCGCTTACGACACTTATTTCCAATAAACCGCCGCCCAAATCAATCACCATTTGCGGTTCATGGGAAAAAATATTGAAGCCGCAGCCAGCAGCTGTAGCAAGTGCTCGCTCCACAATTGTTACCTGTGTACACCCGGACTTCTGTAGAGATTCTTCTACGGCTTTCCGTTCGATCTCCGTTGAAATTGACGGTGTAGCAGCTACGGCATGGATCGGAGGTTTGATGAGTGAAAATTGCTCAAGATACGGTCTGATTGCGGTATCCATACTGTTCCTGAGAAATGAAACTTCGGCGTCAAAATCAGCTAAAATTCCGTTTGTGATAGGTCTAACAATAGTCAGAAAATCGGGAGTTTTTCCTTGTATCGTTTTCGCTTCTGTGCCGAAAAACATATACTCTTTGGTTTTTGCATTATAACCTAAATAAGTCGGTTCCCGAAATACTACTCCTTTTTTCTTCACTGCGATCCGGGTATTGGTAGTACCCAAATCAAAATAAGCCTTAAATGTGGAAAAAAAAGGAACTCGAATATTTTTGATATTGTTTATAATTGACATTATGTCGAATAAATTGCTAACCTCATCACTGCTTGTTCGTATTATTCATTACTTATTTTACTTGCTCATCTTTCTCACACCGCTCCTCATGAGTTCCCGTACGACTGAAATGTTTGAGTTCAATAAAATGATCTTTATATACTGCATCACTATTGTGTCTGCTGCCATTTGGATAATTCATTATATCTTACATCGGCCAAAATTGTATTTGCCTTTGCTCCTCAAAATGCTCATAGTTTTTGTGACTGTACTTTCAATTTCTGCTTTTTATTCTATCGATACCCACACATCAATATTTGGTTATTACGGGCGGTGGAACGGAGGGTTGTTTTCGATTGTTTCGTATATTTTACTCTTTTTTGTATTTATACAGACATTTACCGTGGATTATATAAAGAATCTACTGAAGGTTTCACTTTTATCCTCTGTCATGGTCATCTTATGGGGCATACCCGCCAAGCTGGGAGGAGATCTTTCTTGTCTATTGTTTACGGGTACGTTGACCAACGCTTGCTGGACAGCCCAGTTCCAGCCCGCCGTCCGGATGTTTTCAACGTTAGGTCAACCGAACTGGCTTGGAGCCTACCTTGCGGTACATTTTTTTATCGGTGTTTATTTCTTTCTGAGTTCTTTTGTACAACAACATGATTCAATTTGGTCTGTTGCCGGATTAAAAGAACGCATATTCAAACTCATCCAGCTTGTTATCAACGAGAAGAAATCGAATCTCATGACATATCTCTACGGTTGTTACCTAATTTTGAATGTCGTAGGACTTTTTTTCACCAGATCCCGATCTTCACTCCTTGCTGTAGGCGTCAGTATGGCGATCGGCATCGTACTTCTTATTACTGATAACGCGAAGAGAAATTTGAAAATACTCTATCGTACAGTACTGATTACAGCTCTTCTTGTAACTACGTATTGTATTGTGGCCTTCAGCAGTGCCAATTTGCCTGACAATACACCTGAACATCTCCAGATCACGGATTCGTTTCAGATCAGAAAAATTGTCTGGCAAGGTGCCATTGATTTGGGGGTGCGATATCCCCTTTTCGGTAGCGGACCAGAGACATTCGCATACGCTTACTATTTTGTGCGACCAGAAGGACATAATCTGACTTCAGAATGGGATTTCATATACAACAAAGCACATAATGAATATTTGAACTATCTTGCGACAACTGGGTTTATCGGTTTCATAGCATATATCATTTTAATCTCTGTGTCTCTGCGAAGTTTTGCATCATTTTTAAATTCCAGGCAGATTGATAAATCACTTTTTACGTTTTCACTTTTACTTGCATATCTCACCATACTTATTACGAATTTTTTTGGCTTCTCTACCACAAATATTCAATTATTCTTTTACCTTCTTCCCGGAATGGCTTATCTGACTTTCCAGCCGGAAAAACGAGAGATGCAGAAACGAGAATTCTCGACAATTCGGATAGTTCAAATCGTGATTACAGTTGCTGCCTGTCTTTATCTGCTGGAATATGTACTTTCCTATTACCAGGCAGACCGTTTGTACAAAAGAGCTCAGGAAGCAGAATCACAGGAAGATTATGTTACTGCATCACAACTGTATATTCAGGCACTTGGTAACAAATATGAGCATGTATATGAGGATAAACTCTCAACATCTTTAGCCCACTTGGCTTTTATCAATTCATTCAACAGTGAGGGGCAGAACACAGAAGAGTTAATATCCCTTTCCCGGGAATCCAATAACAACGCCCTGAAAAAATCACCTGACAATATCCACTATTGGCGGACAAAGGCAAAAAACAATTATGTGTATTATCAGATGACCGGTGATATTGATGATTTAAAACGGGCACTTGACAGCATGCGATATACAACAGTGCTTGCACCGACCGATGCACAAAGCTATTATATGCTCGGACTCTTTTATTCACTTATGGCTCAGGAGTCCGAAAGCAGCGAGTATCAGGAAAAGGCAACGGATGCCGTTGAGTACGCGCTGGAACTCCGCCCCAACTTTATTGAAGCTCAGGAACTTCTCCAGCAGATAAAGAGTAATTAGGTATTAGGTATTAGGTATATCATCATAGAAGGAGAATCATAAAAAAAAGCGGGCATTTCTGCCCGCTTTGTAAATTTCAGAAATTATCAGTTCAAAACGTTATTTCCACTTGAGAATACTTCATACCATGAGTTACTGTTTCCTCCGTCACCGGTCACTTTTGTTGCATTTGAAAGGGATTCTTGGCGTACGTTTATTTCATACTCGCCGTTTGATATGCGTGCCCGATATACAGCAAGTTGAGCTGTTGTTGTGGTTGCCGAGTTGACTGATGACGTTGTTCGGTTATTTTGTGGATCAGTAGGGACACTTTTTAGATAGTTACACACATTAAGGCCAAGCCAGCTGCTCGCACACGCTTGTGACTGTGCATTACCCGCACTTGCACTTGTAGCGGGATTAGAGGCAGGGCCACCGAGAGTACCATTAGCTGTACCGACATCAATTCCATCATTGATTAGCTGAATCATGACACTTTCAAGTACTCCTGCGTCTTTGATGCGCTTTGCATCTCTTGATTTTCTCTGAGCTTCTGCCGGGTTCAGCGAAACCATCAACGTAACAGCCAAAATACCAATAATACCAATTACGATAAGCAGTTCGACAAGAGTAAACGCCTTCTCTGATATTTTTTTCATAATATTAATTATATGTAGAATAAGTAATGACTATTACTACTTTATAGTATTTTTAAAGTCTTTGTCAAGTGTGTTTTTACTGCAACGAATTCGTGAGTGAAAAAATCGGTGTAATGACAGCCATAACGAGGAACCCTACCGAGACACCCAAGACAATAAGTATCATAGGTTCCATCATTGTCAGCAAGCCTTTGACTGCCATCTCTGATTCGGTCTGATAATACTCGGATAGTTTGAGAAGTGTGACATCCAGATGACCTGTTTGTTCCCCTACGATAGCCATCTGTGTCAGAGATTCGGGGAAGATTGGCTCATTGGACATGGCAGACCCGACGGACATACCTTTCTCAACTTTCTCTTTTATTCGTTGGAAAGCCTGTTTAAATACGATATTGCTGTTTACGTCAATGACGATCACCAGACCATCAAGGATAGGAACACCGGATGAGATAAGGATTGAAAGAGTTCTGGTTGCATCCACCAGGCCGGAAGTTTTTACGATATTTCCCATTACAGGCACTTTAAGGATATTCATATCAAATACCTCGCTCCCCTTTTTTGTATTTTTCAGTTTAATAAGTCCGATCACAGTTGCAATAATTGCCGCCAATACATATGGCCAATAGTTTTTCATAAAATTCGAAATAGCCATAATAATCTTCGTTGATTGGGGCAGTTCAACCTGGAAGTTCTCATACAAAGAAAGAAGCTGTGGCATCACAAACGCAAACATCACAAACATCATCGCAAACATCGCTGTTATAACAACTACAGGATAGATCATAGCATTGCGGATTTTCTGCTGGAAAGCCCGTTGCTTTTCCATGTGTTCGGCCAGTTTCTCGAGGATACTGTCCAGTTTTCCTGAGGCCTCTCCCGATTTGACAAGGGCGACATAAAAATGAGAAAACTGCTTCGGATATTTTGAAAGTGCCTGTGAGAATGTTTTTCCGTCACGAAGTGATTTATCAATCTCTTCAAGCATTTTTTTAAGAGCGGGTTTTTGAACTTGTTTCTTGATAATCTCAATTGAGTCTATGAGGGTAAGACCGGCATCAAGCATAATAGCAAACTGACGGGTCATGTATGTTACATCCTGGAACGACACCTGTTGAAGCAGTGTTGAGAAACTGTCGAGTGAGCTTGGTTTCTTTTCCTTGATCTCAATCGGAAAGTATCCGTTTTTTTTCAAATACTCCGATATCTCTTTTTCAGAACTCGCGTCCATTTCTCCGTTGATTTTCGTTGAGTCTTTCTGAAGTGCCTTGTATGTAAATAGCATGATTAAGCCATAAATTTTTCAATTTCTTTGGGTCGAATGGCATAAGAATATGCATCTTCCCGGGAAATAAGATTTTGCTTGTAAAGTCTCGAAAGATACTTGTCAAAAAGAATCATCTCATGCTCTTCCCCTGTCTCAAGAACATTGTCAATCATAAAAATCTTCCCTTCGCGGATAAGAGCAGAAACTGCCGGCACATTGAACAATATTTCAAGCGACGGAACTCGGCCGTTTTTCTGTGTTTTGGGGACAAGCCGTTGATACACAACCGCTTTCAATACCGTCGCCAGCTGATTACGTATTTGATTCTGCTGATGACCTGGGAATACATCAATGATACGATTTATTGCTTCAGGTGTACTATTGGTGTGGAGTGTTGAAAAGACAAGATGTCCGGTTTCGGCGATAGTGAGGGCAGCCTGTATTGTTTCCTGGTCACGCATTTCGCCGATGAGTACTACGTCAGGATCTTCACGCAGTACAGACCGGAGTGCTTTTACCCAGGAATGTGTGTCAGAATGAAGTTCCCGCTGAGAGATGATCGATTTCCCGACTGGATACGTGAATTCGATAGGGTCTTCGATGGTGATAATATGCTTTTTTTCTGTCATGTTGATCTCGTTCAACAATGCGGAGATGGTGGTTGATTTTCCTTCCCCGGTTGGTCCCGTCAGAAGAATCAAACCATTCGTTGTTTTTGCAAGTTTGTGAAGTGTTGTCGGGATGGCCAGTTCTTCTATAGTTTTAATTTTCTTCGGGATAAGCCGGAATGCTCCTGCGAGTCCACCTTTAGCATAGTAATAATTGACACGGAAGCGTACATCTCCCCATTCCA
This sequence comes from Candidatus Roizmanbacteria bacterium UBA1450, assembly GCA_002329205.1. Lineage (GTDB taxonomy): Bacteria > Patescibacteriota > Microgenomatia > UBA1406 > GWC2-37-13 > UBA1450. Next base: position 78,837 of record DCTC01000001.1, on the reverse strand, counting down.
GACCGAAATCAGTCTCTCTGTTGGTGTGCAACTCATCAAGCTGAGCTTCATTCAATATTTTTTCCAGAAGAGTTTTTGTATCTTCTTTGGAGAGAGCTTCTGTCCCAGGTACCGGAGCAAGCTCACTGTACACACGAAGCATCGGCGGGTAATCCGGAATAATGTGGAGGTCCGATGCTGATTTGTCGAGCGTTTGTTGAAATAATTCTTCAAGTTTCATAATAAAATTGGGTAATAATTAATGCTAATGTTTAAGATGTCTCTGTAACTCTCATAACTTCTTCGATTGTCGTAATTCCTTTGACTGCTTTGAGAAAACCGTCCTGTTTCATAAGTATCATGCCTTCTTTTTGTGCCTGCTGTTCGATTTCATGCGACGAAGCACCTTTCAAAACCAGATCATTGATTGCCGGGGATGTTCTGAGTATCTCATAAATCCCGATTCGTCCTTTGTATCCGGAGTTGTTGCACTCTTCACATTTTTTTCCTCGTGTCAGTAAAACAGGAGCTCCATCCTGATACTGTTTGGGCAAAACCGGACCGAGGACGTCTTTGACTTTTTGTTGAACTTCTGTCGGTGGTTCATAGGTTTCTTTACAATTATCACAGACTCGTCGTACGATACGCTGTGCCATGATTACACTGAGTACGGAGGCAATAAGGAACGGTTCACCTCCCAAATCGGTAAGTCGGGGAACTGCGGTGGCGGAATCATTGGTATGAAGTGTTGAGAAAACAAGATGTCCCGTGAGAGCAGCCTGGATAGCAAGCTGTGTCGTTTCTTTATCACGGATTTCTCCGACGAGAATAATATTGGGGTCCTGTCTGAGAAATGACTTCAGACCTGCTGCGAATGTCAATCCGGCCTGTGAATTGATTTGAACCTGATTGATTCCTTCAATCTGATATTCTACCGGGTCTTCGAGCGTGACAATGTTTACGGCTTTGGTATTCAGTTTGTTCAACACAGAATACAATGTTGTGGTTTTACCGGAACCTGTCGGCCCGGTAACCAATACAATTCCGTAAGATCGGGAAATTCCCTCTTCAAAGCGCTGTAGTTGAGAGCCATCAAGTCCCAGTTCCTGTAGTGTCGGCATACCTCCGCTTTTCCGCAGAAGTCGCATAACAATTTTTTCCCCATGGACGGTGGGAAGCGTAGACACACGGAGATCAATTTCTTCTTCAGGGGTTTTAAAATTGAACCGTCCGTCCTGAGGAATTCGTTTCTCGTCTATCTTCATTTCGGACAGAATTTTGATACGAGAGACGAGCGACTCATGAATACTTGCAGGTAAAGACAGTTTTTCCTGAAGGATACCGTCGATACGGTATCGGATTCTTGTCTTCAGTTCCTGAGCTTCGATATGGATATCAGAGGCTCGGCTTTTAACCGCAAATTCCAAAATGGTATTGACGATTTTTGCAATTGGAGCATTGGTAAAGTCAGTACTTGTTTGAATGGATGGCGTTTCTTGTGCTGGTTTTGCCGGAGCAACCTGCTGCAATGCCTGCTCAACTTCAGGTGAGAGATTTTTTGTGTATGCAACGGTTATTGATTTTGCGATATCTTCTTCCAATGCGAGTGCCAGTACTGCCTTCGATCCTGTCTTCATCTCGATAAAATCCTGGAGGCTCACATTCAAGGGATCAGAGGTCGCGACATAAAGTTTTTTTGCTTGTTGATCATACATGTACGGCATAATGGTATGACGTTCAGCTATTGCCTGCGGTATGAATTTCAACGCCTGCGGATCAACTGCTGTTGTTGAGATATTTACGTAAGGTACATTGAGAAGATCAGCCTTTGTTTTCATAATCTCCTCGCTCGAGATATTGGTATACTGTAGCAAGTAACGGTCAATAGGGAGATTTCGTTTCAGACTGTCTACCTCATATTGAGAGGCAACCTGTTGATCAACAACACCTTTTTGAACAAGCTTAATTAAGAATTCTTTTGGAGAAATACCCATATATCCAATATAAGGTATTTACCATAAAATTCAACTCTATTACTCATACCTATGCACCCGCAGATCATCCAATTATCACAACAGCAGGAGATACTTGAAGTAGTACCTCAGATCGTTTCAACATTACCCTCAAATCCACACGGAATGATCATTATTGAACCTTCGGGCAGTTCGATTACGATTGAACAAATACGAGAATTGCGACGTGATTTGCAGCTTGTCGGGAAGGCAAATAGAACTATTCTATTTCACTCGTTCGAAAAAGCAACGATTGAAGCTCAAAATGCAATGCTAAAAATGCTAGAAGAGCTGAGTACTACTCATATGTTTCTTCTTTTCACAACAAGAATTGATGCAATCCTCCCGACTATCCGTTCAAGGTGTACCGTTAATACACACTTTGAAGTCAAGGAGGAACTAAAGGCAAATACGCAAATATTAGAGATAATTTCTTCCATCCGCAAAGGTCAAGGTTTGGCGGGGATGTCCCATCCTTTGATGCAGCCTACTTCGCTCGATGATGCCAGAAACCTTCTGAAATTGATTATTACCGCATTACATGCACAACTGAAAACAGGAGATCCTTGGGTATCTGCATCACTTAGGAAAGCTCTGGAATTATTGTCTTTATCAGAACGTAACAATATCAATGCACAGCTTTCTATTGATTTATGGCTGCTGGATGCTTCCCGTAGGAAATAAAAAGCATATGTTCTTCGTTAAAAATGTACTATACTGATTTATAACTATGCGCAAACATATCATAAATCAAGGTTTTACACTTATTGAAATAATCGTTGTCATCGCGATAATTGGTTTACTATTAAGTATCGCCACGGCATCATATTCTAATTCATTGCGTCACGGGAGAGATCAAAAAAGGATTGTGAATGTCGAATCAATCAGATCAAATCTTGAACTTTTTAAAAGCAGCCAGATTGCCGGTGTATATCCGACCAGTATTACCAGCGGAGCCTTCCCCACTCAATACCCATTGCCTCCTGATCCTCAGACCAATGCAACGAATGTATACACGTATGCTCCTCGTGCCTCAGGCGGAGGAACATGCAACAATACGACAACATATTGTTCTACATATACACTTTCAACCAATTTAGAGAGCATGGGGAATACATATAGCGTTACTCCATCTACAGCAACAATCACCAACAACCCTGTTATTCGCATGATACTAGCCTTGGTAAGACATGTCGTTCACATTGCCGTAATGTAAGTTTTGCTGTGAAATATAACAATTATTGATTACCTTCTTTGATTTAACGAGTACCAATATGTTTACGTATCCATTGAAAAAAGGATTCACTTTGATTGAAATCATAGTTGTTATGGCAATTATCGTTATATTTATTACGGTAAGTACCCGTACCTACAGCCAGCAGGTTCGGGAAAGACAACTCAAGAAAGATGCTGATCTGATACTGAACGAATTGGATAGGATGAAAATGGATATGATCGCGCGGGATGTGAATGGAGACCAAAATTGTGCATTGGCAGGGAGAGTTATATTCTTCACAATAGATGCATCTGATTATATTATTCGACTCCAGTGCGGCGCATATTTTGGTTTTGACCGTCAGGGGACTCTGGAAAACTCGGTAATCGGTTCAGGATCTTCTACAACGGTTCAGTTTACGTATCCGTACGGAACGGCAAGTACGAATACCTCGATCATAATCAAGCATAACAGTTCAAATCGTTGTATCCAGTTACAGCTTGGACCCAACACTCCGGCACACTATGGCGACCCCTATGACTGCTAAAACTAAACAAAACCAGCAGGCGTTCAGTCTTGTCGAGGTTATTGTATTTATGACTTTGGTAAGTCTGGTTCTCATTTCTGCTGTCGGATTTACCATGCAGCTTGTCCATACTATGTCCTACAATCAGCATAAATTGTATGCGACGCATTATGTGCAGGACTTGAAAGAATGGCTGGATGGCGAACGAGAAGCAGATTGGGTAGCATTTCAAAATTATGCTACTGTGGCGGGCAGAACATATTGCGCAAACAATGCGATAGCAATAGCAAATACATTGGCATCTCTACCGGTATTTAATACATCAACATGCGGATTTACTGGAGTCGGATCCCAGGATCCGAGGATATTCCGGCGAACTCTGACTATGCGCAAAGATGTCGCAGGAACAGCGACTCGTGTAACGGCGACTATTACTGTCACGTGGATGGAAGACAATGTTCAGCGGACTGAAACAATAGATACCGTTTATTCATTATGGCAATAAGATGAAAAAGAAACTATTTCAAAAAGCATATACCATTATTGAAGTTCTTGTTGTTATAGCACTTCTCGGAATTCTTATGCCGGCAGTGTTCAGTATTCTGTATGTTATTCTCCAGCAGCAGATTAAAATCTATGAAATAACTGAAACCAAGCGGCAAGGCGACTATATCATGCAGCTTATGAAGGAACGGATTATGCGAGAAGGGGACAGAATGATCAGCGATGCTGATGGAATATTTGAAAGTTCTGCTGTGCCGCAGAATATTTGCAATAATGCCGGTCTCGGCTATAATTCTTCGACACCAGACCCTGTAACAGGTGAAATTGGAAGAGATTTTGTATTTGTGAACGAAAATTCAGATCAGTTTCAATACGTCCTGGACGGAGATGATTTGCGATACCGGGCCAACGGTTCACCTTCATTTGACGTAACAGTTCATAATATTCGTGTCAATATTTCAGATTTCCAAATCGGTTGTGTCATGAAATCTACGTATACTGCACCAGTAGTGAGTTTTTCCTATACGGTGACATACAATCGGAGAGTTCCGAATCCGGCACTGGGGGTAACTGCTCTGCAATATCAGACGAAAGTTAAGTTGCGGCAATAATAACGCTGATTGATTTTTAGTACTCTTCTCTGCTACTCTTAGACTATGGCAGCAAATTTATTTTCTATTGATATTAGTGAGCAATTTACGAGATTGGCTCATCTGGAAACCAAGAAAAATAAGGTTGAACTTCTTTCTCTGGGATACGACAATACAGTCCCCAATTTTTATTCGAATCCTGATGAAAAATCAGCCCAGGAAGAAGCAAAGCTCTTGAGTACGCTCCATGCACAGCTAAATATTTCCTCGACGAAAGCGCATGTAGTCGTTCCGGATGCCTTAAGTTACTCACAGCTTCTATTGATGCCGAATTTGCCTGAAGAAGAATTGGTAAAGGCAATCAGATTGCAGGCTGATGAATTTGTACCCCTGCCTATCAGTGAAGTATATCTAGACCTCGAAATAATCAGCAAACTTCCAAATGGGAAACTATTGATCCTTTTTGTTGCATCACAGAAAAAGATTGTTGACCATATTTATAAAACAGTCGAATACGCCAATCTGGAACCGGTGTCACTTGAGAATGAACTGACCGCAATGGGAAGATTCCTTACGGAATTCTATAAATTTATTAAGGAGCCGGCACTTATTCTGAATTTTGGTTTTTCCGGAAGTTCCATCTATGTAATCAATCCTGCTTTCCCCTTTTTTCAGACAACCAGATCCTCACGAATCGGTTATGACATTATCCTCCGTGATTTGAAATTAAATACCAACCTGAGTGATCAGAAAACTATGGAAGCGTTGAAGACCATCGGTCTCAGCAGTAACGGGAGTGTGAATGTGTATGCAATAATTTATCCGGTACTCAATGAACTGTTTACAGAAATGGAAAAAACAATTCTTTTGACACAGGAGAAATATCATATTCCTATTAAAAACATATATTTATTCAATTATGATAATCAAATTGCCAATATTCACGAAACCGTCCAAAAACGGCTGTCACTACCGACTCAGTCATTCCCACTGTCGAATATTCTGATACCCAATACCATTACCCAAACATTTTCGCAAGTACTGTCAACGTTTATACCAGTTATTGCGACACATATTCGATGAAACGCAGGCTCAATCTCTTTTCCCAGAGATCCTCATCAAAAAAGGTAGTGACATATTATGTCCTTGCCCGAAGAATTGCTCTGTGGACATTTGGCGTTTCTTTGGTTGTGTTGCTTCTTGTCGGGGGTACATTTATTTACCTTCGCAGAGAGAAAAACGCTGTTGATACCTCGATCAAAAACTATAACAGATATATTCTTCTCAACCAGTCTTTTTCTAAGGAAATTCAACGTTTTGTATTCAAGTACAATACTGTACAGTCTTATATGGATGAAGACGCAAACAGCTTTCAATATTATTCTATTCTGAAAGAAATTTTCAGTAAAACTTCTCCTGAAGAACAACTGATGAGTTTTATGGTAAACAATGCAAGAGAAACATCAATTTCTGTCAATTTTAGCAGTTACGAAGGTGCACTTCAGTTTATCGAAGAACTGGAAACTCCGTTATTTCAGGACAGTTTCGAACAAATTAGCATTGCGGGTTTTAATGTTGTACAGCAGAATCAAGAAGGATATTTATTGACAATTGAGGGAATCTTTACCTCACCGGAATCTCATGGAACTGGAGAAAATTAAGCGATTTATTTTAAACATAAATTTTTTGCCGATTGCTCTGTTTGCTGTCATGGATATTGTTTTGATATCTTTCGTCGGTTACTTGGGTTACAACACATACAGCTTATATTCGGAGCTGGAAACCACCAAGCTTGAACTGGAAGCTTCAAAACAATCAGCAGGCTTGATTCAAAACAATAAAGAACTCCTTGAAGGCAGTATTGATAACTATAATACCTTACTCGATCAGCTTATCCCTGAAGAAGAATCATACTTCAAAGTGATTGCGGCTTTGGAAAAACTCGGAGCAGAAACAGGTGTTTCAGTAGAGTCATATAGTATCAATCTGGACGATACCACGGATGAAAAAATGTCTCTAGAATTATCCATTCGCGGGAATCCTGATGATATTGAGACGTTACTGCGGGATTATAATTACGTGAGTGGACGATTGATTACGAATGAAGAAGTGACAGTGACTTATGAGGATGGTGCAACTATAAATTTCAGAGTGAATCTGATACACAAACCATTTTCTACAACAGGTTCAGAAAATACAGCCATAGTAAACCAAAATGATATTGATTTTCTGAATGAAATAATGAAGAAGATCGAATAATTTACTCGTAAACGACGTCTTTTTCATTTTTGAGAAGACGTTCAAGTCCTTCAGAAAGTTGTGCGCCTTTTGATCTCCAATATTCAAAACGTTCTTTGATTATTCGAATATTGTTTTTTTCATCCAACGGATGATAAAGACCTACTTTTTCAATATAAGATCCATCTCGTTTCTTTCTCTTATCTAGAGCCACAATACGATAGTAAGGCTGTTTTCTCTTGCCGAATCGCATTAACCGTAAAGCTACTGCCATGTGTATATTACTAAATTGGTAAAAAAATTATTTAAATATGTCTACTAACCGAACGAAAAACTTATTATATCGTTATTTTGTCAATAATTCCAGTGCATTTTGTGCGGCATTTTCTTCTGCCTGTTTTTTAGATTTTCCGACGCCTTTTCCTTTTATTTCACCGTTTACCAGAACATGAACGGAAAAAGTCTTTTTATGTTCAGGGCCGGTTGCCTCTATTAGTTCATACACGGGCAGTTCTTTGTATAAAGCCTGTGTCATTTCCTGTAGACGGCTTTTCGGGGAAAGATAGAGTTTGTTATTGACAATATAATCCAACCGTTCAGCAAATAAATGCTCCGTTATAAACTGATAAGCCCGATCGAATCCCTGATCAATAAAAATTGCAGCAATGAGTGCTTCAAAGACATCTGCAAGAATATTTGTCTTCGTGCGGCCTTTCCCCTTTTCTTCTCCGTGCGAAAGGTATAAATAATCTCCAAGCTTGAGTTCCCGAGCTACTTCGGCAAGGCTTTCGGTTCGGACTATTGAGGCCTTAATATCTGTATAATCACCTTCTTGCAGATGAGCATATTTTTGATAGAGATAGATGGATGTTGCTAGCGACAAGACGCTATCTCCCAGAAATTCCAGCTTTTCATTGGATGGCAGTTCAAACTCTCGGTTTTCATTCAGATAGGAGCGATGTACAAACACATTGCGAAGTAGTTCCTTGTTTTTAAAGTCAATTTGAATTTTTTCTTCAAGACGACTGAGATTTTTTTCCATCGTTTGAATCATTATTGGTAATATCTTTGAGCACTGATCCGAGGACTGCATTGACGAAAGCATATGAACGCTCATTACCGAGCTCTTTGGCGAGCTCAACTGCCTCATTAATCACAACTTTTGTTGGTTGTTTTTTCTTTTCAAACAACAATTCGTATATTGCAAGCTGCAATATGCTCATATCAATCTTGGCAATTTTATCAACAGGGTATTTCGGTGCGTGCTTTTGAATGCAGTCATTAATTTCTTCACGGTGTGAAAGGATTTTTTTTGTCAGATCTTCATCCTGAAAAGGTAGGTTCCCGCCAGTATCGCTACTGCTAAAAGATTGTGCAAACAAATTTTGAACGATATTAAGGCGTTTTTGATGTCGCGGGTCCATAGGGTAGGTAGTGTGATATCTGGGCTGTAGGTTACAGTTATTTTTATATAATACATACCGCCTATCACCTACAGTCTTGTAATATTATTTTCCACAATTTTTACATTGTCGGTGCGGCATTTTTTTCTTTCCGCATTCAGGACACACAACAAGTTCGGGAAGAGTTGATTCTGATTTTCTTTCGAGAACTCGTTTTCCTTTTCGTGCTTTTGAATGTTTTCGTTTGGGCAAAGGGGCCATAGGATTACTGTAATAAAATTATATTTCGATATCGTAATAATATCATGCGGAGGGTGATAAAACAAGAAGTGTAAGTAATCGGTGATCAGTGCGAAATACCTGGAAACAAATACGCTATTTTCAATCACTCATACGCATTTAGTCTCTGCTAATCTGATCCACCTGATATTCATCTATCATTTGTTTCAAAATTGAGAAATCCTTTACATGATACTTGTTAACAAACGTCTGAACTGCATCTTTTACATCATGGACCTGCCGATAATCGGTAATATCTGCAAGTTTGAGATCAGTATACCCGTGCTGTTGTGTGCCGTAGAGATCTCCGGGACCGCGCAGTTTCAGATCATATTCAGCCAGTTTCAATCCGGAATTGGTTGATGAAAAAAATTGGAGTCGATGCTTCTGCTCAGCTTCTTTTGTACTGGTAAACAGAAAACAATACGATTGCTTATCCGATCTCCCTACACGTCCACGCAGCTGATGCAATTGTGCGATACCGAAACGTTCCGCACCTTCAATAAACATAATTGTCGCATTGGGTACATCTACTCCTACTTCCACCACAGAGGTTGAAACGAGAATATCATATTTTTTGTCCTTATATTGCTTCATGACTTCTTCTTTTTCCTTTGCTTTCATTTTTCCATGTAGAAGTGCCACATTGAATTCTCTAAATACCTCATGTTTTAAATATTCATATTCTTTGGTGGCAGCACGAACTGATTTCAGTGTTTCCGATTCGGACTCTTCAACCAGCGGGCATATTATATACACTTGCGCTCCCTGTTCGCGAATTTGTTTTTTTATCCATTCATTCCCTTTCTCCCGCTTCTCCTGGGGTGTAACGTAGGTTTTTATAGGCTTTCTTCCTTTGGGCATCTCGTCAATAACAGAAAGATCCAGCTCGCTGTACAATGTAAGTGAAACTGTACGTGGAATTGGTGTCGCCGTCATAGTCAGCAGATGAGGATTAATTCCTTTGTCTTTCAGCATAGCTCTTTGCTTTACCCCGAAACGATGTTGTTCATCTATGACCACCAGTCCAACGTGATCAAAATTCAATTTTTCGGTAATGAGAGCCTGTGTCCCTACTACAATATCATACTCCAACGAAGATTTTTTTTTGGAAATTGACTTGTGCGACCCGGTTTGCAGCCCGATCTTGATATGTGGATCATTGATAAGCGTTGATATTGTTTTGAAGTGCTGCTGTGCCAGTATCTCAGTGGGTGCCATGATGAGTGTTTGAAGTCCGTTGAGATGCGTAACAAATGCTGCAATGGCTGCGACAACTGTTTTTCCTGATCCGACATCTCCCTGAACAAATCGGTTCATTGGTGTTTTTTTCTGAATATCTGAGAGTATCTCCTCTGTCGTCCGCTTTTGCGCCGAAGTTAACTCAAAAGGAAGATTTTTCATAAATCGGTCCAATTGTTCCTGAATCGATTTCGTTATGGTGATGGGTGTTGTCGTTGTTTCCTGTTTCCATTTCTCTTTTACCAGATGAGATGAAAGTACACGAATAAAAAGTTCATTGAATCCGATTCGGCGTTGCGCCTGTTGCTGTTCTTTTTTTCCGGGGGGAAGATGTATCCAGTTGATTGCCTGGTGCTGCCCGATGAGATTGTATTTCCCCAAAATATCATGGGGTATGAACTCAGTATTACTCGGATCGATTAATTTATATAAATCTAAAACATACAGAATTTTCTCACGAATAGTTTTTGATGATAGTCCATATATTTGTGAATACACCGGCACAAGTCTGCCTGTATGTATGGTTTTATCCTGGAGAGATGAAAGGATTTCATACTCCTGCGGCTTGATGGTAACCGTTCTGCCGAATCGTTCGATGACGCCGGCAATCGCAATATGCATACCTTCTTTCAGTACGTTTGTCAGATACATCTGGTTGTACCAGACTGCTTCTATTATTCCGGTTTCGTCAGAAATAATTGCTTTTTGAAGCTTAAAGCCACGCTTGGTAAAACTATTTTGAAATGTCTGAATTGTCCCTGTTATTGTCACTGTTTCTCCTGCCTGAACAGTCCCTATTTTGGCCCGTGTTGAATAATCATCATACCGGAAAGGGTAATAATGAAGTAAATCGGAATACGTGTGTATTTCGAGCTTTTGGAGCCGCTGTATTGTTCGTGGACTTGTCCGGGGAAGAGAATCTATTGGTTTTTGAAAATCCATATGATTATTATATCGCTCACAACATAGTACGAAAAAATAGTTAATTCACCCGATCAGAATAAACCGTTATAGATAAAAAAACGGGGCAAAGCTGGTGATGATAAGAAGCAGAGCCGCAATAGCCATTATGACTCTGATCACATTTTTAGGTTTGAATATCTTCTTCAGTATACGCATAATAATGACTATTGTAGCATATTTGGCTTCTGTCTAAAAGGTTCCACTTTTACGTAATATGCTACAATTATCCTTATGGCATATGTCCCTCGACGAAGGCGAAGCAGTCGACCTTCATTCGGTCTCTTATCCGGTCTCAACAGGCAAAAGCTGATGATGTACGGTGTCATCGGTATTATCGGTATGATCCTTTTCGGATATATCGGTGCATTCGCGCTTTTTGCATGGTATGGACGTGATCTTCCCCAACCGGGCAAGCTCTCTGAGAGCAGAGGCAATTCAACTATTTTTTATGACCGTAATGGAGAAATAATATATGAGATGTTCAAAGACGAAAACAGAGTCCCGGTCGAGATAGAGGATATCCCTGAACACCTTCAGGAAGCGACTGTTGCTATAGAGGACAAACGGTTCTACGAACATAAGGGAGTGTCAGAATATGGTATTATAAGAGCCTCATTCAACAGCCTCATCGGTAAACCCCAAGGAGGTTCGACCATTACCCAGCAGCTCATAAAAAATGTGTTATTGACTTCCGAACGTCGTTTGTCTCGTAAAATAAAGGAAGCAATTCTCGCCTATGAGGTCGAAAAAAAATATTCAAAGAAAGAAATTCTGGGTATGTATCTGAACGAGGTTCCCTACGGAGGAACCTATGTGGGAGTTGGTTCCGCATCTATGGGATATTTCGGTAAAGCTCCGAAAGACCTCAATTTAGTCGAATCTGCTATCCTGGCCGGTCTTCCTCAGAATCCTTCCGTTTTTTCTCCGTTTATCGGCAAAAAGGATGCCTGGAAAGGTCGTACAAAAGATGTTCTGCGCCGTATGGAAGAAGACGGATATATATCCAAAGAAGAAAGGGAAAAAGCTCTCACACAACTTGATAAAGTGAAATTTTCTTCTCCCAAAATTTCGATCAACGCACCGCATTTTGTATTTTATATTCGAAAACAGATAGAAGACGAATACGGCGCAGCATTATTGACCAAGGGGGTAAAAATTAAGACAACGCTTGATCTCGATCTTCAGAAACAGGCAGAGAAAATCGTAAAGGAGGAAATCGAAGGACTCGAGGATTATGATGTCGGGAATGGTGCTCTTGTCGCGATGGACCCGCAAACAGGAGAAATAATTACGTATGTCGGATCATATGATTACAACAATGATGAATACGGAAAATATGATGTTGTTTCTCAAGGGAGTAGACAACCGGGCTCTACATTGAAGCCGATTGAGTATGCTGTTGCATTCGAGAAAGGGTACACCGCATCAACAGTCATCATGGATGTCAAGACAGAATTCCCCGATTCAAGTTCGGAAGAAAGCTATATCCCGGTAAATTATGATGGGAAATACCGCGGACCGGTGCAGATCCGGTTTGCTCTCGGAAATTCTCTCAATGTTCCTGCAGTCAAGATGCTTGCGATGCTTGGTCTTCGTGACTTCCTGCAAAAAAGCTACGATATGGGTATTGATTCACTCGAGCCGACTACTGAGAACATGAATAATCTCGGTCTTTCCGCTTCACTGGGAGGGGGCGAAACTACCCTGCTTGATCTTACACAGGCTTTTTCCGTATTTGCCAATGGCGGTGGTCGAGTAGAACCTATTGGAGTCCTGGAAATCACCGATTTCAATGGAAAAACTATTTACAAAAAGAAAGATGAAAAGAAAAAAGAAGTACTCTCCCCTGCTATTAGTTTTATTATTTCTCATATTCTGTCTGACAATAATGCACGCGTTGATACCTTTGGGCCCAGTTCTTATCTCAATATTTCTGGAAAAACGGTTGCAGTCAAAAGCGGTACCACTGACGATAAACGGGACAATTGGGCTGTCGGCTTTACCAGAGAAATTGTTCTCGGTGTCTGGGTGGGTAATAATGATAACTCAAAAATGAATCCGAATATTGCATCCGGTGCTACAGGTGCATCTCCCATCTGGCATGACACGATGATTGCTTTGCTGAAAAAATATGATGACGGTATCATTGAGAAACCTGATGATGTAGAAGCTATGGAAATTGATGCATATCTGGGAGGCCTTCCTGTGGACGGGTATCCCAAGCGATCAGAATATTATGTAAAAGGAACTGCCCCTACAGAGGTTTCACCCTTTTATAAAAAATTGAAGTTATCAAAATCAAACGGCAGGCTGGCCAATGATGTCGAGGTGCGGTCAGGCAACTATGAAGAAAAAGATTTCATTGTTATTACTGAGAATGATCCGATCTCAGGGGACGGTAAAAATAGATGGCAGGAAGCAATTGATGCCTGGGCTCGTGAGCAGAATGATGATAAATTTAAATATCCGACAGAGACTTCTGATTCATCTTCAGAAGATGTAGTCGTGTCGATCAGAAATCCCGGAAATGAATCAAAAGTCGAAACGAGTGATAAAAAGATTGAAGTAAAAGCCCGTATTACATCAATTCAACCTGTTAAAGAAATCAAAATCTGGATCAACGGTAAAGAAGAAAAAGTAATAAAGGAAGATCGTGATGAAATTTCTGAAACGTTTGAACTTGATAACGGAAAATATGAAATAAAAATTCAAGCTTGGAATGAAAAAGGCAAATCAGGAGACTCTTCGATCAAGATTGGTGTCAATGAAGACTGGAAGTAAGCCACCGTGCCATCAATCCTCCAAGTTCTTTTTCTTTTCCATCAAAACCGTGTCCCGTTTCAGGAATTATTTCGAATGCAGCATCGGTCTGAGATTTTGTATGTTCTTTTAATGCCTCAATACAGGCAGGGACATTGCCGTAGCAAAATTCATCATGCTCTCCGTATACGACAAGTACCGGCTTATTAATTGATTGATACTCCCTGAAAAGAGGTTTCTCTGAAAGTTTCTGATTATTCAAATACTCATAAAATGGAAATGTATTGTAGTCTCCCTCGGGATTGATGACATCATAGAGAGCCCGAAATGAGTATGGTTCGGGATAAATATACTTAGGGACAGGCTTATCACCGTTTCCGTTTCGGAGTTCCTTTTCACATCTAGTAAGCGCCTGCTTAAATCGTTTTTCACCCATCATTTCATAGGTAAGCCCCGTATCATCTCCTCCGGCAAGCAGGATATATTTTGATATAGGATTTTTTGTATTATTGTAATGATACACTGCAATTTTATTTGCACCTGTCGAATGCCCGATGAGATAGAATGTTTCGAATCCTTGTCCTCGCAGAAAATGAATAGCACCATCAATATCTTTTGTGCAATCACTGATAATTTCGTAGTATGTTCCTGCTGTAATTCGCTCTGCCTCCGATTCTTCATTACCGCTTTCCTGTTTCAATGTTTTTATGAGGTGTGCACCCCGATTATTAAAAGGGAAAAATGCGATATTGTGGCGGGTAAAAATGTCTGCGAATATATTCATTTCGGGTTTATAAAAAACAGATGAACTCCCGCAGCCATGAAGAAAAATTGCTGCCTGTTTTGTTTTTATTTCAGGCTCATACAACAGACCCGGGAGCCTGAGATTATCGGTTGATAAAAAGTGTACTAACGATGTTTTCATAGTATTTCAAAAAGTTCTTGAAAATGTTTGATGGTAAAGTGAGGTTTATGATGTGCAAATTTGTTTTCTGGATAGAAATACTCATTGACCTCAGGGTAATACCAGATACTGGTGACTTGTGCTTGTTGTGCTGCAATTATATCAACTTCATTATCCCCTATCATGATCGTTTCATCGGGACGGACACCCAATCGTTCCATAGCTTTGAGGAGTGGCTCTGGATCAGGCTTATTTTTAATTGTATCTTCCCAAGCAAGCGTAGTATCAAATAATTTTTCACAGGAGAGATCTTTCAGCATAGCATTGATTGTACGGCGTAGTGTAGAAGTCACAACCGCAGTTTTTATACCGCTGGATCGCAGTGTTGTTGCAATCTCTATGAATCCTTCATGAGTTTGCAGTTTTTGTGAGTATTGATGAAAGTTTGCGTATAAATCATTTTTAAAAAATTCAAGATCGGGGATTTTGAGTTCCGGTTTTGCATCCCAGCGATGAAATGCATTGTCAATGATATCTCTGTCTGATATTTCAACATTGAGGGAATTGAAAGTTTTCCTGAAGCTTTTGAGCCAAATTGGAAGGGTATTGGCGATACATCCATCAAAATCGAAAAGAATAGTTGAGTATCGGTGTGAAGCCATGTGGATATTGTAGCAAAAATAAATCTATGATTTCCGAAAGCAATGGTAAGAATTTAAAGCAGATAAAGATTGCGTGTTGTTGAAGCCATCAGAATACATGCCCATACACAGCTCCGTTTTATATCTGTTTCAATATCGTTTCAAGTTCGTGTTTTGCTTCAGCTTCGGTGATATTTTTTGAAGGATCTGCAAAGTAAAAGCGGATGGTAAGGTTTTCTTTGTAGCGATCGATGATTTCGATATCCTGAAGCAGATGCGATGCGTTATACGCTTTCTTTTCCAGTTCTCCGTAGACCCGTTCTTTCATGTCGATCGTCGCGTCAAGCTTGACCATGGCTGTCGTGATAGGATCTTTGTACGGCTTAGTAATTGAATAGTTGTTTTGTATAAAATCGAAATCAATCTCGGCGATGTATACGTCTTCTGTAAGTGCCATGTTCTCAGCGTATTCTTTCCTCAGCATTCCCAGTCGTCCTACTTGCTTGTCTTCGGACATAATTGCAGTTGAAGTATTTTGTGAAAGCAAGTCAGTTTCTTTTGTTTCATAGGTGTAATTGTTTATATTGAGCTCTCTCATCAATCCTTCAACAATTCCTTTAAGATCGAAAAAATCAGTTGTGACTGCAATTGTCAAAACATACTGTTCTTCAGGAAGATCTTCATTGCGAGGGGTATATATCTTTGCGATCTCAAATATCTTAAGAATATCTTTTTTTCCCTGATTGTCTTTGATATTTTTGACAAGTGACACGGCAAGAGATCGCCTCATGAACTCAATCTCTTTTGAAATGGTGTTTGAAAGTTTGAGATGCTTGGAGGGATCCATACCGAGATTTTTCAGAAGCTCTTCTGATACCATTGAGTAATTGATGAATTCATGGAGTCCGATATGTTTCAGATAGTGTTTTGATTTTGAGATTGTTTTAAAAAGCATTTCCATATCATGCGGTTGCTTGATATAGATAAGCGGTGAAATGTTGTTTGGGAGATTGTAGTATCCGTATACCCGCGCGACTTCTTCAATGATATCTTCTTTGATATCGACATCGTCAGTACGATACGTGGGAACAGTCACTTCAAAATATACTCCGTCAGGATATGCCAGTTCCTCATTCTCATGACGTTTGACAGTAAAACCGAGATCTTCAAGAATGGCTGTAACCTTCTTTTCATCAATCGTCACACCGATGACACGGTGGATATCCTTGAGATACACCTTTACTTTTTTCTCTTCGCGTTTGTGAGGATAAAGATCCACCAGTTCAGAAGATGCATGTCCGCCGGTTGCTTCCAAGAGAAGATCAATACCGTATACGAATGCAGATTCGACCCGTTCAGGATCAAGTCCTTTTTCAAAATATGTGGCAGCCATTGTCCTCTGTCCGGTCGTCATTGATGTTTTTCTAATATGGCGTTTGTTGTATGTTTGCACAAAAAAGAGTACGTTTCTCGTGTCTTCCGTAATGGACGAATTTTCTCCTCCCATGATACCGCAGAGATCAATAATCCTACCCGATCCGTCTTCAATGATGATGTCGTCGCCTGGAAGGGAAAATTCTTTTCCGTCCAGTGTGGTCATTTTCTCACCTTTTTTGCTTCTCCTCAAAATCATTTTCTGATCTTTGATCTGATCAAAATCAAACATATGAGTCGGCTGTCCGAGTGAAAGCATCAGATAGTTTGAAATATCAATAACATTGTTGAGGGATCTGATATCCGAAAGTTCCAGTCTCCTTTTAATAATTTCCGATGACGGCTTTATCTGTACATCTGAAATGACCATTGCCGTGAATCGTGAACAAAGCTCAGGATCTTCGATTGTGACATCAAGTTTATGAGTCGGTACCGGTTCTGCATGCAAGTTATCAAACGTATATTTTTCAAGCGGATTGAATTTCAGTTTTGCCTTCTTCCCGAATTGAGGCAAGATTGCCTGAGCTTCCTGTGCGACTCCGAAAACACTTGCCATATCAATACGATTTGACGTGATCTCGATATCAAATACATAATCATCGCCGACTTTCTCTACCGTTTCAATGGACGGCCCGCTGAGTGAAAGATATTTCTGCATCTCATAGGGATCGGCATCCGTTTCCAGATACTCCAAAAGCCAGTTGTAAGTGATTTTTATGTTCAAATTTTTTCTAAGTAATAGGTAATAGATAAGAGGTAAGAAGTCAAATACTTGTAACTTCTTCCCTTTTACTTTTTACCTAAAGACTAAAATTGCTCAAGAACTCTTATGTCGCCATCGTACAATAGTCTCATATTGTTGAGACCGATACCAGGTTTCATCATCATGACACGCTCGACCCCGAAACCGAATGCCCAGCCGGTATATTCATCAGGATCGATTCCGCCAGCTTTTAACACATTTGGATGAACCATTCCCGTTCCTCCCAGTTCAAGCCACCCTTGCTTGCACAAACGGCATTTCTCACCGTTGACTTTGCCGGTTCCCTGACAGATATCACAGGTGATATCTACTTCAAATGACGGTTCTGTAAACTGAAAGTGAAACGGACGCAGTCTGGTTTCCCGTTCTTCTCCGAAAAACTGTTTGGCAAAATAATCAATTGTTCCTTTCAAATGAGTAATATTTATTCTTTTGTCGACACACAGTCCCTCAAATTGGTGAAACATCGGTACATGAGAAGCATCCCAGTTCGGGCGGTATGTTTTTGCGATATTGATCATGCGGATCGGTGGTTTGCCCAAACGTCTCATTTCTCTGTTTTGTCCTGATGAGGTGTGTGGAGTAAGTACCATCTTCCCGTGTTCTTTGTGTGGTTCGTAATCCATAAAAAACGTCTCAAAATCGTCCCGTGCTGGATGATCAGACGGCATGTTGAGAGCTTCAAAAGAGAAAAATTCCCATTCTACCTCAGGATATGACATTCGGATAAATCCGATTTTTTCGAAAATATGACTAATCTCTTCGATTGCATATGTGACAAGATGTAGGCTTCCCTTCGGGTATGATTTTGCAGGGAGTGTTGTATCAATCGTTTGTTTGGTACTCTCAATTTGCAGAAGTTTTTTTCGTTTTAGTTCAATTTCCTGCGTTATCTGTTCCTTAAGAGTGTTTAATTCCTGTCCGAACTCACGACGTTCTGAAGGATCAATCTGCGTAATATTTTTCAGCTGCTGATTGATGCGTCCGTTCCTGCCTAAATACTCAATTTTAAGTTCCTCTAATGTGTTCAATGAAGTGATTGCTGCTAGTTGTTTCTGGAAATGTTGGAGAAGTTCTTTTGCAGATTTCATGTAATAATAGTACCAGACTTCTAGAAGGAAAATATAACTTTTGTCATCCTGATCAGTAGCCGTCGGATATTGAACAATACATTATTTCTTCATCTGTTCGACGATCTTATCAAAGACAGTCGGATGTTCAAGCGCAATCTGTGCCCAGATTTTACGGTCGACTTTCGATTTTTTCGTTTTTAGGGTATGAATGAATTGATTATATTTCAGCCCGTTTTCTTTTAAAGCAGCATTGATACGCGTGATCCAGAGCGATCTGAAATCGCGTTTTTTCAGCTTGCGGCCTGCAAAAGCATATTCTCCGGCATGGAGTACGGCTTCTTGAGCTTTTTTAAACTGTTTGCTTCTGGACATCCAGTACCCTTTTGCAAGCTTGAGTACTCGATTATGTTTTCTTTTTGAGGCAGTTCCGCCTTTAACACGTACCATAGGTTATAGAAATATTTTTTACGCTTCTCCGAGCAACTGTTTAATTTTTTTAGCAGCTCTTCCCTCGACATTTTTTTCAAGTTTTAGGCTGCGGACTCTTTTTCTGGATTTTTTAGATAAAAGATGTCGAATTTTGTGCGATCTATGAGACACTTTACCACTTCCTGTGATTTTGAATCTCTTTGCGGCTGATTTATGTGTTTTTTGTTTTGATTGTGCCATATGACTATTCCTTCTGAAAGCTTATATTTTACCTTATAAAAATAAAAAGTGTAACTGAAATGATTTTATTTCTTTCTTGATACGACTGCACGGACGACGCGGCCTTCCAACCTCGGTTCTTTTGATATATTAACTTCACCGAGATCCTGAATAAATTTTTTCAAAAGATCAAATGCCATTTGCTTTTTGACAATTTCACGACCTTTTAGCGTCAGATTAAGACGGACTTGGTTTCCTTCATCAAGAAACTCTTTCGTTTTATTCACCAATCGTTCGAGATCTGCGGGCCCGATAAAAAGTGACAATTTAATATCTTTTACTACACTTTTCTTCGCTCCTTTTTTTGCTTCTTTCTGCTTTTTTTCCTGTTCATACAGAAACTTTTTGAAGTCAGTTATCTTTGCTACAGGAGGTTTGGCATTTTGAGCTATAAGTACCAGATCAAGACCTCGTTTGCCGGCTTCAGAGATTGCTTCATCCCGCGACATAACACCAACTTGTTCTCCCTTGTTGTCAATAACGCGTAGTTCTTGTTCCTGAATTCTTGTATTAGTATAGTAATATTTACCGGTTTTGTTCGTTCTGCTGCTGAAATATCTTTGGTTCCTCAAGTTGATAGTATTGAATTCATCAATATACCCCGTAAAACAGAATGTATCACTAAGGATACATGCTCTGTCAGCTACGGGGTTTAGTTATTATAAATGGAAAATAGTCTATTTGCAAGGCAATTATTCTTCTAACAACCCCAGAATATACCTGCTCACTTCGGGGTAGTTACATGATGTAGTAAATACCCGTTCTGTATTATTATACTTATTTTTTTTCACTGTAAATCGGATACCAGTTGCCCTCAATATTTCTGACTCAAATTTATCAGGTGAGGCAGTAGATATCACAACACTCTGCGATGCTTCTGATTCTAACCGTTCATACGCGCTCCAAGCAACTGCTGTATGAGGGTCGAGCAGATACTTGTATCTGTTATAAACCTGTTTGATGGTTTCAACAGTTTCTTCATCAGTTACCGTCACCGCCTGTACCTGTTTGATGAATGTCTTGTGATTATGTTGCATAAGAGAAAGGATTCGTTCAAAATTGCTCGGATTGCCAATATCCATCGCGGTTGAGAGAGTTCTTACGGAATTTTGCGGTTTAAAGATTCCGTGCTGATAGTATTGAACAACAGGGTCATTGATATTGCAGGCGGCAACAAATGATTGAATAGGAATACCGATTTTTTGTGCATAGAGACCGGCAGTTATGTTGCCCATATTTCCGGAGGGAACTATAAATTGTATATGCTCGGTGTTCAATTGCTGCCAAACATACGCATAATAAATCATCTGCGGAAGTAACCTGCCAATATTTATGGAGTTTGCCGATGTAAGGTTCAGTCTCTTGAACGCGGAGTCTGCAAAGGCTTTTTTAACAATAGATTGACAGTCATCAAATGTTCCTTTTACTTCAATAGGAAATATGTTTTCTGCAACTTGAGTTAATTGCTTTCTTTGAAGCTCACTTACATTCCCGTGTGGGAAAAGAATAACTACCTGAATATTTTTTTTGTTCGCAAAACCGTGTGCTACAGCTCCCCCGGTATCTCCTGACGTTGCTGTCAAAATCGTTATTCTCCGTTTCTCTTTTTCTAGATAATATTCCATCATGAGAGGCAGTATTTGTGCTGCGACATCCTTGAATGCCATAGTCGGACCATGAAAAAGTTCAAGTACGGATGTACTTCCGACTTTTTTCATCGGTAAAGGAAATGAAAGACCTTGTTTGACGATCTGTTGCAATCTAGTATGAGGAATATCAGTAATAAAAAGCCCCAGCAATACAGCGCCAAGCTCATCAAGAGGTGCTGTTTTGAGAGATTCGATTTGTTTTGGTGAAAGAGCCGGGAATGTCTCAGGAATATAGAGGCCTCCGTCAGATGCCAGGCCATGAAACAGTGCTTCTTTGAATGAAACTGCGGGACTGCTTCCCCGCGTACTAATGTATTTCATAGAGTGGCAATATGGTGGACAAAGTCAGCTGCGGTAAATCCTTCCTGGCGGTGAATATCAAAGGGAATGGTTATGTCAGCAATTTTTTCATATTGTTTTGATCTGTATGTGAGAAGTTCGAGATAACATCGCGCGAGCGCTTGTTCCTGAGATTCTTCTTCGCGCTTCCGGTAGAGGTCTCCCCAAATAATCGGTTTTGGGTTGCGAAGAAATTCCTGATAGAGTTCCTGTTTCTTCTCCTGAGGAATGTCCAAATAAATAATTGTCGTATGCTCTTTTAATTGATGTAAAACACTAGGGGTAGTGTATATGACACTACCGGTAGTGTCTATAACAATTTTCGAACTTTTTCCCCGTAGTTGTTCAATATCAGAAAATATTTCTTCCATTACCTCAACTTCAAATGACAGATATGTTGTACTTGTTTTAGGATATTGAGGATCAAAAGGATGGCCCATCCACCTGGCGACATCATTGAGGCCTTGATAACCGTGCCTGCGAAGCTCCGGCTCCAGTTTTCGTTCGATAAGCTCATCACAGGTGATACGGGTATATCCGTTTCTTTGCAATTCATGTGACCAGTGTGTTTTACCGGCACTTGACATGCCGATGAGTGAGAGAATCATAATAGTATTGATAATTTCTCCTAATCAATTTTGGATTAGGATTTGTTTTTTATCTTTTCTTCTGCCATTTCTGTAAAATCTTCCACCTTCATATTCTCGGTTTTTCCGTCCCGTGCACGTACATTGACTTCCTTTGACTCCATTTCTCGGTCTCCGACGATGAGCATGTAAGGTATTTTCTCTCGTTGAGCATTTCTAATTTTCTTTTGCATGGATTCTGATTTGTCATCCACTTCGGAGCGCACACCGACCTGTTCTAAGGAGCGGAGTACTTGGTACGAGTATTCATTGTGGCGTTCGGCAATCGGGATAATGCGGACTTGTACTGGTGATAGCCAGAACGGGAATGCGCCAGCATAGTGCTCGATAATGATAGAAAGAAATCGTTCAATGGAGCCCATAATTGCGGCGTGGATCATAACAATGCGCTCTTCTTCGCCTTTTTCATTCACGCACGAGAGGTCAAAGCGTTCAGGCATATTCATGTCGAGCTGGATTGTCGCAACTTGCCATTCTCGGCCCAAAGAATCTTTGGCCATAAAATCTAATTTGGGTCCGTAAAATGCCGCTTCACCTGTCGCTTCATATGCGTCAGCTTTCTTTTCCTGTACAATTTCACGAAGCATATGTTCAGCCTCTTTCCATTTTTCCTCGCCTCCGAGATATTTGTCAGGTTCCTGGGGATCATGCAGGGATAGCCTGATTTTGAGGTCAAATCCGAATGAACTGTAGAATGTCTGAACGATATCCCAGATTTTCAGGAATTCCTCTTTTACCTGTGTAAAGCGTGCAAATACATGTGCATCATCCTGGCTGAAAGCCCGGACTCGTGACAGTCCTGACAGTTCTCCTGTCTGTTCATCCCTGTAGCAGGTAGTTGTATTGGCATATCTTTGTGGAAGCTCTCTGAAGCTCCATTTGCGTCTTGCATAAATCTGGGTATGATGAGGACAGTTCATGGGTTTCATTGCAAACTCATGTCCTTCACGGGTCGTAATTTTAAAAAGCTCATCTGAAAATTTTGCCCAATGTCCTGATGTTTCATACAGTTCTTTTTTGGTTATATGAGGGATCTCAACACGAGCATATCCTTTTTCTTTTCTCAACTGCCAGACATAGTCATCCAGCAGATTACGGACAAGAGTTCCTTTTGGTGTCCACAAGGGTAGTCCGGGTCCGACAAGATCAGAAAAGACAAATAGATCAAGTTCTTTCCCCAGTTTTTTATGATCGCGCTTTTTAGCTTCTTCACGCTGCAATATATATGCATCCAGTTCTTCCTTTGTCGGGAAAGCCGTACCGTAAATACGGGTAAGCATCGTGTTTTTCTCACTTCCACGCCAGTAGGCACCTGCAATGGAAAGCAGCTTGAAATGCTTCAACTCTTCATTCGGTTTGGCGATATGTCCGCCTCGGCAGAGATCAACAAATTCTCCTGATTGATAAAAAGATACCGTTTCCCCCTTGTCTGCTATCTCTTGAATAAGCTCCTGTTTGTATGGGTTATTTTCATATGCTTTCAATGCTTCTTCGACAGACACTTCATTTCTTTCAAATCCGTGCCATTTTTTGACAAGTTCACGCATTTTTTGTTCAATCTTTTGAAGATCATTTTCTGAAATCGGTTCAACAAATTCAAAATCATAGTAAAAGCCGTCCTCAATAGGGGGTCCGATAGTCAGTTTTGTCTGCGGATACAATTCCAATACGGCAGCTGCCAGCAAATGCGCAGCCGAATGTCTGAGTTCATTGAGGTAAGCTTGATCTTTCATACGGTAAAAATTAATTGTATATAACAATCTGTGTGAAATTGGTAAAAGATAGTATATCGTTTCATAAAAAAAAGCCCTCCTTGCGGAGGGTTCTCAGAAAATCACCGAACTACCCTCCGACTTAGCGGATACAAATGGTAGCGGTGATAATTTTACTAGTTAGAAACATTAGTTCAATTGTATCACTCTGAATGGATATGTCAACTTAAGTATCTTATTCAGATTAATAACAATCAGGGTGGATCATGGTAAAGCGGATTATGATATCATCTGACGTGCCGTATGTGCCGTCAGGTCCGACACTTCCTATCCAGTCCCGTCTGCAAGGATTTGTGACATACTCACCGTCATTTTCATCAATTACATACGGACTTCCCCAGGGATCTCTTTTAAATTTTGAAATATTTCCATAGCCATCTGCCGATACATTTGTCAGTAGCCGATTCCACCGGACAACACATTCATGCGTGTCAGGTACATCCCGAAGGTCTCCTCCGCAGGCAGTGCAAAAACTGCAGTTGCTGCCGGTGATCTGATTGAGTCTTTTTCCGCTTTTAACACGTGCCGTTTCAATTGCTTTTTTTATATCATCCAGATTCCTCCGTGCTTCAGATCTCCGTGCTTCTTCAACAACGCCCCGATACGATGCGGAACCGACTGTGACTAAAATACCGAGTATGATAATGACAATAATCATTTCAATGAGCGTAAAACCTCGATTACTTGACGGAGATATCATATGGTAATAATAAAAAATTTTCGTTACAAAATCATCTGCTATTTATGGCAGAAGGAACAGTAGAATTTTAGGTAGTAAAAAAGTCCAGAATTTTTCCCAGTTCTCCGCGAGTTGCCTGATAAAATTCAGTGAATTTGCATTTTGTGCAGATAATCGCAGTGTATGCTTTATTTTCTACATCGAAAATACTGCTCAAAACTCCGCCTGAAACACGGATTTCTTCCGTCGAAAATGAGGTGTTGGAGCACTTCGGACAGGTGTATGTTTGTTGCATAAGAGCATTCAAATGATAAGATTTTATAACACTCCGACAGCTGCTTTGACTTCTTCTATCGTTTTTTCGGCAATTTCGTTGGCCCGTATAGCACCTTTTTTCCGCAGCTCGATAATATAATCCATATTGTGCTTCAATTCTTCTTTCTTCTTTCTTATTTCACTAAAGCGTTCCATAAATACGGTAAATAAGGTTTTCTTGATTTCGACATCTCCTATCGTGCCTGAACGGTACCGTTCTTCCATATCTTCAAGTGTCGGCATGGTATCTGATTTGATAGTGTTATATTCGAGTAAACGCATAAAGCTAAATGCGACATTCTTCTCCGGGTTGCCTGGATCTGTGGGATGAATGCGAGCCGGATCGGTGGTGATAGCCATAATCTGTTTTTTGACAATCTGTTCGTCAGCAAATATCGGTATATCATTTCCCAGAGATTTACTCATTTTCCGTTTACCATCGATACCGGGCACTCGGGCAACATCCTTTTTGACATAGAGCTCAGGTACTTTCAGGACATTTCCGTAGCGCGTATTAAAGGATCTGGCAATATCCCGGCAAATTTCTACATGCTGCGTTTGATCTTCACCCACAGGGATAATATCGGGCTTGAACAGAAGAATATCAGCAGACATCAGTACGGGATATGAGAAAAGTCCGAAATTAATCGCGTCCTGTGATACATCATTCTGAAGTTTGTCCTTATAAGCATGCATTCTCTGTAGTTCTGCTACGGTAACTGCATTATTGAGAATGGTTTGAAGGTATGGAATAGCAGGAATATCGCTTTGAATGTAGAATGTCGTTTTTTGAGGATCAAGACCAAAGGCAAGATACTCGATGAAGATGTTGAGCGTATTATTTTGTACCTGTTCGGGATCAAAAACATTGTTCAGTGCGTGGAGGTTAGCGATAAAATAAAAGCATTCCCCTTGACCCTGAAACTCAAGATGTGGTGTTACAGCACCCAAAAAATTGCCTAAGTGTAGGCCTTTTTCTGAACTTGGAGTAATACCGGAAAGAATGCGTTTGGACATAGCAGTTATAGTATATCAGAATCAGGTATTGTAATACCCCTCTTGTCAAGCTCATTTTTGAGATGGTCAGCCTGTTCCCATGCATCGGCAATAGGATCTCTCTCTTCGGTGGTCTCAAGAAATGAGAAACCTGGGTGCTGGGACATACCTGCAAGCTGCATGAGAATCATCTGGTATCTGAGAAGCAGAATCTGATCTTCATGGCTGTTTGGAGTATATTCCATAATGAATAGTGGGCGTATCAGGACGTGTCAAGTTTGCCGTTGCTGATTCAAATTGTTTTGGGGAATCGGCTTACGGAAAACAGATCCCGAGAAGCAAAGCGAATCGGGAAACCTGAGACTGCTTTGTATGATAGTAACACATTAAGGTATATGGCGGTGTGGGCGTATCAGGACTTGAACCTGAGACCTTTACAATGTCAATGTAACGCTCTAGCCAACTGAGCTATACGCCCGATATTTGATTCACTATTTTACCATATAAAGTGCGTAGCAGGTAGTCGTTGTTTGGGTTCGGCGGCAACGTATGATCGAGCTATTTACAGTTCGATTACTTGTTTCTGTACGTCCGACTTGCCTTTCAAGAGATTCTGTACTGCTTGGACGATCATTTCAGGAGTTGGGGTGTGAATTTTTTTAAAATAGCGATCATAGGTGTATTGAAGCAGGATATTGTTACTTTTTTTTTCTTCCGGGACATCAAAAAGGAGCGCTCGATAAGGGGTTTTCCATGGCAAATGTTGAGGATTTGTCAACGCATATAACACAACAACAGGGGTTTGTGCCGCTGCTGCAATATGTACAGGTCCGGTATTGTTGGCAATCAGGCAATTCGTTTGTTTAATTAGTGCTGCAAAAAGTTCCATTGACAGATTATCTGCTATTGCAACAGGAGAACCGATAACTCCTGCCATGGTTTTGAGCAATTTTTTTTCTGATTTGGTACCGGTTAAGACCAGTTGAAAATTGAGTTTCTCCTTTAATAACCTGCCGACTAGAGCAAATTGTTCGATCGGGTACTGCCGACGTTTTTCGCTCACTCCGGGATGCATGACGAGCCACGGTTTGGTGGTATCAATGTCGTGCTCGGCAAGAAACCGGTGAATCTCTGATTGAGCATATTCCGGAATCGAAATCCGTAGCTTTGTATCACGAGATCGGGCACCTATTGATTTGACCAGATTTATATCCCGTATCACCTGATGCTGAATTTCATACAATGGTTCGCGATCAGGAATCCAGTGAGAAATAAGAGCATAGGGATTTTCGCGACAATAAGCTACGATATGTTTTATCCCTGCCTGATAGCAAAGCATAGCTGTCGGCAACGGACTCTGACTGTATACTGTAAATATAATTGCTGCATCAAACTGTTTCCTTTTCAGGTCGCTGATAAGTGTATTGATCCCGTGTACCGTGATGGCGTTCTCATTGGCAACCCAGGGAAGATCAAAAACAATATAATCATCAATATCAGCAAGAATCGGGGCGGCAGCAAATCCAGCCTGTGAGGTAAGGAGAGTCAATTTGCTTGCAGGGAATGATTGTTTGAATGCATGTATCGCCGGAGTGGACATCAATACGTCACCCATATTGTCAGGGCGAACGATAAGGATGTTATTGTGTCTGCTCCACTGGCTGTGCATTCGAATATTTTTGCAGGATAGTATTAATAATTTGAGTTGTTGAGAATTCGCTATTGTACGGAAGTATCTTCACAGTACCTTCAAGCTGTCTCACTGTTGCCGCTTCTGGAATATCTTCCTCCTTATAATCCCCTCCTTTGACATATACAGTCGGCTTGAGTGCTCCGATAATTTCCACGGCAGTTGGTTCTCCGAATGGAACTACATAGCTGACCATGGAGAGACCCGCAAGCACAGTCATCCGTTGTTTGAGTGTGTTGATTGGCCGTCTTGGATCTTTGAATTGCCTGACGCTTTCATCCGTATTGACTCCAACTACCAGTACATCCCCCAATTCCCGTGCCTGTTGTAAATAAGCAACATGTCCCGGATGAATAATGTCAAAAACTCCATTTGTAAATACAATTTCTTTATTTATTGATCGAAAATTGTAAATCAGGTTGGCTGCATAATCCCAATCCGTAATAATTTTATCCTCCATAGTATTGAGAAATTGATAGATATATTTCTATTGTAGTGGAAAATAATAAATCTTGTTACAAAAGGAAGGGGGAAATCGGAAATTTGCTTATTTGGGAGTGCAACATTTCCGGTCGCGATCCGGTTTGCTTTTTGCCGGTGTGAAAGCGCAATATTTTGATTTCGCCCTTATATTTTTTAACGATTGATCTTTCAGGTATGTCTTCTGTTGTGTAATTTCCTCCTTTTACAAAAACATCCGGACGGATTGCTGCTATAAGTTCGGAAGGCATGGACTCGTGAAATGGAATGATATGATCAATAATATTGAGCTGTTTTAGCACTTCAATTCTTTTTTCGATCGGATGTTCAGGAAAATAGCCTGTTACTTCTTTGACGCTTGCATCATCATTTAGTCCGACTATAAGGATATCTCCCATCGTTTTTGCTTCTTTCAAAAATGAAATATGACCGGAATGAATAATATCAAAACAACCGTTGGTAAAGAGTATCTTCTTTTGTTCTTTTCGGTACAGATGTACAAGAAGTTGAAGATCATCAATGTTATATACGATTTTTTTATGGGGAGTCAGTTTCTTTTCAAGTTCATGAAAAGAACATTGAGTAGTTCCATCCCGCTGTACGACGACTGAAGACGCGGCAGATGCAATCATAGCCGCTTCAGGTGTGGGCGCACCCGCACCGAGAGCCAAGGAAAGAGCACTCACAAACGTATCTCCTGCGCCCGAAGCGTTCGCGTTGGGCATAGGAGTGGTCGGAACGATTGTCGGTTTTGCGTGACGTTCATAAACAACACATCCGTCGATATCAATGGTACACGCGGCAATCCGAGTATGTACATGGTCGAAAATATCTGTGCCGTGCTGGAGAATTTGATCTACTCGATGTTCCTGAACAGGCTGAATGTTCAATAGCTCAACAACCTGTTCATAGTTGGGTTTTACTGCAGTCAGTTCAATTTGTTTGAACCGGCTTAGTTTTTTTGAGTCCAGTATGAGCACTTTGTGATATTTATCTTGCAGCGAAGCGATCAGGCGAATGATATTGTCAGTAAAGATACCGTAATCATAGTCTGAAAGAATGATGACATCAAATAATTTGAATTTTTGGTCCAGATAATGGATGATGCGAATTTCCGTATCTTTGGAAATTCTACCCATTGACCCGTTGTCATACCGGAGCAATAGCTGATCATCTGAAATAATTCGTTTTTTAGTCATAGTTTCACGCTTATTTTCAAAATAAACCCCCTTCACATCAACGTTTTTTTCGGAAAGCTGCATGCGAATTTTGTTTCCTTCATAATCATCTCCTCCTGCAGAGAGAAAAAATGTTTGAGCCCCCAATGCAGCAACGTTGAGCGCCGTATTGGCAGCTCCTCCTGGAACATCAACTTTTTCCTTGAGATCGACGATTGGAACAGGAGCTTCACGGCTTAAACGCTGAGAAGTCCCTTTAAAATAACAGTCGAGCATCATTTCGCCGATAACAAGTACCTTCAGATCATGAAATTTATTGAGAATATGTTGGTAAGTGGCCATAATCGAAAATAGCTAAATAATTTTTATCAATTGATCAAGACGTGATACGATCACATGAGGTAGTCTCGTTGCGTTCCCTGTTTCCCAAATTGTTTCACCTCCGTTGTGGACAAGCGCCGTATAACAGCCAGCATTATTTCCGGCCTCAATATCGTTGAGGATATCTCCTATCATCCATGACTGAGATGTGTCAATGTTATATTTGGTTTTTGCCTTCATAATTAAGCCTGGTGACGGTTTACGGCAATCACAAGAAAATGCATAATCTATTATTTTGCCTTCCGGGTGGTGCGGACAGTACAAAAAATCATCGATGGAAATATGTCTTTTATTGAGCAGTTTTTCAAGACGTGCTATGGCCTTTTTGAGCTCATTTTCTTTAAATAATCCTCTTGCGACTCCTGACTGATTCGAAATAATAATGATCTTGTAACCTTTTTTTTGGGCATATCGCAGCAAATCCACTGCACCCGGATTGAGTTTCATTTTCTCAGGATTGATATTGTATGGAATGTCTTTGATGAGTGTTCCGTCCTTGTCAATAAAAATTGCTTTGTTCATAGTTTCCAATATGTTTATAATAACTAGTAACTACCGCCTAAACCTTCTTATGGCCATGAGGATTCCATCAGCGGTAGTACCATAACTTCCGGTATAATTGTCTCCTCAGGCTGCATGAGGACAAACTTCACAGTCTCTGCTACGTTTCTGGGGTCCTGTAATTTATCCAGTGGCGTGTCTGGAAAGCGTTCAAGAATAAACGGCGTTCTCATGCCGCCAGCAACAACTGCTGATACTTTTATATTCTGTTCACGTGCTTCCACATACATGCCATGGCTCATACCGAGAAGCCCCCATTTACTCGCATGATAAGCGGATGCATTGGCCCAGGAACGTTTCGCTGCCGTTGACGCGATATTGACAATATGTCCTTTCTTCTTCTTTTTCATCTCCGCAAGAGCATATTTGGAGACAAGAAACGGACCGATGAGGTTTACTTTCACCACCAGCTCAAACTCCCCGACAGAAAGGTCTTCAACTGATTTGGTCACATCAATACCGGCATTGTTGACGACGATATCCAGCTTTCCGTGCATTTTTACAATCCGTTCGATAACTTCTTTGACATTGTCTTCACGACTCACATCAAGTTTTACAGCAGATACATACTCAATGGTTTGAGATAGTTCACGTGCTTTATCTTCCTGTATATCTCCAATAACGACTTGGACACCTGAATTTGCAAGTACACGTGTAATCTGTTCTCCTAGTCCCTGGCTACCTCCGGTAACCAAAGCTGTTTTTCCTTTCAAGTTGTTCATAACAATAGACAGAATTAATAATGTGTTTGTCGTATGGGATTGTAGCTTCCTGAAAATAGATTGAGTGTTTGGACAGACGATTCGACATCTAGTTGTTCTGACATGATTTTCCGTTCGATCACTTCACAAAGAGTATGAATAATATTTATATGAATCTCCTGAATGCGAGTGGTATCAAGCGATGGAACAACGATCGCAATGTCGGCAAGATTTCGAGCAGGACCTCCTTGTTTGCCGAGAAGTGCGATGGTGATAAGTCCCCGTTCTCGCGCTCGGCGAAAGGCTCTGATGATATTGCGGGAACTTCCGCTTGTGCTGATACCCATAAAGATATCTCCGGGCGAACCATGCGCTTCTACCTGACGTGCATAGACATCATCGTAGGAGTAATCATTTGCCCAGGCTGTGATAATAGCCGGGTCTGCATTGAGAGCAAGAGCAGGCAACGCCTTTCTTCCGTCTATTTGAAAGCGGCCGACAAGCTCTCCGACAAAATGCTGAGCATCAGTCGCACTGCCGCCGTTGCCGCATGCAAGCAGTTTTTTCCCTCGGGACAGGGCATGTGCTACAGTATGAGCGGCATCTGCGATCGGGATTTGCAGAAGTTCTCTTGAAAGATTGGCTGACTCAATCAACTGTTCAAAATTGTGTTCTATGAGTGACATCGTATCCTCTACAGAAATGTCTGTAAGAGAAACAATTTCTTCATAAAGCCTGGACATGCTATGCGCTATATTGGCCCAGGTAAACAAACTGTTTGCACGTTCAATTGCATTTTGCTTAAAAAACAGTTTTAACTGAGGGTTTGAGAGTATGTCTCTGAGTCTTTCGCTCAGTTCTTCGGGGTTCTCAGGGGAGACCAGATAACCGGTTTTCCCTTCGCGTATTGAATATTTGATACCCCCTACCCGCGCACCGACGACCGGTATACCGCAAGCCATTGCTTCAAGGGGTGTGATACCGAACGGTTCATACCAGGGAGTTGTGACAAAAACATCTGATGCAGCGTAGTAGTACTTTAATTGATTGCGGTCACGTCTTCCGACAAAAGTGATATGGTTTTCTATTTCAAGCTCTTGTGCTATATGCAACAATCGTTTGATCTCAGGTGTTTTTTTCGGGTCGGCATCATCGGATTCACCTCCAACTATCAGCAAACGTGCCGACATATCATGCTTCACAATGAGGCTGTGTACTCCTCGGATAACATTCTCAACGCCTTTTCGCGGTACCATACGGCCGAGTTGAAGAATGATATGTTCTTTCGGATCAAGTCCGAGTACATTGCGTGCGACGAGCTGATCAATTGGATAAAATTCATGCGGACTAAATCCTGCCGGGATCATTATAATTTTGTCTGGATTGACATCATACAGATTGATCAAATCTTCTCTATCCTGAGGGCATTCGGCAATAACTTTATCTGCTTCAAACGCGACTTTCTTTTCGACGTCATATCGCTCCGGAGGAAAATGATCTGCTTCACCTTGGAATTTTTTTCGTACCTCACCCAATGCATGAAATGTAATAACATACGGAATACCTTTTCTTTTTTTTATGTTTGCAGCCACAAGTCCTGACATAAAAAAATGCGCATGGATGAGTTTGTATTCAATTTCTTCGCATTCCATGAATGAAAGCATATTCTTTGTGAATGCATCCATAAGAGGAAGCATTTGTTCTTTGGGGATAAATGATTTCTGTCCGGCTTCTATATGAATAACGCGGACTCCAGGGCTCCAATTGACTATTTGCGGCATAGATGGATCATCCCAACGGGTGTACATATCAATTTGATAACCCAGATTGGAGAGATGTCTGGCAACTTGCGCTACGTATACATTTTGACCTCCGCTGTCCACACCTCCTAGCGCAGCAAGCGGAGATGCATGTTCGCTGATAAATGCTATCTGTCTTTTCATAAGTTGTTGTTAATTGGTAACTTCTTTGAAAGTCTCAAGCCACTCATTGGTAAAACGGGTTATGTTCCATTTTGTGTGCGCCTGTATCGCGGCGTTTCGCCCCCATTCTTTGGCCAGTTTGTGATCCTCCAACAATTTATGCATCTGAAGGATAATCCGGTTTACATCAGTATCAACATAACCGTTATAGTTATTTTGAACTGCCGTTACCATTTCAGTCGTAGCCAAGCCAATGATTGGCATTCCGACTGTCATAGCTTCGCATAAGGCCAGACCCAGGCTTGTGTATCGGATCGGGTTAAAGAAAAAACGGTATTGTCCGATAAACGTTGATATCTTATGCGGTGGAATTTCACCCAATCCTCCGTCGACATCTTGTGAGTTCAAACCTACCAATTCAAGAGGTATCTCTTGCTGTATCTTTTGGTAGATATCAAACCCCAGTCTTCTGCCACGTTTTGAAATATTGTTTATCACTACAATCCCTTTTTCTTTTTCCCCTGTATATATGGCCTCCGGATCGATCTTCACGCCGTGTTCAATCACCTTCGTGCGGCAGCCGTTGTTGTCCCACATCAGATTGTTGAAATGCGTGACATGAACAATAAGAACTCTTTTGTCCGCGACGATATGCTTGGTATTAGTCGGATGTTTTTGAGGAGGATCATGCTCCAGATAAATCAATGCTGAGTTGTTGCGTTGAGATTCCGTAAATAGCTCAAATTGATCCCTTGTGTAATTCTCATCAGATTGAAATAAAATAACATCAAAATCCTGCCTCTTCACATCATCCACATGGATTTCATGCACATGTCTCCCCCACGGAAATGTTCCGGCCCGACCTCCATATCCCGGACTGTTATCACCCGTGACTGGTAGATAAAATTCAACCGGGGTCTGTGTGAGGTAATACAGATACGTACCGTGTATGTGCCAGGTAAAGACTTTCATCGGTTTGTTCGTGTGCATGGTTGAAGAATAAGTGAACGGATTGAAGAAGAGGTAAATGTGGAGTATGAGGGATGTAAGAGAAGATAGATTGTCATATCAATCTTTTATTCTTTACAAACATTTTACTTGTATCTTACGACTACCTCGTATTTACCACTTATAGTTATCTCAATTAGAAATTGAATTCTCATATGACACTCTTAAACTGGATAATGTGGTTTGGAATGGGAGTTCTCACCGCATTGACATTTCTCGGTCTATTTTCCTCAACTCAAAGCGGAATCATTGCAGCTACCGTGATTTTTGCAGTCTTTGCTATCCTTGGAGGACTCGACTATATGGGATCCCGTGAACCGAAGAGAAGTTCGCGATAATATCCCATAACCAATCATATGACTAAAAAGCAGTATGATCAAAAAGACAGAACAACTTGTGACCAATATCTGGAAGCTGCTTCAGCTTGCGTGGCGTGAAGATAGAAAACTGCTTGTCGCGTATTTCACAACATCTGCTCTGGGCGCCATACTGCTTTTTGTTGTTTACTACTTCTATAAGCTGATGATTGATGCAGTCGCAGAATCTATCGGCCTCAATCTTTCAGATCCAGTAGATATTTTATTCACCATTATTGTCACCTATCTTTTTTTTGAATATTTATCCCGTTTTGTGAATTTTACTTTCAATCAGTATTTTCTTGATTACTTCATGCGAACGAAATTGCAAAACATCCTGACCAGGCGTTTTATGGAGAAAATCGGACGGTTGGATTTTGCAAACCTCGAAAACGGTGAAGTCCGGAATCTGATTGCAAAAATTGAAAACACCTATGCTTTCCGGCTTCCCGAAATACTCAACAGATTGAATGCCATGATCAGCAATGTAGCATCAATCTTTTTTTCATTAATTATTGCACTCCAGTTCAGTCCATATTATTTTATTTTGCTTGCACTGATATCTGCTCCGGTGTATTATCTGCGGGCAAAATATGCAAATATCTCATTCTCCAGTGCTTCGGAGCATGCGCACGATTCCAACTATTTATGGTATTTAAAGTCAATTTTTACAAACTTCAATACCCTTTCCGAAATGAAGATATATGAACTGCGCGGATATTTTGTGCACAAAGCAAAAGAGCTCCAGGATCAGATAATAAAAGACTATCAGCGTCCGATGCTTACATACAGTATCCTGTCGACTGCTAGTTTTGTCCTTATTCCTGTCGCGATTTATTTCTCACTCACGCATTTTTTACAGGGGATCGGAAATACCTACTCAATTGGAGACTTTACGTTCTTTCTCAATATTCTATTTGCATTTTCCGGACAGATATCCAGCTTACTTATCAACTTCGGATCAGTATATGAAAACGGGTTTTATTTAAATGATTTTTTTAAACTTATGTCCATAAGAAATAAAATTGAAATAGATGATAATGCATTCATATTCGAATCAGAAGAGCCGCGCAGGATTGAATTTACCGAGGTAAGTTTTCAGTATCCCGGTTCCAATCATTATTCTTTGAAAAATATTTCATTTACGATAGAAAAGGGTCAGAATGTTGCGATTGTAGGACATAACGGTGCAGGCAAAAGTACTATTATCAAATTGCTTTTCCGGTTTTATGATCCGACAGAA
Organism: Candidatus Roizmanbacteria bacterium UBA1450; assembly: GCA_002329205.1. GTDB lineage: Bacteria > Patescibacteriota > Microgenomatia > UBA1406 > GWC2-37-13 > UBA1450. The sequence continues at coordinate 43,685 of DCTC01000001.1, read as the reverse complement.
GGAGCTATTCTTATTGACGGAAAGGATCTGAGATCAATTGAGCTGGAAAGTTGGTACCGACACCTCGGGGTACTTTTTCAGGACTATGCACGATATTTCCTCACGCTGCGTGAAAATATCATGTTCGGCAAGCATACAGTCTCTTCTGAAAAACGAGCTGAAGAAGCTCTCGAAAAAGCCCAGGCTTTAGGTATTTTGGAAGATCTGCCAAAAGGATACGATCAGTACCTGGGAAGGTGGTTTGAAGGCGGGGTCGATATGTCAGGTGGACAATGGCAGAAGGTAGCTATAGCACGAGCTATTTATCGCAATGCTCCGCTGCTTATAATGGACGAACCTACAGCCAACATTGATGCAGATGCAGAGGCTGAGATATTTAAAAACCTAAACGAGCTGTACAGAAGAAAAAGTCTTATTTTTATTTCACATCGTTTTTCGACAGTACGTACCGCCAATGATATTTTTGTCATGAAGCGCGGAGAACTGGTAGAGCGCGGTACACACGAACAGCTTATTGCAATACCAAATGGCACTTATGCTTCTTATTTCAATCTGCAGAGAAAAGGTTATATGTAATTTGATATACTCTTCTTATTACCAATTGATAACTCACTTATGCTTCGACGAAATGTCATCGAGTTTATCGGCACATTCTTTCTGGTTTTGACTGTTGGTTTAACCTTAAATCCTTTTGCAATAGGTGGTGTTCTTGCTGCACTCGTATATATGGGCGGTTATATTTCCGGTGCACATTACAATCCTGCGGTTACAATCGCCGTGCTTCTGAACGGGAAAATAAAGTTTCCCGCTGCAATACAATATATGGTCGTACAAATGCTCGGAGGTATTGCTGCGGCGGCAGCTATCGCTTTGATCAATGGCAGTTCATTTACGCCATCGATAGTCGAAACGGTAAAAATAAGTAATGCACTGGTCGTAGAGGTTCTGTATACCTTTTTGCTCGCCAGTGTCGTCCTTCATGTTGCGGTAACAGATAAGGTTAAAAATAATCATTATTATGGAGCGGCTATCGGTTTGACGCTTATGACTGCCGCTTTTGTCGGAGGCCCAACTTCTGGAGGTGTCTTCAATCCTGCTGTAGGAGTCAGTCCGTATCTTTATAATTTTCAGGCCATCGGCCGTAGCATGGATACTGTGACTCTCTATCTTATCGGTCCGATTGTCGGAGGCATTCTAGCCGGTATGGTATACAAAATTCTGCCGGGTGCAAAATCAGATAAATAAATATGAGTATCAAATTCATCTACACCATTTTTATTGGAATTCTCTTTGCAACGTTTGTCGGTGTCGGGATCGCAGCTTTTTATCCGGAACCCGCTTATCCAGAGAATGATGTCGGCATGCGATTTTCTGCTCCGCTTGAATCAGACGATCCGAAATATCAGGAATATCTCGAAAAAGAAGAAGCTTTCCAGGAGGAGTTGAAGCAATATCAGGAAAAACACAATAGATATAACCGAAATGTTTCCAGTATCTCGATTGCTATTGCTGTCATTGCTTTGGTAATCAGTCTTACTTTTCTGAAAAAGATAAATCTCATTGCAGACGGGTTACTGCTGGGAGGCTTGCTCTTATTGATTTACAGTATCATACGCGGATTTTCTTCCGATGACAATATGTTCCGTTTTATTGTGGTAACTATTGGATTTGCTGTTTCTCTGGCGCTTGGATATATCAAGTTTATCCGTCCCGAAGAAATAAAGAAAAAATAATCAATCTTCAATCCATGATTTTACGACCATCCCGATTGTACTGAATAGATAAAAAAGAAGAAGCAACGATGGAGAAGCTGTTTGAGCATGTTTAATAGGTTGATGAGACTGCTCTCCCCATATTGATCTTTCGGGTGTATACATGGTATGAGATGTACGATCCTTATATATTTTTAGATCTGAATTCTGACTGTTCTTTGCCAGAAAAGACTGTAAATCCAACTGTTGAGCTGTATCTGTTTGCTCGATATATTCCTTGACAACTGTTACTTCAGATGAAGTACTTGTAGTTGTATCTGAGTTTTTGGCACTCTGTATCAAGCGGATAAATAATTGGATAATGTGCATGTTATCAGCCTGATTGGGTTCATCAGTCGAGGTTGTTATGTATGACTTTGTATAAATCGGCTTTTCAGACGCTTCTTTCGCGCGAGTTTTTACCCACACACTCCCAAAATTCTCAGCAGCCAGTTTTCCCAAATCCCAACTCACTTTTCCTTGTTCAAATATTCCTCCAAATGATGACTCGATGAATTCTAAGCCATCGGGAATTTCGGTCGTGAGCAATGTATCTCTTGCCCACAGAATTCCTTTATTATAAAACTGCGTTGTGATCATAATTTCATCATCTTGTTGTGCTGTTGTTTTGTCGGCGGTAGTTGTAATTCCGATATCAGGCCTAGGGAAAATAATATTTCCCTTGAAAGTATCAAAAATATTGATCACGATATGATACCAGTTGTCTCCTGTGATATTGGTATTGGCAATAGTAACGATATTCGCCTTGGTTTCAGCATGACCGGTTTGTATGGCTGCTGCTCCTGATGCGGAATTGTTTCCGGTATCAGCAATCAGAGCGATCGTATTGGTAATTTCTGCCTTATTATGTTGAAGAATATTCTTTTGTTCATTATTCTGGAAGTTCTGACTGAATGGATTATTGTAAAAGGCAGTGAGTTGGCTTTCTGACTTCATGATCTCTCCCCACCAACCTATCAATTCCCCTTCCCAGACACCGTAGGTATTGATCTCCAGAATTAAAAAACCGGATTGGAACAAATTCGTATTGAGTTTGTCATATATCTGTATGATGGATTGTGCTTCTCCAGTTTCAATTGTTCCTCTTTCGGTACTGTTCAAACCCGTATTTGTCAGTGTTGTTACGTTGTTGATTACCGTTGCTTCATTCAATTGTTCAACAAATTTTTTTATTTCGTTTGCTGTCGGAACTGACATTGATACATACTCCAACTCATAAGGCAGAATGATATCTCCCTGTTGGTCATCAAACAGATTGATGACACCGAATAAGGTGTTATCTCCAGCAATGTTCGTATTCACCAGGTTAAATAGATTTGCACTTGCCGAGGCATTGCCAGTTTTGATCGTTCCGTCCGGAAGCAATACTACATTTTTCCCTGTTTCTGCAATCGCCATGATTGTTGTTTGTATATGTGCATCATTTACCTGATTTACTGTTTCATCAGTTGGTTCTACGGAAATAATAACGTCTTCGCAATTATCAGTTAAATCAATAGCTTCATGGGGATCAATGTTATGAGTTATTACGATAAAACAGTTATTTAGTCCTGTAATATTGGTATTGATGACATTTTCAACAGTTACTTTGTTTTCCGCATCACCCGTTTCAATAGTTGGAGGTATAGGTGTTGACTCAATGTGCTCGGAAAACTCATCATCAACAGTTGCGCTTTCAGTACTTTCAGAAACTGGTAAAGTAGTGACGGTGTCTGGATAAGGTGTGATAGATAGTTCTTCCGGCTTCGGCTTTTCAGCAATAGTTGGGAAGACTTGTTCTCCGATGTCAAGTGGCGTGCCTGTATCCGAATCAGTTGAAGGTGACGAAGTAGTTGTTGGCGCAGTTTCTTCTGGGGGTGACTGTTCTGTCGGTATCGCCGTGGGAGTTGGTGTATCTGTAATAACGGGAGTAGGCTCAGGAAGGGATGGAGAGCCAAATACTGCCATAGGCTGAATCAGGATATATATTCCCAAAACAATTAGCTGTATGATTTTCATAATATCCTACGTAATTTGTTTCAAATCCTTTTATAAAGAACCAAAAACAAACTGCGTTTTCTTACAGACTATCAGGAAAAGATTTTATAAAATAAATAATCCTTTCCGTGCTCCGGGGTATACACCCCGGAGCACTGGAAAACCCTACAAGATTAGCTCATCCAGAAGAACAGCATATCCATAATGTCACCGAAGAAGGTCGCATTATGATTGCCGCCAGCTGTAGAACCGACTTGTGTACCTGCAGCACCAGTCATAAGACCTGTACCACCGATATTCTGATCTGCATCATTGTCCCCTGTGTTGCTTTGACTCAAGGTACTTTGAAGAACAGACATAATATTTGTGCTATTGCTGGTTATTCGTGTACGAGTTCTGACACGAGTATCAGCATCCAGGTCATCGCCGGTGTTGACAATGCTCGTGAAATTTCCATCTCCATTCTGGGTGGCACTGAGCCCGCTGCCGAGAGCAATTGCAGTGTCATTGTGATTGACATCTGCGTTGAAACCAACAGCTGCACCAGCATTGCCGGTCATAATGGAGGGGCCATCACCGATATTTTGATCTGCATCATTGTTACCGGAGTTGGCTTGGACTGTCGCGGCTTGTTGAACAAAAGCTTGGTTAAAGTTATTAACGTTCACTCTTGTACGAGAACGGGCTGTGGTGTCAATATCTGCATCATCACCTGTATTGACGATATCAGTCATATTGGTATCACCACTGCTGCCGCCTACTGCGACTGCAGTCATGTTGTGATTGGCATCTACATTTAATCCAACTTGTGACATGGCGTTTCCGGTCATAATTCCGGTACCTTGTCCGTCCAGACTAATGTTCTGGTCAGCTGAGTTATTTCCGGTGTTTACCTGTGAAGTAACCTGCTGTGTTACATTTGCAATATTTGTGTTGTTAACATTGACATTAGTTGAAGAGCTGGATGTTGTATCTATGTCAACATCATCACCGCTATTCACGATGCTTGTTGCATCAGTGGCGGCGAGTGCTACGGGTGTGCCGATCAATCCCATTACTGCGAGCAATGAAAATCCAGTTAGTAATGCTTTTTTGTTTAACATGTTTCTTTGTTTCACCCCCTTTCATTATTTTTGAACTTGTAATTGCTGGAAGCAAAATCAGTCCGTCGAAGAAAGTCACCGGAGATGAGCACTGCCATTGCAGCAAGTAGAAAGGTAATTGTATCTTCTGGACCTGTGGTCGGAAGCCTGCTTACTGATATAGAAGCGCCAAGTACATCTCCTAACGATGCCAGAGGGATTCCTCCTTTGAATACAGTTGTAGTTGTTTTTGTTGTTCCGTTTGAGGTTCCTCCTCCGTTGTTTCCGCCTCCTCCATTGTTGCCATTCCCGTTCACGGAAGGTGTTGGGGATGGTGTACTGGTCGGATGTGGAGCTGATGTTGGAGTCGGTGACGGATTCTGTGGGGGCGTGGGAGTGGGATCAACAACTGCCGCAATTGCACATCCGATTTTGGTTGTATTCTTATTTACTGCAGCAGAGGCTTGTGTAAGAAAAGCGGCATCACCGGTATAAATAATACCGGTCTCCTGACCAATATTTCTATTTGTTGTATTTTCACCGGTATTGGCAGAACCGAGTATCTGCTGAGTGAGATAGGCAATGTTATTGTTCTGTACGGTTGTGTTTGAATTCTCAGATGCTGATGAATCTATTTGGACATCATTTCCCGTATTCATTATATCCGATTGTTGTTGGGCTGGACTGCAGGCGGAATAGTGAGGATCATTCAAGCTTGCTGTGTCCTCCGGATCTGTTGATGTCGATGTTGTTAATTCTGCTGAATTCGCATTTGCTTTTGCTTCCATATCGACAAGCACCGCAGCATCGCCTGTCAGAATTACTCCTGCGTCACCGCCGAAACTTATATTTCTGTTTGCCGTATTGTAGCCAGTATTGGCAGTAGCGTATACCTGCTGGTTAATGTCCGCTCTGTTTGTATTGGAAATATCATTATTTGAATTTGTTTCTGATGAGGTCTCCACTTTTGAGTCATTCCCTGTATTCAGAATTTCAGTATTTGTTGCACTGGATGTCTGGGCACCCCCTGAAATCTCAGTCTCATTTGTATTGACATCCGCATTGAGATCAACATAAACTACCGCATTTCCTGTCTGTATGACTCCTGCACTTCCATTGAGGCCGATATTTCTATCAGCGTGATTGTAACCGGTATTTGCCATACAAAGAGCTGGTCCTTGCGGAGATCCGCAACTTTGATTGACGGTTGCATAATTTGTATTCTGTACAGCTGTCGAGTGATTCAGAAGAGAGCTGGACCGGAAAAAACCGTTATTTCCTGTATTCAAAATATAAATTGATGCGCCACTTCCCGGGCCGTTGCCGTTGTCTTCTCCTCCCACGATTACCACATTGCCGTTGGCTGTGGCCAGAAAATTTGTGGATGTATATGCTGTTCCGGTCAGTATGACCCCGGCACTTCCTCCAAAACTGATATTGCGATCAGCTTTATTGCCACCGGTATTCGCTTCTGCATTCACTGCTTGATTGATTATTGCTGTGTTGTCATTGCTGACCATAGTAAGTTTTGTACTTTGTGAAGATGTTGTTGTTGTTAAACCGTTGCCTGTATTGGTAGTATTGGATGTAGAAGATGCTCCTGAAGATGTACCGATTCCGGTTGTATTGCTGTTTGCGGCAGCTTTTTGATTGGTACTCACACCTGCATTACCTGTTGCAATTACGCCTGCATTTCCCCCGAAGCTGATATTACGGCTTGCTTCGTTGTTCCCGGTATTTGCTGTTGCGTTGATTTCTTGATTGATTTCGGCAGTATTGTTATTTTGTACCGAAGTGTTTTCCTGCGACGTTGAAGAATTATCAACTGTTGCATTGTCCCCGGTGTTAGTTATATCTGTTGTGGCTTGTGTATCCGAAGGAGATGGTTGAGACTGGGAATTTGATGTTTGTTCTTGAGAAGGCGGAGACTGTGTTTCTTGTGTTGATTGTTGAAAATTCTGTGAAGCTTCCTGTGTAATTTGATTGGTGAGTTCTTGTTTATTAGGAACTTCTGCATCTTGTGCGAGTGCGAAAGATAATGGGAAAGCAGTGATGCTGATAAAAAGATAGCCAAAAATCAAAGCTTTTCCTGAAAGGGTTATGCAACGTGAAATTTTCATAAACTTATGGTTTTTAATTTTTTTCATGTTATGGGGCTAATACTAACTTCCTATAATAAAACTTATGAAAGATAGCGGTTAAAAATGTGTAAGTAGCAAAAATAAGAAAGTAAATTATTTCTGTTATCAGTGCGCAGATAAAATTGATTCTGTTTTCTGATATACATCATCAACAGGAATCATATCTACATATGATTTCATATGACCGCAGACTTCTATTTCATTGAGTGGTATTTGGGAGTGAATGTCAAAAAGAGGCTCATGACAAATTTCACATCTCTGGAGCCAGGAAATTGCTGTTTCATTCTGTTTACGGGTAATAGGTGACCAATGAATCATATTGGGAAACCAATAAACTCCTACAGTTGGAGTCCCGATTGCACGGGCCAGATGAAGCGGTCCTGTGTCATTGGATATGACAACCTTTGCCTGATGCATGAGACCGATCAAACTATTGAAATTTGTTTTACCGCAGATATTTATCGGTTTGTGTTTCATACTATTTTCTACTTGATCGACTATTGATTGCTCCGGATGTGTTCCGGTAAGTACTATGGTATATCCCTGCATCGCCAGGCGGTCACCAAGTTCTGCAAATTTTTCCGGGGGCCATGTTCGTCTCGAGTCACTTGCTCCAGGATGTAAGATGATAAGGTCATTTTCTGTTTTGGAGAGGATTTGAGCTGCTGCCTTTATATCTTGCTCAATCACGGGAATCTCGGGAACAACAGTAACCGGCTCGGCACCAATAAGTGATACTACTTCCAGATAACGAAATATTTCATGTTGATATAAGCTATAAGGAATCCATTTTTTCAAAAGTGGAGCATCAGGCGTACGCATTCCCACGCTAACCTTGGCATTCAATTTATTCACAAATACATTTGAGTTCTGTCCCCCGCCATGAAGCTGGATCGCTATGTCATATTTTTGTTGTTGCTGTTTTTTGAAAAATTGTTGTAATTCCTGTTCGTTTTCTTTGAGTCCCGGTTCATCATATACTCCTCGGCTTACCGGAACAGGGACAACATGATCAAATGGAAGGTTTCTGCCCTTCCCAAGTTCCTGTACCCACGGACGGCATAGGAGATAAATTTGAGTATGGGAATATGCTTTTCGGAGTGCACTAAGTGCCGGAAGTGCAATTATAAAATCTCCGAGTGCTATCGCCCGAAGTACGGCAATTTTTTGAATATTTTGTAAAACGTTATGCTTCATTTAAATCAACATACTGGATAATGTAAATACATAATCGGTTACGAAAGTAAATTCAAAATAATATCGATGTATGTACGGAGTAAGAATTGTTAGGTTACTTTATCTCAGATGATAGAATGTAGGAATGAAAATAATTAAACAGTATCACAACTCTTATCTACTTCGGTTTGATCGCGGGGAAGAATTCATAAGCTCAATGGAAGCGTTTTGTACGGAAAATAATATTACGGCAGGATTTTTTCATGGATTGGGTGCATGCGGAAAAATTTCACTCGCCTGGTATGACCTGGAAACAAAAACGTATGATACGAAGGAAATTGAAGAAAAACTCGAGATTACCTCACTCACCGGGAATATCAGTCTTGTGAAAGGGAAGGTATTTGCTCATACGCATGGTGTTTTCGGCGACAAAGATTTAAAAACAGTAGCAGGCCATGTCAAGAAAATGGAGATTTCTGCTACTTGTGAAGTAAAACTGGATACATTTGACGGAACAGTTGACCGTGAACATGACAATGTGACGGGTTTGAATTTGATGAAGTAAATGTGAATACAGGTCCGGGGGAACATACGTCCCCCCGGACCATCTATAAGCTACATTGGCTCGTATGTGGCGCGAAATGCTTCGGCGTTCAGGCAGCCGACGCTTCCTGCTTCATCCACGATAAGGTATTCTCCTTTCCGAATTGTGTACTTCGTGAAAATGAACGGAGCGACTACTGTGAGATCTTGTCCGGCCTGAATTGCCCAGAATCGTTTGGATGAGCGATAGGTCGCCCATTGGTTTCCTGAATGATCAGTCCCGTTCCGACATACCAGCTCGAATTGCTGCTCGAATTTGTCTTTCGAACGAACAAATTCCTCACCGGTCTGCGGATCGATGATGAGATAATCCGAGAGCTCAGCAATCTGATCACGGTAGACATGCAGGTCGTAGACTGATACGTTCCTTGCGATATATTTCTTCGCGAGACGGTACTCCCGGAAACCGGTATCGTCAGGTATGTTGCTCAAAACGGGATGCAGTATACCTTTGGTGTCCTCTTCAAAACCGTTGACATTGCGATTCTCACGCATCGCGTACAGGCAGTCCATAACCGTTGAGGGAGGTAGAATTGTTGCCATTTCGGGCTCCTATTGTGATTGTAGCATCATAGAGAATTGAAATAGACACAAACAATCTCTTCATTTCTTCAGCATTCGAAGAGTAAAGTTATCGTTTATATCTATGTTTTTCTCTATGAGTATGTAAAAGTACGAATTGTATTATAATATTTTATAGGCTATTAGTCAATGAATTATTGAATTGTAATTTTCGTATTATAAGATGACTTAATATTTTCAAGATAGATGAGGATCAAGTTTGGTGATAACTAAAAAAGTGTAATAATATTATATTATTCTTGATGTCATTTCACAGAGACCAACCATATAAGGAATGTAATGAGTAGTAAACTTGGACCGATTATTAATAATTTTTTAATGCCAATTAGAAGTGATTCGGTAAATGACAGATTGCGAAGTAATTGTATTTCTTTTACAGAATTTGTATATATGATCCAGTTAATAGGCGATTTCATACGTATTTTTCGAATCAAAATCTTTTAAACCTGCATTTATATTGTAGTAACGTTATATTCACTTTGTAATGCCCCCATGATAAAACAATCAATGGGGAGGTTATCAAGTCCATACTAGTACTCGTTTCTATTTCAAGACAAGAGCTTTATATATAAGTGAAAATAATTTTATAACTGCATTTTTTTCCAAAAAAAAAGCCCAGCCGTGCTGTGGGTACAGCGCTGCTGGACTAAAATGTCCGATAAATTTATTATACCAAATTGTCTTATTACCCAAAAAAAAAGACCCTCACGAGTCATCTACCTCTCCAGTCTCTCTTCACCCTTCGGTTAAGGCAAAAAGTGCGGAACCGACGGGACTTGAACCCGCAACCTCTTCCGTGACAGGGAAGCGCTCTAACCAAATTGAGCTACGGCTCCTTTATGACTAGACTATTTTACCAAATAGTTCTCCATTCTGGTAGTCATATATTCTAACATTCTTGAGTTCACCTGTGAAGTCTTTTTCTGTTTTTACATTTACGAGCATTTGATTTGAAAGCAAACCCTGCTGGTAATCCTCTACTCTTCTTTCAAGAACCAGAGTTTCAAAAGTCTCTCCTACATGTTTTGACTGAAAAGCAGCATATTTTTTTTCGGAGAGCACCCTCAGTCGTTGTGATCGTGCTTTTTTCACTGATGGGGAGGGTTGATTCAGACGTTTACTGAGATAAAAGGCAGCCGTATGCTCACGTTTGGAGAAACGGAACACATGGAAACGCGATATAGGAGTTTCTTCAAGAAACGAATACGTATCCTCAAAGTCCTGATCAGTTTCTTCGAGAAAACCTACAATGACATCAGTGCCTATAAAAGCGAATTCATTGATATCTTTGATCATATGGAGTTTTTCTACGAATTCTGCACGTGTATATCCACGCTTCATCAATTTCAGCATATTATCCGAGCCTGCCTGAAGCGGAATATGAAAAAAATCGACAAAACGATTGGATTCAGCGTATTTTCTATATAGATTGAAAAAATCATCCTGAAAAGTCCAGGGATGAATCGAACCGAAACTAATACGCGGTATATCCGTCTTTGTCAATATAGCATCAATCAAATCAACAAAAGTTTCTCCGGTGTCCCGGCCGTACGCTTCGGTATTGATTGCGGTAAGAATTGCCTCAACATACTCAGGGTATGATTGTATCTGTTTTACAATATCGTCAATTTTCGTTGATTGAGGCAATCCTCTGAGGTACGGGACGATGCAAAAACTACAGAATCGGTGACATCCATCCTGAATTTTGATGATAATGCGTTTGGATCTCATAAATTTATCGGTAGCCGAATTTTCGGACGGTTCATCAAATGTTTGTACCGTTTTTACGTCTGGAGGGCTCATGGTGAGATAGTATTTCTTCTCCAATAGTTCTGCGATGAGCTCTTTACTCTTATTATCTATCAAATAATCTACTCCGTTTACTTTTGTATTGGTTTTTGACCAGTTCGTGGCAGCACATCCCGTCACCACAACTTTTGTGTCGGGAAACTGTCGCTTGAGGTTGTAGATATGCTTTCTTGCCTCACGCTCTGCTTTGTGTGTCACAGAGCAGGTATTCAGAATATAAATATCAGGTTGATCAGGTTTTTTTTCATAACCTTTGGCTAGCAATTCGCGGTCAAGAGCCTCCATTTCAGCCTGATTCACCCTACATCCGAAACTGAACGAATTAAATGTTTTCATGTTAGGTATTGTAACATAAATCAACATTTTGTAGGTTTTAAACTTCAACTCAATTTTGTCATATACATTGCCATGACAGTATAAATCATTATATACATATCTAAGAAGTACTTAATATAAGTCAAAATAAAATACTACTTGACAATCCTATAATATTTGATATAATTATTCGTAGATGCTAAGGTTTTTCTCCCTAACGAAAAACTTTAGCATTTTTTTATGGTAAAAAATATTGCAGTATTACTATTACTTATAGTACTACTGATCTTACCAGAAAACGTACAGGCAGAGAATATAGCAGGTAAATCTGCAACTCTCACGCCTGTTGCAACAACTGAAGCTCGTATCGATACCTACGTCGAACGAAACATTCAGCGTGCAGTCATCCGCGAGGTATTGTCTAAACGCAACTCTCCGCTTGCTGATGAGGCAGATGCATTTATTGATGCTTGTACGACCTATGGAATTGACTGTTATCTACTCCCTTCTATTGCTGGACTCGAATCATCGTTTGGAAAACATCTCCTGCCTGATTCACACAATCCTTTTGGTTGGGGAGGCGGACGTATAATGTTTGACTCATGGAGTGATGCTTTCCATGCGGTTGCGAAGGGGTTGAGAAACAACTATATCGAACGAGGTGCAGAAACAATCGAAGAAATAGGTCCAATTTATGCAGCAAGTCCTACTTGGGCAGTTCGTGTTCGATATTTCCATAACGAGTTTGAACGTGTTGAGGCTGAAAAGAAGCTCTACTACGCCAAACTTGCAATGGAACTGTAAAGCTTCCCCATGGAACTTCCTTTTTCGTTTCTGTTATAAAAAATTCTTACTTTTTCTGGGTTTTACGCTTTACGTTTCACGTTTTGCGCTTTATAATATCCCCAGTTGAATTTATTATTTTTTATATTATGTATACTTTTGCGCGCAAAAATCTTCCTAAAAATACTATCGAGTTGTTGGTCACCGTTCCCTGGGAAGACATTCAGAAGGAATATGACGCTTCATTTGAAACTATACGAAAAGATTTGAAAGTCGAAGGATTCCGTAAAGGAAAAGCTCCGAAGCATATTGCAGAAACAAAAATCCAAAAAGATATTGTGTACGAGCATCTTCTTCGAGCATATATTCCCCGAGTTTATTCCGAAATTGTGAAAAAAGAAGATATTAAACCGATTATTTCACCAAAAGTTGAGTTGGTGCAAGCAAAAGAGAACGAAGAATGGCAGATCAAAATGACAACGGCTCTCGTGCCGGAAATCAAGCTTGGAAACTATAAAGAAAAAGTAAAAAAAGCAAAGGAACAGGTAAAAAAATCAGATATTTGGGTACCGGGTAAAGATCAGGAGCCGACAGAAGAAGAAAAAGAAAAGCAACAGCGCGCTGAATTCCAGGCTGCGCTTGATGCGCTTCTTGCCGAAGCAAAAGTCGAAATTTCAGATTTAGTAATCGAAGAAGAAGCAAATCAGCGACTTGCGAAATTGGTGGATGATGTACAGCGGGTTGGTCTGACAATGGAATCTTACCTTAAATCCAAGGATTTGACGAAGGATCAGATGTTGGAACAAATCAAAAAAGAAATTGAAGAAACCTACAAAATGGAATTTCTCTTACAGAAAATTGCGGATGAAGAAGGTATAAATGTAGAGCAGGCAGAATTAGAAAAGGTCTTTTCAGGCATCAAAGATGAAAAAGAAAAGCAGGCAGTAGCACAGAATATGTACTATTACGCCTCGCTGATGCGCAAACAGAAGACCCTTGATTACATAAATAGCCTGTAGTATAATAAGAGCATGGCATTTAGCAGCTCAAAAAACACAAATAGATCTGCACAACAGGTCAAAAGTGAAAGCCTAGAACGTGAAAAAGACTCTTCAGTTGGAGGAAGTATCTCTTCTTTGTCCAAAGACACAGTTAATAAAGTCGGTGAAGCATTCGGCGATATCGGAAAAGGAATTTTCGAGCAGCTTTTGCAGCAGGAACATCTGGAATATGGACCTGATAAGCAGGAAAAACAACAGGAACAGCAAGGCACTTTCAATCCCGAACGGGGAACTCTCTTCAGTTTCCGTCAGATAGAAGAAGAACGGCAAATTTCAGAAATTAAGGAGCTCATTAAAGCTATCAAACAGGAAGTTGAGAGTATCAAGAAAGCAGACAGTGCTCTGATGAGCGAAGTTAAGGATATTGAAAAATTGACGATTGATACTCTGCCGGAAAAACCAGGTATTTATCACGTAAGGTTCCTGGAAGTCGTTCTAAAGGTTCTTCAAACACTGAAACTCAAAATAAGTGAATCGGGTACCTGGATGGAAGCGCTCAAGTCCAAAAAGGCAAAACGAGGATCTGCCTTTGCAGCAAATACAAAAAAGAAAGGGACGCAATACTCCATGTCTCAAGAACTCTCCAATGCACGAAGCGTGCAGTAATTATTCCAAAACTCCCAATACATGACCTACCCCCCGCGCCCAGCTACCGTTTGAGCTCGGTGTATATTTCGCCATAATCTGTTCAGGAGTGGTCAAACCCTTATCAATGTAGTTTTTCTTCAGCCCTTTTGCGATTGTTTCAATAGCTTCGGGATAGGAACCGAATCGGGTAATTTTATCTCCGTATATCCCCCATCCCCAGCAATTGTATGAATTATGCGGAATAAATTTACACGCGGTTGATTCCTGCATAGAAATGGCCGGGATAAGCCGGTAGTCGAGCCCGTACTCATCAGATACTTTTACAATAAAATCTGCATGATCATAGAGCGGTGAGTCATATTTGCGGAAAAAAGCTTTGAGTACTGCTACTCTTCTGTCTTTCACGTTGTCATCAATATAGTATTCGATATCTTCATTGGAGAATTCATCTCCTGACAAGCTGGCAAACTCCTGCAGGATGATCGTGATTTGGGTATTTTTTATCGAAGTTGCATGTACGTACCCGGCAATAGATATATTCAAGCCCGCAGTAAACAGAAATATTGATAAAAGAACGCTTAATTTTTTTGCCATAAAATCACTATATATTGATATAAATAGGTTTGTCAAACACTAATTGTGGGGTTTGCGATAAATATATGTCTTGAATTTGGGACCTGCCAAGACTTCGGACTGATATGTATTCAGATAAGGAATTTTAAAGCCATGTGAGACAATTGTCACGTTCTTTTTCGTTTTATTCAATAATTTATCCCGTAGCTCTTGTACAAGTTTCGGAAATAAAAATATATAAATAATATCAGCATCTGAAAAATCAGTCTCTTTTACATCTTCCGCTGAGAAATGAATGCCTTGTAGCTTCTGGAAAGAACACAGGATTTTTGCTTTGGATAAGACAATAGGATTGATATCTACACCTTTGCCACGCACCCCATATATTTGTGCAGCTTTTCTCAATACACGACCGTCTCCACAACCGAGCTCCAGAAAGTAATCATTTTTGTCAGGATGTAAATGATTCAGAATTCGAGAGACTTCACGATCGGCTGTCGGGACATAGGGAGCACCTCGGAACCAGGAAACTATGAGTGATATGATGTAGACACTTGCCCATACCAGAAAGATCAACAAGGCCAGGACGGAAAAAATATATAGCGCTTCGCTCAGCATGATATGTATAGTATAATATCTACATTCTTGGAATATCGGGTTATTTGCAGATATGACAGCATATTTGCCCCTATAGCTTAAAGGATAGAGCACTGGTCTTCGGAACCAGTGATGGGGGTTCGATTCCCTCTAGGGGCACCATGTTGGACATTGGTCTTTGGACGATTGACAATAGTACTTATACATAAGTTTGAGAAACTTAATGTTTGGAAAGAATCTTTGGTACTGATAAAATATTGAGATCAAAAAGTTCCAACGACCAAAGTCTATAGACCAAAGACTAAAACGGGTCCGTAGCTCAACGGCAGAGCAGTAGCCTCTTAAGCTATTGGTTCGGGGTTCGAATCCCCGCGGACTCACAAGGTACGGGGATGAGAAGCAACAGTATGTAATACCTAGTCCCCGAGGGGAAATTATGAATTATTTTCCCTGGCTACGAATTCCCTCTGTCGTGCAATGCCCGATCGCTTCTGCTTGTGAGAATATTCCTCTTCTGATCTGTGGTTCATCTTCGATAATCCGTTCATCATGAAAAGCCCATCCGTCTTCTTCGTGAGTGACGTAGCCTTCACCATTGCCGCACCGTATCCGTTCCGGGACCCATAGGACAGGCTCACGAGTCGGCTCTCCTCCATCATTGCAAGCCCCCAAAAATATCATCGCTGCAACGAGACTGCCGTTTATAAGTTTTCTGGATGTAATTTGCTCCGTAAGTGGAAAAGGTTTAAGTCGATCCATGGCTTAAGAATAACATAGCTTGATCTGAGTGGCTATATCATACTTATTTTTCTTACCTAGTTTTTATAGTTCTCTTTCGATATGACCTTCATATTCGAGTAAAGTTAAATCAGTAATCAGAAAGGAGGTGAAGTAATTCATGAAATATACAACTGTACTAGTGTTTATACTGCTTGCCGTACCGGCCATGTTCGGTAAAGGAGCATTCACCAATGACTATGGTATGCATTATGTAAACAACAACAATCCTGATGTCAGATTTGACTGGGAAAACCATCGTATGGCAGTCCCGGGACAAGGAGGCGAACATGCCAATGAAAATGCTGCAGTGATGGAATGGGGTGATGGATCTTTGGTAGATCCCCATGATACACTCTAATATTTATTTATTGTCCAAATGAAAGCCGGGTTATCCCGGCTTTTTTTGTGCAACACCACCACCGAGAAAATATACATCCTTTTATATTGCTTACGGACGCAAGGCTCATGAATGGATTTACGGGGTAGAATTTCCCCAAGTGCGGAGTACGGGAGCTATTCATTATAAAATCAATCATCTGACGCCGAACACTGAGTATTATTTCATGGTACGGGGAGGTAATGGATGTAGGCCTGGAGATTGGGGAAATATGCTATCGGTTCGAACAGCCCGAAATAGATCGACACAGATATCCTCCTACCAATACATGTCTACACAGGGATCATACGTGATTCAATCAATCGTACCGAAACAGATATAAGAAGGATTTATGTGACTAGAGTTTTTGTACAAGTACTTTATCCACGCGATGACCGTCCATATCTGCAACTTCAATTTGATAGCCATTGAGCGTTACTTTGTCACCGGTGATCGGGACCCGTCCCAAGCTGTTCATGACGAAGCCGCCGATCGTGTTGTATTCCTCCTCTTCTTCATCAGGCAGCTCTTCGATCTTGAAGTGATCCTTAAAATAAGCAGTTGATACCAGTCCGTCCACGTACCAGGTATTTTTGCTTCGACGTATAATTTGAGCATCCTCCTGTTCATTGATATCCGGTATATCTCCCACAATTGATTCCAGAATATCAGTTAAGGTAATAATTCCTTGCACATTGCCGTACTCGTCGATAATAATCCCCAAATGTATTCGCATTCGTTTAAACAATTCCAATGCGTCAAGAACTTTTTTATTTTTGGGAATAAGAAGCGGCTTGTGAAGCAATTGTCTGATATTGAGCTTTTTACCCTTTTTCTCGATAGTTTCGGCCAGGAACGAATCCGTGCGCAGCACACCGATAATATTGTCTAGTTCTCCGTCAGATACCGGGAAATAGGAGTATTGATGCTCGAGAATCGTTTCCGTGAGTTCGGTATCTGAGGCATTTACATCGAGCCACATCACTTTATTACGTGCTCGCATAAGTGCTGTTACTTTTGCATCGCCAATATTGAGAACTTTCTCAACAATGTTTTTTTCAACAGCTTCAAAAACCCCAAGCTGCGCTCCTTCCTGAATTAGCATCCGAACTTCTTCCTCACTTACCGGGAGATTTTTCTTTGTTTTGATATGCAGAACATGCATTACAAAATCAGTAGATTTGGTAAGGATTTCAACAAAAGGATGAAATACACGTGCCAGTGTAAACATAGGGCCTGCCATGAGAAGAGCTACTCTATCAGAAAATCCCATTCCGAGACGTTTCGGAACCAGTTCGCCGATAACGAGCGAAAAATACGTTATACCGACAACGACAAGCGCTAAACCGAGTGATTCAGCAGCTTTGGGCGGGATTCCGATCCGATAAAAGAAAACTGAAACCGGTTCTGAGAGTGCCAGTCCTCCAAATGCACCGGTCAATATTCCGATAAGAGTAATTCCGACCTGAACGGTTGAAAAAAAACGGTTTGGGTTTTCAGCCATCTGAAGAGCAATTTCAGCATTTTTATTGCCTTCTTCTGCGAGATGTTTGAGCCGTGACTTTTTAGTAGATATCAGCGCGACTTCAGACATGGATAAAAATCCGTTAAGTAGTATAAGTATAATAATAATCACAAGTTCCATAGATGCTGTTTATTATAACAAAACTTGAAACAAGAAACGTGCTTTTATAATCTTCTAACTGGATATTATCCGCGTGTCGCTCTATAATATGACTATATGTTTATAGATGAAGTAATTATCAAAGTAAAAGGTGGAAGCGGTGGTAATGGCGCTGTCGCATTCTTTCCCATGAAAAAAGGACCGAGCGGAGGCCCGGGAGGAAATGGCGGAAGTGTCTTGGTCAAAGGTGACCGTCAAATGGCTGACCTACATAAATATATGGGCGCAAAGACGTATAAAGCCGAAGATGGACAGCCGGGGCAAAGCTTTCGTAAAAACGGACGAGACGGTGAAGACGTAATCCTTACTGTACCTGTTGGGACTTTATTGAAGGATATCGAGACAGGATTTGAGATTGAAATCAATGACGATGAACGCATTTATCTTCTTGCCCGAGGCGGACAAGGTGGACGCGGAAATACATCATTTGCCACTTCGACACATCAGGTTCCTCGAGAATTTGAACAAGGAGAACCAGGACAGTCCAGATCATTTCGAACAGTTTTGAGATTGATAGCTGATTTCGGACTGGTAGGTTTGCCAAATGCAGGAAAAAGCAGTTTGCTCAACGAGCTTACCTCAGCAAAAGTTAAAACGGCCATGTATGCATTTACGACACTCGAACCGAATCTCGGTGTTTTCGAGAATAAAGTCATCGCGGATATTCCGGGACTTATTGAAGGCGCATCTAAGGGGAAAGGATTGGGTTTCAAATTTCTAAAACATGTAGAAAAAGTACCGGTAATTCTCCATTGTATCGCGGCGAATTCTGAGAATATCAAACGTGATTATGAGACTGTCCAATATGAACTTGCAAGCTACAATCCGGGCCTTGCTGCAAAGGAGCAAATAATTCTATTAACAAAAACAGACCTTGTAGATGAGAAAAAACAAAAAGAACTTATACATACACTGAAATCATATCAAAAGGAAGTCATTCCGGTCTCGATCTATAATCCCGAACAATTTGAGTCACTTCAGAGTTTTTTGAGAAGAACTATTTAAACAATCTCTCTCAAAATGCGGCGGACATCGTCCACCGTATTAATATGCATAAGTTTTTCCCTTACTTCGGCAGCATGGTCAAAGCCGCGGCAATACCAGGCCATATGTTTACGGAGTGATACAAAATGTGCATCTGGCAACAGCTCGGCAAATATTTCCGCATGTTCGAGTGCCGTTTTCAATCGCGTCTTATAATCTGCCACAGTATCAGAAAAAATCCACGGGTTGCCGAAAGACGCTCTGCCGATAAGGATACCATCCAATCTATAGGTTTTGAGCTTCTGTTTTGCTTCAGTAAGGGAGCTGATATCACCGTTTCCCAGGAGGCGAATAGTTGAATCATGAGCTAAAGCTGCCGCTTTTCCGATTTCATCCCAGTCCGCTCTCCCCGTGTACATTTGTGCTAGAGTTCTTCCATGGACGGATATCGCGATAGGTCCGGCCTCCAGCAGGTAGTTCATCCAGTCTTCAGTTACAACCGTATCATACCCTATTCGGGTTTTGACAGACACAGGCAGTATCTTTTTTGTGACATGGAACTGATATGTTTTTCGATATTTCAGTATGGTTTGGGTTATTTCGTCATGAACCTGTACTTTTTCCATACTTTGACCTTCACTCCAATCTATTACAGCTCTTTTTACAGTGCGAATAATATCCTGTGCAAGTCTTGGAGTTTTTATAAGACCTGCACCGGCACCTTTTCGTGCAACTGCTCTATCGGGACAACCCATATTGATATCAATGCCGTCAAAACCGAGCTCGGCTGCTACGATTGCTGCCTGGTAATATGCATTGAGGTCGGTTCCGTAAATCTGTGCGATTGTCGGTGTGTCCGTCGCATGATGTACAAAGCTCTGAAGCAGTTTTGTAGCACCGCGGGCAAGCCCTTCGACTGGTACAAATTCTGTAAACAGAATGTCTGGTTTGCCATACTTGTCGGTTATATACCGGAAAGCTGCATCCGTAACGCCGTCCATCGGAGAAAGGCCAATTAATTGTTTTTTTGTCCAAAACGAATCCATAAGGGTTTATTATAAAACATTTACAAATTATTATGCTGTTTTTTGCATGAGTTTGATATAGTCAAGCTATGAAACATGCTAATAATAAAACAACAGAGGAAACACAAGAGATTTCTACTTCAGTTACCGGCGAGAAACGAGAAGTAGAAAAATTTGAGCATACTTTGAAGGGATCCCAGCATATTCTTTATAGATGTAAATCTGTATTTCCTTTCGATTTTTTTCCGGATGAAATAATTATTGATGAAAATAAAGTTGATGTAAAGCATGGGTTGTTTTTTTTGTCAACTCAGACAACCTCAATCCCTTTTGAAGATATTGTAAAAGCAACAACGACTACAGGCTTGTTTTTTGCTTCTCTTGTTATCGAGATGGAAGCATATATTCAGCAACCGGAACCGGTGAACTATCTTTGGCAAAAAGATGCTATTAAGGCCAGACGCATTATAAACGGGTTGGTTTCGGTAAAAAAACAGGGAGTAAATTTGCGTAAGATAGATCTGATTAATGCAACAGATGAGGTTGAAGAAATTGGTGTTGCTTCAAATAATTCACAAAAAAAGTGATCAAACAATTTCTTCCTTTTTTTGACGGACAAAGGTAATCCATTCTTCGATCACCTCGATAATCAGTTTGAAAGGAGCTTCTATAATGAAATCAAAGATAACAATGAAAAAGTTGATTTTCGAGACACCCTCGCTGAAAAATTTTCCGAGAGATAAAATTGGCATAAAGAAAAAGTCAACGATTGGAGAAAAGAAGCTGCCTTTTTCAGTTAGACGATACATATTGGCAATTTGCTTGATACGATAGGCAAAAAATGCGACTACACTGATGAAGAATATAAAAAGTGCTTCACTCAACAGATTGAAATCCACAAGTTGCAGTATCAGGTGAATAAGATACAACGTCACAATAAACGTAGATAAGTACAGAATTGTGAAACCGAAAAGGAGAATCGGCCGTTTATTTTTAACTTTTTTCGTGATAAATGCAGTTGCTTTTTCAAATGTAGAGTCTTTGTCAATAATGTCCACAATCCGTAAAAAAAGCCTTTTTGTGTTATTCTCTCCGGGTACCGAAACGGTTAGAATTATAAAAAGCATAAAAATAGGCGGAGCAAGGCTGTTTATACGGATTGCCAGATAATTGACATGATTGTAAAGGATTTGAGACACCGGGACTTCAAGAATCAAAGCGAAAACCATTTTGGTAACGAAGATATAGATAAGGCTTCTGAATGCGAGTACGTTGAGTCTCGAGCGAACTTGTGCATATTTATCTCGCGCAACCTGCTCTACTTTTGCCCACAATTTATTTTTATCGGAAAACAATGTTTTAGGGTCTTCCTTGTGGTCCCTGAGAATAGAAAAAATGATAAGAAACGGTGGCAGTTGTTTGCGCACGAACCGTACCAGTTTTTCTACAGTGGGATTCGCGATCAGCTCGTCAATTTTTTTAAAAATATCAGGGAGTTTGGTAATAAGTGTTTCCAGTTCTTGTTCAGAGTATTGAGATAACGGTTTGTAAAAAAGCCGGAATAAATGATAGCGCTGATATGCCTGATCGCTTTTTCGATATGCTTTCTCAATGGCTATAAAAAGGAAGGTGTCTTTTTGAGATTCTTTTACATCCTCAATTTTTACTTTGTCCTTCAATGTCTGAAAGATATAGTAGCCGAAATCAGCTTCACGCTGAGATTCTGCGGGAGTAAGAAATTCTTCAATTTCTGCCGTGATGAGTTCGATCAGAAAGTCGGCAATAAATCCTTTACTTTTGCTACTGCGTCCCCGTAACAGTCTGCTACGTATAGTAATATATTTCTGGATAATTGTCTGTATATCCTGGATATCTCCTTCATCGAGCGAGCCGTTGGCAAAATATCGCGCCCACAGCAGTTCTCTCAGTACATTTTCCGCTTCATTTTTTCCTTCAGGATTCAGTGAAAGACGACGTTTAAGAATACGTTCTATTGCAGCTCGGCGGATAAGGTGGTCTTCCCTATACTCAATTGCGTTTCTGACCTTCTCATATGCAAGGGCCAGGAAAGACACAGTCTGGGAAACTGTTATTTTTGAAAATTCGTCTGTAGGCGGGCGGCCTTTTATCTTGTTGAGAGCTTGAAAAAGTTTTTCCGTAACGTCAGAAAGTTCAATTACCGTTTTCTGATTACTAGCTTGATTACCTTCTTGTTCTGGCATATTTAATCTCCTGCAAAGTACTATTATACTGCAACAAAGCCGAAAATTCTGAACATTACTCCACAACTGATGCACCCATATCAAGGATGATCTTTTTCAGTTCCATTTCTTTCTGTTTAACAATATCAGGAGATTTTCCTTCAATATTCAACCGGACGACTGGTTCCGTATTTGAGCTCCGGACGCTGAATCGCCAATCCGGATATGTTATGGCGATACCGTCAAGCGTATTTAGTTCACCGTCTGAATATTGCTTTTTGATATTCTCCATTACATCTTGCGGTTTTGTTCCTTCAGTCAATTCAAAGTTTGTTTCTCCTGATTCGACGGACGTCTGAAGATCTGAAAGTATCTCTGATATAGGTTTTTGTTCACGTGCAAGAACACGAAGCACATAGAGAATTACACGAATGGTGCTTTCACATCCTCCCATAGATCTAAAATAGTAATGTCCGGATGACTCTCCGGCAAAAACGGCATCTTCTTGATTGACTTGTTTCGTGATCAATGCATGACCGACTGGAGTATAGCCTACTTCTCCGCCCATTTGTCTTACAATATCTTCGACATTGCGGATATATCGAATATCAACCAAAATTCGTTCACCGGGATTGTCGCGGAGGATTTCACCTGCGATGAGGGTCGTGATGAGAGTCGCTGGTATGATTTCTCCTTTTTCATTGATAAACATTGCACGGTCAGCATCGCCGTCGGTACAGATTCCCAGATCAGCGCCGGTTTCTTGAACTTTATCCTGAAGCTGTCTCAGTGTCTTGTGCTGGAGAGGATCTGCCTGATGTGCGGGAAAAGTCCCGTCAAGTTCAAAATTGATGGTAATAAATTCTGTGTTGATCCGGTCAAACAGTTCCTGCAACGGAATTATTCCCATTGAGTTTGCTGGATCGGCTACGATCTTAAGTTCAGATATATCTTCTACATTGATCGCATCCATTGCTTTATTGATCTCCTCCCGTAGTACATCATCTTTTTCCATTATAGTCCCGTCGTAGGTGTATTCACTAAACGTCTTATTTACAGCAAGTTCAGTTATCTTCGGCATTCCGGTTTCTTTGCCGATTTTTACGATACTGTCCCCGTCCCGTCGTACGATTTTTATTCCATTGTAATCCTTTGGATTGTGTGAAGCACTTATTTGGATACCTGCATCATAATCATACTGTTTTACGGCAAAATAAACGGTTGGTGTAGCGGCAAGACCGATATCGATCACTTTTGCGCCGGATTTCTTCAGTGTTTCTCTTGCAATTTCATGAAGTGCCGGTGAGGATAATCGCATATCACGTCCGAGTACGATTGTGAAATCTTTTTTTCCAATTTCATCAGCAAGGAAAGTATAAATCGCCCGCATGATATCTTCCATGACCTGTTCGTTGATCTGGGCAGGATAAATTCCGCGGATATCATATGCCTTAAATATCTTTGTATCAATTGTGTTCATAACTGTGCAAATAAATAATAATTATTGGTTATTGAAGTAATTCATTTGTTTTTCCACTTCCCTATCTCTCTCTTCCTCTTTCCAAAATCCAAGTGCGACTGCGTATGCAATAAGTGCAGCACCGGCCAACAGTTTAGGAGCATTGTCATATTCCGTAAAACGTTCTATCAGATGCGCGGAAGCTAAACCGGCTCCTGATAAAAAAGTTGCCGTTGCTGCATAGGTAAAGTTTCGTTCACTTAAATGCGACATATCTTATTTCAAATAATAACATACCAGAAGCTCAATTGATTCGCGGAGGTCATACGTCGTTGAACTAGTCTTCATGGAAATATCTATACGGGCCAGACCTTCATAAAATTGTATCAGTTTATTCTTGTCCCATTTCTGTGCTTGATATGTTAGTTTGCCACGTTGCCATGGTGGTGTTTTACTGTCTGCGATTCCTTCAGCAGTCAGTATCAATTTGCGTATGTGTTTGTACAAGAGTGCATAGATAAAACCGATGTCCTGTGACTGGTTCACGATCTCAAGTGCCTGTAAAAACTGCGTCAGGTTGCCCGGATAACAGGCATCAAGAAGCTCAAAAATATTTTTTGCCGGCTTTGCTTCATAAAAAGTTGTGGCAATTTTTTTTAATGAAGAAAGGTCATAAGCTGATTTACCATCTTCCCAGTCGATAAGATGGATTGACTGGCTTTTTGCAAGCTCCTGGACAGCTTCTTTGAATGGTGTTTTAGCTCTGCCTTTATATTTGGATGATACATTCTCCACGATGTATACGGATGCCTGTCCGAAGAGATTGGTGACTCCCTCTGCATTTTTCAGAAGCTCTGGAATTTCGACAACAGGTACCTGATCTATGCTGTATCCTTTCTTTTTGTATTGTTCACGAAGTTCCTGAAGTTTCTGTCTTGATACAACTGTATCTTCTCCGGCAATGATAGTCAGCATGCAGTTATTATAACGCATAACACATATCGTGTAACGTTAAGCGTGTTACTCATTTTTTCTGGAATACTACGTTGCACGCAACACGTTATACGGTATACTATTTTTATGCTTGATTTACTTACTATCGGAACCGTAACGATTGATCTCTATTACAAAGGAGAGTCTATCACAGAACATGATGGAAGATTGGAACTGGCTGTGGGGGGCAAATACTTTGCAGACCATTTTTATGAAGGTCTTGGAGGTGGAGGAGCCAATGTAGCTATCGGAGTTGTTAAGGCAGGGTTGAAGGCAGGCGTCATCGCAAAAATCGGCAATAATCCATTCAAGAGACTTATTCTTGAAGGCCTTGATGAGGCAAAAGTTGCACACAAGGACTTGTGCGATCTGGAAGAGGAATATATCAATATTTCTTCGATTTTACTCAACAAAACTGGAGAGAAAACAGTCATAAATTATCGGACACCACATCAGCACATAATCGAAAAGGAATCGGATTTTGAAAAAATCTTGAAAGGAAAAAATCTGTATATGGCAAATCTATCAAAGGTCGCATTGACGGAGCGAATTGATATCTTGAGATTTGCAAAAAAACACAATATTCAAGTATTTGCGAATCTCAATGTCACTGACTGTCGTCGTCCCATCGAACAAATCATGCATTTTGCGCGCTATGTAGATGTCATGATCATAAATGGTTACGAGTATGCGGACCTTATCAAAAAACCGTATGAAAGTATCGATTTTGATGAAAATATTGTCAAAAAGTATGCTCCTTTCAATGAGGATGACCTTCTTGTCATAACAGACGGGAAAAAGGGAAGTTATGCTTATTATGAAGGAAAAGTTTATCGTCAACCCGCAGTAAAAACAAAAGATGTGGTTGATACTACCGGCGCAGGTGACGGATATACAGCCGGGTTTATTGCTTCATATATTCAGACACAGGACGTAAAATCTTCTATGAAAGCAGGTGCTGAATATGCGGTCTCTATAATCACTAAACTTGGAGCTAACTGATCTCTTCACTGCATACTGGATATGAATACGAAAGTAGAGTGATTTTGGTATAATTGAATATACATATTGAATATATATTACTTATGGAAAAAAATATCCTTGTTCCTATTGAGGAACTTCTGAAACTTCGAGGTTTGAATGAAGATGATATTGCATTGCATAAAGCAAACGGTACAGATCTCCATGAACTGCTGGATGCTGATATCCATTCTCATCACAGTGCCTATCGAAACATTCCGAGTCAACAGGAACTCTTTGAAGCCGGGCAACACTGGAGTGATTGGGAGTAATTAGGAGAAATGATTTGTATAACAGTATGCCAGTCCGCACGCTATTGCATCGGCCTGATCATCATCTTTGATCTGTATTTTATCTGATAATGTAAGTTCGATCATTTTCTGCACCGATTTTTTGTCTGCGTTTCCGTACCCTGTAACCATTTGTTTAATTTGAAGTGGTGTAAGGCGTTCGATCTGCAGATCATAAAGCGAAGCAACCAACTCGATCACTCCGATAGCTTGAGCAACTTTGATGACAGTTTTCTGATTTTTAAACATAAAAAGTTGTTCGATTACCATCACTTTCGGCTGGTATCTCTCTATTACCTTTTCAAGCTCTTCATATACCTTTTTAAGCCGTACTTCGTGTTTCGATTTAGGCGATGTTTTTATCAGATCAGAAGTAATATAGATAAAATCAGAATTACCATTTCCTGTTTTATCAAAAATTGCATATCCGACTTTGTCGAAGCCCGGATCAATTGAGATAAGTTTCATGCTCTAATGATACAATACGAATATGAATTATCAAAAAAGAAGGAAGAATGTACAATCCAATATAGCTTCACAAAAGGTAGATGCTTTTTTGGTAACGGATTTTTATAACATTCTTTATCTGACCGGATGTAAGACATTGTCACCTCATGAAAAAGAGGTAAAGTTACTTGTAACACCAGATACGGTGTTCTTTATCACAGACACACGCTACGAAACAGAGGCTCGCATATATTTTCAAAACACAAAAGGAATTGTTGTCATGATACACGGTCCTGACAGAACTTTTATCCAGATACTGACAGATATTATTTTACAAAAAAATATTCGTCATCTCGGGTTCGAAAAACATGATCTGTCATATGCATGGTATGAATACCTGCAGAAAGCATTACCAAATACCAAAATGCAACCGATTTCGAATGATGTTATGCAATATCGAAACCTGAAAGATGATGATGAACTTGCATTCATGAGAAAAGCAGCCGTGTATACCGATGAATGCTTAAAAGATATAGTATCTTATCTGAAGCCCGGTGCTTATGAACATGAGATTATCCATCATATGGAGGACTGGATACGAAAAAGAAAGCTTGATTTTTCTTTTGATCCGATTGTCGCGTTCGACGAACATAGTGCTCTCCCTCACTATAACAATAAAGTGAGTGACGGGGTTCTCAAGAAAAATTCGATCATTCTTATTGATTTGGGAATTACGTATAACAATTATTGTTCAGATATCACTCGGGTGTTTTTTCAGGGAAAACCTACAGAAGAACAGAAAAAGGCTTATGATGAACTTTTGAGTATTCAGAAGAAAACTATTGATTCCCTGTATCTGAATATAAAAATGGAAGACATAGACGCCGTTGCAAGACAGGGGTTAGTTGATAAAGGATATCCCACTATACCTCACTCCACAGGTCACGGAGTCGGTTTGGAGGTTCATGAGGGTATTCGGGCTGCACGTACAGTAACTGAGACATTACAAAACAATATGATATTAACAATTGAACCGGGTATTTATTATGAAGGGAAATGGGGTATGAGAATTGAAGATACCGTTGCAATTATTGACGGTCGGGCGGAAACATTGACGAAATTTTCGAAAGAGCTCACCGTGCTTTAAACAAGGCTTTAATCTGAAAGATTAATTCCTCAAATAGGTTGTTCGGTTGAGCTTGTTCAGTCTCCGTTGCTTGGGTCGGTGATAGCATCGGGAGAGGCTGCTGTCCTGCAAGCTGCTTTCCACGTGATGCTTCTTCCAAGGATTTTATATATTCTTCATTTGAGGTAAGACGATCAGCGCGTGATCCGGTAAAGAAGTAGGAGAAAAGAATGAGAAATCCCGTAATTAGAATGAGGATAAAGATAATAAATCGTTTTGTGACATACACCATAGTTAGAGTATACACTTCAAATGGATACTGAAATATTGAATTGATTTTGCCATATCTATATAACTATCTTTGTGAGATTTGGTGCAGGAATAGTGTAATATGATGATATATGCTCAAAATTTCGTATTACATTGTAGCGATTATCATATTACTTTTTGGCATTGTAATGCTTTCATTACCCAATCTTCAAACTTATAAGCCTTCGGTTATTAATCGACGTTCAATAAATATTTTTAATCCCAAACAGCATAATGTTGAGACCACGGGTTTAGAGAATCAGCAAGAATGGAAAATTACCATATCAAATACATCTCTTCGTATACCTTCTCTGTATCCTACTCACTATCCCAGTGCGCCTCCTCCAATTATTGCTGGAAGTGTTCCAGGGATAGATGCTAGCTTGTTTACACCTTTGAAGCAGGGTGAACCTATTTGCACAAGGGAGGGTCATACCTACTTAGAACATTTTGAGAATGGCAAATGGATTCGATTGTGTGATCAGTTTATAACTCCTATTAGTTCAGAATTAGAATGTGTTCCCTACGACTCTGCAAGAGGATATCCGCTTTTCGGTTATCTTGCTCCTTTAAAAAACTGCAGTGATCAATTATCTCCAAGTGAACCTGGTACCTATCGACTTAAAACAACTGTCTATACGCAATGTGAAATTAATAATCAACAGTGGAATCAGGTATCGCTGGATCAATGTAAACAGGAAAAAATACTGTATTCTGAAATAATGGATATTACTGAATAAGTAGTTCATAATAAGTATTTTTCCCAAAAAAAAGCACAGCCTAAGCTGTGCTTTTTTATTGTCGTTCAAACCTATGTCTTTTTGACGTAAACCTTCTCCTTTGTTCCTGGATCCTGAAACAAGTTCAGGATGACAGAAAATTCTCTGTTTGACAAACAAGAGAGATGGGAGATCGTCCGTTAGTACTTCTCGACTAAATGTATTGCTACACTTACATCTGAAGCCTATCAAACCAGTAGTCTTCTGGCGGACTGATATGGATTCCTAATCTTGGAGTAGGCTTCGCACTTGAGATGCTTTCAGTGCTTATCCCGTAGGAATATAGCTACCCGGCGATGCCCTTGTGGGACAACCGGTACACCAGGGATTCCTTCTTCCCGGTCCTCTCGTACTAGGGAA
>DCTC01000001.1:5088-14695 GCA_002329205.1 Candidatus Roizmanbacteria bacterium UBA1450 | reverse complement strand
AGCCTGTTATCCCCGAGGTAGCTTTTATCCGTTAAGCCCCAACGCCAATCACAAGCGTTTGGGGGATCACTTACACCTGCTTTCGCACCTGCTCGAGCAGTCACTCTCGCAGTCAAGCTGGCTTATGCGTATGCACATTCATTCCGATTTCCATCCGGAATAAGCCAACCTTTGTGCCCCTCCGTTACCTTTTTGGAGGGACCCGCCCCAGGTAAACTGACCACCTAACACTGTTTCCTTTTGTAAAAGATCAGGTGAGAAAATAAGAAAGAGAGGTATTCCACTGTTGACCGAAGTCTCCCTCCTATTCTCGACAGTTCTTATCTTCGCACCAATGTCAAGTTTCAGTAAAGCTCTCGGGGTCTTTTTGTCCATGTGTAGGTAGGCCGCATCTTCACAGCCATTTCAATTTCGTCGGGCAATGGTTCAAGACAGTTTTCAACTCGTTAAGCCTTTCATGCAGGCCGGAACTTACCCGGCAAGGGGCTACGCTACCTTAGAACTCTCAGGGTTAGAGCTGTCGTTCACTGGAGCTTACGCCAGAGCCTCGCACTACCAAATGGAAGTGGTCAACCCCAACGGTTAACTTACCAGCACCGGACAGGCCTCAGCTCCTATACGTCCCATTTCTGGTTTGCAGGAGCCTGTGTTTTTGCTAAACAGTCGGTTGAAAAACTTTCGCTGCGACCCGCCAGAGGCGGGTAGAGCATATTGCAAAGCTTACGCTCAGCTTTTTTGCCGAGTTCCTTGAACCACCATCACCCGTATGCCTAGGTCTACTCGACCTGTTCACCTGTGTCGGTTTGCGGTACGGATACTGCTAAAACTCCGCATAATACCTTTTCCCGGAAGCTTACGTCGTCAAACTCCCCCGCCAGAGGCGGAGTTGCATTCACAGCTTGTCCGAGGACTCACTGCTTAGACTCCCATATAGGAAGCTCTGATTAGCAAACTTCGTCAGTATATGCGTAATAACGCGTTAACAGTAGTAGCAGAATATTAACTGCTTGTACATCCCGAATACCCGCTCGGGCATCCGGTTAGATCCGACTAACCCTCAGTCGACTGACGTTGCTGAGGAAACCTTGAACTTTCGGCATCCCGAGTTTTCATCGGGAGAATCACTACTCATGTCAGCATTCTCACTTCTCACCGCTCCACAGCACCTTACAGTACTGCTTCAGCGCAATAAGAACGCTCCCCTACCACTCACCCCGACGTGTGTCGGGATAAATCTCTGTCTTCGGTAATCTGTTTGAGCTCCGATCATTTTCGGCGCAATGTCTCCAACCCCGGCAAGCCGGGGACTATTCAGGTGAGCTGTTACGCACTCTTTAAAGGGTGGCTGCTTCTGAGCCAACCTCCCTGCTGTGTTGGAAACAAAACGGCCTTTTCCACTTAACAGATATTTTGGAACCTTAGACGAGAGTCTGGGTTGTTTCCCTTTGGACCATACCCGATTATACGGGCAGATCTGACTCCCTTGCTGACCACCATGTATTCGGAGTTTGGTTAGTAGTGACAGCATTGCTGCCGCCACAACCATCCAGTAGCTCTACCCCATGGCTTAAAAACAAGAGGCTATACCTAAATATATCTCGGGGAGAACCAGCTATTTCCAGGTTCGATTGGCATATTACCGCTAACCACAAGTCGTCCCAAGCCATTTCAACGGCAACGGGTGCGGACCTCCACGTACCTCTCGGTACGCTTCATCCTGCTCATGGTTAGATCACCTGGTTTCGGGTCTTCCCGACAGTGCAAATTCGCCCTATTAGGACTCGCTTTCGCTGCGCCTTCCCAAGAAAAGCTTGGTTAAACTAAGAGCACTTGTCGGAAAACTCGCTGACTCATTCTTCAATAGGCACGACATCACCCCGCTAAGCAGGGCTTTGTCTGTTTGTTAGCCAATGGTTTCAGGTACTATTTCACTCCCCTCCCGGGGATCTTTTCACCTTTCCCTCGCGGTACTAGTTCACTATCGGTCAGTTTGAGTGTTTAGCCTTGGATCGTGACCGACCCAGCTTCCCACAGGATTTGCCGTGTCCCGTGGTACTTGGGATACTGCTACCGGAATTATTGATGTCAAATACGGGGCTTTCACCCTCTATGGCTGAACTTTCCAGATCATTTTTCTATCAATAATTCATCGGATATTGCAGTCCCGCAACCCCAGAGCCGAAGCCCTGGTTTAGGCTGTTCCGCTTTCGCTCGCCGCTACTGACGGAATCTCGATATGATGTCTTTTCCTCCGGGTACTTAGATGTTTCAGTTCCCCGGGTTCCCATCCTCGCTGTAAACAGCGGGATTCCAAGCATTACTGCTCAGAGGGTTTCCCCATTCGGAAATCATCGATTGATAACGTCTGTTGGAGGACTCATCGATGTTTTCGCGCTCATACACGCGTCCTTCTTCGGCTCAAACTGCCAAGGCATCCACCATTGGCGTGATTTCTCCCATCTCTCTCGGTTTGTCAAAATGTTCCTTTCGGAAATTTAAACGGTATTGAATAAAAGGATTTATTCAATGAAAGATGGCCTACGTCTTTTCATGTTTCTCACGTTAACACAAAGTGCTATCGTGATTTAAAAAGACCTTTAGTCTAAACGTTTTGTTAAAGAACAACATTATTAGTTAAAAATTAATAGTTAAGAGTTAAAAGTTTTTTTATTAACTCTTCACTGTTAACTGTTAACTTAACAATGGGTGGACCTATGGGGAGTCGAACCCCAAACCTTCGGAATGCAAATCCGACGCTCTAGCCAATTGAGCTATAGGCCCGGAATCGACTCAATTCTTGACAATCCAAATCTTCCTGTTTTTTTTGGGTAAAAAAAACACTCGAAATAAATTCAAGCTGAGACCAATTTTAATCCATGCTTGATTTAAATGTCAAGGGCAATTTGCACACTACCTGATTAGTATCGTTTGGAGGCTGTTGGGAGAGCAGGTTGTGCTTCCGATAGTGCCTTATGAGTGATGACTGAAAATCATGTATTTGTATGATATCAAAAGATGAATGTGATGTCAATATCAGTTGGGAACAAAACAGTAGTGGAATTGTCTTTCGGTAGTGCAGGCATTGCCAATATTTGCATTGCATCCATTGCTTACAATCAGACGACCCGAATGTTGCCTGTCTAGTAAATCAAATGCTTCCTGAGTTTCCAAACGGTTGATGCTGATACAGGTACTTGCCTCACAGCAGTGAGCATCATCAAATCCATAGAAATAGGAAGTATCATTAATATCACTGCAGTTACCATTGTCCCAGGGATCAGTTGGAGCACTGTCCAGATAACCTCTATTCACAAGATCGTTGATGAGATCACTGGTACATCCATTCGATACGCGGACCCCGGTGTCATCGGCATCGCCGGGATATGTACCTGTCTGTATACGATAAATCTTTATTGCTTTGATGACAGAATTAATATCGCTAACCCGCTTTGCATCTCGTGCTCTTCTCTGAACATGTGTATATGTACCGATTCCAAATGTAATAATTATTCCAATGATAGTTATTACAATAATCAGTTCAATAAGAGTAAAACCTTTTTGCATATGAGTAGATGAATATCATCATCGATCACTTGTTCAGGGAAAAGATTCCGATGATGTCTCAGGTGGTCCTCCATTTTCATCAACCATGTCAACTGGAACTTGAAGTGAATCGCCTTGCCGGATAATTCGATTATTCTGTTTTTGGTAATTATTTTGAATAAAAAAATAAACAGCTGTTATTGCAACACAAATTATGAGTATGACAGATAATACAGTAGTCCTTTTCATGGTGCTTCCCAATAAACATAATAATACGCGTTCGTACTTTCGAGACGAGCGCGGACCCATCCACCCAAATTTGGAGCCGGGTTATTGGGCTCATAATAATAATGGTAGGTAGCGTTATTTAGTGGATCAACAGGGAGTTCTTCTAAATATCCACCCGTAACTAAGTCTGTCCAGGTCGCGTCACGCGCCCATTGGCCCGTAATTGTATCAGGCGGACAGCCATGATTTGGGTCGGTGCCGATGCTGCTCTGACACCATGAAGTCTCACTTGGGCCACGGTTGTTGTGTACTTGAAAAAGTTTGATGGCGTTGACAAATTCATGAAGATCGGCTTTTCGTTTTGTATCTCGTGCATTGCGAAGAACAGTATTGTATGAGTTCATACCTACTGTTGACAGAAGGGAGATGATGGAAATAACTATAATCATCTCAATAAGTGTAAATCCATTATGATTGAATAGTTTTTTCATAGTTCTCTTACCCTATCGTAGCAATAATTTATACGCCGGTCAAGACAGGATTTGTCGTAGTAGATCGAGATGATATTTATATGTAATATATAGTTATGTGGAAAATCAGAAATGTCGTCCGTGAATATGTGACCTTGATCCGTGTCAAGATTGTTTTGACTTTGGTCATTTCCTTCTACGTTTCGCAGTCATTTGGCACCATCCCTGATGCAGAAACACAGTTGTTTTACATGCGTACCCATGCATCCAATATCTTGCAGCAAATTAAAAAAACCCCCACTTTCCTCGCGAAAAAACCGGAATACACCATATCGCCTACTCCACCATCTTCGGGATTTACATTCGGGTTACCGAAGCTTCCCAATGTTACTTCCTCTCCTACAGCATCTCTTCCGGTATATCCTACTCAAGGGGTACTTCCGACACAAACCAACATTCAACCGACATCACCTCCGCAAGAGCAGATTCCAACTGCCATACCACAAGCGACGAATACGGCAATCCCGACACAGCCACTTCCTCCTGCTGTCACTTGTCCGAGTACATCAACTGAGAGCTATGATTCCTTGAGTATAGAAGGAAGTCCTACTGCAAACGCCAATAATCATGGTGATATCAATCTCCGCCTACGCGGCTATACACAGATTGACGAAGCAAAAGAACTGCAGTCATTTTCTCAGAATTATGATTCCAAAAGACCTCAGCTTAAAACATTTTTTTCACCCGCCAAAGGCCCTGACTTTTACCAAACGTACCGGGTATATAACTGGAATTTTAGTGCAAATACACGCGGTTCCATTATCGAAAATCCGCCGGTTACTCTGATCGGCCTTCGTGCAAATCCGGGTGAATCAGTGGTTGTCCCTGCAGCGGGATATACGATCGGCAGCGGTAAACAAGTTCTGGTGCTTTATGCTGATTCAACTCGTATCACATTGAAATATACCCGTGAAGACAACGTTGTGTACGGGTACACCATTCATATTGAAGATTTTTGTACGGATCCGAATTTGGTCTCCTTGTACAACGAGAAACATGCAGCAGGCAGAGGCAGTCTTCCTGCATTGTCGTCAGGAGAAAAGATAGGCGTTGCACGTACTGGCGAATTAAAAATTGTTATACGTGACACAGGCTCCTTTATGGATCCGCGTATGAGAGATTGGTGGTGATCTATCAGTTAATAGTTAAAAGTTAAGATTTAAGAGGTACGGATTGATCAATAGTAGTCTTCGTTTTTACAGTTGATCTCCCTGAATAATTTTGTTTATATTAAAGTATGACAAAAAAGAAATCGATCGTCTGGTTTGAGGAGGTAGCCAAAGATGACGTCGGCCTAGTCGGCGGCAAAGGTGCCAATCTCGGCGAGATGACAAATGCTGACCTTCCCATTCCGTATGGATTTATCGTTACATCCCATGCGTATTTTGAATTTATAAAAGGCGCAAAGCTTGCTGATAAAATCAAACAGATACTTTCGATTGTAAATTATGAGAATCCGACAGAGATCGAACAGGCTTCGGATCATATCGGTGATCTCATCTTGAAAGCTGAGATGCCAAAACAGCTGGCAAATGAAATAGTTTCTCATTATGAAGATCTGAACGCGAAAGAAAAAGAATATTTTGAGAAAAAGGCCAGTTTTCTGGATCACACATTCAGTAAAATTAAAGGCTTGTATGAAGAACCCACAGTTGCTGTTCGTTCATCCGCTACTGCAGAGGATTTACCTGATGCATCATTTGCCGGACAACAGGAAACATTTTTGAATGTAAAAGGTGATACATATCTTCTTCAAAAGGTAAAAGAATGCTGGGCATCACTTTTTACAGCCCGTGCCATTTATTATCGAGAGACAAAAGGATTTGACCATTTTAAAGTTGGTTTGGCAGCTGTAGTCCAGCGCATGGTTCAGTCTGATAAATCAGGTATTGCATTTAGTATCGATCCTGTGACGAATGATAAAAAGAAAATTGTTATTGAAGCTGTTTTCGGTCTGGGAGAGTATATTGTCCAAGGAAAAGTCACACCCGACCATTATGAAGTTGATAAGAATACTCTTGTTATTGTCAAAAAACAACCGGCCTATCAAAATCTGAAATTTGTGAGATCGGGCCACGGTAACAGGGAAGTGAAACTAAACAAAAAAGAAGGTTCCATTCAAAAACTCAGTGATAACGAAATCCGGGAAGTAGCCCTTCTTGTGAAGGATATTGAAACACATTATTACTTCCCACAGGATATTGAATGGGCTATTGAGAAAGGAAGAGTATTTATTGTGCAGTCACGTCCCATCACGACAGTAGAAACCAAAATAAATGCTGACGATGCAATATCAGGTGCCGGTAAAGATGTTCTTTTGTCAGGTGCCCCGGCTTCACCCGGTATCGGTGTCGGTCATGCCAATATCATCATGTCTCCGAAAGAGATTTCAAAGATCAATAAAGGCGATATTCTTGTTGCTCCACAAACTAATCCGGATTATGTACCTGCCATGAAGAAAGCGGCGGCTATCGTCACGGAAAAAGGAGGTCGTACATCTCATGCAGCAATCGTATCACGAGAGCTCGGAATACCGGCAGTTGTCGGTGCGGAAGGTGCTACAAAAAAAATTAAAGATAATATGGTCGTTTCCGTAAACGGAACGACAGGAGATATCTTTAAAGGAAGCATTGTTACAAAAGCTCAACTTGAGAAGCTTGAAGCAAAAAAACACGCAGAAGAAAAGAAAATTAAAACAATTACAAAAGTGTACACCAATCTTGCTGAACCGGAGATTGCCAATGAAACAGCCAAGTTGGATGTGGATGGTGTGGGATTGCTTCGTGCCGAGTTTATGATCGCGGAAATAGGTACTCATCCGAGAGAGTTTATTAAACAGAAACAGCAAAAACTCTTTATAAATAAACTGACCCATGGAATTGAAAAGTTTGCCAAAGCATTTGCTCCGCGACCGATTGTCTATCGGGCAACAGATTTCAAGACAAATGAGTACAGGCATTTGAAAGGAGGGGCTTTGTATGAACCGCATGAAGAAAATCCGATGATCGGGTACCGTGGTGCATCGCGCTATATTGCAGACCCGGAAGTTTTTTCACTGGAACTTGATGCTCTGAGAAATATTTGGGAAAAGGGTTACAACAATGTTCATTTGATGATCCCCTTTGTTCGTGTTCCATGGGAAATGGTCCGCATTCGTGAAATCATCAGAGATCATGGCATGCTCAACTATAAGGGTTTCAAACTATGGATGATGGTAGAGGTCCCTGCAGCTGCAATTATGCTTGAGGAATTCATTGATCTGGGTATTGACGGCGTGTCAATCGGAACCAATGACTTGACGATGATGCTTCTGGGCGTTGACCGAGATAGTGCCGATGTTTCGAACATCTACGATGAGCGCCATCCAGCTGTAGTCTCCGTACTGGAGCATATTGTGGAGACATGCGCTGATGCAGGTATAACCTGTTCCATCTGCGGTCAGGCCGCATCTGATTATCCGGAGATTGTGGAAACACTCGTCCGCAAGGGAATCACTTCAGTTTCCGTAAATCCTGATGCTGTCCATCGCACAAGGGTGCTAATACACGATATTGAGAAAAAAATTCACGGAAAAAAGTAGATACTTTGACCAGTATCCACTATACTGTGCAGTATGATTGGCAAAATTAAGGGACTTATTTCCGAAATTGACGGGAATATCGCTTTGATAGAAACTGCATCCGGTGTTTATTATTATGTGTACTTCACCAATACTCTTCTTTCAGAGTGTTTTCCTGGGTCTCCGGTTGAACTATATACCTATCATCATGTTCGAGAAGATGTGCAGTTATTATTCGGATTTCAAAACAAACAGGAATACAAACTTTTTCTGCTTCTTATAAACGTATCGGGAGTGGGTCCGAAATCTGCATACACCATTATCTCAAACAGCAAAGTCGACGAGATTGTACAGGCAGTCAAAACAAACGATGCTAAATATTTTACGCGTATTCCTGGCTTGGGTAAGAAAACGGCACTAAAAATCATGTTGGAACTGTCGCAAAAGTTCAAGTCAGAATTTGTACTGGAATCTTCTTATGTTTCAAAAGAAGAACAAACAGTCGTAGATGCTCTTACTTCTCTCGGATTTGGTACTTCAGAAGCCAAAGAAATATTGCCAAAACTCAACGGAGATTTCTCTGTAGAAGAGAAAATAAAGGAGGCAATACGAATTCTGAGCAATCCTGCGTAAAACGGTAAAGACGGGTTATAAAAATCATCCTGTATAATGATACTACTATGGCGACTTCTAACGATTTAGTAAGCTTAAGACCGGAAACATTACAGGAATATGTTGGGCAGCAAAATGTTGTCAAAACGCTTCAATTATTTCTCGATGCAGTAAAGAACCGCGGTACGCCTGCAGAGCATATTCTTTTTTACGGCCCACCCGGTATAGGCAAAACAACCCTTTCTCACATAATTGCCCGAGAGCTTCAAGGGACCATACGAGTCACCTCAGGTGCAGCGATTACAAAAACAGGAGATTTGGCTGCTATTTTGACAAATCTCAAAGATAATGATGTCTTATTTATTGATGAAATACATCGACTGCCGAAACCAGTTGAAGAAATGCTCTACCCTGTCATCGAAGATTATTTCCTGGATATTGTAATCGGGAAAGGCCCGTCTGCGCGTACTGTCAGGCTTCCTGTACCGAAAATTACGGTTGTTGGTGCGACTACCAAACTGGCTCTTATATCCGCTCCGATGAGGGACCGCTTTGGACTGCTACTGCGACTCGATTATTATACCGATCAAGATATGGTGCATATTATCATGCGATCTGCAGAGCTTATGAACATAAAAATTAATAAAGGTGCGGCCATGCAAATAGCCAAACGTTCAAGAAAAACTCCTCGAGTTGCAAACAGGATATTGAAGCGGGCCCGTGATATTGTGGAAGTGGATGGTCATCAGATGGTTGATGAAGATGTCGTATCAAAACTGTTTTCTTTGTTGGAGATTGATGAAATGGGTTTGTCTGATATTGATATTCAATATTTACGGGTGATCGCCGAACGCTTTCAGAACAGTCCGATCGGTATTGATACCATAGCATCTTCACTGTCAGAAGATCGTCGTACTATTGAAGAGTTTATTGAACCTTATCTTTTGAGAATTGGATTTATAAAAAAAACACCACGAGGGCGAGTGGTTACACCGAAGGGGTGCAAACATCTCAATATTATCATTGAACATGACATGGATCAGCAGAAACTGATCTGATATAATCGTATCTTATAGCTGCGGTGGTGGAATGTTCAACTGACAGTTTGCGCGAAAGGCGAGCAATTACTGTCAGT
>DCTC01000001.1:0-4984 GCA_002329205.1 Candidatus Roizmanbacteria bacterium UBA1450 | reverse complement strand
CTATGCCGCGGTGGTGGAATGGCAGACACGCTGGACTTAAAATCCAGTGCCTGAATAAGGCGTGAGAGTTCGACCCTCTCCCGCGGCACCTACTTTATTAAAGAACTCCTATGAATGTAGAAAAAATTTCACAGTCTGTTCAGCACGAGCTAGATCGAGGATGTCAGGGTGGATGTGCACGTGCGCTAATTATTTTCGGTTTACTTGCTGCTTCGGCCGGTGCCGGATATCTCGTGACCAGAGATGAATTTCAGGATAATGTAATAGATGCAATTATTCCCGATAATGCCCGTACGCCAACCCCTGAAATTCGAAACTTCAATGCTAGATAACACGCTTCTTCCGTAATTGAATAAAATTTGATAAAATATGGCTTGCGCCGACTTAGCTCAGTGGTAGTAGCACCAATTTTGTAAATTGGGGGTCGTCGGTTCGAATCCGACAGTCGGCTCCAAAATGGACATTGGTCTTTGGCCATTAGTTTGTGGTACTAATGACAATGACTACTGTCCAAAGTCCAATTCTGACCCTGTAGCTCAATTGGATAGAGCAACTCCCTTCTAAGGAGTAGGTTGTGAGTTCGATTCTCGCCAGGGTCGCACCGATAACTTCATGAAGATGCTAGGCATTAAGCCTAAGCATGAACAACTCAAACAATTCATATTCGGACGATTCTACAATAGGTGTAGCCGATTTGCAAGAGAATAAGACTGCTCTTACTCAAGCCTTCGCAGAACTAAAACATCTTCTACTTACTCTGGATGTACAACCAGACGAGAGACAAAAAATCCTCAATTATGTACAGAAAATTGTATCCCTCGAAAAAGGCAAGCTCGTTCTACGGGCTCTCCCTCATATGAACCTAGATACCGGTTCTTATCGTGAAGTTGGTAATAAGCTCGGATACTCAAAGGATCAAATCATTAAATGGGTGAAAGTATTAGCACCTGAAGTTTACGAAGAGAGACGGAAGGGAGGTGTTAAATAACATGATTAAATGGCCACGACGCAGAAGCAAAAGACTACAGCTTATTAAGGAGGTTGTAGCACAAACCGCAGTAATATTAATTTTCTTTTTGATCCTTATAGCATAAAGCGGATCGTTGGAGCGACCCGCTTATTACAAACCAATTCAATTAAATCTATGAAAAATGTACAGGAAGCACAATCAAAAGTCAACAATCAATGTAGGTTCGATCATTGTAAAAGCGCAATGACAACCTGTTTTGAGTCGCAAAATGGATATTCACATTATGTGTGTAGTTATCACGCATTATTGTTACAAGCTGCCGAAGACGATATCAAGGTTGTTGTTATCGAACAAGGAGGGACCACAGTATGAACATGAATACCTGCCCTCATAATCTCGAGAAAGATCAAAACGGGTACTTCTGCACAGAGTGTGGAGAAGACATCGAGTACGAACCGGATCAAGATCTCGAATATGAAACTTATTACGAAATTAATAACTCAAACTAACATGGCAACCGACATTAAAAAATACATAAACAGTCCTTCAGTTCAGGACAAAATTAAAGAACTGCTTAACGAGAGAGCGTCACAATTTGTGGTTTCACTCTTAGCATCGGTCAATACGAATCAAATGCTTGCACAGTGCGAACCTGCATCAGTTCTCAATGCAGCAATGACGGCGGCTTCTCTTGATCTACCGATCAATCAAAACTTGGGTTTTGCCTACATCATCCCATACAACGAGAAACAGCCAGATGGAACATGGCAAAAAAAAGCGCAATTCCAGATGGGATATAAAGGCTTTATTCAACTTGCGCAACGAACAAAACAATATAAAACGATAAACGTTACGGATGTTAGAGAGGGTGAGATTGAATATTATGACCGACTGACCGGCGAAATAATATTCAACTGGCATGATGATGTTGGGGTGAAAAGAAATTCTTTACCAATTCTGGGTTACGTTGCGTACTTTGAACTGACCAACGGATTTAAGAAAATGATGCTCATGACGACTCAAGAGCTTAAAGATCATGGCGTCAAATTCTCTAAAACAGCTCGTAAAGGTAATGGGCTATGGATTGAAGAGTTTGATTCAATGGCTCGAAAAACTGTTCTTAAGTTACTCGTATCTAAATATGGACCAATGACAACAGAGCTGCAAAAAGCGGCACTTGCTGATCAAGCTGTAGTCAAAGGTGAAGAGGAATATGAGTATATAGACAATAAGGACGAATCGCCGGAGGAAATTGCAAAAGAGAAAGAGCGATCACGAATTATTGAACACATAAACACAAGTACCACCGTTGAACAGCTTGAAATGTGTGAAGAGGCTATAGTTGATGATGATATCAAGAAAATGTATGACGACAAGCTACAAGAGATTACAAGTGAAATAAAAAAGAAAAAGGAGGTTAAAAAATGAACCAACCCGTTGACTGGTCAACATATAAATTTCATCCTTCAGGACTAAAACACATGATGGTTAAAAGTCGCAAAAAAGATGAAATCTTATCAGAAACAACAAAGGCAGCACTGCGTGAGATATACATCCGCGAAGTATGGGGGCGAGAAAGAACTGATGTACTTGCTAATAAGTATATGCAGAAGGGAATCATGTGTGAAACGGATAGTATAGCGATGGTAGAACGCGTTACCGGTAACAAATATTTCAAGAATCAAAAAACACTTGAGAATGATTACATCATAGGTACGCCGGATATCATTAGCCCGAACCTTGTTGATATAAAAACCTCTTGGGATATCTTTACATTCTCAGCAGTTGATGAAGATCAGGCAAGAAAAGATTATTACTATCAAATGCTTGGGTATATGTGGCTTACGGGACATGAGAAGGCTACCCTTACTTATTGTCTTGTGAATACTCCAGACACCCTTGTTAACGATGAGCTGTACCGGTTGTCTTTCAAGTTTCAAAATGGTGAAGAAGAGCAGTATAGACACAACTACATATATGACGATATCCCAGAAGAACTACGAGTGAAAGAGTATGAGTTTTCCTTTTCTGAACAAGATGTTGAAGAAATCAAATCTAAGATAGTTGCAGCACGAGAATTTTTAGCCGGATTATCTCTATGATGCATTAACATTTCGATTCCTGTACTAGCCCCTAACTCTCCAACAGTTAGGGGCAAAGTACTACCGCGTGGGGACGACGGTAGGACTTTGTAAGTACACTTGCCGCTTGTAAGTCGCGGGTAGGTTAATACCGACGTGTTATTAGCTCACCTGCGAATTTCAGGCGGTAAGAACAATAACATAAATTATGAAATGGTTAAAACACGACACCACAGCAAGGAATGACACGAGAATCAAGCTCCTGAAAAGAGCTTTTGGTGCTGAAGGATACGGGGTATATTTCCAACTTCTCGAGATTGTTGGAGAAAACATAAAAGAGAAGAATCATGAAGATTGGGCTTTTGTTGAGAATGTCCACACAGTAGAGACATTGGCGGATGAAGTCGGAGTAACTCCGGACAAACTCCGGACAATGTTGGAATACTGCAATGAAATAGGTCTCGTATACAAAATTAATGGAAGACTCTGTATTCCAAAGATTTTAGGAAGACTTGACGAATACGCAAGAAAACGCAAGGGAGATTTTGACGTTGAGAAGCGCCAAAAAGAATTATCCCGACAAACTCCGGACAATGTCCGGACAAAGTCAGGAGAGTGTCCGGGATTAGAACAGAAGAGAACAGAACAGAAGAGAACAGAACAGAAGAGAACAGAAGAGAAATTGCAAATTTCCGCAAAAAGCGGAAATGGGATAAAAGTTGAAAGTTCCGATAAGGATTCGCTTGCTACAGGTGATGCTGAGAACAATATCAAACTCGGGGCAGAGATTAATAGGCTAATTGCTCTATTTGAGCCTGTAAATCCATCGTATAAGCGACTTTACTCGAATAAAACACAACGAGCGGCGCTGAACCGGATGGTAACGGAGCATGGCATTGAAAGGATCGAACAGGCTATACGCTCGCTTCCCCTCGTAGTCGGCAAGCAATTCGCCCCGACTATTACGACACCCCTCGAGCTTGAAAAAGGGATGGGAAGACTCATTGCCTACCTAAAAAAAGAACAGGTAGCAGGTGGTAAGTTTGCGGTTACAAAGCTATGAAATTCGACGAACTTGAACCCAAATATCAGCGCTATATTATGCGACTTTCTGATAAGACGGAGTTCATTATTACTGGCGAGGAGAAAAACGGCATTACTCTCTCCCCTAGTCAGTTTGTCGAGCTTAAAAACGGCGAGGTAATCAATAAATCGTTCATAGTTTCTATAAAAAAAGACTATGAGAGAACACGGCAGGATCTTGCTAAGTTGCCGAGTACAGTTAAAAATTTGCTTGCTGACAAATAGCAAACGAAGTTGGAGCAAATCCGGGCATTTGCCAATCGTTTACCGATTGATGAGCTTATGGACTGTGAAGCAAATATCAGGTATGCCAAGTTTATGTTTGACCGTCAGGGATGGGGGCCATGGAGTGCATATACAAATAAAGCCTATCTTAGATTTTTATAAGTTATTTGTTATAAGTCCATGGTAAAACCCACAGATAAAGAAAAGTTAAAAAAATTGAAGAAAAAAAGAGGGTTTTATTTTCATAATGCCGTACACATGCCTTTATCTAAAAAATATGGAATTAAAGAGGGTGTGATAGATGTTATCCGGAAGTATGCGATACACAAAAAAATGTCTCAAGCTGAAATCTGTATAAATATTCACATAAATATTCAAGACGGTAATTATAAAAAATTGACCGTAAAAGACCGTACTAATCGTGAAAAAGCACTTACTTTTCTTTTGAGATGCACACCGGAAGTATTTGAGGATATTACAAGAAAAACAAAAATGGATTGGGATTAAAAATTATTTATCAATATGAACAAACCACTAAGAAACGGACAGATAAGTGAGGATTACCGGGAGTGTAAAAACTGCAATACCTGGAAAGATCATACCGAAAGATGTATGCAGGGAAAGA